>JAWKSY010000001.1:0-439649 GCA_041402125.1 Planctomycetota bacterium
GGCCGCCGCAGGCGACGCGATCGCGGTTCCGCCTGTTCCGCGACGGACGCGACCGTCGCGGCGGCGGCGCGAATCCGATGCGGGCGGCCCGCGACGCGGAGAAGCCCGCCCCGCGTCCGGCGGAGGCCCCGGCCGGAGGGTCGGGACGATGATCACGCCGATCGCCCTCGTCGCCGCCCTGCTCCTCGCGCCCGGCCGCGTCCACCCCGAGCCCGCGACCTTCGGCGAGGCCTTCCACGACCGCGACATGGGCCGCCTCGAGTTCCAGATCGAGCTCCCCGCGCTGGACCTCGAGTTCGCGCTGCGCGAGGACTCCGACGAGAAGATCCCGCTCGACCGGATCACGCCCCGCATCGAGAAGCGGTGCCGCGCCTACGTCGAGGCCCGGTTCTCGGTGACCTCGCCCGCGGGTGAGAAGGTCGCACTGCGCTGGGTCGGACTCGAGCTCGACCGCGGCAACGCCTGGGTCTACTTCGACGCGCCGGTCGCGGCCGAGGTGGAGGGCTACCGCTTCGCGAGCCGCCTGCTCGGCGACGGGGGCCGCGACTGGACGAACGAGCTCACCGTCTCGTCGGGACGGCGACGGGCGACGCTGACCTTCGGCGCGGACGCGACGGAGCGCACGCTGAAGTTCCCCGCCCCGAAGCCGAAGTCGAAGGATCCGCTTCCCGCCCGCGATTGATCGCGAACGGCGCCGGGATTCACTTCGCGCCGGCGCCCGCCGGGACGGCCTCCGCGGGCGCGGCGGCGCGACGGACCTCGGCCAGGAGGTCGTCGACGTCGACGGAGAGACGCTTCGACCAGCGCTCCTCGCCGGGGCGGAGCCGTCGCTCGACCTCGAGGCGACCCGTGGCGAGATCGGCCACGCAGCGGTAGATCGTCGCCTTCACGCTGCTCGAGCGGATGAGATCCCAGCCGGCGGCCAGGTCGAGCCGACCGCGATCGGTCTTCTCGCCCCCCTTCGCGAGGCGCGCGTAGCGCCAGCAATCGTGGCCGTCCTCGGAGCGGAGGCGGTGGTGGTTGCTGCAGCAGATGAAGGGCACGCCCTTCACCGGCTCGCGGGCGTTCGCACCCTCCGACTTCGAGCGCTCGCCGTCGAACTCGAGGACGACGGCCCCGCGCTCCAGGCCGGCGCACCAGGCGAGCATCCCGTTCCCCCCCATCGAGAAGCGCCGGGCGCGCAGCACGGCCAGGGCGGCCTTCTCCGGATCGCCGGCCGGATCCACGGTCTCGATGATCTCCTCGAGCGCGAGCACGCGGGAGGTGTAGGAGAGATCGCTCTGCTCCTTGCGGGGGGCGACGTCGTGCAGGGCGAGCCAGACGCCGCGCTCGGAGACGCCGGTCAGGCAGCCCGCGATGCCGGGCCAGCCGACCCCGACCCAGGCGGCACGTCCCGGCGCGGCGGCGTTGACCTTGACCAGGGAGTTCTCGGTCATCGTCGGGGTGCCGAAGTAGTCGAGGTTCCGCCCGACGATGAACGCGTCCTTCGGCGTCAGCTCGCCCCAGGCGGAGAAGCTCGAGCAGAGGAAGCCCGCGAGATCGGGGATGCAGGAGCAGACGACGAGGTCGTCGGCCTGCAGATCCCGACCGAGCTTGGCGACCGCGATCTTGCCCTCGAGGCGGCGCGAGATCCCCGCGTGCAGGGCGCCGGACCAGCGCTTGAACTCGTCATCGAAGACGAAGGACTTCGCGACGAGCGGCCGGACCACGGCATCCCAGAGCGCCGGGTTCGGGAGCACCTTCCGGCTCAGCGCGAACTCGTCGACGGACTTGAAGATGATCTCGCCGAGCAGGTAGCCCTCGGCGAATCCTCGCTCCTCCGGGCTGCCCCAGAGGTAGAGGATCTTCGTGCCGTCCTTCTCCTCCAGCTTCCCGCCGACGGGCGGCACGGCCTGCCAGGCGGGCGCCGCGACCGGCGCATCCTGCGCCTGCAGGATCGTCGCCGCGAGGATGAGGGCGAGGGCGAAACAGAGGATGCAACGCAAGCGCATGCGGATCTCCGCGAGCGGGATTCGGTGACCGCGACCGCCCGACGGGCCGCAACGGACGAGAAGGTGCGACGGCCGGGGCGGTTCAGCGTCCCTCGGTCGCCGGCGTCGAACGGCGCGCGAGGAGGCGGAAGAGCACCTCGTTCACGTCCTCCGAGGCCAGCGCGAGCGACTGGGTCCGCCCGACCCGCGCGATGTTGAGGCCGATCACGCGCCCCTGCAGATCCAGGAGAGGGCCGCCGCAATCCGAACTCCGGATCGCCGTGTCGTGCTGGACCGCACGAGCGAAACCCGCCTTCCGTCGACTCGTCGGCCCACCGGCCATCTCGGAGCCTCGGCCCCACAACGAGGCCGAGCCGGAGACCTCGTCATCCTCGGACGAGCCGAGGATGGCGCGCAGGCGCTGCTCGGACTCACCGCGACGGAGGACGACCTCCACCGAGCTGTTCGGCGGGTAGAGGCCGATGTTCCGGCGGAGGGTCTCGAAATCCGTGACGGCGCGATCCTCGATCCGGAGGATGACGTCGCCGACCTTGATCCCCGCCTTGTCGGCGGCGGAGTCCTTGGCCACGCGGGTGACGCGGGCGCCCGGCTTGGGAGCCTTGGCGTCCTCTCCGTTGATCCCGAGCAGACCGCCGCCGCCCGAGATCGGCCGCGACGGCACGCTCACGACTCCGACCCCGCCGGCGGCGCCGGCGGCGCCCACGCTGACGACGAAGCGCCCCGTGTCGAGCCGCGTCGACTGGCGAAAGTCGAGCTTCGGAAGGTCGCCCTTCGCGATCTCGATCAGCGCGAGGTCGCTGGGGAGATCCGTCGCCACGACCTTGAACGGCAGATCCTCGCGGCCGGAGAGGCGGCAGACCTGCCCCTCGCCGTCCAGCTCGCTGGCCTTCGTCACGAGATAGCTGCGATCCCGGAAGCTCTCGACGACGCAGGCGAGAGCGACGGTCACGACGCGACGGCTCCGGCGGCGGCCGAGCATGCGCTCGGCGCGGATCTCGGCCACCTGCCCCGCGAACCTCCGGGTGAGGGGCTCCGCGAGCTCGTCGAGCGAGCCGCCCCGACCGAGGTGTCCCTCGATCCGACGCGCGGCGGAGCTCTTCTCGAGCTTGACGGTCTGCTCCTTCGCCGGCGCCTCCTGCGCGGAGAGGACGCCGCCGAGCGCGACGACGGCGACGAGGACGGGCAGGAACGACGGACGGCCCTTCATCGCGAACCTCCCTTGTTCGGCGACTCGCCGAGCACGAGCTCGATCGTCTTCTCCTCCCCGCGCCGCGTGAGCGCGATGCTCACCGCGTCGCCGGGGGCGTGCTTGCGGATGGCGCGGACGAGGTCGTCCACGCCCTTCACCTCGGCGTCGCCGATCTTGCGGATGACGTCGCCGGGAAGCAGCCCCGCCTTGTCCGCCGGGAGATCCTGGTAGACCTTCTCGATGAGGCAGCCGTCGCGATCGGCCGTGTCGCGCCCGTAGACGCCGACGATCGGTCCGGGCGGGAACTCGCCCTCTCCGTCGTCCCAGTCGCGCGACGAGGTGAGGCGCTGCCAGTTCGTGCGGACGCGGGCGATGGGTACGTGGTAGTTCTCGTTCGTGCGGGACCGGATGCGGCTGTGGATGCCGACCACCCGGCCCTCGAGATCGAAGAGCGGCCCGCCGGAGTCCCCGCTGTTGATGATGCAATCGGTGCGGAGGAAGGGGCCGCGCGTGTCGAGCACGCTGCCGAAGCGCAGCGGCGGCCGGCGCCCCTCCACGAAGCCGCCGGGGTGACCCGTGGCGACGACCAGCTGACCGCGCTCGAGCGCGTTCGAGTCGCCCATCTCGGCGAAGGGGAAGGGCCCCTTGTCCTCGATCTTGAGGAGGCCGTAGTCGGCCCGCTCCTGGCGCCCGAGGGTGCGCGCGGAGAGCACGCGCCCGTCGTGCATGCGGACGCGGGCCCGCTGGCCCGGCCGGTCGAAGACGTGCGCGGCGGTCGCGACGTAGCCGTCAGCGGTGACGATCACCCCGCTGCCCTCGGCGTTGCCGATGCGGAGGTTGACGGTGACGGGCACGATCTTGGCGGTGAGGGCGCGCAGCTCGAGTTCGAGCGCGGCGAGGTCGTCGAGACTCGCCTTCTCCTGGGCCGCGAGGGGCGCGGGGCCGACGAGGAGCAGGGCGAGGACGAGGAGAGCCGCCGGGGCGGCTGCGTGGCGGATCGATCCGATCATGGGTCCTCCCGAAGGGAAAGCATGACACCCGCCGCGAAGTCGGGTCAAGCGTCCGGCAGTTCCCCGGGAAGGACGTCGCGGGGGCCCGGATGCTCCGCGTTCCCCAACCCCGGGCTTCACGGGAGGTTTCGCGGAGGTATCCGCCGCCGGCCGCGGGGAAACGAAGAAGGGGGCGCGACCGGAGTCGCGCCCCCTTCTCGCCGGAGTCCGGGAGGATCCTCACTGCGCGTCGATGCGCACCAGGAGGGCCTGCGTGCCCCGGCTGCCCGAGAACACGCTCGCGAGGCTCCAGGCGCCGGGCTCGACCGGCATCGCGATCTCCTGCCGCGTGCCGCCGGTCGCGGGCTGGTCGAGCGCGGCCTGGACGCCGTTCGTCTTGTCGACGAACTCGGGCTGCCTCAGCCCTTCCGAGGCGGCGAGATCCTGGCGCGTGAAGACGCCGCGGAGGGCGAGCCGGTCGCCGTTCATGCGGGTGACGCGGCCGTCGAACACGTAGCCGTCGAAGACGAGCCCGACGACGGGGTCGTGCGTCTGGGCCTCCTGCGCGATCTCGACGTCCAGATCCATCAGCACCGCGATCTCTCGCCCGGCGAGGATGCGGAAGGAGCGGCCGTCCATCGCCGAGGTCCCGCCGGAGGCGACGACCTTCTTGCTCTCGCGGGCGTGGACGAGGGGGTCGCCCGCGAGGTCCGAGAGTTCGACGACCCGGAACTCGACGCGATGCGTGGGGAACTCGCGCTCCATCGCCCCGCAGCGCAGGCGCATCGGCGCCACCTGCTCCGGCGCGCCGCGCAGGAAGACGCGATCGTTGAGCATGTTGATCTGGTTGCCCGGGGCGTCGAACCAGTCGGGCCCGGCGGCGCGCTGGAGGAGCTCGACGAGCCAGTCGGCCTCGACGAGGGGCTGCCCCTCCTCCACGTCCGGTCCGTCGAAGGAGATCCGCGACTGCAGGATCGAGATCGGCGGGAAGCGGCGCTCCATCGTCGTCAGGGCGATGAGGGAGGCGCTCGAGAAGCCCGGTCCGAAGGTCTCCGTCGGCGCCGCGCCCGAGACCCGCAGGAGGACCGACGCCGCGCCGGCGCGCTCACCGGCCACGAGGACGATGCCGCCGCCGGGCGCGACGACGCCGGTGCCGGAGGCGCGACGCGAGGCGACGCGCGGCAGCTCGATCTCGGCGCCGTTCGCCGAGCCCGAGGGGCGGCGGCGCAGCTCCTCGAGGCGGGAGATCGTGGCCACGGCGTCGAGGTAGAGCTGTCCGTTGACCGTCCAGCCGGCGGTGAGGCAGAGATCCGTGCCGGTGTTCACCACCATCGTCTGGGGATCGTCGGCGCGCGACTTCTGCGCGACCTCGACGTCGAGATCGCCGACGAAGGCCGTGCGCTCCGTCGAGCCCATGCGCATCGACTGGCCGGCGATCATCGTGCGTCGCGCCAGCAGGCGGGCCCCCTGGACGCCGATGAGGGCGCGAGCCTCCTCGGCGGTCACCGAGCCCGGGCGGGCGCCGGGCGACTCCCAGAGCTCGACGACGAGCGGCGAGAGGAGGGCGGCCTCGAGCGCGGCCATGAACGTCCGCACCTCGGCGACGACCTCCGGCGTGTGGGTCACCGAGATCCGGTGTCCGATGATGGAGATCTCCGCGCCCTCTTCATCCCAGCTATCGGGCCGGATCGCGCTGCGGACGAGATCGATGATGAACTCGGCCTCGACGAGATCCCGACCCTCGAACTCCTCCGGGCTGCGGACGTAGGCGGCCCGGAGCGGGAGGTCGGTGCCGCCGCCGGCGTCGGCCCCGAGGTGGCGGCCGAGGCGGAAGGCGTCGAACTGGGCGGTCTGGCGGACATCGTCCTCGTTCTGGGCCGCGGCCGACCCCGCGAGGAGGGCGACGGCGAGCGCGAGGAGAGTGAGCGAGCGGTGCATCTGGGGGCTCCGTGCGGTGGGGAGTCGAATCCGGTGTCGCGGAGAAGGACGGCCGCGGCGGTCCGACGTTAAGCCGCGGCGGATTTTCGGGCCGGAAGGCGGTCTCACTCGGGGCGGAGCGCGAGCGTCGCCCAGGCCACGAGGGCGGGATCGCGGCGCTGCTCCCAGGTCGCCCGGACGGCGGCGGGATCCGGGGCGATCACGCCCTCGTGGACGGTCACGCCGTTGAGGCGGACCTTCAGCCCCTTCCCCGGCGGGAAGAGGACCGGATCGAGGTGGAGGGCGAGCTCGTCGACGCCCGAGCTGGTCAGGTGGACGACGCCGTCCTCCCCCACCCGCCCCGTCACGCTCGCCTCGCGGGTCCGCCAGGCCCGGACCTCGAGCCAGAAGGCGCGCCCGGGATCTCCGCGGCGGACGCGGAAGGAGATCCGCCGCGGATGGGGATCGCGCCGGCGGGCCGCGATCCAGGTCCCGATCTCCTCGATGAGGGCCCCGTCGGCGTCCAGGTCGAGGACGTGCCTCCCCCCCTCGACCTCGAGGTAACGGAAGTCGGCCGCGTCGGCGGCGACGGCGTCGCGGCTCCGACGGTCGAACCGCGCCGGGACCAGGGGATCGGCGTCGCCGTGGATCGCCAGGATCGGCACGAGCCCGGCGTTGCCGAGCACGCGCCGCGCCTCGCGATCCGGGCCGCGACTCAGGAACTCGCGTCGGGAGATGCCGCCCGAGATCGGCACGAGTCCCGCGAAGCGGTCGGCGCAGCGCAGGCCGACGTTCCAGGTGCCGAAGCCCCCCATCGAGTGCCCGACGAGGAACACGCGGTCGCGATCGAAGCGGCGACGGGCGGCGAGCCAGTCGAGCGCCGCGATCGCGAAGCCGTCGTCGCCGTAGCTCCACCACTCGGGGAGCCATCCCGCCGGCCCCCGGCCGTCGACGTTGCGCGCGTCGCGCGGCAGGGATCGGGCGGCCGGCGCCAGGAGGGCCAGGCCCTGCTCGTCGGCGAGCCGGCGGAATCCGGCGTCGCGGAGTTCGCTCGCGTCCCGGCCGAGGCCGTGGAGGAGGACGATCGCCCCCCGCAGCTTCTCGGGGAGGTAGACGTCCATGATCGTGCGGCGATCGAGCCGGTCGCGGAGCGGCACCCGGAACGCGCCGGTGCGATCGGCGAGGGCATCGGGCGACTCGGGCGCCTCGGACGCGAGTCGACGCAGCTCGGCGAGGGCGGCCTCCCCCGCCGGGACCTCGCGCGCGGACGTCGACTCGCGCGGCCCCTGGGCCGGAAGCGCGACGACGAGAGCGAGGAGCACGGGGGCGAGAAGCGCGAGGGGCCTCATGCGTCCCCGAGCACGCGCCGGACCGTCTCGAGGAGGTCGGCGCGGGAGAAGGGCTTGCGCAGGGTCGCGGCGACGCCGAGATCCTCGGCCGTCTGGAGGTAGTCCTCCGGCGAGACCCGACCGCCGCCGGAGATCGCGACGATGGGGACGGAACGATCGTGGCGCTTGAGGCCGATGATCGTCTCGATCCCCTCCTGCTCCGGCATGATGATGTCGGTGATCACGAGGTCGAACGCGGACTGCTGGAAGAGCGTGAGACCCGCGCGACCCTCGGCCGCCGAGACGACGTCGAAGCCCTCGGGCACGAGCATCCGGTCCAGCAGCGAGCGGATCTCGGGCTCGTCGTCGATGATGAGGATGCGGGGCATGGCCGGGCACCGCCTCCGTCCGGACCGGGGTCGTTCGGCGCCTCCAGCGCGCGCGTCGTCCCGATGCTGAACCACCCGGCGCGCGCTTGCAAGCGCGGGACCCGATTGCCCCGAGGACGCCCGACGCGTGATCGGAAGGGAGCGATCGGCTATCGTCGACGTCCGGACGACGTATCCACGTCGGAGCGAGAGGAGGACCCCCATGTTCGCAAGCATCCGAGGCAGACTGCTGCCTCTTCTCGCGGTCTTGATCTTCGCCGCGCCGCCGGCCTCGGCGCAGGGTCCGATCGAGGGCTCGAACGCCGCCGGAGGCGGAGCCGCCGTCGCTCCGGCGCCGGCCGCGCCCCGCCTCGCCTTCGTCGGGGCCAGCATCTCCGCCGGCTTCGGCAACGGCCTGACGCTCGCGAAGGCCCTCGAGGCGACGACGGCCCAGTCCTTCACGACCGTCGACGCCAGCGACCTCTTCACCTTCTCCGACGAGGACGCCAAGAGCCTCGCCGGGGTCGAGAAGGCGCTGGCCGCGAAGCCGGACGCCGTGGTCGCCCTCGACTTCCTGTTCTGGTTCGCCTACGGCTTCGGGAAGCCCGCCTACGAGGACCGGAAGGCCTCGCTGGAGCGCGGCCTCGCGCTCCTCGAGCGCTTCGAGTGCCCGATCTACGTCGGCCTGATCCCCCACATCACCGACGCGAGCCGCGCCATGCTCGCCGCCGAGTCGGTGCCGAGCGCGGAGCAGCTCGCGAAGCTCGACGCCGTCGTGAAGGCCTGGGCCGAGAAGCGCGAGAAGGTGACCCTCCTCCCGGTTCCCGAATGGCTGACTGCGCTCAAGACCGGCGCCGAGATCGACCTCTTCGGCGCCAAGCAGCGCTACGAGCGCCGCGAGATCCTCAACGCCGACAATCTCCACCTCAGCCGCCGGGGCACCCTCGTCGCGGCCGCCCTCGTCGCGCGCGAGCTCGCCGCCCGCAAGGCGCTGGACGCCGGATCCCTCGCGAAGGACCTGGCTGCCATCGAGAAGCGGGCGGACGAGATGGGCACGAGCCTCACCGTCGTCGTGAAGGAGCCCGACGGGAAGCTGGCGCGCGAGGGCCATGTCGCCTTCCGGCTCAAGATCCCCTTCGACCCCGAGCTGATGGCGGCCCTCAGCGGGCTCTCCGATCTCCAGACGCCGCAGGATCTCGCGAAGCAGAACCCGATCGTCCTGCGCGGCCTGCCGCTGGCCCTCCTCGAGATCCCCGCCCCCGAGATCCGCGCCTACCGCGGCGACTTCGTGACGAAGACGGCGACGGCGAAGCTCGCCAAGGGCGACAACCGGGTCATCCTCCTCACCCTGGAGCGCGGTCGCGAGATCGCGGTCACGGTCCGCGACGCCGAGAGTCGCCCCGTCGCCGGCGTCGAGGTCGTGTCGCTCACCGAGCGTCGCGCCCGCAAGCTCGACCGGAAGGACGCCGACCCGGCCGCCCGCGCCGTCACCGACGCCGAGGGGCGCTGCGTCCTGCGCGGCCTCGGCGCCGAGGAGCAGAAGTTGAGCTTCCGCCGGGAGGGCCGGACGGGCTGGACCGGCGGGCCGACCGTCGCGCCCGACGCGGCGGAGACGACCATCACGCTGCGCTGAGCCCCCATCGACCATCCCCGCCGCCTTCGACCGGCGGCGACGGCGACGACCAACGCGAAGGGCGGCGGGAACTCCTCGGAGTTCCCGCCGCCCTCGCATTCGATGTCGATGGCGTCAGTCGCCCAGGGCGCGCCGGAGCAGGTCGCCGAGGTTCGTGCCGCTGCCGCTCCGCTGGTTGCGCGAGACGTCCGGATCCGAGACGTCCTCGACCCGCTCGCCGCGATCGCGACGACGATCGCCGCCGCGGTCTCCGCCGCGGTCGCGTCCGCCCCGGCGCGGGGCCGCGGCGGCCGGCGCGTCCTCGGACGCCTCCGACTCGGGACTGCCGATGACGTGACCCTGCGAATCCAGGCGCGAGAGCGAGACGCGCTCCGCGAGGGAGTCGATGGAGACGACGCGCACGTCGATCTCCTCGCCCACCTTCACCGCGTCACCGGCCGAACGGATGCGCTCGGAGGAGAGCTGCGAGATGTGCACCAGCCCCTCGACGCCCTCCTCGATCTCGACGAAGGCCCCGAAGGCGGCGAGGCGCTTGACCTTGCCCTTCAGGACGGTGTCCGAGGGGAGGCGGCGGTCGATGTCGTCCCAGGGGTTCGGCTCGAGCTGCTTCATGCCGAGGCCGATACGGCGCCCGCCGTTCTTGATCTCGAGGATCGCGCACTCGACCTCCTGGCCCTCCTTGAGGACGTCCTTCGGGTCGTTGACGCGCTTGCGCGAGATGTTCGAGACGTGCAGGAGGCCCTCGACGCCCGGCCGGAGCTCGACGAAGGCGCCGAAGGTCTCGAAGCGCTTCACCGTGCCCTTGATGATCGTGCCGATCGCGAGCTGCGAGACGTAGCCCTTGCGCTCCTGCGCGGCGCCCACCTCGAGGATGGCGCGACGCGAGAGGGTGACGCGCTTGCGCTTGCGGTCCACCTCCATCACGCGGCAGTCGAGCTTGTGTCCGATGTAGGCGCCGAGGTCCTCGACGCGCGACAGGTCCACCTGCGAGGCCGGCATGAAACCGGCGAGGGCGCCGACCTTCAGCTCGAGGCCGCCGGTGTTCTGGCCGACGACCGTCGCGGAGACCTCGTTGCCGACCTGGACCTCGTCCCAGTTGATCGGCTCCCGGGGCGACTTCCGCGAGAGCACGAGCAGACCGTCGTCGGTGCGTCCGCGGAGCATGAAGTGGTGCTGCTGCCCCACCTCCGGCGCCTCGGCGAAGTCGTCGCGCGAGCAGATCCCCTGCATCCGGGGTCCGAGCTCGACGAAGACGTCGTTGTCCGCGACGCGGACGATCGTTCCCTCGAGGGGATCCCCGCCGCCGTGGGGGTTGCGTCGCGCGAGTTCGCGCTCGTCCACGGGCTTCTTGGGGAGCTTCGCGAGGGAGGCTTCCATCTCCGCCGCGACCTTGTCGTCGCGCGGCTCGTCGGATTGGGAGTTCATGAGTCGGTGGATGTCCTGATTGCTCGGCCCGTCCAGAACGCGAGCCGGATCGAGAGAAACGGCGCCCCTGAATGTCCAAAGGGACGCCGATCCTGTCAACTTCGGGGCGGATTTCCCCCTCGCGCCCCGATCCGGGGACGCGGGCCTCGGGGCGCGGCCCGCGAGGGCCCGCCCGGAAGGATCAGCCGAGCTCGCCGCGCGTGGCGATGATGCGGTCCGCGAGGCCGTACTCGACGGCCTGGGTCGCGGAGAGCCAGAAATCGCGGTCCGCCTGGGCCGAGATCTCGTCCATGGGCTTGCCCGTGGCCTCGGAGACGACGCCGTTGTAGACCGCCCGGATGCGCTCGATCTCGCTCGCCACGATCTCGATGTCGCTCGCCTGTCCCATCGTCCGCATCGAGGGCTGATGGAGAAGGAAGCGGGAGTGCGGCGTGATGAAACGCTGACCCTTGTCGCCACCGAGATGAATCATGACTCCGGCGGACGCCGAGAGGCCCATCGTGATGGTGCGGATCGGGCAGCTCACGAAGCGCATCGCGTCGAGCATCGCGAAGCCGCAATCGGCGGATCCGCCCGGGGAGTTGACGATCACGGTGATCACCTTCTCCGGGTCGTCCTGCTCGAGGGCGAAGAGCTGGCCGATCACCGATCGCGCGAGCTCGTCGTCGACGCCCTTGGAGACGATGATGGTCCGCGACTGGAAGAGCTTGGCCATCGGGCCGCCGGCCCCCTGACCGTCCTTCTCGTCGCCCTTCTTCTCGTCGTCGAGTCGGATCAGGTCGTAGCTCATCCCGCACCTCCCGTCTGGTTCCCGCGGGACTTTAGCCTTCCGGCGGCGCCGCCATCAAGCGGCGCGGCCTCCGGAGACCGCGGAGCCGCGGACGCCGGGCGGAGGACCTCCCGTACGAGTGCTTTTTCGGCCGTCCGGCGCCGCATCTTTATCCGGCCGCCGGATCCGCTCTCCCGGCCCCCTCACCATTCGGCCAGGGTCCAGGCGCCGATGGCCGCGCCCGCGCAGTTGAGGCGCCGGGGGTCCAGCCAGGGGTCGAGGGCCTCCGGAGGCACGCCCTCGAGCCCCCCGAAGCGCCGCAGGATCTCGGCGCAGACCCGCTCGCTCGCGCCGCGGTCGCCGTCGTCGACGTGGAGGGCGAAGCCGATCCCGGCCGCCGGGATCATCCCGCCGTAGTAGCCGTCGGCCCCCACCTTCACGATCGCCCGGCCTCCGCTGAGGCGCGCGACCGCGCTGCAGAAGCGTCCCGCGCCTCCGATCATCTCCGGAGCGGCGGCGACGGCCGAGAGCAGGCGGTCCGCTCCGGCGCGCCAGTCGGGCGGAAGCCCGGCGTCCCGGGCGGCGAAGCGGCCGAAGGCGCGCGCGGCGTCGGCGAGGGTGAGCCGGAAGGTCGGAACACCGCAGCCGTCGATGCCGAAGACGGTCCCGGAGGGGGTCCCGCCGGACAGTCGCGCGACGACCTCGAAGATCCGACGCTGCACGGGATGGTCGGGACGCTCGTACCCGGACGGCGTCTCTCCCCTCGCGAGGGCGCCGAGCATCATGCCCGCGTGCTTCCCCGAGCAGTTGTTGTGGATGCGGCGCGGGGCCTCGTCGCGCGCCAGCATGAGCGCGGCGCAGCGCGCGTTCATCGGCGGGTGAGGTCCGCAGGCGAGATCGTCCTCCCCGAGGCCGCCGCGCGCGAGCATCCCGCGCGCCACCGCGAGGTGCTCGTCCTCGCCGCCGTGCGAGGCGCACATGAGCGCGAGTTCCCGATCGCCGAGGGCGTGCCGCTCCTCGACGCCGGCGAGGACCGCGGGCAGCGCCTGGAAGAACTTGGCCGCGCTGCGGAGGTAGGCGCCGTCCTCGATGCGACCGACGGCGGCGACGATCTCGCCCCCGCGCGCGACCGCGAGGGCGCCCCGGTGCCAGCGCTCCGGCCCCGCGCCGCGGTCGCCGACGATGAGGACGGGATTGGCGGGAGTGGGGACGGTCACGGCGCGCTCCTATCCGGGGACGCCGGCATCATGGACGCTGCCGCGACCGCCGCCCACCCCGGATCCGCGCCGATTGGTAGAGTGCCCGCTCCGCTCCCCGGAGGGCTCGCCATGCCGTCCCGCGAAACGCCCACGATCCGCTCGCCGCGCCAGCTCTCGCTGCCGGCCTTCCTGTTCCTGCTGCTCGCCTTCTTCGGCTTCATCGCCGCGATCAACGGCTGGGAGTACGGGCGGATCCTCGAGATCAGCGAGGATCCCGGCGACAAGCGCGCCATGTTGAGCAACCTGGCGCGCAGCTCGACGACGCTGATCTCGACCGTCTTCGCCTGTCTCTTCCTCGCGATCCCCCTCACGGCGAACATGTACACGCCGCAGCTCCTCGACCTCTTCGTCGGGTCCTGGACGAACCGGCTCGTGCTGCTCTTCTACGTCTTCAGCGCCGCCTACTCGATCTCGCTGGGCCGGGTCTCGCGGGGCGTCGACGTGCCCTCGTGGCACTTCAAGCTCGCGGAGATCGTGGTCCTGGTGAGCATGGTGCTCCTCCTGCCCTACCTCTTCAGCGTCTTCCGCTTCCTCGACCCGAACACGATCGTGCGCCGCGTCGGCGCCCGCGCGATGCGGGCCCTCGACCCGGGCGCGAGCGGCCGGATCGCGGATCGCCGCGACGAGCTCACCCGGCGCATCCGGCAGCTCGGCAACATTGCGCTGAAGTCGCTGGAGCGCTCGGACCGCGACGTCGCCCTCGCCGCCGGCAGCGCCCTCGACACCTGCGCGTCCCGCTACCTCGAGCTCAAGCCCGAGCACGGCGAGGCGTGGTTCCGCGTCGGGCCGGACCAGTTCCCCGGGCTGGCGCGCGAGGCCCTCGAGTTCGTCAACGACGACCGCGTCTGGGTCGAGATGGAGATCCAGCGGGAGCTCAACCGCGCCTTCACCGCCGCGCTCGCGAAGGTGCCGGACGTCATCTCGGCCATCAGCCGGGCGCAGCGGCACACCGCCGTCGAGGCGAGCCGACGCGGCGATCGGGGCGCGCTCGAGCTCGCGCTGCGGCACTTCAACAACTTCCTGCGCGAGGCGGTGAAGCGGCGCGACATCCACGCGATCTACGATCTCCTCTACCAGTTCCGCATGCTCGGCGAGGAGCTCTGGGAGCGCGACGCGGCGCGCGTCGTCAAGGCGGCGCGTCACCTCGACTACTACGGACGCCTCGCGCGCGACACCGGCGTCGGATTCGCCTACGACCTCGTCGCCTACGACCTCGGCGCGCTCGCGGCCGCCGTCCCCTCGACCGGGGACGGGGATCTCTCCGCGCTCGTCGACGTGTTCCTCGAGGTCGGGCGCGGCCGCGACGGCTCCGAACTCGCCCCCGGCGTCTTCAAGGCCCGGCTGGTCACCGCCGCGCTGATGCGCGAACGCGACCGCGTCGAGCTGGCCGAGCGCATCGAGGCCACGCTCGGGGGCTCCGGCAGCGCCCAGTGGGAGATCGCCGAGCGCGACGTCCTCGGCGACACCGAGCCCTGGTTCTGGGAGGTCACGGACCGCATGCGCGACCTCAACTACCTCCCCGAGTCCGCGCGGCGCCACGTCCGCGAGGAGCTCGACCGCCTGCGCTATGGCAAGGCATGACCTCGTCCTCGTCCCCTCGCGGCTCGAGATCGCGGGGCTCTTCGACGACCGGGAGCCCGCCGCCGACGCCGGCGGCGTCGGTGCGTCTCGGCGAGGAGGACGCGGTCCTCGTCGTCGGGGGCGTCGGCCTGGCGGCGGCGGGCGCGCGGGCCGCGGCCGCGATCGCCCGTCATCGGCCCCGCCGCGTCGTCCTGGCCGGTATCGCGGGCAGCTTCGACCTCGCCCGCGCCCCGCTCGGCGCGGTGATCCGGGGCCTGAGCGCGGCCGTCGACGGGATCGGCGCGGGCGAGGGGCCCGGACACGTCCCGCTCGAGGCGATGGGCTTCGAGCCCCTGCCCGGTCTGGGGCGGCACCCCTTCTGCTCGCCGGGGGCGGCCCCCGGAGCTCGCCGCGGGCCGATCCTCTCGGTGACCGCGGCCTCGGACGCCGGGCTCGCCGCGGCGCGCCGCCGGCGACACCCCACCGCCCTGGCGGAGGACATGGAGAGCTGGGCCGTCGCCCTGGCCGCGCGGGAGGCCGGCCTCCCCCTCCTCGTCCTCCGCGCGATCAGCAACGCGGTGGGCGATCGGGACGTCGCGGGCTGGCGCGTCGGGGAGGCCCTCGCTCGCTTGCGGGGCCTCCTCCGCGAGCTACCATCCCCCTGACCCATGCGCATCGTCACCTGGAACGTCAACGGCCTCCGCGCCGTCTGGAAGAAGGGCTTCGCCGCCTGGCTCGGCGACCTCGACGCGGACGTCGTCTGCCTGCAGGAGGTGAAGGCGCGTCCCGACCAGCTCGAGCCCGAGATGCTCGCGCCCGCGGGCTGGCACGCGAGCTTCTTCCCCGCCGAACGCGCGGGCTACAGCGGGGTCGCGACCTACTCGCGGAAGAAGCCCCGTGCGAACGCGGTGCAGTCGGGATTCGGCGCGCCGCGCTTCGACGCCGAGGGCCGGGTCCTCGTGACCCGGCACGCCGGCGGGCTGAGCGTCTACAACGTCTACTTCCCGAACGGCAAGAAGGACGACGAGCGCCTCGCCTACAAGCTCGACTTCTACGACGAGCTGCTCGCGCACGTGAACGCGCGCGTCGCGGAGGGCGAGAAGGTCGTCGTCTGCGGCGACTGGAACACGGCGCACCGCGAGATCGACCTCGCGCGGCCGAAGGAGAACCGCAAGACCTCGGGGTTCATGCCCGAGGAGTGCGCCAAGGTGGACGACTGGGTCGAGAGCGGCTGGGTCGACGCCTACCGCGCCCTGCACCCCGACCGCGCGGGCGCCTACTCCTGGTGGTCGCTGCGCTCCGGCGCGCGCGAGCGGAACGTCGGCTGGCGTCTCGACTACCACATGGTGTCCGGCAACCTCGCCGATCGCGTGCGCGACGCCGCGATCCACGTCGAGGTGCCGGGGTCCGATCACTGCCCGGTCAGCCTGGAACTCAAGTCATGAGCCTCGACATCGACAAGATCCTCGCCGAGCAGCGGGGCCGGAACTTCGAGCTCTACGAGGAGCACGTCAACCCGGTCTTCGCCAAGGTGCTGCGCACGATCGGCTTCAACCGCTCCTGGGTCCGCGGCGAGGGCGCCTACCTCTGGGACGACGAGGGTCGGAAGTACCTCGACTTCCTGTCGAACTGGGGCGTCTTCAACTTCGGCCGCAAGCACCCCACGATCCGCGGCGCCCTCGAGCAGGTGCTCGCCTCGGAGTTCCCGGGCTGGATCGGCTTCGACGCGCCCGCGCTGGCGGGCGTCCTCGCGGCGGAGCTGAAGAAGCGCACCCCGAACGGGCTCGACCGCGTCTACTTCGGCAACTCCGGCACCGAGGCCGTCGAGGCCGCGATCAAGTTCGCGCGCGCCGCGTCGAGGAAGACGCGCATCATCCACCTCAAGAAGGCCTTCCACGGGCTCACCACCGGCTCCCTCGCGCTCAACGGCGAGGAGAGCTTCCGCCGCGGATTCGGCCCGCTGCTGCCGGGCTGCGCGACCGAGGTCCCGATCAACGACCTCGCCGCCCTCGAGGAGGCCTTCGCGGCCGGCGACGTCGCGGCCTTCATCGCCGAGCCCATCCAGGGCAAGGGCGTGTGGATCGCCACCGACGAGTACCTCCTCGGCGCGCAGGAGCTCTGCCGCAAGAACGGGGCGCTGCTCATCGCGGACGAGGTGCAATCCGGCATGGGCCGCACCGGCCGCTTCCTCGCCTCCTCGTGGATCGAGGGTTTCGACCCCGACATCATCTGCCTCTCGAAGGCGCTTTCCGGCGGCTACGTCCCGGTCAGCGCGACGATCATGCGGAAGAACGTCTACGAGGCGACCTTCGACGACATGAACCGCGCGATCGTCCACGCCTGTACCTTCGGCATGGGCAACCTCGCGATGGCGGCGGGACTCGCCTCGCTCCAGGTCCTCGACGAGGAGCGACTCTGCGACCGGGCGATCGAGCTCGGCGCGCGCTTCCGCGAGGGCCTCGAGGCGATGCGGCCGCGCTACGAATTCCTGGGCGAGATCCGCCAGCGCGGGCTGATGATCGGCATCGAGTTCGAGAAGCCGAAGTCGATGGGCCTCAAGGCCGGCTGGACGATGGTCCACAAGATGGACCGGAACCTCTTCGCGCAGGCCATCGTCATCCCGCTCCTCGACGACCACGGCATCCTCACCCAGGTCGCCGGACACAACATGGACGTGGTGAAGCTCCTGCCGCCGCTGAACATCAGCGAGGCGGACGTCGACTGGTTCCTGCGTGCCTTCGACGACGTGATGCAGAAGCTGCATCGCTTCCCGGGCCCGGCCTGGGAGGTCCTGAAGAAGCTGGGCAAGCACGCGCTCACCGCGAAGTCGCGCGAGCGCGTCTCCTCCTGATGCGCGACCGGCTGCTCGGCGCCGCCGCCGATCTCGCGTGGCGGCGTTCCGGGCTCGTGCTCGCCGTCGCCCTCGTGCTCGCCGGCCTCGGGATCGCGCTCGCCGCGACGCGTCTGCGCCTGAACGCGAACACGGACGACCTGATCTCGCCCGATCGCCCCTACATGCAGAACTACCGCCGCTTCATCGAGGAGTGCGGCGATCTCGAGTTCATCTACCTCGTGGTCGAGCACCACGACGATCCGGCGGCGGCGAAGGCCTGCATCGACGATCTCGCGGCGAGCCTCGCCGCGCGCCCGGAGCTCGAGCTGCCCGTCGTCCACGCGCGGATCGAGCCGGATGAACAGCTCGCGCTCGCGACGCACGCCATGAGCGACGAGGAGTTCACGGACCTCTCCCTTCCCGCCGAGGCCTACGGCGCCCTCTGGAACGGAGGCGGAACCGGAGGCCTGATCCAGGAGGCGCGGCAGGGCATCAATCGCCTGCTCGCGACCGGGGCCTTCGTGTCCGAGGCGCGCGCGAAGGAGATCGGCGCCGGCGCGTTGTTCCTCTGCCAGCTTCTCGCCGCGGCGGGCGGGGACGAGGCGGCGGGCAAGGCCCTCGGGGGCCTCGGGACTCGACCGGAGCCCGAGTACCTCGTCTCGAGCACGGGGAAGCTCTACTTCCTGAAGATCCTCCCGGTGAAGGACTACGGCACGCTCGCGGTGATCGAGCGGCCCCTCGCGGTGATCCGCGAGGTCATGGCGGACGTGCGGGGCCGCCATCCCGCGGTCGAGATCGGGCTCACGGGCAAGCCCGTCCTGCAGGCCGACGAGATGGCGACGACCGACCGCGACATGACGCGCTCGACCTCCGTCGCGATCGCGCTCGTGGCGCTCCTCTTCATGCTCGTCCTCGGTGGGGTGCGCCGCCCGCTGCTCGCCGTCGCGACGCTGCTCGTGGGCATCGCCTGGACCTTCGGCCTGACGACGGTCGCGATCGGCCAGCTCAACCTGCTCAGCGTCGTCTTCACCCTCGTCCTCGTCGGCATCGGCATCGACTTCGGCGTCCACGTCGTCATGCGCTACCGCGAGGCGCGACGGAGCGCCGCTCCCCGGGAGGCGCTCCGAACCGCCGTCCTGACTGCGGGGCGGGGCAACGTGACGGGCGCCCTGACGTCCTCGATCGCCTTCCTCATGGCGATCCTGACCGGCTTCCGCGGCCTGGAGGAGCTCGGCTTCATCGCGGGCGCGGGACTCCTCCTCTGCCTCGTCGCGATGACGATCGTCCTTCCCGCCCTCCTCGCGATGACGGAACGCCGACAGTCGGGCCTGGAGCCGGGACGGCCGATCGCGGAGGAGGGCCGCGGCCCGGGCGGCCGTCTCGCGCCGCTCGCCGCGCTCGTCCTCACGCTGGCGCTCGCGCCCTTCGCGGGGCGCGTGGCCTTCGACGAGAACATCCTCGACCTGCAGGCGAAGGGGCTCGACTCCGTCGAGTGGGAACACCGGATCATCGAGGACTCCGGCGCCGAGACCTGGTTCGGCGTGGTGGCGCGGGACGACCTCGAAGCCGTGGCGGAAACGGTCGAGCGGGCGCGGCGCGAACCCGCGATCGCGAGCGTCCGCAGCGCCCTCGACCTGGTCCGACCGGACTCGCCTGAGCGGCGGGCGGCGCGTGCGCGGCTCGACTCGGTCTTCGACGTCTCCCTGACGGAGATCCCCGTCGCCTGGGCCCCGATCGACCTCGACGGACTGGGTCGGAGCCTCATGGCGCTGGCGCGACGCGCGCGCGAGGAGGCGCCGGATGAGGCACGCGAGATGGCGGGACTCGCCCGGGCGCTGGTCGATCTCGCGGCGCGGCTCGAGGGCGAGGATCGCGTCGCGGTCGGCGAGCGACTCGAGACCCGCATCGCGGAGGTCGCGGCGGCTCTGAGCCGGATGTTCGAGGGGATGTTCCTCCCGCTGCGCGAGGTCCTGCCGGCCGCGATCCGCGACCTCTTCGCGAGCCCGACCGGTCGGCTGCTGGTGACGATGCACCCCCGCGGCAACGTGTGGGACGACGCCACGATGACGAGCTTCGTCGCCGCGATGCGCCGCGTCGATCCGCAGGTCACCGGCGTTCCGATCACCCACCACGAGTCGATCCGCGACATGCGGGGCGGCTTCGGGCGCGCCGCGCTCCTCGCGCTGGCGGCCGTCGTCCTGCTCGTCGCCCTCGACTTCCGCCGGCCCCTGCCCGCCCTGCTCGCGCTCGTCCCGCTCTTCGCGGGCGGGATCTGGCTGGTCGGACTGATGGGTCTCACGGGCCTGCACTTCAACCTCGCGAACTTCTTCGCGGTGCCGATCCTCATCGGCATCGGCGTCGACAACGGCATCCACCTCGTCCATCGCTGGCGCGAGTCGCGCGACGAGGAGGGCCCGCTCCGGCTCGGCGCGACGAAGCGCGGCGTCCTCCTGACCTCGCTGACCACCGCGATCGGCTTCGGCTGCCTCGCCTTCGCCTCGCACCGCGGGCTGCAGAGCCTCGGATTCGTGATGGCGCTCGGAAGCCTCGCGATCCTCGCCGCCTCCCTGCTCGTCCTGCCCGCGCTCCTCGCGCGGCTGCGGCCGCGCTGATCCGGCGCGACCGGGCCGGCTCTCGCGCCGCCCGGCCGAACCGCCGGATGAAGTCGCGGGGTCCGACCGCCGGCTGACCTCATGCGATCAGGCTGCCGATTGAAGTCGAGCGGTCGGGCCGCGGACAGGAGTCGCGCGGTCAGGCCCCGGATAGGAGTCGCGCGGTCAGGCCCCGGATAGGAGTCGCGCGGTCAGGCCGCACGACCGGGCCAGTCGAGGCGCCAGGGGACGGCGCGGATGCCGTGGATGAGCTCGATCGGAGCTTCGATACGGCAGGCGATGACGGCGGGGATCTCGCGCAGGAAGCGGCCGTACCAGGCCTTGATGCCGTCGGCGTGGCGCGCGACCGGGCTCGGTGTCGCCTTGACCTCGATGGCGTGGAGCACGCCCTCGTGCTCGATCATGAGGTCGATCTCCTTGCCGTCGCCGGCGGCCCAGTAGCTCAGCCGGGCCGGGATCGCGTGGGCGCGCAGGAAGGCGACCCACTCCGCGACGACCGCGGTCTCCATCAGGGCGCCGATGTGTCGGGGGTGGAGGATCTGGCGGCGGGTGGTCCAGCCGAGGGTGGTGGCGAGCCAGCCGAGATCGAGCACGTGGAGCTTCGGGTGCCCGCCGGTGCCGTCACCGCTCTCGGGGTGCGGCTCGAGGAGGACGATGCGTCCGTCCGCCGCGTGGCGCTCGAGCCGCGCGAGCGCCGTGTCCTGGCGGAGGTTCACGCGGCGCGCCGACTCGGTGACGTTGAAGAGCTGTCCGGTGCGGACGGCGAGGAGCTGATCGTAGGCGCGTTCCGCCTCGCTGTCCTCGCGCCCTCGATCGTTGAGCGGCGGCGGTGGTCGGAAGCGACGCGCCGACTCGAGGACGAGGTCGGCGATGTCCCCGCCCGGCCGCGGAGGCGGCTTCGCCACCCTCGCCCCGTAGAACCGCTCGAAGATGCGACTCGGGCTCTCGCTCACGGCTTCCAGTGTGCCAGCCGCCCCCTCCGCCGGTCCAAGTGAATAGGAGGACTCATTTTGAATAAATTGGGTCTGACCCAATTTATTCACTTTCGCGGCGGGTGGGGTTCACTCGAGCTTGAGGCGGTAGGTGTAGACCTCGGGGCCCCAGCCGGCGTGGAACCAGTCGCGCATCGTGACGCGCGACGGGTAGTAGAAGTCCGAGGCGAGTTTCTTGAAGTCGGTCTCGATCACCGCGACGCGGTCGCCGAAGACCCACTCGGTCGCGGTCGGGAGCAGGCGACCGTCCTTCCGCTCGAAGCGGTAGCGCAGCGTCTCGCCGTTCTTGCGGACGACCTCGACCGGCAGGTCCTTCTCGATCTTCACCGAGGCGATCTCGCGGTGCCCCTCGACTGCGATCCGGTCGGGATCGTCGGGAAGCGCGCGCAGGGCGCAGCCGCGGAAGGTCTCCTCGAAGGAGGCGCGGCCGGCGAAATCGCCTCGCGTCCAGATGCTCGATCGCGCGGCGGCGAGGTCGCCGACGGTGCGACGACCCTCGGCCGACATCTTCCCCGACGGGCGGTATTCGTAGTCGAGGTGGGGCGATTCGTTCCGGCCCGTGCAGCCCGTCACGCGGAGCCGGCCCTTGATCTCGGCCTCGCCGAGCCAGTTGTCCTTCGACGCCGCGGCCTCGATCGTCAAGGTTCCCGCGAGGTCGCGAGGGCGCGCGCCGTGACGCCAGGGCTTGTTCCAGGCCGCCCGGAGCCGGGCGACGCCGTCGCCTCGCAGGGCGCCCGGGTCCCGGGGCCGGAAGGCGCGAGCTCGGAGAAACGGAAGACGAAATCCCCGTTGGGGTGCCCGCTCATCGCATCCGTCTCGTGACGGCGAACGACCGCCGGAAAGCGGAGATCCGGCTGCTCCGCCCACTCGACCTCGTCCTTCAGCTCGAGCCGGATCCAGGCCGGCACGTTGTCGAAGATGACCTCCCGCCCCACCGGCGCGTAGCGACCGTCGGGGAGCTCGACGTTCGTCCAGTGGGTCGTGCGCCGCAGGGAGAACCCGGCCGTCGCCCCCGAGACGATCCGGCCGTCGGTGATCGTCATCACCGTCGTGTCGATGGGCCCTTGCAACCTCGCCGGCGGCTGCAGCTCGATGACGACGCTGTTCTCCGCCGGACGATCGACGAGCTCGATCTCGCAGGAGGCCACGAGCTCCTCGAAGGACGGCGAGCGAGCGACGCGGAGCGAGTCGGCGGACGCCTCGAGCAGGCGACGCCTCGACTCGGCGTCCACCGGAGGATCGGTCTCGAAGGTCGTATCCCGCCCCTCGAAGCGGAACTTCGCCTTCCCCTTGCGGACGCCGCCTCCGGTCGGGTCCTTCCACTCCCAGTCGATCCGCCCCTCGAGCGCGCTTGCCATCGCGAAGTCCCAGCGGAATCGCGAGCGCCAGGCGGCCTCGAACTCATGTCGCGCCGAGCCGTGCCCGGCGTCGACGAGGACGCTCCAGTCCACGATCTCGATGCGCTCGAAACGGCCGAAGAGTCGTTGGGTCGTCTCGAGGTGGTCCCAGTCGTTCGGATCCGGCGAGTCGACTCCGGCGACGCGATCCGACTTCGGATCGACGCGAGAGTGGCAGAGCCAGACGCCCTCCCCCGTCCGCGGATAGCAGAGGTAGTGGATGTGGACCGGGTACTCGGTGGGATTCCGGAAGGTGGCGCGGCTCCGCTTGACCTCGATCTTCTGGAAGTCGTCGAATTCCTTCACGTCCTCGAGCTTCACCAGCTCGACCGGGCACTTGTCGATCCCCTTGCCCTGGAAGAAGGACGCCCGCGAGATCGTCACGCTCGTGCGCTCGAGAGGGGTGTTCGGACCCCAGAGCGGCGGCAGCCAGTAGCGCTCCGTCTTGCCGGGCCGGATCGACCGCCCCGCGCGGCCCCACGTACGCTGCCCCGCGCGGTGGTAGCGGCTGCGCATGAAGCGGCCCGAAGGATCGGGGTCGCCCGTGATCTCCATCTCGAAGGTCAGCGGCTCGGCGGAGACCTTCCCCCGGTTCGTGACCTCGACGACGAGGAGCGAGGCCTCGGCGCCGCTCGGCTTCCGCACGACGCGGACCTCGAGATCGGCGAGGTCGCCGACCGTGAACTCGGGCCCCTTGTCGCGCTGCGCGGAGAGGGGCGTCGTCAGGCCGAGGAGACCGAGCAGGAGAAGGGCGAGGGCGCGGCGGGGCGACGACGAAGGCATGGCGGCTCCTTCGAACTCATCCGCGGCACGATCCTATCCCCTCGGCGCCGCCCGTGGCCAGCCCTCTCGAATCGCTTCCCGGCCGCGACGCGGCCGTGCGGAACCGCTCGCGAGTTCGCTCGCGCACGGACCCATCGACGGATTCGATGGCTGCCTTCCTCGAGTTCGATGAGAGATATCGCCACGCCGACGATTCCATGGGTGTCACCGAAACCCGAGGAGGTCCCCTTCATGGACATCAGCATCCGCAGCGCCGGCGTCTCCCTCGATCGCGCGGCGGCCCGTCGCTTCATCGCCGACGGCTTCGCGCGCCTCGTGCCCGCCCCCCGGAGAGTCGAGGTCGATCTCAGCGACGTGAACGGACCGCGCGGCGGCGTCGACACGCGCTGCGCCCTCCGGATCGAGATGCCCGGAGCCGGCGTCATCGTCAGCGAGGAGCGCGGCGAGAACGGCCGGCTGGCCCTGGGGCGGGCGCTCGGCCGCGCGATGCGGGCCCTGCGTCGCCGGCTGGACCGCCGTCCGCGCGGACGGCCGCGCGCGCCGCGGAACTGAGCCGGTCAGTCGCGACGGCGCGGGGGCTTCTTCCCGAAGCGCTTCGGTCCGCCCTTCGGACCGCGGCCGGGACCGCCCTCGTGGCGCCGCGGCTTGCCGTGATCCCGCCCGGGCCCGCCGCGCCGCTCGCGATCGTCGCGTCGCGGCCCCTCGTGGGCGCGCGGCGCGTCGATACGGGTGATCCGCAGCGGCCGGTTGCAGACCCGGACCTTCTTCAGGAACTGGAAGACGGGACGGGGCATGCCCTCGGGGAGATCCACCGTGCAGTGATCGGGATAGATCTCGATCCGCCCGATCTCGCGCCCCTCCAGGCCGGCCTCGCTCGCGATCGCGCCGACGATGTCGGCCGGCCGCACGCCGTGGATCCGGCCGACCTCGACGCGGAAGCGCTCCATGCCGGGCTCGAGCGGGTTCGGCCCGCGTCGCGGCCGGTCCTCCGGGCCGCGAGGAGCGGCGGGGCCGGGTCCGCGCCGCGTCGCGCCCTCCTCGGCGAGATCGCCGCCAAAGGCGCGCTCGCGCACCGGGCGCTCGCGACCGCCTTCCTGGTCGTCGCGCCGCTCGCGACGCTCCTTGCGCTCCGGCTTCTCCTCCTCGAGGAGCAGCGGGCGGTCGCCCTCCGCCATCTTGGCGAGGGCCGCCGCCATCTCGACCGGGTCGTAGCCCTGCTCGTCGCGCAGCTCCTCGATCAGCTCGCGGTAGGTCGCGAGCTTCTCGGCCGCCATCGCGGCGATGATGCGCTCCTTGAAGCGGTCGACGCGACGGCGGTTGACCTCGTCGGTCGTCGGCAGCGTCATGCGCTCGATCTGGCCGCCGGTCGCGGTCTCGATCGTGCGGAGCATCCGCGTCTCGCGCGGGGAGACGAAGAGGATCGCCTCGCCCTTGCGACCGGCCCGACCGGTGCGACCGATGCGGTGCACGTAGGACTCGACGTCGTAGGGCAGGTCGAAGTTGACGACGTGGCTGATCCGATCGACGTCGAGGCCGCGCGCGGCGACGTCGGTCGCGACGAGGATGTCGAGCTTCCCGCTCTTCAGCCGCTCGACCGTGCGCTCGCGCATGGTCTGCGCCATCTCGCCGCTCAGCGGGGCGCTGGCGAACCCGCGCGCCTCGAGCTTCTCGGCGAGATGCGTCGTCTGCGTCCGGGTGCGGACGAAGATGATGATCCCGTCGAAGTCCTCGGCCTCGAGGATGCGGGTGAGCGCGTCGAGCTTGTGGACGCCGCGCACGATCCAGAAGCGCTGGCGGATGTTCGCCGCGTTGGTCCGGTTGACCTTGATGGTCACGGTCTCCGGATCGCGCAGGTGGCGGTCGGCGATGCGTCGGATGGCGTCCGGCATCGTCGCCGAGAAGAGCGCCGTCCGCCGCTCCTTCGGCGTCTGATCGAGGATCCACTCCACGTCCTCGATGAACCCCATGCGGAGCATCTCGTCCGCCTCGTCGAGGACCAGCGTCTTCAGCCCGTCGAGGACGAGCGTGTTCTGACGCATGTGGTCCATGACGCGACCCGGGGTCCCGACGACGACGTGGACGCCCCGGGCCAGGGGACGGAGCTGCAGGTGGTGCGCCTGACCGCCGTAGACCGGCAGCACGTGGAATCCCGGCAGGTTGCGGGCGTAGGTCTGGAAGGCCTCCGCCACCTGGATCGCGAGCTCGCGGGTCGGCACGAGCACGAGCGCCTGCGGCCGCTTCTGCGCGAGGTCGAGGCCGGCGAGGATCGGGAGGGCGAAGGCCGCGGTCTTGCCGGTTCCGGTCTGGGCCTGCCCCACGACGTCCCGCCCCGCGAGCAGCGAGGGGATCGTGCGGGCCTGGATCGGCGAGGGGCGCTCGTAGCCGAGGGCGTCCACCGTCGCGAGCAGGGGCGCGGGAAGCCCGAGGGCGTCGAAGCGCTCTTCCGCGGTGTCTTCGCTGGTCATGTCGAGGGATCTCGGAGGTCAGGAGCCGCGGCGGAGCGTCCGGGCGGCGCGGAGACCATGCTACGAAGGTCGCCGGGATCTCACCACGCGCCCCCCCCGCCGGGGCCCCGGCGCCCCTGCTCAGGCGGGCGGGCCACTGTTAGCATGCTCCGACGCCCCTGGGAGACGATCGTGACCGCCGCCGCCCCTCCGGACCTCGAAATCCCCGAGAGCCTCCTCCGGACCTTCCCCGGCGGCGCGGCCGACCTCGCGCGCCCCGAGTGGGACTACGCGGCCGCCCACGCCTACTGCCGGCACCTGGCGACGACGCACTACGAGAACTTCCACGTCGGCACCTGGCTCTTCCCCGAGCAGGCGCGGGAGCACGCCTACAACGTCTACGCCTACTGCCGCTGGTCGGACGACCTCGCCGACGAGACGGGCGGCGACACCGAGCGGTCCCTCGCCCTGCTCGGCTGGTGGCGGGGCGAGCTCGAACGCGCCTTCGCCGGCGCGGCGCGCCACCCGGTCTTCGTCGCCCTCGCGCACTCCGCCCGCGTCTGCGAGCTCGAGCCGGAGCCCTTCCACCACCTGCTCGACGCCTTCGAGCAGGACCAGCGCGTCTTCCGCTACCCGACCTACGACGACGTGCTGGACTACTGCAAGCGGAGCGCCGACCCCGTCGGACGCATCGTGCTCGCGCTGCTGGGCTACCGCGACGAGGAGCGACGCCGCCTCTCCGACCGCACCTGCACCGCGCTGCAGCTCGCGAACCACTGGCAGGACGTCGAGAACGACCTCCGACGGGGACGGATCTACCTCCCGCTCGAGGACATGGCGCGCTTCGGGGTCAACGAGGAGGACCTCGGGATGCCGCGGGCCGGCGAGAACGTGCGCGAGCTCATCCGCTTCGAGGTGGAGCGCGCTCGCGCCCTCTTCCACGAGGGACTGCCGCTCGTGGGCATGGTCTCGGGACGCGCCCGCTTCGACATCGACCTCTTCAACCGCGGCGGCCTCGCGATCCTCGACGCCATCGCGGCGCAGGATCACGACGTCCTCGCGCGACGCCCGCGCGTCGGCAAGCTCGCCCGGGCCCGTCTCATGCTCGGAGCGCTCGCGCGCGGCGTCTTCGGAGGCGGACGGTGAGCACGGACGCCTACGAGGACTCCCTCGCCTGGTGCCGGGAGACGACGCGGAAGGCCGCGACGAGCTTCTACTACGCCTTCAAGACCCTGCCGCGGCGCAAGCGCATCGGCTTCGAGGTCGTGTACGCGTTCATGCGTCACTCGGACGATCTGAGCGACGACGCGGCCGACGCGGCCCGGGCGGACGCGATCGCGTCCTGGCGCGATCGACTGCGCCGCGGGCTCGCCGGCGAGCTCGACGTGCATCCCGTGATGCCGGCGCTCGTGCGGGTGCTGGACGAGTTCGAGATCGACCCCCAGCACCTCTTCGACCTCATCGACGGCACCGAGCGCGACCTCGCGATCACCCGCTACGAGACGATCGAGGACCTGCTCGGCTACTGCTATCTCGTCGCCTCCACCGTCGGCCTCGTCAGCATCCGGCTCTTCGGCCTGGCCGAACCGTCGCCCGAGAACTGGCGCCGCGCCGAGACGCTCGCCGTCGACAACGGATACGCCTTCCAGCTCACGAACATCCTCCGCGACGTGTCCGAGGACCTCGAACGCGATCGCGTCTACCTCCCGCTCCGCGACCTGGCCGAGCACGGGCTCACGATCGAGGACCTGAGGCGCGCCCCGGGCGCCGACCCGCGCTTCCGCGCCCTGATGGCGGCGGAGTGCGCGCGCGCCGAGGCGCACTACGCCGCCTCGCGCCCGCTCGTCGCGATGATCGCCCCCGACGCCCGGGCCTCGCTCCGGACCATGCGCCGGATCTACCACGGCATCCTCGATCGCATCGTCGCGCAGGACTACGACGTCTTCTCGCGCCGGGCCCGCGTGCCGCTCACGCGCAAGCTCGGGATCGCCGCCTCCGCCTGGCTCGGGATCGGCGCCGAGGTATGAGCGCGCGTCCCCGCGCGATCGTGATCGGCGGCGGCGTCTCCGGGATCGCGGCCGCCGCCGCGCTCGCCGACGCCGGCCGCGAGGTCAGGCTCCTCGAACGCCGCGCCTTCCTGGGCGGTCGCGCCTACTCCTTCACCGACCGGGCGACGGGCGACGAGGTCGACAACGGCCAGCACGTGCTCCTCGGCTGCTGCACGAACGCGCGGGATGTCCTGGCGAGGCTCTCGGTGGGCTCGCTCGTCGACTGGTACGACCGCTTCCACTACCTCCTCCCCGGAGGCCGACGCTGCGACCTCGGGCGGGCCTCCCTTCCCGCGCCGCTCCACTACCTGCCCGGTCTCCTGGGGTGGAAGGCCCTGCCCTTCCGCGACCGCCTCGGCGTGGTCCGCGCCTTCGCCGCCCTGATGTTCACCGGCCGGGCGCGTCGCGAGATCGCGGCGCGGGCGCCCTTCTCCGCCTGGCTCGCCCGTCGGCACCCGTCCGCGCTCGCCCGGAGCCGGTTCTGGGCACCGATCATCGAGGGCGCGGTGAACGAGACCCTCGACCGCGCGGCCGGCGGCCCCTGCCTTCAGGTCTTCCTCGAGGCCTTCATGGCCCACCGCGACGCCGCGCGCATGGGGGTGCCGAAGCTCGGCCTCACGCGGCTCGTGGCGCCCGGCGCCGAGCGGTACCTCGAGGCGAGCGGCGGACGCGTCCGGACCCGCGCTCGGGTGGCCGCGCTCCGGGTCGAGGCCGGCCGCATCGCGGCGGCGCGACTCGCGGACGGCGAGGAGATCGCAGGCGACGAGTTCGTGGTCGCCCTGCCTCCGAACGCGCTCGACGGTCTGGCGGTGGAGGGCGGCGCCCCGCTCCGCGAGACGCGGACGGGCGACGAGTTCGCCTACTCGTCCATCACCGGCATCCACCTCTGGCTCGATCGACGCGTGACGGAGCTGCCGCACGGCGCGCTGCTCGACAGTCCGATCCACTGGTTCTTCGACCGCCCGAGCGCGGCCGACGGGGTGGGTCAGCGCCTCGCGCTGGTCGTCTCCGCCTCGCGGTCCCTCGAGGATCGCGGACAGGCCGAGATCGCGACGCTGGCCGAGGCCGAGCTCCGCCGGTTCCTGCCCGGAATGGAGGGCGCGCGGGTGCTCCACCACGTCGTCGTGAAGGAGACCCGCGCGACCTTCTCGGCGACGCCGGGCATCGAGGCGATGCGCCCCGGACCCGCGACGCCCCACGCGAACGCGGTCCTCGCCGGGGACTGGACCGACGTGGGCTGGCCCTCGACGCTCGAGGGCAGCATCCGCTCCGGGCGTCTCGCGGCCGGCGCCCTCCTCGGGCGCGGCCGCGAGCTGCTCACGCCGGATCTCGCCCCGGGGCCGCTGGCGCGGCTCCTCGTCCGTACCTGAACGCGACGGGACGAGAGTCCCGGGGAGCGCCGCGGCGCCCCCCGGGAGCGTCCGGCCTCACCACTGCCCGGTGAGGTAGGTCCGCACGGCGGGCAGGGCGAGGCCCCAGAGCCCGATGTTCCCGAGCGCCTTGGTCTCCGTCGTCGGGAACTGCGCCGGCTTCCAGGTGATCGGATCCCAGGTCTGCGGATCGTTCCAGTTCTGCGGAGCCGTCGTGCCCGCGCTCTCCTGCCAGTAGCGCGTCGCGCTCTGGAAGAGCGAGTCGGCCGCGCCGAGATAGACGAGGTCGTTCAGACAGAGCGCGGCGTAGGAGAGGCCGTGGACGATCGACCAGACGTGGTGCCGGCTGAGGTCCGCCTGGTACCCGGGGGCGAGACGCTCCCAGACCCGCGCGAGCGTCCGCTGGTTCGAGGGACCGCTCGGCAGGGTCTCGACGACGTCCGTCAGGAACCAGGTCGCCACGCGGTCCATCGTCACCAGGGCGTCCGCATCGCCGGTCGAGATGTAGTACTTGCCGAGCGCGCCGAGCATGATCCCGTGCATCCAGGACTGCGCGTGCGGCATCCCCCAGTAGCCGGGGTTGATGACGTAGCCCATCGATCCGTTCGCGGCCTCGGCCGCGTTCCAGGCGTCGACGATGCCGTCCGCCCCGACGAGGTACTGCGCGTCGCCGACGTGGTTCCAGAGGTGGACCAGCGCCTCCAGGGCCCAGCCGGGCATGCGCGCCCCCCACCAGCCGTTCCAGTTCTCGAGGTGCTGACGGAGCACGAACTCGCCGCACTCCAGGGCGGCCTCGCGGCTGCCCTCGTCACCCGTGGCCAGGTAGTGCAGCAGGAGACCCTCGACCCAGTTGTGCGTCACGGCCGGGGCGGTGAAGTTCCCGTGGTGATAGCCCTTCTCGTAGAACTGACCGCCGCGGCGCTGCGCGCTCGGGTCCGTCGTGTGGAGCTGGTCGTAGTCGCGGCGATGCCAGACGAGATCCCGTCCCACATCGAGGAAGGCGGGATCTCCGGTGCGGAACCAGCCGAGCATCAGCGTCGCCGGGATGTCGTAGTGGAGCGAGCAGTAGCCGTCGTCCCAGGCGATGTCGCCGAAGTTCTCCCAGCCGTACATCTGCTGCCCGCCGTAGGTGCCTCCCCGTCGGCGGAAGCCGTCGAGACCGATCGGCGGGTAGATGCCGTAGCCGTCGGCCGCGTCGTCGCGGGCGAAGATCCCCTGGAAGCGCTCGAGGCGCTGCCCCCCGACGTCCGGCCAGGCGCGACTCTCGATGACCGCCTCGCCGAAGCCCCCGAGGCGGAAGTTCCACCCCAGGGGGCCGTGGCCGACGAGCGGCACGCGGACGCGCTCGGCGAGAGAGACGAGCTGGTTCGGGGTGTGGGCGGACCCGGTCTTGAACGCGAGCCGCAGCCGGTGGGTCTTCCAGCGCCCGCCCTCGAAGCGATAACTGCTGAGCGCGAGGGGATCGATGTTCGGCGTGCTCGCTCCTCCGTAGGGACCGCCGTAGGTCGGACCGGCGCCGAAGGAGGGCCAGAGATCGACGATGGCGTTCGACCCGGAGCGGCGGAAGGCCTTGGGCGCGTTCTGCCAGAAGCGGTCGACCGCGATCGCGAGGGAGCCGCCCGCTCGCGCGAGCGCGATCGCCCCCGGATGGCGCTCGGCCACCGAGAAGGAGACCCCGAGGGGACCGTCGCGTTCGACCATGAACCCGTTCAGCCAGGGCAAGGCGGCCACGGGAGCGAGGAAGTCCTGACGGAGCGCCCAGGAGGCGCCGGCGGGCAGCGGAAGGGAGCCGGTGTCCTCGACGACCGCGTTCGGCGCGGAGGCCAGCGGAATGAGCAGCGACGCGCTCTTGAAGTGCTGCGTCTCGACGCTCGCCCCGGTCTGCGAGACCAGGCCGTAGCCGCCGGGGTTCTCGAGCCGGTAGTCGATCTCGACCTCCGCGCTGCCGACGACGAAGCGCAGTCGGGCGGTGAATCGCAGCCCGAGCCCGACGATCTCGCCCCACTGGCGCACGACGGTCTCGAGGGTGCCCGCGCGCTCGACCACGGCTCCCAGCACCGACATCGGCGCCGGCGTCCCGTCGACCTGCTCGAACGCGAACCGGGCCGGCGAGGCGAGTTGCGCCGCTCCGGACAGCGTCACCGTGCCGAGGACGGCGTCTCCGTTGCGCGGCACGGTGAAGACCGCCGCGCCCGTCGACACCGTCACCGCGGAGGCGGAACTCGTCGCGACGAGCGCCCCCCCGGGCCCCGTGCCCGTGCGGAGGTAGTAGGTGCGCTGGCCCAGGGCGGGGACGTCGGCCAGGAAGATGGTCTGCACCCATTTCACCGGCGCCTTCGTGTCGTCGCGCTTCGCGAACCAGCGCGAGAGCGCCCGCATCTGGGCCGGAACCGGCGTGCCTTGATCGTCGACGAGATGGAAGTCGGCCTGGGGATCGAGCGATCCGTAGGCCTGCGGCACCACGAGACTGACCGTCGCCCGATCGGCGGTGCGAGCCACCGCGGTCGGATTCTCCACGACGACGGGCAGTCCCCACGGGACGGCCTGGGCGTGCAGCGACGATCCCGCCGTCGCGAGGAGGAACAGGGACAAGAGTCGGACCACGACCGGACCCCGAGGGGCCCGAGTTCGTCTTGGCGTCATCGCTTCAACTCCGGGCGCGAAGTCAGCGAACGCAGTGGACGGACACCGGGGCGGCGGGATCGCCTCCGACGGGGAATGGCAGATGTACGATGCGGCTTTCCCTCACCCAGCCGAGCTCGCAGGTCGGGATATAGAAGTCCCCGCCGCCGCATCGCGGGTTTTCCGATTAACTTCACGTGGAGTTCACGCGAAGGGGGTCCGTGCCGCACCGGACAGCGCCGAGCACGCGAAACCCACGCGGTCCTCACCGGACGCTCGCGACCGCGCGCGATGATCGGAGAAACCGGGGAGGACGGCCATGAGCACCATCCACTTCACGCGACTCGACATCTGCGACGGCTGCGGCGACTGGAGCTGGACCGCGCCGTCGGGGCGCTGCCGCGCGTGCCTGCCGCCCGCGCGCGACGACCGCGCGGGCCGGCCGGCGCGCGATGAGAACGACCTGGTCGCACGCTCGCTCGCCGCGCGCCGGAGCGGCTGGCCCGCGCCGGCCGCCGACGCGTTCGACGACTTCCTGCAGGTCGTCCGCCGGCCTCGCCCCGGCGCGCTCACGCGCGTCTGATCAGGTGCGCGGCGGCCCCGCCTCGGGGCGGCCGTCGACGAGACGCGGCAGCGTCCCCGCCGCCTCGTCGCGGAGCTCGGGCGGCAGTCGCGTCGGCGGAGCGTCCTGCCAGCAGATCGGACGCAGGAAGCGACGGACCGCCGCCGTGCCGACCGAGGTCGAACGCGCGTCCGAGCTCGCCGGCCAGGGCCCCCCGTGGACCATCGCGGGCGAGACCTCGACTCCGGTGGGAACCCCCGCGAACAGCACGCGACCGGCCCGCTCCTCGAGCCGTTCGGCGGCCGAGGCGGCCAGCTCCTCGTCGGCGGCGCCGGCGTGGAGGGTCGCGGTGAGCTGACCCGGCAGGCGCCCCAGCGCCTCGAGGAGCTCGACCGCGTCGTCGCAGACGACCAGCAGGGACGAGGGGCCGAAACACTCCTCGTGCCAGTCCTCGCGCGACTCGACCTCTCCGTAGTCCGCCCGATAGAGCCGGGGTCGCCCCCAGGAATCGCGTCGCGCCGCCTCGGCCCCGGCCACGCGGCGGGCGCCGGAGCGCTCGAGACGGCCGCATCCGGCCGCGAAGGCCGCCGCGATCCCCTCGTGCAGCATCGGCGCCTCGGCCGCGCCCTCGAAGGCCGCGGCGAGCGCGGCGGCGAACCGCTCGGTGGCCTCGCCGGCGAGCGCGAGGAGCAGGCCCGGCTGGGTGCAGAACTGGCCGACGCCGAGCGTGGCCGACGCCGCGATCGCCGTCGCGAGCTCCGCGCCGCGCTCGGCGAGGGCGCCGGGCAGGAGCACGACGGGGTTCACGCTTCCCATCTCCGCGAAGACCGGAATCGGCTCGGCCCGGGTCGCGGCGAGCGCGCAGAGCGCGCGGCCGCCGGCGAAGGACCCGGTGAAGCCGACGGCCCGCGTCGCCGGGTGCGTGACGAGTCCCTCCCCCACCGCCGGTCCCCGTCCCTGCAGGAGCGAGAAGAGCCCGGCCGGAGCCTCGACCGCCGCGACCGCTCGCGTGATCGCGCGCCCGACGAGCTCGCTCGTGCCGGGGTGGGCGGGATGTCCCTTCACGACGACCGGGCATCCCGCCGCGAGCGCGGAGGCGGTGTCGCCGCCCGCCACCGAGAAGGCGAGCGGGAAGTTGCTCGCGCCGAAGACGGCGACGGGTCCGAGCGGGACCATCATCGAGCGGAGATCGGGACGCGGCAGCGGGCGACGGTCGGGAAGCGCGCGGTCGATCCGGGCCTCGAGATGCGCGCCGTCGCGCACCGTCGCCGCGAAGAGCCGGAGCTGGCCGACGGTCCGTCCGCGCTCCGCCTCGAGTCGGGCCGCCGGCAGGCCGGTCTCGGCCGTCGCCCGCGCCGTCAGGATCTCGCCGATCGCCTCGATCTCCGCCGCGATCGCCTCCAGGAGCCGGGCGCGCGACTCGCGCGGCGCGCGACGCCAGCTCTCGTGGGCGTGCCGGGCCGCGTCGAGGGCGCGATCGATCTCGTCCGTCGTCGCCTCGTGGAACTCGCCCGGCAGCTCGGCCCCGTCGCGCGGGTCGTGGGCGCGGAAGGTCTCGAGGCCGCCGCGCGACTCGCGACCGGCGACGATCTGCGATCCCGTGAGCCCGCTCATTCCTCGTCTCCCGCTCCGCCCGGTCGCTCGGCGAGCGCCTCGCGGATCGTCGCGAGAGCCGCCTCGCGGGCCGCCCCCACGAGGGGCAGGCGCGGCGGGCGCACGCGCTCGGATCCGCGCCCCGTCTCCTCCTGCACGAGCTTGATGAGCTGCACGAACTCCGGAACGGTGTCGAGGCGCAGGAGCGGCAGGAACCAGCGGTAGAGCGCGGCGAGCCCGACGGGATCCTCGCCGGTGAGCGCGAGATCGAAGAGACGCACGGACTCGGCCGGCAGCGCGTTGACGAGACCCGCGATCCAGCCCACCGCGCCGGCGCGGACGCCCTCGACGAGGCAGTCGTCGAGACCGACGAAGAGCGCCAGCCGCCCGCCGACGAGCGCCTCGAGCGCGGTCACGCGGCGCACGTCTCCGCTCGACTCCTTCACCGCGACGAGGTTCTCGTGGCGGAGCGCCAGCTCGGCCACGATCTCCGGACGCAGATCGACGCCGTAGGCAACGGGGTTGTTGTAGAGCATGCAGGGCAGGGACGTCGCCGCGAGGACCTGATCGAGGTGGGCGATCGTCTCGCGCATCTCGCCCTTGTGGAGGTAGGGCGGCAGCACCATCAGCCCCCCGCAACCGAGATCGGCCGCGAGCCGCGCGAGCCCGACCGCCTGGTGCGTGCTGAGGGCGGCGATGCCGGGCATGACGGGCGCGCGGTCGCCGAGCGCCGCGATGAGCGTCGCGAGCACCGCGCGCTTCTCGTCGAGGTCGAGCGTCGCTCCCTCGCCGAGCGAGCCCAGCGGAACGATGGCCGTGCAACCCTCGTCGATCATCCAGCGCGCGTGCTCGGCGAGGAAGGCGTGGTCGATCTCGCCGCTCTCGAGGAAGGGGGTGGTGATGGCGGGCATCACGCCGTGGAATTCCATGGTCACGATTCGGGATCCTCGGATTCGGCCGACGCGAGGAGCGCGGCCAGGGGAACGGGAAAGAGGGGCGGCCGGACGCGGTCGTGCGCGTCGCCGAGTTCGAGAAGGAAGCGCGCGGCCGGATGGCAGACGCGCCCCTGGCAGGCTCCCATGCCGCAGCGCGTCTTCAGCTTCAGGTCGCGGAGCTCGCGGCATCCGCGCGCGGCGCCGACGGTGACGTCCTCGCACCGACAGAGGATCGTGTCGTCGTCGGCCAGGGCGCGGAGTTCGGGACGGAGCCGGAAGGCCCGCCGCATGCGCTCCATCGTCGCGATCTCGCGCGCGAGGGGACGACGGAGGCCGCGCGCGCGACCGAGCGCGTCCGTCGCGGCGAGCCCGGCTACCGCGCCCTCGAGCACCGCCTTGTCGACGCCGCCGACGCCGGTGATCTCGCCCGCGGCGAAGACCCCCGGCACGGAGGTCGCCTGGTCCTCGTCCACGCTGACCGCGCCGCGCGCGGTCGCGCAGCCGAGGAGTCGGGCGAGGCGGGTGTCGGGTACGAGCCCGAAGCCGACCGCGAGGAGATCGCAGGGCACCTCGGTCCGCCCGCCGCGCCCTTCGAGGACGACGCTCCGGACCGTCGCGTCGCCGCGAGCCTCGCGCGGCCAGGTCTCGTGCGCGATCTCGAGACCCTGCGGCTGGCCGTAGATGAGGAGGCCCTCGAGCATCTTCGCCGGCTGACGCCAGAGCGAGAGCCCGAAGCGCGCGATGCGCGCGGCGGGGGCCTGCTCGGCGAGGGCGCGCACCTCCGCCCCGCGACGACGCAGGTCGCGCGCGACGGCGTAGAGCAGGGGCCCCGTGCCGGCGAGGACGACGGCCCGGCCGCGCACCTCGAGCCCGGACTTCACGAGCGCCTGGAGCCCGCCCACGCCGACCACCCCCGGAAGCGTCCAGCCGGGAAAGGGCAGGAAGAGCTCGCGGGCTCCGGTCGCCAGGATCAGTCGATCGCTGCGCAGGCGCCGGACCGTTCCCCCCTGGATCACGCGGAGGTCGGTCGGTCCCTCGGCGTCGAAGACCGTGGCCCCCGGGAGGAGGACCGCGCCGCGCGCCTCGAGCGCGCGTAGGGTCTCGGCGACGCGGGCGCGCTTGCGGTCGGCCCCCTCGCGGACGTCCTCGCGCCAGATCTGTCCGCCGAAGGCGGGGTTGTCGTCGAGGATCGCCACCGCGGCGCCCGACTCGGCGGCGGCGGAGGCCGCCTCCAATCCCGCCGGACCGCCGCCGATCACGATGACGTCGTGGCGCTCGGCCTTCATCGCGTCCGCACCTCGAGTCCTTCCTCGCAGGGGATGCGACAGGCGCGCCGTTCGGTCCGGTCGGCGACGAGGACGCGGCACTCGAAGCAGATGCCCATGCCGCAGAGCGCGGCGCGCGGCGAGCCGTCGAGCGCGCGGCGCGTCGCCGGCGCGCCGGCCTCGAAGAGCGCCGCGGCGAGGCTGATACCCCGCCGCACGCGGAGCTCCTGTCCGTCCACCCGGATGAGGACCGAGGTTTCAGACATCCCGGGCGACCTCCTCGAATCGGGCGGGGAGGAAGGGGGCGGGATCGAGCGGCGAGGTGCCGGCGCCGAGCGCCGCCGCGACGAGCTCGGCCGTGCCGAGCGCGGTCGTGATGCCGAGGCCCTCGTGGCCGGTCGCGAGCCAGGTGCGCGCATCCGACGGGAGGGGACCGATGAGCGGCAACGAATCGGGCGTCGCGGGGCGGAAGCCCGTCCACACGCGCCGGATCTCGAGCTCGGCGAGCGTCGGCGCGAAGTCGAGCGCGCGCCGGAGCATCCGCGCCAGGACCGGGCCCTCGACGGCCGCGTCCGCGCGGTCGTACTGGCGCGAGGAACCGATCAGCACCTGTCCCGTCCGCCGGGGCTGGAGGTTGAAGGCGACGGAGACGTCGTCGTGACCGTGGGCGCTGCGGAGGTAGCCGAGCTCGACGAGCTGGTGGCGCAGGTAGCCGGGCGCGCGCGCGCTGATCGCGAGGTGCCCCTTCCGCGGACGCAACACCTCGGCGAGGCGCGGCCAGGCGACGAGGGCGGGGCTCGTGGCACCGGCCGCCACGACGACGCGGCCCGCCTCGAGCACCTCGCCGTCGGCGAGGAGGACGCCGCCCTCCCCCACCGCCGCGACCTCGCGCCCGAGGAGCGCGCGCGCGCCGTGACGCTCCGCCCTCGCGAGGAGCACCGCGGCCGCGGCGGGCGGATAGATCACCGCGTCGCCGGGAACGAGGAGACCGCCGGCGAGTCCGCGACGGAGCGCGGGCTCGCGCGCCGCGAGCGCCGTCGCGTCGAGGAGCGTCGTCGCCACGCCTCCCGCCGCGTAGGCCGCGTGCTTGGCCGTGGCCTCGGCGAGCTCGGCCTCGTCGGCCGCGACCCAGATCGTCCCGCAGGTGTCCCACTCGACCTCCGTCGGCAGGCCGGCCGAGAGCGCGCGCCAGAGCGCGAGGGAGCGGACCGTGAGCGCGAACTGGGCCGGCGAGTCGTCCATCGCCACGAGGTGCCCCATCCCCGCCGCGGTCGTGCCGCCGCCGGGCGGGGCGCGGTCGACGATGACGACCTCGGCCCCCGCCTCCGCGAGCGCGGCCGCGACGGCGGCGCCGACGATGCCGGCCCCGACGACGACGATGTCGCAGCGGAGGGTCAAAGGAGGATCCCGTGCCGGTAGGGATCGGCGGGGTCGAGGAACAGCCGCGCCTCGCCCGTGATCCAGACCCCGCCGGAGATGCGCGGCACGACGCCGCGCTCGGTGCGGCGGATGCGCCCCTCGAAGAGCGAGCCGATCACGCTCTCCTGCCGCCAGACCTCGCCTTCCTCGAGCTTCCCGTCGGCGGCGAGGCAGGCGAGCTTCGCGCTCGTGCCGGTGCCGCAGGGCGAGCGGTCGTACTCGCCGCCCGGGCAGAGCACGTAGTTCTTGCTGTCGGCGTCGGCGCGCGTGGGTTCGCCGAAGACCTCGACGTGATCGAGGAGCAGGCCGTCGGGCGTGGCGACGCCCTCGCGCCGCAGCGAGGCCTCGACGTCGCGCGAGAAGGCGGCGAGCTCGGCGAGTCGATCGGATCCGACGCGCTGATCGTGCGTGTGGACGAGATAGAACCAGTTGCCGCCCCAGGCGATGTCGCCCACGACCTCGCCGTGGCGCTCGGTGCGCAGGACGAGGTCCTTCGCGTGACGCCGGCTCTCGACGTTGTCGACCGAGAGCGAGCCGTCCTCGCCGAGGATCACGAAGACCTCGCCGACCGGCGTCTCGAGGCGGTGACGGCCGGGGCCGATGCGCCCCAGGTGCTGCAGCGTCCGCCCCACCCCGAGCGTGCCGTGCACGCACATGTTCAGGAAGCCGACGTTGTTGAAGAAGATCACCTGCGCGACGGCATCCGGAGAGTTCGGCTCGAGGAGGGCCGCCCCCACCATCGCGTCGAAGCCGCGCGGCTCGCGGATGAGCGCCGAGCGGATCGCGTCGTGGTCGCGCCGGAAGACCTCCATGCGCTCGCGCGCGGAGCCGGGACCGAGATCGGGAAGCCCCGCGACGACGACGCGCGTGGGCTCGCCCTCGGTGTGCGAATCGATCACCTCGATGACGCGCATGCTCCGTCCTCTCTCAGGGCGCGCCCGGCGCGCGACGTTCACAGACGAGCAGCACCTCGCAGGGCTCGTCACCGGGATTGCGGTATTCCATCTCGACCTGGGCGCCGTATCCGATCGAGTCCTCGGGGCCGAGCTCGTACTCGCGCGCGCCCAGGCGGAGCGCGAGCCGACCGCTCAGGACGGTGAGCGTCTCGACGACGCCCTCGTGGTTCGGCTCCATCAGGCCGGCGGTCGCGCCGGGCGGGATCCGGTACCAGACGAGTTCCGAGCCGGGCGGCATGAGCTCGTGGCGGAGCCCGAAGCGGCGCACTCCGGTCTCGGGATCGAGCAGCTCTCGCCGCTCGCCCGCGCGGACGAGCCGGGGCTCGACGAGGGGCGTCTCGTCCAGGAGCTCCGTCAGCGTGCAGCCGAGCGCCCGGGCGATCTGGTAGGCGAGCTTCACCGTCGGGTTCTTCACCCCGCGCTCGACCTCGGAGAGCATCGCCGCGCTGACGCCGCTCGACTGGGCGAGGGCGTCGAGGGTCAGCGCCTGGGCGCGACGGCGGCGGCGGATGCCGCGTCCGATCTCGGGCTCGGTGGGGATCATGGCGTAAAGGAATACGCTATGGCGAAGTCGCGGTCAAGCGACGGTCATGCGTCCAGTATCTGGACGCGGACGGGGCACTCCCCTTCCAGGGGCGCTCGCCGGCATGCCTCTAACCACATAAGGGGAAACGACTTGAGAATCGCTTCCCCGGGCGACCGAGCGGCACGCCGACTGCGTGGGAGAGGCCGGCAACCTCGCCTGCGGGGCGAGGACGTCGATCCGAAGGCCGGACCCGGAGGAAGTCCGGCCGCGCGGTCGTCGAGCGCCCGGGGGTTTCGTGGGCCCGGGCTTCGATCCCGCGCCGTGGCCCGAGTCCTTCGGGATTCGCTCGGGAATATGCGGGCCCCGGACCGATCTCACTGGCAGGGAGCATTCCCGGCGCGGCGTCTACCAGTCTTCGCCCGCCGGGAGCGCCATCCGACTCCGTCGAGCCCGGATCCATCGGCTGGATCCGGGCTCGGCATCTTTCGGGCCCCCGCCCGCCCTCGCCTCGTCGAAGAAGGGACTCCTCCCGTGCCCGTCATCGGAAGCGCGTTCGGGATGCTAGTACGGTGCCAGTCACCGGATGTGCATTTCCGTTCCACCGCGTCCGCTCGCGAAGCCGACTCGCCCGGAAATGCACATCCGGTGACTGGCACCGTACTGCCATCTGGCACCGTACTTTAGCATCGGACACCGTACTCGCATCCGGCACCGTACGAGCCTCGCCGACCACCTCACCCCGAACGAAGCGCGAACCCGCGCCACCGGCTACCGTTGTCGGCGCACCCCTTCCGATCCCTCGGAGCGCACGAGATGGCGAAGCGACGCTGGTGGTTGGTCTTCGGAGCCCTGATCCTCGCGATCGCCGTCTCCGTCGGAGCCCTCGCGGTGCAGGGCCGGCGGACGGAGCGCCGACTCGACGGCCTCCGCGCCGAGCTCGGGGATCTCGTCGGCTCCCTTCCCCGCTCGCCGGCCGCGAGCACCGCGGACGAAGCCCTCGTGGCCGCGCTGATCGCGGATCGCATCGCGGATCGCGAGACGAGCCGGAGGGCCGGCGACGTCGCGAGGGCCGAGCACCTCGTGAGCCTCACCCTCTCTCCTCCGATCGACGGCGCCCCTCCGTCCCCCACCCCGAACGACGGCTCCGCCACCCTGGCTCTCATCGACGCTGTCCGGCGGCTGACCGAGGAAGCGAAGCGGGCCGCGTCCGAAGGACGCCCGCAGGACGCGGTGCGTTTCCTTCTCGCCGCGCGCCGATCGCCGCCGCCTGGACCGCCCTGCCCGAGAGCGCCGTCCGCGTCATGACGCGGATGGTCGCCGAAGACCAGATGCTGGCGGCCCTGGGAGAGATCCTGGCCGCGCCGCCACGCCCCTCGAACCCTACATCGCCGCGCGCGCCGAGCTCCTGCCGTCGCTCGATGCCGCCGCCCTGCTCGACGCGCTCGCCTCCGACGAGGGACGGGCCTTCCTTCGCCAGTACGACGAGATCCGCGCGGCCACCGCCGGCGCCTGGAACGACATCGCTCTCCTCCGGCAGAAGGCGGACGGGGCGATCGCCGAGCAGCTCGAGACCGACCTCGTCCCGCTCGCCGTCGCCGCGCGGGACGACGATCCGGAAGCGCTGCCGGAGATGTGGACCTCGTTCGCGCAGAGCCTCCGCGAGGCCGCCGCGCGTCGCCTCGTCCTCTCCCGCGGCCTCGACGCCCTGGCCGCCCGCGCCGCCGGCCGCGGCTGGGCCGAGATCGCGGCCGAGCTCTCCGACGCGGAGTGCGAGGCTCGCGCCGACGAGAGCGGCATCCTCTTCACGCCCGCCGCGGCCCCGACGGTCACCTTCCGCGCGCGCGACTGACGCGGACGCGTCGCGGAAAGAGATGCGAGTACGGTGCCAGTCACCGGATGAGCACTTCCGGGCGAGTCGGCTTCGCGAGCGGGCGCGGTGAAACGGAAATGCTCATCCGGTGACTGGCACCGTACTAGCATCTTCCGGGCGAGTCGGCTTCGCGAGCGGACGCGGTGGAACGGAAGTGCTCATCCGGTGACTGGCACCCTACCAGCATCCGTCGCCTCGCCTTCGGTTCTCGGTCGCGCGCCTCAGTGATCCCGCGGCGGCGCGGCCTCGAGCGCGATCCGTCGATCGATCGCCTCGCGCCGCGCCACGAGCTCGGCCTCGCCCGCGACGTCCAGGTGCACGAGCGCCAACCCGTCCGCATCCTCCCGGACCCCGACCCGCCGCGCGAGCGCCGGCGAGCCGTCGGCGAGGAATCCCCCGTCGCGCGGCCACTCTCCCGTGTCCGCTCGCTCCTCCGCCGCCCCGAGCAGCGCGCGGACGAGATCGCGTGTCCTTCCTCGACGCTCGAGCGCCGCCCGGAAGGCCTGCACCGGCCTCGCATCCTCCGTCCCCGCGGCCGCTCCCTCACCCCGCGCCTCGGCCGCGTAGACGTCGGCCTGCGCGAGGAAGGACCGGGCGGCCGGAAGGCCCTCGTCCGGCCAGGCGTCCGGCCACCTCTCGCCATCCGGCGATTCGCGGTCGAGTCCGGCCAGGATCAGGCAGCAGATGTTGGCGGCCTCACCGAGGAGGAGTCGCCGGGCCTCCTCGGGGTCTCGACCGCGTCCGAGCGCGTCGTCGAGGCGCCGGCGATAGGCCGTCGTCTCGACTCCGATCCCGCGCAGAGTCGCGGTCAGATCCTCGAGCACCCGTGTCTCCACCGCCACGCCGACGAGCCCTCCGAGCAGGGCCGACGACGAGCACTCGGCGTGCCCCGCGACGTCGAGCGCCCGCCCGAAGCCGGCCGCGGCCGCCTCGTGGGCGCCCCGCGCCGCGTCCCGGCGCGCGAAGGCCAGCAGCAGCTCCGCGCACTCGCGCTGGTCGAGCAGCGAAGGCAGATGATGGTCGAGCAACCGCGAGGGTCGGGGCGGGCCGGCCGCTTCGAGCCGCGTCTCGATCCGGATCCGATACGCCTCGAGTCCCGCGCGCTCGACGTCCGACCAGTCGGCGGCGCCCACGAGCTCGGGCCGGTACCATCGCTCCTCGCGCATCGCGGCCGCGATGCCGCGCAGCTCGGCACAGAGATCCATGCTGGGCCGCGCATCCCCCGGCCGCCACCACCGGAATCCCTCCGCCGCGAACGCCTTCACGCGCCGCTCCGCCTCGGCGCGCAGCTCGGCCTTCTCGCGGCTCCGATGGACCCCCATCGCGAGCGTCACCCCGACGGCGACCGAGAGCAAGAAGACGGAGGCGCGCACGAAGCGGCGCCGGGGGCGCGGATTCCGGGATGTCGTCATCCTCCCTGCATCGACCGCCGCGCCGGTCCCCCTCCCCGCCTGGGTTTTCGCCCGAAGCCGCCGAAGCGCTTCGGGGGGGAGCGATCACGGAATCCCCGTCGACATCGGGACCGCCGTCTGCGAGCGTCTGGCCATGATCGAGATCGGAATCATCGGGACGGGGAGCATCGCGGACACGAGCCACGGGCCCGCGCTCGGGAAGCTGCGGGGCGCGCGGCTGTGGTCGGTGCTGTCGCGCGATCGGGAGCGGGCCTTCGCCTTCGCGGCACGGCACGGAGCGGCGGCGGAGCAGCCGGCCTTCGGGGACCTCGAGAGTTTCCTCGCCGATCCGCGACTCGACGCGGTGATCATCGCGAGTCCGGATCGGCGGCACGCGGAGCACATCGTCGCCGCGGCGCGGGCCGGGAAGCACGTGCTGGTCGAGAAGCCGATGGTGATCTCCGAGGAGGAGGGGCATGCGGCCGTCGCCGCGTGCGCCGACGCCGACGTGCGGCTCGGCGTGGCCTTCCACCTGCGCTGGCACGCGGGGCACCGGATGGCGCGGGAGCGGATCGCGGCGGGAGCGCTCGGCGAGCTGCGACACCTGCGGCTCCACTGGACCTTCGCGGGCGACCCTGCGAACTGGCGCGCGCGGCCGGAGCTCGGACGCTGGTGGAGCCTCGCCGCGAACGGACCGCACCTGCTCGATCTGTGTCGCTGGTTCGCGCCGGAGGGGGGCGCGATCGAGGAGGCCCGCGCGGTGCTGTCGCACGCGGTGTACGGCGGACCGCACGACGAGACGGCCGTGGTCGCGCTGCGCCATGCGAGCGGACTGACGGCGGAGATCGTCACCTCGGTGCTCTTCGACTCGGAGCCGCGGGTCGAGATCTACGGCACGAAGGGCGCGATGCAGGCGGTGGGCACGCTGGGACGCCACGGCTCGGGGAGGATCTTCCTCGGCGGAGAGCCGCTGGTCTTCGAACCGGTCTCGCCCTTCGTCGGCGAGATCCAGGACTTCGTCGACGCGATCGCCGAGGGGCGGGCGCCGGAGGTCGACGGCGAGTCGGGGCTCGACATCGTCCGCACGATGATCCGTCTCGTGCCCTGAGGGCAGCGACGATTCTCATACGGTGTCAGTCACCCAATGAGACTTTTCCTCGTGACGCGCTCGGCGACATTGGCCGCCTGATGGAAAAGTCTCATCGGGTGACTGACACCGTATGAGAATCGCGGAAGTCGACGGCGGAAGGTCAGGCGAGCGCGGCGCCGACGGTGGCGGCGAGGATCTCGGCGGTGTCGAGGGAGCGGCGGCGGAGGCGGAGGAGCTCGGGGAGGAGCGACGGACGCGCGAGGAGGCCGCGGAGGATGCGGCCGGTCCGGAAGCGCTCGCCGTCCCAGCTCGCGGTCACCGCGGCGGGGATGTCCTCGGCCAGCGCGTCGCTGACGGCGCGGAAGCCCGTGTAGGCGAGGCCGCGCTCGAGGGCCGCGCGCGCGAGGATCGCGCTCTCCATGTCGACGAGGTCGGAGCGGCCGCGCGCGGATTCCGCGCGCTTGGCGGCGGCGTCGAGCGGACCGGGCGCGGTGAAGATCGCGGCCTCGCGAGCGCCGAGCTCGCGAAGGCGCTCGCCGAGCGGGGTCGTCGGCAGGGACACCTCGCCCTCCCCGTCGCGCGCGCTCCGCAACACGAAGCGATCCCCCGGGGCCTGATCGGCGCGAAGGCCGCCCGCGAAACCGAGGTGGAGGATGCCGCGGACCTCGAGGCCGTCGAGGGCACGCGCCGCGTTGAGCGGGCCGGCGCCGAAGACGCGGAGGCGGTCGGTCTCGCCCCGATGCGCGAGGAGGCGGCGCAAGGGCGCCGCCTCCTCTTCGAGGGAGACCAGGATCGCGAGGCCGTCGAGGAGGCCGTTCACCGTTCGCTCAGTTGGCCTGATGCTCGGCGACGTGGACGACGGAGGGCGCCGGCTCGGGCCGGAGCGCGTCGCGCCACATCGCGAGCGCCATGAGCGGGAAGTAGATCCGGTAGTAGTGGTAGCGGAGGTAGAAGACCTTCGGGAAGCCCGTGCCGGTCCAGTACTCCTCCTCCCAGGTGCCGTCGGCGAGCTGGGTCTCGGTCAGGTAGTCGATGGCGCGGCGGAGCGCCGGCGATTCGGCGCGGCCGGCCGCGATGAGCCCCATCATGGCCCAGGCGGTCTGGCTCGGCGTCGAGGGGCCCTGGCCCTTGAGGCTCGGATCCTCGTAGCTCGCGATCGACTCGCCGAAGCCGCCGTCGGGGTTCTGGATCGACTCCAGCCAGTCCGCGGCGCGCGCGATGTTCTCGCGCGCCATGTCGTAGCCGATCTCGCGCAGCCCGCGCAGGACCTGCCAGGTGCCGTAGATGTAGTTCACGCCCCAGCGGCCGTACCAGGTGCCGTCGGGCTCCTGCTGGCTCTCGATGAAGCGGATGGCCTTGCGGACGCGCGGGTCGGACTGATCGACGCCGAAGATGCCGAAGGTCTCGAGGACGCGCGCGGTGATGTCGGCCGTGGGCGGATCGAGCATCGCGTTGTGGTCCGCGAAGGGCACGTTGGTGAGGACCTGGCGGTTGTTGTCGCGGTCGAAGGCGGCCCATCCGCCCTCCTTCGACTGCATCGCCCAGACCCAGTTCATCGCCCGCTTGATCGCGCCCTGGGCGCGCTCGACGCCGACGCGCTCGAGCGCCATCATGACCATGATGGTGTCGTCGACGTCGGGGTAGAACTCGTTCTGGTACTCGAAGTACCAGCCGGCGGGCTCGACGCCCTTCACCTTCTCGGCCCAGTCGCCGAAGCTCCGCACCTCGCGGGCGAGGAGCCAGTCGACCGACTTCTCCACCGCGTCGCGGTTCTGGGGCAGGCCGGCGATGGCGAGCGCGTTGAGAGCGATCGCGGTGTCCCAGACCGGCGAGTGGCAGGGCTGGATCCGGATCTCGTCGTCGGAGGCGTGGACGCGGAGTCCCTTGAAGGCCTCCATCGCCATTTTGTAGTGCGGCTCGTCCTCGTCGTAGCCGAGCGCCTGGAAGGCGACGAGGCTGTAGACGATGGGCGGGAAGATCGCGCCCAGGCCGTCGCTCTTCTCGAAGCGACGCTGGACCCACTCGACGGCGCGGTTGATCGCGAGCCGGCGCAGGGGGCGCACGCGGAGCTTCGTGTTGACGTTCTCGGCGAGCTTCGCCGCCTTGTCGAGGGACTGGAAGATGATCCGCCAGGTGTTCGAGGTGCCGTCGACCTCGAAGGCGCGGTACTCCGGCGCGTCGTCCAGCGGCACCCGGAGCTCGGCGATGTCGCAGCCCGCCGGGACCTTCCGCTGGGGCTTGAGCGCCCAGACGAGGCTCAGGGGAATGACGATCGTCCGCGACCAGCTCGACATCTCGTAGATGTTGAAGGGGAACCAGCGCGGAAAGAGGATCAGCTCCGGCGGGACGGCCGGGCACTCGTTCCAGGAGACCTGCCCGAACAGCGCCAAAGTCAGCTTGGTGAAGGTGTTACATGCGTCGATGCCGCCCAGCCGGCGGATCTTGGCCCGGGCCCGGCGCATGTGATCGGCCTCGGGGTCGTCCCCGAAGAGCTTGAGGGCGAAGTAGGCCTTCACCGAGGCGCTGACGTCGCTGGGGCCGCCGGGGTAGAGGGAGAAGCCCCCCTCCTCGTTCTGACCGCGCCGCAGGAAGTTGCAGCAGCGGCGCAGCTCGTCCGCGTCCTGCTCCGCGCGGCCCAGGAACCAGTGGAAGAGGATGTATTCGGAGGAGAGGATCGTGTCTCCTTCGAGTTCTCCCACCCAGTGCCCATCCGGGTTCTGGAGCCCCACGAGGGCCTCGCTGGCCCGTTCGATGAGGTAGTCGGGCAGCTCCGGAGCGGTCGCGCCCTTCTTCGGATTCTCTGCGGTCAAGGTGTTCCTCCTGCGGCCTCGCACCTCCCTCGGAGCGTCGCTCGGCCTCACCCGCCCGGGAGCCCCAAAGGGCGGCGGCACCGCAGCTTGTCCGATCCCGCGGACAGGCTCAAGGTCGCCCCTCCCCGGCCGGGCCCCGCCTCGCCCGAAACTTGCCAGTGGCTTCGGATTCGGCTAATTCTGAGCAGTGAATTCGGGCGGACTTCCGGCCTCGCGAAGGCGGGGGCCGCCTTTTCCCGTTCCCGCGTCCGGAAGGATCGGAATGAAGGTCAATCTCGCCGAGCCGCGCGGCTTCTGCGCCGGCGTGGAGCGCGCCATCGACATCGTCGAGCTGTCCCTGGCGAAGTTCGGATCCCCGGTCTACGTCCGCAAGGAGATCGTGCACAACCGCACGGTCGTGGACGGGCTCAAGCCGAAGGGCGCGATCTTCGTCGACGAGCTGCACGAGGTCCCGGACAACTCCGTGGTCGTCTTCAGCGCGCACGGGGTCTCCCCCGCCGTCCGCGAGGAGGCCGAGCGCCGCGGGCTCGAGGTCATCGACGCGACCTGCCCGCTGGTCGCGAAGGTCCACATCGAGGTCGTCAACTACGTCCGCAAGGGCTACAAGCTCATCCTCATCGGCCACGACGGCCACGAGGAGGTCGAGGGCACGATGGGCGAGGCGCCCACCGACACCGTCCTCGTCGAGACCCTCGACGACGTCGCGAGCCTCGAGTTCCCGGACGACCAGAAGCTCGCGCTCGTCACCCAGACGACGCTGTCGCTCGACGACACGGCCGAGATCGTCGCCGCCATCAAGGCGAAGTTCCCGCACGTCGAGACGCCGTCCAAGGACGACATCTGCTACGCGACCCAGAACCGCCAGCAGGCGATCAAGAAGATGGTCCCGGAGACGGACGTCTTCCTGATCCTCGGCGCCGCGAATTCCTCCAACTCGCAGCGGCTGAAGGAAGTCGCCCAGAGCATGGGTCGGGACGCCTACCTCATCCCGACCGCGGACGAGCTCGACCCGAAGTGGCTCGAGGGCCACAAGTCGGTCGGCGTCAGCGCCGGCGCCTCGGCCCCGGAGAGCCTCGTCGAGGAGCTGCTCGTGCGCCTGAAGGAGCTCGGCTACGACGACACGCAGACCGTGGTCTACGCCGACGAGCACGTGAAGTTCCCGCTGCCGAAGAGCCTGCAGGACTGAGGGGAGGAAGCATGAACGACACGATCCTCGACGCCATCAACGGCCCCGACGACCTCAAGGCCCTCTCGAACGAGGACCTGCTGCGCCTGGCGTCCGACATCCGCGACCGGATCGTCGAGGTCATGCCGGAGAACGGCGGCCACTTCGCGTCCAGCCTCGGCGTGGTCGAGATGACCATCGCCCTGCACAAGGTCTTCGACTTCCGTCGCGACCAGATCACGCTCGACGTCGCGCACCAGTGCTACCCGCACAAGATGCTCACCGGTCGCCGCGAGTGGTACCGGGACATCCGCATCAAGGGCGGCCCGGCGGGCTACACCCGGCCCGAGGAGAGCCCCTACGACTGGTTCATGTGGGCGCACGCCGGCACGTCGATCTCGACCGCGCTCGGCATGGCCCGCGCGAACCACGGCACCGACCGCTGGGCCGTCGCGGTCATCGGCGACGGCTCCCTGCCGTCGGGCGTGGCGCTCGAGGCGCTCAACAACTTCGGCGTCCTGCGCGACGAGAAGCTGATCGTCATCCTGAACGACAACGACATGTCGATCGCGCCCTCGGTCGGCGGCATGTGCACCTACTTCAAGTCGGTGAAGGCCGAGGCCCGCGAGACGGGCGAGATCGCCGACGGCACCGGCCGCGGCGCCCGCAACGGCCGCTTCTTCGACGGCTTCAACGTCCCCTACCTCGGCCCCTACGACGGGCACGACCTCTTCGGCCTGATCGAGCTCTTCGAGCGCATCAAGGCCGGCGGCAAGGGCACCGTCCTCCACCTCGAGACGGTGAAGGGCAAGGGCCACCGCGAGGCGGAGAAGGACTCCTACAAGTGGCACGCCGTCGGCGGCGCCCGGAAGTCCAAGATCCGCAAGGAGGAGTTCAAGCGCTTCGGCAAGAAGCCCTACACCGACGTCTTCGCCGACCACCTGGTGAAGATGGCGGCGAAGGACCCCGACATCCACGCGGTGACGGCGGCCATGCCGAGCGGCACGGGCCTGAAGAAGTTCGAGGCGGAGTACCCCGAGCGCTTCTACGACGTCGGCATCTCGGAGAGCCACGGCGTCGCCTTCGCCGCGGGCCTCGCGAAGTGCGGCAAGCGCGCCGTGGCGGCGATCTACTCGACCTTCCTGCAGCGCGCCTTCGACCAGATCTTCCAGGAGGTCTCGCTGAACCGGAACCCGGTCCTCCTCGCGATGGACCGCGCCGGCATCGTCGGCCCCGACGGCGCGACCCACAACGGCTGCTTCGACATCTCCTACAGCCGGACCTTCCCGCGCATCAACGTGATGGCGCCGGCCGACGGCACCGAGCTCGAGGACATGATGGACCTCTGGGCCGAGTCCGGAGAGCCCTGCGCGATCCGCTACCCGCGGACGGCGGTGCCGGATCCGGAGCAGGAGTACATCCGCAACGTCCCGCTCGAGCTGGGCAAGGCCGACGTCCTGCGTCGCGGCTCGCACGGCTGCATCCTCGCCTACGGCTCGATGGTCTACCCGGCCATGGAGGCGGCGGAGATCCTCGAGGAGCAGGGCATCGAGTTCACGGTCTACAACGCCCGCTTCGTGCGTCCCTTCGACCACGAGATGCTGCGCGACGCGATCGACAACCACCCGATCGTGATCACCGTCGAGGAGCACACGCTCAACGGCGGCTTCGGCGCGGTCTGCCTCGAGGAGGCGGCGAAGAAGCGCTGGAACGCGGCCAAGATCGCGATGATCGGCCTGCCCGACGAGTTCGTCGAGCACGGCACCCGCAACGAGATGCTGGACGAGCACGGCCTCACGCCGGAGCGCCTCGCCGAGCGCTTCAAGGAGCTCGCGCTCCAGGACGCGGCGCAGCGCGCCGCCTTCGCGCGCGAGAACGAGGCCTACTGATCGCCGCGACCGGAGATGCGCGTGCGGTGCCCGTCGCCGGATGCGCATCCCCGGGGAGGTGGATCGAGAGGCGAGCGCGCCATCGCGGGATGCCCGTCCGGTGACGAACACCGCACGCGCATCCGTCGTCTGACGAACCCGAGCCCTGGAGGCCGCGATGCCTCGCAACGTCCTGGGCGGCGAGCTCGCCGTCTGCTGCACCGCCCCGATGACCGGCTGGTACCGCGACGGCTTCTGCCGGACCGGCGCCGGCGACCAGGGGCTCCACCTCGTCTGCGCCGAGATGACCGAGGACTTTCTCGCCTTCTCCTCCGCCCGCGGAATGACCTCTCGACGCCGCGCCCCGAGTTCGGCTTCCCGGGCCTCGAAGCCGGCGACTGCTGGTGCCTCTGCGTCGAGCGCTGGCGGGAGGCGCTCGAGGCCGGCGTCGCGCCGCGCCTTCGTCTCGCCTCGACGCACATCAGCACGCTCGAGTTCGTCGACCTCGACGTCCTGCGCCGGTTCGCCCTCGATGAATAAATGGGGTCAGACCCCCTTTATTCAAAATGGGCCCATTTTTGAATAAAGGGGGTCTGACCCCTTTTATTCACTTTCGTCAGTCGAGGTCGATGGTGATGGCGGAGTCGGTGCCGGAGGCGATGCGCGCGGGCTTCGAGACGACGCGCTCGCCCACCGTGACCTCGACGTCGTAGTCGCCGGCGGGAACGCCGGTGAACTTCGTGGTCGCGCCGAGCCCCGAGACCTGACGCTTCACGACCTTGCCCGCCGAGTCCTTCAGGAGGATCGAGGCGAAGGGGAAGGTCCCGGCGGGAAGCTGGCCCTTGCTCTCGACGCGGACGGTCAGCGTCGCGCCGCGGGTGAGCGAGAAGGTCTGCCCCGAGATCATGCGATCGCCGACGTTGAACTCGCGCGGCGCGGGATCCTCGAAGCCGGCGGCGCGCACCTCCATGCGGTAGCGACCGGGCTCGAGGAAGGTGAGACGGAAGGCGCCGTCGGCATCGGTGCGGCTTCCGTCCTCGGCCCGCCCCGACATCTGCTCGAAGAGATCTGCGGTCGAGGCCTCCATCTGACGCATGGCCTCGCGGGCCTCCGGCGGAAGGTTCGGATCCTCCTCGCGCTGGAGATCGACGAGGCGGATCCGCGCCCCCTTCACGGGCTCGCCGGACGCGGCGTCGACGACGCGACCCGAGATGCCGCCGCCGGGAAGATCGAACTCGACCCGCGCCGTCTCGACGCCGACGATGCTCACGTCGCGCGTGATCTCGCGCGAGAGGCCGGGGACGGTGACGATGGCCTCGTACTCGCCCTTCTCGACCTGCTCGAAGCGGAATCGCCCCGTCTGGTCGGCGCGCGCGCGCTGTCCGGCCATCGGCGGCCCGAAGCGTCGGCCGCCGCCGCGGCCGGGAGCTCCCGCGCGCGAACGGAGCTGGACGGTCACGCCCCCGACGGCCTCGCCGCCGGCGCGGACCGAACCCTCGATCGCCCCCTTGGGCTCGAGGCGGACGTCCACGACGACGTCGTCACCGAGCTGCACCTCGACGGGCGTGCCCTTCTCATCGGAGCCGGGGTCCATGCCGCCGAAGAACATGCCTCGGGGCGCGCCCGCGCCCCCGGGCGCGGCGGCGACGAGCCGGTAGCGGCCGGCCGAGACGCCCGGGAAGGCGTAGCGACCCTCGGCGTCGGCGGTCACCTCGCGGCGGTTGCGCCCGAAGGGCCCCGCGCCGGGCTCGCGCTCCTGAGTCATGGTCACCCGACCTCGCGGCAGGGGCGCGCCCTGGGCGTCGAAGACGGTGCCGCGCACCGTCGCGGGCGTCCGCAGGGTGAGTTCGAGGCCGTCGACGTCGGCGCTGATCCCGACCTCCTCCGGATCCGACGAGACGAAGCGCGAATGACGCGCCGCGATCTCGATCGAACCCTCGGGCACCTTCTCGAGCACGAAGTGACCGCGCTCGTCGGTCCGCGCGCGCGCCAGCGCGTCCTGCGGACCGTTCCGGCCCCCGAAGGGAAAGTTCATGTCCTCGCGAGCGAAGGGGTTGCCGCCCTCCTCGCGCATCGCTCGCGCCGTGACGGTCGCGCGCACGACCGGCTCGCCGCGCTCGTCGACGACCCGACCCGCGACGCGGAACGCGCGAGCGAGCGTGACCTCGACGACGCGGCGCTCGCCCGAGCCGATCCGAGATTCGGTCTCCACGGCGTCCGCGCGTCCGGCCGCGCTCACCGTGAAGCGGACGCGATCGCCGCGGACGTCCGCGATGCAGGCGAGACCGGGCTCGTCGGCGATCGAGAGCAGGTCGGCGGCATCGGCGCCGTAGAAGGGCCGCGCCCGGTGCTCCTCGGCGGGAAAGGTCCGATCGCAGGTGATCTCGAAGGGCTCCGCGAGCGGCTCGCCGCTCGCGTCCTTGACGCGGACCTCGACCAGCGCGCCGGGCGCGAGCCGGATCTCCAGCGCTCCCTCGTCGGGCACCGCGACGCGACGCTCGGTGAAGTAGCCCAGCGCCTCGGCCGTCGCCCGGTAGTTCAGTTCCGGGTCCAGGCCCGGGATCGCGAAGGCGCCCTGCGCGTCGCTCGTCGCCTGGTACTTCGAGGCGATGCCGGTCGCGCGGCGCATGAAGTCGGTGAAGCCGCCGCCGCGATCGACGTCGATCTCGACCCGCGCTCCGGCGACGGGCGTGCCGTCGAGCTTGACGACCTGGCCGCGCAGCTCGCGACCCGGTCCGATCACGAAGTCGACATTCTCGACGAGAGCGCCCGGCGTCATCGCGACGTCGCGCCGCTCCGCGTCCGGACGTCCCTCCGGCCGCGCGCGCACGAGCGCGGCGCCCTCGGCGAGACCGGTGATCGCGTAGCCGCCGTCGGCCGCCGTGACCGTGCGTCGCGCCTGGCGGTCGTCGTTCCCGAGCGCGAGGTTCGCCATCCCGAAGCCGGGCCGACCCTCGTTCGCGGCGGGGGCCACCCAGGCGAGGACGTCGACGCCGCCGAGCCCCCGCCCGGCCTCGTCGGTGACCCGACCGCGCACCTCCGCGCCGAGCTTCAGTCGCACCTCGCCGAGATCGAGATCCTCGCCGGGATTGAGGGAAGCCGGCACGAGGTGATCCGCGTGACGCGGGGACTGCACGCGAAGCTCGAAGCGCAGCGGCCCCGGGGCGCCGATCCGGGCGCGGCCGTCGCGGTCGGTCTTGGTGGTCCGGACCTCGCCGTCGGAGGCGGCGCGCGGTCCCATCGTTCGCGGCTCGAGGAGAACGGGACAGCCGGCGATCGGTTGGCCGCTGGCGTCGTCGACGACGCGCACCGAGACGTGGGCGAGATCGGGGTCGTCGCCGTCGTCGGTCGGCGTGGTCGCGACGGCGCGCCCGCCGTCCCCGGCCTCGCCCTCGGCGCGAAGGGTCTCGGTCTCACCCTCGCCCCGGCGACGCGCGCCGCCGGCGGCGCCCTCGCGGTCCTCGGCGGCCAGTTCCTGCGCCTCGAACGTCGGTTCCTCGGCGCTCGTCGCGACCCTCCAGAACCAGACGCCGAGGGCGGCCACGAAGGCCAGGATCAGGATGACGACGATTCGGCTCGACATGACGGGCTCTCTCCCGTTCCCGTTGACGGCCACCCTGGTGGCGTCGCACCCGTCCCGGAAATCCCGCTCACGCGACCCGGGAACGGCGGCCCCCGGGTCGGTCGGTCCAATGCGAGAGGAGGGGACTCGAACCCTCACACCTTTCGGACGGGAACCTAAATCCCGCGCGTCCGCAGTTCCGCCACCCTCGCGAGGGTCCGATCATAGCAAGGCCGCGCCGGCCCCCACGGCGTGGCCGCGGCGGCCCGGATTGATAGATTCCCGCGCGCGACGCTCCGCGCCGAACGCTCGCGAGACCCCGCCGGATGTCAGCCTTGCCGAAGTCCCTCCCCCCGCTCAGCGCGATGATCGAGCGCTTCGTCGTGCCCTATCTCGAGCGGCCCTGGCCGCTCGATCCGGAGGCCCTCTTCGGGCGCCGCGCGCCCCTGACCCTCGAGATCGGCTTCGGCAACGGCGCCTTCCTCGCCGATCAGGCCCTCCGCCACCCGGAGCGCGACCACCTGGGCATCGAGATCGCCTGGGGATCGGTCGACTTCCTCCTGCGGCGCGCCTGGCGCGAGGATCTCCACAACCTGCGGATCCTGCGCCTCGACGCGCGCTTCGTCCTCGAGTCGCTGCTCCCCGCGAACGCCTTCGAGCGGGTCTGGGTCAACCACCCCGACCCCTGGCCCAAGGAGCGTCACCACGGACGCCGGCTGATCCAGCGCCCCTTCCTGGAGGCGCTCCAGGCCGTGATGGCCCCCGGCGCCCGCCTGACGATCGCCACCGACCACGCCGACTACGCGGTCTGGATCGGCCGCGAACTCGAGGCGCAGCCCTGGTTCGTCTCGGAGCTCGAGACGACCGAGGTCCCCGAACTCCCCGATCACGTCGTCACGAAGTACCAGCGGAAGGCCCGCGAGCAGGGCATCGGGAACCACTTCTTCGTCTGGAAGAAGATCGCCCCCGACGCCCCGGCCCGGCCCCGGCAGGAGGTCCCTCCCGTGCCCAACGTCACCTTCGACGGCGCCTACGGCGACGCCGACCTCCTGGCGGGCTTCGAGCCCAACCGCATCGTCGAGCTGCACGAGGGCGTCGAGGTCGTGGTCGGCATGGAGCGCGCCTGGCGAGCCGCCGACGGCGGCTCGTGGATGGTCGAGTGCCTCGTCAAGGAGGGCGCCCACAGCCAGCAGGTCGGCCTCATCGTCGTCCGCGGCGAGAAGGGCCGGCTCGCGGTGAAAACCTCCTCGATCGGGCATCCCCGGGGGACCTGGGGCGTGAAGCGTGCGGTCCGGCGGCTGGCCTCGATCATCGCGGCGCGGAACCCCGAGCTGGCCCTGGTCTCGTCGAACGTCGGCGACATCGGGACCTGAGGATCCGCCGGCCGCGCCGCACCGGACCATTCCGGACGGGGCCCGGCCTCCGATTCGACCATATGGTGCAGTGCCGGCGGCCGCCCCCGGCCCCATCTCGGCGCACAAGACTCTCATCTGAAGCCACTTAAGAAACCTTGCCGGATCTCGATCCGCATTGGCCGGCGAGTTGCTTTCCCTTCCGCTGTCGACGTGCTTCCGGCCGAAAGCCCGGGGGCGCCGTCCGCGCGGATGAAGTGAGAAGCGTCCGGGCGATGCGGTGTCGATGACGGGTTCGAGTTCCGGCGGGCGACGTCCCACCGAAACCAGGGCTCGCGAGCTTCGGCCCGCGGGCACCCACCATGAACGATCCTTCCCTTCAGGTAGCGAGAACAAGCGACGCGCCCGGAATGGAACCCGCCGCGAGCCCACCGAAGCCGGGGGGCGAGCACGAAGCCGAGAAACGGGCCCCGGAGCGATCCGGGGCTGTTTCTTTTTGGCGACCCGCCCCCTCCCCGCCCGACATTCTCGCCCCGCCCCCGCCCCCGGTCGACATTGGAGCGCGCTTTGCGCACGATGGGTGACGGAGCTGGAGGTCCAAGCGAGAACGGGAGCCGCAAGATGTTCACTGACAACGACTTGACTTCGGAGCGGACCACCGCCCGGGCGAGCGGAGCCGCACGGTCGCGTCGCGGGCTTGACGTCCGGGGCCTGGCCGTCGTCCTCGCCGTCCTCCTCCTCTCTCCCGCCGCGCTGGCCCACGGCGGCCAGTACAACGGTCCCGGCGGCCCGGGCGGCCCCGGCAATCCGCCCTCGCCGCGCCCCGGCGGCACGCCCCGCACGGGCGGCGTCACGGCCTCCGAGGAGCCGACCTGGCGGAACTGGTGGGACCGCAATCGCGAGGAGTTCTTCGACGTCCGCGAGCGTCGCCTCGAGAAGGCCCGCGAGCAGGACCCGAACTACGGCGGCGGCGCGATCCACCGCAGCGCGACGTCCGAGGACGTCGAGAAGCTGATCCTGCCGGTGCTCGCGGCGGCGCTGAAGGACGGGAGCGCCGACGTGCGCAGACGCCGCGACCATCGCGATGGGCCGCGCGGGCCGTGCCCGGAAGCTCGGCGCGCTCGTCGCCCTCTTCGGCGACAGCCAGGTCAAGGTCCGCGGGCCGCCATGCTGGCGGTCGGCCTCCTCCGGGATCCCCGGGGCGAGGCGGCCCTCATCGAGGTGATGACGGCCGACGACACCGGCTATCGCGAGCGCGGGATCGCCGCGATCGCCCTCGGCTTCTCCGGCGGGGACCGCGCCAAGAAGGCCCTCTCCGAACGGCTCGGCCACAAGAGCGCCCTCCCCCGGGTCTCGCGGGTGAAGGCGCGGGAGCTCGAGGGCTGTCGCGCGCTGGGCCTGCCCTCACCGCGGACCCGTCCTGGTCTCGACCCTCGCCGAGGCCCTCGCGAGGAAAGCCTCGACGCGCGACGACAGCAACTTCCACCCCATGGTCCTCACCGCGCTTGCGCGCTTCGCGGACGGGGCCGCGGCCAAGCTGGCCCTCGACGGCCTCTCGGAGCGCGACAACGACGTGCGCCGTTCGGCCGCGATCCTCGCCGGCCGCGTCCTCGGCGGCGGCTCCGAGGAGACGACGTGAAGGCGTTCATCCGCGCCTACGACGGCGAGCGCGACGCCCGCCAGACTTCGCGCTCATCTCGCTCCAGACGGCTCGGGCATCCGCTCGCGGTCAAGAGGCTCCGCAGCGTCCTGACCAAGGGAAGAAGCGCGAGGGCGCGGCTTCGCCGCCCTGGCGCTCGGCATCGGCCACGACCGCGAGTCGAGCGAGTTGATGCGCAAGATGCTGGACGACGAGAAGGACCAGAGCCTCCGCGGCGCGCTCACCGATCGCCCTCCGGCATCCTCGACGACCGCGAGTCCGCCCCCCTCGTCCTGAAGACCCTGAAGGACGTCGGCAGTCCCGAGCTCCGGGCCGACCTCGTGACCTGCCTCGCGATGATGGACCACCGGGACGCGCTCCCGACCATCCGTGAGATCACCGGTGAGGCGAAGAACGGCCGTCTCGTCCGCGACTGTGGCCTCGCCCTCGTCCTGCTCGAGGACGAGAGCTCCCTCGACCAGCTCCTCTCGATCCTCGAGAACTCGGGTTCGATCGACATCAAGGGCGGCATGGCCAGCGCCCTCGGACGCGCCGGCGACCGGCGGACGATCGCCCGCCTCGTCGAGCTCGCGACGGCGAAGAAGGAGACCGATCTCACGCGCGCGTTCGCGATCGTCGCGCTCGGGCTGATCGGCGACAAGTCGGGGCGGAGCGCCTTCGCCCGGGTCGCCATAGACAGCAACTATCCCATGCGCAACGCCGAGGCCCTGAAGCAGGTGATCGACATCTTCTGATCGGCGGGAAGACGGCCCCACGGGGCGCGTCGCAGGGGCGGAGGTCGGCCGCCGCCGGGGAACGGAGGTTTCCCGGCGGCGGCCGTCCGCTTATCATGCTCCCGCGATCCGTTCCTCCCATGACGATGCCGACGATGCCCCACTTCAGACTCACCGCCGCCGCCGGTCTGGTCGCGCTGGCGCTCCTCACTCCGGCCCTCTCGGGACAGATGCTCCTCGAGAGCGACCTCTTCGTCGCCGACCGCGGCCTGATGTCGAACGGCAGCGACGGGGAGATCCGGCGCTACAACAACGACGGCGCCTTCGTCGGAGTCCTCCCGAACACCGGCAGCGGCGCGATCCGGAGCCTCGCGATCGCCGACGACGGCACGATCTACGTCGCCCGGGGCAACCAGGTCCTGCGCTACGTCTCGCCCGCGCTGACGCCCGACACCGCGCCCGTCGTCACCGGGACGGCCGCGCAGTGCGTCGCGATCCACCCCACCACCGGCAACCTCTGGTGCTCCTTCGGTCAGACCTCCTCGAACGCCCAGATCCTCGAGGTCTCGCCGACGGGAACGATCCTGCAGACCGTCACGAGCGCGCTCCTCGACCAGCCGCGCGACCTGACCTTCGGCCCCGACGGCTCGACGCTCTTCGTCGCCAACGTGGCCGGCTTCAACATCCTGGCCGTCGACACCGCGGCGACGCCGCCGACCGTCGTCGAGCACGCCGACCTCATCACCTTCGGCATGAACTTCACGCCCATCGCGATCACGCAGGACCCCTCGAGCGCCGACCCCGACCTCTACGTCGTCGGCGACTACCTGACGACGAGCGCGGTCCTGCGCGTCGAGGGCGTCACCGGCTCGACGATGGTCACGACGGCGATCAACTACGCGAGCACCACGGACATGACGGCGGCCGCCGGCGTCTGGCTCGATTCCTGGGGCAACCTCCACATCGCGTGCCGCGAGAAGAACATGGCGACGCCCGGCGTCTACGTGTACCGCGTGGACAGCGGCGTGCGCCCGGTCCTGCCGTACCTCGGCGCCGAGCACCTGAGCCCGATCGACGTCGCCTTCCTCCGCCGTCCCTTCGACGTGCAGATCGGCAGCGATCAGGCGGGCGACGTCTTCGAGGCGAACGGCGTCGCCGGCGTCGTCATCGGCGACGGCCTCCAACCGACGATCCGGATCGGGATCGACGCCCCCGACTACCCGAACTCGCCCTACGTCGTCCTCTTCTCGCTCCTGACCCAGGGGCAGTGCGCCAACGGCGACCCCGTCCGGCCGCAGGGCGGTGGGCTCCTGATCACGCCCAACGAGAAGCGACTGACGCCGCTCGAGGCCGACACGCTGTACGGAACCGCGCAGCAGATGCTCTTCGCGGCCATCACGCAGGGCGGGATCATTCCCTTCCCGCTGGACCCCACCCTCAACTGTCCCCAGTCGGCGCCGGGTTCGTCGCTCTTCCTCTTCGGCGTGACCGACGCCGCGGGCCACGGCGACGCCTTCCTCAGCTTCCCGACCTTCCCGGCGGCCTGCTTCCCGCTCGACTTCACCGTCAACCTCGGCTTCTCGGCCGCGGTGCTGGACTCGGTCACGGGTCCGCTCGGGATCGGCCTCGTCAGCGCCGCCCCCGAGTGCCTGCGGCTGTACCTCTTCAACAACTGATGCCCGCCGCCGACGCCCACGAGGAGCGCGGTCGGGTCCGTCGGCGCCGCGTCGCGGCCGGCTTCCTCGTCGGCCTGCTCCTCGTCGGACTCGAGCTGATCACGGACGCGGTCCTTCCGCCGTCCCATGTCCGCGCGACGGCGCTCGACCGCGCCCTCGTGCTCGCGCCGCTCCCCTTCCTCGGCGGTCTGTTCGGTCTCGTCTTCGCGCGCCTCTGGTGGCTGGGCGCGGCCTTCGCCGTCGTCGGGGCCGGGCGCGTGGGGCTCCATCTCTCGATGGGGCTGCGCGCCCAGCGCATGGCCTACGCCGCGCACTGGGACGAGATCCTCGCCGGCCTCACGCTGCTCGCCGTGCTCGCGCTCCGATTCATCGAGTCGCGCCGGCGCCTCCGCGTCGGGCTCGCGGTCCTCACCGTCCCGGTCGCCCTCGCCACCCTCTCGATGGCGGCCTTCGGTTACCGCGGCGACTACGGCCCCGTCCGCGAGGGCGTGATCCAGGTCGCCGCGGTCTTCATGCTCCTCGTCATCGCGCCCTTTGTCCCCGCGCCGCCCCGGCGGACCCTCGGCCTGGCGTTCGCGGTGACGGCGGTCGCGGCCGTCACCGGCGCGTTCGCGGTCGGACACCGTCAGGATCTCCGCGACTGGGCCTTCTATCGCACGAGCCTCGCCGACGCCTACGTCGCGCCGATCTGGACCCGGACCGGACCGGCCCTGCCCACCGCCGCGCCCGATGATGCCTACCGGAAGTCTCCCTACTTCGGGACGGAGGCGCAGCTCGAGACGAGCCGGAGGCTCTTCGCCGAACGCCGCCCCCGCGGCGTCCTCTTCCTCACCGTCGACGCGATGCGCCACGACGTCATCGGTCGCGAGGTCGGCGGCCGCCCAGTGACGCCCTTCCTCGATTCGCTCGCCGCGACGGGCTACCGCTTCACGCGTTGCTACGCCCCCTCGAACATCACCAACGCCACCTTCCTCGCGATCTTCGCCGGCATCTACCCGAGCGAGATCCTGCACCACCCCCTCGGCGTCGACGACATGCCGGTGGTCACGCAGCGACTGCGCGATGCGGGGGTGCAGTGCCGCGGCGTCTTCTACGAGGTCGTGGCCGCGGGCGGCATCTACAAGGACACGGCCGAGAATCCCTCGCTCCAGTTCGAGCCCGAGCTCCTGATCGGCCAGGAGGATTTCGCGCCGGAAGACCTCGCCGGGCTCCTCGCCCCGGAGGGAGACGGACGCTGGTTCTCGTTCGCGCACTACATGCGCCCCCACGAGCCCTACGATTCCGCCGCTCCGGAATTCGCGGCCGGCGGCTCGCCCTTCGAGCGCTACGCCGCCGAGGTCCGGCAGGCCGACGACGAGATCCGCCGTCTGATCGAGCTCCTCGCGGCGAGGGGACTGACGGACGACCTCTGGATCGTCGTCAGCGCGGACCACGGCGAGGAGTTCGGGGAGCACGGCCTCACCTTCCACGGGCGCCAGCTCTTCGACGAGTCGATCCGCGTGCCGCTCATCATCGCCGGACCGGGCGTGCCGACGGGCGTCTGCGACGATCCGGTCTCGCTCATCGACCTCGCCCCCACGCTCGACGAGATCTTCGAGACCGGTGACGCCGAGGCGCCGCCGCTGAGCGGACGGTCGCTCCTCCCCTTCCCGGCCGGAGTCCGGGATCCCGATCGACGGGACGCGGTGGCGGCGGAGATGCCGGGAGTGAAGCAGTCGATGCGCCAGCGCGCGCTCATCGCCCGCGATCGCAAGACCGTGCTGAACTTCGAGCGCAAGACGCTCCATCGCTTCGACCTGCGAGCGGATCCCGGCGAGCGCGTGAACGTCGCCGACGGTCACGCCGCCGAGGTCCGCGCGGACGTGGCGATCCTCGAGGCCCTGATCGCCGGCGTCGAGGCGCACCGGGCCGACGAGGAGTTCCCGGTCGACCTCGTCGAGGAGCTCGAACGCCTGCCCCGTGAGGAGCTGCGCGCGCGCGTCGCGGCGACCGGGGACGCGGATCTGACGACCGCCGTCGCGTACTACGCTCCCCTCGCCACGCCCAACGGCGCGCGGACGCTCGCCGGAGAGCTCGAGGGAAGCGGACGCCTCGACGACACGCGCCGGCTCCTCCTCCGCCTCGCGACCGGCGAGCGCGGCGAGTCCTCGTCGCCGCGGCCGCGGCGCTCCTCGCCTCGACCCGGGATCCCATCGTCGCGGTGGCGATCTACGACGCCCTGCGCCGGCGCGACGACGACCGCGCCCTCGACGCACGTCCGCCGCGGTTCGCCTCGCGCCACGCCCGGCTCGCGATCGATCTCGCCTTCGAGACCTACCGCGCGTCCTTCGGCAACGTGTCGATGAACTTCCGCATCGTGCACGCCGCCCATCTCTCGCCGCTGGCGCTGAATCGCCGCCTCGGCGCCGACTACCTCTGGGTCCTCGCCGAGCCGATCTCCATCCCGGAGGTCGCCGCCCTCTACGTCTCGGACTGGCGCGATGCGGTCACGCTCCGGCGACGCGCCTCGCTCGTGCGGAGTCTCCTCCGGGTCGGCACCGAGGAAGCCCTCGAGGCCGTCGCGGGCACCCTCCGGAGCGGCAGCCGCGAGGAGAGGGCCGCGGTGCTCGCGGCGGCCGCGTCCGGAATCGCGCCCCCGCGCGGCGTCACGGTGCTGCGGCACGAGGAACCGCTCCCCCTGCCCTGTCCGGCGATCGAGGGCGCGCGCGCCGGTGACACGATCGCGATCTTCCTCGAGCCCGCTCCGGACGCGCCGCTGCCCTGGACCGCCCGGCTCGCGACGGAGTCGGGATCGACGCCGCTCGACCTCGGAGAGGTCCGACCGGGTCGCCCTCTCCTCGTGACGCTCGCGGGCGAGCCCGGCGCCCCGCTCACGCTCCGTCTCGAGGATCCGTCCGCCGCGCTCTCGCTGCGGGCGGTCGCGATCCTGCGGGCTCCCTGAGGATCGGGGACGAGGTCTCCCCGCGAGGAACCTCAGTCGGCGGCGAAGAAGTCGTCCTTACCGATCTCGAGGACGACGGTGCCGTTCCGGCCGAAGTCGGTGCGACCGGGCACCCCGGGATCGAGCCGCGGCAGCGCGAGCAGCCACTGGAAGTCCGCCCGCTCCCCCAGCGACCAGACGATCGAGACGCGGTCGAACTCGTCGCGATGGGGGCGCATGATGCGACGCACCTCGTCGTAGACCTCGCGGGTCGTGACTCCGGGGACGGTCACGGCGCGCGAGTAGAAGCGATCGCTCGAGAGGCCGAAGGAGATGAGGACGAGGTCGCGCTCGCCGAAGCGTTCGCCGAGCGCGACGCCGCGCTCGCGGAGGGTCGTCGTGCGGTAGCCGTCGTGGAGCTCGATGCCCTTCACCACCCCGAAGCCGGTGACCGCGGCCACGATCACGAACGCCAGGATCCGGCGCCGCGGGCCGAAGGACGGCGAGGTGCTCGAGAAGCCGAAGAGCGCGCCGGCCGCCAGCATCGCGATCGAACCGGCCGCCGTCATGAACCAGAACTCGTGCTTGATCGCGTGGATCCGGAACGCGACGGCGGGAAGCACGCCCGCCACCAGCCCGGCGACCGCGATCCGCGCCGCGGGGGCGCGCCGCAACTCGACCAGGGCGCGAACGAGACCCACGACCCCGAGGGCGAGGAGCGGCAGACCGAAGGTCCGCTCGAGGTGACGTCCGATCGAGGGGAAGTACGGGAGGGCCTGGCCGTCGACGACCGCGTGCGGGGCGAGGGCCGCGATGTCGACGTGCATCGCCCCGAAGAGCGTCGCGAAGTGGGACCGCAGGGCATCCCCTCCCAGGGCCCAGCCGAGCCAGGCTCCGACGACGACGAGAGAGACCGCGAAGGGAAGCCCGACGCGCCAGGCGCGGGCGAGGCGCTCGCGCAGGGTCCCCGCGGCGAGGTTGTCGACGAGGAGGATCCCCGGCACGAGGAAGTAGGAGAACCAGTCGATCATTCCCGCCGCGAAGGCCAGGGCGAAGTAGACGCCGTAGCGCGTTCGCCCCGCGCGCCACGCCTGCCAGGCGACCAGGGTCGGCGCGAAGAGCATCAGGCAGAAGAGCGGCAGGTCCACCATGTTCCCGTACTGGAACATCAACGGCGGCGAGGCGAGGAGCGCGACCGAGGCGGCCAGCGCGGGCGGCGAGAGGAAGCGCCTCAGGCACATCGCGAAGAGGAGCAGGGTCAGGGCGCACACGATCCCCATCGCCCAGCGCAGCGCGGCCTCGTCGCGCCCGAGGTAGAGATAGCAGGGGTAGATCAGCAGGTAGGCCGTCCCCGGATGGTTGGCGTAGGGCTCCCAGATGTCCGGCGTGTCGGGGTGGAAGAGCGCCGGCCCCTGCATCCGCTTCGCGAAGAAGCCGTGGGCCGCGAGTCCGCGGCACGCGTATCCGTAGTAGCCGCCGCTGTTCACGCCGTTGTGCGATTCGTCCCAGGGCTCGGCGCGCCAGAGGTAGTGGCAGCCGAGGAGGGTGAGCACGGCGCCGACCGCGACGATGACGAGTGCGCGCTGCATTGCGGGGAGGGCTTCCGATCTCCGGCGGCGGATCGCGACTCCGCGTCGCGCACGGAGCGTACCACGATTCCCGGGTCGGCGATCAGCCGGCGACGATCTCGACGATCGTCCAGAAGAGAGCGAGCGTCGCGATCATCGCCGCGCCGAGCACGACCTGGAGCCCGAGCCCGTCCGTCGCGCCCAGCACGATGGCGGCGAGACCACCCCCGACGGCGACGACGGTCGCCACCAGGTGCCGGGGCCGTCGCCACCAGAGGTACCCCGGCGCGGCGACGGCGGCCAGACCGAAGAGACCAAGGGCGGGCGACCAGAAGCCCGTCAGGCCGCCCAGACCGAGGAAGACCGTGAGCCCGGCGGCGAGCGCGACGACGCCCAGGACGAGCTGGGCCAGACCTCGCGCCGTCTGCCGCCCGAGGTCCTTCGCGAGGCGGCCGGCGCGCGGTTCCCGGTCGTTCATGTCGTCTCCTTTCCCCGATCCCCCGCGACGGCGGAGGTCGGGTGATAAGCTCGCGGGACGGGATGCGGTCGCGGTCGCGCCGCGCGGCCCGACGAGCCTACCGGACCGCGGACCCGGCCGTCACATTCGCGCGAGGAGTCCCGATGTTTCGCCCTGCTCTCTGCCTCGCCCTCGTCGCGCTGCTCGCCGGCCTGCTGCCGGGACAGCGATCCCGCTACGACCTCTCGCTCCGTCTCCACGAGTACGAGACGCGCTGGAGACCGCGTCGCCGGAGGCCCGGCGACGCTCGATCCCGCGCCTCGAGGAGGCGACGCGGCGCTTCTTCACCTTCCGCCTCTCGAGCGCCGGGCAGGAGCTCGACGAGGCGACGCTCGCGCTGCGGGACGGCGCCGTTCCCGCGGGCGAGCGGCTCGCCCGGAGCCTGAAGCTCGTTCTCGACCGCCGGCTCGTCGGCGCGGACGTGAAGGACCTCGGCTTCACGATCGAAGCGCTCTACGCCGTCGAGGAGCCGGACGCCCCGGCCCTCGCCGCGACCTTCCGCGTCGGAAAGCGCGTCCTCGCGCGCACCGCGGTGGGCCCGCGGCCGGTCGCGGGGCGGCTCGACCTCACCGGACTCGCACCCGGGGATCACGAGCTCGTCCTGGAGTTCCGCCTCGGCGAGGATCCCGAGGGAGCGCCGCTGCTCCGCCGCCTCTCGCGCTTCTCCATCCTCGCCGATCCCGCGGCGACCCTCGCGCGCCTCGACGCCGCCCTCGCGGCCGAAGGCGTGGATGCGGCGCCGGTCCGGCGCGAGAGTCTCCGCGAGATCCGGACGACGCTGACCCGCATCGCCGAGGGCGAGCGTCTCGAGACCGACCTCCCGGCCGCCGCGCTCGCGGCCCGGGCCGAGAGCTGGGCGGCGATGAAGACGCCCCGCGACGAGGACCTCCTTCCCGCGGCGGGCGGGGAGTTCCACCTCGTCCTCCGCGCGGGCGAGACCCGCGTCCCGGTGCGGGTTCTCGTCCCGGCGCGGAAGGACGGGAAGCCGGCGCCGCTCGTCGTCGCCCTGCACGGGATGGGCGGCTCCGAGAACATGTTCTTCGAGGGCTACGGCGCCGGCATGGCGCCGCGCCTCGCGGCCGAGCGGGGGTGGATCTTCGTCGCCCCGCGACTGTCGGCCTTCGGCGGCTTCGACCTCGGCGCGATGATCGACGACCTCGCCCGGCTCGCGCCGATCGACCCCGACCGCGTCTACCTCGTCGGCCATTCGATGGGCGCGGCGCGGGCGCTCGGGGCGGCGACGCAGGATCCCGCTCGCTGGGCGGCGGCGGCCTTCCTCGGCGGCGGCCTCGCGACGCGACGCGCCGAGGCGCTGAAGGGGCTTCCGATCCTCGTCGCGGCCGGCGAGCGCGACTTCGCGAAACCCGGCGCTCGCGCCCTCTTCGCCAGCCTCGAGGCCGTCCCCGGCCACGCGGCGCGCTACCTCGAGACGCCGGACACCGAACACATGACGGTCGTCCGGGCCGCGCTCCCGGACGTGTTCGCGCTGTTCGAGAGCGCGAAGCGGAAGCCCGCCCCGGGACAACCCGAGGGAAAAGAGGGCTGATTCTCCCCCTCTCGTGTTCGAGAATGGGACTCCGCCGCCGTACACCTCCCCGTCGCCCCCGTCGAGGACCCCCGATGTCGCTCCGAATCCTGACCCCGCTCCTCCTCGCCCTCACCGCGCTCACCGGCTGCGTCAGCACCGACATCGACGACCTCGAGCGTCACCCGGACTTCCTCGACGCGAGGTACGCTCGCGTCGTCGTCCACTGCTCGGCCGAGGACGACACCCAGCGCGCGATCATCGAGTCGGCGGTGGCCGAGAAGCTCCGCAACTCCGGCTACGAGGCCGACCCGAGCTACCGGCTCGCCGGCTCCCGCAAGGGCCGGGAGTTCCAGGTCGAGGACGTGCCGGGCTACGACGCCCTCGTCTGGATCGGATTCGGCACCTACGAGAACGTCGTCACCGAGTACCCGGGCTACGTCGAGACCTGGTCCGGCGTCAGCTTCGGCTACCACGGGCACCGCGGCCGACGCGGACGCTGGCACGGGGGCTACGGCTGGGCCCCGAGCTTCGGCGTCACCTACCACGCCCCGCAGCGCGTCTCGAAGTGGTGGCTCCGCACCCGCATCGAACTCATCGACGCCGCCACCGAGCGCAAGGTCTTCTCCGCCCGCGCCGCCACCCGCACGACCGACGCCGAGTCCCTCGAGGCCATGGCCGCCGACCTCGGCGGCGAGGTCGTCCGCCTCATGTCCCGCCACCGCGCCCGTTGATTCTCGTCCGCTCGCCGTCGATCCCGCGTCGAAGATGCTAGTACGGTGCCAGTCACCCGATGTGCATTTCCGTTCCACCGCGATCGCATGCGAAACCAATTCGCCCGGAAATGCACATCGGGTGACTGGCACCGTACTAGCATCTCATCGGGTGACGGACACCGTATGAGAATCGGAGCGACCGGACGCGCCCGGATCAGTCGCGCGTGACCACGACATCGATGCGGGGACGATCGAGCGTGAACTCGATCTTCCGCTCCGGTGTGAGGGTTCGACCACGTCCCGCACCGTTCCCGAGTAGACGCCGTAGGGCAGCAGACACTCTCCCCCGTCGACCAGGATCTCCCCGGTGGCCGTCCGCGCGGTGGCGACGCGGAGATCGACGGCCGGACCGTCGCCGTCGTCCCGCGCCGACGAGACGACGCGCACGAGGCCGAACTCGGCCGACGCGCGGATGACGATCTCGAGCGGCTCGGCGCGTTCATCGTCATCCGAGAGCCGGCTCAGGTCGAGCGGATGGCTCGGGAACGAGCTCCGAAGCGCGAATCGGCGGGTCTGGACCTCATACCTTCCCTCGGGAACGGCGACGACACTCCCCGATGTCGCCATGACCCCCATCATCACCCGCGCGCCCGATGCCAGCTCGCCGTCCTCATCCACGGGGCAGATGAAGGCGTCGATGTCGGAAGGCACGGGATCACCATCTTTCGTGACGAAGGTGACCCGGCAGAGCCGCGTCCGGAAGGGAGGAGCGAAGGGGTCCTCGCCCTCGAGGGGTTCGGAGACCACCTCGGCGATGGGCCGGGCGCGCAGGTCGCAGCGAACCCCGCCCAGACGCGAGGTCAGGGTCGCGACCTTCAGATCGAGACCGTCGGGAGACTTCTCGTCGGTCCGGGCGAAGAGGACGCCGATCCCGTGGCCGGGAAACTCTCGTTCGAGATGGGCGCGCGCCCGCGACTCCTCGGTCTGGATCTGGAGACCGTCGACATGGAGGACGCCGCCGTGACCGAACTGGAAGGCGGAGAACCTCTCCCCGGGACCCAGCTCGATCGCGAAGCCGAGCAGCGGCATCATGGCCACCCTCGCCGTCCCGCCCTTTCCCTCCGAGACCTCGCACGAATCCGGCGCAACGCTCGTCACCCAGAAGTCCCGCCGGGCGCGGATCAGGTAGCGGCCGGGCACGAGTTCGGTGAACACCGCGCGGCCCTCGACGTCAGTGCGGGCGCGATGAATCGCCGTCTCCGGGTCGGCCCCGGCCGGCCGTGCGTCGTCGCGGTCGACGTCCCAGATCGAAGTCCGCGACGCGAAGACGACGACGTCCTCCAGCGGCGCCGCATGGTGATCCTGAACGAGGACCTCCAGCGGCGCGACGGGCGCGAGGGAGATCCGGATCCGTCCCCGGCCCTCGAGATCGCGCGCCCAATCCCCGGCGTATCCCGGGGCGGAGGCGATGGCGCGCAGCGCGTCGATCGCGCCCTCCGTTCGCATGACGGCGCGTCCGCTGCGATCGGTCACCACCTCGTCGACGATGTCGTCCGCGTCGAGGCGGCGTCGACGGGCCCGCGCATCGATCACGAGCACGACGCGCGCGCCGACGATCGGGACCTCGGTGTAGGCTTCCACGACCTCGACGACGAACGAGGCCGGAGGCGCGAGGCCCTCCTTCTCCGGTCGCGACCTCGCGATCACTCCGGGCGCCCGCCGCGGCTCAGCCGGGGCCTCCGGCGCGAGTTCGTCGCTGACCGGTTCGATTCGCAACGTCTCGTCACCGCCGCTCCAGCGCCACCACAGCGCTCCCGCGATCAGCGCGAAGACCGCGAGCGCGACGCGTCGCGGCGTCTTCGACGAGACTGGCTTCGTGACCATGCATCGCTCCGCGACGGTCAGAGGGATTGCGCCTGCGAGCCGCAATCCTACGCCTCATTCCCTCGCCCGCGATAGCCTCGATACACCTTCGGCCCTCCCCGCGCGACCGAGGTGCGCGCAAGGTGCGAGGCACCCGATGCTAGTACGGTGCCAGTCACCCGATGTGCATTTCCGGGCGAAGCGGTCTCGCAAGCGAACGCGGTGGAACGGAAATGCACATCGGGTGACTGGCACCGTACTTAGCATCTCCGCCGAACCGGGCGGGCGAGATTCTCATACGGTGTCAGTCACCAGATGAGACTTTTCCGCGGACCCACACCTGCCGTCGATCGACCTCGCGAAGGAGAAGTCTCATCCGGTGACTGTCACCGTATGAGAATCAGTCGAGGGCGGGTCGGGCCAGTGGGAGGCGCCGAGGCGGCGGCGCTCGGCGAGGTAGCGCTTCTTGAGGGCGAGGAAGGTCGGCGCCGCGGCGGGATCGGCGTGGACGCTCTTCAGCTCGTGCGGATCGGCGACGAGGTCGAAGAGCTGCCACTCCTTCGTCTTCGGGAACCAGGCGAGCTTGTGGCGCGCGGTGCGGATGCCGTCGTGCGGGGAGACGGCGTGGATGCCCTCCTCGTAGTAGGCGTAGTAGATGAGGTCGCGCGCGGCGGCGGGGTCGTCCTCGCGGCCCGAGACGAGGCCGACGAGGCTGTGGCCGTCCATGCCCTCGAAGCTGACCGCGCCGTCGGGAGCGGCGGCGCGACCTTCGGTGACGCCGGCGGCGTCGAGGAAGGTCGGGGCGTAGTCGATGTTCTGGACGAGGGAGCGGATCTCGGTGCCGGGCGCGATGCGCGCGGGCCAGCGCATGAGGAGCGGCATGCGGAGCGACTCCTCGAAGATCCAGCGTTTGTCGTACCAGCCGTGGTCGCCCAGGTAGAAGCCCTGGTCGGAGGAGTAGACGACGATGGTGTCGCGGGCGCGGCCGCTGCGTTCGAGCTCGTCGAGGATGGCGCCGACCGAGTCGTCGACGCTGGCGATGCAACGGAGGTAGTCCTTGATGTAGCGCTGGTACTTCCAGCGAACGAGTTCGCGCCCCGTGGGCTTCGCGCGCGCGAGAGCGGCGTTCTCCTCGGCGTAGGCGGCGTCCCAGGCCGCGCGCTGCTCGGGCGTCATGCGCCCCCACTCGGCCATGCCCCAGTCGCCCTTCATGCTCGGACCGGCGAGGCCCTTCGCGAGCTCGGCCGGGACCTTGAGGTCGTAGGTCCAGAACATGTGCCGGTCGATCGTCATCTCGTTTCCGGCGAGGGTGCTCGCGCGGCCCGACCAGTCGTCGAAGAGGGTCGGGGGCTCGGGCATCGTCATGCCGTCGTAGAGGCCGTGGTACTCCGGCGAGGGCATCCAGTTCCGGTGCGGCGCCTTGTGGTGGACCATGAGCAGGAAGGGCTGGTCGTTCTCTCGCGGCGCCCGCAGGAAGGTCAGCGCGCGCTCGGTGATGAGGTCCGTCACGTAGCCGGGCACGCGCCGCTTGCCCTTCGCGTCGCGGAAGTCGGGGTTGTAGTAGTTCCCCTGCCCCGGGAGGATCTCCCACTCGTCGAAGCCGACCGGGTCGGACTGCAGGTGCCACTTGCCGATGATCGCGGTGCGGTAGCCGGCGGCGCGGAGCGCGATGGGCAGGGTCGCGGTGTTCGCGTCGAAGCGGTCGCCATTCGTGCACTTGCCGTTGCGATGGCTGTGTCGGCCGGTCAGCACCGTGGCGCGGCTCGGCGCGCAGATCGAGTTGGCGCAGAAGCTCTCGCGGAAGATCGCTCCCTCCTTCGCGATCCGATCGATGTTCGGCGTGAGGTTGAGCACCGAGCCGTAGGCGGAGATCGCGGCCTGGGCGTGATCGTCGGCGAAGATGAAGACGATGTTCGGACGCTTCTCCTGGGCCGCGCCGAGGACGGCGAGAAGGCCCCAGGCGAGGGCGGCGAGCGCGACGGTCGGGCGGCGGATCATGGCGGGCCTCCGGAGGGGAGCGAGGCCGCCATCTTGCCCCGACCGGAGCGCGAGGTGAAGAGGCCCGAGCGGTCAGCGCGGCGTGATCACGCCGCTTTCCGCATCGATCTCCACCTCGCCGCGACCGCGGAAGGAGACGCTCCAGACGCGTCGCGAGACGCCGTCCCGAGCGACCTCACGCAGGACGACGGCCTGGAGGACGCCCCGGCCGAGAGTGACGGGTGACGAGTCGTCCGCCTCGATCGCGGCCTCCGCGATCCGGATGGCGCGAACGATGTCGATGGGCGGAGGCGTCGCCGCCTGACCGCGGCCGCGATCGCCGCGGTCGAGCGGCCCGCGCGTCGGGTCGTTGAAGTAGCGCTGCCGACGACCGTCCGCCCGCTGCGTGATGAAATAGAGCGGCCCGGTCGCACGCCGAGGGCCCGGCACCTCGACTTCGACGCCGACGAGGTCCCGCGCCCGGAGTGCCTCGAGGGAGTCCGCCAGGAGCGGATAGGCTTCCGGGGAGCGACCGTGATCGCCGTTCCCGCGAGCTCGAGTCTGGTCGACCCGTGGCGGACCGAGGCAGTTCTCGAAGCGGCAGCCCCTGAACTCGTATCCGACCTCCCCGGAGATGCGGGCGATGCCGCGCACGTGCTCGCCGCGGCAATCCTCGAGGACGATCCGCGTTCCCCTGGCGGCGGGGCCCTCGGCGATGACCGAACCCTCGGTCTCGCGGAACAGACAATCGCGGACATAGGCCAGCGCGCCCCCGCGAACGCTCAGCCCGTAGCCGCTCAGGGGCTGTGGCCGTAGCCGCCGACGAACTCGCAGGACTCGACGGCGATGTAGGTCCGGGCAGAAACCCCGAGGGCGGCCGAGTGCCCCGCGGAGGAATCGAAACCGAGACAGCGGACGCGGCGGAGGAGGACCGCTGCCGCTCCGCGTGAGTCCAGGAGGCCGTCCGATCTCAACCGGCCGTCGAGGGTGAGGGCCTCGACGGCGAGGTTGTCCACCCCTTGGGTGAACACGAGATCGCTCTGCGCGCGGATCGTGGTCGCATCCATCCCCTGCCCGCGCAGCGTGACGAACTCACCGCCATCCAGCCGCAGTTCGATCTTGGGCTCGAAGACCCCGGCCGTGAACTCGAAGGTCACGCGAGACGCGTCACCTCGCCGGTAGTTGGAGAAGACCTCGTTGATCGTCTCCGGGGTCACGGTGATGACCCGGACGTCCCCGGGAGCGCTTCGAAGCGGTCGGACGAAGCTCTCGAAGTCCGCGAGGAGCAGTCCCGGGTCGGCGCCGAACTCGTCGATCCGACGCAGCGTCCCGAGCCCCGAGTCCCCGTCCTGGAACTCCGCCTCCCGTCGCCGCTCCTTCTCGCGCGCGAGCGCGCCGCGCATCCACTCGAGATCCTCGGGCGCGATCTCCTCGACGGAGTCCGTTCGCGCCGGCTCGTCGTTCGGGACCTCGCGACGGGCCCCCGATTTCGGCGCGGGCTCGTCCGGGTCACGCTCGACCCCGGCGCCGAGATCCGGCGCCGGGTCCGCCCGCAGACCGCGGAGGAAGTAGCCGGCCGCCCCGGCGACGAGCGCCACCAGGACGACGAGAAGGACCGGTGGATTCCGCACTTCGCTCATGTCTTCCTCACGCCTCGACGGATCGCCTGACCGCCGGCGAGCATCCTACCCCGAGCCGAGACGACCCGCCGGGGCGTGAATTGCCCCGATCCCTGACGGTTTCCTGACAAGCTCGCGGAGCCGTCGGCTATCCTGGTGCGTCGGCCCGGCCCGACGAAGGCGTACCCCGATCGAGAGGATACCGACATGTCCACTGGCCGCCTGCTCTGCGCGCTCGCCCTCGCCGCCGCGACCCTCCACGCCCAGTCGCTTCCCGACCTGGGCGGCTACGCCGAACCGCCGAGCTCGACGACCTTCGACGACGAGTTCGTCCTGGTCGACCTCGGAGATCTCGACGGCGACGGCCTCGACGACTACGGCGTCGTGGGCGGGACGGCTCCGACCGTGCTCCTCGGCGGGACCAGCTTCATCCACCACTCGACGACGGGGGTCGGGACCTTCCTGCACGAGACCTTCCCGGTCGGCGGATCGCGGCGGGCGGCACGAATCTTCTCCCTGCCCGATCTCGACGGGAACAGCCTGCCCGAAGTCGCCTACGTGATGCCCGTCGCCTTCCCGATGGGATCGTCGATCACGGAGGTGCGCATCGCCTCCGGGCTCACGCTGGCGCCGATCGCGACGATCCCGCTCGCGTCCGTGGAAGCGATCGATGCCCTCTCGCCGCGCTTCGCGGCGATCGGTGACCAGACGGGCGACGGCGTCATCGATTTCGTCCTGAGCTACGTCAGCCTGGTCAGCGTCTTCGGCCCCGTCCACGAGACGCGGATCGACCTCATCGACGGCGTGACCTTCACGCCCTCGCCACTCGCCTCCTTCTCGAACGTCCAGCTCACGCCCGGCGGGCTCGTCACCGTCGGCGACGTCGACGGTGACGGCGTCACGGACTTCGTCAGCAGCTCTCCGGAGACCTCCTACGTCGTCAGCCAGGGAGGCAGCGCGACCCTCTTCTCCGGCGCCAGCGGCATCGGCCTCCGGAACTGGCTGGGAATGACCGCCGGCGAGAAGTTGGGATCCGCGCTCGCGCCGCTCGACGACATCGACGGCGACGGACGCGACGACGTCGCGATCCTGGCGGCCGGCACCCTCGGGGCGGGTCGCGTCTCGTTCTTCTCGACGGGAACCGGACTCGCGCTGCACGTCATCGATCCGCCCGTCGGGTCCGTCCTGCGGAGACTCCTGGCCGCCGGCGACATGGACGGCGACGGGACGCGCGACGTCGTGATCGAGCTCGAGGACCTCGCCACGGGCGCGCGCGTCCGCGAGGTCCGCTCCGGCGACGACGTCGCCGTCATCGCGACCATCCCGGCGTCGCACCACCCCGTCGGCGATCTGAACGGCGACCGCATCGCGGACCGGATCGAGGTCGATCGCTCGGCGCTCACCTTCCCCGGCGCCCCCGTCTACCGGGGCCGGGCCCTCCTGGGGGCGCAGTCCTACGGGACCGGCGTCGGCGGCCGCCTCCTGCGGTGGCTCCCCTTCGCGAGCGTGCCCGCGGCGGGCGTCCTGCAGTTCAGCGGGGCCACGCCCGGGACGCCGCTGCTCGGCGCGATCAGCCTCCAGCCCGCCGCGACGACGATCTTCGGCACCCCCTTCCCCCTCCTGATCTCCCCCGCGCCCCAGGACCTCCTCGCGACCTTCGGCTACGCCGCGGACGCGGCCGGGGGCCACGCCGACTTCATCGACATGCGCGTCCCCGCCCTCGCCGGCCTCGTGATCTACATGCAGTTCGCGGAGCTGGGGGTGAATCCCGGCACCTCGAACGCGGTCGAGATGATGTTCGGCCCGACGCCTTGAGACCGGGCGCCGAAGAACCCGTCGAAAGGCGAAGAAAAACACTCTGATCTTTGGATAAGTCGGTCGCGACCGACTAATCTCCGGCGGAGAGGCCGTTCTATCGAACGCCCTGCCCCAGCACCGGAGGAAGACGACGTGGCGAAGCCGACCCCGGCCATCCTTGCCCTCCTGCTCGTGGTCGCGTCGAGCCGGGCCCAGACCTTTCCCGACGTCCAGATCTTCGCCGGCGCCCCCGGGACGGGGAGCTCATCGAGCTGCTGCGAGGTGGTCGACCTCGGAGACCTGGACGGCGATCTCATCGATGACTTCGGCGTCGCCGGATTGAGCTTCGTCCATCACTCGACGACGAACTTCGCGACGCCGCTTCAGGACATCGTGTTCCCCGGCCTCGTCCGCGGCGCCTACCGGATCATCGCCCTACCCGACCTCGATGGCGACGGCTTCCCCGACTTCGCCTACATCATGCTGAACACCTTCCTCGGCAATCCGACCACCCTCATGTACATCGCGTCGGGACTGACCACCGCCACCGTCGCCACGATTCCCCTGCCGAGCGCGACGAGCTTCGCCCCCCAATCCATCCGGATCGCGGCGATCGGCGATCGGAACGGCGACGGGACCACGGACTACGTCCTCACCTACGTCAGCCGGGTCAGTGAGTTGCCGTTGATCCTCGACAGTCGGATCGACACCGTCGACGGCACGACCTTCACGCCCGCTCCCTTCCTCACCTTCCCCAACGTGGCCCTGCCTTCCGGGGGCCTCTTCCTCGTCGGCGACGTGGACGGCGACGGCATCGGCGATTTCGTGAGCGGGTCGCCGCTGACGTCCGCCCTCGTCGGTCACGGCGGGAGCACGTCCGTCTTCTCCGGGGCCACCGGGGCCGGGATCCGCAACTGGCTCGGGCAGACGGCGAGCGAGCAGCTCGGAGCCACGATCGTCCCCCTCGACGACATCGACGGCGACGGCCTCCTCGACGTCGCCTCCTTCGCGCCCGGAGCCGCTCCGGCGGGACGGGTCTGGTTCTTCTCCCCGGGCAGCGGTCTCGCCGTCGGCTCCATCACGCCTCCCGCGGGCGACGAACTCCGGGCCCTGTTCGCCGCGGGCGACATGGACGGCGACGGGTTCCGCGACCTCGTCATCGAGCTCTGGGACCCGGTCCAGTTCGCGGCGCACCGCGAGCTCCGCTCCGGCACGAGCGGTGAGTTCATCACGTCGCTTCCGGCATCCGTCTACCCCGTGGGCGACGTGAACGGCGACGGTCTCTCGGACGCCCTCGAGATCGTGCCGGTCTCCACCGGGGGGGTCGTCGTCCCCACGTTCCACCGACGGACGCTCATCGGCGCCCAGAGCTACGGCAGCGGAGTCGGAGGCCGACAGCTCGCGTGGCAACCCTCGCCGAGCACCCCGGCCACCGGCATCCTCCGTTTCAGCGGGGCCGCGTCCTTCGCACCGCTCTTCGCCGCCGTCAGCCTCCAGCCCGCGGCGACGACGATCGCCGGCACGCCCTTCCCGTTGTTGATCTCCAACGCCCCGAACGACCTCGTCGCGACCTTCAACCATGTCGCGGACGGCGTCGGCGAACACGTCGACTTCATCGATCTCCGGATCCCGGCTCTCGGCGGTCTCGTCTTCTACCTGCAGTTCGCGGAGCTGGGCGCGAACCCCGGCACCTCGAACGCGGTCGAGATGATGTTCGGGCCGCAGTACTGACGCGCTTCGATCAGTAGTGGACTTCGAGGCGGCGGATGGCCTCGCGGGCCTGCTCGCGCAGGTCGGCGCCGACGTCCTCGCGCTCCGAGAACTCCCGGAGGACCTCGATCGCGTCGACGTCGGCCCGATCGACGAGGCCGCGGATGGCGAAGGCCATCGCCTCGTGGTCGCTGCCGCGATCGAGGAGGAGGCAGCGGAGGAAGCGGTCGGCCGAGGGCAGCTCGCCCTCGAGGCGTGAGATGACGCGGGGGATGAGGGTGCGGAGGCGGCCGTCGCCCTCCTCGGCGTAGAGGCTCGCCATGACGCGAGCGCCCTCGTCCTCGCCCGCCCGGGCGGCGTGGAGGGCGGCGCGGAGGCGGATGCGCTCGACCTTCTCGACCCGCGCCATCGTGACGAAGTGCGGGCCGAGATCGGGATCGTCCCGGAGGGCGAGGCAGAAGAGCGCGGCCTCGCGGACCTCCTCGTGGACCTCGAAGCAGAGGCGCTCGAGGGCCGCGCGGGTGCCGGGGAGATCGACGAGCGCCAGGAGCCCGACGAGGGCGCGGCGACGCATCCGCGTCTCCTCGAGCGCGACGCGCTCGTAGAGGACGCCGACGATGTCCGGACCGTACTCGGCGAGCTTCTCGGCCGTCGCGAGCGCGATGGGCGCGGGATGCTCGAGCCGGACCGAGTTCGTCTGGTCGACGATGACGAGGTAGCGCTCGATCAGGACCTCGATCGGCCCCTCGAGATCGGGATGGACGCCGGATTCGAGCTCGGCCACGCGGTCGTGGAGGCGGGCGTTCGCGAGACGCGCCTCGCGCAGGTCCTCCAGGAGGGACGACAGACGCTCCTGGGCCGCCGCGAGCTCGGCGCGGAGCTCGCCCTCCCCGCCGCGGGGGTTCGCGGTGAGGGCGCGCAGTCCTCCGTCGCGATCGAACTCCACCGCCTCTCCGGCCCGGAGTGCATGCACCTCGCCGTCGGCGAGACGCGCGGAGAGGCGACCGCGCAGGACCACGAGGCGCTCGCCGAGGAGATCGGCGCTGGCGACGAAGGCGGCGTCGTCGCCCCGCAGCGTCGTCGCCGCGAGCACGACCTCGACGGGACGCCCGGCCGCGTCGACCGAGAGGCGTCCGAATCCGAGCGAGAGACCGAGCTCTCCGGCGCCCGAAGCGTCGGGGCGGGCGGTCACGCGGGCGACGGCGTCGTCGCCGAGCGCGATCGAGACGCGCGGCGCGGCCTCGAAGGCGACCTCGCCCTCCGAGGCCCAGATCTGGTCACCGACCGCGAGGGCCTCCTCGCGACCCACCGGTCGCCAGGGGGCGTCCTCGCCCCGGCGGTGACTGAAGGCGATCGGTCCGGCCGGCGCGGGCGACTCCATCGCGGCGAGCGGCGGGGAGACGATCGGCGCGCCGGGAGCTTCCGCGGCGCCGGAACGCCCCACCGCCCAGCCCGCCATCGCGATCAGGCCGGCGGCGGCGACCCCGGCCGCGGGACGCAGCCAGTTCCGGCGGACGCGCGGCGGTCGACGATCGGTGTCGCGGCGGCGATCGAACTCGCTCCGGGCCGGAAGCGTGCGCGGACCGGTGGCGGAGAAGAGGCGCTCCACCGGCGCGAGGGGCTCGCGCCCGAAGGCGAGCAGCAGCGCGGTGGCGAGGGACTCGTCGTCGGACCACACGCCGGCGCAGTCCTCGCACTCCTTGAGGTGCGTGGTGAAGAAGAGGTTCTCGGAGCCGGTGAGCTCGCCGTCCAGGAAGAGCTCGGTCCGCTCCCGGACGAAGGTGCAGGCGTCCTCGCGCGGCGGCCGGCTCATGCCTCGCCCCCCTCGACCTCGAGGAACTCCTTCAGCTTCAGCTTCCCCCGGTGGAGGATGATGCTCACGGAGTTCGCGGAGATGCCCAGCTCCTGCCCGATGTCGCGGCAGGACATGCCCTCGCCGTAGCGCATCATCAGCACCGTCCGGTAGCGCTCGGAGAGCTCGCCGACGGCGCGGACGACCTCGCGCGCGCGCTCCTCCATGAGGGCGCGATCGACGGGGGTCAGGCCGCCGCCCGGCCCGAGGATGCCGTGGTGGCGCAATCCCTCGGCCGAGAAGACGTCCGACTCGAGCCGCGCGCGGCGCAGCTTCGAGATGCCGAGGTTGACGCCGATCCGGAAGAGCCAAGTCGAGAAGCGGAAGGTCTTGCGGTAGTGCTCGAGGAAGCGGAAGGCCCGGAGGAAGGTCTCCTGGGTGACGTCCTGCGCGAGATCGGCGTCGCCGACGACCCCGAAGACGACGTTGTAGAGCGACTTCTCGTAGCGGCGCGAGAGCTCGCCGAAGGCCTCCCGATCGCGGTCGAGGGCCCGTCCGATGAGGACGTCTTCGTCGATCGAGGCGAGGTCGGGGGCCATGGAGGATTCCGGCGCGGTCGAGGGTTCGGGCTTCCGGTCATTCTACCCGTGGCGCGGCGCTTTCTTTCACCCCGACCTCGGATGCGGAAACCACTTCAAGGAAGCGACTTGCGACGAATCCGGGTCAGACGAGGTGATCGAGCGTCGCGCTGGCCGCGCTGAGCAGGATCAGGAAGCCGCACATGTCCGTGACCGTGGTGAGGATCGGCCCCGACGCGAGCGCCGGATCGAGCTTCAGCTTCTTGAGGACGAGCGGGATCGTCCCGCCGATCGCGACCGCGATGAGGGTATTCGCCATCAGCGCCCCGCCGACCACCGCCCCGAGCCAGGGATTCCCCTTCCAGAGCCAGGCCACCGCCCCGAGCAGCACGCCCAGCGCGAGCCCGTTCAGGAGACCGACCGAGATCTCCTTGCCGAGCACCCGGAAGAAGTCGTCCGGGCGCGCGACGTTGAGCGAGAGCTCGCGCATGCTGACCGCGACCGCCTGGTTGCCCGAGCAGCCGCTCATGTCCGAGATGATCGGGAGGAAGACCGCGAGCGCGATCACCGCCTCGAGCGTGCCCTGGTGCGCCGCGATGACGCTCGCGGCGGCGATGTTCAGCAGGATGTTGAGGCTCAGCCAGGCGAGGCGGCGCCGGGAGCGCAGCAGCATCGGCATGCTGCGGAGCTCCTCGCCGCCGACGATGCCCTGCCGGCGCAGGTTGTCGGCGTCGCTCCGCTCGGCGAGCGCGTCGCGGGCGGCGGCGCGGCGCACGACGCCGACCAGGCGACCGCCCGCGTCGACGACGGGCGCGCCGAAGAGGTCGTGCTCGTCGAAGAACTCGCGGACCTCGTCGAGGGTCGCCTCCGCGCGCAAGGAGTGCGGCGAGGGCTGCATGACGGCGGTGATCGGGCGCTTGCGACGGCTGAGGAGCAGATCGCGCAGCGGCACGACGCCGACGAGCTTCTCCGCCGCGTCGACGACGAAGACGTACTGGACGTCGAAGTCGTTCTCCTCGACCTCCTCCTGGATCCCCGCCACGACCTCGGCCGCGGTCAGGGTGTCGGCGAAGGAGAGGAACTCCGTGCCCATGAGGCCGCCGGCGCTGTCCTCGTCGTAGGTGACGAGCGCGCGCAACTCGCGGGCATCCTCGGGGTCGAAGGCCTCGAGGATCTCCTCCGCGTTCTCGATCTCGGAGAGGTAGTCGGCCTGCTCGTCGGTCGTGAACTCCTGGAGGATCTGCGCCGCGTCTCCGGCGTCGAGACTCTCGAGGACGCCGAGCGCCTCGTCCTCCGGCAGCAGGTCGACGACGTAGGCCGCCCACTCCGCGTCGATGAGCTCGAAGAGCCGGTCGCGTTCGTCGGAGCTGAGGCGCGAGACGGCGTGGGTGATGGCGTCGGGCGAGAGTGCCCCGAGCAGCTCGTCCAGCCGCGCCGCGTCGCCGGCGGCGACGGCCTCGCGGACCATCTGGTCGCCGTCGATCGTCGTGATCTCGGTTTCGCTCAGGCCTGGGGGATCCCCCGGGGGGCGCCCGCGCGCGCGGCCGCCCGGTGACGGTTCAGGCCCTGGAGGTCGCGCCGCGCGGCTCGAGCAGCGAGTGTCCGTTCATCACGGACGGCTGCTCGATCCCGACGAGTTCGAGGAGCGTCGGCGCGACGTCGGCGAGGCGTCCGCCGCTCTTCAGCCGGCGACCCTTCTCGTGGTCGTCGACGAGGAGGAGCGGCACGAGGCGCGTCGTGTGCGCGGTGTGGGCCTGCCCCGTCTCGGGATCGAACATCTGCTCGAGGTTGCCGTGGTCCGCGGTGAGGAGGAGCCCGCCGCCCTTCGCGAGGATCGCGTCGACGACGCGCCCGAAGCAGACGTCCACCGCCTCGATCGCCTTCACCGCGGCGTCGAAGTTCCCCGTGTGGCCGACCATGTCCGGGTTCGCGTAGTTGAGGATGACGACGTCGTAGCGGTCGTTCTCGATCGCGTCGACGACGCGATCCGTCACCTCGTAGGCGCTCATCTCCGGCTTCTGGTCGTAGGTCTCGACCTTGGGCGAGGGCACGAGGATGCGTTCCTCCCCCGGGAAGGGCTCCTCCCGTCCGCCGTTGAAGAAGAAGGTCACGTGGGCGTACTTCTCCGTCTCCGCGATGCGGAGCTGACGCAGCCCGGCGTCGGCGAGGACCTCGCCGAGCACCTTCGTGAGCTCGGTCGGCGGGAAGGCGACCGCGACGGGGTAGCCCTCCTTGTACTCGGTCATCGTGACCCAGGTGAGGCCGAGGTCGACCTCGGCCTCGAAGCCGACCTGCGAGGGCAGCATGAAGGCCTCGGTGATCTCGCGCACGCGGTCCGAGCGGAAGTTGAAGACGATGACGGCGTCGCCCTTCGCGACGCGACCGCCGCCGGCCACGATGCGCGGCTTCACGAACTCGTCGTTCTCGCCGGCCGCGTAGGCCGCGGCGAGTCCGGCGAGGGCGTCCTCGCAGGGCTCACCCTCCCCCGCCACCAGGGCGCGGTAGGCGATCTCGACGCGCTCCCAGCGCTGGTCGCGGTCCATCGCGAAGAAGCGACCGCAGATCGTGCCGATGACGCCGACGCCGGTCTCGTCCATCGCCGCCTGCAGCTCCTTCAGGTAGCGCTCGGCCGAGCGGGGCGGCGTGTCGCGACCGTCGAGGAAGGCGTGGAAGACGACGCGATCGCCGACCAGGCCCTCGCGGCCGGCCATCTCGAGCAGGGCGCGGTAGTGCTCGTCGGAGCTGTGGACGCCGCCGTCGGAGAGGAGTCCCATGAGATGGAGCCGGCCGCCGTTCGCCTTCGCGGCGTGGACGGCGGAGAGGAGCGCCTCGTTGCGGAAGAAGGCGCCGCTCGCGATGTCGGCGTTGATGCGGACGATGTCCTGCATCACGAGCCGCCCGCCGCCGAGGTTCATGTGCCCGACCTCGGAGTTGCCCATGAGGCCAGCCTCGATGCCGACGTCGGTGCCGCTCGCGGAGATCGCGGTGTGCGGGTAACCGGCGAAGAGGCGATCGAGGTTCGGGGTGTGCGCGGCCTTGACGGCGTTGCCGTCGACCTCGTCGCGGAGGCCGTAGCCGTCGAAGATGATGAGCGCGTAGGGCGTTCGCACGGCGGTGTCCTCTCCCGGTCGAAGCTCGTCGGGTGCCGCGGACGCGCCCCGGCCGCGGGGCGCGCGAAGGGCTCCCTCGCGATGACAGCCTTGTAACAAGCCCCCGGTGAAGGTGCAGCAAAGTCCCCGGAGGAACGGGGGACGCGGGGCGCCGACCGGCTCAGACCAGGGAGACGGAGTCGATCGTGACGGGAGCGCCGGGATCGCCCGCGACGGGATCCAGCCGCAGGCGCACGAGGAAGCGTCCGGTCTCGCGAACGACCTCGGGGAAGGGCACGACGACCTCGATGGACTCCCCGGGCGCGAAGTGGAACATCCCCCCGGCCGAGAGCTCCTGCTCGAAGAGGTAGCGTCCCTCCAGCAGGTAGAAGAGCTCGCACCAGGCCTGCTCGCGCCCGCCGCCGATGCTCATCTTCACCCGCACCCCCTCGAGCCCGTCCATCCGGAGCCCGAGGTAGGGCGAGACGAGCCGCGGATCGGCGTCCTCGGCGACGAGGACGCCGTCGGCGCCGGGGGTCAGGCCCTGGACCGACCAGCCCGAGTCGTCCGCCGCGATCTCGGCCCCGCTCCAGGCCCTCGCGCCGGAGGGAACGAGCGCGAAGCGCTCGTCGAGGGCCGCCGCGGCCCGGACGCGAGATTCGGGAAGACCGAGCCGGCCCGCGACGCGCGGGACGTTGTCGGGCCCGGGCTCGAAGTGGACCGGGTCGGGGAGGCGGCCGTCGTCGGGCGCGCGGAAGCCGTCCGTCGGACAGCTCAGGGCGCCGGGCGCGGGCGCGGACGTCCGCCGCAGAGCGGGCAGGCGATCCGCTCGAGGATCGCGCCCCGCGCGACCTCGAGACGGCTCTCGGGCGTGGAGACGTTCCGGGCGATCGCGGCCGCGATCGCGGGGTCGTGGAGCGAGGGCCGCCCCTCGGGGATCGACTCCTCGCCCACCGCGACGACGACGATCGTGCCGCCCTCGACGCTCGGCGGGCGGCCGTCGAGGAGGCGAGCGAGGGCGGCCTCGTCGAAGACCTCGTCGGCGATCTCGGGACCGTCCACGGGAAAACGCTGCGCCCAGCGCACGCGCGGACGCCCGCCGAAGAGCACCGGGAGATCGCTGGGCGCGTAGATGTTGCGCTCCATGTGGTTCTCGAGGCGGCGCGCGCCGAGGATGTGGTCGCGCAGCGCCTCGTCCTCGCGCCACTCCTCGGTGGAGAAGACGACGAAGCGGCGCGCGACGCGCTGGAGCTCGAGGAGCGTGCCGACGGGATCGGCGACGTGCTCGATGACCTCGGCGATCGTGACCACGTCGAAGGCGTCGTCCGGGAAGGGCAAGGCGCCGGCGTTCGCGGGGACGGCGGGGAGGCCGAAGAGCTCGGCCGCCCGCAGGCAGGCCTCGCGCGAGAGATCGCTGGCCCAGGCATCGAGGCCGAGCGCCGTCCGGGCGAGGTGGGGGAAGTAGCCCTCGGCCGCTCCCACGTCGAGGAGACTCCCCTCGACGCCGAGCCACTTCACCGTCGCCAGGAGGTCGTGCAGGCGGATTGCCCGCCGGCAGTGGTGGCCCTCGGTGTGCCCGCGGCCGAGGCCGTAGACCGGTTCGTGCGCCTTGAAGCAGCCGGCCTCGTCGCGCTCGCGGAAGCGCATCTCGAGCCAGGCCCGCACGATCTCGAAGTAGCGGCGGTCGAAGTCTCGACGGTCGTCCATGGTCCCCTCCCCGGCGGCCGACATCCTACCGCGGCGATGTCGGCGCGCCAGCGGCGGACGCACGGCGCTCGCGCTCGAGGATCCGCGGATCCTCGCGCCACCAGAAGCCCGCCGACTCGACGAAGACGATGCGATCGCGGTAACGCGCGTACCAGACGTCCCACTTCCCGTCGGCAGGCGCGATCTCGGGGAGGACGTAGCGGGCGAGGCACCGCCGGGCCCGCGCCGCGTCCTCGCCCTCGCCGCCGGCGAGCGCCATCCAGCGCTCGAGACTCGCACGCGCCCCGTTGGGGGTGCCGAGCGCCATGGCGTCCTCGTCGACCTCGTAGATCGTCTTGTATCGCTCACCCGCGTGCTCGGGTCCCTTGCCGCTGAAGACGTAGGGCAGGTGCTTCGCCATCCAGGCGTCGAGGCCCTCCCAGGTCGGCACCCAGGTCTCGCGCCACTTCGGGGTGAGGCTGCCGGGGATGTGTTCCTCGAGTCCGCGGCGGTAGCCGGTCTCGCGCCCGAGCCAGGTGAAGGTGCGGAGCGACTCGCGCGTCTTGCAGACGAAGGGCACCGTCTCCTCGCCGCGGAATCCGATCATGTAGTGCAGGACGTTGCAGAGGGTGTCCTTCGCCCCGGCCGTCATCCGCGCCGGATCGATGGCGTAGCCCCAGTAGAAGTAGCGGCCCTGGCGGGCGAGCGAGAGCGAGCCGAGCACCTTCGCGGAGTGCCCCTCCGCGAGGTTCTCGAAGCCGGGGACGTCGGTGAAGAAGCCCTCGTGCGCGACGAGCGTGGGATTCGGCACCTCCGGCTTTCCGGTCTCGAAGGCGGCGAGGCGCAGCGTCTCGCCGACGCCTCGCGGGTGGAGCGGCGAGGTGAATCCCTCGTGCTCCTTCTGTCGCGGCAGCTCGGTCCATTCGAAGGTCGCGGGGAAGGGGCGGCGGAAGATCGCGTGGTCGAGGGCCAACCCGTGGCCCAGATGGTCCATGCAGATTCAGATGTAGCCCGAGGTCATCGCGAGGCCGTGCGCCTCGATCAGCTCGGTCCCGAGGAATCCGACGGCCACGATCGGCGTCGCCGTCCGCGGCAGCGCCTTCGCGGTCGCGATCTTCGTCTTGAGCTGCCCGAAGAGGCGCGAGTCGGCGAGGACCACGTCGTGCGCCTCGCAGGCGGCGGGCGTGACGTCCCCGTAGGTGGTGAGATCGCAGACGAAGCCGCGCGAGCGGAGGAAGTCGGCCATCCCCTTCTCGCGCGCCTCGATCGCGCCGACGACGAGCAGCACGCGGCGGGGAGCGAGGTCGCCGCGCAGGGTGACGCTCATCGGCGGGAGGCAGGCGAGCGGATCACAGGCCATGAAGGCGAAGCTCGCCTCGAGCCGCGTCCCCTTCCCCACCCGCTCGAGCGGCACGGAGATCGAGAAGCTCCCCGTGAGCGTCCCGTCCGCCGAGGTCGGCAGGATGATCGGTCCCTTCGCGCGGTAGTCCGATTCCTCGCGCAGCGTGATCGAGACCGGCACGCCGCCGCCCACGTCGCGCGCGTAGAGGTGCCAGTCGGGATTCACGACGAGATCGAGCCGGAGACTCTCCGGCGTGCCGACCGCCGCGAGCGAGAGCGGCGCGTTCCCGGGCAGATCGACGACCTCGACGGGATTCTGGGCGGACAACGCGCCGACGAGGAGGAGCAGGAGCGCCGGGATCCGGAGGTGGGACATCATCGAGAGACTCCGGGAATCGGGGAGGGGGCGACGGTCCCGATTCTCGAAGCCGCTCCCGCGGGTGTCAACGCCGGACGGTCGACGACGAGACCCCGGAACGCGAGGACGGCGCGGCCGGGGCCTCCGCCCCCGCCGCGCCGTCCCGCGATCCGCCCGTTTTCCGGGGATCAGTCGCGCGAGCGACCGCCGATCAGGCCCAGGCGCCAGGCGTAGTAGAGCAACCACATCAGCGAGGTCACGGCCGCGGCGACGTAGGTCGCGGCGGCGGCGCGCAGCACGCGGCGGGCGCCGACGAGCTCCTCGCCGTCGAGGATGTGACCGTCGCGGAGCGCGATGAGCGCGCGGCGACTGGCGTCGAACTCGACCGGCAGGGTGATGAGCGAGAAGAGCGTCGTCATCGCGAAGAGGCCGACGCCGGCGATGGCCACGGTGTGTCCGAAGGCGCCGGCGCCCTTCATGAAGGCCATCAGGAGCATGCCCCCCATGAGCAGGATCATGGAGAAGCGCGAGCTGAAGTTGACCACCGGCACCATGCTCGAGCGGAAGTTCAGCCAGGCGTAGTTCTGCGCGTGCTGGATCGCGTGGCCGACCTCGTGGGCGGCGACGCCGAGCGCGGCCACGCTCCGCCCGTGGAAGTTCTGCTCCGACAGCCGGAGCGTCTTCGAGGTCGGGTCGTAGTGGTCGCTGAGCTCACCCGGGGTGGGCTCGATCGACACGTCGTGGATGTGGTGGAAGCGCAGGATGGCGTCGGCCACCTGGGCGCCGGACATCCCGTTGCGCGCCCCCACCTGGCTGTAACGGGCGAAGGAGCCCTTCACCCACATGGCGGCCAGACCGGAGATGGCGCCGCCGACCACCATGATCAGGATGGAGAACGGATCGAAGTAGAACATCGGACCTCCCCTCTCGAACCGGAACCCCCTCGATGCCGCGACCGGGCGGCGAGGGGCCGTCCGGTCGCTGGGGGCGCGGCGGGCGAGAGCCCCGCCGCCGGTGATTCATACGACCCGGGAGGCCGAAGATTCAAAGACGGCGATCGGATTCCGGCCCCGGGAGGGCCGGGCCCCGACCGGCGATCAGAAGAGGCCCTGGATGTCGCCGTTCTCGTCGATGTCGATCGAGCGGAGGGCGGGGTTCGAGCCCAGGCCCGGCATGAGCATCATCTCGCCCGCCAGCGGGTAGACGAAGCCGGCGCCGGCCGAGAGCCGGACGTCGCGGATCGGGAACTCGTAGCCGCTCGGCGCGCCCTTCAGGGTCGGGTCGTGCGAGATCGAGAGGTGGGTCTTCGCCATGCAGATCGGGAGCTTGCCGTAGCCCCAGCTCTCGATGCGGGCGATGCTCTCCTTCGCCTCGGGCGCGAGGGCGACGCCGGAAGCGCCGTAGACCTTCGTCGCGAGGATGTTGATCTTCTCCTCGATCGAGGCCTCGTCGGGGTAGAGGAACTCGACCCGGCTCCCCTTCTCCGCCGCGGCGACGACCGCCTCGGCGAGGGCCGCGCCGCCGGCGCCGCCCTTCCCGTGGACCTCGCTGACCGCGGCCGCCTCGGCCCCGAACTCGAGCGCCTTCTTCAGGAGGAAGTCGACCTCCTCCTGGTGGTCGGTCCCGAAGCGGTTCACCGCGACGACCGGCGGGATGCCGTGCATGCGGACGATCTCGATGTGCCGCTTGAGATTGGCGAGGCCCGCCTCCATCGCGCCCAGGTCCTTCTCGAGGAGCGCCGGGTCGAGCGGCTTGCCGGCCACGATCTTGAAGCGCGGGTCGTGCGCCTTCATCGCGCGCACGGTGACGACGACGACGGTCGCGTCGGGACGCAGCTCGGTGCCGCGGCACTTCACGTTGATGAGCTTCTCGAAGCCCATGTCGGCGCCGAAGCCGGACTCGGTGACGGTGTACTCGGCGAGGCGGAGGGCGATGCGGTCCTGCAGGACCGAGCTGTTGCCGTAGGCGATGTTCGCGAAGGGGCCGCAGTGGATGAAGGCGGCCGTGCCCTCGGTCGTCTGCATGACGGTCGGATTGATCGCCTCCTTCATGATCGCCGCCATGGCGCCGGCGCACTCGAGGGTGTCGGCGGTGACGGGGCGACCCTGCGAATCCTCGCCCACGACGATCTCGCCGAGGCGACGGCGGAGGTCGCGCAGGTCGAGGCTGCGGCCGAGCGCGGCCATGACCTCGCTCGCGGGCGTGATGTCGACGCCGGTGCGCCGCGGGACGCCGTTCTTCTTGCCGCCGAGGCCGATCTCGATGTCGCGGAGCGCGCGGTCGTTGATGTCGACGACGCGGCGGAAGGTGACCTTGTCCGGGACGAGGTCGAACATGTTGTCCTTGAGCAGGATGCTGGTGTCGACCCAGGCCGCGAGGAGGTTGTTCGCGGCGGTGACGGCGTGCATGTCGCCGGTGAGATGGAGGTTGAAGTCCTCCATCGGGACGACCTGGGAGTGGCCGCCGCCGGCCGCGCCGCCCTTCACGCCGAAGACCGGCCCCATCGAGGGCTGCCGGATGTTCGTGATGACCGACTTGCCGATGTGGTTCAGGCCGAGGCTCACGCCGATCGTGGTGACGGTCTTGCCCTCGCCGAGCGGCGTCGGGGTGACGGCGGTCACCGAGATGAGCTTGCCGAGGGGGCGATCGCCGATGCGCTTCATGATCGCCCGCTGGTCGACCTTGGCCTTCCAGGGTCCGTAGAGCGCGAGCTCGTCCTCGCGGATCCCGACGCGGCCGGCGACGTCGGCGATGGGTTCGAGCTTGTGGGCGCGCGCGATTTCGAGATCGCTCTTCATGACGGAAGCTCCTCGGGAGGGGGACCCGGTCGGGTCCCGGGGGTGTTTCGCGGGTCCGGGGCGGCCGTGCGGCGGGGGTTCGACCCGTGCTCGGCGCCGGCGGCGGGCGCGGCCCGCGGGGGCACCGCCGGCCGGGGCGCGAATCTTACCAGGGTCGGATTTCGCGGCAAGTTCGGCCGATATAGGCTGCGGAGGGACAGGGAGATCGGTGCGTTGAAGAGCTTCTGGACTCACCTCGCCGCCGCCGCGGCCGCGACGCTCGTCGTCCACCGCGGAAGCTGGGACGAGCTCGTGAGCGGCGCCGATCGCGCCCGCGCGGCCGGATTCCGCCCCGCGTGGCCGGAGGGCGGCTTCGCCCGCGCGCCCGAGATGGACGTCTCGCGACTCCTCTACGGTCTCGAGTCCGCCCTCTTCGGCGGGCGCCACGCGCTCTGGATGGTCTTCGGGATGGTCCTGCTCGCGCTCGTCGGTGCGAGCTGGGGCTACGCGGTCCGCCGGCTGAGCCACGACGTCAAACCCGGAGACCGGAGCCTCCCGCTCTCGGCCGGCCTCGCCACCTCGATCCTCGTCCCCGCGTCCGCGATCCAGTCGGACGCCGTCACCCAGCTCCCGGGGCACGCCGGGCTCCTCGGACTCCTCGCCTTCGCGCTGGCGACGGCGGCCGCGGCTCGACGCCCGACCTTCCTGCGACTCGTCGTCGTCCCGGCCCTGGGGGGGCTCCTCTTCCGCGAGACGGTTGGACTCGGCTTCTACGTGCTCCCCCTGGTCGTCTGCCTGGCCCGACCGGCCGCGGCGCTGGCCTTCATGGATCGGCGCGGCGCGCTCGGTCTCGGGGTCCTGATCCTGTTGATTCCCGCCGTCGTCGACATCGTCCTCGGCCACCCGAGCGGGGCCCGCGACGTGGGCGATGCGTCCGGAGGCTTCGGCGGACGCTGGCTCGCCTCCGCCCTCTGGCTGCTCGTCCCCGCCGCCCGTCCCGAGGGCTTCGCCACCCCCGGCTTTCCGGTCTGGGCCGCGAGCTTCCTCGGCCCGATCGCGGCGCTTGCGATCTGGGGTCACCTCGGCGCCCGGCCCGGCGCCCGGCGCGTCGTCATCGCCGTCGCGACCCTCGCGGCCTGGGGTCTCTCGGTCGCCGCGATCGCGCCCGCTCCGACCGCCACCGGCGGCGACGTCCGCATCCTCGGGCTCGCGGCCCTGGGTCTCGCCGCCTTCCTCGGCCTCGCCGTCGACGCCGCGGCGCGGCGGGGGCCGGCCGAGATCGTCGTCCTCGCGCTGCTCGCCTTCCTGGTCTACTCCGGGGGCAACGCCGCATCCGACCTCCGGGCCCGACGGGCGGCCGAGTGCTTCCCGCCGGAGTGGCAGGCGGTCCGTCCCGAGATCGACCGCGCGATCGCGAACGGCGCGCGGAACCTCGCGATCCACGGCCTCGCCGCCGACGCGGGCCGCGTCGACTGGGCGAGCGGCCTGGCGGGCGCGGAGCTCCCCCCCTTCGGCCCCGGCCGCGCCCGCATCCGGGCCTGGGCCGAGGACGAGCTGGGCGCGATCGATCCGGCCCTCCTCGTGCCCGGCGATCCGCCTCTCTCGGTCCTGGAGTGGTGGCCCCGGAGCCTCGCGGTGGCGGCCCGCCGTCCCCAGGGCTGGGGACTCGCGGCCGTCTTCCGTTCGCCGGGCGGCGATCCGGCGGCGTCGCCGATCCGACTCGTGGCCCCCGAGAACGAGGCGCGGATCACGTTGCGTCGCCCGGAGACCATCGAGGAAGATATGACTTTCGTCTTCGAGACGATCCCGGGCTACGAACTGCCGCCTCAGTCCGCCTTCGCCTTCTACAGCTTGTACTCCGGCGGTCTCAACCCGAGGGGCCGCGGCGAGATCCGCGCCCGCCCCATCGTCGCGAGCTCGCTCGTCGCGGAGCGGCTGCCCTCCGGGGCGATGCGCTACCGCTGGCGGCCCAGCATCCGCCCCGAGGAGGGCCACGACGGCGTGCGCTTCGAGGATCCGGACCTCGGTGTCGCGAACCGGCCCTTCCTGTGGACGATCGGCGTCGTCCGCCTGGGCGGCGAGGCGTCCCCGGAGATCCCGAGCGGCCACTCGGGGCACCTCCACGATCGGGCCGCGATTGGCGTCCACGCGCCGGTCGAGCTCGCCCAGACCCGCCGGATCCGATTCTCGTCGCTCGAGTCTTCAAGCGACGGTTGACCCGAACTCGAGCCGAGGGGTATACTCCCCTCGGTCGAACCGGATCCCTCACCCGGGCTCGATCGCGACATCGCGCGACCGTTCTTCCCGGTCGGCTGTCGAAACCACAGCGAAACCGAACCTCACAAGTGGTTTGCCACCGGCATCGGCCCCTTCACCGATGCCGGTCTTTTTTTGTCCCCACTCTCCATCATCTCCGCCCGCGTCCGCGCATCGTCGAACGCGTTCGCACTCTCGTCGCCTCGCGGGCATGATGTTCCCCTCCTGGCGCGGAGATCGACATCGTGAAGAGTTTCAGCACCGACGGCGGTGACTTCGCGGAGCGTCTGCTCCGCGCGACCCACATCCCTCTCGACGACGCGGGGCTCGACACCCACGCGACGATCCGGCTCGAGGACATCCTCTTCGGCGACTCGACGCCGGTGGAGTCGCGCACCGGCGGCACGCTCTCGTCCGACCTGCCCGAGCGGCAGATCCCGGGCAGCAAGTACGAGCTCGAGGATCTCATCGGCCGGGGCGGCATGGGCGTCGTCTATCGCGCGCGTCAGGCCGCGCTCGATCGCGCCGTCGCGCTCAAGACCTCGGCGCAAGAGGCGGCCCGTCACGCGAGCAAGCGCCGCAGCTTCGTCGCCGAAGCCGCCGCCGCGAGCCGACTCGAGCATCCGAACATCGTCCCGATCCACGACCTCGGCGAGGATCCGAGCGGCGAGGTCTTCTTCACCATGAAGTTGCTCGAGGGCCGCGGCTGGGATCGCGTGATCCACGGCAAGGACGCCGAAGCCGTCGGTCTCGACGAACACCTCGAGGTCCTCTTCAAGGTGACGAACGCCGTGGCCTTCGCGCATCGCAAGGGCTACCTCCACCGCGACCTCAAGCCCGAGAACGTTCTCGTCGGCGACTTCGGCGAGGTCGTCGTCATGGATTGGGGCCTCGCGGCCCGCACGGATCCCGAAGGGGACGAGCGCGTGCCGCACGTCTCGCAGGCGAAGCGACTCGCGGGCACGCCGGCGTACTTCCCGCCCGAGATGGCGCTGGGGATGGGTGATCGCCAGGGTCCCTGGACGGACGTCTACGGCCTGGGCGGCATCCTCCACGAGATCCTCACCGGCGCGCCGCCGAACGCCGGCCGCACGATGAAGGAGGTCACGCGCGCGGCCGTCGAGGGCATCCGCACCCTCGATCCGAAGACGTCCTCGCGACCCGAGCTCGCGGAGATCTGCCTCCGCGCGCTCGCGCCCGACCCCTCGGATCGCTACGCGGACGCGCTCGCCTTCCGCGACGCGCTGATCGAGTTCCGGCGCACGGCGGAGAGTCGCACCCTCACCGACGCGGGGCGGATGCAGCTCGACACGGCCCGGGCCGCGGTCGCGGCCGGGGATCAGGGCGACGACGCCTTCCGCCGCGGGCTCGCCGCGCTCGAGGAGGCGCTCTCGCTCTGGCCCGAGAACGCGCGCGCCCGGGAGTCCGAGCGGGCGTTGCGAGAGGCCTGGGCCGATGCCGCGGAGGCGCGCGGAGATCTCGTCACCGCCGCGAACCAGCTCGAGGCGATCGACGATCCGGACGCCCGGAAGCGAGCCTCCGGCATCCGCCGGGAGATCACGCGCCGCGAGCAACAGGCGAGCAGCGCGCGGCGGCTCCGGCGCCTCTCCGTCGCCCTGCTCGCGCTGCTCACGATCGCCCTGGCCGTCGGGGTCTGGATGGTCGACCGCGAACGCCGCCGGACGGCCGAACAGGAACGCATCGCGGTGGCGGAATCGGTGCGGAGCCGTCGCATCGCGTCCTTCACCGACGCCCGCTCCCTCGTGACGCGCGCGGAGGAGGAACTCTGGCCGATCACTCCGGCCATGATCCCGGAATTCGAGGCCTGGCTGCGGGAGGCGGCAGCGTTGCCGTCCCTGCGGGACGAGGTGAGGGCGCGGATCCGAGAGATCGAGGCGCAGGCCGACCACTTCGAGGATGTCCTCGATGATCGGCTCGAGCGGGCCTACCGGCGACGCGAGAGCGTTCGCGACGGCCTCGACAACTGGATCGGCAAGGCGGCCACCCCGGAGGAGGCCGCGCAGCTCCGGAGGGAGTTGCGCCCCGAGCCGCCGTTCAAGACTCTCGAGGAGGAGCTGGCGCACTACGAGGCGCTGAAGCCGGCGAGGCGGCCCATCTTCACGTCCGAGGCTCTCCGATCCGACTACGACATCCACGTCGCGGCCGATGAACTCCTGGGGCGCGTCCTCGACGGCGCCACGGACGACCTCGGAAGCATCGCTTCCCTCGAGGAGCGGATCCTCATCGCCCGACGCCTCGCGGCCTGCCGGACGGCCTTCACCGTCGAGGCCTGGAAGGAAGCGATCGACGCGATCCGGGTCGACCCGATCTACCACGGGCTCGAGATGGAACCGATCCTCGACCTCTGCCCCCTGGGCCGGAACGCACAGGGTCGATGGCGCTTCGCCGTCCTCGCCAGCGATCCCGCCTTCCTCGAGGGTGCGGTCGCCGCCCCGGACGCGGAGACCTTCGCGGGGATCGTGCTCGTGCTGATCCCCGGAGGAAAGGCCCGGATCGGCAACTTCGAGCGGCCGCCGGGGAAGACGACCGGCAATCACTACCCCATCGTCGAGGCTCCGGTCCTGCCCTACATGATCGGCGAGACTGAGGTGACCCAGGACCAGTGGCACGCCGTTCGACGGACGCGCCCCTCGCTCTACGCCCGCGCGAGTTGGGCCTCGGGACGGGATCCGGTCACGAACGTCTCCTGGCTCGAATCGCGGGTCTACTGCCGGGCCCTCGGACTCGAACTCCCGACGGAGGTCCAGTGGGAGTGGGCCGCCCGCGCGGGCGCGGAGACGCGATACTGGTTCGGAGACGACTGGCACGACCTCGAGGGGAAGGAGAACCTCAAGGACGCGAGCGCGACGGGTTCGCCTTCGGACAGCTTTCCTTGGAACGACGGCTTCCCCTACCTCTCGCCGGTCCGAACGTTCTCACCCAACTCCTGGGGCCTGTACGACACGGTGGGCAACGTCACGGAGTGGTGCGCCGATCGGGTCTCGGGCACCGGTCCGCGGGTCCAGTTCAAGCTCCCCTCACGGGCCGAGAATCTCGCCGCCTTCTTCGTCGAGCGGATCACCAAGGGCGGTCACCACAAGGGGCCGCCGGCGCTCACGTGGACCATCGACCGCGGCTCCTTCCACCCCGTCGTCACGGACTCCATCATCGGGCTCCGCGCCGCGCTGACGATCGGGACCGAGCCGAGGCTCTTCGACTGAGAGTCGGGGTCGATGTCCCCGCCGGTCTTCGTCATGCCTCCTCGCCCGACCCCGTCGGGTGCGGGCTCGGGCCGACGATGGCGTGAATCACGGTCCTCGAGACGCCCCGGCGACGGTCTCCCTCTCCGCCGCGACGCTCAGTGGGGATCGCAGAAGAGAACGACCTGGTTCCCCGCCGGGACGTTCTCTCCGGGACCGTAGTTGGGCTTCGCCGTCGTCCTCGAGACGATCTCGCTGGGGCCTTCCATGGTCACGTTCGTGAACCCGAGCTGATCGAGGACGCCCTCGGCCTCGCCCTTCGTCATCCCATCGCAGTTGGGCAGGATCGGCATGCTTCTTCCTCACTCTTCTCGCGCGCGGAAGGCCTGACTTCCGCGCGTCAGGCCGCGCCGGTTCGGCGCAGGCCCAGCGGATCATCGCGAAAAGGAGCGAGTGACCGTCAAGCGATTCGTCGTCGCGCGCACCAGTCGAGGACCGTCGCCGCGATGTCGACGACGCTCGCGCCGTCGGCGAGGAGCGCGCGATTCGACGCGAGGACGCCGGGCACGAGGGCGGGATCGACGCCGCAGTGGTCGCCGCTCCAGGCGTTGTCGTTGGCGAAGAAGAGCGGCTCGTGCGCTCCGCCGAGCGCGGTCTGCCAGGGAGACGCGCCAGCCGCGGTGGAAGCCGACGTAGAGATCGGCCGCGCCCCCGGGGATGACGCCGTCCGGATAGATCTCCGCGCCGCGCGCGAGCGAGGAGACGACGGGCGCGCCCTCGTCGCGGAGGTCCCGGAGCGCGGTCTCGATCTCGGCGAGGAGGATGGTCGACTCGTCCCGGCTCACGATCCCGTGGGGTTCGCGCCCCTCGAGGTTGAGGTAGATCTTGCCGAGCCCCATCGCGTAGGCGCGGGTGCGCGACCAGTCGACCTCGGCGAAGGCCTCGCCGGTCCGGAGGTTCGCCTGGAGGCTGCGCGCCTCGGTGGCGCGTCGGAGCGAGAGCCAGCCGCGCTCGACGAGGAAGCGGTTCAGACTCACCGCGCGGCGGAAGGGCGCGAAGCCGTGGTCAGAGACGACGAGGAGCAGTCGTTCTCGCCCAGGTGCTCCGAGAGCACCTTGCCGACGAAGGCGTCGGCCCGGCATGAGCGGCGTCGATCGCGCTCCGGAACTCGGGGCGGGCCGGCGCGCCCGAGAGATCGCGGTCCGTCCAGGCGTAGCGCGCGAACATGTGCTGGATGCGGTCGGGGACGCTGAAGACCGCGGTGACGACCCGCGCCCGAGGGTTCGCGAGGGCCCGCCGGGCGAGCGCCTCCTGCTCGTCCCAGACCAGGCCGCGTCCTCGAGAAGACGCCCTCGTCGGCGCCGTCCTTGAGCGGGTTGGTCGCCGTCGCCCAGCCGGTGGTCTCCCAGAGGCCGACCTCGCGGCAGCGATGCGGCCCGGCAGGTCGACCGGCGCGCCGAGAGCGACGCCCGGCGGAAGCGCCCGCGGGTCGAACTGCACCGGATCGGCGTAGACCTCGACGCGGTTCTCGCGCCGGGTGAGGCGGAAGCGCACGAGACCGGAGACCTGCACGACCCGGCTCATCCCGAAGGTCACCGGCAGGAGCGCGGTCCAGGCGGCTCCCTCGGCCGAGACGCTCTCGTCACCGCTCGCCACCTCGAGCGCCTCGCCGTCGACGGTGATGCGGAGCTCGCAGCTCGTGTCGCCCTCCCCCGTCACGACGTTCGGCGGGCCGGGGAGCCGGACCGCGCGGTACCGGATCCGCGTGCCCTCCCGCGCGTCGACGAGGAGCGGCGCGATGCGCCCGCCGGTCTCGGTGATCGCCTCGCGATCGACGTCGTCGCGCCAGAGGTTCCAGAAGCCGACGGTGCCGAGCAGGTCGGGGACGCCGAAGCCGCAGACGAGCTCGCCCCGCTCCATCCGCAGCGCGGGGAAGCTGCAGGGTGCGAGCGCGGTCGCCGTCGGCACGCCGGCCGCGTCGAGACGATCCCAGTAGGCCGTCCCCTGCCGCGCGTTGACCGCGACGGGGAAGCCGTCCGGAATCGCGGTCTCGGAGAGCCAGAGTCCCCAGCCGAGCGCCCCCGCGATCGCGAGCGAGACGAAGGCGCCGAGGCGGCGCCGGCGGCGGATCTGCCAGGTCATCCCGACGACGACGAGGAGGAGCGGCAGCCCGAGCGCCCAGCGACGCACGCCGCGCGAGCGCAGGCCGGTGGCGTCGACCTCGCGCCGGCCGAGCGAGAGCATCACCCGGACCTCGCCGTCCCGGAAGTCGCGCTGCACGAAGCCGTCGATGCCGGTGCGGGCGGGCGAGAGGCCGGTGATCATCGAGGACCACGACACCGGCGACTGCGCCGGCTCGGTGGTGGCGAGGGGAGCGAGGGTGCCGCGGCGGCCGAGCTCGCCGAAGGCGGGCAACTCTCCCGCCGCGACCCGGCGCGCGACCTCGTGGCCGTCCAGCCCGTCGAAGCCGATCACGATCACGCGCCCGCGATCCTGGGCGCCGAGCACCGCGGCCAGCCCCAGGAGGATGCCGGCCGCGAGGAGCGGGAGACGACGCGCCATCAGACGCCCTTCTTCAGGCGGCGATCCAGGAAGCCCCAGAAGCCGCGCTTGCGTTCGATGACGCTGCGGGCGCCGAGGTACTGCCCGAGGTTCTGGCCCAGGGAGTAGAAGGGCGTCTTGATCCACCAGCGGAGCTTCTCGGTCCAGGGGATCCGCGAGCGCCGGATGACGCCGCCCAGGTGACGGGTGCCGGTGACGGTGAAGCGCAGGACCTCGGCGAAGCGTCGCACGAGGTGCATGCCGACGAGGTCGTGCAGGTTCTGGTGGTCCAGGTAGACCCGCTTGAACTCGTACCAGATGGGGTTGTCGTGGCTGTGGACGACGACCGCCTTCGGGTCCATGACCGTCTTCCAGCCCGCCAGCACCGCCTGCTTGGCCCAGGCCACGTCCTCGCCGAACTGCCGCTTCTCGAAGGGGATCTTCCGCATCACGGACTTCCGGACGCAGCTCGCGACGTCGTCGAAGGCGATGATGCGGTACTTCTCCATCGGGGTCAGCGCCTCGTAGGCGGCGCGGCTCTCGATGAACTTCACCTCGCGTTCGCCCTCGCCGTAGGTCCAGCCCTCGAGCCGGTCCCGCTGGAAGGGGTTGCAGTTCTCGCGCGGGAGCTGGTGGCAGTAGGCGCCGGCCACGCGCGGATCCTCGAAGTTCGAGACGAGGTTGGCCAGCCAGTGCTCGTCGTAGGGGACCGCGTCCTGGGTGAGCAGCGCGACGATCTCGCCCTTCGCCTCGCGCACCGCGCGGTTGCGGGTGAGACCGTGGTTGAACTCGGAGTTCGGGATCGTGATGAGCCGGACCTCGGGAAACCTCGCCACGATCTCGAGGGTCTCGTCGCGGGAGCCGGAGTCGATCACCAGCACCTCGAAGGGGAAGTCCGTCCGCTGCGCGAAGATCATCTTCAGGACGGTCTCGAAGAGCGGCCCGCCGTTGTAGGTGGGGATGAAGACGGTGACGGGCACCTCTCCTTCCGTCGGCGCGACCGGCTCCGCCCGCGCCGGTCCGGGGTGCGCCAGGCCGGGATCCCGCCCGCCGCGCTCGAGCGCCTCGCGGTAGACCTCGAGCATCTCGCGCGCGTTCTGGGCGATCGTCTTCACGTTGTCGCCGCGGTTGCGGAGGCGCGCGCGGAGCTCGGGCTCGTCGAGGAGACGCTGGAGCTGCCGGCAGAGATCGTGCGGGCTCCCCGGCTCGAACAGGAGCCCGAGCTGGCCGCCCTCGAGGGCCTCGACCATCGGGCCGTGGTTCGCGGCGACGACGATGCAGCCCGCGAGGAGGCCCTCGCGGATCGTGAGGCAGAAGGACTCCCACCACAGCGAGGGCACGACGAGCACGTCGACGTCGCGCAGGATCAGCGGAAGGTCGCTCTGACCGTAGGGCCCGACGAACTCGACCTGCACGTCCGGCTTCTTCGTCGCCAGCATGCGCTCGACGTAGCCCTCGTCCCCGTGGAAGGACGGTGCGGCGCCGTAGACGTTGAGCTTGACGTCGGGCCGGTAGAGGAGATTCATCGCCTCGACGAGGACGTGGACGCCCTTCGAGGGGATGACGCTCCCGATGAAGCCCACGGTGCGGATCGGGGCCTCGGGGTCCTTGCGGGCCGCGAGCAGCTCGTGATCGAGCCCGTGCGGCAGCGCGCGGAGTCGCTCCTCCGGCAGCGCGAACTCGAGCATGCGGTCGCGATGGAAGTCCGTGGGCGTCAGGAGCACGTCGCATCGCCCGAGCACGCGCAGGACGTGCTCGTCCCAGGCCGCGAGCGCCGGCGGCGCGGGCTCGTCGGCGAGACGCTCGAGGGCGCCGGCGCGAGGCAGCGCGTGGGAGACCCCGGGGAAGAAGTGCGGCCACAGCCTCGCGAGGCAGGCGTGACACTTCCGGCGATCGACCGTCTCGCAGATGTGGAGCTCGGGGTCGATGCGCTGGCCCCGGGGGCAGACCATCCAGAAGTCGTGCAGCGTCATCACCGTCGGGAGGCCCGCGTCCTTCGCGACGTCGATGATCGAGGTCGAGAGGCAGGTGAGGTGGTGGATGTGCACGAGATCCGGGGCGAACTCGGCCGCGACCTCGCCGAAGATCGCGTCGATCCGCGGGTTCCGGTAGATCCACTCGAAGCTCGCGGCGTCCGAGAAGTTGTAGTTGATCGTCTCGACCGGCACGCCGCCCCACTCGTAGCGGCCGCAATCGTAGTCGGGCCGCTCGGGATCGCCCGTGCGCGCGAGGACGAGGACCTCGTGACGCGCCGCGAGCTCCCGGGCGAGGTAGTAGACGTGCAGCTCCGTTCCTCCCCAGCCCTGGGGGACGAAGCCGCTCGTGACGAAGAGGATCCTCATGCCGTGACCCACTCCCCGGCGAGCAGGCGGCGGTAGTAGCCCTCGATCTCGCGCGCGTTGTCGGCGATCGGCTTGACGAAGCCGACCTTCGCGGCGAGGCGCGCGGCGAGGCCGCGATCGTCGACGAAGGCGCGCATCTTCGCGCGGAGATCGTCGGCGTCGCCGAGGCGGAAGTGGAGCCCGTTCACGCCGTCCTCGACGAGCTCGGCCATGCCGCCGCGGTCGGAGGCGATGACGGGGATGCCCGCCATCCAGGCCTCGTGGATCGTGAGCGGCGAGTTCTCGAACCAGAGCGAGGGCACGATGAGCACGTCGATGCCGGCGAGCACCTCGGCGATGCGGGCGTTGTCGAAGCGGCCGCGCAACCGGACGCGATCCGAGCGGGGGATGGCGAGGAGTCGATCCTTGTAGCCGTGGAAGGTGTCGAGATCGCCCCAGACGTCGAGCACGACGTCCGGCTCGTCGATCCCCCGCATGGCCTCCAGCATGAGGTGGACGCCCTTGTACTCCGCGATGGTCCCCACGAAGCCGAAGCGCAGCGTCTCCGAGGGCTCGTGCGTCACGCCCGCGAAGGGCGTCAGGTCGAAGCCGTTGTCGGAGTGGATGATCCGCGCGGCGTCGATCATCCCGACCTCGATGAACTTCCGGCGGAGGAAGTCGCTCGGCGAGATGAAGAGATCGACCCCGCGGATCCGGTCGCGGATGAAGTCGAGGCGAGCCCGGACGGCGGCCGCGTAGAGGCGGCGGCCCTCGGCGTCGAGCGGGCGCGAGGCCAGCGGCCCGGTGTAGCGATCCCAGGCCGCGCGCTCGGCCTCGGGGAGCGCGGCTCGCACGAGTTCGAGCTCGCGTCGCCGGTCCGGCAGACCGTAGTCGTCGCCGAGCGACCAGTGACGGACGCAGTCGGCGCACTTCTCCGGCACGGGTTTCTCGCAGATCTCGAGATCCTCGCGGATGAGCTGTCCGCCCCGCGCGCACATGAGCATGTACTCGTGCAGGGTGTAGACGACCGGCAGCCCCCGTGACTTCGCGATCGGCACGAAGTTCATCGAGAAGTAGTGCAGGTGCTGGACGTGGACGAGGTCCGGTTCGAACTCGTCGAGGACGCCCTCGAAGATCGCGTCCATCCGCGGGTCGCGGTAGGTCTCCTCGAAGTCCGTCCACTGGTAGTTGTGGACGACCTCGGTGAAGGGAAGCCCGTCGAACTCGCCCCGCGAGACCGAGTACCGCGGTCGATCGTGGCGCGCCTCGCAGAAGAGCAGGTGGACGTCGTGGCGCTCGCGGAGCTCCTTCAGGAGCTTGTAGGTGTAGATCTCGGTTCCGGCCGCGTGCCCCGGCAGGAAATCGTGGACGACGGTGAGGATGCGCATGCGTTCCGGATCCCGGCGGCGGAGGCGGCGGGTCATCCGGGCGACCCGGGACCCCAGTCCGAGACCGGCCGGCCGCGCCGCGCCGGCGCGGGCCTTCGCCTCGGCCGCGAGCTCCCGCGCGCGATCGGAGGCGAGTCGTCCGAGGAGCTCGCCGCGCTCCGCGATGATGGCGTGCAGCCGGTCGTGATTCGCGATCGCCGCATCGACGAGGGCGAAGGGATCCTCCCGTCGCTCCGGCTCGAGCCCGACCTCGGCCGCGATCGGCGCGAAGCGCTCGCGGAGCTGACCCTCGATCTCTCCGAGCCGCTCCGCGATCCCGGCCCGCTCGGCGCGGAGCTCGTCGAGATCGGCCAGCGCGCGCTCGAGCGCCACCTGATGGACGTCGAGGCTCGAGGTCTCGCGCGCCCGCTGGTGACCGAGGTTCTCGGCGAGCTGCTCGAGGCGACGGTTCCGTTCGGCGAGATCGCGACGGAGGTTCTCGAGCTCCCGGCTCCGGCGTTCCGCGCGCTCGACGCGTTCCTCCAGACCGCGAGCCTCGGAGCGCAGGCGCACCAGCTCCTCCTCGAGATCGCGGAGCCGCGCGGCCCGCTCCTCGAGCGCGGTCTCGGCGCTTCGCCGGGCCTCTGCGAGCTCGACCCCGGCGGCATCCCGCGCCGCGGCGAGCTCGGCCGCGCTCCGCGCGAAGTCGTCGAGGGCGGACTGACGGTCCGCCAGCGCGGCCTCGAGCTCCTCCCGCTGCTTCTCGGCGAGCACCAGACGTCGCTCGCGATCCTCGTCGCGCGCGCGGAGTCGCCCCAGCTCCTCCTCCGCCCCGCGGCGGATCCCCTGGAGCTCGGCGATCGTGGCGTCGCGCCGTCCGAGACGGGCCTCGGTCTCGACCCGGCGGGTCTCGGCCGCGGCCCGGTCCTCCGCGAGCGTGCGGTGGGCCGCCGCGACCTCCTGCTCCTTCTCTTCGATGATGCGGGTGAGGTTCGCGAGCTGGGTCTGGAAGTCGGCCAGGACCTTCTCCTTGGCGACGAGCGCCTCGTCGCGCCGGGCGATGGCGCCGTCGAGCTCGTCGACGCGTCCGCGCCGGGCGTCCGACTCGCCGCGCAGGTCCCAGAGGCGCTGATCGCGGCGATCGAGGCGACGCGCGAGGACGCGGGCCCGCGCGCCGGCGCGCGCGGGATCGATCGCGGCCGGATCCGCCCCGCGGCGGACCGCGCGGGAGTAGCGCTTCACGAGCTCGGCCGCGTGGACCGCCATCTCCTTCGGTCGGGGGAGCTTCGCCCGCGCGTCCTCGAGTCGAGCGGGGTCGTCGACGAGCTCGTCGAGGCGACGGGCGAGGTCCGCTTCGCGGCCCGCGCGGAAGGTGAAGCCGCCCCCGCCGAGCCGGTCCGCGGGACCGCCGCGGTCGGGGACGACGACGGGCAACCCCGCCGTCCAGGCCTCGTCCACCGTGAAGGAGTGCGACTCGCAGGCGACGGAGGGGAAGACGGCGAGGTCGTAGCGGCCCAGCGGGAGCTCGCCGGCCTCGAAGCCGCCCCGGAAGGTGATCGGGAGGCCGGCCGCGCGCTCGCGGACGCGCGTCTCGAAGGCCCGGGCGCCGGGATCGAAGCCGCCCCAGATCTCGAGCTCGACGGCCTCGGCGCGCTTCATCCGCGCGACGGCCTCGACGAGGAGGTGGGTGCCCTTCGCCGGACTGAGCCCGCCCCAGCTCGCGATCCGCAGCTTCTCGTTCCTCCCCGCGGTCCGGCGGCCGCGCCCCCGCGCCGGGGTCGGGGCGATCGTGCCGTGTTCGAGGACCTCGATGCGGTCGAGGATCTCCGGGAACTGGCGGCCGACGACGCCGCGGAGCGATCCGGACGGCGCCAGCACCTCGGCCGCGAGCGCGAGTTCCTGCTGGAAGTCGTCGCGGTGGGCCTCGATCGCGAGCCCGACCTCCTCGTCGTCCTGGAACCAGAAGCGCTCGACGCAGTCGCCGCAGTTCTCGGGCGAGACGAAGCGCTCGCAGAACTCGCCCCGGCGCACGCGGAAGGTGCGCGGACAGCTCGTCCCGGTGTCGTGCAGGGTGACGACGGCGGGAATGCCCAGCGAGGTCGCGATCTCGACGAGGTTGCGGCTGAGCCGCTTCCAGTGGTGGACGTGGACGAGATCGGGCCGGCGCTCGCGGAGGAGATCCTCGACGAGGCCCGAGGCGGCGGGATCCCAGGCGTGGTACCAGGACTCGAGGTAGAGCCCGCGCCGGTGCAGCCGGTGGAGCGGCAGGCCGTCCCATCGCTCGGCCGCGATGCCGGCTCGTTCGCGGTCGAGATCGCTGCCGGCGAGGATCTCGACCTCGAGGCCCCGCTCGACGAGCTCGCGGGAGAGGGCGGCGACGTAGCGCTCGGTGCCCCCGGCGTGGCGCGGAAACCAGCCGTGGACGATCTGGAGCACGCGCATCGAGGACTCCCGGGCCGAACTGCGGACGAACCGCCGCATTATGTCCGAACCGGGCCGCGAGAGAATCCCCCGGAGGGGTCCGGGCGGCGATTCGTGTCCAGGAGCGGAATGGGGAGCGGAGTCCGGAGCGCCATGGTCACCGCTCTTCAGTCGCCCTCGATCTCGTAGGACTGGACCGTGCGGTAGAGGCGTTCGTGGAAGCGCGCGTCGTCGTCGATCGCGCGGCGTCGGACAGGAGGCGGAGAGGTAGGCCAGGAGGCCGTCCTCCGACGCGAGCCGGTGCAGCGCGAGGGCGAGCGCCCGACCGTCGCCCGGAGGCACGAGCAGGCCGTCGCGCTCGTGGCGCACGTATTCGGCCATCCCGCCGATGCCGGAGGCGACGACCGGCAAACCCGCCGCATGCGCCTCGTGGATCACCAGGGGCGAGTTTTCCCACCAGACGCTCGGGACGACGAGGACGTCCATCTCGTCGAGCATCCGCGGGATCTCGTCGATCGCGACGCGGCCGTGGAGGCGCACGCGGGGCCCGAGGGCGGAACGGAGGCGTTCGACGTACTCGGGCTTCGAGGAGATGTCCCCGCAGATGTCGGCCTCGAAGGGCGCGCCGCCCTCCGCGAGGAGGCCGAGGGCCTCCACGAGGACGTGGACGCCCTTGATGGGCTGCACGGACCCCACGAAGCCGATCCGCAGCGGACGGGCGCTCGATCGCTCCCGGCGTCGCCGACGGTACTGCCCGAGTTCGAGTCCGAGCGGATTGAGGGCGATGCGCTCGCCGTCGAAACCGGCCGCGACGAAACGCGAGCGCAGGAACTCGGAGGGCGCGAGCCAGAGCGCCACGGCCTCGAAGGCGTCCCGCATGCGGGCCTCGCGAACGAGCAGCTCGCGGCGCATCTCGTCCACGACGTCGTCGTCGGGCTCCTGGTCACCGTCCTCCCGCTTCGCGAGACGGACCTTGCGCGCCTTGGCCTTGAAGTCGATCCCCGTCAGCGACTTCACGCCGGCGATCCCGCGGAGGGCCCAGAGATCGAGCTTGCCCCGGCCCCAGGGGAAGCGCGCCATGCAGGGCGCGCAGCGCGCGAGTCCCGGGGCCTCGCAGCGCTCGCCGTCCTGGCGCAGCATCTGCCCGTTGCGGCCGCAGAGCATCCAGTACTCGTGCAGGGTCGCCACCGAGGGCACGCCGAGCTCCCAGGCGATCAGGGGCAGGTTCGCGCTGTGGTGGAGGAAGTGCTGGAAGTGGACGATGTCCGGCTTCACCGCGCGGACGACGGCGCCGAAGTGGCGCTCCATCTTCGGGTCCGCGTAGGAGGAGACGAAGTCGTCGTAGCGGCGGTGGTTCGTGAACTCCACGACGCGCACGCCGTCGATCTCGTAACCCCGCCGGGAGTAGTTGCGGTGGGAGAGCCGGTCGTCGGCGCTCATGACGACGACCTCGTGCCGCTTCGCGATCTCTCGCGCCAGCCGCAGCGTGTAGATCTCGGCGCCTCCCTGGTGTCGCGGGGGGAAGCGATGAGCGACGTAGAGAATCCTCATCCTTCCCCCGCACCCCGGGTCGGAGCCGCCGGACGCGCCCCGCCGAAGAGGGCGCGCAACATGCCTCTCCCCTTGGCCCGGACCGCCCGGGCTCGCCCGCGGACGACCCCCGCGACCAGCAACGCCGGCCAGAGCAGGAGATCGAGGACGACGAAGGCGGCCCAGAGCCGGACCTCGCGCCGCTTGCGGAGGAGGAGCACGACATTATAGGCCAGCATCTCCTTCCGCCACGCGCCGTATCCGCCGCCCGTCGAGGCGCCGGCCCGATGGTGGAGGACGGCCCCCGGAACGTGGAGGCAGGCGAAGCCCGCGTCGCGGGCGCGGAGCGAGAGGTCGAGATCCTCCACGTAGACGAAGAATCGCTCGTCGAAGAGGCCGATCGCCTCGAAGACCTCCCTCCGGACGAGCAGGCCGCAACCCGTGAGGGCGTCGACCTCCTCCTCGCGGTCGTAGCGGCCGTCGTCCGGCCGCTCGAAGCCGCGGAGGTCCTGCAGGTTCGGATGGAATCCGACCGAGACGCCGGCGCACCAGAGCCGCGGCGGCCCCTCCCCCTCCCGGAGGATCTTCGGCGCGAGCAGTCCCGCCGCGGGTCGGCGGCGCGAGGCCTCCTCGAGCCGAGCGAGGGTCTCGGGCTCGCACCGCGCATCGTTGTTGAGGAGGAAGACGAGGTCCGCGCCCCGTTCGAGCGCGCGGGCGATCCCCTGGTTCGCCGCGGCGGCGAAGCCGCGGTTGTCGGGGTTGCGGATGATCTCGGGGACCGGGCTCCCCCCGCCCGCGAGGGCGAGGGAGTCGTCGGTCGAGCCGTTGTCGACGACGATCACGCCGTCCGGTCGCCGGGAGCCCGCGCCGACCGCCGCGAGCGCATCGCGCGTCATCGCCCCGCCGTTCCAGTTGACCATCACCAGCCAGAGGGACGGCGCGGCCGTCGTCGCGCTCCGTTCCGGCGGCGGATCGGGGGCGGCGGCGCTCACTTCGTCGGCAACCGGAAATCCGGATGACGACAGACGACGCGGCGGCGCAGGCAGTAGGGGAGGTTCCAGAACGCGGCCAGCGTGGCCTTCACACAGACCCAGAGCCCGCCCGGCGTCCCGCGGACGGTCTCGAAGAACCCGATCGTGCCGACCGCGTCGGCCTTCGTCTCGCCGCTCTTCCGGCGGAAGGGCGAGAAGAGCTGGCCGAGGACGAAGCCGAGGATCGCGCCCCAGCCGACGTTCTTGAACAGATACAGCCAGAGGTTGCGGACGTGGTAGTAGAGGCTCCGCTTCCCCTTCTTCATCCCGAAGGGCGTGCCGTGCTTCACCGCGACCGTCGGGTACTGGAGGATCCGGTAGCCCAGGTTCATCACCCGGCAGGAGAGATCGCGCTCGTTGCCGTAGATGAAGAAGCGGACGTCGTAGTAGCCGGCCCGGCGGATGACGTCGTGGCGCGCCAGCGTCGCGCAGCCGCGGAAGGTGGCCATGTAGCGCTCGGCGTTCACGTCGGGATGCTCGAGATACCAGTCCGGCATGCCGGGCTCGACGACGTTGGAGCTCACCATCGCGGTCGTCTCGGGCTCGGCGGCGAACTTCTCGAGCATGCGCTCGAGCCAGTCGTCGGGCAGCACGACGTCGTCGTCGAGGATCGCGACGAACTCCGTGCCCGCGCTCGAGAATCCGATGTTGAAGGTCTCGCAGGCGCCGTAGGCCGGATCCGGCATCTCGACGAGCGTGACCTCGGGGAACTCGCGGCGGATCATCTCGGGCGTGCCGTCGGATGACGCGTTGTCCACGACGATGAGGTGATCGAACTTCACGGTCTGGCGGCGCTGCGACTCGAGATTGAGGCGCACGTCCTCGCGCTTGTTGAAGGAGGTCATGACCGCGGCGGCGGTGGGACGACCCTCGACGGGAGTGCGGTTCAGGAAGAGACGGCGGGCTTCGTCCGCGTCCGGGAGTTTCGTCGCGCCGGTCATGCGTAGGGGATTCCCGGGGCCATGCGGTCGGTGATGCGCGCCGCCGATTCGACGGCGGCGAGGAAGGTCTCGATCTCGGCGGGGTCGACCCGGAGGTAGGCCTCGGCGCGCGTCACCGCGGGATCGTCCACGTTCGCGGTGCGGGCGACGTCGACTCCGGTGAGCTTCGCGACCAGGTCGTGGTGCTCGAGCTGGGACGCGTAGCAGCGCAGGGCCTCGATCTTCCGGGCGAAGAGGTGCGTCGTGTCGATCAGCAGGTTGCTCGGCATGAAAGTCCCGACCTCGTAGGCGAGGAGGCGACCGGCGTGGCCGGCGACGCGCGCCGCCGCGAGCGCGGCGAGGGCCGCGGCGCGATGGTCGGGATGGAGTTCCCAGGGGCTCGGGAAGGCGAGGGTCGCGGGGCGCATCCCGGCGATCCGCGCCGCGAGCGCGGCGACCGGCGCCGGCGGATCACCCTCCCCCATCGCGGCCACGAGCCCGCCGTCGGGGAAGTCGAGGAACTCGGTCTCGGCGCCGCCGAGCGCGATCGCCGCGGCGCGGCATTCCTCGCGGCGTCGCTCGACGTAGCCCTCGCCGTGCCGCCCGTCGAAGTCGCCGAGCCGGCCGTCCGTCATCACCGTCACGTGGACCGGAGCGTCCGCGTCCCGGTGCGCGAGGATCAGACCGCCGGCGCCGATGACCTCGTCGTCGGGGTGGGGGGCGACGACCAGCAGCGACCCCTGGACGAGGTCGCGCGGCGCGAAGAGGGGCTCCCAGGTGCGGAGGAACATGTCAGGAACGCGCCTCGTCGAGCTCCCGCTCGAGACGCGCGACGCGGGCCTCGAGGCTCGCCACGCGCGCCTCCGAGGCCTGGAGCTCGCGCAGCGTGAGCTCGATCCGGCCCCGCCCCTCGTGCACGTAGGAGAGAAGGTCGGAGATCACGGTGTGCAGGTACTTCCGGCAGAGCGCCTCTCGCGTCGTCACGAACTCCGCCTTCATCGACGTCACGGCATTCGTGTAGTCGCTGCGGATCTGGAACTGGGAGGTGAAGCGCTTCACGTGATGGAAGTCGTGCGCCTGCGCGTAGCGGAAGAAGAGATCGAGGTCCTCGAGCACGAGGAGCTCGGGGTCGAAGCCGCCGAGCTGGTCGTAGACCGACCGATGGTGGCAGAAGGTCGAGATGTGGATGTAGGTCCCGACGTAGAAGGCCGCGCGGTTGAAGTCCTCGCTGGGGCCGTCCTTGACCGAGGTGACGACGTAGGCGCCGTTCTCCCCCACCGGCTCCTCGTAGCCCTGCATCGCGTCGGAGTAGAGGACCTTCGCCCCCGTCTCCGCGGCGGCGGCGAGGAGGACCTCGACGTGCTCCGGGTACCAGAAGTCGTCGTCGTCGAGGTAGAAGATCCACTCGCCGCTCGAGGCCTCGATGCCCTCGGACGCGGCGCGGCAGCGACCGGGCTTCCGCTCGGGCGGGAAGTTCAGGTAGACGACGTCCTCGGGGCGTTCGAAGAGCGGGCGCAGGGCATCCAGGCGCGGACCGACGTCCTCGCCGGCGTCGTTGACGACGACGACCTCGAGGTTGCGCCAGGTCTGCGCGGCGACCGAACGGACGGCCCGTTCGAGCATCTCCGGCCGGTTGTAGGTCCGCACGATCACCGAGGCGCGCGGTCCGTCGCTTCCCATGGCGTTCACTGCTTCATCGCTCCGCTCCCCGCGTCCGGTGACGCGGGATCGATCCGCTCGAGTTCGGCCCGCGCCGCCTCGTCTCCGGCCAGGGCGCGCCGGGCCAGAGCGTAGCGCTCCTGGAGGCGATCCACGAACCACTCGATGTCGAGCATCGCGTCGTCGCGACGCGCCACCCGGCACCGGGCGAGCTCGGGGGCCTCGATCCGGGGCGGCGCCCCGCGCCGCACGACCTCATGGTACGCATCGAGCGTGGTCCGCGCCCAGCTTACCCGGTCGACGAGCTCGCCCGGCGCGGCGGCGAGTAAAGATGCACGCACCTCGTCGCGGGCGACGCGGTCGAGCGCGGCGGCCCAGGCCGCGACGTCGCCCGCGGGCAGCACCTCTCCCCGTCCGCCGACGCGCTCGCCCAGGGCGCCGGCGTCGGAGACCAGCACGGGCAGGCCGAGCGCGAGGGCCTCGTCGACGACGAGGCCGTGGGTCTCGGGCGCGAGCGAGGGGAAGACGACGATGTCGAGGTCGCGGGTGAGCTCGGGCAGCGCCTCGCGCTCGTAGGGACCGAGCCAGCTCACGCGCGCGGGCGCGGCGAGCTCCTCGAGGCGCGCGATCAGGCCGGGCTCGCTCTCCCGGCCGGCGAGGACGAGCTCGATCGGCGACGTCGCCCGGGCCGCGGCGCGGGCCAGCCCCTCGAGCCCCTTGATCGCGGCGAGATTGCCCCAGTGACCGACCCGGAGCGCGACCCCGTCGGCCCGCGGGCGCAGCGGGCGCGCGGGACGGATCTCGTCGACGAGACCGATCGGGAGGCGCCTCAGGTTCGCCGCGATCCCGGGCTCGGCCAGCGGGCCGAGCGCCTCGAGTCGCGCGCGATGCGAGGGCGACGAGTAGGTCACGAGGCGGGCGAGTCGCAGCTCCTGCCGGAGGCTCTCGCGCCGCAGGGCCAGCGAGACCGCGAACTGCCCCGCTTCCATCGGCCGGAGTTCGGCCGTGCAGGGACCGCAGGCCTCGACGCTCTCGTCGCGGTCGCAGGAGACGCCGGGGCGGGGCATGCGGAAGAAGCGGGAGCAGGAGACCCAGAGATCCTGCAGCATCACGATCGCCGGCACGCCGACGCGGACCGCGACCGTCACGAGGTCGTTCGAGAGCCGGTGCCAGTGCAGGACGTGCACGAGGTCGGGGCGCTCCGCGAGCAGGGTCTCCTCGAAGAGCCGCGAGGCCTCGGGGTCGTACTCGTCGGCGGGATCGTCGCGGCGCGCGAGGCGACGGTAGCGATGGACGCGGATCCCGCGGTGCTCGCCCGTCTCGAGGGCGGCGTCACCCGGCCCGCCGCGGTCGGGGCGCCCGACGAAGGCCACCACGTCGACGCCGAGGTCGCGCAGCGCGAGCGCGAGCCCCTCGGCCGCGCACTCCACGCCGCCGCTCCGCTCGGGCGGGAAGGCGTGCAGGGCGAGGAGGACCTTCACCGCGCCTCTCCCTCGGCGCGGTAGGTCCCGACGAAGGCCTCGGCCCGGCGGCGCTCCGCGGGGGCGCTCGCGTGGGGCATGAGGAAGCCGCGGTGGCGGTTGAGCCCGCCGATGAGGCCCGGGTAGTCGACGTAGGCCGTCTGCGACTCGTAGAGGCGCATCGCCTCGAGCTTCTCCTCGAAGGTCTCGCTCACGTCGACGAGGGTCTCGGGCAGGAGCGTCGACCAGACCTCGTAGCCGAGGCAATCGACGCCCGCGAAGCGGGCGGGCTCGTTCCGTCGCAGGTTCTCGAAGGCGGTCGCGACGGCCCAGTGATCGGCGTGGAACTCGCCGGACCAGGGGTAATAGACGACGCGCGGCCGGACCCGCTCGAGGTGTCCGAGGAGGTGCGTCGCGAGCCCGTCGAGGAGGACGCGGAGCTTGGCCTCGGGCTCGGGCGGGAGCCCCGGATAGACGAGGTCGAGATCACTCTCGGCGAGGCCGTCCGCGAAGCCGTGGAAGACGACGTCCTCGCTGCGGAAGTGACGCCGCGCCACGAGTCGAGTCTCCTCCTGACGCCGCGCGACGTAGCTCGCGCGGTCGTAGCGTCCGTCGGGGTCGCCCTGGGCGCCGTCGAAGACGACGACGACGGAGACGGGATCTCCCTGCCGCACGTGCGCGAGCAGGGTCGCGCCGGGCCCCATGATCTCGTCGTCGGGGTGCGGCGCGATCACGAGCACGGGACCGCGCGGGAGATCACGGGCGACGACGGGCATGCGCGGCACGCCGCCCGGTCCGGTCGCGCCGCTCACGCCACCGGCTCCGCCGCGGCGGCGACCTCGGCCTGGAGGTCCAGGATGTCCTGCCAGGCGAGGTACCACGCTTCCTCCGGCAGGCAGGCCTGGACGAGCGGGTGGTGGACCTCGCGGTTCCAGCTCTCCTCGTCCGTGGGCAGGAGCCCGGCGGACTCGCAGTGCGCGTACACGGGGTGGCCGAATCCGGGTTCGAAGGCGACGACGCGGAGGCGATCGGGTGCGAGCCCGCGCAGGAGATCGAGCTTCGCCGCGATCTCGGCCGGCGTCTCGCCCGGCCAGCCGAAGCTCGCGAGCACGCCGAGTTCGAGGCCGGCGCGGCGGAGCTCCCGCGCGGCGGACTCCAGCGCCGCGGCGGGAACGAGGCCGGTCGGGGCGACGTCGACCCCGGGCCCGCGGTCGAGCTCGAGCACGACGCGACCCGCTCCGGCGGCCGCGAGGGCCGCGACGGTGGACGCGTCGAGTCGTTCGGGCCGCGCCCGCAGCGACCACGGCGTCGTCGGGAAGCGCTCGGCCATGAGGCCGAGGATCGCGTCCCGCGCGCCCCCGTCCGCGAGGGGGTCGGGGTCGCGCCATTCCAGGCGACGCAGCGTCGAGAAGTCGGAGAAGGCCTGCCGGATCCGCGCCTCGAGCTGCTCGCGCGAGCGCACGCGGAGCGGTCCGGGCAGGTGCCGGAAGAAGGCCGAGCGCGCCGCGCAGGCCGGCGACGTCGCGCCGCCCACCGTCGCCTCGACCGGGAGCACCCCCGTCTCGCCGAAGAGCCCCGTCCCGAGACCGCGGCGGAACAGCGCCCCGCCGCCGAAGACCCCGTAGTGGGGATTCGGGAAGGCGTCGGCCGCGAGGGGCGTCGGCTCGGCCCCGCGCGTGATCTCGCCGTCGCGGACCCTCCAGGTGCCGGCCGGGATCGCGTCCGCGCCGTCCCGCAGGAGGGCGCGCACCGGTCCCTCGGACTCGCCGGGCAGGACCCAGGCGTCGGGGAGGATGGCCGCGGCCAGCGCGGGCTCGAGCGTCGGCAGCGGACCGAAGAAGGCGATCGGGAGGGAGGGATGCCGCTCGCGCAGGGTCGTCGCCATGTGGCCGATGACCGGGAGCGTCTGCCGGGTGACGCGGAGCAGCGCCAGCTCGGGAGCCTCGGCGAAGGCGGCGAGGAAGGCGGCGTCGGAGGTGCCGTAGTCGGCGAGCACCACGGCGGGCTCGCGCCCCTCCTCCACCGCGAGCTGCGCGAGCTGCGCGCACTCCGGCTCGTACTGGATCTGGTCGACCAGGTGGACGATGGTGACCTTCATGCGCGCGTCGCGGCGGTCATTGCCGCCCTCCCCTCGGGGCACTAGAATGCGCTCGACTGTAACCGAGCGCGCAAGTCGCTCCCAGACAGCGAGTTGACGGCCTCGTCGCGGCGCGGCGCAAGCGGAGCCCCTTCCTTCATGTCGGAGCCGTCGACGATCGGACTGGACGCCGAATCCTCCGCCGGGGCGCGGCCGCGGTCCCCGGCCGCCGTCCTCGCGGCCCTGCTCCTCGCGACGCTCGCGCTGGAGGCCTGGCGACGGGGCCTCACCGCGGACGAGGCGCGGTTCCTCGTCGAGGGCAGCCCGGCCGGTGCGGCCCGCGTCCAGGCCGTCTGGACGCACTGGGCCGGACGCCTGCCCGGTGGAGCTCGCGCCCTGGGCGTGCTCTCGGTGGCCCTGGGCCTCGCCGTCCTGGGCCTCGCGAGCGCGCGGCGCGCGGGCGCGGCGGCCGGCGCGGCCGCGATCCTCGTTCCTCTCGCCCTCCCCGCGACCCACGCGCTGAGCGGCGGCATCGGCGGGGCCGCCCCCGTCGTCCTCGCGGTCGCGGCCCTCGTCGCGCTCGCGGCGACCCTCGCCCCGCGCGTGGCGGCCGCCCGTCTCGCCGCCGTGGGGGCGCTCGCCGACGCGGCGATGCCCTGGCTTCCCTTCACCCGCGACTTCGGGGGATCGGCGCTCGGCGTCGCGGACTTCGGCTCGCCGCGCGTCGCCGTCCTCGCGACGGTGGCGCCGACCGCCCTCGCGGCGCTCGCGCTGGCCTGGCGCGCGGGCTCGCATCGCGTTCCAGCCCTCGGCGCCTGGCTCGTCCTGGGGGCGAGCCTCGCCGCGGCCGCCCTGACGCGCGGCACGGAGACCCTCGCCCCCGCGCTCGCCGGCGCGATCGCCCTCCTCGGCCTCGCCGCGTCGGGCGACCCCGCGGCGGCCGGAGGCCGGTTGGCGCTGACGGCCGCCCTCCCGGCGGCGCTGCTCGCCGCGATCTTCCTCGGGTTCCTTCCCGACCGCGGTCCGCCCGGCCGCGAGGCGACCGAGCTCCCGCGCGTTCGCGCCGACCTCGACTGGCTGACCTTCCACGTCGATCAGGGCGCGCTGCTCGTCCACTGCGGCGAGACCGCGGCGATGGCGCGCTACCTCGAGGGCGCGGGACACCGGACGGGACACGTCTCGCTCGCGGCGCGGGTCCCCTCGGACCTCGACGACCTGCGCGCCTTCACCGATCTCAACCGCATCGGCACGGTCGCGGTGACGGGAGGATTCGGCGGCCTGCGGAGCGAGGACGAGGCCCGCCTCGCCCGCCTCCTGCCGGGGTGGCTCCTGCGTCGCCCGCCCGAGCGACCGGAGGTCCTCGTCCTCCGTCGCCCCTGACCGGGGTCCGGCTCAGAGTCCGTGAATTCATCCCCGCGTCGGCCCGAGACCGCGCGAAACGGCGTCGGGCGAGGAAGGCCGACGAGGCGTATCAATGGAAAGATACGGCGAGGAGGCATGACGAAGACCGGCGCCGTTGCAGCCGGTCGAAGCCAGCGGGGATGGGTTCACAGACTCTCAGCCGGTGACGAGGACGCGGAGCATGGCGGCCGCCACCTGCCGCGCGTGGGCGAGGAACTCGCGCGTGCTCTCGAGATGGCGCCGGATGCGACGGATCTCGCGCAACCCGACGTAGAGGATCGCCGCCTTCACGAGCACGACGCCCGCGACGTGGTAGTGCTTGCGGTAGAACTGCAGGCGGTTCTTGTGCCACTCGAAGGGGAAGTGCGCGAAGCGGCTCGTCGAGGCGCCGAGGTGGTGCAGGACCTCGGTCCCCTCGTGCAGGTACCAGATCTCCCAGCCCGCCTTCCGCATCCGCAGGCACCAGTCGACGTCGTTGAAGAAGAGCCAGAGCCGGCGATCCATCGGACCGATCTCGTCGTAGACCTCGCGCCGCACGAGGAAGCAGGTCCCCGGCGGCTGATCGACGCGCGCGTCGGCGTCGTGGCTCCAGTCGCGGTAGTTGTAGCGGTCGAGGACGCGGTTCTTCGGCCAGCGCTCCTCGAGCCAGGTGTCGTACCAGAGCGCGACCCGGAGATCGGGGAAGCGCATGCAGGCGCGCTGGGGCGAGCCGTCGGGATTCACGAGGCGCGGGGCGACGCCGCCGACCTCCTCGTGCTCCTCGAGGAACCCGATCATGCGTTCGAAGGTCCCGGGCCTCACCTCGGTGTCGGAACCGAGCAGGCAGAGGTAACGGCCGGTCGCGAGCTCGAGTCCCTGGTTGACCCCGCGCGCGTAGCCGAGGTTCTCCTCGTTGCGGTAGAGCCGGACCCAGGGGAAGCGGGTGCGGACCGCCTCGACGCTGCCGTCCGCCGAGGCGTTGTCGATGACGATGACCTCCAGGGCGAGAGGGGATCCCTCCCGCCCCCGCGCGAGCGCCTCGAGGGCGGCGCAGGTCAGCTCCTCCGTGTTCCAGGAGAGCATGACGATCGACAGGTCCGGAGCGGTCATGCCGGGATCATGCGCGACCCGGGCCTCCGGCCCCAGCGCACCCGCGGCGCGCGGGGTGAAAACCCGGGCGCCGGCGCCATCAGAAGACGAACTGGAATCCGAGGTAGAAGCGCAGGTCGACGTGCTCGGCGCGGGAGCGGAAGAGATCGCGCCCCAGCGAGAAGAGGACGTTGAAGTCCTCGGCCGCGGCCCAGCGGAAGCCCACGTCGAAGAAGACGCCGGAGTCCTCGAGCTCGAAGACGCCGAAGTGCAGATCCGGCACGCCGGACGATTCGCCCACGATGTCGCCGACGAGTTCGAAGTCCTCGGTCAGGGCCCAGCTCAGGGCGATGCCGCCGGAGACGCCGTTCGCGCCGTCCTCCGAGATCGACCAGGCCGCCTCGAGACCGAGGCCGAACTCGTCATACAGCGGAAACTGGAGCTGCACGGGGAGATTGAAGGACCAGCGGTCGTCGTCGAGCCCCCGGCGCGCCGCGGACCCGTCGACCTCGAAGTCGAAGTTGGGTCCGACCGAGGCCGAGAATCCGTGATCCTCCTCCTCGAGGAAGCGGTACTTGAAGCCCACGTTGGCCCGTCCGACGCCGATGTGGGTGGGACCCGGGGCATCCTCCTGACGCCCGAGCAACGGCACCGTCACCGTCACCTGGGCCTGATCGCCGAGTCCGACCGCGAGGTCGATCACCGGCGCCGCCCAGGCCCGCGAGTCGCCGTCGAGCTCGAGCTGGAGGGCGGTGATGAGCTCGACCACGCCGGCGCCGGGGGTTCCGGTGTCGTCGATGGAGAGCGGCGGGCCGCCCTGACCGAGCGCGGTTCCGGCCAGGATGAAGGTCAGCAGAAGGACGGAACGCACGATCTCGAATCTCCCCGCGGGACGCCGGTGGGTCTTCACCCGACCGGACCCGTTCCGCGCCGCTCGGCGCGATTCCTCGTCTCCGTGCCAGCCATCGGACGCCGGGCGCCGGGGAAACGAGGCGAACGGACTCCTCGGATGCGGTGGATCACCGCAGTCCGAAGGTGATCTTCAGGCGGATCCGGTGGCTCACCGTCTCGGTGGCGCCGGACTTGACCTCGTCGCCGAGGAGGGTCTCCATGCTCGTCACCTCGCCGAGCTCGCGCCCCACCGCTTTCGCCTGGGCGGTCGCGGCGCGCGAGGCCGACTTGACGGCCGCGGCCACCGCATCGGCGTAGAGCGCCGGCTCGTCGTCGCAGCGGTACGAGATGGCGCCGGCCTCGCTGAAGGCGTCGGCGGTCGGGCTGCCCTGGCCGGTCACCATCGCGATGTAGGCGAGCTGCGGATCGTTCGACGAGTTGGGGTGACGGACCCCGTTCTCGCGGCAGGCCTCGATGATCTCGCCGAGGAGGGCCGAGCGACGCTCCGCGTCCAGACCCTGCAGGGGCAGGCGGAGCACGAGCCGCTCGGTGATCGCGACCTCGGGGTCGAGCTTCTGATCACCCCCGTTCATGCCGAGCATGATCGCGTTCATGCCGCCCTCGTCCTGGCCGGCGAAGCCGATCCCGATCCGCGGCCCGAGGCGCTCGATCGCGAGGCCGGGCGCATCGAGCTCGCCGAGCTTCTTGGTGAAGCGGGCGAGCGCCTGACCGTACTTCACGAAGGCGTCGCCGGGCAACTCGGCGCGACCCTCGATCGTCCCGCGGATCTCCACCGTGTTCGCGGGACGCGAGGCGCGGCCCTCCGCGGTCACGGTGATCCCCTGCGAGAGGGCGGTCGAGGTCGCGATCAGGACCGCGAAGGCGGCGAGGCGGAGACGGTGGACGGACATGGTGATTCTCCCTGGATTCCGGACCCCGCCGACCGGGGCGAGGTGCCAGCCCGGCGCACGGCGTTCCGACATTTTGACAGCGCGGCCCGCCGGGGCAACGGGCGGCGCGGCGGGCGACCCCCACAAATACCGCAGAACGCTCGATTTGTGACCACTTCGTCACCGAGCCTCCCTTGGAACGCGATCTGCGGAGGTTCCCTCGGCCGCATTCCCTCGACCGGAGGACGACATGAATCCCGAGATGCTGACCCAGAAGTCCCAGGAAGCCCTCGCCGCGGCGCAGACCCTGGGCATCGAGAAGAGCCACCAGGAGGTCGACGGCGAGCACCTGCTCGTCGCCCTCGTCGAGCAGGAGCAGGGGCTGATCCCGCGCCTGCTCGAGCGCATGGGGGTCTCCGGCCGCGACCTGGCCGCCGCCCTCCGCCAGGATCTCGACCAGCGTCCGAAGGTCCGCGGCGGCGGCGTCGAGCCGGGCAAGATCTACCTCTCGCAGCGCCTGGCGCGTCTCCTCGTCGACGCGGAGAAGCTCGCGAAGCAGATGAAGGACGCCTACGTCAGCGTCGAGCACCTCTTCATGGTCTTCCTCCGCGAGGGCAAGAAGACGGCGGGGGGCGAGACCCTCGCGACCTTCGGCGTGGACGAGAAGCGCTTCCTCGAGACGCTCACCGCCGTCCGCGGCAACCAGCGCGTCGAGTCCGCGACGCCCGAGGACAGCTACGAGGCGCTCGAGCGCTACGGCCGCGACCTCGTGAAGATGGCCCGGGAGGGCAAGATGGACCCGGTGATCGGGCGCGACGAGGAGATCCGCCGCGTCATCCGGATCCTCTCGCGCAAGACGAAGAACAACCCGGTGCTGATCGGCGAGCCGGGCGTCGGCAAGACCGCGATCGCGGAGGGCCTCGCCCAGCGCATCGTGCGCGGCGACGTGCCGGAGGGCCTCAAGGACCGCATCGTCTTCGCCCTCGACATGGGGTCGCTCATCGCCGGAGCGAAGTACCGCGGCGAGTTCGAGGAGCGCCTGAAGGCCGTGCTGACCGAGGTGAAGAAGAGCGAGGGACGCATCCTCCTCTTCGTGGACGAGCTCCACACCGTCGTCGGCGCCGGCAAGTCGGACGGCGCGATGGACGCCGGCAACATGCTGAAGCCGATGCTCGCCCGCGGCGAGCTGCACTGCATCGGCGCCACGACCCTCGACGAGTACCGCAAGTACATCGAGAAGGACGCGGCGCTGGAGCGACGCTTCCAGCCGGTGCTGGTCGAGCCGCCGAGCGTCGAGGACACGATCTCGATCCTCCGCGGCCTGCGCGAGCGCTTCGAGGTCCACCACGGCGTGAAGATCCAGGACGCCGCGCTCGTCAACGCCGCGACGCTCTCCGATCGCTACATCACCGACCGCTTCCTGCCGGACAAGGCCATCGACCTCGTCGACGAGGCCTGCGCGCTCATCCGCACCGAGATCGACTCGATGCCGGCCGAGCTCGACGCCGCGACCCGTCGCGTCATGCAGCTCGAGATCGAGGAGGCGGCGCTCGCCAAGGAGAAGGACGAGGCCAGCAAGTCGCGTCTCGCGACCCTGCGCCGCGAGCTCGGCGATCGCCGCGCCGAGGCCGACGCCCTGCGGGCGCGCTACGAGAGCGAGAAGGAGGAGATCGGCCGCGCCAAGGCCCTCCGCTCCCGCATCGAGGGCGTCCGCCGCGAGGTCGAGCAGGCGGAGCGTGACTACGACCTGAACCGCGCGGCCGAGCTGAAGCACGGGACCCTGCCGAAGCTCGAGGCCGAGCTGAAGGAGGAGGAGAAGAAGCTCGTCGCCCGCGAGGGCAGCCTGCTCCGCGAGGAGGTGACGGCCGAGGAGATCGCGAACATCGTCGGGCGCTGGACCGGCATCCCGGTCTCGCGCCTCGTCGAGGGCGAGCGCGAGAAGCTCCTGCGGCTCGACGCGATCCTCCACGAGCGCGTCATCGGCCAGGACGAGGCGGTCGATCTGGTCTGCGACGCGGTGATCCGCGCCCGGGCCGGGATCAAGGACCCGCGGCGTCCGGTGGGCTCCTTCATCTTCCTCGGCCCGACCGGCGTGGGAAAGACCGAGCTCGCCAAGGCGCTCGCCGAGGCCCTCTTCGACTCCGAGGACAACATCGTCCGCATCGACATGTCGGAGTACATGGAGAAGCACGCGGTGTCGCGTCTGATCGGCGCGCCTCCGGGTTACGTCGGCTACGAGGAGGGCGGCCAGCTCACCGAGGCGGTGCGGCGGAAGCCCTACTCGGTGATCCTCTTCGACGAGATCGAGAAGGCCCATCCGGACGTCTTCAACGTCCTGCTGCAGATCCTCGACGACGGCCGCGTCACGGACAGCCAGGGGCGCGTCGTGAGCTTCAAGAACGCCGTCATCATCATGACGAGCAACATCGGCTCGCAGCACCTCCTGGAGGGGATCACCTCGGGCGGCGTCCTCGACGACCGGATCCGCAACCGGGTCCTCGCCGACCTGCGCGCGAGCTTCCGGCCGGAGTTCCTGAACCGCGTCGACGAGACGGTGCTCTTCTCGCCGCTGCAGCCGCAGGAGATCGAGCGGATCGTCGAGCTCATGGTGGCCGACCTCCGGCGTCGCCTCGCCGACCGCCGGATCGAGCTCGTGCTCGACGACGACGCGCGGCGCTTCATCGCGAGGGAGGGCTACGACCCGGTCTACGGCGCGCGTCCGCTGAAGCGCTTCCTGCAGCGAGAGGTCGAGACGCGCATCGGCCGCGCGATCATCGCCGGGGACATCCCCGACGGCACGACGCTCGAGGTCGCGCTCGAGAAGGGAGAGCTCGTCGTGCATCGACGGGCCCCGAAGGCGGAGGAGCGCGCGGAGGAAGCGGGTCGGGCGAACTGATCCGTCGCGACCGCGGGGGCGGGGCGAAAAAGGTGGGGGCGGCACGTTCCCGCTTTCGTGCCGCCCCCTCTCGTTCCGGGAGGAAGGTCCCGGTTCGATTTCTCGTTCTTCGGCGAGGGTGAGTTCCCCGTCCGGACGCCAGCGGAACCGCTCTCGCCCGGACGGGGCCCTGCCCGAGGCCCCCCGCGGGGCCTCCTTCACGCGCCTCCCGGACTGCGAAGACGGGAGGCGCGTCGTTCGTCGTCGACCGGGATCAGTCGTCCTGCGGGTCGAGCTCGACCTCGTCGGCGACGATCACGCCGCCGATCAGGAAGCCCTTCGCCTGGACGCGGGCGCCGACCGTGAGGTCGCCGAAGCCCGTGAGCCCGTTCTGCCACTGGGTCCCCGCCGTCGTCGACACCGCCACTCCCCAGATCGTGAAGTCGGGGCTGACGAGGTTGTCGACCGGACCCTCGACGCGGACCTCGGTGTCGGGGCTGCGCACCTTGATGCGCGAGGCCCAGAGCTGGCCCGCGGGATCGGGGTTGGCGCGCACCTCGACGTAGGACGAGGACGAGAGGCCGGCGAGACCGGAGACGTTGTCGAAGCGGGTGCCCGAGCCGACGTAGATCGTCTGGCCGAGGACCATGATCGTGTCGTTGGCCGCGTCGACCGCGTCGACGAAGGAGCGCGAGCGGTAGGACACGTTGAAGGCGCCGAAGACCAGGTTCGCCTCGTGGATCTCGACCACCTCGTAGCCGGTCGGCGTGAGGTCGGCCTTGACCTCCACCGCGTCTCCGACCGAGAGCGCGGCGATGCCGCCCGCGACGTCGACGTCGGTCGAGGGCGTGAGGGCGAAGTTGACGCCGAGCAGGGTGACGTCGTTGGCGCCGATCGCGTCGAGCGCGGCCTCCACCTTCACGTCGTATCCGGGCCGCGGCGTGTCGAGCCGGACCTGGTGGGCGGTCAGGACGCCGGTGGCGGCGTCGACGAAGGCCTCGACCTTCACGAAGTCGCCGACGGCGAGCGAGGAGAAGGGCAGCGAGGCGCCGCTCAGGTCGCGGACGTTCGTCCCGGCCACGATCTGGACGAGGACGTTCCCGAGGATCGTGAGATCGGCGGTGCCGAGCGCGTCGATCGGAGCGCGGACCTCGGCGAGGATGTTGCCGGTGCTGCCGGCCATGCCCGAGGCCGAGACCGGCGGCGGGGGCGGCGTGGAGCCGACGCCGAGCGGCTGGATGCCGAGGAGTCCACCGCCCTGCGACACGAAGTTGAAGCGCGTCGCGGCGGTGAAGCTGATGCCGAGCGGCGCGGCCGGATCGACGACGATCGCCTGGAAGCCCGGACCGAAGCCCGAGAGGCCGGCGGGCATGTTCGCCGCCACCAGGGCCTCACCGCTGTCGGCGCGCGTCTTGGCGAACCAGTCGAGCTCGCCGCGGGGCGAGAGGCCGTCCATGAGGAGGGTCAGCGGCAGGCCGGTGTTCAGATCGAAGGTGCCGACCCCCGGGAGTCCGACCCAACCCGGCGCGAAGGTGCCGGTGACGAGGGCGAAGGCCCGTCCGGGCTCGCCGGAGACGCGCAGCAGCGCGAGGCCGGGGCTCTCGATGTCGGCGGTGATCGCCATGCCGACGCCTTCCTGGTTGTTGGCGACGAGCGAGGCGCCCGCACTGTTGCTCTGCTGGGCGACGAGCGCGCCGGCGAGGCCGAACGCGACGAGCGCCAGGATGAGGATGCGGTGGACCATGGGGTTCTCCTGGGTGGCGATCCCGCCGCGCGGCGGGATCGGGCTGTGTTGCGGGGGCGGGGCGTCCGTTCGCGCCGCCGTCGGGGGACAGGGAGCAAGGTCCGGGCCACCGGCCCGGGACGCGCGGGATTCCCCCAAGCCCTTTCATGACCTGATCTTGAGGCGACACTCCGCCCCTCTCCGGGGGCGACCCCCGCTTACACCTTGTTCAGATTCTGGACAAACGGGCGTCCCGAGAGGCAGAGTGCCGCCATGCGGAAGCTGCCCCGGGATCTCGGCGCCGGTCGGTTCCGCCTCGGAGCCCGTCTGGGCCGGGGCGGCGAGAAGGTCGTCGTCCGGGCCCGCGACCTCCTCGAGGATCGCGAGGTCGTCCTGAAGTGGGACCTCGACCCGGAGACGCCCTCGGCCTCCCGCGACCTCGAAGCGCGGCTCCTCTTCGAGCACCCGCATCTCGCCACGCCCGACGACGCCTTCCACGATCCCGCGGTCGGCGGGGCGGTCACGATCGAGGCCTGGGTGCCGGGCTCCGATCTCACCGCGGCCGTGGCGGACGGGCTCGACGCGACCGGGCTCGAGGCCGCGATCCGGCAGATCGAGAGCGCGCTCCACCACCTGCACGCCGCGGGATGGCGGCACGGGGACGTGAAGCCGGGGAACATCCTCGTCCGGCGGGGCGCCGTCGACGTCCACGCCGTCCTCATCGACTTCGGACTCCTCTCCCGCCTCGACGAGGCGCCGCTCGGCGGCACGCCGGGCTTCCTCGCCCCCGAGTTCCGGCGGGGCGAGGCGGGCGCGGCCGCCGACTGGTACGCGCTCGGCGCGACGCTCGCCGCGCTCCTCGGCGGACTCGCGGGAGACGCGGCGGCGCGCGAGCGACTCGCCGCGCTGGCCGAGGGACTGCGTCAGGCCGATCCGCACCGGCGCGCGCTCGCCGTCGCGGCCCGGCGCCGGGCGCACCCGCCCTCGGTCGCGGCGGTCACCCCGTCGCTCCCGGCCGACGCGCCCCTCGCGCGGACCCTGAGGGACGCCGTCGCGGCCGCCGTGGCCGGGAGCGCGCCCCGGCTGCGCATCGCGCTCCGGGACGAGGCCGACGGCCCGCGCCTGGCGCGACGCCTGACGCTGGAACGCCGGGCACACGGCCGACCGGCGCTGACCCTCGTGGGCCCCTTCCGCGAGTCGGAGTTCGCGCTGCGACTCTCGCTCGAGCTCGGACGGCGCTGGGATCGCGCGGCGGGCGAGTCCGATGCGTCATCCCGCGACCTCGGCCTCGATCGACTGGTCCGCCATCGAGGCGAGGAACGCCCCCTCATCGTCCTCGGACCGGCGGCGGCGCGGTCGCCGGCCGGGGTCGAGCTGCAGCGGCGCTTCGCGGAGGAGATCGGCGCGACGCTCGTGGTCCTCGACGCGGGCACCGGATCCCCGGATCTCGAGCTCGCGCTGGGCCGCGAGGACGCGGCGGCGTTGATCCGCGCCGCGCGCCCGGAATCGCTCGCGGACCCCGTCGCGCTGGACCGGACCGCGGAAGAGCTCGAGACCCTCTCGGGCGGAAGCGTCGCGCGGGCGGCGGAGCTCGTCGGCCGCGCGGTGGCGGCCGGCGTCCTCGGCGGCGAGGCGGGCCGCTTCCGGGTGGAGCTCCGCGAGCTCCGCGCCCTCGGCGCCCGGACGGCGACGCGCTCGGACTCCGATCTCGCCGCGGGTCCCCGATCGCTCCTCGAACGACTCCTCGCCGACCCCTCCCCGCTCGACGCCGAAGATCTCGCGGAACGCGAGCATCGGGAGGTCGGCGAGATCCTCGACGATCTCCGGACCCTCGAACGCGCCGGGCTCGCCTTCCGGACCGGCCGCGGACCGCGCGCGCCGATCGTCGGACCGGCGGCGAACGCCGGCGCCGACGCGCCCCGGCCGCTCGACGCGGCGGACCTGAGGGCGCGCGACGACGCGCTGGCGCGAAGGCTCGAGCCCTGGCTCGTCTCCGCGCGGCCGGACCTGATCGCCGTGCGGGTCGATCGCATCACCGGGGGCGGCGCGGCGGCGGTCGCGGCGCCCCAGCTCGCGGCGCTGGCCATCCGCGGCTGCCTCGCGGCCGGCGAGCTCGACGACGCGCGAGCCCGGCTCGAGCCGCTCGCCCGCAGCGATCGCACGACGCAGGCCGAGCTCGAGGGCGAGATCGCCCTCGCGGCCGGCGACCCGCGCGCGGGAGCCGAGGCCCTCGCCCGCGCCCGAGCCTCGACTCGGGACGACCGTCGCCGCGCCTCCCGGCTCGCGACCCGGGAGGCCTACGCCCGGCTCCTCGCCGGTGATCCGGCGGCGGCCGCCGCCGTCCTCGAGCCCTTCGCCCGCGGGGACGCGGAGGACGAACCCCGCGAGCGCGCCGCGCGGCGGACGATGCTCGCCGCGGCGCGCGAACGCCTCGGCGAGGCGGACGCGGGCCGCGAGCTCTATCGCGAGGCGGAGGCCCTCTACGACGCGGCGGGCGAGCCCGGCACGCCGCCGCGGCCCGCGGCAACCTCGGCGTGCTCGAGTATCGCGAGGGAGAGCTCGACCGCGCGGCGGGACTCCTCGACGAGGCGATCGCCGTGCTCGAGGAGGAGGAAGCGGCGACCAGCTCGCGGCCGCGCTCAGAACCGCGCCGTCGTCGCGGCCGCCCGCGGCGACCTCGACGACGCGGTCGCCGGACAGGAACGCGCCGACCGGCTCTTCCGCCTCACCGGACAGCCCTCCGCGCCGCCGCCGCGCGGGCCTCACGGCGCTCGCCCTCCTCGGCGGGGCTCGCTGGTCGCGGCCGACGCGCGCTCGCGGACTGCGCTCCCGCCGTCGCCGCGGCTGGCCCGCGGGCCCGTCGCCGCGTCCTCGCCGCGCGCGCAGACCGCGGACCTCCTGACCGGTCGCCGTCGCGCCTTCGCCGCGCGACGCCGCGAACTCGCGGCCCTGGTGGAGGCCGGCGACGAGGCGCCCGAGGAGGCGGTCCGCTTCCTGCTCGCCGCGGATCCCGCCGCGCTCCTCCGGGGCGAGACCTGGGACGAGCGTCGCGACGCTTCCGCCCCCGACGATCTCCTCGCGCGCCTGACCGGCGCGCTCGCCGCGGCGCATCGCGCCGAGGATCGCGCCGCCGCCGCGGCCGCGCTCTCCCCTCTCCTCGACCTCCGCCCCACGCTGGAGCAGGCCAGGAGTTCCCGAGAACGCACGGTCTTCCGGGCCGCCGTCGTCAATCCCGCGCTCGAGGCGCTCCTCCGCCGACTGGAGGGCCTCCTGGCGGGCGAGGCCCCTCCCGCCGCGGCGGGCCCGGGCGGCGGGACGGCGGCCGAGGTCCTCCGCCGGATCCGCGACGCCGCCGATCTCGAGGCCGCGCTCGACGCCGTGGTGCGATCCGCGCTCGAGGTGACGCCCGCGGTCCGCGCGCTCGTGCTCGCGCCGGACGAGCAGCCGCTGCGCCTGCTCGCGGCGGCGGGCGCCGGCGCCGACCCCCTCGCGACGGTCAGCCGCCACGTCGTCGAGGACGCGCGACGCGAGGGACGGCCGGTCTTCGTCGACGACGCGAGCGGCGACCCGCGCCTCGGATTCGCCGCGAGCGTGCAGCGCGAGGGACTGGTCTCGATCGCCTGCATCCCGCTCGTGGCGAAGGACCGCCCCCTCGGCGTGCTCTATCTCGACTCGCCCATCGAGCGCGAGGCCTTCGACGAGGCCGCGCGCCCGCTCCTGATGACCTGGGCCGACCTCGCGCAGACGGCGCTCGAGCTCTTCCTGCGGGCCGAGAGCGAACGCGACGCGGGGCGGCGGCTGCGCCGGGAGATGACGCGTCGCACCCGCGAGCTCGCCACGCATCGCGAGGAGCTCTCCCGGGCGCGGGAACGCGAGGGCCACGGCACCATCGTCGGCCGCGCTCCGGCGATCGAGCGCCTCAACGAGCTGATCCGCAAGGTCGCGCCGAGCGACCTCGGCGTCCTCGTCATCGGCGAGTCCGGCGCCGGCAAGGAGCTGGTGGCCCAGGCGCTGCACGCGAGATCGAACCGCCGCGGCGGCCCCTTCATCGCCGTCAACGCCGCGACCCTGCCGCCGGGGCTCGTCGAGTCCGAACTCTTCGGGCACGTCCGGGGCGCGTTCAGCGGCGCGACCGAGGCCCGGACGGGACTCTTCGAACTGGCGAGCGGCGGGACGCTCTTCCTCGACGAGGTCGGGGACCTCGGCGCCCCGGCCCAGGCCGCGATCCTCCGGGTCCTCGAGACGGGGCGCCTCCGCCCCGTCGGCGGATCGCGCGAACGGAGCGTGGACGTGCGCGTCGTCGCCGCCTCGAACCGCCCGCTGCGCGGCGCCGAGGGGTTCCGCGAGGACCTCTACTTCCGGCTCGCCGCCGTCGAACTCGCGGTGCCGCCGCTCCGCGAGCGCATCGCCGACCTGCCCCTCCTCGTCGAGACCCTCGCCCGCCGGACGGAGCGGCAGCCCCCCGCGTTCGACGCCTCGGCCCTCGAGGTGCTCGAGCGGCACGTCTGGCCGGGCAACGTGCGCGAGCTGCGGAACCTCCTCGATCGCCTCGCGGTCCTCGCCCCGGACGGAGCGACGATCGGCCCCGAGATGCTCCCGCCCGAGATCCGGCGCGGGGGCGAGCTTCCCCCCACGCTCGAGGAGGCCCGCCTGGCGGCGGCCCGACGGGCCATGGAGTTCACCGGCGGCAACAAGCTCGAGGCGGCGCGGCTGCTCGGCGTGTCGCGGACGACCCTCTACAAGCTCCTGGACGAGGCCTGACGCGACGGCGGATCCGCACCCCGCGACGGAATGGCCGCGGCCGCGGCCGCGCGGGAGGTTAGAATCCCCGGCTCGGGGCCCCGGTTTTGCACCTCCCCGACCCCGCCCCGCGGGCCTCGCGCCCGCCGGGCCGCGCCGCCCGAGGCGCGTTCGATACCCTAGCGCCCTGTGCCCCAAGCATTTGGAGGCGTCCCGTGACCCGATTCTCCCGACGAACGGCCCTGATCGCCGCCCTCGGACTCGCCGCCCTGACCCTCTCGCCGCGTCCACTTTCTGGACAGGGCGTCGGAACGCCGAGCGGCACCGGCCGGGTGGCCCGGATCGATTTCGACCACCGACAGGTCGGCGTCCCTCTCCTGGTCCGCTTCCACGGCTTCAGCCCGACCGAACCGCTCGCGATCTTCGTCGCCAACTCCGAGAACCCGATGCCGCTGGCCAACGACGGCTACGGTCCCGCGGTCCTCGGACCGGATCTCTTCTCCCCCGCGGGGGCGGTGATCTTCGACGGCCTCTACACCGACTCGCAGGGCGAGTTCACGATCACCGTGGTCGCGCCGCCCGTGCTGAGCGACTTCTACACCAACCTCCAGGCGGTGACGCTCGACCCCGCCGCCCCCTACGGCGGCGCCGCCTTCTCGGAGCACCGGCGGGTGCGTTTCTCCTTCGACCCCCGCGCGCACGCCTTCGCGCTCGACAACGGCGACGGCACCCTGGCGCTCGTCGAGGCCTTCCCGTCCGGGCACCTCGCCTCCCCGCCCGACCCGCGCCTCCTCGACGTGACGCCGCGCGACCTCGTCCTCGTCAACGCCAACGAGGCCTTCCCCGGTGACGCCATGCGCCCCGCCCTCGAGCCGGGCGGCGTCCTCGGCGACGGCCTCGCGCTGCCCGGCGACTTCCGGTTGCATCTCGTGCGGAGCGCGACCGACGAGGACGGCCTGCTCCTCGTCGACGGCCAGGGCCGGATCGAAACGCTCCTCTGGGCCCAGGGCACCGCCCTCGACCCGGCCCTGCTGCCCGAGATCGCCGCCTCGCCCGTCGCGCCCTGGATCGCGGTGCTGGCCGACAATCCCCTCCCCGAGTACGGCGGCGGGCAGCTCTTCGTCTGCCGCGTGGACGGCTGGAACGCCCCCGGGAGCCACGAGCGCTTCCGCGTCGTGCCGGTGCCGGCCGGTCTCGACGTCTCGCCCTGTTCGACGGCCTTCCTCGACGGGGCGCTCTTCTTCGGCGACGGCCTGAGCGAACTGCACCGCTACGACCTCGCGAGCGGCGTCGTCACGCCGGTCGTCTTCCCGCCCTCGGGCGGGGCGCCGCCGATCTACCTCGACGAGGTCTGCGCGGTCGCGGCGAACGGCGCCGCGCTCGCCCTCGGCGCCGGATTCGACGAGGACACCCACGACGTCTACGCGGTCCTCGCCGACGGCACGGCCGTGAACGTCACCCAGCTCCCCGCCGACTACGAGGACGCCGGGCCGGGGACCGCCGACGGTCAGCAGCTCGCCGTCTCGCCCGACGGTTCGATGGTCGCCTACATGCGCACGGTCATCGAGACCGAGACCTACGTCCGCGGCATCGCGCCGGGCTCGCCCGAGATGCACGTGACGAACGGGACCGACTTCATCGACTCGATCGACACCGTGATCGGCGTCGGCTTCCGCGCGAACGGACACCTCGTCTTCGCCGCGGGCAAGGACATCCTCCTGACGGACCTCTACCGCACGACCGTGACTCCGGGCGGCACGGTGACGACGGCCAACGTCACCGTCTCGTCGGGCTTCCCGACGCCCGTCTTCGACCTCGGCGCGCAGCTCGTCTTCGAGAGCCGCTTCGAGGCCGCGAACGCGCTGGCGACGGTGCTCCGCGACGCGACGGGGGCGGGCGTGATCGCCTTCGTCGACGACGCGGGCCAGTCCTCCCAGTTCCCGATCGAGGCCGTGCTCCGGGTGGAGCCGGTCGCGGCCGGATCGTTGGTCGTCGACCGTTCGCCGACCGGCGTGCTCCGCGCGCGGGTCTTTGCGCCCGCGACCGCGACCGCCCCGCCCGCTCTCCTCTCGACCTGGACCAGCGCGGCCGGACACGACCTCGCCGCCTTCGCCCGTTCCGCGACGGGTCTCGCCGGCTTCGTGGCCGAGACCGCGACCGGGCCCTCGACCCTTGTCGAGGTCGACGGGGCGGGCGCCCTGCTCGCCGCGGCCGGACCGACCGGAACGACGCGGACGCTCGCGATGGACGGCAACGGCCGCTTCGTGGCCGCGGTCACCGACCTCGGCGCGGGGACGACCGCGATCGAGGAGCGAGCGCCGGGCGGCAGCGCCTGGACGCCGCTCACCGCGAGCTTCGCGGCCACGGAGATCGGCCGCTTCATCCGCTGACGCGTCGTCCCGGCCGCGCGGACGGCCGACCCCGGGAGTCCCGCGACGTCCCGTCGCGGAGCTCCGGCGGGTCCGCCCGCGGCGGGGCTGAGAGCCTGTGAACCCATTCCCGCTGGCTTCGACCGGCTGCAACGGTGCCGGTCGTCGTCATGCCTCCTCGCCGTATCTTTCCATTGATACGCCTCGTCGGCCTTCCTCGCCCGACGCCGTCTCGCGCGGTCTCGGGCCGACGCGGGGATGAGTTCACAGGCTCTGATAGCATGGCGCGACCCGAGGCCCCCGGAATCGCGCCGTGCACGACCGCAAGATCTTCGTCGCCTTCATCGTCGTGATCCTCGCCATGCTGGCGATCGCGATGTGGCTCATCCGGCTCCCGAACCTCGCGAACCTCGAAGTCGTGCCCACCGCCGGCTACATCGGGAAGACGTCGGCCGCGCTGCCCTTCTTCCTCGACGACGAGCATCCGGTCGGGATCTACGGGCACCTCGACGATCCCTGCCTGATCGCGACCTTCTCGGCCGGTGGACGGTCGCGGGAGGAGCTCGACCGTCGCTACCGCGAGATCGCGGCGGCCGCGAAGTGGACGGCGGTCGACGCCGCGGAGGGGAGCTGGCGCTTCACCCGCGTCGCGACCGATCCGGAGGACCCGACGGGAAAGACCGGGGCCGAGGAACTCCGCCTGCGGCACGAGGCCGACCGCGACCGCGTCGTGCTCGGCTGGTTCCGGCGCGAGGGATCCGCGGCGTCGCTCGACGACACCTCGGCCGCGGAGTTCCTGCGGACGCGCTTCTGGCCGATCTTCGAGCGCCCGGACGAGCCCTGGCGGAAGGACTGAGCCGACGCGATTCAGTCGCGCGGGCGACCACCGCCTCGACCTCGATCTCGACGAGCAGCCGCGGATCGATGAGGCGCGAGACCTCCACCATCGTCGCGGCGGGACGGATGCGCGCGAAGAGCGCCCCGTGCACCCGCGCGACCTCGCGCCAGGCCTCGATGTCGACGACGTAGATGCGCGTGCGGACGACGTCGGAGAGGCGCGCGTCGGCGCGGCGCAGCGCCCGCGCGATGCGGCGGAAGCAGTGACGCGTCTGGGCCTCGAGGTCGCCCTCGCCGACGACCTCGCCCTCGGCGTCGACCGCCGTCGTCCCGGAGACGAAGACGCGGTCACCGACGCGGACGGCCCGCGAGTACCCGACCTCGCGCTCCCAGGGGCTGCCGCTCGAGATGCGCCGGCGGTCACTCATGGTCAGGCGTCCGCCAGGAGGTGATCGAGCCGCGCCCCCGGCTCCAGCGGCTCCGTCTTCCCCGGGGCGAGGAAGAGCTTGCCGCCCGTGTCGCCGCCGAGGCGCATCCCGGCGCCGCGGATCTCGAGCCAGGCGCCCTCGCGGATCGCGACGACGGGCCCGGCGTTGTCCTCGAGGTACTCGAAGAGCCGCTGGTCGCGCGTCTCGCCCTGGTGCCTCGTCGCGGGGTCCGGATCGAGGTAGTGCGGGTTGAGCTGGATCGGAGCGAGCCCGAGCGCCTCGAAGCTCGGCGGCTCGACGATCGGCATGTCGTTCGTCGTCCGGATCGTCCGGCCCGCGACGTTCGAGCCGGCGGAGGTGCCCATGTAGGGCATCCCCGGCGGCGCGCGCGCGGAGCGGCGTCACCAGGTCGCGGGCGTAGAGCTCGCGCAGCAGCCGGAAGGTGTTGCCGCCGCCGATGAAGACCTCCGCCGCCTCGACCGCGGCCCGGGGATCGCTCGCCTCGTGCACGGAGTCGCAGCCGATGCCCATCGCCTCGAAGCGCGCGCGCGCCTTCTCGGCGTAGCGATCGCGATCGTGCAGCGCGAAGGGCACGAAGAGGATGCGCCCGACGCCGGTGAAGTGCTCGCGGACCGCCGCCTCGCAGTGGTCCAGGTAGCCGGTGCCGTGCACCACCGAACTCGAGACGAGGAGCAGACGACGGGACATGGCTCGCCTCCGGGGCGGACGTCAGACGGAATCGAAGTCGCCCAGGGTGTAGTACCAGTGCCGGGTGAGCAAGTCCGGAGTCACGATCTCGGGGGCGTAGGTTCGCGAGACCAGGCGCCAGTGCGAGGGGGCGAGCTCGTAGTTCATGTCTTCCATGAAGCGGGACTCGTCGTCGGCCTGGTTGAAGAGGACCTGGACGCGGTGCATGCTCACCTTCGCCATCATCTCCTCGATCGTCAGGAGGAGGGCCTCGCGCGCCCCCGGGACCTCCCGATCCACGAGCCAGTCGACGATGATGCCGTCGGGCGCGCCGAGGTAGCCGAGGTGCCCCACCGCGATCCCGTGGAGCTCGCCCGAGGCGGCGTCCCGGACCTCCAGCATCTGGTAGCGGCCCTCGATCGGGCAGTCGGCGTAGCGCCAGTTGAGATGCGTCGCGTCGCGGACCCCGATGATCTCGTAGCGGGGGCCGATCCGCTCCCACAGGGCGTCGACGTCGGCGTCGTAGCGCTCGACGATGCGGATCTCGAACTCGCCCCCCTTCATGCGGAGCCGCGTGACCGGTTCGGGCACGCCGGGGTTCGGCGTGATCGCCTTGGTGTGGAAGTACATCCGCCCCATCGGGACGTAGCCCGCCATCCGCCGTCCGATGCGGAAGTGCTGGGGGTTGGGCATCCCCATCATGATGATCTCGCGGTCGCGGTGCCCCCAGCGCTCGACGTAGGACTCCACCGTCGCGGCGTAGAGCCCCTTGCGCTTCAGGCCGCCGCGGTGATCGGGATGGACGATCGTGTCGATGATCTGGCCGAAGATGAAGTCCTCGCCCCGGATCTTGAAGCGCGCCGGGATGCTCGAGAACTGGCTGACGACCCGACCCGACTCGTCGCGCCCGACCTCGAAGTGGACGCCGACCGGGTTGTCGAGGAGCTGCCAGCGGAAGAACTCGAGGCCCTTCTCGCGATCGAAGACGACGCGGAAGAGATCGAGGCAGGACTCGACGTCCTTCTCCTCGAAGGGGCCGATGGTCACGGTGCCGCCGGCGGTCTCGTAGGTGTGCATCGCGGGATCTCCTCGAGCGCGCGTCCATCATAGCGGCCGGGCGCTTCGGGACGGCGGGCCGCTCCTCGACTTTCGACCGGCGGGCCCGGGCGAGCGACCGCCCGGGTGTTCATGCGCCCGGTTTGACGACCTGCCAGGCGCGGAGCGTGTCGAAGGTCTCGCGATCGACGGCGCGAAGGTAGTAGCGCGCGGCGGGGAGCTGCTGCCACATCTGCGGGGTCACCGTGAACCCGCCCGCCTCGCGCGGGAAGAAGCCCGCCGCGAGCGTGAAGATCGGGTTGCCCGCCATCTCGATGAAGTAGCGCTCGGGGCCGAGGTCCAGGGTGAAGCGCGGCGGCTCGACGCCTCCCGCGACCTCCTCGAAGTCGAAGGGCACGATGTGCGTGCCGGCATCCCGGGTCTCGAGGGCGCGTCGACGGTTCTCGTCGTAGCGGGCCCAGCCCGCCTCGCCGAAGTGCTTGCGGAAGTAGCGGCGCTCCGCGATGCGCCCCCGGTACTGAGCACCGCGAGCGTGGGTGTCCGCCGACTGCGACCAGAAGTGGAGGAAGCGGGCGGCGGGCAGGACGACGAGTCGGCGCCCGGCGCGGTGCAGGCGCAGGAACAGGTCCGTGTCCTCGTAGTAGAGCGGGAAGCCCGGGTCGAAGAGAGGCTCGGGATCGGTCAGTCCGCGCCGGAAGATGAAGCAGCTCCCCGAGAGCATGTCGAGCTCGAGCGGCTCGGTCGCCGTCCAGTAGCGGTAGCTGAGGCGCGTGCGCGCGGCGAGGTTCTCCGCCGCCGCGTCGTGATCGAGCTGGGCGCGCGTCTGGAGCTCGAAGAGTTCGGGCGTGGGGAGCTGGTTCGGCGGGATCAGCACCTGAGCCGCGGGATCCATGAAGGCGAAGGGGCTCGCCATCGCGGTCTCGGGATGCTCCTCCAGGTGGCGGACCATCTCGTCGAGGCAGCCCGGGAGGAAGATCGCGTCGGGATTGAGCACGACGTGCAGACGCCCGCGGGCGACGTGGTAGGCCTGGGTGTTGGCCTGGCCGTAGCCGGTGTTGATCGTATTGACGATCAGGCGGAGGTCCGGCGCGCGGAGTTCCTCGAGGATCGCGACGTCCTCGCCGCGCGAGGCGTTGTCCACCACGATGATCTCGAAGCGACCGGGCCGCCCCTCGATGCTCCACTCCTGGGCGCGCAGGCTCTCGACGAGCCGCGTCACGAAGTGCGCGGAGTTGAAGTTGACGATGGCGATGGAGACGTCGGGCGCGGCGCTCACCGGGACTTGACCTCCCGGAGGTCGCGTCCGATCGCGTCGAGCGGCTCGCTCGCGACGCGGTAGTCCGTGATCACGAGCCCCTTCTCGAGGAGGCGCGTCGACACGCGGAAGCGCTCGACGTTGAGGATCTGGTCCACGATGTGCGCCCCGCTGCCGTCGGTCACGTAGACCGAGACCATGTACTCGCCGGCCAGGAGCCGCAGCGAGGGCAAATCGAAGCTCACGACGTGGCGCCCGGACTCGTAGTGCGTCGGGCCCTCGCCGCGCCCCGAGAGCACGAGCAGTCCGTCGTTGCGGAGCACCGCCACCATCACGTTCAGGTCCTCGGCCTCGGGCACCAGGATCTGCGTGCGCAGCGTGAGATGGTCGCCGGTCGTGAACTCGTGGCAGGGCTCGAGCGCGGCGTCCCTCGAGAGCAGGAGCTTCTCGATCTTCACCAGCCCGCCGCGGTGCTCGGCCTCGATCCCGCCTCCGAGCTCCTGACCCTTCTGGTGCTCGAGCAGGCGCGTCTCGTACTCGTCGGTGACGTCGGTCGGGTGACCGTCCATCACCATCTCGCCCTCGTGCAGCCAGATCGCGCGGTCGCATATCTCGCGGACGTGATAGACGCTGTGCGACACGAAGAGGATCGTCTTCTCCTGGGTGCGGAACTCGGCGAACTTCCGCATGCACTTCTTCTGGAAGTAGGCGTCGCCCACCGCCAGGACCTCGTCGAGGATGAGCACGTCGGGGCTCACCATCATCGCGGCCGCGAAGCCCAGGCGCATCGCCATGCCCGAGGAGTAGGTCCGGACCGGGCGCTCGAGCGCGGAGCCGAGCTCGGTGAAGTCCGCGATCTCCTGGAAGCGCGCGTCCACCTCGTCCTTCGTGATGTTCTGGAGCGAGGCGTTCATGTAGATGTTCTGCTTGCCGCTGAAGTCGGGGTGGAAGCCCGCTCCGAGCTCGAGCAGCGAGGAGACCGTCCCGTTGAGCTCGAAGGTCCCCTGCGTCTGGCGCGTCGTGCCGGTGAGGATCTTCAGCAGCGTCGACTTGCCGGCGCCGTTGACCCCCACGAGGCCGAGGGCCTGGCCGGGATAGAGCTCGAAGCTGACCCCCCGGAGCGCCCACTTCTCGGTGTGGCGCACGCTCCGGCCGAAGGACAGGAGTTCGGCGAGGCGACTGCGCGCGTCGGGAAAGACCCGATAGCACTTGCCCAGTCCGTCGACGGTGACGCTCGGTCGGGACATCAGATCTCGTCCGCGAACTTGTGCTTGTTGGCCATGAACGTGCGGTAGCCCACCTGGAACAGCAGGAAGCAGAAGGCCGCGAAGAGGGCCAGGACCAGGTAGACGTGCGAGACGGGCAGATCCTCGAAGCCCCCGCCCGGCGCGGCGCGCACGCGCACCTCGGCCGGGATCACGAGCACCCAGCGGTAGAGCTCGACCAGGTGAGCGAAGGGGTTCCAGTCGAAGATGGCGACCCAGGGGCGCGGCGTCCCGGTCTCGTCGACGAGGATCTCGCGGACGTAGACGATCGGCGTGAGGAAGAAGGTCAGGTTCACGACGATCGGCAGGAGCTGGGAGACGTCCCTCACGAAGACGTTGGCCGTCGCCAGGAGGTAGCCGAGGCCCAGCACCAGGAGGGCGTGGCAGAGCACGACGACGGGGAAGAGCCACCAGAGCGGCGACATGAAGGGCGTGAAGATCCAGGTGAGCGCCAGGAAGACGCCGAAGAGGATCGTCATGTTGAGCAGGTAGGAGCCGAGCAGGGAGACCGGCAGGAGCTCGGTCGGAAAGGCCATCTTCTTGACCAGGTTCCCGCTCTCGAGGATCACGTTGGCCGAGCGCATCACGTATTCGGCCGTCATCATCCAGGGGATGAGACCGGTGCAGAGGAGCACCACCAGGACCGAGCCGACCCGGGTCGAGTCCGGATCCTCGCCGAGGCGCTCCGCGATGTCGTCGCGCAGCACCTTCGGGAATCGCTGGTCGAGGAGCACGTTGAAGACCAGGTAATAGACCGCGAGCGTGATGATCGGCTGGATGAACGGCCAGGGCCAGCCGAGGACGCTGCCGACGTAGCGCTGCCGCAGATCGCGTCGCGTGAAGGAGACGAGCATCTCCCGGTAGCGGAAGCAGGTCTTCAGAAGGTCCATCGCGGCGGCCGATCCCGATCCATAAAGCCCAACGCTCGAAACACTTGCGGCTCGAATCCGGTCGCGACCCGCCGGGGGTCGCCCCGCGGGGACCGGTCCTCGTCCCCTCGGCTCATCGACCGTCCGGGGCGCGTCGGTTGACCTTCCCCGATCCCGTCGGGACTGGGTCGGCTTGGTCCGGTCCGCGTCCCGTCGCTACCATACCGCGCCGTCGCGGCCGCACCACCTCGCCCGGGTCGCCGGAAAGAACCCCTGGCAAGCTCGGCGGGCCTTCACCTGACGGTGGAATCTTGCCGAACAGAAATGCGGCGACCACGGCAGCTTGTGATCGACGACGGTCGAGAAGGATCCTGATGAGCGCACAGCCCGACGACATTCTCATCCTCGGCGGCGGACTCGCCGGCGTCACCGCCGCTTACGAGCTGGCCCGACAGGGGAAGACCGTTCGACTCGTCGAGCGGGAGCCGGAGGTCGGCGGCCTCGCGAAGAGCCTCGTGTACCACTCGAAGCACGGCGACTTCAGCTACGACATCGGCCCGCACCGCTTCCACTCCGACGACAAGCGGGTCCACGACGTGACCCTGAAGGTCCTCGGCGAGAACAAGGTCGAGCGCATCCGGATGTCGCGGATCCTGCTCTACGGCAAGTTCTTCGATTACCCGCTGAAGCTGAAGAAGGCGCTCTTCCAGCTCCCCAAGCCGGTCATGCTCCGCGCGATCTGGGACTACTACGTCCAGGTGATGAAGAACCTCTTCACGACGCCGGACGAGAGCAACTTCGAGGCCTGGGTCGTGAAGCGCTTCGGGCGCAAACTCTACGAGGTCTTCTTCGGGGTCTACACCGAGAAGACCTGGGGCGTCCCCTGCGACAAGATCTCGGCCGACTGGGCCTCCCAGCGCATCAGCCAGGCCTCCCTCTGGGATGCGGTCAAGAAGTCGATCTTCCGCCCCAAGGGCGAGGTTCGCAGCCTCGTCTCGAAGTTCAACTACCCGCGGACCGGCGGCATCGGCGAGATCGCCCGCAGCTTCGCCCGCGAGGCGGAGAAGCTCGGCGCGAAGGTCCACCGCGGCACCGAGGTCGAGGCGGTGATCGTCGAGGACGGCACCGCGGTCGGCGCCCGCGTGCGCCACGCGGACGGAACGGTCGAGACGCTGCGCGCCGGCACCGTTCTGAACACGATGCCGATCACTCGCGTGACGAAGATGCTCGAGCCGGCCGCGCCGCCCGAGGTCATCGCCGCCGTCGACTCCCTCCAGCACCGCAGCATGGTGTTCGTCTACCTGATCCTGGACCGCGAGCAGGTGAGCCCCGACCACTGGGTCTACATCCCCGAGGCGAAGCTCACCGTCCACCGGATCTCGGAGTTCAAGAACTTCAGCGAGGAGTGCGCCCCCGCCGGCAAGACCCTCGTCTGCGCCGAGATCACCTGCGACCTCGGCGACGAGGTGTGGAACAAGGGCGACGAGGAGCTGCGGCGGATCGCGACCTCGGACCTCGAGTACATGGGCCTCATCAAGGCCGACGAGGTGCTCGAGACCTTCACGCACCGCGAGGTCTACGCCTACCCGCTCTACACGCTCACCTACCGCGAGCCGCTGGCGAAGATCATCGGGCACCTGGACGGCATCGAGAACCTCGACACCACCGGCCGCCAGGGACTCTTCAAGTACAACAACATGGACCACTCGATCGCGATGGGTCTCGGCGCGGCCGACAACATCCTCGGGCGCGGCGAAGATCACCGGAAGGTCGCGACCGGGGACGTCTACTTCGGCTGATGTCCGGCGCCCTCACGACCGCCAACCTGCACGGCGAGCAGGAGCTGCCCCTCGAACCGGTGCCCTGCTACATGTGCAAGGGCGAGGGCGGGAAGCTCGTCCTGGACGACCCGCCGTTCCAGGTGCTGCGCTGCGAGTCCTGCCACTTCGTCTACGTGACGCCGCGGGTCCCCGACAGCCACCTGCACCTCATCTACCAGACGCAGTACTTCAAGAGTCACTGCGCCTCGAACTTCGGCTACTCGGACTACGTCCGCGACAAGCGCGGCTACCTCCGCACCTTCCAGCGCAAGGCGGACATCGTCGCTCGCCACAAGTCGAGCGGCGACGTGCTCGAGGTCGGCTCCGCCGCGGGCTTCTTCCTGCGCGCGATGAAGGACCGCGGATTCCGGGTCCAGGGCGTCGAGGTCTCCGAGTACGTCTCGCGCTTCGCGCGCGACGAGCTGGGCATCGAGAACGTCTTCAACGGACGGCTCGAGGACGCGAACCTCCCCGCGAACCACTTCGACGTGGTCGCGCTCTGGGACGTCATCGAGCACCTCGCCGACCCGATCGCCGAGCTCGTCCGCATCCGGGGCCTGATGCGACCGGACGGCGTGCTGGTCATCCAGACCCAGAACCCCGAGCACTGGTTCGCGAAGATGCTGGGCCGGAAGTGGCAGCACTTCAAGCAGCTCGAGCACGTCTACCACTTCTCGCCGGAGACGATCCGCGTCGCGCTCGATCGCGCGGGCTTCGAGGTCGTCTCGCTCGACAACAAGGGCGCGGGCAAGTACATCTCGATCGACTTCTTCGTCGAGCGGATGCGACGCTACAGCGTGATCGCCCACTACCTGCTGCAGCCGCTGCGGCTCTTCGGACGCCTGTTCTTTTACCTCAACCCGGGCGACGAGATCATCGTCGTCGCGCGGCCGAAACCGGCCGGGGACTAGGTCCGTGGAAGCCGCCGCCTACGAGACCTTCGCGCGCAACGAGCGCGAGCACTTCTGGTTCGTGGGGCGCCGCGCGATCTTCTTCGACGTGATCCGTCGCCGCGTCGGACGCCCGGCGCCGGACGCGGTGGCGCTCGACCTCGGGTGCGGCGTGGGCGGCATGCTCGGCCCCCTCTCGGAGTTCGGCCGGGTCGTCGGAATGGACATCGATCCCGGGTCCCTCGCCTTCTGCCGCGAGCGGGGCTTCCCGCACGTCTTCCGGGGTTTCGGCGACCACCTGCCGCTCGCCGACGCGAGCGTGGACCTGATCGGCGCCTTCGACGTCCTCGAGCACATCCCCGAGGAGCTCGAGACCATCGCCGAGTGCTACCGGGTGCTGAAGCCGGGCGGCTGGTTCTTCCTGTCGGGCCCGGCCTACCAGTTCCTCTACACGCACCAGGACCGGATGGTCCACCACCAGCGGCGCTACACGACGGGCCAGCTCCGCCGGAAGTTCCGCGCCGCGGGCTTCGAGATCGAGCGCGCGAGCTACGTGAACTTCTTCCTCTTCCCGCTCATCTTCTGCGTCCTCATGGTCAAGAAGGTCCAGGAGCGGCTGCGGCCGCCCCGGGACGACGAGACCCGGTTCAACACCGACGTCCGCATGCCGCGGTGGCTGAACGCGCTCTTCACCGGTATCTTCTCGGCGGAGAGGTTCGTGCTGCGGGCGATCGACGTGCCGGTGGGACACTCGGTGATCCTGCTAGCCCGGAAGCCCGGCGGCGAGGAGGACGGAGAGGCGCGATGAAGCAGATCCGCGACGTCTCGGCGCTGATGGTGATCGCGGCCGCGGCGCTCCTCGTCGCCCTGCCCTTCGCCTCCGGCGAGCGCGTCCTCTTCCCCTTCCACACCGGCGCCATCGCCCCCTGGTCGAGCTCGGCCCCGGAGTGGGTGAAGGACGAGCCGAAGAACCTGGTGATGAGCGACAAGCACGCCATCATCCACCCCGACCTCGTCTTCACGCGCTCCGAGTTCGATGCCGGTCGCGTTCCGCTCTGGAACCCGCACCAGTTCGCCGGACTGCCGCACGAGGCGAACCCGCTGACGCGCGTCTTCTACCCCCCGAACCTGATCTTCGCCCTGACGGGACCGCTCCGCGGCTACGGGATCTCGCTCGCGCTGCACCTCTTCCTCGCCGCGAGCTTCGGCTACCTGTTCGGGCGCACGATCGCGCTGAGTCGACCGGCCGCGCTCTTCGGCGGGCTCGCCTTCGCCTTCGGGGGCTGGATGAGCGTCCACGCCCAGCACGCCTACTTCGTGGACACGATGGTCTGGCTGCCGCTGGTGCTGGCCTCGGTGGAGCGCATCCTGCGCGACCGACCGCGCTGGGCCCTGATGGGACTCTCCGTCGGCATCGGCATGATGTTCCTCGCGGGTTTCCCGCAGACGGCGGTCATCAACTGCTACCTCGCTCTCGCGTGGGGCCTCGTCGGCCTCGCGCGGCGCGAGCTCGCGGTCTTCCGGCGGGAGGGGGCCGAGGGCCTGATCGACGACTCGCTCCGCCGCGGCGGCGCCCTGCTCGTCTTCGCCCTCCTCGGGCTCGCGCTCGCGGCGGTCCAGCTCGGGCCGACCCTGGACTTCAAGGAGCGGGTCGGTCACCAGGACCTGAGCGTCGCCGACCTGCAGTCGAACGCGCTCGCCCCGCTCTCGCTCCTGCATCTCGTGTCGCCCGACGTCTTCGGGAGCCCGACGGACTCCTACCTCACGGACGTCCTCGAGATCCTCGCGCTCGGCGACGACGCCCACCACGTCACGAGCAACTACTCGGAACGCTCGTTCTTCCCCGGCCTGCTCGCGCTCGTCCTCGCCCTCCTCGCGCCCTTCCTGCGCCGGGACCGGGTCGTCCTCACGCTGGGACTGGCCGCCGCGGCGGGGATCGCGATCGCGCTCGGAGGACCGATCCTCCACCTCACCTCGCGCCTGCCGGGCCTCGACTTCGGCAGCCCGATGCGCTTCACCCAGCTCGCCGCCTTCGCCCTGCCGATGCTCGCGGCGACGAGCCTGGATCGCCTGCTCGAACTCGCGCGGAGCGGACATCCGAGGCTGCTCTCCCGTTCCCTGATCGCGGCCGCGGTCCTTCTCGGCCCCCTCCTGATCGCGATGATCGCGGCCTGGGTCGCGCCGAGCTGGCTCAACCGCCACTGGACGGACTTCCTGCTCGACCAGGGGATCGACGAGCGCTTCGGGATCGTCGGCGCGAGTCGCAAGACGCTCGAGGCGATGGCTTCCGAGCCCTTCCGGCAGCTCCGCTTCGCGGGCACCGCGACGCTCGTCTTCGGGGCGCTCGCGACGCTCTTCTTCGCGGCGGTGGCCCACCCGCGGACCGGTCGACGGCTCGCCCTCGGGATCGCCTTCCTCGCCACCCTCGGCGAGCTCGCGTTCTTCGGCGTCCGCTTCAACCCGCCCGTGCGCGCCGAGGGCCTCTACGCGACGCCGGCGCCGGTGCTGGACGCGCTGCGGGAGGCCGCGGGGGACGGGCGCTTCATCCGCTTCGGCGCGGGGACGACCCCCTGGTACTTCTCGCCGAACGCGCCGATGCTCCTCGGCCTGAACGACGCGCAGGGCTTCCGCGCGATGGCCCCGCGTCGCTACCTCGACCTCATGCGGACGGTCGAACCCAACCCCTACGACTTCGGCCTCCCGGCGCTGACCGACCCGACGTCCCTCGAGGCGCCCCAGCTCGATCTCCTGCGCATCCGCGCCGCGATCTCTCCGGCGCCGATCCCCGGCGCGACCTGGCCTCTCGTCCACCCGGCGACGCCGGAGACGCCGGCCGACGGCTACGTCTACGCCAATCCGCGTCCGCCGATCGAACGGGTCGTCCTGCGACACGAGGTCGTGGTCCTCCCGCCGGACGCCGTCCTGGCGGAGATGCGCTCGCTCCGCGAGCGCGGCGATCGCGAGACGCTCCTCCGCCGCGTCTACCTGAACGAGCTCCGACCCGGGATGCGGTCGCACTACGCCGCCCCCACGCGACCCGAACTCCCCGTGATCGTCGAGGACCGCCCGGGCCGGCTCACGATCGAGGTCGACACCGATTCGGGCGGCGTCCTCGTCCTGAGCGAGCAGTGGGACCCGGGCTGGACCGCCGTCGTCTCCCCGCTCGAGACGCCGGCCGGTTCCGCCGTCCCGCGACGCGTCGAGGTCCTTCCCGCCGACCACGCGCTGATCGGCGTCCCCGTCGAACCCGGTCGTCACCGCGTCGAGTTGCGCTTCGAGCCGACCTCCTTCCGCTGGGGCGGCCTGATCTCGGGCTTCGTCCTCGTCTTCCTTCTCCTCGTCCCCGTCCTCCCCTTCCTCCGGGTGAGGCGGAGCGAGTCGGGCTACCTCGAATCCCCGACGAGGCGCGGCTGATGTTCCGCGGGCGACGGGTGAGCGTGGTGGTCCCCGCCTACAACGAGGAGGGAACGATCGCGGCCGTCGTGCGCGACTTCGCGGCGGCGGAGGCCGTCGACGAGGTGATCGTCGTCGACAACAACTGCCGCGACGCCACGGCGGAGCGCGCCCGCGAGGCCGGCGCCCGCGTCGTCGAGGAATCCGCGCCCGGATACGGCTGCGCGCTCCGGGCCGGCCTGGAGGCCGCGACCGGCGAGCTCGTCGTCCTCACCGAGGCCGACGGCTCCTTCGTGGCCCGCGACCTCGAGAAGCTGCTCGTCTACTCCGACGACGGCGGCATGATCCTCGGCACCCGCACGACCCGGCAGATGGTCGAGCAGGGCGCGAACATGGGGCGGATCCTCCGCTGGGGCAACGTGATCGCGGCGAAGATCCTCGAACTGCTCTGGTACATCCCGCACGAGCCCCGGCTCACGGACGTCGGCTGCACCTACCGCGTCATCTGGAAGGACGTCTGGATGCGCATCGCTCCCGGACTCCGGGAGCCGGGACCGGGCTTCTCGCCCGAGATGATCTGCGAGTGCTACCGCCGCGGGATCCGCGTCATCGAGGTGCCGGTCTCCTATCACGCCCGCGCGGCCGGCGAGTCCTCCCACAGCGGGGGCGTCCGCGCCGTCGCGCGCACCGCCTTCAAGATGTTCCGCTGCATCTTCCGCAAGCGCCTCTCCCGGGCGCCGGCGCCCGGGGAGTCGCGCGCGCCGGACGAGGACCCGCGTCGAATCGACGCCGCGTCCTGAATCTCGCGCGGTCGGAGACCGGCGACGCCGCCGGGTGGAGGCCCGGATCCGGGGACGACTTGCTACGATCCGACGTCGCCCCGGTCGCGGGGACCAGCATCCGACGGGGAGCCGCCCGGTGAACGAAGTCCCGCCCACGAGCGTCGAGACGCGCCGCCCCTTCGGGGCCGTCCGCTGGACCGCCGCCCTGCTCGTCGTCGGCTGGATGATGGGGACGGGGCTCTGGACCGCGATCGCGCTCCCCTGGACGAAGGGCCCCGACGAGGGCGACCACTTCGAGTACGTCTACTTCATCCAGCAGCACCGGGCGCTTCCCGACCCGCGCCGCGACGCCGTCCTCGAATCGCACCACCCGCCGCTGGCCTACGCGCTCTACGCCGTCGTCCTCGAGGGCCTGATCGCGGCCGATGAACGGATTCCGGCCGACGCCTTCTCGCATCGCCACTGGCGGCGGATGCTCGGGCGCGAGACGACCTTCATCCCGGACGAGACGCTCGCGTCCCAGCTCGACATCGACCTCGAGGAGGTCCGGCGGCTCGAGGCCGAGAACGACGGTTCCAGCTCTCCCCCGCGACTCGCGCTGCGGATCCTCGAGCTCCGCTCCTGGGCGCTCTACTGCCTTCGCCTGCCGGCGGTCCTCCTCGGCGCCTGGACCCTGCTCATCCTCCTCGCGACGCTGCGACACCTCTTCCCCCGCGGCCCGAACCTCGCGCTCGCGCTCTTCGCCGCGATCGGGACCCTGCCCTCGTACGCCTTCACCTTCGCGACGGTGAGCAACGATCCGCTCGTCTGCTGGCTGGGCGCGATCGCGGTCTGGCGCATCGTGCGGGCCTACCGCGCGGGTCGCCTCCTCGAGACGGGCCCCCTCGTCCTCGTCTCGGTGGTCCTCGGGCTCGCCCTCCTGACGAAGCTCCACGCCCTCGGCGTGGCCGCCTTCTGCGCGATCACGGTGCTCCGCGCGCCCGGACGCGCGGGCGAACGCCTCCGCGCGCTCGGCATCCTCGTCGCCGGCCCCCTGCTCATCGCGGGCTGGTGGCACGTCCGCCAGACGATCCTCCAGGGCAGCCCGATCGCCACCCAGAACCACGCCGACTTCCGGCCCGAGTTCTTCCGCCTGGGCGAGCACCACCCGAGCCTGCTCATCGACTTCGTCTCGTCGATGATCAACTCCTTCTTCGGCCGCTTCGGGAACGACACGCTCGTCCTGCCGCCGCTCTACTACTTCCCGCTCGAGGGCGCGGTCGCGGTGGCGCTCCTCGGCCTCGTCGCCTTCCGCCGGCGGCAGGAGACCTGGCCCTTCGAGGACGCCGGGGAGTTCCGGCTGCCGCTGGCGGGAGCCGCGCTCGGCGTGGCCTTCGTGGTGCTGAACCTCGTGCGCCTCGACTTCGACTACAACGCCCACAGCGGCCGCTACCTGATGCCCCTCGTCGGCCTCCTCGCGATCGGCGTGGCGGCCGGCTTCGCGCGGACGCTCGGCCGGCGCTCGGTCGCGCTGCTCGCCGCCATCGCGATCTGGAACCTGGTCTTCGGCGGGCTCTTCTACGGCGTCGTCCTGCGCAACGCCTACTCGGTGTCGGCGGACAAGGTCGCCCGCGGTCGCGTCGTCGCCTACTACGACTGCGGTCACGACCTCTTCGATCAGCCGACGGCCGGCGGCAACGTCCTCGCGCAGCGCTTCGGGATGTGGACCCTGCCCGCCCACACCATGCGGCTCGCGCGCCAGGCGCCGGGCCACCCCGCGCTGATCTACCGGACGGAGATTCCCGATCCGACGCGGTCCTACCAGGTCCGCGTCCGCTACCCCTCGATGAAGGGCATCGACGGCAGCGACATCCCCGACCCCTACGCGATCGAGCTCCTCGCGAACGACCGCATCCTGCACGGCCCGATGAGCATCTGGGGCGAGTTCGGCGAGCTGCGCTACCCGGTCCCGGCCGAGGCCCTCGCGGATCGCGATCGGCTCGACATCTGGTGGGAGAACCGCTTCCCGCGCAACCCGCTCGTCGCCGTCACCGAGCTCTGGGTCGAGGAGTCCTGGTTGCAGCTCGAGGACGCGCGCTGGATGGACGACGCGAGCGGCCGCGTCCGCGTCCTGGTGCGGAACGTCGATCACCACGGCGATCGCGAGGCCCGGCTGTTCGCGCGCCGCGGCGCCGAGACGCTCACCGCCGCGGCGCGCGTCACCGTTCCGGCGCTGGGCGTGACCGAGGTCGAGATGGACCTCGGTCCCGAGGCGGGCGCGAAGCGGGACGGGCTGGAGATCAAGCTCGTCGATCCGGAGCTCTCCCCCTGGTCCCAGACGAAGCTCCGCAACTGGGCGATCGTCCCTCCCGCGAAGGCCGGCTCCCTCGCGGTCCCGGACGTCTCCGTCCTGCGCCACCGCAACCTCGCGGACCGGGAGACGCCGATCGCGGTCGCGCGCTACGAGGCGGCTCCCGCCGGTCGCTTCCGGGTCCTTTTGAGCCACCTCGAATCCCAGTCTCCGGTGGAGCGCGGCGAGGTCCGCCTCGAGCTCGAGGGGGCGCGCCTTTTGGGTCCGGCGGAGCCGGACGGGATCCCCGGGTTTCCGGGGTTACGGCGTTCGGGATGGCGGGTGGAGTTCGACGGCGGCGCCCTCGGGATCGGCGTCATCGCGACCCGGGAGAACCCCGGCGAGACCTACGATCTCGATCGACTCTGGATCGTGCCCGAGATCGATGCCGCGGCCCCGGGCCCGGCGCGCGCGATCCGGCCCTGAGTCGCGCTCGCCTCGCGTCCCGGCAAGCCCCTTCGACGCAAGATCTTGCAGCGTTCGGGAAGGCCGCGCGACCGGTCGATGAGGAAGCGGGGGGCGCCGCGATAGATTTTGCGCCCCCGGCGCGGGAACGTATCATGCGCGGACTCCCGAGCGGCACGACCCGCCGCGGGACCGTGCCCGTCCGCCCCGCTCCGCCGACCGCCCTCTCGTCGAGAAGCCGATGAACGCCCGCCTGACCGTCGCCGCCCTGCTCCTCGCCGTCCTGCCGGTCGTGGCGACCGCGCAGTCCGGCCCCGTGGCCCGCGGCGGCTACGAGATCGAGACGCTCAGCACGCTGCTGCCGGACTTCCCGACCGCGATCACGCTGGACGACGTCGGGCGCGTCTACTGCATCACGACGAACGGCGGCATCTATCGCTTCACGCCGCCCTTCGGCGGCGCGCTCCAGGCGCCCGAGCTCTGGTTCGACGGGACCTCGACGCTCCTGCCCTACTGCACCGCCGCCACCTGGCACGCGGGAAAGATGTACGTGGGTCATCGCGGCAAGATCTCGACGATCGAGGACACGACGGGCGACGACCTCGGCGACACCGTCGTCGACATCATCACCGGACTCCCGTCCGGCGTGCCGCCCTTCACGGCCGACCACCAGAACAACCAGATCGTCTTCGACGACGCGGGCCACTTCTACTTCGGGATCGGCTCGCAGACCGACTCGGGCCCCGAGACGCAGCCCTGGTCGGCCACGATCATGCGCGCCGACGCGGACGGCTCGAACCTCCAGATCCACGCGACGGGCATCCGGAACGCCTTCGGACTGGCCTTCCATCCGCTGCGCGGGCTCTTCGCCGGCGACAACGGCCCGAACTACCTGACCGGCGGCCCCGACCCCGTCGACGAGCTCAACTGGATCCAGGCCGGCGCCGACTACGGATACCCGGACTACTACGGCATGCCGCCGGCCGGCACCGGCACGAAGAATCCCGCCTTCCAGTTCCCCGCCCACGCGGCCCCCACCGGGATGACCTTCGACGAACTCGGCCAGTGGAGCGGCCAGGACGGCGATCTCTACGTCTGCCTCTTCGCGATGGGCGCCGGCGCGATCGTTCGCGTGTCGCTCGACCAGCGGAACGGAACGGACGACCACGACGGCTACATGCAGGCGATCGCCTTCAACTTCACGACCGTCATCGACTGCCGCTTCACCGACCAGGGCGAGCTGATCTGCGCCGACTTCCTTCAGAAGAAGCTCTACCGGATCGTCCCCTCCGACACCTCGCGCATCCGCCTCTCCGGACCGACGCGTCGGGGCGATCTCATCAGCGTGGAGCTCGAGGATCCGAACGAGGCCGGCGACTACCTGGTCTGCGCGCTCTCCGACAGCGAGACGCCGCCGCTCCTCCTGCCGAACGGCGAGGTGTTCCACCTCAACGTCAACACCTACGCCTTCAACTACACGACGGCGCCGAACAACGGCGTGCTGGGCTTCCCCTCGCCCTTCCTGGATCCGACGGGGAAGAGCACGGGGTATCTGTACATCCCCGACGAGCCCTTCCTCGAGGGCCTGACCTTCTCGATGGGCTTCGTGTCGGTGCAGATCCCGGGGCTGACCTTCGGCTCGGTGTCCGAGCCCCTGCCCTTCGTCGTCCTGCCGTCCGAGTGACGCGGCGACCCGCGCGCGGGAAAGGGCGGAGCCGCCCCGCTTCCCGGAGGAGCGAGGCGGCACCTTCCATGATCGATGGACCCGATCGTCCGGCTTCCGTGCGCCCACGCGCCCGGACCCGCCGACCCCCGCGACCCGACCCGGCCGGCGGCGCCGCCCCGGCTCCGCAGAAGCCCGGACCGCACCTACTCCGCGCCGACGTCCCGTCGACCGTCCGTCCCGGCGGCGATCACATCGAGCTCACGGCGCTCGCAGGATTCCCACGATTGACGCGGCGATCACCGGACGGACGGCCGCGCCGCCGCGAATCGCGCCGACGAGCCGCTCTCGCGATGTCTCCGACGCACGGACCCGGAGGCCGGACGGCCGACGACATTGCGCTTCCATTCCCGGGATCTTCTCGGATCATTGATCGCGCGCTTGATCTCTCGCGGCGAGAATCTCTCCGTCGGCCGGCCTCGGATTTCCCGGGCCGGCGGCGAAGGAACGCGCGATGGGTGATCATGCACCGGGAGGGGCGGATCGCTCCGGGACGGGACGGGTCGGCGACACGAAGAGCGGGGGGCGGGCGGTGAGCGAACTCAGGGGGGTCATTCTCTCGGCGGGCAAGGGGAGCCGGATCGACCCCTTCAACACGCGCTTCCCGAAGCCGCTGCTGCCGATCGCGAACCGCCCGATCCTGGGCCATCACCTCGAGATCCTGAAGGGTCTCGGGGTCCGACGGGTCTCGATGGTCGTCGGCCACCTGATGGACAAGATCATCGGGCACTTCGGCCGCGGCGACGCGCTCGGCCTCGAGATCGACTACGTCGAGCAGCGGGCGACGCTCGGCATCGCCCATGCCCTCGCCCAGCTCCCTCCCTCCGTGGAGGGGCCCGTGATGGTCGTGCTCGGCGACATCTTCTACGTGCCGCGAGGTCTCGACGCGATGGTCGAGCAGTTCCGGGCGCAGGGTGAGAGCGGCGCGGTGCTGGCCGTCATGCGGGAGCCCGATCACGCGGTCCTGAAGAAGAACTTCTCGGTCGAGCTCGACGCCGCGGGCCGCGCCACGCGCGTCATCGAGAAGCCGGCGCTGCCCCCGAACGATCTGAAGGGCTGCGGCATCTACCTCTTCGGCCCCGAGATCTTCGACGCCGTCCGCAAGACGCCGCGCACGGCGCTGCGCGACGAGTACGAGATCACCTCCTCGATCCAGATCCTCATCGACGACGGCTTCCCGGTGACGATCTCGGAGTGCATCGACTGGGACTTCAACGTGACCTTCGCGGAGGACCTCCTCGAGGGGAACCTGCGCTATCTCGACTCGCACGGCCTCTCCTCGATGATCGCCGAGGACGCGGAGATCCACCCCGACGCGGTCGTCGAGCGGAGCGTGATCGGGCCGGGCGTCCGCGTCCGGACGCCGGTCCGGATCCGGGACTCCGTCCTCCTGGCCGACACGGAGATCGCGCGCGATCAGGATCTCGAGCGCGTGATCGCGTCGCCCGACATCTGGTACCCCTGCCGATGAGATCCCGCTTCGAGCCCCGGTTCGGCGACGTGGCGATGATCATCCTCGCCGCGATCGTCTTCTTCGCCCCCACGATCGACGACTACTGGGTGAAGGACGATCTGCTCCTCGGGAACTTCACGGACGGCGACGGCACCGAGCTTTCCGCGCGCGCGGTCCGGCACTACCTGTGGCCGACGACGATGGAGCGCGAGCAGTTCTGGCGGCCGGCGGCCATGCTGGCGGGCTTCGGCGACTACCTGATCTGGGGGGCCAATCCGGCCGGATTCCACGTCGGCAACGTCCTCCTCCACGCCCTCAACGGCGTGCTCCTCTACCTCCTCGCGAACCGGCTGACCGGCTTCCGCTCGCCGGCGGTCGGCCTCGCGGCGGGCCTCGCCTTCGTCCTCTCCCCGATCAACGTCGAGGCGGTCGCCTGGCTGCTCCAGCGCATGGTCCTGCTCTCGGCGACCTTCTCCCTGCTCGCGCTGCTCGCCTGGCTGAAGGCGGCGGAGGGCGGAGGACGACGCTGGCGCGTCGCCGGTCTCGCCCTCCTCGCCCTGGCGCTCCTCTCGAAGGAGGTCGCGATCGTCCTGCCCGGCGTCTTCTTCCTGATCGACGTCCTCTACGGACCGCGCGGCGGAAGGGGCGGCATCGGCGTCGCCCTGCGCCGGACCCTCTCCCCGGCCCTCCTGCTCATCGCGTACCTCGGCTGCCGCTACCTCCTCTGGGGGCGCTTCGACCTGCGCTACGCCGGCATGGAACCGATGGAGTACGCGCGACACAACCGCGTCTTCGAACGCCTCCCGGCCACGCTCCTCCACTGTCTCGCTCCGATCAACGCCGCGATCTTCGCCGATCCCTGGCGACTCGCGCTGCGCGGGGCCTTCGCCCTCGCGGGCGGTGCGGCGATCCTGCGCGCGGTCGTCCTGCTCTTCTCCGGTCAGCGCTTCGGTCGGGCCGCGATCGTGGGTCTCGGCCTCGCCGCGCTCGGCCTCCTGCCGACCCTGCTCGCCTTCTTCGTCCGCGACGACCTCTTCAACGCCCGCTTCTTCTACCTGCCGGGCGCCGCGGTGGCGGCCGTCGTGGCCTCGGCGCTCTGGCTCCCTCGTCGCGACGAGACGAGCGGAGCGCAGGTCGGCCGGCGCCGGATGGCCTGGTTCGTCAGCTCGGTCTGGCTCGGAGCCTCGGCCATCGGCCTCGTGGGTCAGGTCCAGGCCTGGGGCGACGGCGCGGCCCAGGTCCGCCGCACCCAGGTCGCGATCCTCGAGCACGCGGCCGGGCTCGCGACGGACGGGGGGCCGGTCGTGATCGTCGCCTTCAACACGCCCGAGACGCGCAACGGCGTCCCGACGATCGAGAACCATCTCGACCCGGCCCTGCGCCCGCCGCTGGGTCGTCCCGGCGTCCGCGGCGTCGCCCTCCTCGCCACGCTGGGGATCGAGCAACCGGTCGCGTGGGCCGAGGAGCTCGAGCGCTTCCACGCGGCCGCGGGCCTGCCGTGGTCGCGCTACGCCTACGTCTTCTGCGAGTACCAGCCGCCCGGGATCACGCCCGCCTTCCCGGCCCTCGCCGGGGCGCGGGGAGAGGCCGCGCCGACCCTCCTCGCCCCCGAGGACGGACTCGCCCGCCGCAACACGGCCGCGGCGCCGATCTTCGAGTTCGCCGCGCCGGCGGGGGTCCATCACTTCCGGCTCGCGATCGACTCCAACGAGGGCCGCAGCCTCCGCATCGGCGTGACGCCGGGTCGCAACGCCGAGCGGCGCGACGACCGCGTGCGCTACGACCTCGCCGCGGGCGATCCCGACCAGCCCGCCCTCGCCGGCCTCTGGGAGCTCTCGGTCCGCCAGCGTCTGCCGCGTCCGCTCTGCCTCGTCTGGCGCGTCGAGGCCTACGACGCCTCCGACCGCCTCCTCGGCGTCTCGGCCGAGCGCCGCCTCGTCATCCTCGACGCGTTGCCGAAGCGCTGAGTCGCGGGCGGCTCGTACGAGCTTCGTGCGCGCGTAGGGGGAGGAGATGCAGGTACGGTGCCAGTCACCGGATGTGCATTTGCGGGCAGATCGGTTTCGCCAGCGGACCCGTGGGATCGCAAATGCACATCCGGTGACTGGCACCGTACCTGCATCTGGCACCGTACTAGCATCCCGACCGCCGGCGGCGGGGGTGAAAGAGAAGGGGCCGGGAGCGCGATGCGCTCCCGGCCCCTCTCGTTCAGGCCTCGTCCCGGATCAGGGGAAGCTGATGCCGAGGACGTGGAACGCGAACGGCATGGTGTCGATCTCGGTCACGAGGCCCGTGCCGAGGTCATAGCCGAGCAGGACCGCGTCGGCGGGGTTCGCCGTCGAGGAGGTGCCCGCCGCGTAGACGAACCCGAGGTTCGGGTTCGAGGTCGGCAGCCACTGGATCGAGGAGTCGGTGATGTCCGTGCTCGTGCTCGCGTCGTTCGTGAGCTGGGTCACGCCCGGCACGCCGAAGATGGCGAGGAAGACCTCCTCGTCGCCGGTGCTCGAGGGCCGGTAGCTGAAGAGGCAGGAGGCGCCCGACTGGTCCGGGGTGATGTTGTCCACCTGGGAGGTGCCGCCGCCGCCCGCGACCGTCATGTTCGTCGCCGGGGCGCTGACGTTCGCGTCGAAGGAGAACAGCTCCTCGTCTTTCGTCGAGGAACCGCCCACCGCGGACTTGAACCAGACGCGATCGCTGGTCGGCGAGAGCGTCAGGAGGAGGCCGGTGTTGGCCGTCTCGAAGCCCACCTCGCCCGCGGCGCCGGGGAACTCGTCGCCGAGGATGTTGTAGGCCGTGAGCGTGGCGTACTCGACGCCGACGAGTCCGAAGGAGGTCGTACCGCCGGTGCCGGCGAACACGGTGCCGTCACGGGCGAAGATCATGCGACCGCCGACGGTGAAGTAGCCGTCGGGATCCATGAGGCTCGTCGGGGTGGCCGCGATCGGGAGCGTCGCGCCCGACAGGCCGTTCGTCATCGTGACGTTGGTGTAGACCGGAGCGCCCGGGTTCGTGATGTTCACGTTGTAGAGATCCATCAGCGCCGTCGTGGTGCCGGCGAAGAACATGATGTTCTCGTTGTCCCAGAAGTTCAGGTCGATGACGTCGTCGATGCCGATGTCGAAGGCGGTGACGTCGGTCAGGAGCTGCGGCGTCCCGGTGCCGTCGGTGGTCACCCAGTAGAGCTCGTCGTCCGTGCTGTCGACGACGATGAAGGCGACGCGCGAGCCGTCCGGCGAGACGGCGATCTGACCGTCGTTGCCGTCGTAGGCGTCACCGAACTCCTCGATGTCCATCGCGGAGGCGAAGTTCGTGAGGTTGATGACCGTCTCGACGCCGCCCGACTCGTTGACGAGGAAGAGATCCTCGGCCGAGGTGCCGTTGCCGGCCTGGACGATGATCGAGTCGAGCACCGCGACGTAGAACATCTCGCCGTCGACCGCGGTGACCGGCAGCGCCCCGCCGATGAGCGGGAAGGTCACCGGCGAACCGACGGCCGAGCCGTCGAGCGGCGCGCTGAAGAGGTTGCCCGTGGCCGTGCCGTCGACGAAGTAGACGCGACCGCCCGAGAAGGTGATCGACTCCTCGAGGATCGTGGTCTGCACGAAGCCCGGGGTGACGTCGACGACGGCGGTGCCCGTCGAGGCGAAGGTCGTGCCGTCGAGCTTGATCAGGAAGAGCTGATCGTTGCCGCTGGACGGATCGTAGACGACCGCGAGGGTCGTCTGGTCCGGGCTGATGGCGCACTCGATCTCCCACGGGGAGGTCGTCGAGAAGCCCGTGGTCGTCGGGTTCGTGAAGCGCGAGCCGGGGATCTCGATCGGCGGCAGGCCGCCCCCGGGGACGAGGGCGAAGCCGAACTCGCGCGGGTTCGAGAGCAGATCGTCGAAGTGGTAGAGGTCGCCGTAGACCGTCTTGATGTGGTCGAAGGAGGTGTTCTTGGCGTAGTTGAACGCCGGTCCCGGCACGGTGGGCGTCCGCTCGGCGCGGATGCTCAGCGAGGTGTTGCCGGTGAAGTAGGTGAACTCGTTGGTGTTGAAGGACTCGATGTCGATGCTCGCGCCCGGCAGGTCGTACTGGATCGAGCCCACGCCGGCCTGGGACGAGAAGCTCGTCATGTCGCCGGTGTTGGCGCCGCGCAGGTAGGCGACCGTGCCGTAGTTGAGCGGCTGGATCATGTTGATCAGCGTCGCCGAGGAGTCGACGACCGCGCCGGGCACGGTGAAGTCGACCGCGAAGGCCTGCAGCGCGACGAGCGGCCCCAGCGGGAGCTGCGTGCCGAGCGGGAACGAGAACTGCGCGCTGGCGCCCGCCCCGGTGTTGCCGAGGAAGTCGAGGAAGGTCGTCGGCGTGACGCCGTTGACGAGGATTCCCGCCGCGGGACCGACGTCGACCTGGACCGGGCCGATGATCTGATCGGCGATCGCGATGTTCGACCCGAAGGCGATGATGAAGGGGAGGTTGGGGTTGCCGGTGACGACGTCGAGGACGGCCACGCCGGGGCGCTGGACGTCGACGACGTTCGGGGCCGCGGTGTCCACGCCGTTCACGGTGAAGGTGAGGTTGGCGTCGTTCGTCGCCTGGCCGAACCCGAGGGCCGACAGGACGAGGACGACCGCGAGCGCGCTCGCGATTCTCTGCATGAAATTCTCCTGGCGGACCGGGTCCGCTGATGAGCGAAGGCGGGGGAGTCGGCTTCGCGCGAGGGACTCTGTTTCGATCGACTTCGGGAGGCCGGCCTACCCCGACCGGCTGCGTCCGATGGGTACGTGACGCGGCACGAGATTAATCCCCGTCTCGCGCTCGACCAAGCGTCCCCACGGTTCTCACGGCCGCGCGGAGCCGCGCCCGGAGACTCCACGGATACCTTCGCGCGATCCGCCAGAGCGTGCGTCTCCGCTCGGGAATCCGAAGCGATGAACCGGACCGGAATAAGGACGACGCGTGGTCCCGCGGCCCCGGCGGATCCGGTCCCGGGCCGGGCCCGGATCCGGCGCGTCGGTCCCGAAAAAAAGTGCGGCGCCGACCTCCGGCGTCCGGTCTCGACGGCCGCCCCGGGACGAACGAGAAACGGGCGAGGAACCGAGGTTCCTCGCCCGTTCGGATGGTCGTGGTCCGCGCGACGGATCGCCGCGACGTCACGACGTCGAGATCAGGGGAAGCTGACCCCGAGGACGTGGTAGGCGCGCGGCGTGGTGTCGATCTCGGTCACGAGACTCGTGCCGAGGTCGTAGCCGAGCAGGACCGCATCGTTGGGGCTCGCGGTCGAGCTGGTCCCCGGCGCGAAGACGAAGCCCAGGTTGGGGTTCGTCGCCGGCAGCCACTGGATCGAGCCGTCGGTGATGTCCGTGCTCGAGTTCCCGTCGTCCGTGAGCTGCGTCACGCCCGGGATGCCGAAGATCGAGAGGAAGACCTCCTCGTCGCCCGAGCTCGAGGGCCGGTAGCTGAAGAGGCACGAGACGCCCATGTCGTCCGGCGTGATGTTGTCGACCTGGAAGTTCCCGGCGCCGCCGGCCACCGTCATGTTCAGCGCCGGAGCGCTGACGCTCGAGTCGAAGGAGAAGAGCTCCTCGTCGCCGGTCGAGGAACCGCCCGTCGAGGACTTGAACCACACGCGATCGCTGCTCGGCGAGAGCGTCAGCTCGAAGCCCGTCTGGGCCGTCTCGAAGCCCACCACTCCCGCGGCGCCGGGGAACTCGTCGCCGAGGATGTTGTAGGGCGTCAGCGTCGCGTACTCGACGCCGACGAGACCGAAGGAGGTCGTGCCGCCGGTCCCCGCGCTCACCGTGCCGTCGCGCGCGAAGATCATGCGCCCCGGAACCGTGAAGTAGCCGTCGGGGTCGATGAGCGCCGCGGGCGTCGAGGAGATCGGCAGGACCGCTCCGCTCTGACCGTTCGTCTGGGTCACGTTCGTGTAGATCGGCGTTCCGGGGTTGGTGATGTCGACGTCGTAGAGGTCCATCACCGACGTGGTCGTGCCGGCGAAGAACATGACGTGGTCGTTGCTCCAGAAGTTGAGCTCGATCACGTCGTCGATGGCGACGTCGAAGGCGGTGACGTCGGTCAGGAGCTGCGGGGTGCCGACGCCGTCGGTGGTCACCCAGTAGAGCTCGTCATCGGCGTTGTCGACCACGATGAAGGCCACGCGCGACCCGTCGGGCGAGACCGCGATCTGCCCGTCGTTGCCGTCGTAGGCGTCGCCGAACTCCTCGATCTGGGTGGCGGAGGCGAAGTTGGTGAGGTTGATGACGGTCTCGAGTCCGCCGGACTCGTTCACGAGAAGAGATCCTCGGCCGTCGTGCCGTTGCCGGCCTGGACGATGATCGAGTCGAGGACCGGGACGTAGAACATCTCGCCGTCCACCGCGGTCACGGGAAGCGCCCCGCCGATCAGCGGGAAGTTCACCGGCACGCCGACGGCGGAGCCGTCGAGCGGCGCGCTGAAGAGGTTGCCGGTCGCGGTGTTGTCGACGAAGTAGACCCGGCTCCCCGAGAAGGTGATGGACTCCTCGAGGATCGTCGTCTGGGCGAAGCCCGGCGTGACGTCGACGATCGCCGTTCCCGTCGACGCGAAGGTGGTGCCGTCGAGCTTGATGAGGAAGATCTGGTCGTTGCCGCTGGAGGGGTCGTAGACGACCGCGAGCGTGCTGTGATCGGGGCTGATCGCGCACTCGATCTCCCAGGGGGAGGTCGTCGAGAAACCCGTGGTCGTCGGGTTGGTGAATCGCGTGCCGGGGATCTCGATCGGCGGCAGGCCGGCGCCGGGAACGAGCGCGAAGCCGAACTCGCGCGGGTTCGAGAGCAGGTCGTCGAAGTGATAGAGGTCGCCGTGGATCGTCCGGATGTGATCGTAGGACGCGTTCTTCGCCACGTTGAAGGCCGGGCCGGGAACCGTCGGCGTGCGCTCGCCGCGGATGCTGAGCGAGGTGTTCGAGACGAACTGCGTGAACTCGTTGGTGTTCAGCGACTCGATGTCGATGCTCGGTCCGGGCAGGTCGTACTGGATCATGCCGACGCCGGCCTGCGCCGAGAAGCTGTTCACGTCGGCGGTGCTGTTGCCGGCGAGGTAGGCGACCGTCCCGTAGTCCAGCGGCTGGATCATGTTGATCAGCGTCGCCGACGAGTCGACGACCGCGCCGGGCACGGTGAAGTCGACCGCGAAGGCCTGCAACGCGACGAGGGGCCCGAGCGGGAGCTGGGTCCCGAGCGGGAAGCTGAACTGGGCGCTCGCTCCCGCCCCGGTGTTCCCGAGGAAGTCGAGGAAGGTCGTCGGCGTGACGCCGTTGACGAGGGTCCCCGCGCCGGGTCCGACGTCGACCTGGACCGGACCGATGATCTGGTCCGCGATCGCGATGTTCGCGCCGAAGGCGATGATGAAGGGCAGGTTCGGGTTGCCGGTGACGACGTCGAGCACGGCCACGCCGGGCCGCTGGATGTCGACGACGTTCGGCGCCGCGTCATCAACTCCGTTGACGGTGAAGGTGAGGTTGGCGTCGTTGGTCGCCTGCGCGAATGCGCCGGACGAAAAGGCGACCACGACCGCGAGAAGACTCGCGAGTCTGAACATGGTTTTCTCCGTTGTCGAACCGGGGTCCGGAGTTGTGCGACGACCGCACGGGGCGATCGTCACGCGGGGTGACGTTGAACGAGGGTGGCCCATGGGGCGGGCCGGGTGTCGCACTCCGAGAACGCAGCGCGCATCGAGGGTAGGTAACCCGCGGCGCGAGATCCAGCATTCCCGAGAGCCTCACGGATTCGCGGGCGCGAGACCGGATACGTTCTCGCGACACCGCCGCGGCGCGATCTCGCGCGAGGGCCGCTAAGCGGTGGGTTCGGGGGGATTAACGACGATCGCCGCGGAGCGGAGATGCGAGGACGGCGCCCATCACGCGACGAGCATTTCTCGGGTGATTCGCACTCTTCAGCGAACGCCGCGGAGCGGAGATGCTCGTACGGTGCCCGTCACGCGACGAGCATCTCTCGGGCGAGTCGCACTCATCAGCGAACGCCGCGGAGCGGAAATGCTAGTACGGTGCCAGTCACCCGATGAGCATTTCCGGGCGACTCGGCGTCGATTGCGATCGCGGTGGAACGGAAATGCTCATCGGGTGACTGGCACCGTACTAGCATCGGAGCGATCGAGGCGCGACGGAATGCGCGACCGGTGACGCGCGCGGATCAGTCGAGGGCGGCGACGTAGTCCATCACCGCCTTGATGCACTGATCGGAGTTGAAGTAGTCGTAGTTGCCGAAGCGACCGAGGAGATCGACGCCGCGCGAGGCCAGCCAGGACTTCACGGTCGCGAGGTTCTCCTCGAGATCGTGCGTGTAGAGGATGTAGGCGTACTTGTTCTTCCACACCTTGGTGAAGAGCACGCGATCCTCCTCGCAGACCTGGCAGTCGGCGAGGTTCCGCACGAGGCCCCGCTGGAAGTCCTCGCCCGCGTCGAGCTCGCCGCGGTAGGTGACCTCGAGCATGACCGAGCTCGCGCCGTCGGGCGCGTTGCGGGGGCTGTAGTTCGAGAGGTGCGTGAGCCGGTTGAAGGGCCCCGTCTCCTCGTGCGGGAAGTAGATCCACGAACGGTCGGTGCGCGGCGGCGCGTCGATCGCGACAATGACGCTCGCGAGGCTCGTGTACTGGAGCCCACGGAAGGCGCGGGACACGGCATCGGGAACGCCCGCGACGATCTTGGCGAGCTCGGGCAGCGGGATCGTCGACACCACGCGGTCGTAGCGCTCGCCGTCGACGAGGTAGGCGCCGTCCTCGAACTCGAGCGACGTCACGCGCCGCCCCACGTGGATCCGATCCTGGTCGAGACGCCCGGCGATCTTCGTGACGATCGTCTCGAAGCCGCCCTCGAGCGGGTACCAGAAGGTGGACTGGTGGGAGTAGCCCTCGGTGCGGATGCCGATCGAGGAGCGGAGGACGTCCTCGACGGGGGCGTCGGGGACGCGGCCGGCCACCCAGCACGAGCTCATCTCGGCGAGGTCGACGTTCCAGAGCTTCTCGTTGTAGGGGAACATGAACTTGTCGCAGATGCCCTCGCCGAAGCGCCAGAGGCACCACTCGCGGAAGTTCGTCGGGGCCGGCTCGCCGTCGCGGCGCCGGTAGTTCGATTCGACGTAGCCCGCGAGACAGGCGAAGTTGTCCTCGGGCGGAAGATCCGCGAGACCGTTCTCGAAGGGGTACTGGACGTAGCGATCCCGGTAGTAGATCGCGCTCTTGCGGGGCGAGCGGTGGTGATTCCCCTCCCCCAGCGCGCCGAGGATGAAGTCCATCACCTCCTGGTGCTTCGAGAAGATGATGTGGCCGCCCGCGGTGTCGGCGACGAAGCCGTCGACCGTCTCGGAGCGACAGAGCCCGCCGAGCCGCGAGGAGGCCTCGAAGAGGCGCCAGTCGGCGCCCTTCTCGCTCAGGAGCGCCGCCAGGGTCACCCCCGTGATTCCTCCGCCCAGAATCGCCGTCTTCACCGGCCGTACTCCTCTCCGCGAATCGGTCTGACGATCCAGTCATCGACACGTTGGTCCACGAAACTGTCGATGCTCCCGTGGACCTCGGGAAAGTCCAGTCCGCGCGTGGTTTCCGTCACGACGCGCACGCATCCCATTCCCGCCGCGAGCGCGGCGCGGGCGCCGTTCGCGGAGTCCTCGAAGACGAGACAGACCTCCGGGTCGATACCCAGTCGCTCGGCCGCGAGGAGGAAGATCTCGGGATCCGGCTTCGGCCGGCCGACCTCGTCACCGGCCGCGATGGCGCCGACGAGATCGTCGATTCCCACCCCGGACAGGACGAACTCGACGAGATCCCGATCCGAGCCCGACGCCACGCCCAGGGCGAGGCCGCGGGCCCGCGCCGCCCGGGCGAAGTCGCGGACGCCGGGCGCGACGGGCAGCGCCTCACGGAGGCGACGGTGCGTCTCGGCGCGCTTTCGCTCCATGCACTCCTCGGCCGGGCGGCGGAGGCCGAATCGCTCGACGAGGGCGCGCCAGTAGGCGCGCTCGTTCGTCCCGAGGTAGATCCGGTTCTCGAGACTCGAGAGCGAGGCCCCCTCCTCCGCCAGCACGGCGTTCGTCGCCGCGAGGTGGAGCGGCTCGGAGTCCACGAGGACGCCGTCCATGTCGAAGATGATGGCCTGGTGGGTGATCGGCATCGCGGCTTCGTCGGGAGAGGGGGGCGCGGCGCGGGATTCTACCAGAGGGTCCGCGTCGCTCAACGTCGCCGCATCATCACCCGGATGGCGGCCTCGACGTCCCCGCCCGTCGCCCGCAGATCGGCGAGGAATCGCTGACCGTCCTCGTGATAACCCGCCGTTGGACGGAGCGCGGGACACTCGCGCGTCCAGTAGCGGTTGAAGAGGTCCATGAGGAGTTCCCGCGTGTATTTCGCGGCCATCGAGGCGAGGGAGACCTCCGGCGCGGTGGCGTCGGCCTTGACCCGGAAGGCGATGTCGAGGTCCGCCGCCGGGAACTCGCAGCGGTAGCGGCTCTCCGCGCGTTCCTCGCGGAGCGGAGAGATGGGCACGAAGGGAAAGCTCGCCGCGAGCGCGTCGGCGTAGTAGCGACGCCCGCCGAGCCGGTCGACCACGATGCGCCGGGCTCCGCCCCGGACGACGACCGCATCCACCAGATCCACGACCTCGGCGAAGAGGGTGGCGTGCTTGTTGCCGGTCCGCTCGAAGCTCGCGTTGAGCGAGGACTCGGGAAGGACGCGGAGCGCGAAGCCCTCGATCCGCAGGCCGGGGATCAATCGCCCCTCTTCCGCGGCCGCGGCGGCGGCGGAGCAGTCCGCCTCGCTCGCGAACCGGGGGAGGCGGAGATCGCGGTCGCGATACCAGGGGAGCTCGTCGAGGGCGGCGATCAGGGCCGGGCGTCCATCGCGGCGGAGCCAGTCCTCGAGGGTCCGCGGCGCCCCCTCCCCCGCCGCCGCGAGGGCGCCGAGGACCGCGGCCTCCATCGCGGGGATGTTCATGCGTTTGGAGTCGGCCACCCGGGTCTTCCCCCGCGGGCGCCGCCCCCGCGGCGGGGCGACCGACACCGCGTCGCAGCGGGCGACGACGAGGGGGCCGAGGAGGGGCCCGTACCCGGCCTCGTCGATCCCGTGAATAAGCACCCCGGACTCAGTCATGGGTCCGAGGATGACCGATGGAGATCGGGAGAGAAAGGGCTCTTCGAGGCCCGAGGCCGCCATGACCGACAAGATCCTGTTGTGCATCGAAGACGCGCCGACGAGGGACATCGTCGAGACGGCGCTGCGGCAGTACGGCGACGTCGCCGTGCACCCCGTGCCTCCGGACCGGCTGGCGCGGCTGGTGAGCGGAGACGAGTTCGCCGCCGTGTTCCTCGACCTGGCCCGCAAGCACGAGAAGGCGGGCGCCCTCGTCGCCGCCCTGCGCGAGGAGAACCCCCGCATTCCCGTGATGTGCCTCGTCGACCGGGCGCAGCGCGAGCGCTACAACCGTCTCAAGCTCCAGCACGGCATCTTCTCCTTCGTGCCGACCCCGATCGACGCCTTCGACCTCGCCCGGCGCATCGAGCGCCTGCGGACCGAGCTGGAGACGCGCCGGGCCCGCGCCCTCCGCTGATCGCGCCTCAGGCTCCCTCGGGGTAGCGACCGAGCGCGCGGATGAGCCTCTCGTAGCCCCGCAGGTCGAGCATGCCCAGGCACTGGAGCGTCCGGACCGCCGCGATCTGCTCCGTCCAGGCCGAGGGTTGCGCCGCCACCTCGCCGAGCACCTCGAGCACGCGAGCCTCGGGATCCCCGCCGCGACCGACCTCCCGCTCGACCGCCTCGAGATCCTCCTCCCCCGCCGTGCCGGCGCGCAGCATGGCCTCGACGATCCGCCCCCGACGCTCCTCCGTCCAGCCGCCCTCGGGGACGGCGATGGACTCGACCGCGCGCAGGCGCTCCGCCAGGCCCTTCCGGCGCACGAGCGCCAGGGTGAGGAGGCGGCCCTCGGGCTCCCGGTCCGCGTGTCGCGCGACGAACCGGCGCAGCCCGGCCCGGGCCTCGAGGAAGCCCGCGACGTCCTCGTGGTCGCAGGCGAAGGCCGTCGTGAGGGCCCGCAGGGAGGCGCCGGGGTGGCGGGCCACGCCCGGCGAGCGGGCGACGAGCCAGGACTCGAGCGCGCCCACCTCGCCGAGCCGCTCGCGCAGGAACTCCGACAGGAGGCGCAGGCGCGCCTGCACCCGGGACCGCATGTCGCGGAACTCCTCCCACTCGCGCTCGGAGGCGTCGAGGAAGTGGAGGTCCTCCGTCAGCATGTTCTCCGGCAGCTCGATGTCGTCCCGTCCCGGGAGCGAGAGCCCGAGATACTCGACGTCCAGCTCGGCGCGGAGCCGCACGGCTTCCATGACGACGGGGCGACGCATGCGGTGGATCTTGCGGCGGGCGACGTCGAAGTCGGCGCGCACGGTCGAGGCCTCGAGCGGCCGGGCATCGGGATCGATCACGTCCCGGATCACCGCGATGACCCGTCTCGCGGCGAGACGCAGGAGGCGCAGCGCGAAGAAGGCGAGCGAGAACGGGGCGAGGAAGATGCGACCCCGCGAGGCGTAGCGCCCGTAGAAGACGTAGGGGTTGAAGATGCGCTTCTCACGCGGGAGGTCGTGCATCGGGAAGGTCCCGAATACGCCGCGCACGAGATGCTCGCGGTCCTCGACGAGGATGTCGGCGATGCGATCGCCGTAGCGGACGCGGACCTCCTCGTCCCGTTCGGGATCGGAGGTGAGGAAGTGGAGCGAGTCGAAGAAGGTGCTGCGGAAGGTCAGCGTCCCGCGTGACCCGTCGACGACCTCGGCCGCCACGGCCGAGGCGTCGCCGCTCGCGCGGGCGGCGCTCAGGCGGGCGCGACGGGCCAGCCAGCCGTCGTGGATCTCGCGATCCTCCGCGTCCGCGTCCTCGAGCTCGGCCAGCGGGATCGCGTGCTGGTTGTACTCGATGATCAGCCGCGCGGTCTGCTGCGCGACGCTGTGCGTGATGAAGTTGAACCAGACGAAGGGTCCGGTGACGCCGCCGCGTCCGCGGCCGATGTCGAGCGCCTCGAGACGCCGACGCCGCTTCCGGTCGAAACGCAGCCGGTGACGGCGGACGTTCTCGAGCGTGAGGTTGCCGACGAGGAGGTTGGCGATCTTCGTGTCGTTGCGGTGGAAGAAGGCGCCGTCGATGTACTCCCGGTAGAAGAGCAGCATCGTCCGGCAGACCGAGAGGTCGAGCCCCTCGACCTTCTCCGACATGATCTCCCGGAGCCCCTCCGGACCGCCGAGCGCGGCGCGGGAGAGGGCCTCCCGGGCCTCCGGAGCCGCGTCGCCGCCGCGCGCCTCGAGACGGAGCTCGGGGAGGAGCACGCGCTCGGCGAGGAAGCCGAGATCCTCCGGGGCGGTCTTCTCCTTCTCGATCTCCGTCAGGGCGAGGAACTGGGCCTCGGCGACGCGGTCGTAGAAGTCCACGGCCTGACCGGCGATCCGCCGGAACCAGAGCCCGAGGACCAGCGGGATCGCGCAGGCGATGCCGACGACGAGGAGGGGGATCGTCACGAAGCGGCGGGCGGCGGCGAGGACGCCGTCGAGCTGACCGCGGGCGTCCACCACCGAGATGAAGAGCCAGAGGCTGCCGACGACGATCAGCGCGACGGCGACGCGCTTCGCGGGATTCGCGGTCGCCTTGACGAGCTGCATCCCGAGCCGGTCCAGGAACTGGGCGCCGGTGATCGTCCCGTAGAGGTCCGCGAACCAGTTGATCGTCCGCTGTCCGAAGGCCAGCGCGTCGCCGAGGACGTGCCCCAGGCGAGCCGTGGTCTCGAGCGGGTCGGGGGCCCCGGTCGGACCGAGGACGAAGCGCACGACCGGCAGCCGGCGCAGCCCCGGCAGGCGGAAGAGCCGCAACGACGAGGTGACGCTCTCCGCGAACTCGGCTCCGATCAGCCCGGCGACCTGTCGGCCGTCGAGCGACCGCAGGTAGCGGCTCACGTCGTCGACGTCGAGATCGCGGGCGGCGGAGGCGGCGTCGAGGACGCGCGAGGCCACGGCCGCGTAGCAGGGCTCGGTGCGCAGCGCGAGCCCGATGAAGTCGGCGCGCCAGTGCGCCATCTCCGTCGCGGCGGGATCCTCGAGCTGCTCGAAGAGCGCGTCGGTGTCGCGGCGGATCCAGCCGTCGAGATCGCGCATGCGCTTCGTGAGGACGTGCTCGCCGGGCTCACCGTCGGGTCGGGAGAAGAAGAGGATGTTCCGGTTGAGGAACCAGGCGTTGCGCTCGACGAGGCGGTCGAGAGCCCGCGTGAAGAAGAGCGCGAGTCGCCCCACCCGCACGAGGGGCTGGAGCAGGCGCAGCACGCGGAGGACGCGCGGCGCGACGATCACCAGGCGGTAGTTCGGGATGCCGTGGTGGAGGATCGCGAGCAGCCCCAGCGGCAAGGAGGGGAGGAAGTCGGTGAGGAAGCGGCGGGCGAAGAAGCGCAGCCGGCTCGGATGCAGGACCAGCCGCACGAGGAAGTCGTAGAGCAGGATCGAGCAGATGACGGTGTCGACCCAGAACGCCCAGTCGACGCCGATCCCCTGCACGACGCGCTCGGGATCGGGATCCCGGTAGTAGTTGACGACGATCAGGCCGAGCAGCACGACGATCAGCCAGAAGATCGCGGTGTCCCAGCGGCGGAGGCCGCGGCGGCCGAAGACGTTCTCGAGCCGCTGCCCCATGACGCGGTCGTCGGCGACGTCACCGAGACGGCGGGACAGCCGCTGGAGCCGGCGCTGGTGACGGTCCAGCGAGGCGGCCCGATCGACGGCCTCGGCCTCGCCCGTCGCGGCGAGGCGCGCGGCGAGCGCCCGGGCGGGCCGCAGCTCGCGCGCGAAGCGTCGACCCTGCTCGGCCAGGCGTCGCAGGTGGACGGGGTCGGCCGTGCGCCCGAGGTCGAAGGCGGCGAGGCGCGCCTCGTCGATCTCGTCCGCGAGGAGCGAGGCGGCGCGTCGGGCGGCGTCGAGATCGGCCGCGGAATCCACTCCGGCGAGGAACTCCGATCCGCGTCGGGCCGCCTCGACCTGCGCCGCCGCGAGGCGCTCGTCCATCTCGTCGAGACGCTCGAGCACCTCTCCCTCGCGACCGCGGGCGACGGCCGCGGCGCGCTCCCGGCGGAGCTCGGAGCGGGAGGATTCGAACTCGCGAGCGAGGCGGAAGGAGGCCAGCGCCGCGTCGGCCCCGAAGTCGCCGGAAGTCGGAGCGGCCCCGGGCACCGGCGCGTCGCGCCGGGACGGGTCGTCCGCGCGGCGCAGGACGTCGTCGACGTGGCGCGCCACGACGGCCTGGCGCAGCTCCTCGAGGCGCCGCGAGATCGCGGTCTCGCGCGCACCCTCGCCGCCGAGCCGCTCCTCCATCGCCTCGATCTCGAGGAGGAGGAAGAGGAGCTCGTCGGCGTCCGGACGCCGCGCGGTCCAGCGGGTGAGACGTCGGAGGATCCGGGCCTGCGCGCGGACGACGGCGGCGCGACGCGCCTGCCGGTCCGGCGACGCGGCGTCGTCGCGGAAGGAGGTCCGCGCGCGCTCCTCGAGGCGGTCGCCGCTCTGGGCGAGACGGAGTTCGAGGTCGGCGGGGGCCGGGCCGGGATCCCGGGCGACGAGGGCGTGCAGGGCCTCGAGCGCCGCGAGGTGCCCGGCCTCGACCGCCTCCGGACGCTCCGTCTCCCCGAGGAGGCCCCCCCAGGCCGCGTCCAGGCCGGCGAAGAGGCGCTCGGCCAGCTCCGCGACGGAGACGGGCGGCCCGGCGCTGGCGGCGGGATCCTCGCTCATGGCAGGACGAATCTCGCGATGAACCACACCGCGAGCGGGATCAGCGCGCCGCCGACGAGATTCAGCCAGATGCCCGCGAACATCATCTGCCGGATCCGGATGCGGCCCGACGCGAAGACGATCGCGTTCGGCGGCGTCGCGACCGGGAACATGAAGGCGCAGGAGGCGGAGAGCGCGGCGCAGAGGGCGAGGATGCGACCGATCTCCGCGGTGCCGACCTGGGCGAGGATCGGCACGACGACGGAGGTCGTCGCGGTGTTCGAGGTGAACTCCGTCATGAAGGAGACGGAGAGGGCCACGGAGGGCAGCACGACCAGCGGCGAGCCGTCGGAGAGGCCTCCGAGGCGGTCCCCGAGCCAGGTGGAGAGGCTCGCGCCCTCCGCCCCGTGAACGTCGAAGGCGCGCGCGATGGAGAAGCCGCCGCCGAGGAGGAGGAGCATCCCCCAGGGCACGCGCTCGGCCACCCCCCAGTCGGCGAGGGGCCGGCGCTCGGGTCCGACCCGCCAGAAGCAGAGCGCGACCACGGCGAGGATCGCCACCGCGGAGTCTCCCACGCCGGTGGAGGCCTTGGCCTCGATCCAGGTGAAGCCGAGTCCCTGCAGGGCGGTGGCCCAGCCCGGAATCGGGCCCACGTCGCGGCGGGTGATCCAGAGCAGCACGGTGATGACGAAGACCGCGAGCGTGGCGCGCTCCTCCGCGCGCATCGGGCCCATCTCCCGGAGCTTCCGCCGGACGACGTCGCGCTCGCCGAAGCTGAGGTCGGCGGGAAAGCGGAAGAGGACGCGCGCGAGCAGGAACCAGGCCACGAGCAGGAAGGCGAACACCAGCGGCAGGCCGAAGGCCATCCACTGCGCGAAGGAGGGCTGCCCCGCGCCGACGAACTGCCGCATGAAGATCCCGTTCGGGCCGGTGCCGATCGGCGTGCCCATCCCCCCGATGTTGGCGGAGTAGCAGAGCCCGAGAAGGAGCGCGACGGTGAAGCGCTGGACGTGCTTGGGATCGACGCCCTGCTCCTCGAGCTGCTCGGCGAGCGCGACGCAGATCGGCAGCATCATGAGGCTCGTCGCGGTGTTCGAGATCCACATCGACAGCACGGCGACCGCGGTCATGACGCCGGCGACGATCGCGGCCGGTCGCGTCCCGAAGGCGCTCATCACGCGCAGCGCGATCCGTCGGTGCACGTTCCAGCGCTCGAGGGTGAGCGCGAGGAAGAAGCCGCCGAAGAAGAGGAAGATCAGGTCGTTCGTGTACTCGCGAGCGACGCCGTCGCTGGAGAGGATCCCGAGAAAGGGGAAGCCGATCAGCGGCAGGAGCGAGGTCACCGGGATGGGGAGCGCCTCGGTGACCCAGAGGATCGCCATCGCCGCCGTCATCGCGAGGACCCGGAGCCCGATGGGGTCGAGCCCCGTCGGGACGGGCAGGGCGAGGATCCCGCCGAAGGCGGCGGCGGCCAGGGCCAGCGAGAGGCCGCGGTTGCGGCGCGAGCGGTCGACGTGACTCAAGTTCCTCGGCCCCTCCCCTCGTCGGTCCGCGCCCAGCATGCCGGATCCGCCCCGATCCCGCCCCTTCCGCGCCCGAGGACGGGCCCCGGGCGCGCCGGCCGGGCCGGCCGGCTCCGTCCGCCGCGCCTTGTGAGGGGGGCGGCCCCGCTTATAATGCGGCCGCTGCAGCCAGAGTAGCTCAGTTGGTAGAGCACAGCTTTCGTAAAGCTGGGGTCACGGGTTCGAGTCCCGTCTTTGGCTCTCCTCGCGCGGCCTCCGATCCTCGATCGGAGGCCGCTTCATTTCCCCCTCGCGACCTCACCAGACGACCTTCCCGAGCCCGGTCGGCCACTTGGCCCCGGTCGCCGCGGGCACGTTTCCGGGGCGGCCGAAGATCCGCTCGTTGGCGAGGACGGCGAAGAGCACGGCCTCCTTCGCGTCGGCGTCGAAGCCGACCTCCGCCCAGGGTCGCACGGGCACCGGATCGAAGAGTCGCCGGAGGTGGTCCATCAGCGTGAGGTTGTGCACGCCTCCGCCCGCGACGAGCAGCTCGCGGACGGGGCGGTCTCCCAGCCACTCGCGCTGCCCGAAGTGCACGGCGCGCGCCGCGAAGGCGGTCAGGGTCGCGAGGATGTCCACGAGCTTCAGGTGGCGGTGACGCTCGAGGAGGCGCGCCACCCAGCGCTCGCCGAACTCCTCGCGGCCGGTCGTCTTCGGCGGCCGGGCGAGGATGTAGGGGTGCGCCATCAGCTTGTCGAGGAGGATCGGGTCGACGCGCCCGAGCGCCGCCATCCGCCCCTCCGGGTCGTGGCGGCAGTCCGGCCCGCCCAGGCGGCGCGCCACGAGGTCGAGCGGCAGGTTCGCGGGCCCGGTGTCGAAGGCCCGGACCTCGTCGAGATCCGCGCCGACCCAGGTGAGGTTGCCCATGCCGCCGAGGTTGAGGGCGAGGGTGCCGGGACGGTGGCGGAGCAGCAGGTGATCCAGGAAGGGCGCGAGCGGAGCTCCCTGCCCTCCGGCCGCGACGTCCGCCGCGCGGAAGTCCGCCACGACGGGGCATCCGACGCGCTCCGCGATGATGCTCGGCTCGCCGATCTGCAGGGTGTCGCCGAGCGTGCCGGGCTGACGCGGCGGACGGTGGAAGACGGTGAGACCGTGCGAGCCGACGAGGTCGGGCCGCACCCGGCGCCCCTCCGCCTCGAGCACGCCGAGGGCCGCCGTCGCGAAGAGCTCGCCGAGGATGCGGTTGAGCTCGGAGACCGCGCTCACGTCGAGTCCGAGGAGATCGCGCAGGCGCTCGCGGAGGCCCGGGGGGAAGGGCGTCTGGCGGTAGGCGACGAGCCGGAGCAAGGCCCCGAGGCCGTAACCCTCGATCTCCACGAGCGCGGCGTCGATGCCGTCGAGCGAGGTGCCGGAGTTGAGGCCCACGACGAATCGCGCGGGCTTGTCCCGTATCGCGGCGAGGGGATCGCTCACGGGCCGGGCGCCTCGGGTCGCCGCGTGACGCCGTCCCCGTTATGATGCGCCGGATTCGCGATTCCCGGAGACCGCATCGCCATGGCGAAGATCCTGATCGTAGACGACGAGGAGTCGGTGCGGGACTCGCTCGCCATGATCCTTCGCTACGAACGCCACGAGACGATCGAGGCCCCCAACGGCAAGACGGCGCTCGCGACGCTGGACGCGGAGCCCAGCATCGACGTCGTCTTCTGCGATGTCAAGATGCCCGGGATGGACGGCCTCGAGGTCCTGGACGCGATCCGCGCGCGGGACCCCGACCAGAAGGTCATCATGATCTCGGGCCACGGCACGATCGAGACCGCCGTCGAGGCGACGAAGCGCGGCGCCTTCGAGTTCCTCGAGAAGCCGCTCGACCAGGAGCGCATCCTCCTCTCGCTCCGCAACGCGATGACGCAGTCGCGGCTCGAGACCGGGACCCGCCGCCTCCAGAGCGAGCTGCACGACAAGTGGCGGATCATCGGCGACTCGACCTCGATGGCCGAGTTGCGCGCGACGATCGAGCGCATCGCGCCGACCGACGCCCGCGTCCTCGTGACGGGCGAGAACGGCACCGGCAAGGAGCTCGTCGCCCGCAACCTCCACATCCTCTCGAAGCGCCACGACGAGCCCTTCGTCGACCTGAACTGCGCCGCCCTGCCCCGCGAGCTCATCGAGAGCGAGCTGTTCGGCTACGAGAAGGGCGCCTTCACCGGGGCCGAGTCCGCGCGGGCCGGCCGCTTCGAACAGGCGGACCGCGGAACGATCTTCCTCGACGAGATCGGCGACATGGATCTCGAGGCGCAGGCGAAGGTGCTGCGCGTCCTCGAGACCGGCGAGGTGCAGCGCGTCGGCGGCAAGACCGGCAAGGTCGTCGACGTGCGCGTGATCGCGGCCACGAACAAGGACCTCCACGAGGAGGTGCGCGAGGGTCGCTTCCGCGAGGATCTCCTCTATCGCCTCGAGGTCATCCCGATCGTGGTGCCGCCGCTCCGCGACCGCGCGGCCGACCTGCCCGCCCTGCTCGCGAAGTTCCTCGAGGACTTCTGCGACAAGTACCAGCTCGCCCGCAAGACCTTCAGCGCCGAGGCGCTGGCCGCGCTCGGACGCCTCGAGTGGCCCGGCAACGTCCGCGAGCTGCGCAACTTCACCGAGCGCGCCGTCCTCCTCGTTCCCGGGACCGAGATCGGTCCCGCCGACCTCGCGCGGCTGTCCTCGAATCCGGCCCGCGTCTACGACGAGAGCGTCTTCGACTGCGCGACCTACGAGGAGTTCAAGGCGACGAGCGAGCGGCTCTACCTGCAGAAGAAACTCGAGGAGTTCGGCTGGAACATCAAGCGGACGGCCGAGGCCCTCGGCATGCAGCGCAGCAACCTCTACAAGAAGATCGATCGGTACAACCTGAAGTGAAGCCCATGACCAGCTCCCGCCGCGGCGCCGCCGCCCTCGCGATCCTGGCCCTCCTCCCTCTCGGCTGCGAGAGCTCCCCGCCGCCGTCGCGTCGCGCGACGAGCGAGCCCGGCGCCCGCATCAGCCCGCTCGGCATCGACCAGCCGGACCCGGAGCGCCTCTTCCGGCGCGCGCTGGAGGCCTCCGAGCGCGGGGACGCGGACGCCTTCCTCGCCTGCTTCGCCTTCCAGTCGCCGAGCGGCCTCTACTTCATCCCGCAGGGTGGAGAGGCGAATCTCGAGGCCGACGCGGCGCGCATGCGCTCGATGGCCGCGGGCCTGCGTCACCTGATGAACTCGGACTGGACCACCGTGCGGTACGGGCGCTCGCGGAACGTCCGCAACGACCCGCCGACGGTCGAGGTCGAGATGGAGGTGAACTACGACTTCGACCGCGCGAGCCCCGCCGATCGCGAGCGCGCGCTGCGCGACGTGAACGCCATCCTCGCCGCCCAGGGTGCGCGGGCGCCGATGACCTGGGATCAGTACACGCGACAGCTCGCCGCCCTGCCCCGCACCTCGGCCCGCCGCTTCGTCTTCCTCGGCGGCGACTGGCGCTTCGACGCGGCCTGGAAGGTCTCGCCCGACGGCTGGCGCCCGACCGAGGGTCGCTGAGAGCCTCGCCCTTCGGGATCTCCTCCGAGGGGCGGCGGCCCCGCCCTCGCTCGCGAAGGTCCCCGAAATAGAACGAGAGGGACGCCGCTTGCCTCGGCGTCCCTCTCGAGGAGACTTTTCCTTGCGGAAAGGTCCCGTAGCGTCCGTTCGTCGATCGACTCGGAAAGCCGGCCGGCCGGGAGACCGGCGCGGCGAATCGGATCTCCGAACGTCCGCAGGGAGAGCGCCCCCTTCTCCTGGCGCTCCCCCTCCCCCTTCTCAGTCGATGGCAGGGATCTCCAGGACCCAGCCGACCTGCAGGTCGTCGGGCTTCTTCATCAGGGCGCGGTTCGCTTCGAAGATCTTGTTCGCGTGGCGCGCCGACCCGAGGGTCTTCTGCGCGATGCCGCCGAGCGTGTCGCCCTTGGCGACGCGGTACTGGTTCTTCCCGACGAGGCTCACGGTCTTCTCGCCCGCCGCGGCGCCACCCTTGGTGTAGCGCTCGAGGTAGCCCTCGGGGATGAAGGCGGGGCGCGGTCCGGCCGCGGCGGCGGGCGGGGCGCTCTTCTTCCCGCCGGGCGTCGCCGGTCCGGGGGCCGGCACGGCTCCCTTCGCCGGACGCTCGGGGATCGTCAGGACGGTCCCGAGACGCAGCGCGTTCGGATCGACGCCGGGGTTCGCCTCGGCGATCAGCGACCAGTAGCGAGCACCGCCGAGCAGCTCCTGGGCGATCCCGGAAAGCGTCTCGTTGGCGGCGACGGTGTGGGTCCGCTTGGCGGCCGGCGTCGGAGCGGGCGCGGGCGTCGGCGCGGGCGTCGGCTCCACGCGGGGCTTCGGATCGGCCTTGGGGTCGTCCAGGACGATCTCGCGCCCTCCGCCCTCGCCGGAGAGCGGATCCACGTCGGTCCCGGGGCCGACCGGGGTCATGCCTCCGGTGCCGGCCGGGTCGATCTCGTCGCCCGACTGACCGTCTCCCACGTTCATGCGGAGGCCGGAGCCGACCTCGGCCAGGCTCGTGTCGGAGGGCTTGCGCTCCTCGCCGCCGGAATTGCGGTGGGCCCAGCCCACGACCAGGATGATCAGGATCAGGGCACCGACGACGGCGATGCCGACCTTTTCCATGCTCCCCACGGCTCGTCCCTCCCCGGACGTCCTCATTCCTCGGCCGGCCCGCGAACGCGGCGGCCCGATCGGCCCTTTCCCCGGGGCCGGTCCGCGCTCCGTCCGCCCGACGGAGCGCGCAGTGATGCAAGTGGACTGTGGTGCGGCGCTTTCGCGACGCGGCGCGACCCCTTCGGGCCGCGAACCCTCGAATTATCCGGTGCGAGGGGACAGGGTCAACCCCAAAAGGGCACGACCCCTCGTGCGTGGAGAGCCGCGCGGTGCGACATGTCGTCGTCGGTGAGTTTGGGAGGAAGCTCCGCGCGCTCGCCGGGGAGGCCCCGAATCGGACCCGAGGCGCGAGCGGCGCCGTCCCTTGTTAGATTCCGCGCGCGAGCCCACCTCGAGGAGACCTCCGGCCATGCCTGCAACGACGCTTCGCCTCGCCCTCATCGCCCTCGTCGCCTTGACCTTCGGCTGCGGCTCGACCGGATCCTCCGGCGGCGGCCGCGCCGCGGCGCGCTCGGACGAATCGACGGGAGCCGCCCCGATCGACCCGAACGCCGAGGCCGTCTACAACTCCATCCGCGACTGCCGCGTCATCCTGTACCAGCCGAAGACGCGGGCCTTCATGATCATGGTCAACCGCGACCACGAGAAGCGCGCCACCGAGACCGGCCGCCTCGACCTCGCCCTCGGCCGCCGCAGCGGCGGCTACAACGTGCTGAGCGACCGCCAGATCGACGCCGTCCTCGAGACGCTCAAGAGCCGGGGCGGCGACCTCCTGCGCACGCCCTTCACGCGCGAGGACGAGCGCTACCTGCAGGCCGGACCCGACTCGATCCCCCACTACAAGGGGATCATCGTGATCGAGAACGGCGGCGAGCGCTGGAAGTACCTCGGCGTCGCCCCCCAGAACGACCCGCTCCTGGCCGAGAAGTACCGCATCTTCAGCGACCTGAAGCTGGCCGTGGCGACCTACTACGGCGGCACGGGGCCGATGGAACAGCCCAGCGCCGGCGGAACGGGAGCGGGGAACACCTCGCAGCTCAACGTCCCCACGCCGACCCGCGTGCCGACCGAACGCTGACGCCGATGGCCGTCGGCGTCGTCCCCGCGCGGCTCGGATCGACGCGCCTCGCCCGCAAGGCCCTCGCCGAGGTCGCCGGGCGCCCTCTCGTCGCCTGGGTCCTCAAGAACGCCGCCCGGGCCCGCTCCCTGCGCGAGGTGCTGCTGGCGACGGACGACGCCGAGATCGCCGCCGCGGGCGAGCGAGCCGGTTTCCGGGCGATCCTGACCGACGCCGCGCTTCCCTCGGGCACCGACCGCATCGCCCAGGCGGCCCGACGCGCGGGCCTCGAGGACGGGATCCTGGTCAACATCCAGGGCGACGAACCCGAGATCCCGCCGTCGACCATTGATGCCGTCGTCGAACTGCTGGAAAATCGCGGGGACCTGCAGATGGCGACCGCCGCCTGCGTCCTGCGGGATCCCGCGGAATTCGCCTCGCCCCACCGCGTGAAGGTGGTGACGGACGAGGGGGGCCGGGCGCTCTACTTCAGTCGGGCTCCCATCCCGCACCGACGGGATCCGGCGTCCCCCGACGAGGTTGAGATGCCCTGCGGCCTCGGCCATCTCGGGATCTACGCCTACCGCCGGGACGCGCTCGACGCGCTCGTCGCGCTGCCGCCCTCGCCCCTGGAGAAGCTGGAGCAGCTGGAACAGCTTCGCGCCCTCCAGGCGGGCATGGGGATCGGAGTCGCCCTGGTGGCGGCGAGCGTCCCCGGAATCGACACCGCGGAGGACCTCGAGGCCTTCCGCGCCCGCGTCGCGCGGGGTGCCCGCGGCGCGGACGAGTGAATCACGCGGACGACCGGGGCCGGACCCCGCGCGAGTGAGGAGAATCATGGCCAAGTACATCTTCGTGACCGGCGGCGTCGTCTCCTCGCTCGGAAAGGGCCTCACCTCGGCCGCGATCGGCTGCCTCCTCGAGGCGCGCGGCCTGCGGGTCGGCATCCAGAAGCTCGACCCCTACATCAACATCGACCCGGGAACGATGAGCCCCTACGAGCACGGCGAGGTCTACGTGACCGACGACGGCGCGGAGACGGATCTCGACCTCGGCCACTACGAGCGCTTCACGAAGACGCCGCTCAACGAGCTCTCGAACTTCACCACCGGCCGGATCTACGACCAGGTCATCCGTCGCGAGCGCGCGGGCGGCTACCTCGGCAAGACGGTCCAGGTCGTCCCGCACATCACGAACGAGATCAAGGACTGCGTCCTGCGGATGGCGAAGCAGGATCTCGACGTGGTCATCACCGAGATCGGCGGGACGGTCGGCGACATCGAGAGCCTCCCCTTCCTCGAGGCGATCCGGCAGTTCGGCATCGAGCAGGGCCGCGATCGCGTGATGTACATCCACCTCACGCTCCTGCCCTACCTGCGGGCGACGGGCGAGGTGAAGACCAAGCCGACCCAGCACAGCGTCGGCAAGCTCCGCGAGATCGGCATCCAGCCCGACGTCCTCGTGTATCGCACCGAGAAGAGCGTCGACGACGAGGTGCGCCGGAAGATCTCGCTCTTCTGCAACATCTCGATGGACGGCGTCTTCGAGGAGAAGGACGTCGATCACTCGATCTACGAGCTGCCCCTCGTGCTCGCGCGGCAGGGCCTCGACGACCTCGTCCTGAAGCGCCTCCAGCTCCCGCGCGCCGAGCGCGACCTCGCCCGCTGGGAGGCGCTCGTGGACACGATCATCAACCAGCTCGACGAGACGGTCGAGATCGCGGTGGTCGGCAAGTACATCGAACTCCACGACGCCTACAAGTCGGTCTACGAGGCCCTCACGCACGCCGGGATCGACAACCACGCCCGCGTGAAGTTCCGCAAGGTCGAGGCCGAACGCCTCGAGGAGCAGGGCGCGGCCGTGCTCGAGGGCGTCGACGCGGTGCTCGTCCCCGGCGGATTCGGAGAGCGCGGCATCGAGGGCATGGTGCTGGCGGCGCGCTGGGCGCGCGAGAACGGCGTGCCCTACTTCGGCATCTGCCTCGGCCTGCAGATCGCGGTCATCGAGTTCGCGCGGAACGTCTGCCGCATGAAGGACGCGAACTCGACCGAGTTCGACGAGGACGCGAAGGTCCCGGTGATCGATCTGATGATCGAGCAGCAGGGGATCACCGACAAGGGCGGCACGATGCGCCTCGGCGCCTGCCCCTGCCGGATCAAGCCCGACACCCTCGCCCGTCGCCTCTACGGCCGCGAGGACATCAGCGAGCGCCATCGCCACCGCTGGGAGGTCAACAACCGCTACCTCGAGAAGCTCGAGGCGCACGGCCTCGTGCCCAGCGGCGTGAACCCCGATCGCGACCTGGTCGAGATCATCGAGCTGCCCGACCACCCCTTCTACATCGGCGTGCAGTTCCACCCCGAGTTCAAGTCGAAGCCGGTCGATCCCCACCCGGTCTTCCGCGGCTTCGTCGCCGCCGGCCTCGAGCATCGCGCCCGTCGCCTGCGCCCCGGCGCCCGCCCGGAGGCGCGGCCGGAGAAGCGCGAGGAGAACGCCGGATGAGCGCGGCGGGCGAACCCGAACCGACCTTCCAGGCCCTGCTCCTCCAGCTCGCGACGCAGGTCATGATCGACCTCGGCGAGATCCCGAACCCCTTCACGCAGCGCGCGGTGACGGACCTGCGTCGGGCCCGCCGGGGCATCGGCCTCCTGCGCATGCTCGAGGAGAAGACGGAGGGGAACCTCGACGAGGCCGAGGAGCGGGCGATGGCGAACCTGCTCGCGGAGATCGACGAGAAGTGGGCCGAGAAGGGCGGCGAGGACGACTGATCAGTACCAATCGGTGACGGGTCCGGCGTACCAGACGCCCTTCCGCTCGACCTGCTTCATGTTCTCGGGACGCATGTCGTCCCCGATGTCCTCGGGCAGCATCCGATAGACGTGGATCACGCGCGCCACGAGCGCGTCGGGGTGCTTCCGCAGCAGCTCGCCCTCGGCGAGGCTGACCGCCTCCTCCCAGGAATCGGCGGTGACCGCGAAGTGGGCGACGGCGACGCGCGCCGCCCGCTTCCGCTCGAAGCTCAGGTCCAGCTCGAACTCGATCCAGTAGGGAACCGGCAGGCTCTCGGGCTCGCCCTCGTCGCGGTTCGTGGGCTGCATGCCCAGGCTCTCGAGGACCGAGAACTTGATGTCGATGTCGTCCATCGAGAGCTCCTCCTGGGAGATCTCGAGGATGTCGCGGTGGTCGTGCTCGAACTGGTCCACGAGCACGAGGTCGCGCCGCTCGGGGACGCCGAGCTCGGCGACGACCGCCTCCACGGCGTCCTTCATCTCGAGGCCGCTCGCCACGTAGAGGCTGCCGTGTTCCTCGACGAAGACCTCGACGAGGGGCTCGTAGCTCATCCCGCCGAAACCGGTGCGGCCGTCCTCGCAGAAGAAGGGGCCGTAGCTCTCCCAGGCCTGCATGAAGCGCGCCTTCGAGACGGGCTCCTCCGAGGCGTAGGCGTCCACGTCCCGGTAGGCGTCGTTCGAGAACTCCTCGAAGGTCGCGAAGACCTCGTCCGGGAGGAGGCGTTCGAAGAGGATCCGGGCCGCCTCGTAGAGGCGGGCCTGGTTCAGCACCACGCGGAATTCGAACTGGTCGTCAAGGCGATCGTCACCGGTGACGAAGCGGCTCTGGAAGCCCTCCTGGAGCCGGGCCGACGCGTCGAGGAGCTCGACCCCGAGGGGGAGCTCGACGTCACCGCAGACGCGCCGCTCGAGGTCGCTCTTGATCTTGACCACCGGGGCCGCCAGGCGGCGATCGAACATGGATGGCGGCTCCGAGCGTGGGGTCGGCGCGGTCGTACGAGGGCGCGCCGGAACGTCACGGATAGTACCCCTCGGGGGGGCCGCGGACAACTGAACGACATTCGACGCCGCGGGCGACGAGGGCTCAGAGGGTCATCGAGAAGAGCAGCGCGAAGGCGGCGAGACCGAGGGCCACAACCGCCCCGAGGAACGCGAGTTCCGCCTTGCGTGAGGCGAGGCGTCGACCGGCGCGACGGCGACGCAGCTCGTTGACGCGGGTGAGCGCGCGGCCGATCGCGGAGTCGCGTCGGCGGACGACGCGGCGACCGCTGGGGAGGGCCGAGAGGTCCGGTCCCTGCGCCCCCGCCCCGGCTGACCGCGCTCCAGTTCGCGGTAGGTGTCGAGGACGTGCTTCTTCACCTCCTCGAAGAGGCCGCGCACGCCCTCCTCGTCGGAGTCGATGCGTCGGATGCGCGCCTCGCGGCCCTCGAGCGACCGGCGGTAGCGGGTGGCCCGGTCCTCGCCGTCGTCGGAGTAGCACTGGACCATCACCGGTCGCGCGGCCTCCCCGACGCCCTGGTCCGCGATGGCCCCGAGGACCTCCGCGAGAGCGGTCGGCGCGCCCTGATCCTCGCCGACGCGGTCGTCGATCCAGACCACGGCATCGGCCGAGCTCGCGAGCAGGAGCTCGTTGGCGCGACTCCGGATCTCGCCCGGGATCGTCACGAGCTTGAAGCCCACCCGCATCTCGAAGAGCCGGGATTCCTCCTCGTCGACGAGATGGAAGCCGACGATCCGGTCCCCGCCCGCGTGGATGACGGTGAGGTCACCCGCGCCGAGCGGACGCAGCGCGTCGTGCAGGCGCCGGATGTTCGCGAACTTGGTCGCTCCCGTCCGCCCCAGGTAGGCGATGCGGAAGTCGATCTCCTTGCTCTCGACGCGGACCTCGACCACGCGATGCGCCCTCAGCGACCGACCGGATAGAGCTCGACCTCGGACGTCCCGTCGTAGGACACCCGGATCGAATCGCGCCAGTGGAGCGCGGCGCGCCCGATGCGGCCGGCGTGCCGCAGGCGGCCGCCCCGCCGTCCGGTGTCGAGATCGACCTCGAGGTAGCCGCCGCCGGCGTCGGGGACGAGGAGTCCGCGGCCGTGGTGGAGGGGCGTCGCGGTCCGCGTGCGATCCGGGTCGACGGAGGGGAGCAGCCCCTCGCCGGAGCGCAGCCCGCCGTCGGGGTCGGCGACGAACCAGGCGCCGCGCGAATCGACGAAGAAGGCGTGGCGATCGGTCGCCTCCGGCCCGCGCGTCACGAAGTGCTCGGGACCGGTCGGCTCCCAGAGCAGACGGACGGCGCCGCCGCGCGGATCGAGCGCCCGCACGCTGCCGTCCTCGGCCGCGAAGAGCACGCGCGACCCGAGGGAGACGAGGCGTCCCACGCGGGCCCGCTCGTCGGTGACGGTCAGCTCGGGACGATCGGCCTCGCCGCGGAGGACGCGACCGTCGGAGAGCGTCGCCGCGAAGCCCGCCTCGCACCAGGCGAGGTCGCGGACCGCGCCGGGGGTCTCCCAGCGCGCGACCGGGGTGACGGAGCCGAGCTGCAGGAGCTCGATCGCGCTCTTCTCCCCCGTGGAGGCGACGAGGATGCGGTGGCCGCGGCGCGCCCAGGCCGTGACCGTGCCCTCGACGGGATGCTGCCAGGTGCGACGCGCCAGGACCGGATCGATGACCGAGGCCCCGCCCTGCCCGACGACGAGCACGCCCTCGCCCACCGACTCCGGCGAGCCGACGAGGGAGAGCAGCGCCGGCGGCGCCCAGGTCTTCTCGATGCTCCGGCCGTTGTCGGCGAAGCGGTAGAGGCCGCCGTTGCGGTCGATGCCGATCGGACGGTCTCCGTCGACGAGCCAGGCGATGATCGCCCGCTCGGGTCGGAAGGTGTCGCGCGGCGCGCGCTCGAGGATGACGACGTTCTCGTGGGGCGAACGCTCCCAGTCGATCTCGACCGCCACCTCGCGGTAGCCGGGGGCGGACACGCTGACCCGAGCCGTCTTGCGGTTCTGGGCGAGCTCGAAGGTCACCGCGCCGGGCGGCGCCGACTGCCCGTCGACGGTGAGGCTCGCGCCGGCGGGCACGCGGTCCACGCGGAAGGGAAGCCGCAGATCGGCGAGGGTCTCGCGGTCGATGACGACGAGGGGCTTCGCCTGGAGCGATTCGCCGAGCGCGTCGCGCTGGATCGCGCGCGCCACGTCGAACGCGGCCGCGAGATCGCCGCGCTCGCGGGCCGCGCGGTACTCCTTGACGCGCTGGGCCTCGCGCTCGATGTGCGCGGTCAGGCCGTCGATCCGGTTGGCGACGTCGCGGGCGGGCTCGAGCGCCCAGTCGCGACGCCCGGCGCCGGAGGCGATCTCGAGCGCCGACTCGTAGGCGGCCCGCGCCCGACGGAGTTCGCGCTTGTTCTGGAGGACGACGGCCTGCGAGAAGGCCTCCTCCGCGCGCCGGAACTCGTCCTGGCGGCGCTTCTCCTCGGCGCGCTGCTTCAGCATCTCCTCCCGCTCGAAGCGGGCGATCATCTTGTCGGCCTCGCTCGAGAGCGCGGCGGCCCGCGTCGAGGCGAAGGTCAGGGGGTGCCGGCGCGCGAAGCGATCGTAGGCCTGCTTGGCGTCGCGCCAGTCCTCCGAGGTAACGGGGTTGGCGTTCTCCTCGCGCATCTCCTCGAGCGCCGAGGAGGAGCGATCCTGGTAGACGAAGTAGCCGCCGCCGGCGAGCGCCATCGCGGCGAGCAGGAGGCCGATGCCCATGCCCGCCCGCTTGCGTCGGGTCCGCTTCGCCTTGATCTCGGCGATCTGCTCGAGCCGCTTCTCGCAGTGGCTGCGCACGCGCTCGTTGATCGGATCGGTGCCGCGGACGGTCTTGCAGAGCCGTTCGGCGGTCTCGATGTCCTTCGCCGCGAAGAGCCGCGCCGCCACCTTCAGGTAGATGTCGACGCCCTCCTCGACGTAGCCGGTCTTGACCAGCAGTCGCGCGCGCTGGACGTTCAGTCCGACGTCGTTCGGCGCGATCTCGAGGAGCAGGGCGAGGAGGTCGTTCGCCTCGTCGTAGCGCGAGGACTCGAGGTGGAAGTGGAAGAGCTTGACGCCCTGCCCGAAGAGCTCCTCGTCGATCTCGGTGTAGTCGCTGACGTGCGTCGCCACGAGGTCGATCGCGCGCTTGAGGGTGCCGAAGTCGGTGGGCACGTGCACGAGGACGTCGTGCAGGATGTCGATCGCCTCGCGGACCTGACCGACGTCGAGGAGCTTCTCCGCGCACTCCTTGTAGTACTCGGTCGCGCGCGAGATCTCGTTGCGCGCGAGGTGCGCCTCGGCGAGGCGGAGCGAGGTCTCGAAGTTCCCGGAGTTGCCCTCGCGCAGGTTCGCGAGCTCGAGCAGACGGATCGCGTCGGCGTGACGCTGGACTCCCAGGAGCTCGGTCGCCTTGACGACGAGCTCGGCCGGCGTGAGTCGCCGCAGCAGCTTCTGCTGCATGAGGCGACAGAGCGCGAGGTCGACGTGGAAGCGCGGGAGCCCGGTGGCGGCCATCAGCTCGGTGGTGCCGCGGACGCCGTCGACGAAATCGAAGACGACCCGCTCCCCGGGCGTGAGGGCCTCGGTCGGCGGCTCCGCGAAGCTCGGCATCGGGGGCAGGGCCCAGACGTCGCCGTCTCCGCCCAGGAGATCCACCGCGCGGAGCCACTCGTCCTGGCGCCGCGCCGCCTCCATCACGAGCAGGTCGATGCCGTAGAGCTCGCGTTCCTCGAGCGGCTCGGGGACGCGCTCCTCGTCGAGGGAGAAGCTGACCTCGCGCCAGAGGAAGATCTCGAGGAGCATCTCCTCCTGGAGGCGGCGGGCCGCGCGATCGACGAGCTCCGAGTCCACGATCCCGCGCTGACGCAGCAGTCGATCGTGACTCGAGCCGTAGTCTCCCGCCTGCTTCCGCGCGTCGCGGTAGTCTTCGTAGGAGACGTCGCCCGAGTGGACGAGGAGGCCCCAGACGTCGCCGGTCTTGGGGATCTCGTAGAGGCCGATCCGGTCCTCGTCGAAGACGATCCAGCGCTCGTTGAGGATGTTCTCCTGATCACGGACGTGCAGAAGCCCCCTCTTGCGATTGAGGGAGAGCATCTGGAAGACGTTCGACAGGTCGACGCTCAGCAGCTCGCCGCTGATGGCCATCGGGAGAATCTCCTCCGCCCTGAACGGGGCATGTGGACGCTCCTCCCCTATCGGCCCGCGGGCGCGCCGCGCCTGATGCCCACCGGAAAAAAGGGGGACGGGCCCCGCGAAGGGGGTCGCCGCCCGCAACGGACACAAGATCCTGCATGATAGAGACTTGCGAGCCCGACGCCGCGCGCCCCGACGAACCCTTGCCGCCGGGCGGGGCCGGGGACTACGATCCTCGACGGCGCGGCCGCCGCCCCTCGCCGCCCGGAAGGTCGCCTCGACCGCCCGGGACGACGGCGCCGCCCCCTCCCCTGGCCACCCGATCGGAAGACCGAGCTCGATGGGATCCCGGAACTGGCGCGGTCTCGGCCGCCGTCTTCGACGTCGTTGGGCGCGCTGGCGCGCCGAGACCCTCTTCCGCCGCGCGCGGACCCGGGAGGATCTCGTGCGCGCGGAGGCCGCGTTCCGCCGCCTGGAGACCCTGGATCCGGGCTCGTTCAGCGTCGAGCTCCACCTGGGCGCGCTCGCCATCTATCGGGGTGACCGCGAGGCGGGCTTCGCCCGCCTCGGGCGGCTCCGACGCCGCGATCCCGCGCGATTCGCGGCCGCGGACCTGCCGACGGCGCTGAAGGCGGAGGTCGCGGCCCGCGCCGCCCGTCCCCTCCCCGCGAGGGGGCCCGAACGCGCGGTCCGCGCGCCCTCCCCCCGCGCCGCCCAGCGTCGTCGGGACGACTTCAGCGGCCCCGAGGAGGAGGCCCGCTTCCGGGGGCGCGAGGCGATCAGCCGCCGCGAGCTGGAAGCGGCCGACATCGAGGATCTCCTCGCCCGGCTGACCCGGAACTGAGCGATCCGGGACCGTCCGGTCGCGGCCGCGAGGGGCCTCGCGAAGGCTCCCCGGCCGCCGATCGGCGACTGTAAACCCCGCGCCCGACCGGCTATCATCCCGAGCCCCGCGGGGCGGCCCGTCGCAACGGCGCCGGCGCCCCGGCCCCCGCTCCCCCGAGCCGCGAGAACCGGACCGTGAAGAAGACCCGTCTCAACCGGAAGCACCACGACGCCGGCGCCCGGATGATCGATTTCGGCGGCTGGGAGATGCCGGTCATCTACCAGGACATCACCTCGGAGCACGAGGCGGTCCGCCAGGCGGTCGGCCTCTTCGATCTCGGACACATGGGCCGCATCTCCGTGCGTGGACCGCAGGCCGAGGAGCTCGTCCAGGGGGCCCAGACGAACGACCTCGAGCGCATCGCTCCCGGTCAGATCCGCTACGCCCTCCTCACGAAGGACGACGGCGGCGTGATCGACGACATCCTCGTCCACCGCCGCTCCGGCGACATCTTCCTCGTCGTCAACGCCTCCAACTACGAGCGCGACGTCGCGCGACTCCGCGAGCTGGGCGAGGGCATGGACGTCGTCATCGAGCCCCTCGACGATCTCGACATGGTCGCCGTCCAGGGCCCGCGCGCCGCGGCGGTGCTGAAGGAGCTCGTCACCGACATCGACGTCGACGGCATCGGCTACTACCGCCTCGCCGAGGGCAAGGTGCTCGGTCACCCCGCCACCGTGACGCGGACGGGCTACACCGGCGAGGACGGCTTCGAGGTCTACATCCACGGCGACCACGTCGGCGAGGTCTGGGACGCCGCCCTCGAGGCCGGCGAGAAGCACGGCATCGTGCCCTGCGGACTCGGCGCGCGCGACACGCTCCGCCTCGAGGCGGGCATGCCCCTCTACGGACACGAGATCGACGAGACGATCAACCCGGTCGAGGCCGGGCTGATGTTCGGCGTGCGCCTCACGAAGGCCGACTACCCCGGTCGCGACGTTCTGGCCCGCGTCAAGAAGGATGGCCCGAAGCGGCAGATCGTCGGCCTGACCCTCGAGGGTCGCCGGATCCCGCGCGAGGGCTACCCCGTGGTCGCCGGGGACGAGGTCGTCGGCGAGGTCCGCAGCGGCACCTGGTCGCCGACCTTCCAGCGGGCGATCGCGACCGCGCTCGTCCGCAGCGACGCGCTCGATCGCGAGCTCGAGGTGGACCTGCGGGGCAAGCGGATCGCGGCGCGCCGCGTGGACCTGCCCTTCTACAAGCGGGACGGCAGCGGTTCGCTCCACGCGGACTGAGCCGAGGAAACGACCCTCGCCCCCGAGGCGACGGGAACGGCGGACCGGGGTACGGTCCGTCGCGAAGGAGGTGAGCGCGCCGCGGCGCGCCCGGAGGAACGAGGAGAGCCCGATGCGCCCCGACGATCGCAAGTACCTGAAGAGTCACGAGTGGGTGAAGGTGGACGGCGACATCGCCTGGATCGGCATCAGCGACTACGCGGTCGGACACCTCTCCGACCTCGTCTTCCTCGATCTCCCCGAGATCGGCACGGACGTGATGGCGAACGAGCCCTTCGGCGAGATCGAGTCGGTGAAGGCCGTCTCGGATCTCTACTGCCCGCTCACCGGCGAGATCATCGAGCAGAACGAGGAACTCCTCGGCGACCTCTCCCTCCTCCAGCAGGATCCCTGGGAGAAGGGCTGGATGGTCAAGCTCCGCATCATGGACAAGAAGGAGCTCGAGCTCCCCACGCTCCTCGACGCCGCGGCCTACGAGAAGGTCGTGCAGTCCGAGAGCCACTGACCCCGGATCCGAGCGCGGGCCGTCGCGCGACGGCCGCGCTCTCCGCTCCCACCCCGAAGACCCCGGAGACCTGCGCCGCGTATGCGATACAGCGCGATCACCCCGCCGCCCGCCAGGAGATGCTCGCCGCCCTCGGCGTGGATGACGTCGAGGCCCTCCTCGGCACCATTCCCGCCGACGTGCGCGTCACGCGCGACCTGCAGGTGGCCGGCCCCCTGCCCGAGGCCGAGCTCCGCCGCCGCCTCGAGGAACTGAAGTCCAAGCGTCCCCGCGCGTCCTTCGTGGGCGCGGGACTCTACCCGCACTACATCCCGGTCCCGGTCGACTCGCTCGCCGGACGCAGCGAGTGGGTGACGAGCTACACGCCCTACCAGGCCGAGCTCGCCCAGGGCACGCTGGCGATGTACTACGAGTTCCAGTCCTACGTGGCGATGCTCACGGGACAGGAGATCGCCAACGGCGGCCTCTACGACGGCTCGACGGCGCTCGCCGAGGGAGTCCTCATGGCCATGCGCGTCAAGCCGAAGCACGACCCCGTCGTGTACGTGTCGGCCGGCGTCCACCCCGAGTACCAGGCCGTCCTCCGGACCTACATGAACTTCGTCGGCATCGAGGTGGCGGAGCTGCCGCTCGACCCGAAGACCGGGCGCACCGTCTGCTCGCTCGACGAGGCGACGCAGCGCGGCGCGGCCGCGATCGTCGTCCAGTCCCCGAACTTCTTCGGCGTCGTCGAGGACCTCGCGGGGATCCACCCGGACGCGATGACCGTCGGCGTCTGCACCGAGGCCCTCTCGATGGCGATCCTCGAACCGCTGCCCGTGAAGATCGCGGTCGGCGAGTTCCAGAGCTTCGGCATCCCGATGCAGCTCGGCGGGCCGACGGCCGGCTTCATGGCGACCCGCGAGGAGTGGGTCCGCAAGCTGCCCGGTCGCCTCGTCGGCAAGACGATCGACGCCAAGGGCGAGGAGGCCTACTGCATCACGCTCGCCACCCGCGAGCAGTTCATCCGCCGCGAGAAGGCGACGAGCAACATCTGCACCGCCTCCGGGCTCATGTGCCTCCGCGCGACGATCTACCTGTCGCTGCTCGGCCGCAAGGGCATCGTCGACGTCGCGGAGAAGAACGCCGCCGTCGCGCGCTACTTCGCGAAGGGCCTCGCCGAGCTCGGCCTGAAGACGCGCTTCACCGGCCCGTTCTTCAACGAGTTCGTCGTCGACGCCTCGGGCCGACCGGAGCTCCACGACCGTCTGCGCGCCGCGGACATCCTGCTCGGCCTGCCCCTGGGCGAGCGGTTCCCGGACCTGAAGGATCACTACCTCGTCTGCGCCACCGAGGTCCACTACGCCTCGGCCGAGTCGCTGCTGCAGGAGATCAAGCGCCTTGTACAGCATTCCTGAGAAGACGATCTTCACGCGCACCGACGAGGACGCGCCCGGCTTCGTCGTCGTCTCCCCGCGTCCCGAGATCGACGCCTGCCGTCCCGAGGACCTCCCCCGCCGCGCCGACGGTTGCGGCGGCATGTCCCAGGCGACGGAGATCGACGTCGTCCGCCACTACACGCGGCTCTCGACCTTCAACTTCGACATCGATCGCGGCATGTACCCGCTGGGGAGCTGCACGATGAAGCACAACCCGCGGCTCAACGAGGCGGTGGCGGCGGACCCCCACTGGGCGGACTGCCACCCCTACTGGCCGGCGGAGTACCTGAGCGGGCACCACGCGATCATCGAGGAGCTGCGGCGCGACCTGATCGAGGTCAGCGGCTTCGATCACGTCTGCCTCTCGCCCGCGGCCGGCGCGCACGGCGAGCTCACCGCGACGTTCATGATCAAGGCCTACCACCGCGATCGCGGCAACGACAAGAAGACGGTGATCCTCACGCCGGACACCTCGCACGGCACCAACCCCGCCTCGGCGGCGATGGCCGGCTTCAGCTGCAAGCAGATCGCGAGCGGCCCCGACGGTTTCCTCCGCTACGAGGACGTGGCGCCGCACCTCGACGAGACCATCGCGGGGATCATGATCACCAACCCGAACACGCTGGGCATCTACGAGCGCGACTTCACGCGCATCGCCGAGGCCATCCACGCGCTCGACGGGCTGGTCTACATGGACGGCGCGAACTTCAACGCGGTCATGGGCGTGTTCCAGCCGGGCCGGATCGGCGCCGACGTCATGCACTGGAACCTGCACAAGACCTTCACCACGCCGCACGGCGGCGGCGGTCCGGGTTCCGGCCCGATCGGCTACAACGACTCGCTCCGGCCCTACGCGCCGGATTCGGGCGACGCGCGCTCGATCGGCCCGGTGAAGGCCTACCTCGGCCAGTGGGGCATGTACGTCCGCGCCTGGACCTACATCCGCAGCCTGGGCGCCACGGGCCTCTGCGAGGTGACCGAGGAGGCGATCCTCGCCGGCAACTACCTTCGCAAGAGGCTCGAGCCGCACCTCCACCTGCCCTTCAAGACGCCGACGCTCCACGAGGTCGTCTTCACCGACAAGGGCGTGCCGAACGAGGTCTCGACGCGCGACATCGGCAAGCGTCTGATCGACTACGGCTTCCACCCGCCGACGACCTACTTCCCGATCATGGTGCAGGGCGCGATCATGATCGAGCCCACCGAGACCGAGCCGAAGCGCGAGATGGACCGCTTCGTGGGCGCGTTCCTCTCGGTGCTCGGCGAGGCGGCGGAGAACCCGGAGCTGGTGAAGACCGCCCCCCACACGACGCCGGTCGCGCGCGTCGACGAGGTCCACGCGGTCAAGAACCTCGACCTGCGCTGGCGCCCGGCGAGCGCGTCCTGAGGGCCGGGGCCGGGGAGCGCGCTCCCCGGCCCGCCTCCGCCCCCTCCCCGCCATGACGGATCCCCGCCCCGCGCTCCACGTGCACGACACCGGCCTCGCGTCGCCGGCGTGGAACATGGCCGTCGATCGCGCCCTGCTCGAATCCGACCGCGGACCGACGCTCCGCCTCTACGGCTGGCGGCCCTCGGGACTCTCGCTCGGTCACTTCCAGACGCTCGATCCCGCCCTCGAGGCGCATCACCGGTCGGCGGGCCACGGCATCGTCCGCCGGCTGACCGGGGGCGGCGCGATCTTCCACGCCGACGAACTCACCTACTCGCTCTCGGGCCCCGACGGCGTCGGCCCCTTCGCCGGCCCGGTCGATGCCAGCTACCGCCGCGTCCACGACGTCCTCCTCGCCCTCTTCCGCGACTTGGGCGTCGAGGCGACCTACGCGGAGGGCGCCCCCCGCGCGCTCTCCCGCCGCGAGCAGCCCTTCCTCTGCTTCGCCCGCTCGACCGCGCTCGACCTCGCCGTCGGGAGCCGCAAGCTCGTGGGCTCCGCGAAGCGCCGCCGCGGAGGCCGGGCGCTCCAGCACGGCTCGATCATCCTCCGCCCCCACCCCGAGAACGGAGAGGTCGCCGGCCTCGCCGATCTCGCGTCCTCCCCGATCGACCGGGAAATCCTCGGCGCGGCCTTCGCGCGGCAGCTCGCCGCGGCGCTCGGCCTCGAGCCCCGCTTCGAGCCCCTCCCGGCTCCGATCGCGGCCCGGGCCGATCTCCCGACGGGCTGAACTCACCCCCCGGGCTTCACGCGGGACGCCGCGCACCCTATCCTTCGGTCGGGAAGGATTGAGGCATGGTCACCCCCGCGCCCCCGTCCCCGGACGAAGGACCCGACGACTCCCGCCCCGACGATTCCACGGATCGCGGCGACCAGTCGAGTTCCAGCGCTTTCTGGGACCTCGAACCCGAAACCGTGCGACGGGAGATCGCCGAGACCCTCGGCATCCGCCCGGAGGTCCTGTTCGCCCCGCCGGACTCCGACGCGCCGGCGCTCGAGCACCTCGGTTTCCGCTTCGCGCGCCGTCTCGGCCGACCCGGCCCTCATCAGTTCTCGCTGCCCTTCGACCTCGGAGAGGTGCGCCTGCTCCGCTACCTCGCCCACGGCGGGATGGGGACGGTCTACGAGGGACGGATGACCCGGACGAACCGGCGGGTCGCGGTCAAGATCGTCCCGCGCGGCAGCGGCGACGAGACCCCGCTCCGGAACGAGGCCCGGCTCCTCTCCCAGGTCGATCACATCGGGGTCGTTCGCGTCATCTCCACCGGCGAGACGAAGGACTGGGTCTGGGTCGCCATCGACTACGTCGAGGGCCGCTCCCTCCTCGACTTCATCAAGGAGAGGCGCGCGGCCGCATCCGACGAGATGGAGACGACGCGGGTCGGGCGCGGCGGGGCCGGGGCGCGATCCGCCCCCACGCCCACGTCGCGGCCGAGTGTCGTCACCATCCGTGACCAGCTCCATCGCGACGTGGCCTGGTTCGCGAGCCTCGCGCGCACGCTCGACATCCTGGCGAAGGCCGGCCTCACCCATCGAGACGTCTCGCCGCGGAACATCCTCATCCACGAGGAAGGCCTCCCCATCCTCATCGACTTCGGTCTCGCCTTCGACGACATCGACGACGTGCGCGGCGCGCTCTCGGGGACGCTCCCCTACATGAGCCCGGAGCACACGAACCTGGCCTACGCCGGGATGGACGTGCGCAGCGACCTCTACTCGCTCGCCGCCTGCTTCTACGAACTCGTCACCGGACACCCGGTCCGCTCCTTCGACAGCGCGACGACACAGGCCGACAAGCTCATCGAGATCGCCCACCAGCGGGCCACCCCCGTCTCCGAGCTCGGACGCGACGTCCCGGCCAGCCTGGATCCGATCTTCGAGCGCGCTCTCGCCACCAACCGGAGCGAGCGCTACCAGAGCGCGGCCGAGCTCGCGCTCGACCTCGAGGCCTGGCTCGAGGGGCGCCCTCTCGCGAATGCGCCGGAGAACTTCCGCGCGAAGGTCTCGCGGCTCCGGCGACGCCTGCAGGTGGCGGGCATCGTCGCGGCCATCGTCGCGGTGACGCTCGGAGGCTGGGCCTGGAGTCGCGCCTCGGCCGACGCGAAGGCCCGCGCGCGGCTCGCCCGCCTCGCCGACCGGATCGGACACGCGGAGACGGGCGTCGTCGCGACCGCGCTGGCCGATCTCGACGCCGAGTCGTCCTCCATCCGCGATCTGGACGACTTCCCCCGCGTGCGCCGCGAGCTGGCAGCGCACCTCGAGCGACTCCGGCGCCGCGACGAGCTCGCGGCGGCGTGGCGGACGCGAGGCGGCTCGGAGCCGGTCGCCGCCGTCGTCGGCGCCCTGCGCGCGCTCGACGAGCTGCGCCCGCACGACGCCGCGACGACCGCGCTGGTCGCGAGGCTCGCCGCGATCCGCGACGATCGCCAGGCCCGCCTCGTGGCGATGAGGGCCGATCTCGAGGATCCGGCCCGACGCGTCGGGGTCCTGGAGGCGCTCGCGGACGAGGGGCCGCTCTTCGTCGGACTCGAGGGTTTCCCGGGCTTCCTGGACGGGGCGATCGGAACGGCCGGAACGGACTACGTCGAGCGCATCGTCTCGCGTCGGGCCCCCAAGATCGCCGTCGAGAGCTTCTCCCGCGCCGACGGCATCGAGCCCTGGGCCCTCCGCGCGCGCAGCCTCCTGAAGCAGAAGGGAAGCGGCGACGCGGACCTCGTCTTCCTCGTCGTCTTCGACCGCATCCTCCACGGGGAACACGCGACGGCGGTGCAGGAGTGCGCCGCGGTCGAGAAGCTCGTCGAGTCCGGCCTCCGTCTCGCGGAGGCCGCCCATCTCGCGGCGACCTTGCGTCTCCTCCAGGTGCGCGACGATCTCGAGAGCAAGGGGATGAAGATCCGTGAGATCGAGGTCGCGGATCGTTCCGGCGCCGGCGCCGAGGAGGAGCGCGAGGCCCGCCGGGCCCGACGGGCGGACCTCCTCGCGGCGACGGCCGGACTCGAGAAGGAGCGCGTCGAACTCGAGCGGGTGATCGCGAAGCGCGCGGCGGCCATCCGGCGCCTGAGCGACGGGGCACGCGGTCCGGCCATCGAGAGCTTCTCCGCCTACCGCCTGCTCGCCGCGCGCGACGAGGATCCGGCGCGCCTCCGCGCGGCCTCGACGCCTCTCGATCGCTTCTGCGAGGGCGGAAAGCTCCAGCGGCTCGCGCGGCACATGCGCGGCCAGCTCGCGCTGCAGCTCGGCGAATGGGCCCGCGCCGAGAGCGACTTCGAGTTCCTGATCAACAGCGCGGACGACGAGCCGGGCACGGTGGCCCTGCCCGCGGTGCTGCGCGCCGCCGCGCGCGCCTTCCTCGCCGCGGCGAGGATGCGCCGCGGGGAGACCACCGACATCGAGTGGGAGAAGGTCCGCGAGGATCTCATCCTCGCCGGCCGATCGGATCCCTCCGTCCTCCCGCGCTTCCCTCGCGACCTCCGGCGACTCGACCCCCGGCTCGACCGCGAGGCGATCGTGCGGGCCCTCGACGCCCTCTTCGCCGCGCGCAAGGAGTCGCCGGCATTCGTGGACGGCCGGGCCCAGATCGAGGGGATCTTCGCCCTCGTCTTCGAAGGGGTCCTCGAGAAGGACGCCTTCGAGACGGTCGTGGCCCTCGATCCGATCCTCGAGGCCAACGGCGTCTACGCCCCGGCCGGAAAGGACGCCGATCCCCACGCGCGACGGCTGAGCCTCGCGAGCGGGGCGGCCTGGTCGAGCCTGCGCCTCGTCCTCGACGATCGGGTGAAGGATCCGGAGGACGGCCCGCGGCTCCTGGGCCGCGCCGTCGCGCTCGTCGGCTCGCTCACGGGCCCGATCGATCTCCAGACGGCCGCGGTGAGGGACCTGGCCCGGGCGCGACTCGCGGCCTCCGATGCCGACGCGACGGCCGCGGAGCTCGACGAGGCGCTGGCCCTGGCACGTCGCAACGCCGAGGCGTCGCGCTTCGCCGACGAGCTCCGGGCCCACCGCGACGCGATCTACATCCGGTACGGAGACGGTCCCGAACGCGAGAAGCAGGAGAAGCGCCTCGTCGCCTCCTACGCCAAGATCTACGAGCTTGCGCGACGCGTCGAGAGCGACGTGGTCGCGCGACGGGCCGCCGCGATGGGCGACGGCAACTGAAGAAGGAGCGAGATGGAGGCCGAGCGCCATGGCCACCGAGAAGAAGACCTACCTGACGATCGCGGTCGCAGCCGCGCTGATCATCGGCGCCGCCTACGTCGGCTACGAGGCCGGATTCGAGGCGGGGTACGAGGCCGCCGTCGCCGGCGGCCCCCCCTGGGCCCTGCCGTCCTTCGACGAGGTCAAGGACGCGGAGATCAACCTGACGCTGGAGCGCGACGGGAAGGGGTCCGCCGAGTTCTCGACGCTGGACGCGAGCATGATCCTCGTCACGGCGAAGTCCGCCGAGACCACGGCCCACGCGAAGCGGGCCCTCTCGGCGGGCGAGATCAAGAAGCTCAACGGCGAGGGCAAGATCCCGGTGCGCGTCGAGATCGAGTCCGGATCGGGGTCGGTCATCGAGGTCACGGCCATCGTCGCCCTCGAGAAGGACGGGAAGCTCGTCGGGTCCTCCGTCCGCACCGCGACCTTCGAGCGCGAGTAGGCGACGGGGGTCCGCCCCGCGAATCCGGGCCGCCGATCCGACGCGGAGGCGGCGGGGTTGATACGCTCGGGGCAACCCGTCGGTCCCCTCGCATGGTGGAGAACCTCGATGCGCCCTTCTCTCCTCCCGCTCCTCCTCGCGCTCGTCGCGTGCGCCTTCATCGCCCTCTCGTGCGGTGACGACCCTGAAGCGAAGACGCGTCCCGACGAGAGCGGGAGCGTCTCGGACCGGGATCGCCCCGAGTCGGACGACGGGCCGGTGCGGCCGGCCCCGTCCGAGGGCATCGGGATGGCCGATCAGCTCTCCGACGGCGTCCGGCCGGTGGCGGTGCAGGGGCCGGGCACGACGGCGGACCTCTCCTCCTCGCTGCAGGACGGAACGGGCGGCGGGCCGCCCTACGCCGTGCCGACGAAGGGCTTCAAGGCCGGCGCCCGGTACCTGGTGCGCCTGGAGCCGCAGTCGACGGCGAACGCGGCCTGCCAGTTCATGGACGCGAAGACGAACGTCCTGAGCGTGGTGTTCACCGAGGGCACGGACGCGAAGCTGGAGTTCCGATCGACGCGGCGGCGGTGAAGAACCTGCGGGCGGGCAAGCCCTGGTGACATCGACGTGTCGGCCGGCTTCGCGGGGCAGAACGCGACGGTCACGGCGGTGGTGCAGCTCGCCAAGGGGAGCGTCGTCACCCGGCCCTCGATCCGGACCGCGGTGTTCAAGACCTGGAAGTAGGCGCCGAGGCGTGGCGCGAAAGGAAGGAGAGGACCAAGTGAGAAGCGGCTATCGATCGACGACGTGGGTGCTCCTGGCGGCCTTCGCCCTGGGAGCCTGCGTCAGCGAGCGACGAGGGCGGATGCGGGCGGAGGCCTACAAGACCCCGCCCTACGCCCTGCCGGTGACGGCGTCGTGGCATGACGACGTGCCTCGGTGGTGCTGCAGCGCGACCCCGCGAACGAACGCGACCAGATCTTCGTGAGCGACCACTCGCGGAACGTCCTCCGCGTCTCGACGAACGACGGTCAGGAGCCGATCGCCCAGGCCGTCCCGATCACCTCGGATCACGTCCGCGACCTCAACGAGAACGGCTCGTGCCGTGTCGCCATCGACGGACGTTTCGGGGGCCGGTGGGCCGCGCTGCGGGCCGTCGTCGCCATGGCCCACCGGGCGACGAATCGGGCCGCCACGACCTCCGACCGGTCCGCGGCCTTCGAGCTGCCGCATCGCCCCACGACCCGATCGGCGGGCGAGGCCGCCCGCTTCGCCCGGGAGGCCGAACTCCGGGCCTTCCGCCTGAAGATGGCCGGACTCCGGCGCTGATCGCTCCAGTTCCCGGGCGGGACGGTCGATAAAAATGCAATGACGCCCGAAGACCGGGAACTGGTCCATCGACTCCTCCGCGGAGGACTCGACCGGGACGAGACGATCGCCGCCCTCGATCGGATCCGCGGATCCGAGGAGGCGCGCGACTACCTCGCGTACCAGACCCAGCGGACCCGCGGCGCCTCCCGGATCGCGACCGACCGCCCCATGCGCCCCGAGGAGGCCGAGGGACCGGTCTCGCCCCGGGTCGCGCTGCCGGAGCCGCCGCCCGAGATCTCGAGCGGTCGGGGGATCCTCGCCGCGGGCGGCAAGCGCGGCGGGATGCGGCGCACCGTCTTCATCGGACTCATCGTCATCCTGCTGTTCGGCTTCGCCCAGAAGATGCGGACCCCGAAGGACCGCCCGCTCGTCTCCACCGACATGCTGGTGGCGGAGGCGGTCGAGGCGGGGCTGCCCTGGATCGAGTCGCCGCGCGGGGCGCTGAAGTCGCGCCCCAAGGTGATCCGCCTCGTGATGCCGGCCGGGAACTCCCGGGTGACCATCCGGATGATGCGCGCGGGAGCCCTCGTGCATTCGGCGGAGTTCGACGCGCGGGAGACGCCGGAGTTCTTCGAGGACGTCGAGCGCCCGCGGGCGGAGGGCCGGCTGAAGGCCGTCGAGGCGATCCTGCCCTTTCCGGGCCCGGACGAGCTTCCCCTCGGCGACGGCGACCAGCTCCACGTCTTCGCGGTCCTGCCGAACGATCTCGAGTCGCCTCCGGTCTCGATCCTCCTCCGCTGATGGACTCGGGCCGCCCGAGGGGTTAGACCATCCGCGATGACGGACGACGCCCTCGAGATCGACGAGCTGCTCGCGGCCAGCCCCTGCCCGAGGACGAGGCCGCCCTGGTGCTGGTCTTCGCCGCGGCGACGAAGAGCTCCGCCCAGGCCGACCGCGTCCTGTCGCGGATCGCGGCGCGCACCCGGCCTCCGATCCCGGACCTCCTCGAGATCCTCTTCCAGCGTCCGCTCTTCGCCGGCTTCCCCCGGACGATCAACGTCCTCGGCGCCTTCCGCCGGCACTTCGGGTTCGAGGCCGAGGCCGCCCCCGCCCGGAGCCGCGAGGAGGGGCTCGAGACGCTGCGCGGCCGAGGCCGGGAGCTCTTCGCGCGTATCTACGCCGACCACACGGAGCGCGTGCTCTCCGACCTCGATCGCCTTCACCCCGAGCTCGCCGACTGGATCCTGACGGACGCCTACGGCTACGTCCTGGCCCGGCCGCGTCTCGACCCCCGGATCCGCGAGCTCGCGGCCTGCGCCGCGCTCGTCGGCACCGGCGACCTGCGCCAGCTCTCCTCGCACGCCCGCGGCGCGCGGCACTGCGGGGCCGAGCCGGCGGAGATCCGGAGCGCGGTGGCCCTCGCCCGCCCCTTCGCCGACGCCGCCGACGCGGCCGAAGCGGAGGAGATCCTCCGGCGCTGCCTCTCCTGAATCTCCGGCGACGTCCGGGGGCCTTCCGCCGACAAAAGACGCGCCGAACCCACCCGATGCACCTGGGTAGCGTTGATCGGAGGGGCCGATTGACCGAAGATTCCGCAACCACGCTCCGGGACGGAAATCCATGCCGCGCAATCGGATCAGCTCATACGCCGGAATCGCCCTCCTCGCCGGCTCGATCATCCTCTTCCAGATCGCGCTGACCCGCGTCTTCGCCATCCTGATGTGGCACCACTTCACCTACATGGTGGTCTCCATCGCGATGCTCGGATTCGGGGCGGCGGGGAGCATCCTCACCGCCCGTCGCGAGGGACTGAAGCACGCCGATCCCGCGGCCACGCTCGCGACCTGGTCCTGGGCCTACGGCATCGCGGTGATGCTCGCCTTCTGCTTCGCGACGCGGGTCCGGATCGACACGCTCCACATCTGGTCCGACAAGTCGAACGCGATCGCGCTGCTGCTCTTCTACCTCATCATCGCGGCCCCGATGCTCCTCGGCGGGCTCGCGATCGGCCTCGCGCTCACGCGGCTCGCGAAGGACGTGAACCGCCTCTACTTCGCCGACCTCCTCGGCTCGGCCGCCGGCGGCGCCGCCAGCGCCTTCCTCCTGAGCAGCCTCGGGAGCACCACGACCATCATGGTCTCCGGCGCGCTCGGCGCCCTCGCCGGGCTCTGCTTCTCCTTCGGCGCCTCCTGGGGATCGCGGATCCTCGCCCTCCCCGCCGTGCTCCTGACGACCGCGGTCGTGATCGGCTTCACCGGCGGCTCCGAACCGCTGCGCATCCCCGCGATGACCTGGGAGGTCCCCTTCGCCGAGGGCAAGGACATCCTCGACCTCGATCCGAAGCTGATCGAGTCGCGCATCCCTTCGGCCACGGCCGAGGTCCAGGTCAGCGCGAACATCCCCGACACCGCACCGATGATCGGCGGCGAGTTCCCGCTGGGGACCCCGCGCATCGACGCGCGTTTCGTGAGCCAGGACGGCACGGCGCCGACCATGCTCTACCGCGACGCGGCGGAGATCGAGCGCTTCCCCTTCCTCACCACGACGCAGGCCGGCTCGGCCTACGTGGCGCGGAAGGCCCGGGGACTCGGCTCGCCCGAGGTTCTCGTGATCGGCGTCGGCGGCGGCGTCGACGTCATGGTGGCGCTCGCCAACGACGCGAAGCACGTCACCGCGGTCGAGATCAACGACGCGATGGTCCGCATGGTCACGAAGGACTACGCGGACTACATCGGGGGGCTGTTCGATCCCGGGACGAATCCGCGGGTCGAGCTCGTCCGCAGCGAGGGACGCTCCCACCTCCGTCACGGCGAGAAGACCTTCGACGTCATCCAGATGGCCGGCGTCGACTCCTTCACCGCGCTCAGCACCGGGGCCTACACGCTCTCGGAGAGCTACCTCTACACCGTGGAGGCCGTGAAGGAGTTCTACGCCCACCTGAACGAGGGCGGCATCGTCAACTACTCACGTTTCATCCAGACCTACCCGCGCGAGCCGCGCGAGACGCTGCGCCTCGCGAACATCGCGCGCCAGGCCCTCGGCGAGATGGGGATCGAGAACCCGGCCTCGCAGATCGCCGTGTTCATGGGTCGCGAGTGGGCGTCGACGATGATCAAGAAGGGCCCCTTCACGGCGGTCGAGATCACCGCGCTGCAGGACTTCGGAGCCGAGCACGGTTTCCGCGGCTTCGTGTACGACCCGCTCGCTCCCGACGACGCCGAGGTCGGCGCGACGCCGGAAGCGAGCTCCGAGAAGGCCGTGGCCGAGGGCGTCGCGGCGCTCGCGGGTGATGCGATCAATGCGAACCTCGGGCTCGAACTGGACGTGAAGGAGATCGGCCGGCTCGTGGCCCGCTCCTACCGCCTCGCCTTCCAGGGGCTCGCCGGCCCCGCCGACGATCTGCTCGAGTCCTTCGTGTCCGCCCGGCCCGAGACCGGTCGCGACGCGCTCCGCGCGGTGCTCGTCCGCCTGCGCGATCAGGCGCTCGAGCTCGGTCGGGCGGAGCAGACCGACTTCATCCGAACCCAGCGGGACTTCCTGACCGTGCTCCGCGGCGACGACGCGGTCCGGAAGGACTTCCTCGCGCGCTACCCCTACGACGTGTCGCCCTGCACCGACGACGCGCCCTTCTTCTTCAACTACTACCGCCCCGACTGGAAGCTCGGCGAGGTCGGAGACGACGACGGGAACGACGGCGTCGACAACGCCGACCGCTACCACTCCGACATCCCGGTCGGTCACCGCGTCCTCTACCTGTCGCTGGCGCAGATCGCGGTCCTGGCCTTCCTCCTGGTGATCCTGCCGCTGCGCGTCCTGCGACGCGAGGGCGTCCCGACGCCCGGCAAGTGGCGCTACTTCGGATTCTTCGCGGCCCTCGGCGTCGGCTTCATGTTCATCGAGGTCGCGCTGATGCAGAAGATGGTGATCTTCCTCGGCCACCCGACCTATTCGATCAGCGTGGTCCTCACCTCGCTGCTCGGCTTCGCCGGTCTCGGCTCGCTCCTCGCGGGGCGGATCCCCCGGCTCGGCCGCCCGCAGCTCCTCCTGCTGCTGCTCGCGCTCCTGGGCGCCCTCGCCTTCGAGGTCTTCGCCCTCAATCATCTCCTGCCGCGCCTGCTCGGGCAGCCGCTGTGGATCCGCATCGCGGCCGCCATCGGCGTCGTCGCCCCGCTGGCCCTCGTGCTCGGCATGCCCTTCCCGAGCGGCATCCGCGTGCTCGAGCGCGACTGCCCGCAGCTCCTCCCCTGGGGCTGGGCGATCAACGGCTTCCTCAGCGTCCTCGCCTCGATCCTGTGCATCATCCTGAGCCAGGAGATCGGCTTCACCCGCGTCTTCATGGTCGCCGGCGGCCTCTACGCCTTCGGCTTCCTCGTGATGCGTCCGCAGTCGCGGGATCCGGAGCCCTCGGCCCACTGACGCTCTGATCGCCCACCGGGGAAGATGCGAGTACGGTGCCAGTCACCGGATGTGCATGCCCTCGGAAGAGACGCGGCGGACGGAAGCGGCAGTGCCTCGGCATGCACATCCGGTGACTGGCACCGTACTCGCATCTGGCGCCGCGCTCGCAGCCGGCTCGCCCCGGCATCCATCCGCGATCAGAGCAGCGCGCGAGCGAGCCGCTCGAGGTCGGCCGCCTCGTGCGCCGCGCCGAGGACGACGCGGAGGCGGGCGGTGCCCGGCGGGACGGTGGGCGGACGGATGGCGGGGACGAGAAGGCCCTCGTCGCGCAGCCGACGCGAGAGGTCGAGCGCGCGCGCGGAGTCGCCCACCACGAGAGGCAGGATGGCCGCGGGGACGGGGCGGGAAAAGAGCGCCGCCGCCTCGGCGCGACGGGCGGTGAGGCGAGCGCGGCGCTCGGGCTCGGTGCGCGCGACCGCGAGCGCGGCCCGCGCGGAGGCCGCGACCGGTCGGGGCAGGCCCGTCGAGAAGACGAAGGAGCGCGCCGCGTGGCGGAGTTCCTCGATCGTCGAGCGATCGGCGAGGACGGCGGCTCCGGCGACCCCGAGGGCCTTCCCGAAGGTCACGACACGGATCAGATCGGGGTGCGAGACGCCGTCCGCGAGCCCCGCTCCGCCGGGCCCGAGCAAGAGGAAGGCGTGCGCCTCGTCCAGGAGGAGGCGGGCCCCGTGTCGGACGCAGATCGCGAGCAGTCCGTCGAGATCGGCGAGGTCGCCGTCCATGCTGAAGACGGACTCGGCGAGGACGAGGCGACGGGGACGCGTCGCGCCCGCGAGGGCGAGCTCGAGCGCGTCGAGATCGCCGTGGGGGAAGACGCGGAGGCTCGCGCCCCGCGAGCGGGCGAGGCGGGCGCCATCCACGAGCGAGGCGTGCACGAACTCGTCCGAGAAGAGCGCGAGATCCGGCCCGCCGAGGGCGCCGAGCAGGCCGGCGTTCGCGGCCCATCCGCTCGCGAAGAGGAGCGCGTCCTCGGCCCCCACGAAGGCGGCGAGCTCCTCCCCCAGGGCGGCGTGGTCCTCGGAGTGACCCGTGACGAGCGCGGCACTGCGTTCGCCCCAGCCTCCGTCGTCGAGCGCCTCCCGCGCCGCCGCGACGACACGCGGATGCGCGGCGAGATCGAGGTAGTCGTTGCCGGCGAAGCTGAGCAGCGTCTCGCCGCCGCGGACGACGCGGCCCGCGCTCTCGCGGCGCGTCGCCTCGAGGCGGCGTCCGCCCGAGATCTCGCGCCGCGCGGCCGCGCGACTCGCGAGCCACTCCGTCCAGGCCGCGGCGTCACGCGCGCCGGCGCGGCCGGCGAGAAGCCGCGTCGCGAGGGCCTCGAGGGCCGAGGGCGCCTCGCCCGCGCCGTGCGGGAGTCGATCGACGGGGACCCCGAGCCCCGCCGCCTCGAGGAGGCGGGCGTTGTCGGGCGCGGCGAGATCGTCCGGATCGACCGACGAGAGCACGAGCCCGGCGAGCTCGAGATCCGCGACGCGGGCGAGCTCGACGACCGCGCGCGCCTGGTGCACCGCCCCGAGGCGGTTGGCGACGACCAGCAGGACGGAGGCGCCGAGGGTCCGGGCGAGGTCGCGCGCGTCGAGACCCGGCGCGAGCGGCGAGAGCAGGCCGCCGGCACCCTCGACGAGGACGACCTCCGCCTCGCGCTCGAACTCGCGGATCCTCGCGACCCAGGTGGCGGGATCGAGGGTGACGCCCTCGCGTTCGGCGGCGAGCGTGGGGGCGACGGGCGTCGCGAGCACCTGGAGCGCGCGGCCCGGCGCGGACTGTCCGGTCGCGGCCGCGAGGCACTCGCCGTCGCCGGCGACGTCCGCGCTCCAGCCGCTCTCCACCGGCTTCACCGCGACCACCCGGCGCCCCAAGGCGACGAGGGCCCGGGCGAGCGCCGCCGTGACGCGCGTCTTGCCGACGCCGGTGTCCGACCCCGAGACGAGGACGATCACGCGAGCGCGCCCGCCACGGCCCGGATGCCGGCGCGCGCGGCCGCCACGAGACGGTCGATCTCCGCCTCGTCGATCGTGAGGGGCGGGAAGAGGACGAGCGTGTCGCCGAGCGGACGCAGGAAGACGCCGGCGTCCCGCGCCGCGCGCGCGGCGCGGATGCCCGTGCGGCGGGACGGGTCGTGGGGTCGACGCGTCGCGACGTCCTCGAGGAGGTCGATGCCGGCCGCGAGGCCGTAGATCCGCGGCTCGCCCGCCCCGGGCTCCTCGCCCAGCTCGCGGACGCGCGCGGCGAAGTACGCCTGCGTCCGCTCGAGGCGCTCGATCAGACCCTCGTCGCGGATGAGATCGAGCGTCGCGAGCGCGGCCGCCGCGCCGAGGGGATGTCCGGTGAAGGTGTGACCGTGGAGGAAGGTCCGGCCCTCGGCGGGAGCGCCGAGGAAGGCGCGGTAGACGCGCTCGGTGGTGATCGTCGCCGCGAGCGGCGAGTAGCCCGCGGTGAGCGCCTTGGCGAGGCAGAGGAAATCGGGCTCGATGCCCTCGCGCTCGGCCGCGAAGAGACGGCCGGAGCGGCCGATGCCGACGGCGACCTCGTCGAAGATCACGAGGACTCCGGCCGATCGCGCGCGCTCCGCGAGGTGCGCGAGCCACCCCGGCGGCTGCACGAGGATGCCGCCCGCGCCCTGGAAGCCGGGCTCGACGACCACGGCCGCGAGATCAGGACCGTGCTCCTCGAAGACGCGATCGACGGCGGCGAAGGCCGCGGCGATCCAGTCCTCCTCCGTCACGCCCGCCGGACGCACCGCCGGCGAGGGATGCGGCAGCTCGAGCGCGTCGAAGGTGAGCTCGCGGAAGCGGTCGTGGATGACGCCGATGCCGCCGAGTCCCACCGCGCCGAGCGTGTCGCCGTGGTAGGCGCCCGCGATGCGCAGGAAGCGGCGACGGCCGGACCCCGCCCCCCCGCCGCACTGCCGCTGGTACTGGAACGCCATCTTCAGCGCGATCTCGACCGCGGTCGAACCGTTGTCGGAGAAGAAGACGCGCTCGAGGGCTCCGGGCGCGAGCGCGGCGAGGCGCGCCGCGAGCTCGATCGCGGGCGCGTTCGCGTGCCCGAGGAGCGTCGCGTGCTGGAGCCGGTCGAGCTGCGCGTGCATCGCGGCGAGGATGCGCGGCTGCCCGTGCCCGAACGAGGTGCACCAGATCGAGCTCACGCCGTCGAGGTATCGCCGGCCGTCGACGTCGATCAGCTCGTGTCCCTCGGCCGCCTCGACGAGGAGCGGCTCCTCCTCGCGGTAGACGGACATCGGCGTGAAGGGGTGCCAGAGATGCGCGTCGTCGAGCGCCTCCAGGCGGGCCCGACGCTCGCCCGCGCCGCTCACGCCTCGACCTCGCGGTCGGCGAGCTCGGGCTCGAATCCGGCCGTGCGGATCATCTCCGCGTCCGCCGAGGCGCCCTGCCCCGGCGTCGTCAGGTAACCCTCGGTGAACATCGAGTTCGCCGCCCAGAGCGCGAGCGGCTGCATCGCCCCGAGCACGACCTCGCGCCCGCCCGCCATGCGCACGTCGATCGCGCGATCGTTGACGAGGCGCACCATCGCGAGGGCGCGCAGCGCGTCGTCGGGCGGAGCCGCTCGCGGTCGCCGAGCGGCGTGCCCTCGCGCGGATCGAGGAAGTTGACCGGGATCGACTCGACCCCGAGCTCGCGCAGCTCGCAGGCGAGCCGGACGCGGTCGTCGAGGGACTCGCCGAGGCCGACGATTCCGCCGCAGCAGGCCTCCATGCCGGCGGCGCGGGCGCGCCGCACGGTGTCGGCGCGGTCGCGCCAGGCGTGCGTCGAGACGACGGAGGAGAAGTAGCTCGAGGAGGTCTCGAGGTTGTGGTTGTAGCGGTCGACCCCGGCCTCGGCGAGACGCGTCGCGGCGCCGTCGTCGAGCATGCCGAGGGAGGCGCAGACGCGGAGCCCCCAGCGCTCCTTGATGACCCGGGTCGCCTCGCAGACCGTCTCGAGTTCGCGGGCGGAGGGCCCGGTCGTGCTCGTCACCATGCAGTAGGTGACGGCGCCCGACGCGGCGGCCCGCTCGGCCCCGGCGACGAGTTCCTCGACGGTCTGCATGCCGTAGCGCTCGACCGGAGCGGGGAACTTCACCGACTGGCTGCAGAAGGAGCAGTCCTCGGGACAGGCGCCCGACTTCGCGTTGCGCAGCACGTGGAGCCGCACGCGACGGCCGTGGTGCCGGTGGCGGACGAGGTAGGCGGCCTGCAGGACCTCCAGCAGATCGTCGTCACCGGTCTCGAGGACGCGCTGGGCCTCCTCGGGCGTCAGGGCCTCGCCGTCCAGGACGCATCGGGCGCGGTCGATCCAGTTCATCGCGATCCTCCAGAGCGGGGATTCTACGACGAGGAGAGGCGCACAGAAGGGAACGGGGCCGAGACTCGCGTCTCGGCCCCGGACGGGACGGTGCGGAATGGAGGGGGCGCCGGATCAGTCGCGGTAGACCGCGTGACAGGCGGTGCAGGACGCGGTGATGCGCCCGAGGGCCTCGTTCGCCCGGTCGATGACCTCGGCGCGTCGATCTCCCTGACGGATCGCGCCCAGCGCGCTGACGAGATCGGCCGAGGCCTTCGTCGAGTCGCTCATCCAGCCGCGGAAATCGGCCTTCTCCTCGCGGACCTCGTCCAGCGTCTCGCCGAAGCTGAAGAGCTGGTGGAGCTTCTCCGCCTCGTTGTAGGCGTCGACGTCGGGATGGGCCGGATCGGCCTCCCAGCCGCGCTTCTGGAGATCCTTGAGGTGGTCGTGGGCGCGGGGCGTCTGGACCATCAGCGCGCGGAAGCCCTCGATCTTGCGGGCGGCCGGGAAGTCGAAGTCGTAGGCCGCGGTCTTCTCCGCGGACGGCACCGTGCACTCGGCGACGGTGCGGTAGAGGCCGTAGTACTTCTTCGCCGTCCCGCACCACTGCCGCATCTCGGCGAGGGTCTGCTCGCGCGGCGCGCCGTCGAGCACGATGCGACCGATGGCGGCGGCCGCCGGGCCGCGGTGCTTGCCGTGGAAGCAGTGGACGTAGAAGGGTCCCTCGGTCTCGCGGAAGGTCTTGGCGATCTCGAGAAGCTCGGTGTCGCTCATGCCCGAGTACTCGATCGGGATGTGGACGTAGCGCATCCCGTGGCGGGCGGCCATCTCGGCGTCCGGCACCTTGCCGTCGACGGAGAGGATCGTCTTCACGCCCATCGCCGCGATCTCGGCGATCGCGGGCTCGCCGTGCGGCTCGCTGCCCGAGACGATGTTCGGGCTCAGGACGAAGACGTTGTGGAGACCGTCCGAATCCCGCGCCGGCACCTTGTCGAGGGTGACCGCGAGTGCCCGCTCGTAGGCGTTCGGGTTGGCGGCGCCGGTCTCGGCGACGGCCGTCTTCTCGGACTGGCCGGCGGCCGGCTCGTCCTCCGCATCCGAGCGGCATCCGAGGGCGGCGACGAGGGCCAGGACGGCGGTCGCGGAGAGGACGAGGGCGAAAGAGCTGAACTGCTTCATGGAAAACCTCCGCCCCCCTTCCGCAAGGGGCGGACCAATCCGCGCATTCGACTCAAATCATTGACATGGAGAGACTTGCGAATCGAGATCGGCGACCCGGTCCGGGCCCCGCGCCGCGCCGGACGCTACGGCGACGTAACCCTGTCAAGGAATCCGACAAGGCCCCGCCCTCCGGAGCGCCCCGGAGGGACCTCAGCCCCCGAGCGGGACGGAGAGGTCGTCCGGAGTCTCGAAGCGGCGATCCGGACCGGCGGACAGCAGGCGGCGGTCACGGCCGCGCTCCTCCGCGTAGCGGATCCGGCTCCCCCAGCGATCCCGGCCGCCCGCGATCTCGCGTCCGATCTCGTCCGCGTCGAGGGGAGCTCCCCGCTCGATCTCCCGGTCGATGATCCGCAGCGCGATCGCGTCGATCTCGCGCCGGGCCGAATCGACGACCTCGGCCCGCTCGGCGTCGACCTGCTCGAGGTAGACGCGGTCGCGGCGATCCTCCATCTCGCTCGAGACCGCGATCCCGGCCAGCGCGAGGGTGCCGATCAGCCCGAGGATCACGCCGGCGATCGCGAGGCCCCGGGGACGGCCGCGGAGGGCGATCAGGCTGAGCAGGAGGCCGATGGGAGCCGTGACGCAGCACAGCACGCCGGACAGGGAGAAGAGGAAGCCCACGACCCCGAGAGGGTTCCTCTCGTGGACGATCGGCTCGACGAACTCGCGGCGGCGACAGCTCATGCTCGGTCCTCCTGAACGCCGCGTATTCGCGCGACGTCGGGGGATATCCCGGGGGTCGGGGCCGGGGAGCGATTTTCGTCGCAAGTCCCCGAGCCGCCGGGGCCTGGGAACGACGGACCCGGCCGCCGATCAAAAGAGCTCGCCCTGCTCCTCGGGGCCGCCGGCGGCGGCCCGCGCCGCGAGGACGCGCCCCGCCAGCGCGACGCCGGAGAGCCAGGCCGCCTCCAGGCGGGGCCCGAGGCAGCCGTCTCCCGCGTAGCCGAGGCCCAGCCCGGAGTCGAAGAGGGCCTCCTCGCCGAGCGGCGTCTCGACGAGGGCGAAGCGCCAGCGATGAAGGTCGCGACTCTCGACCTCCAGCGTCGCCCCGCCCAGTCGCTCGCGCAGCTCCCCTTCGAGGGTGGCGATGATCTCCTCGGCGGGACGTTTGAAGGCCTCGCGCGACCAGTCGGGCCCCCCGTGGAGGATCCATCGCGGCTCACCACCCCGCCCCGGCTTCAGGTCCTCGCGCGCCGCCCAGCGGAGGGGACCGGAGTCGGCGAGGAGCGCGGCGAACTCCGGGTCCGTCGCGCGCCGCAACCGCGACATCACCGCCAGGCAGGGGGCGTACGTGATCGCGGCGAGCCGGCCGGCGAGATCGGGCGCGACCGGCGCGAGGAGCGCGCGGGCCTGGTCCGCGGGCGCGGTGACGAGGACGCGATCGAAGTCGCCGAGGTCCTCGCCGTCGGCCGCGGCGAGGGACCACCGCCCGGCCGCGCGCGCGATCCCCTCGACGCGGACGCCCGTCCGGACGACGAGGTCGCGCGCGAGATGCGCCGCGAGTGCGCTCATCCGGGGCTGCGGCAGGAAGCGCCCGCGCATCGGGACCGCGGAGGGGACCCCGCCGGCCGGGAAGCGGTGCACCGTCGCGTCCCAGGGCACGACGAGCCCCGTCTCGCGCCAGGCCGCGACCGCGCGGGCGAAACGCGGATCGCGCACGCGGAACTGCTGGGCCCCGTGATCGATCGCGCCCGACTCGCCGCGTCGGCTGCTCGTGCGACCGCCCGGCCCGCGCCCCTTGTCCAGGACGACGACGTCGAGGCCCTGATCGCGCAGGACGCGCGCCGCCGCGAGTCCGGCGATCCCGGCCCCGATCACCGCGATGCGCACGGGCGCTCCGGCGTCGCGCGCGACGACGCGTCGGTAGGCCGCGAGGTCGAGTCGCGCCGCGTGGTCGGCGGTCTCGCGCGGTCGCAGCGCCCCGCGAACGGGCGCCTCCGGCGCGAAGGGTCGATCAAAGAGCCCGCTGCACCAGAGGAGCCCGCCGTAGCTGGCGGGATCGCGACCGTCGAGGGCGTAGCGATGATTGAGGTCGATCGCGCGCGCGAGGGCGAGCTCGGGCGTCGCGCTCCAGCCGAGGAAGGCCTTGCCCCAGGTCATCCGCACGGCGTTGTGGAGCTCGCCCTGGCGGAGCAGGGAGAGCTGCGCGAGGTCCCAGAGCGCGTCGCCCGTCCGGGCCCGCTCGAGCGTCTCCCGATCGAGGAGGCGCGGACGGGGATCGTCGCGGTGGTCGTCGAGCGTCGCGCGCGCCCATTCCGGGAGCGCGGTCCAGGCGTCGGGATCGTCCTGATGGAAGCACCACGTCCAGGCGAGCTCCCGCCAGAGAAGGAGCTCGTCGAGGAACTTCTCGGCCCCTTCGCCCCCTCGCGCCCGCGCCTCCCGCGCGATCCGGAACGGCGAGACCATGCCGAGGTGGAGGTACGGCGAGAGCCGGCTGGTGCCCTCGAGACGCGTCGGATCGCCGCGCCGGCGGGCGTAGTCGCGAAGTCCCCCGTCGCGGAACGCGGCCCAGCGCGCGTAGCCGGCTCCCGAGCCGCCCGGCGTGTGCGACACCGACGGCACGGAGTGGTCGATCCCGCAGGCGGCGACGAGCTCGCCGAGGTCGGCCGTGGCGAGGTCGATCGGTGCGAAGGGCAGCCGCGGGGGCGGATCGCCCGGGCCGGTGATCTCCGGCCAGTCCGCCGGGACGCGGGCGTTGCGCGCGGCCGCGGTCGCCTCGCGGAAGGCGAAGGCGCGCGCCGGCGCTCCCCCACCGAGCGCCATGGGAAGGACGCAGGCGGCGTCGACGGCGTACACCGGCGCCGGCGATCGCGCGGCGAGACTCCGGGTCCAGCCGCGCAGCGGCGCGACCGGGACGTCTTCCGTGACGACCGAGGCCGCGCGCGCGGCCAGCTCGCGCAGCCGGGGAGCGCGATGACCCGGACGTGCGAGATGGAAGACGTGCGCGATGCCGCGACCGCCGAGCTCCGCCGCCACCTCGCGCGCCCCCTCGAGGACGAAGACGTGGTGGCGGTCCGAGGCGTGGGGGTAGCGTTCGTCCAGCCCCTGGTAGACGAGGAGGGGACGGCCCGCCGCGGCGGCGAGGTCGGCCGCGACCTCGAGCGCGGGATTCTCGTGACCCCGGAGCGCGGCGCGCATCCAGTAGAGGACGAACTCCCCCGCCCCGCCCTCGCCGCCGCCGACGCGGCGCGTCCGCTCGCGCAGGCGGGGTGCGAGGCGGTCGAGCCGGGGATCGCGCTCGTTCACGGGAGATCTCGCGTCGGGACCGGGAGCGCGAACCGGCGTCGCGTCGCCCGGATCCTGACACCCTTCGGGGTCGGGATCAGGTGATCTCGACGAGGGGATCTCCGCCGTTCACCGTTTGTCCGGGCGAGACGTGGACCGCGGCGATGGTGCCGGCGCGCGGCGCGCGGATCTCGTTCTCCATCTTCATCGCCTCGAGGACGACGACGGGCTGTCCCTTCTCGACCTCGTCACCCGGCGCGACGGCGACCGAGACGACGATGCCCGGCATGACGGCGGTGACGCGCGACTCGCCGCTGTCGGCGTGGTCCCCGGCGATCAGGCGGGCGTTGCGCTCGCGCTCGCTCTCGACCGCGAGCTCGACCCCGAGGCCGTGCGTCGTGCAGGAGACGTGTCCGTCGTGCTCGACGAGCAGGAGCTCGTAGGAGCGCTGACCGATGAGGAGCGAGCAGAGCGCCGCGTCCTCGGCGCGATTGAAGTCGGCGCGGACGGAGACGTCGTCCATCGTGAGCTCGAAGCTCCCGTCCGCGTTGTCGCGGACCTCGATCTCGTACTCCTTGCCGCCGTGTCCGATGACGTACTTCATGTGCGGCGGACTCCCTTGTTGCGACCGTAGGCCTTCCAGGGATCCATGCCTCCGCTCCGGTTCCCCTCCATCGCCCGCCGCGCGGAGGCGCCGCGCGTGTGCTTGAAGAGCACCGCCGCGGCCATCGCGGCCTGGAGGAGATCGGCCCGGATCTCGGGCGGCGCGTACTCGGCCAGGAAGGAGGTGTCGTAGTCGCCGGCGACGAAGCGCGGGTCGCGGACGATCCCGCCGAGGAAGGGGATGTTGGTCTTCAACCCCGCGATCTTGAACTCGCCGAGGGCCTGCTTCAGTCGCGCGATCGCGGCGGGACGGTCCTCGCCCCAGGCGATCAGCTTCGCCAGCATCGAGTCGTAGTGCAGCGTGACCTCGAGCCCGGAGAAGAGCGCCGAGTCGACGCGGATGCCGGGGCCCGAAGGCGCGGTCATGGCCTTCACGCGACCCAGCGCGGGCACGAAGTTGTTCTCGGGATCCTCGGCGCAGATGCGCACCTCGATCGCGTGCCCCTGCGGCACGAGATCCTCCTGCCGGAACGAGAGCGGCTGCCCCGCCGCGACCCGAAGCTGTTCCGCGACGAGGTCGCGGCCGAGGACCATCTCGGTGACGGGATGCTCGACCTGGAGACGGGTGTTCATCTCGAGGAAGTAGAAGCGGCGGTCGCGATCGACGAGGAACTCGACGGTCCCGGCGTTGTCGTAGCCGATCGCGCGCGCGGCCTCGACGGCGGCGGTCGCCATCTCGTCGCGGAGCGCGGGAGTGACGAAGGGACTCGGCGTCTCTTCCACGACCTTCTGGTGACGACGCTGCACCGAGCACTCGCGCTCGAACATGTGCACGACGTTCCCGTGCCGGTCCCCGAAGACCTGGAACTCGACGTGATGCGGCCCCTGGACGGCCTTCTCCACGTAGACGACGCCGTCGCCGAAGGCCTTCTCGGCCTCGCTCACGCTGCGCGTGTAGGCGTCCCAGAGGCCGGCCTCGGACTCGACGATGCGGATGCCCTTGCCGCCGCCGCCCGCCGTCGCCTTGAGCATGACGGGATAGCCGATGTCCTTCGCCGCGGCGCGGAGCTCGGCCTCGGTGAAGCGCGGCGACTCGACGCCCGGGACGACGGGCACGCCGGCGTCGATCATCTTCCGGCGGGAGTTGATCTTGTCGCCCATCGCGGTGATGGCGTCGGGGTTCGGCCCCACGAAGGTGACGCCGAGCTCGCCGGCGCGGCGGGCGAAGTTCGCGTTCTCGGCGAGGAAGCCGTAGCCCGGGTGGACCGCGTCGCAGCCCGAGAGCTTGGCCACCTCGAGGATCTTCTCGACGTTGAGGTAGCTCTCGCGGGCCTCCGGCGGCCCGATGCACCAGGCCTCCTCGGCGAGGCGGACGGGCATGGTGTCGCGATCGGCCGTCGAGTGGACGACGGTGGTCGGGATCCCGAGGGCGTGACAGGCGCGGATGATCCTCACCGCGATCTCGCCGCGGTTCGCCACGAGGACGCGTCGGAAGAGCGGCGCGCTCACAGCGGGATGTTCCCGTGCTTCTTGGGCGGGTTCTCGTCTCGCTTGTTCTCGAGCAGGGCGAGCGCCTGCGCCAGGCGCTGACGCGTCCGCGAGGGCTCGATCACCTCGTCGACGTAGCCGCGCGCGGCGGCGACGTAGGGGTTGTTGAACTTCTCCTCGTACTCCGCGACGAGGCGGTCCGTCTCGGCCTTCGGATCGGAGGCCCCGGCGATCTGCCGGCGGAAGATGATCTCGACCGCGCCCTTCGCCCCCATCACCGCGATCTCGGCGCCGGGCCAGGCGAAGTTGAGGTCGCCGCGGATGTGCTTGGAATTCATGACGTCGTAGGCGCCGCCGTAGGCCTTGCGGGTGATGACGGTGATCTTGGGAACCGTCGCCTCGCAGTAGGCGTAGAGCAGCTTCGCGCCGTGGCGGATGATCCCGCCGTGCTCCTGCGAGACGCCGGGAAGGAACCCGGGGACGTCCTCGAAGGTGATGATCGGCACGTTGAAGGCGTCGCAGAAGCGGATGAAGCGCGCGCCCTTGACCGAGGCGTCGATGTCGAGACAGCCGGCGAGCACGGCGGGCTGGTTGGCGACGATGCCGACCACGCGCCCGTCGATGCGCGCGAAGCCGATCACGATGTTCATCGCCCAGTCCTTCATCACCTCGAAGAACACGCCGCGGTCGACGATGCCGCGGACGGCCTCGCGCATGTCGTAGGGCTTGTTCGGGTTCTCGGGCACGAGGGAGTCGAGCGCGGCGTCCGCGCGGTCGACGGGGTCGTCGCAGGGGATCCGCGGCGGATCCTCCATGTTGTTGAGGGGCAGGTAGCCCATCAGCTCGCGCGTGAGCGCGATCGCCTGGGCGTCGTCCTTGGCCGAGAAGTGGGCGACGCCGCTCTTCTGGTTGTGGGTGCGGGCGCCGCCGAGCTCCTCGCGGGTCACGTCCTCGTGGGTGACCGTCTTCACGACGTTCGGCCCGGTGATGAACATGTAGCTCGTGTCCTCGACCATCGTCACGAAGTCGGTGATGGCCGGGGAGTAGACCGCGCCGCCGGCGCAGGGCCCCATGATGACCGAGAGCTGCGGCACGACGCCGGAGGCGAGCGTGTTGCGCAGGAAGATGTCGGCGTAGCCGCCGAGACTGACCACGCCCTCCTGGATGCGCGCGCCGCCCGAATCGCAGAGGCCGATGACCGGCTTCCCGCCCTTCGTCGCCATGTCCATGATCTTGCAGATCTTGGCCGCGTGCGCCTCCGAGAGGGAGCCGCCGAAGACCGTGAAGTCCTGCGAGTAGACGTAGACGAGCCGGCCGTCGATCGAGCCGTAGCCGGTCACGACGCCGTCGCCGAGGACCTTCTGGCTCTCGAGACCGAAGTCCTGGCAGCGGTGGGTGACGAAGGCGTCGAGCTCGACGAAGGAGCCCGGGTCGAGGAGCAGGTCGATCCGCTCCCGCGCCGTGAGCTGCCCGCGTTCGTGCTGCGCCGCGATACGGTCGGCGCCGCCGCCGAGGCGCGACTCCTCGCGCATCTGCTGGAGGCGCTCGATCCGGTTCTCATTCGTGGCCATGACCACCCTCGCTCAGTTCGATCAGGACGCCGCTCGTGCTCTTGGGGTGCAGGAAGGCCACGCGGCATCCTCCCGCCCCCGGTCGCGGGGCCTCGTCGATCAGCCGGAGACCGGCCGCGCGGCACCGCTCGAGCACCTCGGCGACGTCGTCCACCTTCAGGCAGATGTGATGGATACCGGGTCCGCGGCGCTCGAGGAAGCGGGCAACGTGGGAATCGGGCTCGGTCGGCTCGAGAAGCTCGATGACGTCGTCGCCGCCCCGCATCATCGCCACGCGGACGCGGTCGAGCGGGACCTCCTCGCGTCCGCCGAGCTCCATGCCCAGCACGTCGCGGTACACCGAGATCGCCGCTTCGAGGTCGCTCACCGCGACGCCGATGTGGTCCACCTTGCGAATCATCCCGCCGCACTCCCGGGCCGGCCGCCCCCGGGGCCCCCCGGCGGCGGAAAATCGAACTCAAACCACGGCGCGCCAACACTTTGAGGCCGAAACGCGGCGCCGGGGATGATACGCCCTCGGCCGGGGCCCGTCAATCGTCCCGAGGCCCCCGATTCGCGGCGGGTTATGATCCCGGTCGGCGTCACGGAAGGAGTCGAAGATGCGAGCGATCACCCTCGGGATCGCGCTGGGCCTGGGCCTCATGGCCCTGACCGCACCGGCGCAGGATCAGGACGAGAAGAAGTTCCGCGGCGGGCTGCGCTCGCTCGAGCGGCTGGTCGACAAGGGCGAGTTCGACTCCTTCGACGAGCGGCTCCTGAAGCTCCTCGAGGAGCACGCCCAGGCGCCCTACGCGAAGGCGGCCCGAGGCGACGTCGAGGCCCTGCTCCTCGACCGGACCATCCGCGGCGACGCCAACTTCCCCACCCTCGCGAAGCTCCTCGGCGGCACGATCGAGAAGGCCGACGAGAAGAAGCAGTTCATCAAGATCACCTACACGCCGGACGACTACGTCTCGATCTACCGATCGAACGAGCGGAACGTGCGCTTCCTGACCCCCTTCTTCTCGGGGAAGCACGAGATCGAGCTGCAGGGCAAGGATTACCCCGAGGGCGAGAAGCAGATGACGCTGCTCTGCCTCTACGACACCGACAACCAGCGGATCGCCGTCTGCGCGTTCGGAACGGACTCTCCCAAGGGTGGGGGCAAGCGCATGAGGGGCGGCATCTACGAGCAGTGGTACGAGAAGAAGAAGACCACCACGCTCGTCGAGAACGAGGACGGCGGCAAGGCCGGCAAGCCCTGGAAGCTCAAGGTGACGGTGGACGACCGCAAGATCCGGAGCTACCTGAACGGCAAGAAGTACCTCGAAGCGGATCGCCGGGAGGACTGGAACGGCGCCGTCGGATTCCGACACGACGTGCCGTGGACGAAGGTCAGCCTCGAGGGCGTCGTCGACCCGGTGAAGGGTCCCTTCGGGCTCCTGCAGGCGCAGCGACAGACTCACGAAGCCGCCGTCCGCAAGTCCTTCGACCCGAAGAAGACGCTCCCCGACTGGCTCTACCAGCCCTGATCCCGGTCTCCGCCCCCGGCCCCCCGCCGAACGCCCCATCGAGCCGAACATGACCGCCACGCACCGCGCCCTCCTGCTCGTGTTCCTCCTCCTGGCGTCGGGAGCGACCGTCTCGGCTCAGACCTCCGACGCCGCGGCCGAGGAGTTCCAGCGCGACTTCGAACGCCTCGAGGGCCTCGTGGAACGGAAGCGTTGGAAGGCCGCCGACCAGGGACTCGAGAAGCTCCTCGCGGACCACGAGGGCGCCTGGTACGCCCGCGCCCGCCGGGCCGAGATCGAGGGCATGTGCCGGCGCGTCTCCTACCGGCTCGCGCACGAGGAGCCCGCGCCCGAGACGGTCCTGAGCGGCAAGCTCGAGCGCTTCGACTCGCGCTCCGGCCGCTTCAAGGTCAGCTACGAGAACGGCTCCCTCCGCGACTTCGAAGCCGAGGGCTCCTACAAGTTCCACCCTGCCCGCTTCACCGGACCGCACACGATCACGATCAAGGGCGACGACTATCCCGCGCCGCTCACCGTCCTCGCCTGCACCGAAGGAGATCGGCTCCTCTCCATCAACCTCGGGATGACCGACGACGAGGGCGGCGGCTTCCTGGCCTCGATCCGCGCCGTCGACGGCCAGGCCTCGGAGACGCTCGACTCGAAGGACCTCTCGCCCTGCCGCGAGGGCCGGAAGTTCACGATCAAGATCGCGGTGACGGACCACTCCGTCTCGGTCAGCTACAACGGCCGGAAGTTCCTGAGCGGGAAGCACGACAAGGACGCCTGGGGCTACCTCGGCCTCTCGAATCTCGCCGGCGAGTCCATCGTGATCGAGGGCGAGGCCGACCCGGCCTGGATCCAGCAGCGCGTCGACCTCGCCGAGGAGAAGACCCGCGCCGCCTTCGACAAGGAGTTCAAGGTCGGACAGAAGCTGCCGAAGTGGCTCTACGAGGCCGGCGCCGCGCGCCCGGCTGGAGTCGCCGGCGGCGCGAAGGCGACGCCGCCGGCCGACCGCGTCGCTCCGGGCGAGACGACCGCCCGCCAGCGCGAGCAGCTCGACCGCGTCTTCTTCCTCGGGCGGAGCCGCGGTCCCGCCTTCGCGCTCGAACTGCTCGACCAGCTCGAGAAGGACACGCTGCCGCCGCTCACCATGGAGTGGGCCCGCGCGCGGCTGCTCTCGGATCATGAGCGGCCCGCGGCCGCCCTCGCGGCCGTCGACACCGTCGTCGCGGGCGATCCCGCGTTCCACCCGGCGCATGTGCTCCGCGCCGGTCTCCTCGTCGATCTGCACCGCTACGACGACGCGGCGGACGCCTGGACGGCCCTGATCGCCCGCCACCCGGACCACGGACCGTTCTACCGGGGCGCGGCCGAGGACCTCCTCTCGGCGGGAGACCCGGCGCGGGCGAAGAAGTTCCTCGACGGGGGGCTCGCCCGCGGGCTGCCGATGACGGGCACGGAGGAACTGAACGGACTCCTCATCCGGGCGCTGCGGGGACCGGAGTGGAGCACGAGCCACGAGGTGACCACGCGACACTACCTCGTGCGCTCGAACATCGATCGCTCGGTCTGCCAGGAGGCGGCGGAGGTCCTCGAACAGGCCTACCTCGCCTACAAGGCCTGGCTGCCGCGGGTGCCCGAGGAGACGACGCGGAAGTTCCCCGTCTACCTCTTCGCCGGCGAGGCCAGCTATCAGCGCTACGCGCGCGACTGCCTCGGAACGCCGGTTCCCGGTTCGGCGGGCCTCTACGTCCCCATCCTGAAGCAGCTCCTCATCTGGAACCTGCCCGACCGCGAGCAGATGATGCGGACGGTGCGGCACGAGGCCTTCCACCAGTACCTCGATCGCGTGATGCCCAACCCGCCGCGCTGGTTCAACGAGGGGCACGCCGAGTACTTCGAGACCGCGCGCCAGTCCGACGGAAGCTGGCGGACCGGCGTCGTGCGCAAGGACCACCTCGCATCGCTCGACCGCATCGGGATCGAGGCGCTGAAGACCTTCTTCGCGCGGGACGCCCGGACCTTCATGCAGACGGCCGAGCACAGCTACGCGCAGAGCTGGTCGGTGATCTACTTCCTCCACGAGGGCGGCCCGTCCTGGAGCCCGGTGCTGCGCCGACTCTTCGAGGCGCTGGCCGACGGCAAGGACGAGGACGCGGCCTGGAAGCAGGCGCTGGGTCGCACGACCTTCGAGGAGTTCGAGACGGCCTACCTGGCCTTCACCGCGGGCCTGGAGCGTTGACGGGGCTTCCCCGCTCCACGTCTTCCGCCTCCTCCTCGCGCTCTCGCATGCGATAGCGCCAGCGCGCGACGAGGACGCCGTCCGCGCCCTTCTCGACGGTGGAGATGACGCCGCCGTCGTACTCGATCTCGCGACGGGCCTCGGCGTCGAGCTCGGGATCGTCCGCGAAGTACAGGCTCGGCGGTCCCTCCCGCCCGTCGCCGCGGGCGTAGCCGTCCCGGCGCACCGCGAAGTGAACGTGCTGCGGCGTGCGCGGCGCGTGGGCGTAGTTCCCGGGCCGCACCGTCCGCACCTCGAAGCGACCGTCGTCGTCGGTGCGCACGTAGCCGAACAGGCGGGCGATGCCCTCCGCGCTCGACTCGCCCGGGTGGTAGCTGCCCCCGGCGTCGGTCTGGAAGCAGTAGACGAGCGCCCCGGACAGTCCCGCGCCGGCCTCGTCGGTCACGCTCCCCTCGATGCGCAGCGCATCTCCCGGCTCGCCGGGGCCGACGAGGTCCAGGTGTCCGACGGGCGCGTGCTCGCGGAAGATGTGTCGGAAGTCGCGGAAGTCGCGGTAGTGCCGGTCGGACTCGCGCAGCGAGCGCAGGAGGAGCTGCTGCGCCGCCACGGCCGGCTCCGGGGCCTCCGCCACCTCCCGCGCGAGGCGCGCGATCCGCGCCTTCTCCTCGTCCCGCGGCGTGATCCGGAAGCTCGGCTCCTCCTCGCGGGTGACGAGGAACCAGATCCCGACGAGGACGATCGAGAGTCCGAGGACGACGAGGAGGAAGACGCGCGACATCCGGCGCTCCGACTCAGAAGGTGCGGCGCTGCCGCGTCGAGGGCACGCCGAGCGACTTGCGGTACTTCGTGATGGTGCGTCGGGCGACCTCGACGCCGAAGTTGTCCTTGAGCTTCTTGACGATCGCCTCATCCGAGAGCGGACGACGCTTGTCCTCGGCGTCGATGATCTCCTTCACGCGCTGCCGCACGGAGGATCGCGACTCGACGCCGCCGTCGGTGCTCGTCGTCGCTCCGGTGAAGAAGTACTTCAGCGAGAAGATCCCCCGGTGGGTCTGCATGTACTTCTCGCTCGTCGCGCGGCTCACCGTCGAGACGTGGATTCCGAGGTCGTCGGCGATCTCCTGCATCTTGAGCGGACGCAGGTAGTGCGGCCCGAACTCGAGGAAGTCGCGCTGGTAGTGGACGATCCGCGTGGCGACGCGGCGCAGCGTCTGCTGCCGCTGCTCGATCGCCGAGATGAGCCAGCGCGCGTTCTCGACCTGCTTGCGGACCTCGCCCTTGTACTCCTCGGAGAGGCGGTCGTCGGCGAGGACGTCGCGATAGACCTGGTTCACCTCGAGCCCGGGCGCGTCCTGGGCGAGGCGGACCTCGTAGCCGTTGGGCGTCCAGTCCACGACGATGTCGGGGTAGATGTAGTGCGGCGTCTCCTCGACCGCGGACTTGCCCGGCTGGTCGTCGAGCTGGGCGATCTCCGCCACGAGCTCGTCGAGCTCGTCGAAGTCGATCCCCAGGGCCTTCGTGATCTTCGGCCGGCGGTTGCGCGCGAGGTCCTCGAGGTAGTCCTCGATCAGGCGGCGCTTCAGCTCGAATCGGGGATCGCGGTGGTCGAGCTGGAGGAGCAGGCACTCCCGGATGTCCCGGGCGGCGATGCCTCGCGGCTCGAGACCCTGGATGCGGGCGAGCACGTACTCGGCGTCGTCGAGGTCGTGCTCCGGATGCTCCTTCAGGATGTCCGCGAAGTCGCCCTCGAAGCGGCCGGAGTCGTTGACGAAGCCGATCATCGTCTCGCCGAGGGCGCGGAACCGGGGCTCGATCTCGAGGAGGTGGAACTGCTCGAGGAGCAGGTCGTGCAGGCTCTGCCCCGCCCCGGGCGTGTTGTTCATCGCCTCCTGCTTGCGGTCGCTCGCCTCCTGGTTGAGCGAGCTCTTGAAGCGAGGCATCTCCTCGTCGAAGGCGCCCATGCGCTCGAGGCGCTCGAGCTCGTACTCGCGACCGTCCTCGGGCGCGTCGGTCGGCTCGGGGGGCGGGCCGTCCTCGGGCGCCTCCTCGCCGATGCGGCGCTCGAGGTACTCGTTCGTGTCGAGCTCCTGCTCGATGAGGGCCTGCAGGTCGACGGAGGGGAGCTGGAGGATCTCGATCGACTGGATGATCTGCGGCGCGAGCTTCAGCTGAAGATCGAGCTTCTGATTCAGTCTCAGCTCGAGCGCCATCGGTCACCCCGTTCCGCCGATCCCGCGACGTCGCCCGTGCGTCCGTCGAGAAGGACAGCATGCCCGGAAGCAAAAACGGGGCCAAGACTTGATTTATTGCCTTCACGCGCGCCGAAGTCGCGTGGGCGGTGCGAGATGCGCCCCTCGCGCCGGCCCCGAAGCTCCTCCGGGGTCGAGGCTTCGGGACCGCGGCGAGGCCCGGTCCGGCGAGCCCGGCCGCGACCGGAATCCACCCGATCGCCCCATCCGGGGCCGCCGGGGAGCGCCGGTAACGCCCGGCGGCCGGGGCGCCTCGCGCCGCGAATCGCCCTCGGGAAGCCACGCTTCTCCCCGCCCCTCGGGGCGGAACGCGGAGTATGATTTCCGCATGCAGGCCGCTCCCGACCCCCATCCCGACGACGCGCTCCTCTCTCAGGGCCTCTCCGGCAACGAGGCCGCGCTGCAGGAGTTGCTCGTCCGCAACCTGCCGGCGCTGGAGACCTACGTGCGTCTCCGGGCTCCGGAGCTCGTCGGCCCCCGGGAATCGGTGGCCGACCTCGCCCAGTCGACCTGCCGCGAGATCCTCCAGGACCTCGGACGGTTCCAACACGGCGGCGCCGATCACTTCCGGGCGTGGCTGTTCGAGACGGCGGAGCGCAAGCTCCTGCACCGCCGCCGCCATCACCTGGCGCAACGACGGGACGTCCGGCGCGTGCAGGCCCTGGAGTCCGAGCACGACGCGGCCCGCTACCTCGCGGGCTTCCGCGGCGTCCCCACGCCGAGTTCGCACGCCGAGGCCCGCGAGCGCCTCGCCGAGCTCGTCGAGGCCCTCGGGACCCTCCCGGCCGCCGATCGCCGGCTCGTCCTGCTCGCCCGCGTGGCGCGCGTCCCGCGCCGGGTCCTCGCCGAGCGGGAGGGCAAGAGCGAGGAGGCGCTCCGGCAGGCGCTGCACCGGGCGCTCGCCGCGCTCGCGGACGCCATCGCGGCGTCCCGCCCGCGAGACTCCTCATGAGCGACGAGCTCCGGGATCAGGTCGCGGCCTGCCTCGATCTCCTCGACGAGGAGGGTCCCGAGGCGCTCGAGCGTTTCCTCGTCGGACACGCGCGGGAGGCCGAGCTGCGCGAGCGGCTCGCGATCCTCTCCGAGACGGGCCTCGTCGCGCCGGCGGCGGGGCCGGGGACCGGCATCCCGGGCTACGAACTCCGCCACCCCCTGGGGGCGGGCGGCATGGGCGAGGTCTGGGCCGCGACCCGTCAGAAGGACGGCCGCGCCGTCGCCCTGAAGATGTTGCGGGGCGACCGCCTCCCCTCCGAGCGACTCGCGCGGCGGCTGCAGCACGAGGCCGCCTGCGTCGCCCGGCTCGAGCACCCGGTGATCGTGCCCGTCATCGACTCCGGCCTGAGCAGCTACGGGCCCTGGTTCGCGATGCCGGAGATCGTGGGCGTCTCGCTGGACCAGCTCCTCGCGATGATGCCGCGCTCGCGGAGCGGCGAGCGTCTCCTGGCCGAGGCCATGGCGGACTGCGAGGCCACGCCGCTCGACCTCGAGGCCGAGCTCTTCCGCGTCGCGTTCCCCGACGCCGCGGCGATGATCGCGGCCGAGGTCGCCGCCGCGCTCGAGGTCGCGCACCGGGCGGGGATCCTCCATCGCGACATCAAGCCCTCGAACCTCATCGTCACCCCGCGGGGCGAGGTCCGCCTCATCGACTTCGGCCTCGCCCGCGACGAGGAGCAGAGCCGGATCACCGCGACCGAGTCGCCGCTGGGTTCGCTCGCCTACATGCCGCCGGAACAGCGCGCCGGCTCGCGCGATCTCGACGCCAGCGCCGACGTCCACGCGCTCGGCGCGACCTTGCACGAGATGCTGACGGGAGCTCCGCCGCGGGCGAAGGAGTCCGGCGAACGCGGCTCCTGGCCGGACGCGGCCCTCGCGCCGCACGGTCTGGACGCGATCGTCGCGGCCTGCACGCGCCCCGACCCCCGCCACCGCTACCGGAGCGCGGCCGACCTCGGGGCGGATCTCCGCCGCGTCCTGCGGCGCGAGGAGCCGCGACCGCCGCGCGTCCCCCTCGGCCACCGGATGCGTCAGGGCATCCGCCGCCATCCCTTCGCCGCGGTCGGCATCGCGGTCCTCCTCGCCGCCGTCGTCGTCGCCGCGATCGCCCTCGAGCGCGAGGCCTCGCGCGGCGACGAACAGGCGAGGGATGACGTGGCCCAGCGGCTCGAACTCGGGCGCCGACTCCACGAGATCGACCGTCGCCTCCTCCAGGGCGAGGTCCCGGACCGCGAGCGCCGCGAGGTCGTCAAGGCCGTGATCGAGGTCTACGGCGACATGCTCGAGCGCGACGCGGCGGAGATCCCGGACGAGATCCTCGAGCACGCGGCGACCGCCTTCGGCACCCTGGGCCGCATCCAGATCAAGCGCGGCGAGTTCCAGGAGGCGGGCTGGGCCGTCGGCGAGGGACTGCGGCTCTACGCCGAGTTCACCACGCGCCAGCCGGTCAAGGGGTCGACGTTCGCGGAGTACGCCGGCCTCCTCCGCATCGCGGGGACGCGGGAGCTCGACCTCGGCCGGCCGGCCGAGGCGCGGCGGTTCTACCAGGCCTCCTACGAGGCCTTCGAGCGCGCGCGCCCCCTCCTCCACGAGTCCAAGCTCGAGCTCTGCGATCGCCGCCGCGCCGGCGTGATCCTGGACCTCGCGAACCTCGCCCGCATCGAGGGCCGCTTCGAGGATCGGATGCGCCTCTACGAGGAGGGCCGCATGATCGCGGCCTCGCACCCCGCCCTCATCCACATGGTCCTGCAGATCAGCGGCTTCCAGATCAACGCCCTGCAGGACGCGGGACGGGAGGAGGAGGCCCGCGCCCTCGAGGATCGGACCTTCGCCGACATGCGGGCGAGCCTCGATGACCCGGAGATCCACTTCTCGGACGAGGAGCGTTCGCGCGTCCTGAGCATCCTCGCGCAGAGTCGGCGCTTCGACGGCGACGTGGAGAAACGTCCCGAGATCATCGCGATCCACGAGGAGATCGTCGCCCTGCGCCGTCGCATCGCCGGGGCCGACGTCCAGAACGTCTACGCGAAGCACCAGCTCGCGGTGGCCCTCACCAACCTCGGATCGGCGACCGCCCACGACGAGCCGGACCGGGCGAAGCCCGTCCTGGCCGAGGCCCTCGCTCTCGAGGACGAGATCCTCTCCCTCCCGGACACCGCCTCGGACTTCCTCGGCACGCGCATCCTGACCCTGAATGCCCTCGGCGTCGTCTTCCGCGATCGCGAACCGGAGCGCGCGGCCGACTACTACACGCGAGCGATCGACGATCTCGTCCGGCTCATCGAGTACCAGCCGGCCCGCGCCGACCTCCGCGGCCGGCACGCCGGCATGCTCCAGAACCGCGCCGCCGCCTGGCGGGCGATGGATCTCCCCCGCCGCTCCGTCGAGGACATGGTCGCCGCTCTCGCGCCGCGTCTCGAGTCGCTCGAGCTGCAGTCGGCCAATGCCCGCCTGCGCGCGGAGTTCGAGGACCTCGTCGGGGCCATCGTCTCGGAGGTCCGGGAGCTCGGAGCCGCGGACCTCGCCCGTCGGGCCGGCGAGCTCCTCGTGAGGCGGCGCGGCGACGATCCGGAGGATCTCGTGCGCGCGGCGCAGCTCTTCCTCGCGGCCCCGGGCGAGGACGACGCGACGCGCGCGCGCGCCGTCGACGCGGCGCTCGGTGCGCTCCGGGCCGCGCTCGCGGCGGGGCTCGAGAACCCCTCCGGCCTCCGGTCGCGCCCCGGCCTCCAGGCTCTCGACGGCGATCCGCGATTCGCCCGGCTGATGGCCCCCTGAGGCGCCCCGCACGGGGAATGAGGCGGCGCTCTCCCCGAAGGGGTGAGCGCCGCCTCGCATTCAACCGGTCTCGTGCGTTCGACCGGCTCCGGACCGTTCCTCCGCCCAATCACCGACGCCGAGTCGAGCGCCGTGCGGAGGGCGGCCCTCCGATCATCGGATGACGATCAGTTGGAGCCGTTCCCCGCGAACGTCCGGTAGCCGGCGAATTCGAGAAAGATCGGGAACTCCGGGTTCGGCGCGAAGGTCGGCTCGAAGACGATCGTCGCGCGACCGTTCATGCCGAGCGTCAGCAAGTCCTGGCCGAAGCTGAACTCCTCGAAGATCGGGTAGACCGAGCTCGAGAGGACGTCGTTGCCGCGGAGGAACCCACCGCCGCTGAGGTCCGACGGGCCGACGGTCGACGGGATCGTCGCGAAGTTGCCGCGGGAGAGGCCGACGAGACCGTTCGACTCGTTGAGCGAGTCGTAGTGGAACTCGATCGTCCCGTCCTGATAGAGGACGACGGAGAAGCTGTTGCCGTTGGCCGACTGCGAGAAGCCCGAGACGTGCTCCCAGGAGATCGTGACCGAGCGCGGATCGGTGGGGAAGATGCCGCCGACGGCGTTCGTCCGCCAGCGGATCGCACCGTTGTCGACGGTCGGGTTGAAGTCGTCCCAGTAAGGCGCGATGCGCGGCTGGTCGAAGAAGAGCTCGGTCACGCTCGGCGAGAAGTCGGTGTCTCCGCTGCCGAAGGTGATGTTGCCGTTCGAGTTGACGTAGCACTCGGTGTAGTACTGGCCGTAGAACTGGAAGCCGCTGCCGCCGTTCAGACCCGTCAGGTCGATCACGCCGAAGTCGTCGTCCGAGAGCGTGCTTCCGCCCGAGTCGAGGACGTCCATCGTCCCGAGGGGGATCCGGAGGCCGTCATCGATGACGATGCGGGTCGCGGCCGAGAGGCGGAGGTTGATCGGCGGGTTGCTCGGGTCGAGCATCACCGCCTGCATCGCGAAGGACCCGTCGAGGACGACCTCGGGGACCGTGATGTCGAGGAACTTCGGACCGGCTCCGATGGTGCCCAGCAGGATGTCCGTCGGACCCGAGGGGCTGATGCCGTCGAAGGCGACGCCGATCGGGTCGGACTGGACGAGGTTGAGCTCGCCGATGGCGGTCTGGGTCGCGTCGCGCTTGAAGGTGCCGTAGAGCAGCGCGAACGGCGTCGGTCCGGGATCGGAGGCGAAGGCGAGCGTCGCGTTCTGGCCCGGGGACAGCTTCATCTCGTAGGGCGCGAGATCGACGAGATCTCCCTCGGCGCGACTCCCGTTCTGGTAGCCGCCGAGCGTCAGATCGCCGAGAACGCGGAAGGACGCGGCCTGGGTGTTCGCCCCGCCGGTCCGGACGGTGAAGTTGTCGACGAGGGCGACCGAGTCGTTCTCGTCGTCGCCGCCGTTGCCGACGGAGATGTCGAGACGCAGGAGCTGCCCGGACGCGGTCAGGCTGCTGATGTCGCACTGGGCGCGCTTGAAGCCCGACGGCGCGGGCTCCAGCCGGATCGTGTTCGTCCCGATCACGACGATGCCGCCGACGTTCACCGAGCGCACGAGGGCGAGCTCGCCGCCGTCCGCGCCGGGAACGCCGTTGTAGGACGGGAAGCCGGCCGAGCTGCCGTTGTCGCAGAAGACGACGTTCTTCACCAGGTTGCCGGTGTTGAGGTCGATGATGTCGATCGACAGGAAGTCGTTGTTCGCGCCGTCGAGCTCGTTCTCGCGCATGATGAAGGTCCAGTCGATGCCGACGATGCAGTTCGACCCCGCGGGACGGGTGAAGATCTGCGAGAGCTTGGACACCTGACCGAAGCCGGTGCCGCCGGAGTGCGGACCGTGGCCCGCGACGGCGGCATTGCTCTGGTAGGCGCTGATCTGCGCGTACTGGGCGCCCTCGCTCGGGAAGAGGAGCTGGGCGGCGGAACTCACGCTGACCGCGGCCGCGGGCGTCGCGGTCCATCCGGTGAGTCCGTTCTCGAAACTCGGGTTGTTCTGGGCCGCCGCGGCGGCCGTCAGCGCGAGGATCGCGCCGAGGGTGACGATGGATCTCATGTCGGGTCCTCTCAAAGGGGGGTTCCGGGGCGTAAAGCCCGCTGTGAGGCGGGTCCACGGGGGGAACTCCCTTCCCTGGGGATCCGTGACGGAGAAATCTCGGAGCGGCGCGCGGAGGGAGGAGACCGGAGATGCACATACGGTGCCAGGCACCCGATGTGCATCCCCTCGATCCCGTTCCGTCCTCGAGGCGTCGTTCGGAGGGATGCACATCGGGTGCCTGGCACCGTATGTGCATCGGACTCGGGGGAGGGACGGCGGGATCAGGAGCGGCCGCGGAAGGCGTCGCGGAGGATCTCGACGTTGGCGAACTCGATGCTGCCGCCGGAGGGGATGCCGCGCGCGAGGCGCGTGACGGTGACGGGACGCGAGGCCAGTTCCTGCGCGACGACGAGGGCGGTGGTGTCGCCCTCGGCGTCGGGGTTCGTGGCGACGATCACCTCCTTGACGCGCTCCTTCTCCTCGCCGTCGAGGCGGGCGAGCAGCGCGCCGAGCGTCGTGTCCTGCGGCCCCTCGCCCCGGTTCGGGGCGACGCGCCCGAGGAGCACGTGGTAGAGACCGTCGTAGGCGCCGGTCTTCTCGATGGCGACGAGGTCTCGCACCTGCTCGACGACGCAGATGCGGCTGCGATCGCGCGAGGAGGAGCGGCAGATCCGGCAGAGGTCGGCGTCGGCGATGTTGGAGCAGACGCGGCAGGCCTTCAGGCTCTCCTTCACGTCGCGGATGGCGCGCGCGAGGCGCATCGCCTCCTCGCGGTCGACCTTCAGCAGGTGATAGGCGAGTCGTTCGGCCGTGCGCGCGCCCACGCCGGGGAGCCGCTCGAGCTCCGCGGCGAGCCGAGCGAGGGGCTCGGCGAGTTCCTTCATCCGAACATGTTCCCCAGCCCGCCGAGGCCCATGCCGCCGCCGATGCGGTTCATCTCCTCGTTGTGGAGCTCGGTCGCCTTCTCGAGGCCCTTGTTGACCGCGATCATCACGAGGTCCTCGAGCTCGGAGAGATCGTCGGTGTCGACCGCGTCGGGGTCGATCTTGATGCCCACGACCTCGGAGGAGCCGTTGACGAAGGCCGTGACGAGACCGTCGCCCGCGACGCCCTCCACGACGCACTCCTTGAGCTTCTCCTGCGCCTTCGTCATCTCGTCCTTCATCTTGCGCTGAAGGTTGAGGATCTCGCCGGGATCAAACCCCTTGGCCATCTTCGAACTCCACACTGGTGATGCCGCCGTCGAAGTGCTGGATGAACTTCTGGACGGCCGGGTCCTCATGAACGTTCTTCTTCGTCACCGCGCCGGGCTCCGGCGCCGCGCCCTCGACGATGCGGGCGCCGAGCGTCACGCCCAGCACGCGCCCCGTCGCCTCGCCGAAGGCGCGATCGAAGGCCGAGGAGCCGAGCTGATCGAGCACGAAGCTCCGGCCGGCGGGGACCTCGAGCTCGACGCGGCCGTCGGCGATCGCGAGCGGTCGGGCCTGGTCGAGCGAGACCGACATCGGTCGCGAGTGCCCGGCCACGATCGCCACCAGCGCCTTCCAGCTCTCGCGCAGGGTGGCGATGTCGCAGCTCGGGGCGGCGGGCGCCGGGGGCTCGGCCCGCGGGGTCGGCGCGGCCGCGGGCGGCTCGACGTGAGGCGCGACGGGCGGCTCCGCGGCCCGGGGCGGCGGCGCGGGTTCGGGATCGCGCGGCGCGGGCGCGCGCGGGGCCGGACGGGGCGGGGCCTCGGCGAGGGCGGCGGCCGGACCCGAGTCGGACGCCTCGGCCCGGGGCCCGCCGGCGCGACGGGCACCGGAGTCCGGCGGCTGCCAGCGCGGCGTCTCCCGTCGGGGCGGGGCGGCCGGCGCCGCGCTCGGAGCCTCGGGGGCGCGACGCGGGCCGGGATCCGCCGGGGGCGGCGGCGCGGCGCCGTCGAGACGGGCCAGGAGGTCCTCCACGGGCAGCATCGCGCTCGAGCGCGCGACCTTGATGCAGGCCATCTCGAGCATGACGCGCTCGTGGCCGTTGCGCTTCATGTCGCCCGAGGCATTCAGGAGGACGCGGAGCGCGTAGAGCGCGCGATCGAGGTTCATCGCCCCCGCGTGCCGATCGAGTCGCTCGCGCCGCGGTCCGCCTTCGTGCCGCTCCGGCGCGGCGAGATAGACCATCATCTCGCGCACGATGCCGGTCAGGGCGTCGAGCAGGTCGTGCGGATCGAATCCGCCCCAGAAGGCCCCGTCGAGCTCGGCCACGAGATCCGCGAGGCGCCCCTCGACCATCGCCGAGAAGACGGCCGAGACCCGCTCCTGCGGCAGCATGCCGATGGCGGCCTCGAGATCGGAGAGCCTCACCTGGGGCCCGGCGTAGGAGACGACCTGGTCCAGCGCCGAGACGCTGTCGCGGAGCCCGCCCTCGGAGCGCGTGGCGAGGGCCCGGAGCGCCGCGTCCTCGGCCTCGATGCCCTCCCGGGCGCAGATGTCGCGAAGGCGCTCGACGATGTCCTCGACCGAGATGCGCCGGAACTCGTGGCGCTGGCAGCGCGAGAGGATGGTGTCGGGCAGGTCGTTCGGGTCGGTGGTGGCGAAGATGAACTTGACGTGCGGCGGCGGCTCCTCGAGGACCTTCAACAGCGCGTTGAAGGCCGGCACGGTGAGCATGTGCACCTCGTCGATGATGTAGATCTTGTAGCGCGAGCGCGACGGCACGTAGCCGGCGTTGTCGCGGATGCCGCGCACGTCGTCGATGCCGCGGTTCGAGGCGCCGTCGATCTCGATGACGTCCAGGTCCTCGCCGACGGAGATCGCGCGGCAGATCTCGCAGACGTTGCAGGGCTCGCCCTCGCGCGCGTCGGGGCAGTTGAGCGCCTTCGCCAGGATCCGCGCCGACGAGGTCTTGCCGACGCCGCGGCTCCCGCAGAACAGGTAGGCGTTCGCGACGCGCCCCGAACTGACCGCGCGCTGGAGCGTCTCGGCCACGGTGCGCTGTCCGACCAGGTCGGCGAAGGTCTTGGGGCGATACTTGAGGGTGAGGACTTCGTAGCTCATCGCGTCGCAGGCCTCGGGATTCGTGGGGGCGACGCGGGCGCGCCGGAGGAGTCCCGATTATAGGGCTCGCCCCGACGTCCGCGGGGCCAGCGCTCGGGAACCCGGACCGTGCTGATCACGGCACACGAGCAGCATCGCGTAGGGCTGCTCCAATCAAGGCCTGACCCGGTTGGCGCGTGCTCGTTGCGTGGGCGCGGTCCAGGTACCGGAGCGCTGGCTTCCTCGCGGAGAGGCACTGTATTCCGACCGACCGGGCGCACAAGGCCGCCGCCCTCCCCTCCGGCCCCGGATCGGGCCTCGGTCAAGCTCCTGTCAACGAAATGTAACGGCGCGGAATCTTCGAGAAATTCCGGCAATGCGCGGTCCGGACCGGCGTCTTCGGAGTCAGAGGCGGAGAAAAGTCGACGACGGCGGAGCCCTCGAGGCCCGGCCCCGTAGGCCTTTCGGCGAGCGGCAGGCCGGCCCCCGGCGGGGTCGGACGAGAGAGGACGAGAGATGCAGCCCACCGACACCCGCGAGACCACGGCCCGGGGCTTCCGTCGCACCCTTTCCCGCGACCGGGAGCGCGGCGTCACACGGCCGCTCGCCGAGTACCTCCGGCTCTTCCCGCTCGACGAGCGGACGATCGCCGAGGAGTACCTCGCCGCCCAGCGCGACGAGGCCCCGCTGATCGCCGGCCGCGAACTCCCGGCCCGGCTCGGCCGCTTCCGCCTCGAGCGCGAGATCGGCCGCGGCGGCCAGGCGCGGGTCTTCCTCGCGGAGGACGAGGGGCTCGGCCGGCCGGTCGCGCTGAAGATCCTGGACCTCGGCGCCGAGGACGCGGAGGAACCGCTCCTGCGCTTCCGTCGGGAGGCCGAGATCACCTCGCGCCTCCACCACCCGGGTCTCTGCCCCGTCCACGACACGGGGACCGACGACGGCTTCGCGTGGATCGCGATGCGCTACATCGCGGGCGAGTCCCTCGCCGGCCGGATCCGCCGCGCGCGCCTCGCCGCCCTGCCCGACGAGGGCTTCATCGCCGTCGACGACGCCGCGAGTTCGACCGAACTCGCCCTGCCCCGCGCGGCGGAAGGCCCCGGGACCCGCGAGGAACTGCGGGAGATGATCCGCGTCGTCGAGAAGGCGGCCCGGGCCGTGCACGCCGCGCACGAGGCCGGCGTGATCCACCGCGACATCAAGCCGGGCAACGTCATGATCGCGGAGGACGGGCAGCCCGTCGTCCTCGACTTCGGCCTGGCGCGCCGCATCGAGGACGCCCGGCACGGACTCACCCAGATCGGGATCGCCTGCGGCAGCCCGGCCTACGCCGCGCCCGAGCAGCTCCTCGGCCGCGGCGAGAGCCAGGACCGGCGCGTGGACGTCTGGGGCCTCGGGATCACGCTCTACGAGGCCGTCACGCACCGACGCCCCTTCCGCGCCACGCACCGCGAGGCGCTCATGCGGATGATCGTCGACGAGGAGGCGCCCGAGCCGCGTTCGATCAACCCCCTGGTGCCGACCGATCTCTCCGCCGTCATCGCGAAGGCGATGGCGAAGGACCCCGAGCGGCGCTACGCCACGGCCCTCGAGCTGGCGGAGGACCTCCGTCGCATCCTCGACTACGAGCCCGTGCGCGCGCAGCCCTCGTCCCCGCTGCTCCGCTTCCGGCGCTGGTGTCGTCGCCGACCGGGAACGGCGGCCGCGATGTGCGCCGTCTTCGTGCTGCTCGTCTCGAGCCTCGCCACCACGACCTGGCTGCTGCACCGGGAATCCGTGCGCTCGGCCGCCCTGGCGGAATCCGCCCGGGCGCTCGAGATCGAGAACGGCGCGCGGCGGGAGCTCGTCGAGGAGCTCGAACGCGAACGCCGGGCGAAGGAGGCCTTCTTCGACCTGGCGCTCGACATCCTCTCGGACGCCAGCCAGACCGTCACGATCGCCATCGAAGGAGCAACCGAGACCGGGGCGGCCCGTCCGCCCCGTTTTCGAGGCCGACGCTCCTGAGACCGGGCCGCGCTGACGCTCACCCCGGCCAGATCCGCCACCGTCGCGGCGCGAGCTCGCGCTGGAGGCGCCCCGCGTCCCGCGGCGCCCGCCGCGGATCCGGGTGGAGCGCGCGATCGAGCGCGCGGCGACGCCGCGGCGACCCCGCGTCGGCGCCGACCTCGCGCAGGAGGCGCGCGATCGCCCGGACGTCCTCGAGCGCCGAGGCCCCGTCGGGTCGCGGCTCTCCGGCCCCCAGGAGGACGGCGCGCCCGTCGGGCTCGATCATGACGCGTTCCGGGCGCAGATCGCCGTGGACCAACCCCTCGGCGTGAAGCCGGGCGAGGCCGGCCACGAGATCGAGCAGGGCCGAGCGGACGCGCTCGGGATCGTCGATGCGATCGAGCGACCGCCCCTCGACCGGGGGCATCGCGACCCAGAAGACGCCGTTGACCGCCCCCGCCCCGAGCAGCGGCAGGACGCCGGGAATCTCGAGGCGGATCGCCCGGGCGGCGCGGCGCAAGGCGCGCTCCTCCTCCTTCAGCGAATCGAATCGGATGCGCCCGAGGCGCTTCAGGACGACGCTGCGACCGCTGCGCGCGCACCGTCCCTGGAAGAGGTCGGCGTCTCTTCCGGGGAGCGGCGCCTCGAGGCGGAAGCCCCCGAGCGGCGGTCCGGGGTCCCGGGTGACCGTGGTAGGATCGAGGAGTTCCGCGAGCTCGCGGGCGACGAGTTCCTCGTGCCCCGGAAACTCGCGCTGGTAGTCCGCGATGCCGCGGGGGCGTCCGGAAAGGCGGTCCTCCTCGACCCGCGCGAGGAGCGCGACGACGATCTCGAGGCGACGACCGCGGTCGTCCGCTCCGCTCCCCTCCTCCTCGACATGACGCAAGACGCCGACTCCTTCGCCGCTCAGACCAGCCTGCACCTGCGCCGCGCCCGCTCCGGCGACGACCGCAGCCTGGAGTGGATCGTCGAGCGATTCTCCCCGCTCGTCCTCCTCCAGATCAAGCAGCGCTTCTCGCCCCGCGTCGCCGCGCTCGACGAGGCCGAGGATCTGGCGCAGGAGGTCTGGGCGCGGGTCCTGCCCGGTCTGTCCGGGCTCCCGGCCACCGAGGACGGCCGCTTCACGCCGGTCCTGGTCCGGCGCCTCAAGAACGAGGGGCTCGAGGCGCTCCGGCGCCGGTTCCGCTCCCGCCTCGCGCCGATCCGCTCGACCGAGGGGTTGGACGAGCTCGCGCCGGATGCCGCCTCGCGGGAGACGGTCCGCCGCGCCCTGGGTCGCGAGTCGGTGCGGGAGGTCCTGGACTTCATCGCCGCGAGCTTCTCGGACGAGGAGCGCGAGCTCCTGACCGGCCGTCTGATCGAGCGGCGCCCCTACGCCGACCTCGCGACCGAGACGGGGATTCCCGAAGCCACGCTCCGCAAGCGCTGCGAGCGGGTCCTCGCCCGCCTGCGCGAGCGGTTCGCGGCCGCGATCTTCGACGAGCTCTGAGAGTCTGTGAAGATATCCCCGCTGGCTTCGACCGGCGGCAACGGTGCCGGGCTTCGTCATGCCTCCTCGCCGTATCTTTCCCTTGATACGCCTCGTCGGCCTTCCTCGCCCGACTCCGTTTCGCGCGGTCTCGGGCCGACGCGGGGATAATCACAGACTCTGAGAGTCTGTGATTATCCCCGCTGGCTTCGACCGGCGGCAACGGTGCCGGGCTTCGTCATGCCTCCTCGCCGTATCTTTCCATTGATATGCCTCGTCGGCCTTCCTCGCCCGACTCCGTTTCGCGCGGTCTCGGGCCGACGCGGGGATGAATTCGCAGACTCTGACCCGGGCGGGCCATTTCGCGTCACGAATCGCCAGGTCTCCCCCATGGAGGAGGTGACGGACCGGAGGGCTCGTCGCGGGGCCGCCTCACGGCCTCGCGTCGGGTCTCTCGACCCCGCCGCTCCAGAAGGACCGCCGGGTCCCCGCTCCCGGCGGGGGGCGGAGTGCCGGTCTCGAAAAGTCGAAGGGCCGGAGACGCTCGCGTCTCCGGCCCTTCGCATCGCAGTACACCCGCCAGGATTCGAACCTGGAACCGCCTGGTTCGTAGCCAGGTACTCTATCCAGTTGAGCTACGGGTGCTTGACGGGGGGCATTCTAAGCGCGGTCGGGGTCGGCTCAAGGCCCCACGCCGTCCGATCGACGATTCTTCGCCTCCGACGCCACGAGGCTCCGGAGGTCCCGGTCGGATCGGCGCCAAGACGGCGCCGGAGCGTCGAATTCCCTCCCGCCGGACGGGCGAAAGCAACGCCTCTTTCGCCTATCATCGCCGTCCGCGGCCCCCGCCCTCCCCCGAGGACCGGCGGCGCCGAGTCGGCGAACGCGAACGAGACCCCGCCGGGACCGACCCCGGGGGGCCCGAGTCTCCCCCTGAGGGCATCCGGCGGTCGATGAGCTCCTCCCGTCCCGACGCAAAGTCCTTCCAAGCGCTGGCGGAGCCGCATCTCGACGCCTTGATGCGGACCGCGCGCCGGATGACCCGGGACGAGAACGACGCCGAGGATCTCCTCCAGGAGACGCTCCTCAAGGGATTCCGGTCGATCGACCAGTTCGAGCCCGAGAGCAACTTCCGGGCGTGGATCTTCCGCATCCTCACCAACACCTTCATCAACGAGTACCGCCGTCGCCGGAGGGCGGGGCCCGAGATCGAGCTCGACGAGGGACCGGAGCCGGTCGCGCCGGAGGAGAGCCCGGTCGTCGAGGCCCGCGCGGGCGATCTCGGACCGGTGCTGGAGCTGGTCGACGAGCGCCTGCGGCAAGCCGTCCTCGACCTTCCGCCGCCTCTCCTCGACGTCTTCGGGCTCGCGGTGCTGGAGGATCTGAAGTATCGCGAGATCGCCGAAGTCCTTGACATACCGGTAGGTACGGTGATGTCGCGGCTCTTCCGGGCCCGCGCGATGCTCAAGGAACGACTCCTGCACCACGCCGAGGAAGAGGGATTCCTGCGCTAAAAGTCGCGGGCCGGAATAGACGAGCCAAATGTATCGCTTCTGAAATTGGACCCGACAGAGACGCCGTGACTCCGATGCGATTCGACGAGACCATCGAACTCTACCTCGCCAACTCCCTCGATCCCGAGGAGCGCGAAGCCGTCGAACGGCGGCGGCGCGAGGACCCGGAGTTCGAGGCCCGGATCCGCGAGGAGGAGCGGCTCCGCGGGCGTCTGCGGCAGGCCTGCGGAGAGCGGCTCTCGCCCCTCGCGCGGCAGGCGATCTGGTCGCGCTTCGAGGCCGCGGTCGAGCTCGAGACGGTTCCCGCGGCGACGACGCCGCCTCGCTTCCGCTGGAACGTCTTCGCGGTCCCGGCGGCGGCCGCGGCCATCGCGCTGACCCTCTGGGGCGCGGGCCTCTTCGACGGCGGCGCCGAGACCGTGTCGCCCGAGCCCGACGGCATCCGCGAGGTCGCCGACGCCGCGCCGACGATCTTCGAACAGTCCCCGATCATCAACGCCGTCTTCGCGGCTGACCGCAAGTTCCGGGGCAAGATCGGCTCCACCCGCGTCGATCAGGACGTCTACCGCCGGCGCGTGGAGCGGGCCCTCGAGGGCGAGGCCCTCGTCAGTCACTGGTTCTCCGACTCGCCGACGACGACGCGCCAGAGCAAGATCGGCGAGATCGAGAAGCTCCTCAGCAGCTGCGCCCGCCAGCCGGTCCAGGTCCCCGTCCTGCCGGACTGCGCCCACATCGAGGCCTGCTGCATCCACGAGGTCGAGACGCCGGCCGCGACCTACCGAATTCCTCACGTGATGCTCTGCTGCGGCGGGCGGAAGGTGTCGGCCTATTACCTCTGCGGCAGCCTGCGCCCCCTGATCGAGGAGGCGATGCGGACCTGCGGCGACCTCGGCGAGAAGCGCCTCGAGGACGGCCGTCCGACCCGGCTCCATCAGTGCCAGGAGTGCGGCGTCGTCATCGTGCCGCGAGGACGCCACATCATCGTGCTCACCTCCGATCTCGACGCCGCGGATCTCGACGAGATCGCCGCGCGCTTCTGACCCGTCGCCGGGTCGCGCCGGCCCGGCCCTCCGCGGTCCACGCTCTCCCCTCCCCGTCGTCCCCGCTTGCTCCCCGGCCCCGGGACCGGCAGGATGCGCGGCGATGTCCGATCACATCCTCGAGTCCTCTCCTCCGGGTGTCGTCCTCGTGGGCCACGGCCCCTGGGGGCGCAACCTCGCCCGCGTCCTGCGCGAACTCGGCGCGCTGCGGGCCGTCGTCGACCGACGGGCCGCCACCCTGCGCGCGGAGCTGCCGGCCGACGTCGTCGTCGCCGCCAGCCTGACCGAGCTCGCGGAGCGACCGGGGCTCGACCTCGACGCGGCGGTGATCGCCACGCCCGCCGCCACGCACGCCGCCATCACGCTCGAGGCCCTGGAGCTCGGGCTCGACGTCCTCGTCGAGAAGCCCATGGCCCTGCGCCTCGAGGACGCCCGGACGATGGAGCGCCGCGCCCGGGAGCGCGGGCGGCTCCTCATGGTCGGCCACCTGCCGCTCTTCCACCCCGCCGTCGAGTCCCTCCTCGCGCTGGTGCGCCGGGGCGAGCTCGGCGCCGTGCGCTACGTGCACTCGCACCGCCTGAACCTCGGACGGGTCCGGCGCGAGGAGGACATCCTCTTCAGCTTCGCGCCGCACGACATCGCGCTGATGCTCGAGATCGTCGGACACGATCCGCGTCGCGTCTCCGCGAGCGGAGGGAGCTGGGTCGCTCCCCCGCGGGCCGACGTCACCGTGACCCACCTCGAGTTCCCCGGGGGCGTCCAGGGCCACGTCTTCGTGTCCTGGCTTCATCCGAGCAAGGAGCAGCGCCTCGTGGTCGTCGGGGACCGCGGGATGGCGGTCTTCGACGACATGGCGCCCGTCGACAAGCTCGTGGTCACCGAGGCCAGCGTCGCGCTCTCGGAGACGGGGGAGCCGGAGGCCCGTTCCGGCGAGCGTCGCGCGGTGCCCTACGACGCCGAGGAACCGCTCCGTCGGGAGTGCCGACACTTCCTCGAGTGCTGCCGCACGCGGGCCACGCCCCGGACGGACGCCGCCCACGGTCTCCGCGTGCTCGAGGTTCTCGACCGCGCCCGGCGCGAGCTCGTCTCGCGCGCGCCGGCGACGCCCCTCGCCGCCGACCCCGGGATCTTCTGACCGCGCGGATCGCGCGGACGATCAGGACGCGGCCGGCGGCGTCTCCTCGGGCTTCGACTCCTCGTCGTCCGGCTCCTCGGGCGCGGGCTCGGTCGGCCCGGCGGGCAGGTCGTGCCGGCGACGCAGCGCGTCGATCTGCTCCTCGATCTCGATCCGGAGGGGAACGAACTGCGTCCCCACCGCGCCGCCGTAGGCCGAGCCCAGCGCGCTCAGCGCGCCCTCGAGGTCGCCGGCGGTCTCCATCACCTCCGCGAGGGTGCGCCGCGCCCGGACGAGAAGCGGGATCACCCCGACGGCGGCGCGGATCGCACGCTCGGCGGCCTCCCGCGCCAGCTCGGGCTCACCGATCTCGGACAGGAGCAGGGCCAGCTCGCGCTCGAGCTCGACCACGTCGGTCGGTCGGCCGCACTCCTCGAGCAGCGGGCGCGCGCGGCGGAACTCGGTCCGCGCCTCCTCGAGCGCCTCGGCCCGCGCGAGATGGACGCCGCGTTGATGGTGGAAGAGCCCGCGGAAGCGTCGGACCTCGGGCTCCGATCCCTCGGCCACGAGCGCCGCGCCCGCCTCGATGTCGGCCTCGACGTCGCCGACCGCGTCGCCCATGAGGACGAGCATCGCCCGGGTGTAGTGCGCGAGGGCCGGGCGGAGCCGCTCCGGCCCCTCCGGGACGCCGTAACGAGCGATCGCCTCCCCGTAGGCGTCGTAGGCCTCCTGGGTGCGCCTCCGCGAGAAGTGCTCGGAGGCCTTCCGCATCAACTTGTCGGCCTGACGGGTCACGGGTCTCTCCCTGGCTCGCACGGGGTGGGCACGGTCGAAGGCTACCAACGGCGACCCGCGGCGAGTCGCTCGCGGAAATGTCGGCCCCGGAGGCGGACTGGTATCCTCGGGGCCGACCACCCGGAGACCCCCCTTGCGACAGCCCTCACCGCTCCTCTCCCGGCTTCCGATCCTGGCCCTGCTCCTCGCCGCCTGCGCCCAGCCGGGTCGCCCCGCCCCCGAGCCTCCGCTGCTCCTGCACGGCGGGACGATCGAGACGATGGACCCGCGGCTCGGGCGGGTCGAGGCCCTGGGTATCGCCGGAGGCCGGGTCGTCGCGGCGGGCCCGCGGGCCGAGGTGGCGGCGGCGCTCGCCGCCGCGGACGAGCGCCCGGCCCGCGAGTTCGATCTCCGCGGCGCGGTCGCGCTCCCGGGCTTCATCGACGCCCACGCCCACTTCGGCGGCATCGGGCAGTCCGCCCGGATCGTCGATCTCCGGGGCTGCGCCGACGAGGCCGAGATGGTCACCCGCGCCGCCGCCGCGGCCCTGGACCTGCCGCCGGGCGCCTGGGTGACGGGCCGGGGCTGGGACCAGAATCTCTGGCCGGGGCGACGCTTCCCGACGCGCGCCGCGCTGAGCGCCGCGCTCCCCGACCACCCCTGCCTCCTCACGCGGATCGACGGGCACGCCCTGCTGGCCAACGACGCCGCGATCTCGGCCGCGGGCGTGACGCGCGACACGCCCGACCCCGCCGGCGGCGAGATCCTCCGCGACGCGGCGGGCGAGCCGAACGGCATCTTCGTCGACGCGGCCGAGTCGCTCGTGCGGGACGCGATGCCCGCGCCCGACGAGGCGACCCGCCGTCGCGACCTCCTCGCGGCGCAGGCGGCCTGCTTCCGCGTCGGCATCACGAGCCTCCACGACGCCGGGATCGGCGCCGACGAGCTGGCCGCGATGCGCGCGCTCTACGCCTCGGGCGAGCTCGAGATCCGGCTCTACGTCATGCTCGGCGGCTCGGGCACGACGATGGCCGACCTCGATCTCGACGCGGCTCCCTCGATCGGCGAGTTCGACGAGCGCCTGACGGTGCGCGCCTGGAAGGTCGGGGTGGACGGCGCGCTCGGGTCGCGCGGCGCGGCGCTGCTCGAGGACTACCGCGATCGCCCCGGTCACCGCGGCCTCGTGCTCATGGACGAGGACGAGCTCGTCGCGCTGGGTCGACGCGCCCTCGAGGGAGGGTGGCAGGTCTGCGTCCACGCCATCGGCGACCGTGGGAACCGCATCGCGCTCGACGCCTGGGAGCGCGTCTTCGCGGAGCGGCCGGAAGGGCGCGCCGCGCGCTTCCGGATCGAGCACGCCCAGATCCTCGACCGGGCGGACATCCCGCGCTTCGCGCGGCTCGGCGTCGTCGCCTCGATGCAGACGAACCACGCGACCTCCGACCTCCCGTGGGCCGAGGAGCGACTGGGCCGCGAACGCGTCGAGGAGGGAGCCTACGCCTGGCGCGAGCTGATCGCCGACGGCGCCGCCTTCTGCAACGGCACCGACGCGCCGGTCGAGGAGCTCGCTCCCCTCGCCAACCTCCGCGCCGCCGTGTTCCGGGACTGGGGCGAGGGCCCGCCCACGAGCGGCTACCACGCCCGGCAGCGCCTGACGCGCCGCGAGGCGGTGGCGAGCTACACCACGGGCGGAGCCTGGGCGGCCTTCGAGGAGGATCGCAAGGGACGGCTCGCGCCGGGGATGCTGGGCGACGTCGTGATCCTCGAACGGGATCCGATCGAGGGACCCGAGTCGAACCTGCGGAACAACGCGGTGCGCGCCACGATCGTCGGCGGCCGGATCGTCCATCGCGCGGAGTGAGTCGCGCCCGTCGGGGCTTCAGGCGAACTCGACGAGCAGGATCGTGATGTTGTCCTTGCCGCCGGCCTCGTTGGCGCGCTCGACGAGCGTGCGCAGCGCGCCTTCGGCGTCGTCGTCGCTCGCGAGGACCTCGAGGATGACCTCGTCGGACACCATGTCCGAGAGGCCGTCCGAGCAGACGAGGATGCGGTCCCCCGCGCGCGTCGAGCAGGTCGTCACCTCGGGCTTCACGTCCTTCCCGGTGCCGATGGCCCGCGTGATGATGTTCTTCTGCGTGCTGGCCTCGGCCTCCTCGGCCGTGATCATGCCCGACTCGAGCTGGCTGTTGACGAGGGAGTGGTCGCGCGTGATGCGCGTCATCTCGCCGTCGCGGACGTGGTAGGCGCGGCTGTCGCCGACGTGCGCCAGGACCGCGACGTTCGCCATCGTGTAGAGCGCCACGACGGTGGTGCCCATCTCGCGAAACTTCTCGTCCTCTTGGCCCTTCCGCCAGACCTGGAAGTTGACGTCGCGGACCCAGTCGTCGAGGAGGCAGGTGACCATGTCGGCCACGTGGGCCTGCTCGGTGTCCCGCAGCTTCGCGTAGGAGGGCGGGAAGTAGGTCTCGAACTTGTGGCGGAGGAGGTCGACGGTCATGTTCGCCGCGACCTCGCCGAAGTGGCGTCCCCCCATGCCGTCCGCCAGGATCCCGAAGTGACCGTCGGCGGAGACGTAGTAGGCGTCCTCGTTGTGGTCGCGCTTGCGACCCACGTCGGTGATGCCGTGGTAGCGAATCGTATGGGCCATGGGCTCGTCCCGGTACCGGTGCTCGTCGCGCGAGTATAGCGGCTCGCCCCGGAACGGGGACCCGGTTTTCGCGCCCGGGGAATCCGACCCCGAGACCGGGCGCCGGACGGCGCTCAGGACGGCGCGCGCTCGCCCTTGCGGACCTTGAGCGCGAGGGCCTTCGCCCCCCACCGGGCCGCGATCCCGGCCTGGACCGCCCAGTTCACGAAGAAGGGATAGCGGTCCTCGAGGTGCTTGCGGTGGAAGATCGCCATCGCCTCGTGGAAGTGTCGGTTCATCTCGGCCGGGTTGCGTCGCGTGCTCGCGCCCTTGATGTGCAGCGCCTCCTGGCTTCCCAGGTAGAGGACCTTCCAGCGCGAGGCGCGGACGCGCCAGCACCAGTCGAGGTCCTCGCCGTACATGAAGAAGCTCTCGTCGAGGAGACCGACCTCCTCGACGACCTCGCGGCGGAGGAACATGAAGGCGCCGACGATCGAGTCGACCTCGTAGTCCCCGTCGGGGTCGCGCCAGGTCAGGTTGTAGCCGCCGAAGAGGCGACTGCGGGGAAAGACGCGGTCGAGCCCGAGGAAGCGGGCGGCCGAGTTCATCAGCGTCGGGAAGCCGCGCCGGCAGGCGCGGTCGAGGCTCCCGTCCTGGCGCACGAGCTTGATGCCGGCCATGCCGACGTCGGGCCGCGCGTCCATCACCGCCCGGACCTCCCGCAGGGTGCCCGGATCGAGCTTGGTGTCGGGGTTGAGGAGCAGGACGTAGCGACCCCCGCAGAGGCGCAGCGCGCGGTTGTTCGCGGCGGCGAAGCCCAGGTTCCGCGGGTTCAGGACGAGCCGGACGTCGGGGAAGTGCTCGCGCAGGGCGTCGACCGTGCCGTCGCGCGAGTCGTTGTCGACGACGAAGACCTCGACCTCGCCCGCGCCCTCGGAGGCTTCGATCGAGGCGAGACACTGCAGGAGGAGATCGCGAGTGTTGTAGCTCGCGATGACGATCGAGATGTCCGTCATCCGTCTCCGGTCCGCGCGATCCCCGTCGTCCGGGCGCGGCGCCGCCGCCGCAGCGCGTCGGGCAGAGCCCGCCACGCGAGAAGATACCCGGACATCGTCCTCGGCTCCGAGAGTAGCAAAACCACCCCCTGCACCAGTTCGAAGGCGAGGATGAAGGGGATCCGCCAGAAGTCCCTCCCCCAGCGGAAGTGCTTGGCGAGGAGGAGATAGCGGTTCTTGAGCGAGTGCCGGCGCAGCCGCGGGGCGACGACCCCCCGGGTCCCGGGCCGCCAGCCCCGTTCGTGGCGGGCGCGCGCGGAGACCTCGAGCCACTGGACGAAACCCGCCGCGCGGAGGCGCCAGGCGAGGTCCTGATCCTCCTTGTACATCCAGAAGGTCTCGTCGAGGACCTGTCCGTCCTCGGCGACGGCCCGGAGGGCGGAGCGGCGCGCGAGGAGCGCGGCGCCGCAGAGCCCGGGCACCTCGCCGCTCTCGAGGGGGAAGCCCTCGAGCGGGCGCCCCGCCCCGCGATCGACGACGCGCAACCAGGGCTGCACCGAGAAACCCGCGCCGTCGACGACCGGACGCCCCGCCCCGTCGGGACGCCAGAGGACCCCGCCCGCGACGGCGCGACGTTCGTCCGCCCCGAGCGCGGCGAGACAGCGTTCGACGTAATCGGGCGCGAGGACGACATCCGGATTGAGGAGGAGCACGAACTCCGCGTCGGTGGCGGCGAGCGCCGCGTTGACGCCGCCCGCGAAGCCGGGGTTGTCCGGCCTCTCGAGGAGGCGCGGGCTCTCGGGGAGCGCGCGGAGCTCGGCGCCGGCGCCGTCGTCGGGGCCGTTCAGACAGAAGACCCACTCGTCGCAGGGTCGGGTCTGGGCGCGCAGCGATGCGACGAGAGCCGGGAGCGCGTCCCGGCTCTCGAAGAGGACGACGACGGCGGCGACGCGAGCGACAGGCGACTCCATGGCGCGGAGTCTACCAGAGCGCCCGCGGCGCCGGATCCGTCGATCAGCCCTCGAGGTACACGAACCCGGAATCGAGGGTGGTCGTGCCGTTCACGCCGCCGATCAGGACGAGGCCGGAGGCGAGGCGGACCGCCCCGTGCATCACCCGCGCCTCGCTCATCATCGGGCCGGGCCGGAAGGTGCGGGTCATCGGGCTGAAGAGTTCGGTCGTCGCGTCGGCACTCGGAGCGTAGAACGCGCCCTGGGCGCCTCCGCCCCCGGCGACGAGCACCTCGGTCTCGTCGTCGAAGGCGTCGACGGCCAGCGCCGTCGCGGTGTGGTACGCGCGCGGCACGCCGAGGTTTCCGCTCGTACTCGAGCAGGAGTCGGGATTCTCGAGATAGAGACCGACCGTCTTGGTGATCGAGAAGGGGTTCGCGAGCGAGGTGTCGATCACGAGCGCGCAGGCGAAGATCGGGGCCAGGGTGGCGAGGCCGGGGAGATCCGGGATGTCCACACTGATGGAGGCGTTGCCCATCGCATCGAGGGTCTGATCGACGACGATCTCCGTCCCCGGGGAGAAGAGGTCGAGACAGACCGAACCCAGACCGGGCCAGGGCGAGGGCCCGATGCCGTCCGAGATGACGAGCAGGGTCGGGCCGAAGGGCGCCGTCGGCGAGCCCCACTGGATGTGGAGCGTGCCGCCGATCTCGACCGGCGTGTGCTTCAGGTAGGCGTTGCCGTTCCCGTTGCCGTCATCCGCGAGCGCGGGTGAAGCGGCCAGGGCGATCGCGGAGACGATCGCGGCGAGCGTCGGATGCGACATGGTTCCGCTCCCCTCGGGTCGCGATCGGCTCCCGCCCGGGGAGCGAGCCGAGCGCAACCGGAATCGTAGCGGAACCGTCGACCGGCGGCGACGGGGATGACGCTCCGGGGGCGCCCGGAACGAGAACGCGGGAGCCGCGCGTGCGCGCTCCCGCGTGAGGATTCATCCGACCGGGGTCGGGCGATCAGTTCTCGAGGTAGACGAGTCCTCCGCCGATCGCGGTGCTGCCGTCGGTGCCGCCGATCACGACGAAGGTGCCGTCGTAGAGCGGCGTGCAGGTGTGGCTGCCGCGAGCGGTGGCCATCTCGGCCGGGTCGCCGGGGTTGGTGCCGACGGTGGCGAGCGGGGTCGCCGCCGTTCCGGTGTGCCGGACCGCGGCGGAGCTCACGCCGAGCGCGAGGAAGGTTCCGGTGACGCCGCCCATCACGATGGCGTCGCCGTTGCCGTTGGCCGCGATCTGCGAGTGCAGCGCGACGGCGGTCGGCAGCGCCGGGGCGCTGGACCAGACCGAGCCGTTGAAGCGCTGGCAGCTCGAGGTGGCGGTCGGGATGCTGAGGAGTCCGGAGACGATGCCGCCGGTGAGGAGCACGTCGCCGTTGCCGAGCACGCTCGTCGCGTGACCGGCGCGCGCCGTCGCGAAGCTCGGGGCGCTCTGGAAGGCGTTCGTGACCGGGTTGTAGAAGTTGCAGGTCGGCGTGTAGGTCGGCAGGTCCTGACCGAAGAGCGTGAAGCCGCCGTTGATCCCGCCCGTGATCATGACGCGGCCGTCGTTCAGGAGCACCTGCGAGTGGCCGAAGCGCTTGCTCGCCATCGTGCCCGGAACCGCGGACCAGGTTCCCGTCGCCGGATCGTAGATCTCACCGGTGTTGAGGGCGCCGTTCAGGATCGCGGCCAGCATCGTCGTGCCGCCGACGAAGCTCGGGAGCCCGCCGGTGACGAGGACCTTGCCGTTGCCGAGGAGCGTCGCGACGTGGCCCGCGCGGGCCTGGGTCATCCCGCCCGTCGCCGAGAGCGTCTCGGTGACCGGATCGAAGATCTCGCAGCTCGTCGTGACCGTGCCGGCGTTGTCGGTGCCGCCGCAGAGGAGCACGGTGCCGTTCGGGAGCCGGACGGCCTGGTGCAGGGCGCGCGCCGCGGCCATCGTCGGGCCCGGACGGAAGGTGCGGGTCAGCGGGCTGAAGAGCTCGGTCGTCGCGTCGGCGGCCGGCGCGAGGATCGAACCGTTGCCGCCGCCGGCGACGAAGACCTCGACCTCGTTGTCGAAGGAGTCGGCGGCGAGCGCCGTCGCGGTGTGGAGGGCGCGCGGCGTGCCGAGGCTGCCGTTCGCACTCGAGTACGAGTCGGGGTTCTCGAAGTAGAAGCCGACCGTCTTCGAGATGGTGAAGGGGTTCGGCTGCGAGAAGTCGACGACGAGCGCGACGGCGTAGATCGGCGCGAGCGTCGTCAGGCCCGGGATGTTCGGGATCCCGATGCTCAGCGAGGTCTGCCCCGTCGCGTCGAGGTTCGTGTCGACCGCGATGCTGGCCGAGGGCGAGAAGAGGTCCAGGCAGACCAGGCCGAGACCCGGGTAGGTCGTGGGACCGATGCCGTCGGAGATGACGAGCAGGGTCTGGCCGAAGGGCGCCGTCGAGGAGCCCCACTGGATGTTGAGGGTGCCGCCGATCTCGACGGGCGTGTGCTTGATGACCGCGTTGCCGTTCCCGTTGCCGTCGTCCGCGAGGGCGGGCGAGGCGATCAGGGCGACGAGGAGCGCGATCGCGGCGAAGCGCGAATGCGACATGGAATCCGTTCCTCCGGTGTTTCGGGCGTGCCGCGCTCCCGGGTACGGGGGGCGGGACGGGGATTGTACCGCAGCCGCCCTCGGATCCGGCGGGGATGCTTCCGACGACACGAAGAATTCAGAGCTGGCCGGTCTCGCGCGCCCAGGCGGCCGTAAGCTTCGCTCCTTCCGCCATTTCGACGCGCGGCTCCCAGCCGGCGTCGCGCCGGAGGAGCGAGGGGTCGCAGACCCAGGACCGCGGAGCCATCTCGCGCGCGCGGTCGGGATTGAGGAGCGGAGGTCTCTCGAGGAAGGGGCGCGAGAGCCCCGCGAGCGTGCCGAGCGCCCGCGGGAGCAGCGAGGGGATCCCGAAGCTGCGCACGCGCCCCGGCAGGGCGCCCGCGATCGCGGCCGCGAAGGCGCGCGAGTCGACGACCTCCGGGTGCGCCGCGAAGTAGGTGCCGCCGACGCAGGCGGGCGCCGCCGCGGCCTCGACGATCGCGCGGACGAGGTCGTCGACGTAGACGAAGGAGAACTCGCGGCGTCGCCAACCCAGGCGAGGCAACCAGCCGCGGCTCGCCATGCGGAACATCTCGAGGATGTCGCGCTCCCCGGGGCCGTAGACGGCCGGCGGCCGCAGGATCGTCCAGGAGAGGCCGTTCGCGGCCTCTCTCAGCGCCCGTTCCCCCGCGAGCTTCGAGGCGCCGTAGCGACTCACCGGAGCGCAGGGGTCCTCCTCGCGCCGGGGGCGCCCCGTCGTCGAGGGCCCCGCCGCGGCGAGACTGGAGACGAGCACGAAGCGACGCGGCGACGCTTCGACGCGCGCGAGCTCGGCGAGGCGACCGACCGCGTCCGCGTTCACCGCCGCGAAGTCGCGCTCGCTCCAGGCGCGCGTCGCGCCCGCGAGATGGAGCACGAGGTCCGCCCCCGACACCAGGCGGCGCAGCGCCTCCTCGTCCTCGAGTCCGCCGGGAATCGCGACCGCGCGCGGCCCGAGATCCGCGGGGAGCGGGCGGCGCGTCAGCATGCGCAGCTCCGCGGGCGCCGCGGCGAGGATGGCCCGCGCGAGACGCCCGCCGATGAAGCCCGTCGCACCGGTGATCGCGATGCGGGAATTCCCGAGAAATTCCCGCGAATGGAGCGACAATTCACATTCCCCCGTGGGTGCCCCGGGGGAGGCCTCTCGCCCTCGCTCGGCGTTGTCAGCAGGGGGGTGATTTGGCATAAGTGACGAGTCCCTGGGGCGCGTTCCCCGGGGGTTTTTCGTGAGGGCGAGGCGCGGCACGCGCGGGTCCCGGCCCCTCGAGGCGGCTTTGGAAAGGTAAGGGCTTGGACCTCTTTGACAAGTGCCGGAAATTCGAGCGGGCGAAGGCGCTGCAGCAGTCGGGCCTCTACCCCTACTTCCGACCGATCGACGAATCCAACTGCACCCGGGTCAAGATCGACGGGCACGAGCTCGTCATGGTCGGCTCGAACAACTACCTCGGCCTGACCCACGATCCCCGCGTCGTCGCGAGCGCGAAGGCCGCCATCGACGAGTACGGTTCGAGCTGCACCGGCTCGCGCTTCCTGAACGGCACGATCAACCTCCACGAGGAACTCGAGCAGGAGCTCGCCGACTTCCTGGGCTTCCCCGCCTGCGTCATCTTCTCGACCGGCTTCCAGGTCAACCTCGGCGTCATCTCGGCCATCGCGGGCAAGGACGACATCATCTTCTGCGACAAGGAGAACCACGCCTCGATCCTCGACGCGTGCCGCCTCTCGCTCGCCGAGGTGAAGCGTTTCCGCCACAACGACGTCGAGGACCTCGACCGCAAGCTCGCCGCCTCCGACCCCGACGCCGGCAAGCTGGTCGTCGTGGACGGCGTCTTCTCGATGGTCGGGCAGATCGCGGACGTCCCCGCGATCGTCGAGGTCGCGCAGCGCCACGGCGCGCGCGTGATGGTCGACGACGCCCACGGCGTCGGCGTCCTCGGCGAGGAGGGCTCGGGCACGCTCGAGCACTTCGGCCTGCGCGGCGCGGGCCACGGCGTCGACATCGTCGGCGGCACCTTCTCCAAGTCCCTCGCCTCGCTGGGCGGCTTCGTCGTCGCGAGCGAGGAGGTCATCCACTACGTCAAGCACATCGCGCGTTCGCTGATGTTCAGCGCGAGCTGCTCGCCGCCGAACGCGGCCGCGGCCCTGACCGCCCTGCGGATCCTCCGCTCCGAGCCGGAGCGACTCCGCCGCCTCTGGTCGAACGTCGATCGCATGAAGACCGGCCTCGACGAGATGGGCTACGACACGATGGGCTCGAAGACGCCCATCATCCCCCTCAAGGTCGGCGGCGAGCCCGAGACCTTCCTCTTCGCGAAGGCCCTCTACGACGCGGGCGTCTTCGTGAACCCGGTCGTGCCCCCGGGCGCGCCGATCGGCCTCGTGCGCACGAGCTACATGGCGACCCATGCGGACGAGGATCTCACCTTCGCCCTCGGCGTCTTCGAGCGCCTCGCCAGCCGGGTCGCCACGGCCACCAACTCCTGACCGCCGGCCCGGGCATGAGCGGAGCGATCGAGGTCCGGAGCGCGGACGCGGGGCGGGATCTCGCCCGCTTCATCGACTTCCCCTACCGGCTCTACCGGGGGGAGGACCGCTGGGTCCCGCCGCTGCGGTTCGACGTGAAGAACCGCCTCGACCGCCGCAAGAATCCCTTCTTCGATCACTCCGAGGCGGCCTACTTCCTGGCCTGGCGCGACGGGCGCCCGGTGGGCCGCATCGCGGCCATCGACAACCGACGCCATCGCGAGTTTCATGGCGACCGCACCGGTTTCTTCGGCTGGTTCGACTGCGAGGACGATCCCGCCGTCGCGGTCGCCCTCCTCGATCGCGCTCGCGCCTGGCTCCGGGAGCGCGGCCTCGACCGCGTGCGCGGCCCCGCCTCGTTCAGCCTCAACGACGAGTGCGGCCTCCTGGTCGAGGGCTTCGACGAGCCCTGCACCATCCTCACCCCCTGGAACCCGCCGAGCAGCGAGGCGCTCGTCCTCGCGGCCGGTCTCGAGAAGGTGATGGACCTCGTCTCCTTCCTCCTTCCCGTGATGTCCTTCGACCACGAGCGCGTGGGGCGGATCGCGGACCTCGTCGTCCGCCGCGAAGGCGTCGAGCTGCGCCGTTTCCGGCCCGAGCGCTTCGCCGAGGAAGTGGCCGCGGTCATGGACATCTACAACGACGCCTGGGAGGACAACTGGGGTTTCGTCCCCATGACCGCCCGCGAGCTGGACCACATGGCGAAGGAGCTGAAGCCCATCCTCGAGCCCGCCCTCGCCTGCTTCGCCGAGAAGGAGGGGAAGCCGGTCGGCTTCTCGCTGGTCCTTCCCGACGTCAACCTGGTGCTCAAGAAGATGAAGGGGCGCCTCTTCCCCTTCGGCATCTTCCACCTGCTCTTCGGTCTGAAGCGCGTCGCCGGCATCCGCCTCATCGCGATGGGCGTCTCGCGCGAGTTCCACAAGCGGGGCCTCGACGCCCTCCTCTACCTCGACAGCTTCCGGGCCGCCCGGGATCTCGGGAAGGAGTGGTCGGAGCTCGGCTGGGTGCTCGAGACCAACCAGGTGATGATCAACACCATCGAACGGGTCGGAGGGCGCCGGAACCGCGTCCACCGCCTCTACGAGGGCCCGGTCGACTGATCCGACCCGCCTCGACGGGCCCCCGGGGCCCGGAATCGCGCCGCGAGGCCCTCCGGACGCCCCCCGGCATGGAAAACGGACCGGCGTTTCTTACGATAGCCCGACCAGTCGGTAGCCCACCCCCAGAGACAGCCATAATGCCTTTGAGCGCAGCCACTTTGAAACGGCTCACGGACCTCGCGTCGAAGCACGAACTCAAGGACTTCGAAGACGCCTGGATCGATGTCGTCGCCTCCGATTCCTCGGACGTCAACGGACTCCTGCAGGCGATCGACGCCCTCGAGGCCCAGGGGCACTTCGGGAAGGCCTCCCAGTTCCTGACCCTGCTCCTCGACACCTACGTGAAGGCCGAGGACGACGACAAGGCGCTGCTCGTGCTGCGTCGCCTCGCCAAGCTGGGGCCGCGCAACCAGAACCTTCGGAAGAGCTACCTCACGGTCCTGCGACGTCGCTTCGCGGACCACGAGGGTCTCGAGTCGCTCATCGCGCACTCCGAGATCGAGACGACCATGGAGGTCGGCAAGGCGGCGGAGCGGCTCGAGAGCTACCTCCACTTCCGCCCCGGCTCCTACGTCGAGCACCCCGCCGGCTGGGGCGTCGGCACCGTGGCCTCGGTGAACGCCGACGACGCAACGGTGACGATCGACTTCGACGGCATGAAGGGCCACGAGCTCGAGATGGACATGGCGGTGGGCATCACTCGCCCGCTCGCGTCCGACGACTTCCGCGCGATGAAGTTCGACCGTCTCCACGAGCTCAAGGAGCTCGCCGAGAACAACCCCGTCGAGCTCGTGCGGTGCGTCGTCGACAGCCGCGCGCGCCAGACGACCGTCCGCGACCTGCGCCACACCCTCACCGAGGGCGTCATCCCGGCGAAGGACTGGTCGAAGTGGTGGTCGAAGGTCCGCACGCACGCGAAGCGCGACCCGAACCTCAAGATCTCCACCGGCAGCAACCCGGTCATCGAGATCACGCACGTCGAGCTCGACTTCTCGGACCAGACTCTCAACCACATGTCGGTCCTCCGCGACCTCCCGCGGAAGATCAAGTACGTGCGCGAGCTCCTGTCCGAGCTCGAGGCGCACCCCGAGACCCGCAGCGCGCTCCTCGTCGCCGCCGGCGTCCTCGCCAAGAGCGCCCGCGACGAGCGGAAGCGCTACCCCGGCGCCACGCTGAGCGTCGCCCTCATCCTCGAGCGCGTCTCCGGCGTCGACGACGGCTTCACGATCCCCGAGGAGCTGCAGATCGACCGCGTCCTCGACGATCCGTGGCGCGTGATCGAGATCCTGGACACGGTCCCCGTCGCCGCCGACCGCAAGGACGTCCTCTCCCGCCTCAAGAAGCGCTTCCCCGAGGAGTGGCCCGAGGTCTTCGAGAAGGCGATGTACCTCGGCGAGAGCGACGTCAACGACTACTGCATGCGGAAGCTGATCGAGATCGGCGCCTTCGATCGCCTCACGCGGGTGATCTTCGACCTCATCAAGAAGTTCCGCGACTACCGCGGCTCCTTCCTCTGGTTCACGAAGCTCGTCCTCAAGGGCAACGTCCACAAGGCGCTTCCGAACCCGAACCTCGAGAGCCTGCTCGAGAAGACCTTCCTCCTCCATGCGCACGTCGCCAACCGTCTGATCCAGACGAACGACGCCGAGCTCAAGAAGGAGATCCGCGCGATCGAGAAGCTCCTCACCGCCAAGAACTCGGACTTCGTGCGCCGCACCGCGCGCGACACCCTCATCGAGTCGGCGGTCGACTTCTACAACATCGTGCGCGGCAGCCGGAGCCTTCCCGACGACGTCAAGGACACCGTCGTGGCGGCCCTCCTGCGGACGCGCCCGGAGATCGCGAAGGAGCGCATCCGCGAGGAGCAGGCCGAGGAGATCGCCGCGATCGACGAGCGCGTGATCTGGGTGACGGCCGCGGGATACCTGAAGTTCGAGACCGAGTACAACAAGCTCGTCAACGACGACATCCCCGCCAACGCCCAGGAGATCGGCCGCGCCGCCTCCTACGGCGACCTCTCGGAGAACGCCGAGTGGTCCGCCGCGATCGAGAAGCAGGCCGCGCTCTCCCGCAAGGCGGAGGAGATGCGGGAGGCGCTCGAGAAGGCGCGCGTGCTCGACGACTCGATCGTCACCGACCAGGAGGTCGCCGTCGGCTGCCGCGTCCGCGTGCGCAACCTCGACGCCGACCGCGAGGAGAGCTACACGCTCCTCGGCCCCTGGGACGTCGACATGGAGCGCGGCATCATCTCCTACCTCGCCCCCCTCGGCCGCGCCCTCCTCGGTCGCACGGTCGGCGGCGAGGTCCTCGTGAATCTCCCGAACGGCCAGACCCGCTACCGCGTCGAGGCCATCGAGGTCGCGAAGAAGATCCTGGACGAGCAGCAGGCGAGCTGATCGCGAGGGCCGGCGGTCGCCCGACCGCCGGCCCTCGACGGACCGCCCCCACGCCCCGAGGACGAACCATCCGATGAGCGAGAAAGTGGTGGCGGACTCCGCCGAGACGACCTGGACCCCGGAAGACTCGGCCGCGCTCTACGGCCTCGAGGACTGGGGAGACGGCTACTTCAACGTGCTGCCGAACGGTCACCTCCAGGTGCGCCCGCGCGGCCCCGAAGGCCCGGGCATCGATCTCCACGACGTCGTCGAGGGCCTCGCCGAGCGCGGCTTCTCGTCGCCGGTGCTCCTGCGCTTCAGCGACCTCCTCGAGCACCGGCTCGGCGCGATCCGCGGCGCCTTCGACCGCGCGATCGAGTCCTACGAGTACCGGGGCCGCTACCGCTGCCTCTACCCCATCAAGGTGAACCAGCAGCGGCACGTCTGCGAGGAGGTGCGCGACCTCGCCACGCGCTTCGACTTCGGCCTCGAGGCGGGCTCCAAGCCCGAGCTCTTCGGCGTGCTCGGCCTCACCGCCGACCAGCCCGAGATCCCGATCGTCTGCAACGGCTTCAAGGACGAGGAATTCATCGAGACGGTGATCCTCGCCAAGAAGCTCGGCCGCGACATCACGCCGATCGTCGAGAAGTTCAGCGAGCTCGAGATGATCATCGAGCAGGCGAAGCGCCACGGCGTCTCGCCGACGATCGGAATCCGCGTGAAGCTCAGCTCCGCCGGTTCCGGGCGCTGGGAAAAGTCGGGTGGAAGCCGCTCGAAGTTCGGCCTGTTCATCTCCGAGCTGATGCGGGCGGTCGAGCTGCTGCGCGAGCACGACATGCTCCAGTGCCTCACGCTCGTCCACTCGCACATCGGCTCCCAGATCAACGACGTCCGGAGCCTGCAGGAGGTCGTCAACGAGCTCGCGCGCATCTACGCCGAGCTCTACCAGCTCGGCACCGGCGTCCAGGCGATCGACATCGGCGGCGGCCTCGGCGTCGACTACGACGGCAGCCAGACCGCGACCGCGTCCTCGATCAACTACACGCTCGACTCCTACGCGGTCGAGGTCATCCACCGGATCGCGGCGGTCTGCGACGAGGTGGGCGTGCCCCACCCCGACGTGTATTCCGAGTCGGGTCGCGCGATGGTGGCCTACTCGAGCGTGCTCGTCTGCAACGTCCTCGGCTCGGCGCGCTACGACGGCGACCTCGACGTGGTACGCGGCGAGGATTCGCTGCCGACGCCCCTGCAGGAGCTCTGGGACGTCCACGCCGAGCTCGCGACGGCCGATCCCCTCGAGAACTACCACTGGGCCTGCCGCGCCTACGACCAGACGAAGACTCTCTTCGCTCTCGGCCACATGAGCCTCACCCACCGCGCCACGGCGGAGTCGCTCTTCTGGCACATCCTCCACCGCCTGGTGGAGACCGCGAGCCGCGACGAGGACGGCCTCCCCGACGAGCTCGCCGAGGTCGCGGACAAGCTCACCGACATCTACTTCTGCAACTTCTCGCTCTTCCAGTCGCTGCCCGACTCCTGGGCGGTCGATCAGATCTTCCCGATCTGCCCGATCCACCGGCTCGACCGGGAGCCGCGCCGTCGCGGCATCCTCGCGGACATCACCTGCGACTCCGACGGACAGATCGACTGCTTCGCCGACCGTCGCGAGGACAAGCGCATCCTCGAGCTCCACGAGCTCGACGACCTCGAGCGCGAACCCTACTACATCGGCTTCTTCCTCGTGGGCGCCTACCAGGAGATCCTCGGCGATCTCCACAACCTCCTGGGCGACACGCACGCGGTCCACATCCGCGTCGACGACGAGACTGGACGATCGAGGACATCGTCGAAGGCGACACCGTCGACGAGGTGCTCGGCTACGTGCAGTGGGACACCCAGAAGCTGCGCAACGACGTCCGTCGCGAGATCGAGAAGGCGATGCGCCGCGGCAGCCTGACCGTGAAGGAGGGGAAGGACTTCCTCCGCACCTTCGTGGACGGGATGAACGGCTACACCTACCTCGAGGGCTGATCCCCCGCCCGGAGACGCTCGCGCCAGGCGCGGGCGCGGGCGCGCCAGGCCGAAGGCGTGTCGGGGAGTCCGGCCGCGATCGACTCCCCGCGCAGGGCCCGCAGCCGGGCGAGCGCGTCCGGCATGAGCAGGCGATTCCCGGAGTCGAGGACGTCGACGAGGAACCCCGCCGCCCGGGGATCCTCGAGCGCCGCCAGCGCGAGCGCCGCGCCGACGCCGGCGTAGTCCCCGTCCTCCCCCGCGATCTCGACCAGTCGCGTCGTGAAGGAGGCATCCGGCGCGCGGGACGCCGCGAGGCAGGCCGCCATCCGGACCGCCTCGCTGTCGTGGTCGAGGAGGCGCCGGAGGACGGGGGCGTTCGCCGGGTCCGGGAAGGCCCCGAGGAGTTCGGCCGCTCCGCGCTGCGCGTAGAAGTCGCTGTCCGCCTGCTCCCCGTGGACCGCGAGGGCCGAGTCGCGGACCGCCGCGAGGAGAGGTTCGAGGGCGGGCCGGGGAAGCTCGGGCGCCTCCTCGCGGGCGTACCACCAGGCGCCCAGCCGGACCTGCGGCACGGTGCGGGCCTCGTCGAGACCCCAGGCGACGAGGCGCGCGCGGATCGCCGCGGCCTCCTCGGCCGGGAGGCGCTTCAGGCCGTCGAGCACGGCGCAGAACTCGAAGTAGAGCGCGAAGGACTCGGGGCGCTCCGGCAACGCCGTCACGGCCCGCCGGAGCCGCGCCGGATCCTCGAGTCGGCGACGGAGCTGCGAGGCGCCGTAGAGTTCGCGGTCGGAGTATCCGTCGTCGCCGTACTCGTCCACGCAGCGGGCGATCTCGTCCCGGGCCTCCCGGGCCGCCGGCGCGGGCAGCGTGTAGAGGTAGTAGAGCGCCGACTCGATGAGCTGGCCGCCGAAGGCGTCCTCGAGCGCGAAGGTCGCGACCCGGCGGCTGCGGGCGAGGCCGTCCGGCCCCCGCATCGCGAGCCCGAAGAGGAGCGCCATCTTGAGAGAAGCCGGGGCGTCATCGCCCCGGGCGTCGAGGATGAGCGCGACCGGGTCGGGATCGGGAGGCGCCTCCCCGCCCCAGAACTCCGGCGCGTCGAGACGCGCGAGCGTCATGACCGCGAGGCATCGCGTCTCGAGCCCGGCTCCCGTGTCGCGGACGATCCCCGCGAGGACCCGCGAGGCCTGGGGCTCGAGGGCGGCGAGGCGCGCGAGGCGCCGGTACTGGGTCCACCGGGTGCCCGCGTGGAGCTCGCGCTCGAGAGCGTCGCGGACCGCGCGCGTGACCGCGCGCCGGGCGCTCGGACTCCGAGCCGCCTCGCCCGCGACCTCGGCGAACGAGACGCCGGTCACGAGTCCCGCCCGCGCGACCGCCCCGAGCATCTCGTCGCGCGCTCCCTCGTCGGATTCCGTCCCGAGTCGCGTCCGGACGAGCGTCCGCCAGGCGGGGTTCGACAGGTGACCAGCGCGCGCGAGGGCCTGGACGACGCCGACCCGGATCCTCACCCGCGCGTCGTCGAGCCGGGAGACGGCGTCGGGATCCGCCGGCGGATCGGCCGCGAGGTCCGACGCGAGCCGGAGGACGGCCGCGGCGCGGACTCGCTCGTAGGGACTGTCGAGTTCCTCGTCCGACGGACGGCCGGGCCCCTGGGCCGCGGCGAGCGAGCTCGCGCCGATCAGGAGGAGGATGGACAGGCCTCGCCGCATGGACGCATCCTACCGGCCGCGCGGGGCGGCGGGAGAAGGGAATCCGCGGCCGAGGCCTCGGGCCGCGTCAGAAGCCGAGGTGGATGCCCCGCTCGCGGAGCGCCGCCGCGGCGCCCGACGAGGAGGGATCGTCCTCGAGTTCGAGGACGCCGGGCGCGAGCCGACGACGCAGGATGCGCTTCAGCTCGGGGGTCTCGAGCGCGCGCTCGATCGCCGCGACGTTCTTCGACTCGACGATCCAGCTCCGACGCACCTCGAGCCGCACCGCGCGGCGTGCCCAGTCCCGGATCGCGTCGACGACGTTCTCGGGCAGCTCGTGGCTGCAGTGCGTCCGCAGCAGGTCGAGGATCGCCGTCTCGCCGAAGTCCGCCGCCACCGAGGCATGGACGCTCTCCCGGGTGAGGCGGTAGTGGATCGCGTAGTCCGCCTTGATCCGCTCCGCGAAGCGACCGATCTCCTGGATGAGCTCGTAGCCCGTGTTCTCGGGGAAGAGGATCAGCTCGAAGTCGGAGTTGACGACGAGGCCGAGCCCCGGCGCCGCCTCCTCCTCCACCTCGAGTCCCATCACGCGGGCGCCGAAGCGACTGAGACGGAGGGCGAAGGGACGCGTCTCGCCCTCGCGCCGCGCGAGCTCGACGAGGCCGAGCCGCTGCGGGGTCTGGACGAGCCAGCGCTCGAGGGAGCGCCGCAGGGCGTCGGGCGTGGCGAGCGGCGGGAAGGGCGCGCGCTTGTGCCGGTCCTGGTAGCGCGCGGCGTACTCGGCCCGCGAGGCCTCGGCGAGATGGAGGTTCCGCGTCGCGAAGACCGCGAACTCGATCGGCAGCCAGACCCCGACGCCCCGCGCCGCGAGCAGGTCGAGGAGCGAGCGGCGCATCGTGCCGAGGTGGAGCGTGGACAGGCTCTCCCGCCCCGCGTTGCGGCACCACCGGAGAAGATCCTCGCCCCGCTCGAGCGCGTTCTTGCGCAGCCATCCCCGCCACTCGGTCGTCGGCACGAGGCGGCCCTCGCCGTTCCGGCGGACGAGCTCGAGCTCCATCATGAGGTCGAGCAGGAAGAGGACGTCGGCGTCCGCGCCCTCGGGGCGGTGCCCCGGCGAGAGCGCTTCCCGCGCGAGCCGGCGGACCGCCGTCTTGTAGTACTCGCCGGTCTTCCGCACGCGGAACGGCGACTCCTCGAGCCCGCGGATGATCCCGCGCAGGTCGGCGAAGCCGTCCGGGGCGGACTCGACGAGGGCCAGGAGGTCCTCGTCGCCCACGAGCTCGCGGTCGAGCAGGGTCGAGGCGACCTCCTGGAAGACGACGAGCCAGCCGTCCCCGACGCCGAGCCCCTGGTTCACGAGCTCGCGCGCCTCGAAGGAGCCGAGCAGGAGACGCTCGAGTTCCTCGCCCCAGGCCCGCAGACGGGAGGGCTCGACCTCGACCCCGATCCGCCGACAGGTCGCCACGTCGAGGATCCCGCCGTGGTCGTCGAAGGCGTCGAGCAGGCCGCGGAGGTCCGGATCGCTGACGTGCGCGAGCCGCATCTCGATGGACTCCAGGCGGACGAGCTCCTCGAGGAGCTGCGCGGCGTTCGCCTCCGCCAGCTCGCCCAGGTCGACCGCGGCGAGGCGGTCCTCGAGGCGGCTCCGGTCGAGGTGCCGCAGGTAGCGCCGCAGGCTGAAGCTCGCCTCGACCGCCCGCAGGCTCGCGTCGAACACCTCGCCGAGGACGGTGCCCAGCTCGCGCGGCAGGAGGTGATCGACGGCGCGCGGTCCGCCGCGACGGCCCCGCTCGACGAGCATGCCCCGGTCGCTCAGCGCCGCGGCGACGGCCGCGACCTCGAAGGGGGCCACCGGGAGCTGGTTCTCGGGCACGCGCGCGAAGTCGATCGGACGCTGCCAGTCGAGCTCGCGGACGGCGAAGCGGAGGAGATCGCGGAGTCGGGTCGGGAGCTCGGCGACCTTGCGCGCCACGATCTCCCGGTCCTGCATCCGTCGCGTGATCTCGTCGCGGCGCGCGGCCTCGCCGATGGGCCACTCGTGCCGGTTCTCGATCCAGAAGGCGAGCATGGAATCGAGACGCGACCGATCGAGCCCCGAGAGTGCCTGTGCGATGTTCATGCGTCTCTTTCCTGCGACGGCCGCGGTGCGTCCGCGAGCTCGTTCTCGGCGTCGGTCCAGTCCGCGCGCGGGAAGACCCGCCGCACGTCCTCGACGCGGTAATCGTAGCCCTGCTCGGTGAGGAAGAGCCGACGGTTCTCCGCGAAGCGGGTCTCGCGCGTGTCCTCGGTGACGAGCGTGTAGAAGACCGTATCCCGGTCGTGGGACTTCGGCCGGAGGATGCGGCCCAGTCGCTGGGCCTCCTCCTGCCGGGATCCGTAGGTCCCCGAGACCTGGATCGCGATGTTGGCGTCGGGCAGATCGATCGCGAAGTTCGCGACCTTCGAGACCGCCAGCACGTCGATCTCGCCCTCCCGGAAGGCGCGGTAGAGCTCCTCCCGCTCCTCCTGGGGCGTGCGGCTCGTGATGAGCGGACAGCCGATCAGGGCACGGATCGTGGCGAGCTGCCGCAGGTACATCCCGATGACGAGCACGCGATCGCCGCGGTGACGCTCGAGGATCTCGGTGAGGGCGCGCAGCTTGAGCGGATTCTCGGCCGCGATCCGGTACCGGTCCCGGTTGTCCGCCTCCTCGTACGCGTACATCTTCGAGCGAGCGAGGGGCACGCGCAGCTCGACGAGCTGGGCGGCCGCGATGAAGCCGCGCTGCTCGAGCCGCCGCCAGGGCATGTCGTAGCGCTTCGGACCGATCAGGGAGAAGACCTCGTCCTCCCGGCCGTCCTCGCGGACCAGCGTCGCGGTCAGGCCGAGCCGACGCCGGGCCTGGACCTCGGCCGTCATCCGGAAGACCGGGGCCGGCAGGAGGTGGACCTCGTCGTAGACCACGAGGCCCCAGTTCTCGCGCATGAAGGCCTCGAAGTGCGGGTAGCCGCCGATCTTCGTCGAGCGCCAGGTCATCATCTGGTAGGTCGAGACGGTGACCGGCGCGATGCGCTTGCTCTCCGAGGAGTACTCCGCGACGTCGTCGGGGTCGAGCCCCGTCTTCTCAAGGATCTCGCGGATCCACTGGCGGACGGCCGTCGTGCTGTTCGTCAGCACGAGGGTCTTCGTGCGGTAGAGACTCATCACCGCCATCGCGGTCACCGTCTTGCCGGCGCCGCAGGGCATGACGATGACGCCGCTGCCCCCGCGACGGTCTCCGTCCTGATAGAAGGCCTCGGCCGCCTCGCGCTGGTAGGGGCGGAGGGCGAAGTTCCCGTCGACCGCGACTCCCGTGGCGAGCTCGATCTCGAAGGCGTCGCCCTCGAGGTAGCCCGCGAGATCCTCGACGGGGAAGCCGGCCCGCGTGAGCGCGCGCTTGATCTCCCCGCGCTGCGCCTCGTGGACGACGAGCTCGCGCGCCCCGTCGTCGTAGACCTCGACGAGCTCGGCGATCACCGCGAGGCCGCGGACGCGGTCCCAGAGCTCCTCCGAGACCTGGAGCCGCAAGCGATGGGCCTCGTCGCGACGCAGGACGAGTCCGCCGAAGCGGCGCATGACCTCGTCGATCTCCTCCCGCACCGCCGAGGGCAGCGGATTGCGCGCCAGTTCCTCGAGCGTCTCGAGGACGGTCTCGCGGCGCAGCCCGGCGGCGGCGGCGTTCCAGAGCGAGATCGGCGTGATCCGGTAGGTGTGGAGGTGATCCGGCGTCTTCAGGAGCTCCGCGAAGGAGGACAGGCGATCACGCGCCTCCTCCGCCCGCGGGTGGTGCAGGTCGAGCAGGACGCTGCGGTCGCCCTGGACGATCAGCGGGCCGTCACGCCGGGATGCCATCGGACGCCCCCTTCTTCTTCCGACGCGCGACCTTCTTCCCGCCCTTCGCGCCCCGTCCCGAGAGCACCGGCGCGAGGAACCGCCCGGTGGGCGAGTCGGCGCGGGCCGCGATCTCCTCCGGCGTCCCCGCCGCGACCAGCGAGCCGCCCCGGTCGCCGCCGCCCGGACCGAGCTCGATGACGTGGTCGGCGCTCGCGATGACGTCGAGGTTGTGCTCGATCACGATGACGCCGTGCCCCGCCTCGACGAGCCGGTGCAGCACCTCGATCAGCTTCTTGACGTCGTCGAAGTGGAGTCCCGTCGTCGGCTCGTCGAGGACGTAGAGCGTCGACTGGCCGCCCTTCTTCGCCAGCTCGCGGGCGAGCTTGATCCGCTGCGCCTCGCCGCCCGACAGCGTGTTCGAGGCCTGCCCCATCTTGAGGTAGCCCAGGCCGACGTCGACGAGGGTCCGGAGCCCCTCCGCGATGCGGCGATGATTCGCGAAAAACTCGAGCGCGACCTCGACCTCCATGTCGAGGACGTCGGCGATCGACTTCCCCCGGTACTCCGCGGCGAGCGTCTCGCGGTTGTAGCGCCGTCCCCGGCAGACGTCGCAGGTCATCCAGACGTCGGCGAGGAAGTTCATCTCGATCTTCACCGCGCCGCGGCCGGCGCAGGCCTCGCAGCGCCCGCCCGGCGCGTTGAAGCTGAACCGCCCGGGCTTGAAGCCGCGCAGCTTCGCGCCGGCGCTCGTGGCGAAGACGGCGCGGATGAGGTCGAAGACGCCGGTGTAGGTCGCGGGGTTCGACTTCGGCGAGCGCCCGATCGGCGCCTGGTCGATGAGGACCAGATCGTCGACGCGCCGCACGCCCTCGAGTCGTTCGTAGACGGGACGCGCCTCGCTCTTGCTCCGCCGGAGCGAGCGTTCGAGCGCGGGCACGAGCGTGCCGAAGACGAGACTGCTCTTGCCGCTGCCGCTCACGCCGGCGACGGCCACGAGCCGCCCGAGGGGGAAGGCGACGTCGAGCCCCCGGAGGTTGTTGGTCGCCGCGCCGCGCAGGACGAGCTCGTGCTCGGGCGCGCCGCGACGCTCGGTGACCCGCGCCACGCGCGTCCGCCCCGAGAGGTAGGCGCCGGTGAGGGTGTCGGCCGCCTCGAGCCCGGTCCGCGGCCCCTGGTAGACGATCTGACCGCCGAGGTGCCCGGCGCCGGGTCCGAGGTCGAGGATCCAGTCGGCCGCGCGCATCGTCTCCTCGTCGTGCTCGACGACGACGACCGTGTTGCCGAGACTGACGAGGTCTCCGAGAGTGCCGAGGAGCTTCTCGACGTCGCGCTGGTGGAGGCCGATGCTCGGCTCGTCGAGGACGTAGAGGACGCCCGAGAGGCGGCTGCCGATCTGCGTCGCGAGGCGGATGCGCTGCGACTCCCCGCCGGAGAGCGTGCCGGCGGAGCGATCGAGCGTGAGATAGTCCAGCCCGACGCGCTCGAGGAAGCCGAGCCGGTCGCCGATCTCCTTCTGCAGGCGCTCGGCGATCCGCTTCTCGGCCTTCCCCAGTCGAAGTCCCTCGAAGAAGGCGCGGGCCTCCCCGATGCGCAGGGCGCCGACCTCGTCGATCGCGCGTCCGTCGACGCGGACCGCGAGCGCCGTCGGCCGGAGCCGACGACCCCGGCAGTCGGGGCAATCGTCGGTGCGCATCACCTCGGAGACGGTCTGCCGCCAGCCGTCGCTGTCGGACTCGTGGAACCAGCGCTCGACGTAGGACCGCAGACCGGGCCAGCGGACGTCCATCGAGAAGCTGGAGCTCTCGCCCTTTCGGGTGCGCCGCATGGACACCGCGACCTTCTCGTCGCTCCCGTCGAGGATGAGGCGGCGGGCCTCCTCCGAGAGGTCCTTCCAGGGACGGTCGACGTCGAAGCCGTTCTCCTTCGCGAGGCCCTTGATCGCCTTGCGGAAGTAGCTCTTCCGGGTGAAGAAGCGCCCGACCTTGTTGCGCATCCCGCCGGTGAGGACGGGCTTCTCCGGCGCGTTCACGAGGAGGTCCGCGTCGCAGCGCTGCACGCGGCCGACGCCGATGCAGGTCGGGCAGGACCCCACGAGGCTGTTGAAGGAGAAGAGGCGCGGCGGGAGGTCGCGCTCGACCGACACCCCGTGGACGGGGCAGACGCGCTCCCGCGTGAACCAGGTCGGCTCGCCCGTCACCGGGACCCAGCCCGCGAGCCCGTTCCCCTCGGCGTAGGCCTGCTCCACCGCCTCGAGCGCGCGGCCGCGCACGCGGGGCGAGATCGCGAGGCGATCGACGACGAGCCAGATCTCGCGGGCCTTCGCCATGGCCGGGAGCTTCGGCGCGTCGAGGCGCACCTCCTCGCCGTCGACGAGGAGCCGGAGGTAGCCGCGCTCGCGGAGCCCGGCGACGGCGGCGCGGAGCTGCCCCGGCCGTTCGAGCGCGAGCCCGGCCCCGAGGGTCGCGCTGAAGAGCGGCGCGCAGAGCCGTCCCTTCTCGTCCTTGCGGTCCTTCAGCTCGCGCCAGACCTCGGCCGGCTGGCGCGCCGCCAGCTCCCGGTCGCAGCGCGGGCAGTGCGGCACGCCGACGCGCGCCCAGAGGAGGCGCATGTAGTCGTAGATCTCGGTGGTGGTGGCGACCGTCGACCGGGGATTGCGCGAGCCCGCCTTCTGGTCGATGGCGATCGCGGGGCCGAGGCCGTCGATCCGGTCGACCGGCGCCTTGTCGAGCCGGCCGAGGAACTGACGCGCGTAGGACGAGAGCGACTCGACGAAGCGCCGCTGTCCCTCCGCGAAGAGGGTGTCGAAGGCGAGCGAGGTCTTCCCCGATCCCGAGGGACCGGTCACGACGGTGAACTTGCCCGAGGGGATCCGAGCGTCCACGGCCCGGAGGTTGTGCGTCCGGGCGCCGACGACGGTGATCTCGCCCTCGGCCGATCGATCCTCGATCCTCCGCCGCCGCCGGCGGGCGATCTTCCGGGGCTTCGCGAGCTCCCGCAGCGCGGCCGCGGTGTGGGAGCGACGGTTCCGGAGGACGTCGGCGTCGGGCCCCTGGGCGACGATCTCGCCGCCCCCCGAGCCGCCCTCGGGGCCGAGGTCGACGATCCAGTCCGCGACCTTCACGACGTCGAGGTTGTGCTCGATGACGATGACCGTGTTCCCCGCCTCGACGAGGCCCTGCATCGCGCCGATGAGGCGGTCGATGTCCTCGAAGTGGAGCCCGGTCGTCGGCTCGTCGAGCAGGTAGAGGGTGCGGCCGGTCGCGGGGCGGCGGAGCTCGGAGGCGAGCTTCACGCGCTGCGCCTCGCCGCCGGAGAGCGTCGTCGCCGGCTGCCCGAGGCGGACGTAGCCGAGGCCGACGGCGTTGAGCGTGTCGAGCGTGCGCGCGATCTTCGGGTGCTTCGCGAAGAACTCCGCCGCGTCCTCGAAGGTCATGTCGAGGACCTGCGAGATGTTCACGCCGCGGTAGAGGATCTCGAGGGTCTCCGGATTGAAGCGCCGGCCGCCGCAGTCCTCGCACTCGACCTCGACGTCGGGCAGGAACTGCATCGAAACGACCTTGACGCCGGCGCCCTGGCAGGCCTCGCACCGTCCGCCGGCCACGTTGAAGGAGAAGCGCCCCTTGGCGTAGGCGCGCGCCTTCGCCTCGGGCGTCGCGGCGAAGAGATCGCGGATCAGGTCGAAGACCTTCGTGTAGGTCGCCGGGTTCGAGCGCGGCGTGCGGCCGATCGGGCTCTGATCGATCTCGATGACCTTGTCGAAGTGCTCGAGGCCCTCGACGGCGCGGTGCCGGCCGGGCCGATCCTTCGCCCCGAAGAAGTGGGCCGAGAGCTTCCGCTTGAGGATCGTGTCGACGAGCGTGCTCTTGCCCGAGCCCGAGACGCCGGTCACCACGGTGAAGAGGCCCACCGGGAAGTGCGCGTCGACGTCGCGCAGGTTGTTCTCGCGGGCGCCGAGGACCGACAGGAAGCGGTCGTCGGGAAGCCGTCGGGACTCGGGTTCGGCGATGCGACGGCGCCCGGACAGGAAGTCGGCGGTCTTCGAGCGCTCGGACTTCAGGACCTCCGTCAGCGTGCCCTCCCCCACGACCTCGCCGCCGTGCACGCCGGCCCCCGGGCCGAGGTCGATCACGTGGTCGGAGCGCTCCATCATCTCCTGGTCGTGCTCGACCACGCAGACGGTGTTGCCGAGGTCGCGCAGCCCCTCGAGGGTCTCGATGAGGCGACGGTTGTCGCGGTGGTGGAGGCCGATGCTCGGCTCGTCGAGCACGTAGAGGATGCCCTTGAGCTTCGAGCCGACCTGGGTCGCGAGGCGGATGCGCTGCGACTCGCCGCCGGAGAGCGTCGCGGCCGAGCGGTCGAGCGAGAGGTAGCCGAGCCCCACCGCCTCGAGGAAGGCGAGGCGGTCGCCGATCTCCTTGCGGATCGGCTCGCCGACCGGCGCCTCCCGCGGCGCGAACTCGAGCCCGCGGAAGTGCGCGGCGAGGTCCTCGATCGAGCGCCGGGCGAGGTCGGCGATCCCCTCGTCGCGGAAGCGCACCGCCCGTCCGATCTCACCCAGGCGACGTCCGCCGCAGGCCGAGCACTCGGAATCCGCGAGGTAGCGCTCGAGGTGGCGGGGCGCGCGATCGGCCCAGACCTGGCGGATGCCGGCGAGGAGCCCGGCCACGGTCGTCGTCTTGCGCGACTTCACCTGCCAGCTCTTGCCCTGGTAGGAGGTCGCGATCTCGATCTCCTCGCCGGCGGAGCCGTGGATGAGGCAGTCGCGGAAGGCCTCGTCGAGTTCGGCCCAGGGCCGCGAGAGGTCGACGCCGAAGTGCTTGGCGATGCTCGGGATGGCGAGGCGGGACACGCCGCCGTAGTTGGTGAGGGTCGAGTTGCCCAGGACGGCGAGGGCGCCCTCCTCGATCGTCTTCGAGGCGTCGGGCACGATCAGATCGGGATCGACGTCGTGGATCCGGCCGAGCCCGTCGCAGCGCGCGCAGGCCCCGTGCGGCGAGTTGAAGGAGAAGGACCGCGGCTCGACCTCGGGGAAGCTCTTCCCGCAGGACTTGCAGCCGTAGCGCGTCGAGAACTGGCGGTGATCCTCGCCGTCGAGGATGGCGACGACGCCGTCGCCGAGCGCGATGGCCTGCTCGAGCGCCTCGACCAGGCGGCCCGACTTCTCCGGCTCCAGCGTGACGCGGTCGAGGACGACCTCGATCGTGTGGCGCACGTAGCGCGCGAGCTTGATCTCCTCGTCGAGCCGGCGGATCTCGCCGTCGATGCGCGCCCGGACGTAGCCCTTGAGGCGCAGGTCCTCGAGCTCCTTGCGGTACTCGCCCTTGCGATCCTTGACGATGGGCGCGAGGACGACGACCGAGCGGCCCGCGCGGTCGCGCATCAGGGTGTCGTGGACCTCGTCCACCGTCTGGGGGCGGATCGGTTCCCCGCAATCGGGGCAGTGGAGGACGCCGACGCGGGCGAAGAGCAGGCGGAGGAAGTCGTAGACCTCGGTGACCGTTCCCACCGTCGACCGCGGGTTGCGATTGACCGTCTTCTGGTCGATCGAGACCGTCGGCGAGAGGCCCTCGACCTGGTCGACGTCCGGCTTCTCGATCTGTCCGAGGAACTGGCGGGCGTAGGAGGAGAGCGACTCGAGGAAGCGGCGCTGCCCCTCGTTGTGGATGGTGTCGAAGGCGAGGGAGGACTTCCCCGAGCCGCTCACCCCCGTGATCGTCGTGAGGGAGCCCCGCGGGATCCGCACGTCGACGTTCTTGAGGTTGTGGGTCCGGGCCCCACGAACGACCACATCTCGCTGCGCCATCCGGTTTTCCGTGCTCCGAGGAGGACCGCGACCGGCGGGTGAGCCGGTCGTGAATCCCGCATTATAGGCAGGCGAGGCGAGCCCAAAAGTGCTCGAATTCGCCGCCGCAGGGCCTTCGCGGCGCCCTCACGGCGGGGACGCGACCGCTTCCCCGCGTCTTCCCCCGTCGCTTTCGCCCCGGTCATGCATGCGAGTGCATCCTTTTGGCGGCGCGATCGCCCCCGGCGATACTCGCGCCTCCCGAGATCCCTTGCCGACGAATGCCGACATGACCGATCACGTTCCGACCTCACCGACCGCGACTCCGTCGCCCTGGCTCCGCAGCGCGGGGCGCTCGGCCGCGGAGAGGATCGCCGCCGCGCTCGGCCTGGTCGCCGTCGCGCCGATCCTCGCGATCTGCGCGATCGTCGTCCGGCTCGAGTCCCGCGGCGGCGCCTTCTACCGCCAGATCCGCGTCGGTCGGGACGGACGTCCCTTCCGGATCGTGAAGCTGCGCACGATGGTCGCCGACGCCGAGGCGGACTCCGGCCCGGTGTGGTCGGTGGGCCACGACCCGCGCGTCACCGCGATCGGCCGCTTCCTCCGGCGCAGCCACCTCGACGAGCTGCCCCAGCTCTGGAACGTCGTCCGCGGCGAGATGTCCCTCGTGGGTCCGCGTCCGGAGCGCCCCGTCTTCACCGAGCGCCTCGCCCGCGAACTCCCCCGCTACGCCCAGCGCCACCGCGCCCGTCCCGGCATCACCGGGCTCGCCCAGATCAGCCAGGGCCCCGACGCCAGCGTGGACGACGTCGCGCGCAAGCTCGCGCTCGACCTCCGCTACCTCGAGGCGGCGACGCCCTGGCTCGACGTGTTGATCCTCGCGCGGACCTTCCTACCCGGACCGCCGCCCCGCCTCCCCGCCCGCCGTTCGGGCGGGACCGCGCCGACGCGTCGGGAGCCGGCCTCGGCGTCCTGAAGCCGCGAGGCCCGGGGGCGGACGAGAAAATCCCGCGCGGCTTCCCGTCCCGACGTCGCCGGGAGACCGTCGCGCGCGGCGAGACGACGTCCACGCCGCCCTCGCCGCTGCTCCTTTCCGCGTCCCCACTTGCGCCCGCCCCGGCGGAAGGCCACGCGCGGAGCCGTCCCGCGCTCTCGCGCGTCCGGGGGCGGAAGCGCGTCCAGGACGCGCTGCGCGGCCTTCTGAGGCCGGTCGGAGCTGATAGACTCGGCCCCTTGCAGCCTTCCCGGGAGCACCCCCCATGCAGTTCGGCCTCGACGTCTTCCATCAGACCGAGACGAGCCTTCAGGCCCACATGACCTGCGAGTCCGACGACGGCGCGGCCCGCGTCTTCGGGCTCTTCAATCTCCACGCTCCGCCGACCGCGAACGCCTACGGTTCGGTCCACCTCGTCGATCCGGACGCGATCGACGACGACGTGCTGCCGGATCTCCTCTCCGGGCTCGGCGAGGTCGTGGCCGAGGAGCTCGACCTCGTGATGACGAGCGCGATCGTGACCTCGAGCTGCGACCCCTCGGACTCCGGAGAGTCGCTCGATGACGTCGAGCTCTCCCTCGAGCGTCATCGCCCGACGCCGCACTCGACCCGCGACCTCCTCGTCGACCGCCGCGGCGCCCGGCCGGTGCTGGTCGCCACGCTCGAGCGTTTCCTCGACGACGACGGCTCGATGAGCCTGCTGACCGTGCTCGACACGCGCTACCACCGCGAGGACGCGGCGAAGATGCTCCTCGGCCTCTTCGATTCGCAGGTCGGCGCCCCGGTCGGCGCGGGCCCGCACGCCCTCGACATCATCTACGCCGACTTCCTCGGCGAGTTCGGGGCGCAGCCCGTCGCCTAGAATCCGGGGCGGAGCGGGATTCCATTCAAGTTCCCGTCCGGGGCGGTCGATCAGAGAGGTGCGACGAAAGTCGCCATGAGAGGGCCCTTGGGGGGGCCGATCGATCGACCGGGGTTCATCGCGGTCACAATTTACTCACTGTTTGAATGCTGAGCCGGACGATGCTCCGGTCGGTCATCTCTCCCCCCTCCGAGCTCTCGCTTCGCACAACCCCGGGCCCGCGGCTCCCGAGCCGCGGGCCCGGTCTCGTTCCGGGGCGGGATCAGCCGCGGCCGGCGGCGAGTTCGTCGAGGAGGCGCGGGTGGAGCCCGGAGTGGGCGGCCGCGATCGAGCGGCCGAAGAGCCAGTCGTCTCCTCCCGCGACGTCGGTCACGAGACCGCCCGCCGCCCGCACGAGCGCCGCGCCGGCCGCGACGTCCCAGGGGCTGAGGTCGAACTCCCAGAAGCCGCCGAAGCGACCTGCCGCGACGTAGGCGAGATCGAGGGCCGCGCTGCCGCAACGCCGCACCGCGCGGGCCTTCTTCACGAGGCGGCAGAAGTGCGCGAGGTTGTCGTCGGTCGCGGCGTCCATCCGGTAGGCGAAGCCCGTCGCGAGGAGGTCGTCCTCGAGGGTCGATCCGCCGCCGCAGCGGATCGGAACGCCGTTCAGGAAGGCGCCCCGGCCGGCGACGCCCAGGAAGAGCTCGTCGAGGCGCGGCGCGAAGATGCAACCCGCGACGGGCACCCCCGCGCGCACGACGCCGATGGAGACCGCGAACATCGGGACCTGGTGCACGAAGTTCGTGGTGCCGTCGAGCGGATCGACGATCCAGGTCCACTCCGCGTCGGGACGTCGGAGCGCTCCGCCCGCGCTGGCCTCCTCGGCCAGGATGGCGTGATCGGGGTGACGGCGGGCGATCTCGGCCACGATCAGGGCCTCGGACTCCCGGTCCGCGATCGTGAGGAGATCGCGGCGTCCCTTGAAGTCGACGTCGTCCCGGCCGAGGCGCCCGAGGTGGGTCATCAGCACCGCGCCGGCCGCGCGGGCGATCTCCTCGAGGTCGGTCGCGAGGCGGGCCGCCGTCCCGTCGTCCATCGTGAACTCGCTCACGGCTTCCCCTCCTCCCCCCGCTCGCCGGCTCTCGGATCCCGAAGTGTTCCGTCCCGCTTCCCGCCTCGCAGTCGCTCCCTCACCTCGTCCCACCAGGACATGCGGCGGGCGATCTCCTTCTCGTGCCCGAAGGGCGAGGGCTCGTAGAAGCGCGCGTCGGCCAGCGCGGCGGGCAGGTAGCCCTGGTCGGCGATGGCCTCGTCGAAGTCGTGCGGATAGCGGTAGTCGCGGCCGTAGCCCAGCGAACGCATGAGCCCCGTGGATGCGTTGCGGAGATGCATCGGCACGTCGTGGAGCTCGCCGGAGCGCACGGCCTCGCGCGCGGCGTCGAAGGCGCGATAGATCGCGTTCGACTTGGGCGCGGTGGCGAGGTAGGCCGCCGCCTGCGCCAGGGCGAGCTCGCCTTCGGGAGAGCCGAGACGCTCCCAGGCCGCGGAGGCCGCGAGCGCGAGCGGCAGGGCCTGGGGGTCGGCGAGCCCGACGTCCTCGCTGGCGAAGCGCACGAGACGTCGGGCGACCCAGGCCCGGTCCTCGCCGCCCTCGAGCATGCGCGCGAGCCAGTAGAGCCCGGCCTGGACGTCGCCGCCCCGCAGGCTCTTGTGGAAGGCGCTCATGACGTTGAAGTGCTCCTCGCCGCTCTTGTCGTAGCGGAGGCGCGGATCGGCGAGGCTCTCCCGGGCGCGGGCCGCGTCGATGCGGCTTCTCCCGAGGCCGCCGCGCGAGGCCTCGCGCAGGACGAGGGCCTCGAGGCGGTTGAACATCGCGCGCGCGTCGCCGCCGGCTCCGTCGACGACGACCTCGAGCGCCTCGTCGTCCAGCGCGATGCCGGTCGGGAGCCCCGAGCGCTCGCGGTCCTCGAGGGCGCCCCGCGCGATGGCGAGGAGAGAGTCCCGGTCGAGCGCGCGGAGCACGACGACGCGGCTCCGCGACAGCAGCGCGGGGTTGAGCTCGAAGCTCGGGTTCTCCGTCGTCGCGCCGACGAGGACGATCGTCCCGTCCTCGACGTGCGGGAGGAAGGCGTCCTGCTGGGCCTTGTTGAAGCGATGGATCTCGTCGACGAACAGCAGGGTGCCCCGGCCGCTGACGCGGCGCCGCGCCCGGGCCTCGGCGACGACGGCGCGCACCTCGCGCACGCCGGAGAGGACGGCGCTGAAGGCGATGAACTCGAGTCCGGTGCGCCCGGCGAGGATGCGGGCGAGGGTCGTCTTCCCGCAGCCCGGCGGCCCCCAGAGGATCATCGAGGAGAGGCGATCCCCCTCGATGAGATCCCGTAGCGCCGAGCCCGGCCCGAGGACCTCCTCCTGCCCGAGGTAGTCCTCGAGACGACGCGGGCGCATGCGCTCCGCGAGGGGCGCGCCGTCACCGGCGGCGGGAGACTCGTCGGGATCGACGTGATCGTCGAAGAGGGACCCGGTCTCGGACACCGGTCACCGTCCCGCGCCCGCGGGCGCGCGCGCCGCGACGAGCCGGGCGAGCCGCTCGCAGATCTGGTCCTGCTTGCGCCGGGCCTCTCCGGTGTCGCAGCCGTTGAAGATGACGGCGAAGGAGATCCAGCGGCCGTCCTCCGTCCGCACGTATCCGGAGAGCGAACTGATGCCGTTGAGCGTGCCCGTCTTCGCGAAGACACGACCGCGGAGGCCCGCCATCCGCTTCTTCAGGGTCCCCTCCTCGCCGGGCTCCGCGAGCGCCTCGCGGAAGGCCGCGCCCGTCGGCGCCCGGTGCATCACCGCGAGCACGTCGACGAGGAGTCGCGCGCTGACGGCGTTCCCGCGGCTGAGGCCGCTGCCGTCCATGATCGCGTCGCCGCGCGCATCGATGCCCCGGTCCGAGAGCCAGGCCCGCATCGCGCGCGACGCGCCCTCGAAGCTCGCCTCCTCGCCGGTCCCGCGCGCCAGGACGCGGAAGAGGAGCTCGGCGTAGAGGTTCTGGCTCAGCTTGAGCATCGGCGGCACCACGCGCGACACGGGCACGCGCCGCCGCCAGATCTCGGTGACCTTCTCCTCCCGATCACCGCGGGCGCGGCGGATCTCGCCCTTCACCGGGATGCCCCGGCGGCGCAGCGCCTCGCGGAGCGCGTGGAGGTAGTAGAGGCCGCCGTCGGCGACGTTGACCTCGTGCTGCGCGCCCTTGCCGTGGCTCCAGAGCTTTCCGCTGACCGTGAACGCGCTCCGATCATCCGCGCGCGTCACGACGATCCGGTGCTGGCCTTTCGACCCGGTGAGATCGAGCCGGTTGCGGAGGGTGCCGAAACCGACGTCCGGCGCGAGGCGTGACTCCGCGCGATCGGTGGCGACGGAGCAATCCACGATGATCCGGTTGTCGTTGAAGGGCAACGCGACGACCTCGACCATCCAGGGGAAGAGGTAGGCGTCCTGGGGCCACTTCTCGCCGCGGCGCGGCCCGGTGAAGGGACTCCGCCACACGATGAGATCGCCGTCGACGCGGCGGAGGCCGGCCGCATGGAGTCGCGAGGCGACCGCGTCCATCGCGGCCATCGCGCGCTCCGGCTCGGATGCGTCGCCGTCGACGTAGCGGCTGCTGACGGTGGGATCGCCCCCGCCCTCCACCACGAGATCGCCGTCGATCACGCCGTCGCGATAGGCGCCGCGCGCCGAGAAGATCGTCTCGAGCCGGTGGTCGGGCCCGAGCCGGTCGTAGATCGCCGCGCCGGTGAGCACCTTCTCGTTGGAGGCCGGGACCAGGGCGCGCTCGGCCGAGCGCAGGTAGAGCTCCTGCCCGGTCGCGGGATCGGTCACCGCGATCGAGTGACGCACCTTGCCGGTCCAGTTGCCGAGGATGCGGTCGAGGGCGTGACCGAGCTCGACGAGCCGGGCCTCGTCGTAGACGGGCTCCTCGCGGGGACGCAGGTCGACGCGGCGGTCGGCGCGCGCGAGCGACACGCCGGCGTCCACCGCCTCGCGCGCATCCGGCCGGGCGGCCTCGCGGCCCGCGCCCGGGAAGCCGAACAGGGCGAGAACGAGGGCCAGGGCGCCCGCGAAGGAGCCCACGAGGACCCAGGCCGGCGCGACGCGGGCCCCATCAGTCGGTTCCGGGGCGTCGCTCATGTGTCCCCTCTCCTCGGATCAACGATCCTGGTAGCCCTGCGGGTGCGCCTCGTGCCAGCGCCACGCCGTCGCGATGATCGTCTCGATGTCGCCGAAGCGCTGCGTCCAACCGAGCACCTCGCGCGCGCGGCCGTAGTCGGCGATGAGCACGGCGGGGTCGCCGGGGCGGCGCGGCGCGACCTCGCGGGCGATCGGCCGGCCCGTCACGCGCTCGGCGGCGTCGACGATCTCGCGGACGGAGTAGCCCTTGCCGTTGCCGAGGTTGAAGGCCGTGCTCTCGCCGCCGGCCTCGAGGTAGGCCAGGGCGCGGATGTGCGCGTCGGCGAGGTCGATCACGTGGATGTAGTCGCGGACGCAGGTGCCGTCGGGCGTCGGGTAGTCGTCCCCGAACATCTTGATCGACTTCCGCTGCCCGAGCGCGACCTGGAGCACGATCGGGATGAGGTGCGTCTCCGGCTCGTGGTCCTCGCCGATCGAGCCGTCCTCCGCCGCGCCGGCCGCGTTGAAGTAGCGCAGGCAGACGCTCTTCATGCCGTAGGCCGCCGCGTAGTCGCGCAGGATGTGCTCGACCATGAGCTTCGTGCGGCCGTAGGGGTTGATCGGCTGCTGGGGATGCGACTCGTCGATCGTGTCGCGCACCGGATCGCCGAAGGTCGCCGCCGTCGAGGAGAAGATGAAGGTGTCGATGCCGTTCCGCCGCATCGCCCGCAGGAGCGCGAGGGTCCGGTAGACGTTGTTGAAGTAGTACTTCTCCGGGTCCTCGACCGACTCGCCGACGTAGCAGTTCGCGGCGAAGTGGAAGACCGCCTTCACCGGGTACTTCGCGAAGACCTCGTCGAGACGGGCCTCGTCGCCGAGATCCCCGACCTCGACCGGAGTGTCGCCGGCGGCGGCGCGGTGGCCCTCGCTCAGGTTGTCGTAGCAGACGACGCGGTGGCCCTGTCGACGGAGTTCCCGGACGCAGTGGCTCCCGATGTAGCCGCAGCCGCCGACGACGAGGATGGTGTCACGAGGAGTGGTCACGAGTTGAAGTCTTCCGGCTCGTACTTGCGATACATGTCCCGATTGCTCTTGTACCACTGCTCCCAGAGGCCGCGCAGGCGACCCACGTCGCGGGCGTCGATCTCGGTCGGGAGGACGCGCTCGATCCACGCCAGGGTCAGCACGTTCAGCGACTCGTGGAGCCGGCGGAAGGCCTGGACGTCGTTCTCCTTCCGCAGCGCCATCACCAGGACGGGGACGACCTTCCGCGAATCCCAGCGCGTGAGCAGGTGGTAGGCCATCGAACGCACGCGCGGATCGGCGCTGGCGTCGACCGCGACGAGGCCGACGAGGTTGCGGATGCTCTCGCTCTGGGTGGAGCTTCCCATCCGCGTCGCGACCTGCTCGAGGGACTTGGCGACGATCACGTGGTCGGGATCCTTGAGGCCCTCGAGGAAGGCCTGCAGCAGGCGCTTCGTGAAGTCGACGTTCTCGACCTCCACCGGGGCACGGGAGAGGGTGAGGATCGCGTTGCGACGCTTGGTGAGGTCGGACGAGTTCTTCGCCAGATGGAGGTAGTCGTCGAAGGTGAGACGGCGCTTGTCGGGCGTCTGCACCGCGGGCAGCGCCGCGAGCCGCGAGACCTCCTCCTCGACGCGCTCGCGCGAGTAACGGTCGACGCGGTCGCCGCCGGCCTTCAGGCCGTCCTCGTAGGCCTGCTTGGCGTCGGCGTTGCGGCCGAGCTCGGCGTAGCAGAGGCCGATCGAGAAGTGGACGCCGAAGTTGTCCGGATCGAGGGCGAGCATCTGGCGGTAGTCCTTCACCGCGTCGCTCCAGCGCTCGAGCGAGCGGGCGCAGACCGCGCGCATGGCGTGCACGCCGTACGACTTCTGGCCGTTCTTCTCGACCCAGTCCAGCTCCTTGATGGCCTCCGCGGGCTGACCCTGGCGGCGGAAGAGGTCGGCGAGCTGCAGGCGCGCCTGGATCTCGACGTCGGGTTCGAGCTTCTGGCCCCCGTTCCCGATGATCTCGTGCAGCTTCGCGACGGCCGAGGGGACGTCGCCTTCCTGGGTGTAGGACTGCACGATCCCGAAGGCCGCCTTGCGGTAGTCGGGATTGAGGATCAGGACGCGCTCGAAGGCGTCGCGGGCGAGGCGCCAGTTGCCCTTGTTGACGTGGTAGACGCCGATGCCGTCCCAGGCCCAGAAGAAGAAGAGATCCTGGGAGAGGGTCTGCTTGAACTCGTCGTAGGCCGACTCGAGCTCGCTGGTCAGGCCGAGGAGGCGCCCGTGCAGGTAGTGGTCGACGGGGCGACCGCGCGTCAACGCGTTCGCGGCGTAGTGCGACTTCGCCTTGGTGATGTCCTCGACGCTGCCGTCGAGGGCCTCGTTCTGCCGGCGGATCTGCTCCTCGATCTCCTTCGAGAGATCGGGCCACGCGGCGCGGGCCCGCTGGTAGGCCGGGTCGCCGGTGATCTTCCGGCTCGCGGCGAGGTTCCGCAGGGTCTCCTTCGCCCGGACGATGGCGGGGTCGTCGTCGAACTGCGCCGAGGCCTGCGCCGCGGCGAACGCGACGAGGGCCACCCCGAGGAGCGTGCGCTTGATCCACATGAGTCGGAAACCCCGCTTCGTACTGGACTTAAGCTGCTGATCCGCGCCATGATAGCAAAGGCCGGGAACCCCGGAAAGCGGCGCGGAGCCGTCCCCGGGGCGGTCAAGTCCGGGCCCCGATCCGGCCGATGATCATGCAACGGAGGGACCCTCGGGCGGGGCCCCCGTTCCGGACCGGCCGGCGCGGTCCACCCCGGCCGACGACGGCCCCCTCCCCGAGACGGAGAGCGAAGGTGAAGGACGAGATTCCCCGGGAACGGCGCGTCTGCCCCCGCATCGAGGCGGGACACCTCGTGGTGCACACCGACATCGCCGAGACCGAGCTCGGCCGGACGCTCGGGGTCGGCGTCACGATCGACATGAACGAGTTCGGGATCAAGGTCCAGGCCACCGAGCCGATGGTCCTCGGGGAGCGCTTCCGCTTCCGCCTCGCGCTGCACGAGGAGGTCGTCCAGGCGACGGGACAGATCGTCCACGTCGGACGTTGCCTGAACGGGACCTACGAGATGGGGGTCGAGTTCCTCGAGATCTCGGCCCGCGACATCGGGAAGATCCGCGACTACCTCGGCGCGAAGGAGTCCTGATCCTCGCCCGTACGCTCCGGCGCGCGACGCCGGACCGCGTCCTCCCCGCGTCGGGGGTCAAGTCGCCCGGCGCCTGTTAGGATCTCGTCGGGGTCGACCCCGAGGAGAACCGGCGATGGACTGCGTGACGACGACCGAGCTCGACGGCCTGGAGCTCGTGGCCCGCGGCAAGGTTCGCGACATCTACGACGCCGGCGAGCATCTGCTCCTGGTCGCCACGGATCGCATCTCCGCCTTCGACTGGATCCTCCGCACGCCCGTGCCCCGCAAGGGCGAGGTCCTGACGCAGATCTCGCTGTTCTGGTTCGAGCGCCTCGCCTCGGTCTGCGAGAACCACATCGTGACCGCGGACGTCGCCGAGATGCCGCCGGCGGTCCGCCGCCACGCCGACGTCCTGCGCGGCCGGAGCATGCTCTGCAAGAAGGCGAGCCCCTTCGCGGCCGAGTGCATCGTGCGCGGCTACCTCGTCGGATCGGGCTGGAAGGACTACCAGCGGACCGGCACCGTGTGCGGCGTCGCCCTCCCCGCCGGCCTCGCGAAGGGCGCGCGGCTCGACCCGCCGATCTTCACCCCCTCGACCAAGGCCGAGGTCGGCGTCCACGACGAGAACATCGACGAGACGCGCTTCCGCGAGATCGTCGGGCCCGAGCACGCCGACCACCTGCGCAGAAAGACGCTCGCCGCCTTCGGCGCGGTGTCCGACTACGCGGCCACGCGCGGCATCGTGATCTGCGACACGAAGCTCGAGTGGGGGCTCTACCAGGGCCGCCCGATCCTGATCGACGAGGCCTTCACGCCCGACAGCTCGCGCTTCTGGAAGCGGAGCGAGCTGGAGGCGACGCCGGCGGGTCAGGATCCGCCGAGCTTCGACAAGCAGGTCGTCCGCGACTGGCTCGAGACCTCGGGCTGGGACAAGGCCTCGCCGCCGCCCGAGGTGCCGGCGGAGGTCATGGCGCTCGCGACGCAGCGCTATCTCGAGATCTTCGAGCGGCTGACCGGCCGTCCGCTCTGACCCCGCCCGGATCCGCGCTCCGGCTCCGTCGCAAGGAGGCATCGCCATGCCCGATCCCCGCGTCCTCGTCATGATGGCCAGCGATTCCGATCTCGACGCCACGATGCCCTGCCTCGAGGTGATGGAGACCTTCGGCGTTCCCTTCGAGATCGTCGTCGCGTCGTCGTACCGCGCGCCCCACCTCGTCGAGCGGCTCGCCCGGGAGGCCGAGGGCCGCGGCATCCGCGTCATCATCGCGGTCGCCGGGATGTCGGCGCACCTCGCGGGCGCCGTCGCCTCCTACACGATCCTCCCCGTCATCGGCGTCCCCATGGAGCACGAGGCGCTGAAGGGTCTCGACGCGCTCTACTCGATGGTCCAGATGCCGCGCGGCACGCCGGTGGCCTGCATGGGGATCGGCCCGCAGGGCGCCGAGAACGCGGCCTACCAGGCGATCCAGATCCTCGGCCTGCAGGACGAGGGCCTGCGGGAGCGGCTGTACCGCCACCGGGACGAGCTCTCGGATCGGGTGAAGCGCCAGAATCTCCGGGTCCAGGACCGCGTCGGCCGCCGCTGATCCCCCCTTCCCTTCCGCGCCGGAATCCGTCGCGCCCCGGTCGGGCCGCGACGACGGATCTTTATCCTCTGAAGTGCGGCCATGCTCCCGACGATATGAAACATGTGCAAGGCGGCCGTCAGACGAGGTCGCCCTTCGGGACGGAGACGCCGCGATGGGCCAGACGACGAAGACGGACCGACCGACCGGGAGCCCCGGGCTCGAGCGACGCGTGGCGGGGTTCTCCTCCCCGGTCGACGCCGACGAACTCGAGTTCATCCAGGCTCTCGAGGACTACAAACGCCGACACGAGCGGCCGTTCCCGAGCTGGAGCGAGGTGCTGCATGTGTTGAAGAGCCTCGGTTACGCCAAATAGCCGGGGCTGTACGCAGGGTGTGCGTGCTGCCGTAGCGGAGCGGCGGGATCCCGGGCGGGGGTCTCGCCGCTCCCTCTTTTTCCTCCCCGATCGCGGTCCGGTCAGATGACGCCGGACTTGTCGAGGACGAAGGCGATCATGAGCAGCGAGATGTGCACGATCGAGCCGCGGAGCATCCAGCGGGCGGCGGGATCGTCGCGGCGCGCAGCGAAGACGAAGGCGAGGAAGAAGAACAGCCCGCTCAGGATCGTCGCGCCGAGTGCGTAGCTCGGGCCGGTCAGCCCGAAGAAGTAGGGCGTGAGGCTGATCCCCCACAGCATGAAGGTGTTCACGATCATCTGGTGGGCGGTGACGCTGCCCGTCGGGTCGAAGCGCGACAGCATCGCGTAGCCCGCCCCCTCGTAGTCGCGGCGGTGCAGCCAGGCGATGGCGAGGAAGTGCGGGAACTGCCAGACGAAGAGGATCGCGAAGAGCAGGCCCGCCTCGAGGTCGAGATCGTTGCGGACGGCGGCCCAACCCATCATGGGCGGGATCGCGCCCGGAACGGCCCCGACCGCCGTGTTGAGCGTGGTGACGCGCTTGAGCGGCGTGTAGAGCAACACGTAGGTGACGATCGAGAGCCCGCCGAGGATCGCGCAGATCGCGTTGACGCCGATCGCGAGCCAGACGGTGCCGACGACCGAGAGCGCGAGGCCCAGGAGGAGTCCCTCGCGGCGGCTCACCCGACCCGAGGGCATCGGACGGCCGCGCGTGCGGTCCATCCGCCGGTCGTGCGGGACCTCCATCACCTGGTTGAGCGCGATGGAGCCGCCGCCCTGGAGGAGGACGCCGATCCCGAGGTTGAGGAAGAGCGCGACCAGCCCGGCGTCGAGCGGCCTCTCGGCCAGCGCCACGAGGAACCCGGCCGCCGCCGTGACCCAGACGACGATCATCGCCCGCGGCTTGGTCATCTCGAGATAGGCGGCGAACTTGCTGCGCATGCGGCACCCCGGGGAACGCGAGACCGAGTCTAAGGTCCGGGGCCGTGCTTCCGAAGGTGGGCGGGGGGGTCAATTCGTCGCGCCGGGGCGGACGCCGGCTCGCGCGACATCGGACCCAAACCGAGGTGGATCCACGACTTGAAGACGATCATGCCGGCCCGCGCCGGCCTCCCTCCGCCCGCGATCCGCGCGCGGCGCCTTGGCCCCGGCGCGGGGGGCGACAAGATCCCCCGGAGGTGGTCGGTCGATGAACCCCGAACGCGAAGCTCGCCCGCTCTTCTGGATCGTGATCGGCGCCGTCATGACGCTGGCGCTCTGCGTCCTGCTCGTCGCCTGGCTGAAGGCGCGCGCCGAGGCCGAGCGCGAGGACGCGATGCGCCGCGGGCGCCCGGAGTTCCTGATCGATCAGGAGCCCCTGAAGCGGGTGCCGGACTTCCGCCTCCAGCGCGCCCGGGGCGGTGAGCTGAGCCGCGCCGATCTCGCGGGCCGCGTCTGGGTCGTGGACTTCTTCTTCACCACCTGCCCGACGGTCTGCCCGGTCATGAGCGGCCGCCTCCGCGACCTCCAGGGACGGCTCGCCGACCTGCCCGAGGTGAAGCTGGTCTCGATCACCGTCGATCCGGCGAAGGACGACGCCGAGACGCTCCGCGCCTACGCCGACCGCTTCGAGGCCGAGCCGGACCGCTGGTACTTCCTCACCGGCGAGGAGCCCGTCATCCGCGACCTCAAGCACCGCGGCTTCGGCATCGGCGACCCCGACGACCCGATCATGGGACACTCCACGCGCTTCGGCCTCATCGACGCCGACGGCATGATCCGCGCGTACTACCACTGCGCGAACGGCAGCGAATCCGACGACTTCCCGCGGCTCCTCGCCGACATCCGCGAACTCGTGCGCCGCGGAGGGCGCTGACATGCTCGAATTCCTGCCCGCGGTGAACGCCACGCTCAACGCGACCGCCTTCGTCCTCCTCGTGCTCGGCTGGCGCGCGGTGCGCCGCGGCGACCGCGACGTGCACAAGCGCTACATGCTCTCGGCCCTCGGCACCTCGGCGGTCTTCCTGGCCTGCTATCTCGTCTATCACTACTCGGCCGGGCACACCGAGTTCCAGCACCAGGGCTGGCCGCGCCGCATCTACTTCCTGATCCTCGCGACGCACGTGCCCCTCGCCGCGCTGATGGTCGTGCCGATCGGCTTCCTGGTCTGGATGGGCCTCACCGACCGCATCGACCGCCACCGCCGCCTCGCCCGCATCGTGCTCCCGGTGTGGCTCTACGTCTCGATCACCGGCGTCGTGATCTACGTGATGCTCTATCACCTCTACCCCACGCCCTGACCGCGCCACCCCGCGAAGCGCCGAACGGAAATGCACGTACGGTGCCAGTCACCCGATGTGCATTTCCGGGCGAGTCTGTTCCGCATGCGGACCCGGTGGAACGGAAATGCACATCGGGTGACTGGCACCGTACGTGCATTCTTCTTCCGCGCGGGGAAGTCAGAAGAACCAGAGCACCGCGAACAGCAGGAACCACACGCCGCCGACGAAGTGCCAGTAGAGCATGCAGTTGTCGACGGTGTCGCGGCTCGGGCGCCCCGGGCCGGAGACGCCGCGCGCGAGGCAGACCGCGAGGTAGACGAGCCCGCCGATGACGTGGGCGACGTGGAGCGCGGTGAGGGTGAAGAAGTTGCGGGCGTACTCGGTCCCCGAGAGCCGGAGCCCGCGCTGGAGGAGTTCGCCCCAGAAGGTCGCCTGCATGGCGCAGAACAGGAGACCGAGCGCGAAGGTCACCGCCGTCCAGGTCATGAAGGCGGCGTGCCGGTGGCCGCGCTGGCGCGTGCGCGCCCGGCTCGCCGTGAAGCCGGAGAGCGCGATCACCGCGGTGCTGACCCACATGCCGGCCGGCAGCGCCGGCGCCCCGGGCGGCGGCCACTCGCGCGCCTCGAGGCGCATGATGAGGTAGGTCGCGAGGAAGGTCAGGAAGATCACGGTCACGGAGACCATGACGAGGACCGTCCCGAGGCGTCCGAGGGCCGGTCCCTCGCCGCCGGGCGGGGGCCGATGCCCCCCGCCGTCGCCGCCTCCTCCGTCGTCGCCGCCGCCGCCCTCGTCCGGCGGCCAGCCGGGCGGGATGCGGGGACGGGGCTTGTCGAGGACTTCGGAACCGGTCATGGCGTTGATGATAGCAGTCCGGGCCGGGCCGAACCGCGCGGGAAAGTCTCCGGTTGACCGCGGCGGGCCGGGGGGCGATCCTGCTCGCCCATGACGCGCTTCCTCCTCCTCGGCGTGGCCCTCATCCTCGTCGCCTGCGGCGACGATCCCGCCCCCGATTCCGGGAGCGGCGGGAAGTCCTCGGCGGCGTCCGAGCGACCGGCCGACTGGCGCGACCTCGTCCTGCGGGTGCATCGCGTCTCGGAGGGCGACGCCGCGACGCTCGTCCTCGACCTCGTGCCGGGGCCCGGAACCTCCGCACGTCTCGTGAGGGCCCGCCTGCTCGGCGCGGACGGCGGCACGGGATTCGAGAGCCGCCGCGGCGCCGCCGAGGCCGCGGCGGCCGGGGGGACCTGGACGCTCGAGGTCCCGGACGGAGGGGCCGGCCGCGGTCCGCGCCGGCTCGTCCTCGAGGACGATCGCGACCGGAGCTTCGAGATCCCCTTCGAGGCGCCCTGACCCCCCCGACCCGCGGCGTGTCGTCGCTGGGGCGCCCGGGCCCCCTCCGCCGTTTGGCGGCTCCGGGGCCGGAGGATACAACAGAGGCTCGGAGCGCCGCTTCGGCGCTGTCCCCGATTCCGGCCCCGACGAGGTCCCGCGACGTGACGACCACCGCCACCCAGGATCTCGAACCCCGTTTCCAGCACGGGCTCTTGAAGCCGCGGCCGGGCCACATGCCGACGCTGTTCACGCTCATCATCGTCTGGGCGGTGGGCACGATCTTCCTCGGGGTCCTCCTCCCCTTCCAGTTCCAGCGCTTCGACGGGGGATGGTTCGCGCAGACCCAGAACATCCTGCTGCTCTGCTCGGTCTGCGGGGTCTCGACGCTGCACGGCGTGCTCGGCTACCTGCTGGGCTACCACCGCGGCGGGCGCGTCTCGAACTTCTTCGTCGGCGCCCTGCTGCTGACCCTGGGTCTCGTCGCGATCGTCTGGCTGAACCGGTCACGGCCCGAGGCGCCGCCGACCCAGCCGACCGGCCTCATGCGGCGCCTCGACCGGGCGGCCTTCCTCCTCGGGTCGGTGTGGTTCGGCCTGGTCCAGCTCGCGATCATCATGGTCTTCGTCATGATCGCGACGATCTTCGAGACCGGCGTCGGCGCCGACGGCAACAAGGCCGCCTACGCGAACTTCTACAACCACTGGACCTTCGGCCTCATCTTCCTGCTCTTCTTCATGACCATCTACTGCACGACGATGCGGAAGTGGCCCTTCCGCATCGCGCAGACCGGATGGCTCGCGACGCACGCCGGCCTCCTCGTGACGATGGTCGGCTGCATGACGATGTTCTGGGGCACCTACGAGGGCTTCGTGAAGCTCCTCGAGGGGCAGACGACCAGCCAGGTCCTCTCCCGCAGCGAGCGCGAGCTCCGCGTCGCCATCCCCGCGCTGGGCTTCGACAACCGCGACGACCGCTTCCTCGTCGAGGTCGACCACGACCCGATCGAGCGCGAGGTCGAGCAGAAGATCCCCTTCGTCGTCGCGGCGGGAGGGAAGACGCACGAGTTCGAGATCGAGATCGACCGCTTCCTCTCGAACGCGGAGGAGTACTCGGAGATCCGGCCCGCGCGCACGCCCCGCGAGAAGCCCGCGGCCGCCTTCAGCTTCGAGATGAGCCTGCCGGGCCAGGGGAGTCGGGTCTTCAACATCTTCGAGGATCAGCCCTCGACCCTGAGCTCCGTGCCGCTGAAGACGCGCATCATCCGCGTGCCGCACCGGTCCCAGCTCGAGGCCTTCACCTATCGCTACGATCCGGGCGACCGCCGCCGCGGCGAGCTCGTCATCAGCGACGAGAAGGACCGCGCGATCGGAGTGATCCCCATCGTTCCCGGCGCGCGCGGCGCCGACGCGGCGGAGGGCGCCGACGTCGGGAGCGAGTTCCAGATCCCCGGCGGACCGCGCGTGCGCGTCGTCCGCTACTTCTCCTACCTCTTCGTCGACGCCGACGGTCGCCTGCGCGACGAGACGCCCGACTCCCCGCTGATGCCCGGGATCAGCTTCGTGGTGGACGGCCCCCAGGGACGGGAGAACCACTCGGCCCGCTGCGACGACAAGTGGTTCAACAGCGATCTCGACGCCTCCGAGACCAGCGCATACCCCTATCGCTTCGCCTACCGCGCGGCGGCCTCGAACCCGCAGCCGGCGCCCTCGCTGACCTTCGTCGTGGGACCGGGCGAGGAGATGAACGTCATCGTCACCTCCGGCGAGGAGGCCCCGCAGCGCATCAAGTTCGAGAAGGACGCCGTCTTCCGCCTGAGCTCGCGCGCGCCGCTGCGCATCAAGGCCCTGGCCGCCTACGCCGACGCCGAGCTCGAGGAGGGCATCCGCCAGGGCACGGGCAGCCGCCCCGCCGCCCTTCGCGTCACCGTGCGCCACGGCAAGGACGAGGCCACCGGCTGGGTCTTCGACTTCCAGCGCGACCTGCTCTCGACCGATCTCGTCGTCGGCGACTTCCTCGTGCGCCTCGGCTACGCCCCGCGCGCGACCGACCTCGGCTTCAAGCTCTCGCTCATCGACTTCCGACACGAGAACTACCCGAACAGCGACAAGGCGAAGCGCTACGAGGCGAACGTCATCGTCGACGACGGCGCGTCCCTCGACGCGGCCCTGATCGACATGAACCACCCGCTCGAACAGGGCGGCTACCGCTTCTTCAACCAGAACCCGATCGGCAACGACAACGGGCGCCGCGGCGTCATCTTCGCCGTCGGACGCAATCCCGGGATGCCGATCCTCCTCATCGGCTTCACGATCACCGGGGTCGGTCTCGTGCTCGTGTTCTTCTTCAAACCGTCCCTGCGCGCCTGGGAGAAGCGACGCCGCGAGGCGGCCGCCTCCAACTGACCCGGAGCCCGACATGTCCGCCACCAACCACCGCATCCTCCTCGGCCTGGTCCTCCCCGTGTTCATCGTGGGAGGCCTGCTCGCCCTCTTCGGCGGCATGGGCTACTACGAGCGGGCCAAGCACAAGGCGCGCACCGCGGATGCCCACGACGCCCTCGCCAAGGTCGAGGCCGAGGTCTCGAACGGCGACAACATCGAGAAGGTCCGGCGCATCCCGGTCCTCTTCGCCGAGCGCGTGCAGCCCCTGGACTCGATGGCGCGCCAGCAGATCCGCTCGCTCACGGGCAAGCGCGAGCTCTACGGCATCGACCCGGTCGTGATGTTCCTGTCGATGGCCTGGGACGGCGAGGACGTCTGGAAGAAGATCCCGATCTTCATCGTGTCCTTCGGCGCCAACAAGTCGAAGGAGGTCTTCGACATCGAGTCGGTGGAGAAGTACGCCACCATCGAGCACGTGAAGACCGACAAGAACCGCCAGCGCGCCCTCGACCTGCACGACAAGTACACCGGCCGGATGGGCGAGATGCCCCGCGCCGACCTCGAGTTCTACAACACCTACTTCAAGGCCTTCAGCTTCGCCGGCGGCTTCGAGGAGGCCTTCAAGTTCGTGCCGCCCACCGAGGCGCAGCGACGCTCGGAGACGACGGCGCAGAACGACTGGCACGTGCCCGCCCGGGCCCTCGAGCTGGGCCACGACCCGAAGCGCGCGGCCGAGCTGCAGAAGGCCTTCGCCGACCTGAAGACGGCCTGGAAGGCCCGCGACAAGGCGGGCATCGGCGCCGCGGCCGAGACGCTCACCGCCTCGATCGTCGCGCTCGATCCCGAGGACATCCCCTCGAAGGAGGCGATCGAGTCGGAGCTCGCGTACAACCGGACGAGCCCCTTCAACCGTGCGTCCTGGTTCCTCATCGCGGCGAGCCTCGTCGGGCTCTTCGCCTGGTCCTTCCGCAAGGACTCGCTGCGCTGGCTCAGCTACCTCCTGACCGCGACCGGCGTGGCCTTCGGCCTCTGGGGCTTCTACCTGCGGACGACGCTCGGCTTCGGCGTCTCGATCACGAACCTCTACGAGTCGATGCTGGCGATGGCCACCGCCACCGCCCTCCTCTGCCTCGTCATCGACCTCGTCCGGAAGTCGCTCTGGGCCACGATCGCCGGCGGCATCGGCGCCTTCGTCGTCTTCCTCCTCCTCGACACCTACCCGGAGAAGTTCGACCCGAAGATCGGCGGCCTCGTCGCGGTCCTCGCCAACAACTTCTGGATCCACATCCACGTTCCGGTGGTGATGTCGTCCTACGCGGCCTTCTTCATCGCCTTCCTCCTCGGCATCGTCCTGATCCCCTGGACCTTCGTCGATCCGCAGGGGAAGCACCCCGAGCTCAAGGCGATCCTCCGGACCTCCGAGATCGCGCTCTACCTCGGCACGCTGCTGATCTTCGTCGGCATGATCCTCGGCGGCCTCTGGGCGCACGACTCCTGGAACCGATTCTGGGGCTGGGACCCGAAGGAGACCTGGTCCTTCATCCTCTTCTGTTACTACCTCATCCTGATCCACGGCCGCTTCACGAAGTGGATGAACGCGTTCTGGTACTCGCTCTTCCTGTTCACGGGGGGCAACTTCCTCCTGTGGACCTACTACGGAACGAACGAGCTGCTCTCGGGTCTGCACTCCTACGCCAACTCGGCGGGGGACGCCGGCTTCTGGGACAACTTCATCCACGAGCGCAACCGGTGGTTCGTGATCACGAGCGGGGTGATGGCGCTGATGTCGATCGGCGGCGCGCTGTCCTTCTTCCTCTTCGGGAAGAAGCGGTCGCCGGACCTCACCCCCGAGGCCTTCTGACCGCGACCGGTCGCCGGCGAGGCGATCGGTCCCAGGTGCCCGAGAGGACGTCCGCATGAACCAGGATCGAATCGCCGAGCTCACCCGGAGTCTTCTCGAGGAGATCGGCGAGGACCCGTCCCGGGAGGGCCTCCTCAAGACGCCGCTGCGCGTCGGCAAGGCCTGGGGCGACCTCTGCGCCGGCTACGACCGCAACCTCGACGACATCGTCAACGGGGCGATCTTCGAGGAGGACGCCAGCGAGATGGTCCTCGTGAAGGACATCGAGGTCTACTCGCTCTGCGAGCACCACCTCCTGCCCTTCTTCGGCAAGTGCCACGTCGCCTACATCCCGAACGGACGCGTCGTCGGGCTCTCGAAGCTGCCGCGGATCGTCGACATGTTCGCGCGCCGCCTGCAGGTGCAGGAGCGCCTCACGACCCAGATCGCGAGCGCCGTCGACGAGATCCTCCAGCCGCTCGGCGTGGCCGTCGTCATGGAGGCGGTGCACCTCTGCATGATGATGCGGGGCGTCGAGAAGCAGAACTCGTCCACCGTCACGAGCGCGATGCTGGGACAGTTCCGCCGGGACTCGAAGACCCGCAGCGAGTTCCTCGGCATCCTGCGACTCGCCGGTCGCTGAGAACGAGAAGGGGCGTCACGCCCGCTCGACCTCGTCGTCTTCGATAGGGCGCTCGACTCGCCCGCGACCCGGAGACGACGATGGTCCTCGCCTCGACGGCCCCCCTCTCGATCCTGATCCCGCTCCTCGCCCTCCTCTCCCACGGCGCGCCCTCGTCGCCGGCCGCGATCGGTCTCGGGGAGGCCGCCGCTGCTCCCCAGTCGGGGAGCGTGGTCGACCTCCGCGGCCGACGCCTCACGCGCTTCGAGAAGAGCGCCGGCCGGAGCGAGCTCGGCCGCCCCGTCCGGCTCGAACTGCCGGCCTCCGTCATCACCGTGCCGGCCTTCGAGGCGCTCGACGGCGGCCGCGCCTGGGGCACCTTCGTCCACCGCGGCGTGCGCTACCACTTCCGCCGCCACGACCCGCACCTCGCGCAGACCCTCCGCAAGCTCGAGAAGGACCCGAAGGCGCGCAAGGGGAAGATCGTCTGGCGAGGCGTCGTGACGCGCGTGAGGCACGGGGGCGAGACGGTGGTCTCGGTGCGTCTCGAGGAGGTGAAGCCGAGGCGGAAGTGAGGCGGCGCTCGTACGGCGCCGGATGCGGGTACGGGGGCCGATGCTGGTGCGGGGGCAGATGCGAGTACGGTGCCAGTCACCGGATGAGCATTTGCGGGCGAATCGGTCTCGAATGCGGACCCGTGGGAACGCAAATGCTCATCCGGTGACTGGCACCGTACTCGCATCTCTTCGCGTGACGGGCGCCCCGGAAAAAAGAGCAGGCGCCCTCTCCGAGGAGAGGGCGCCCGAGACTCTTCCGGTCGCGGACTCGCGGCTTTCAGGATGCGCGCGGGTACCGGTCGAAAGCCCTGACAGAGACGTTGATGGAGCGGATGATCGAATTGTTCCGCGCGATCGACGAGTCCACGTCCGGTTCCTTCCGATCCCCCGGACGCCCGATTCGAGGTCGCCCTCGCGCCGTTCCTCCCGGGGGAATCGCGTTCGAACCGTGGTCCGAACGAACGCTGGGAACACAAGTTCCGTACCGAGCCCGGTCGGCGGGCCGACAATTCGCCTCGTGGGCTCCGACCTTCCGACCTAAACTCCTGAGATCCGGGGGTTAACGGACCGGATTTTTCCTCGTGAGCATGGCGTGACCGCGTCGCGCGGCCCGAGCGATCGCTTCGGGTGTCCCCGTCCGGGGACGCGAGGACACGGCCGATGTCGCATTTTTGAGAACGGAGGAGCCCGCCGTGAAGCCCTTGCCGGTGATCCTGATCTGCCTCGTCACCTCCGCCCTCGGGGCGGGAGGAATGCACTTCCTCCTCGCCGACCGCGGCGGCGAGGGCGCCCGACTGCACGACGGCGATGACTCCGTCTACAACGCCAACCGCCGGATGGAGGAGCTCGAGGCCCGCCTCGATCGCTTCCAGGCCGAGGTCGAGCCGATCGCGCGGACGCTCCAGGACGCCGTGGCGCTGGGCGCCCTGCAGCCCGGGAAGCTCGAGTCGATGGAGAAGGAGCTCGCCGCCCTGCGCGCCTCGATCGCCGAGCTCCCCTCGGGCGAGGCCGGAGCCCCGGTCCGCCTCATCGGCGACGACGGCGAGGAGATCGTGGCCAGCGCCTCCGACCTCGAGTCCTACATCGCGCAGCGCGTCGACGAGAAGGTGAAGAAGAGCGCGAAGACCTCGCGCCGGCAGCAGTTCAAGCAGTGGGCGCCCTTCGCGAAGATGGGCATGACCCGCCAGCTCCAGCGCAACGCAAAGAAGCTGGGCCTGAACGAGGAGCAGACCAAGCGCCTCGAGAAGCGCTCGCAGGAGGCCTTCGACGCGGTGATGCCGCGCTTCGGCGTCCTCATGGACTCCGAGGCCACCCCCGAGGAGCGCGAGCAGGCCATGGCCGAGATCCAGTCCGAGGTCGAGGTCACGAACAACGACGCCGAGTCCTACATGACGCCGGAGCAGTACCAGGAGTTCCTGGAGATGCAGTCCCAGCAGTCGCAGCAGATGAACCAGTTCATGCAGACGATGGGCAGCCTCGGCGGCCAGGGCGGCGGCCCTCCCGGAGCCTCGCCCGGCGGCGGGATCCCGCCGACGCCGGCCGCTCCCACCGGCAACTGAGGAACCGGGTCCCCGAAGGAAGGGCGTCGCCTCCGGGCTCCGGAGACGGCGCCCTTCCTGCATGAAATCCCGCCTCGACAGGGATCACCGCGTCCGGTCGATGATCGCCGTGGAGGACCGCGGCCGCCGACGGAGGGCGCCGGGGCGCGGCCTCGTGCGGAGTCCCCGAGTCATGCCCGTCGGCGGGATCGGAGCCACCAGCGCCCTCTCGACCTTCCGCCTGCGCGGCGCGGACGCGATCCGCTCCCGGACGAACTCGGCCTCCTACGCTCAGATCGACGTCCAGGATCGCGAGCTGCGGCTCCTCCTCGGCGAGACCCAGCGCTTCCGCAAGGCGGTGGGCGCGCTGCGCGAGGGCTTCTCCGCGCTCCGCACGAGCCGGGGGGCGCGCGCCGAGGCGCAGGCGACCTCCTCGACGATCGCGCTGCAGACGACGCCGACCGCGGCGCGTCTCGTCTCGACCGAGGAGATCAACACCGTCCCGACCTCCTACGGTCCCACGAACCCGAGCTTCGCCGGCTCCTCCTCGGTGACGCCGACGATCGGGGGCACGTACTCGGGCTCCACGGACGACACGCTCACCTTCAAGGTGACGCAGGGCGGCACGGTGGGATTCCTCGTGCCCCTGAAGATCGAGGTCCGAAACACGGCGAACGAGCTCCTCGACACCGTCAACATCCCCTCCTTCGCCTCGACGAGCGCGACCTACTCGCTCTCCACGGGGCTCGAGCTCACGCTCTCGTCGGGAACGTTGTCGACGAACGACACCTTCACCGTCGACGTCTCGGCGAGCGTCGGCGGCAGCGTGAACACGGGAGCCGCCTTCAACGCATCGGGCGCGTCCGGGCCCGCCTTCGACAGCGGCTTCTCCGTGGGCGCGGGGAACTTCACCATCAACGGCACCGCGATCTCGGTGGCGGCGAACGACTCGGTCGACTCGGTCATCCAGAAGATCAACGGCTCGGCCGCCGGCGTCAGCGCCTCCTTCGACGCCCTGAGCGAGACCCTCCAGCTCACCTCGAACACGCTCGGGTCGGCGGGACAGATCGCGCTCGGGAGCGACAGCTCGGGCTTCTTCTCGGCGCTCAAGCTCACCGGAGCCGCCGTGACGCCCGGTCAGGACGACGAGCGGACGGTCGCCTTCGGCACGCTCTCGCCATTCGCGTCGGTCACCTCCGGCAGCTTCGGCCTGAACGCCACGAACATCGCCTACGACCCCTCCGTCGACTCGCTGCAGGATCTCGTCGACCGGATCAATCAGCAGACGACCGGCATCACCGCGACGCTCCAGGGCGGCAACGCCTCGACGCTCTCGATCCGGGCCGACGGGGCGGGCAACCCGCTCGAGATCAGCGACGGCGGAGGCGGCCTGCTCCAGGCCCTCGGGCTCGAGGCCGGGACGGTCGAGGGCGTGAACCGGGGCGGCAGCCTCCGCGGCCTCGATCTCCGCAAGGTGAAGGCCGAGATCGAGGAGGTGAACGCGTCCTTCCGCGAGCTCACCGCGAAGCGCGAAAGCACCCGCGCCCGCACCGAGCTCATCGGTCTCCGCAGCGGCTTCTCGATCGGCCTCACGAACCTGGTGACCGAGCGGGGCTACACGAACCGCGCGCCGGAGGGCTACGACTTCGGCTTCGGTTTCACCCTCAACCTCGCCGAGAACGAGGACCTCCTGAGCTTCGATGCGTCCGCCTTCGAGAAGGCGGCGGGGCGCGGCCCCCAGGCCCTGCGGAAGTTCCTCACCGAGGGCACCGAGGCGAAGCCGGGCTACTTCGACCTGCTCGACTCTCCGCTGGCCGAGCTCGAGCAGCGCCTCGCCCGCGCGATCGATCCGACGGGCGGCCTCCTCGACCGCCTCGCCTGACCCGCCGGGTCACTCCTCGACGCGGACCTCCTCGATCCAGTCCCCCGGCACCAGGGCGTCCATCACGTCGAGACCCTCGACGACGCGGCCGAAGATCGGGTAGCGCCCGTCGAGGTGGGGTTGCGGCTCGAGCGTCATGAACCACTGCGAACCGCCGGTGTCCTGCCCCGCCAGCGCCATGCCGACCGCCCCGCGATCGTAGGTGAGGCCGTTGATCTCGCAGCGGATCGAGCGCCCGGGTCCGCCCCAGCCGTCGCCGCGCGGACATCCCGTCTGGGCGACGAAGTCCGGGACGACGCGATGGAAGAGCACGCCGTCGTAGAAGCCGCTCCGCGCGAGATCGACGAAGGACAGCACGGTGAACGGAGCCTCCTGCGGGAGGAGGCGGATGACGATCTCTCCGCGCGAGGTGACGACGACGGCGTCGAGCGGCGCGGAGCGCCCGAGGAGCGCGGCGGCCCGATCCAGCCGGTCCGCCGGGATCGGCGGCAGGGGGCGCGAGGCCGGGACGGCCCCGGCCGGAACTCCCAGCTCGAGGAGGCGGCCGCGCGCCATCTCGCGGATCGCGTACTCCGGATCGGAGCGCGCGATCTCCGCCAGGAACTCACGCGCCGGCTCGCCTCCGAGACGTCGCGCGGCGAGGAGGCAGGCCTGCTTGCACTCGGCCTGGGACGGCGGGAGCTCGCGGTAGACGCGCCTCGTCGCGCGCCACAACCGCGCCGTCGCCGGGGCCGCCGCGTCGGGCGCGGCGTCCGCCGGCGCGACGTGGTCGACCAGCGCGCGGAGGGCGATCTCGAGCTCGACCTCGTCCGTGGCGCCCTCGACGATGTCCCAGAGCCGGGCCGCGATCTCGGGCCGGGCGATGTGGGCGGCGGCGGTCTCGAGCGCGGCGGCGCGCACGCGTCGATCGGCGTCGCCCAGCGCCCTTTCGAGCGCCGCAAGATCGATCTCCTCCGACGCGCCGAGGGCGCGCGCCCAGGCCGCGCGGATCGGCCAGGGCTCGGCGAGGCGCGCGCGGACGCCGAAGAGCCGGAAGCCCTTCGGCGAGAGGCGGGCCAGCGGCGCGAGTGCCGCCGCGCGGACGTCCTCGATCGGGTCGCGCGTCGCCACCGCCCAGAGGAAGGTCGCGAGCCCGCGGCGGTCGCGATCCTCGAGGCCGCCCCCCTTCGCCATCGCGTCGAGCGCCTCGAGCGCCGTGCGCTGCACCGCGGGGTCGCCGGTGCCGAGCGCCGAGGTCACCGCCGCGACGCCGCCGCGCGATCCGATCGCGCCGAGGGCCCGGAGCGCGTTGATCCGTACCGTCCGCTCCTCGCGCCCGAGGACGGCGGCGACGAGCGGCCCGACCGCGTCGGCGTCCTTCAGCGCGCCGAGGAGGCGCGCGGCCGACGCCGCCACGCGGGGGTCCGCGTCCGCGAGGCGGTCGCGCGCCGCGGGGGCGTCCTCGGCGAGGCGACGACGCGCGAGGTGGTAGGCCGCGGCCCGGCGACGCGCCGTCACGAGGCCGTCTTCCTCCGGCGCGGGAGCGGCGAGGAGCTCGCGCGCGGCCGCGTCGAGCGCGGTCAGCGCCTCCGCCGGCGGCGGCGCCGCGGCGGGCGCCCCGGCCCGTTCACCGCGCGGATCGGACCGCCAGGCGTGATGGAAGCGCGCGACCGTCGCGTCTCCCTCGAGCGCGAAGGACTCGCTCCAGCCTTTCGCCTCGCCCAGGTAGTAGCGGGCGCGGGCACCGAGCGACGGATCGGCCTCCGCGAGCTCGAGGGCCTTCGGGTCCCGGCGATCGAGCGCCTCGAGAAGGGCCCGCCGGGCGGCCGCGTCGTCCTGGGCGCGGAGCGTCGCCGCGAGGAGCGGGACGACGAGAACGAGGAGGATCGGACGGAGCCCGCGCATCAGAAGGCCTCCCGCACGGGGTCGAGATCGATCTCCGGGAAGCGCTCGAGGCGGCGGAGAAAGATCTCGCGCACGCGCGCCAGCCCCGCCTCGCTCCGCGACTCGAACCGGATCGTCAGGTTCGCGGTGGTGTTGCTCGCCCGCACGAGACCCCAGCCCTCGCCCTCCGGCACCGCGACGCGCGCGCCGTCGACGTCGACGACCTCGTGATCGGCCCGGAAGGCCTCGACGAGCTTCGCGACGACGTCGAACTTCCGGTCGTCCGCGCACGGCGCCTTGATCTCGGCCGTCGCGAAGGTGCGCGGGATGCCGTCGAAGAGACCCGAGCAGGGCCGCCCGCTCTCCTCCATCAGGCGGAGCACCTGGAGGGCGCAGTAGATCGGGTCGTCGATCGGGTAGTAGTCGCGACCGAAGACGATGTGACCGGAGAGCTCCCCGCCGAGGACGGCGTCGAGATCGGCCATCTCGCGCTTGAGGATCGAGTGTCCGGTGCGCCCCATCACGGGGCGTCCGCCGGCGGCGCGGATCTCCTCGTCGAGGAAGTCGCTGCACTTCACGTCGTATCGCACGATCCCGCCGGGGTGCCGGCGCAGGAGGTCGCGCGCGAAGGCGACGATCAGCCAGTCCGCGCTGATCTTCCGGCCCGCCTCGTCGATCACGCCGAGGCGATCCGCGTCGCCGTCGAATCCGAAGCCGCAATCGGCTCCGCACTCCCGGACCTTCGCGATGAGATCCTGCACGTACTCGGGCACCTCGGGATCGGGCAGGTGGTTCGGAAAGGTCCCGTCGGGCTCGGTGTAGAGCTCCACGACCTCGTGACCCGCGGCGCGGAGCGCTCGCGTGACGACCGGGCCGCCCACGCCGTTGCCGCAGTCCACCACGACCTTGAAGCGCCGGCCGAAGGAGAAGCGGCCGCCGAGGTCCGCGAGGTAGGCGTCGCGCACGTCGAGCTCGCGTCGCTCCCCGGAGCCCGCGTCGAGATCGCCGGCCTCGATCGCCCGCCGGAGGTCCTGGATCTCCTCGCCGTAGAGGGGGAGCTTGCCCTCGCAGATCTTGAGGCCGTTGTAGGTGACGGGATTGTGCGAGCCGGTGATCATCACCCCGCCATCCAGGTGCTCGCGGATGATCGCGTAGTAGAGGAGGGGCGTCGGAACGACGCCGACGTCGACGGCGTCGACGCCCGAGGCCAGGAGCCCCGCGACGAGCGCCCTCGCGAAGGGCTCGGAGGACTCGCGGACGTCCCGGCCGACCGCGATGGCCCGCCGGCCGAGCCGGGCCATGCGGGTGCCGAAGGCGCGGCCGACCGCCTCCACCGTCGCCTCGTCCAGGCCCGCTCCCACGAGCCCCCGGATGTCGTACTGCCGGAAGATTCCGGGATCGATCGCCATGTGACCCTCGCCTTTCCCCTCGCGCTCTCCCCCGGCCGAGTACAATGCCCGCCCATCGGGTTGCCGGAGGCCGCCGAACAGCATGACAGGGCTCGACACGAACCGGAAGCGACCCGTCCTCGTCGCGCTCGCGTCGCTCCTGATCCTCGGCTTCGCGGCCCGGGATCTCACCGCCGCCGAACCCGTCGCGGCGACGGTGCAGGAAGCGGCCGAGACGAGCCGCGCCCATCTGCCGGAGGACACCCCCTGGACCTTCGCGAGCGTCCTGCGGGGTCTCATGGGCCTGGCGACGCTGGTGGGGATCGCCTGGGCGATCAGCCTGGACCGGCGACGCTTCCCCTGGCGGATCGTGCTCGGCGGGATCGGCATGCAGGTCGTCCTCGGCTGGATGCTGATCCGCGCCCGGATCGGCTACGGCTTCTTCGAGGCGATCTCGGCCGGGATCACGCGACTCCTCCAGTTCTCGAACGAGGGCGCCGTCTTCGTCTTCGGTTCCTTCGTCACCGACGGCTCGAAGAACGGCCCCGGCCTCGCCTTCACCGCGCTGCCGACGATCATCTTCTTCTCCTGCCTCATGGCCGTGCTCTACCACCTCCGGGTCATGCACGTGCTGATCTGGCTCATCGCGCAGGTCATGAACCGCATCCTCGGCGTGACCGGCGCGGAGTCGATGGCCATGGGCGCGAACATCTTCGTCGGGCAGACGGAGGCCCCGCTCGTCATCCGTCGCTTCATCCCGCGCATGACGAAGTCCGAGCTCATGAGCCTCATGACCGGGGGCTTCGCCACCATCGCGGGCAGCGTCCTCGCGGCCTACATCCACTTCCTCCGCGATGCCGGCGGGGCCGACCTCGTGCCGCACCTCCTCATCGCCTCGGTGATGTCGGCGCCGGCCGCCTTCGCGATCTCGAAGATCATCGTCCCGGAGACCGAGGTCAGCGAGACCGGCGGCGGCATGTCGCTGCGCTTCGAGAAGTCCGCGGACAACGTCCTCGACGCCGCGGCGACGGGGACGGTGGAGGGCTGGAAGCTCTGGATCAACGTCTTCGCCATGCTGCTGGCCTTCATCGCGATGGTGAAGCTCGTCGACTGGCCGCTCGAGGCCCTCGGCGACCGCATCGCGCTGGAGCTGCAGCGCGCCGGCGGCGGGCTCCCCTTCGCGGTCGAGCTCTCCCTGGCCCGCGTCTTCGGCTTCTGCTTCGCGCCGCTCGCCTACCTCATGGGCGTGGAGTGGCACGACGCCTCGCGGTTCGGGGCGCTGCTCGGCATGAAGGTCTGCGTCAACGAGTTCGTGGCCTTCCTCGACCTCGGCCGCGAGGTCGCGCTCGTCGCGGAGGGCGACGGCGACGCGATGCACCGGCGCAGCCTCTTCATGGCGACCTACGCGCTCTGCGGCTTCGCGAACTTCTCCTCGATCGGGATCCAGATCGGCGGGATCGCGCCGCTCGCGCCGGAGCGCCGCCCCGAGATCATCAGCCTGGCTCTGCGCGCCATGATCGGCGGCGCGCTCGCGAGCTGGATGACGGCGTCGATCGCGGGGATGTTCTTCTGATGCGCGAGCGCGTGGACCGGGCCACGGATTTCCTCGTCGAACGGGGATTCGACGGGGCGGAGATCGGCATCGTCCTCGGGAGCGGCCTCGGCCCGCTCGCCGACGCGGTCGAGATCGAGCGTGAGGTGGCGAACCGCGAGATCCCCGACTTCCCCGAGAGCACGGTGAAGGGGCACGAGGGGCGCTTCATCGTCGGCCGTCTCGGCGGGCGCCGCGTGCTCGTGCTCAAGGGCCGTCTCCACGGATACGAGGGCTACGATCTCGCCCTCACCGCCCTGCCGATCCGGATCATGGCCCGCCTCGGGATCCACACGCTCGTGATCACGAACGGCGCCGGCGGCATCGACCTCGACTTCCGGCCCGGCGACGTGATGCTCATCGAGGATCACCTCAACCTGCAGGGGCGCAGCCCGCTCACCGGCCCGAACGTCGAGGAGTGGGGCCCGCGCTTTCCGGACATGACCGCGGTCTACGACGCCGACCTGCGGCGACTGGCGCTCGAGGTGGCGCGGGCGCGCGGAATCGCGCTCAGGCGCGGGATCTACGCGAGCGTGCCCGGTCCGCAGTACGAGACGCCGGCGGAGATCCGCATGCTCCGCTCCCTCGGCGCGCAGGCCGTGGGCATGTCGAGCGTGCCGGAGGCGATCGTCGCCCGCCACATGGGCGTGCGCGTCCTCGGGCTCTCGGTCATCACCAACGCCGCCGCGGGCGTCACCGGCGCCACGCTGAACCACGACGAGGTCGTCGCGGCCGGCCAGGCCGCCGGCGAGGAGGTCTCCGGACTCGTGGCCGAGATCGTGTCCCGCATGGAGGCGCCCGCGCGATGAGCGAGGTCGAGACGCTCCTCGCCGCGGCGACGGCGGCGCGCGCCCACGCCTACTGCCCCTATTCCGGCTACGCGGTCGGCGCCGCGGTCCTGGCCGAGGACGGCCGCGTCTTCGCCGGCGCGAACGTCGAGAACGCCGCCTTCCCGCTCGGCCTCTGCGCCGAGCGCGCCGCCGTCGCCGCCGCGGCCTCCGCGGGGGTCCGGATCCTGCGCGCGGTGGCGGTGGTCACGCGGGACGGCGGAAGCCCTGCGGGGCCTGCCGTCAGGTCCTGCGGGAGTTCGGGGCGGACATCCGCGTCCACGTCGCCACCGAGGGCGGCCCGGTCCGGACGCTCTCTCTGGCCGCGCTCCTCCCCGAGTCCTTCGGCCCCGAGAACCTCCGGCTCCCGACGGAGGACTGACCTCCCTCCCTTCCGGAGAAGCGGCCCCGGAGCGGTGAGTGCGAACGCGGGAGTTTCCGGGCGGATCGCCCGGCTTCTCCTTGCCCCGGCGGGGCCGATCCTCGATCCTGGCCCTCCCCCGCTCCCGTCGACCCCGAGATCCGGAGCCCCGATGACCTCCCGCCGCCCCCTCTCTACCTCGATCCCGATCGCGCTCCGACTCTGCGCCCTCCTGGTCCTCCTCCCGGTCGCCGCCGCCCAGGACGCGGCGAAGCCGGAGAAGCCCGAGGGTCCCATCGACGTCGCGGCCTCGATCGACCGCGGCGTGCGCTGGCTTATCGGGGCCCAGTCCGTCGACGGCACCTGGAACAACGGCAACCAGCGCGCCGAGGTCGCGGGCAGCACCGCCCTGGCGACCTACACGCTCCTGAAGTGCGGCGTCGAGCCCGAGCACCCCGCGGTGCGCAAGGGACTGGCCTACGTCGAGGCCCACGTGAAGGACCGCGTCTACGAGACCAGCCTCCAGCTGATGGTCTACGCGGCCCTCCCCGAGGCGATGCGGCCCGCGGATCGCGTCAAGGAGCGGAGCCGCTTCCTCCTGAAGTGTTTCAACGAGACCGCGTTCGGCTACCCCGGCAACCACGGCGGCTCCGACTTCGACGCCTGGGAGGACCTCTCGAACACGCAGTACGCCCTGCTCGGGCTCGCCGCGGCGGAGAAGTGCGGACAGGAGGTCCCCTCCAAGGTCTGGCGCGCCGCGGCCGAGTACGTGATGAGCATCCAGAAGGAGTACGGATCCTTCGGCTACCGGCCGGGCGCCGACGCCTCGCTCAGCATGACCGTCGCGGGCACGGCCTCGCTGGAGCTCTGCCGCAAGGAGCTCGCGGACGAGCGCGGCACCAAGATCCTGCTCCGCGAGATCCAGGGCCGCCTCAGCCGCGCCGAGGACTGGTTCCAGAAGAACTGGTACCTCGAGGAGAACCGTCGCTACGGCAAGGAGACCGAGGACGACAAGCGCTGGACCTACTACTACCTCTACGGACTCGAACGCGTCGGCTCCTTCCTCGCCGTCGACCTCTACGCCGGCCGTGACTGGTACGGCGAGGGCTCGCGGCTCATCGTCGGCCGACAGGCCAAGGACGGGCACTGGGGCACGATCTACGGCGAGAACGACATCAACACCTCCTTCGCCCTGCTCTTCCTCAGCCGCGGTTCGAACACGACCGACGTCGGCCGCGAGCGCATCCGCGCCGAGGAGAAGGTCGTCGTCGAGGACCCGCTCGAGATCCGGACCGACGGCAAGAATCCGGCCACCTTCTGGCTCCAGCGGAGCCTGGGCCGGGCCCTCGAGATCCAGAAGGAGGGGGCCCGGCTGCACGCCGTCACGTACGAATCCGGGGGTCGGGTCCTGGGAACGGTGACGCCGGAGACCCCGCGCCACCTGCTCACCCACCGCTTCGAGGCGAACGGCGACCACGCCGTCCGGGCGAAGGTGACCTTCGTCGACGCCGAGGGGGCGGTCCTGGAGACCCTGGCCTCCAACGAGGTCGTCGTCGCGGTGGACAACGTCCTCACCGACGCGGACCGCTCGGTGATCGCGGACGCGGGCCGGAACCTCCTTCTCCAGACCGAGACGACCGTCACGGCGTCCTCCCAGGAGCCGAACTACGGCCCCGAGCGCGCGGTCGACTCGAACGGAACGACGGACTGGCTCTGCCGCGCCGGGGATGCCTCGCCGTCCCTGGAGGTGCGTCTCGGCCGCGCCCTGAGCGCGTCCTGCATCAAGCTGACCCCCGCCACCGGGGGCGCGAAGAGCCATCGCTACGATCGCCCGAAGGAGATCGAGGTCGTCGTGAACGGCGGCCGGAAGCAGCGGATGACCCTTCCCGACCTCGTCGACGGTCGTCACGTCATCGAGATCAGCCGGGGCCGGGTCCAGCGCTTCCGGATCCGGGTGCTCAGCGTCTATCCGGGGACCGATACGCGCCGGATCCTGGGCTTCGAGGAGGTCGAACTCTTCAAGACGCCCTGACCCGAGCGGCCGCCCGCGGCGAGGGTCGGACCGCACGCCGCCTCCGCCGGGAAGCGCACCGGACACGACGGTGCGACCGCGCTCGGCGACCGCGGACACGAGCCCGTCCCCGGCCCTTCCGTGTGTTTCCTGTAAACACGTTCCGGAGGCCCCGCGGACCGCATCTCCCCACCCGTCCCGAGAGGTCGAACCTCCTCCCCAAAAGCTACTTGCGATCTTGTAAGCCCCTGGCGGCACACATAGGCTTCACGAAAGCGCGGCCCTCCGACCTGCCGGGGGCGCGATGCGCCATGGGGAACAGGAGACGAAGAAATGCAGAGCACTCTGCTCGGGCGAGTTCGCGGAGCGGTGGCCGTCGCCGTCGCGCTGGTTCTCGCCGCCCCCTGCGCGATGGCGCAGGACCAGGACGGTCGTTCCGTCGACAAGCTGCTCGAGAAGATCGATCGCCTCGAGCGTCGCGTCGTCGAGCTCGAGTCCAGCCAGGCCGACGCCGGCCAGAGCGTCCTCGAGTCGCGCATCAACGCGCTGTCGGAGAGCGTCGCGGCGCTTCCGGCCGCCACCGACTTCCAGGCGGCCTGGAAGAACGGCACCTCGCTCGCGAACGAGGACGGCACCTTCAAGATCTCGATCGGCGGTCGCCTCCACAACGACTGGGTGTGGGGCACGCAGGACGAGGATCTCGAGGCCTCGCTCGGCAACAACATCACCGACGGCACCGGCATGGCGGTCGGCTTCTCGCCCTTCCACTACGAGGACGGCGTCGAGTTCCGTCGTGCGCGCATGCACATCGGCGGCACGATCCACCAGAACGTCGTCTTCAAGGTCGAGTTCGACTTCGCGGGCGGCGACGCCGACTTCCGCAACGTCTACATCGGCCTGAAGAACGTCGCCGTCGTCGGCAACGTCCTCGTCGGCCACTTCAAGCAGCCCTTCGGCCTCGAGGAGGCGACGAGCTCGCGCTTCATCACCTTCATGGAGCGCAGCGCCGCGACCGACGCCTTCGCTCCGGCCTACGAGACCGGCATCATGGCGTACAACAACGCCCTCGATGACGATCGCCTGTTCTGGGCCGTCAGCTTCTTCCGTGACGTCAACGACTACGGCGATTCGAGCCCGGTCGAGGACGGCAACTACGGCGTCGCCGTCCGCATCACCGGCCTGCCCTTCGTGGACGAGGACAGCGACTTCCTCCTCCACATCGGCGGCGGCTTCGTCTACAACAACCCGAACGGCGAGAGCGTCCGCTACCGCGCGCGTCCCACGATCCACCTCTCCGAGCGCTTCGTCGACACCGGCACCTTCGCCACCGACGACATCATGCGCTACAACGCGGAGATCGCGGTCGTCCTGGGTTCGTTCTCGGCGCAGGGCGAGTACTTCTTCGTCGACAACGATGGCGGCGACGTCATCGACGAGTGCCCGGGCTTCTGGGGCGGCTACTTCCAGGTCAGCTACTTCCTGACCGGCGAGATGCGCCCCTACGACCGCAAGCACGCGGCCTTCACCCGCGTCAAGCCGAACGAGAACGCTCTCGACGGCTCGGGCGGCATGGGTGCCTGGGAGGTCGGCGCGCGGATCGACTACATCGATCTGAACGACGACTTCCAGGGCGGCGAGATGTACAACATCACGGTGGGCATCACCTGGTACATCAACGCGAACACCCAGGTGAAGCTGAACTACGTCTACTCGAACGTGGACGAGCTCGCGGTCGATTCGCTCAGCGGCATCACCGGCAACGGCTCGGGCGAGGCGCACATCTTCGGCATCCGCTTCCAGATCGACTTCTGATCGGGGCGGAGGCCCGCGCCTCCAGGACCAGCGGAGCCCCGGTCGACCCTCGGGTCGGCCGGGGCTCTTCCTTTTCCCGCGCGTGAAAAGCCCGGGAAGGCCGCGACCGCCTCGCTCTCCCCTCCGAAGCCCCCGATCGGGCGCCGGCGAGGCCGACGGCGCCGCGGGGCGAACACGCAAGACGTTGCCCCGAGGCACCTTGGCGGCGAAGATGGCGGTGACCGCGCTCCGCGACGGCGGCGGTGCTCCCCGGGCTCGAGGGCTCGGGGCGACACCGGGCCTCCGAGGTGGCGTTGAGCATTTCATGGGGGCTTCATGTCACGCTCACAATCCTGGGCTAACACGTTGACGTCGGAAGCGACGGAATCCCGTCTCCGACGCCGCGGCTGCCCACCGACCGGACGGCGGGGCCGCGACGTGACCGGTCGGCCCCGGGCCGAGGAGCGATCCACCGCATGAAGCGCGAGACCATCCTGATCATCGAGGACGAGATCGACATCCTCGAGGTCGTCGAATACAACCTCGCCGGCGAGGGCTACAAGGTCCTCAAGGCACTCGACGGCGAGAGCGGCCTCCTCATCGCCCGCGAGAAGAACCCCGGCGTGATCCTGCTCGACCTCATGCTCCCGGGCATGGGCGGCAAGCAGGTCTGCCAGAAGCTGAAGCAGGATCCCCTCACGCGAGACATCCCGGTCATCATGGTGACGGCGAAGTCCGAGGAGACGGACGTGATCGTCGGGCTGGGCCTCGGCGCCGACGACTACGTCACGAAGCCCTTCCGTCCGAAGGAGCTCATCGCCCGGATCCAGGCCGTCGCCCGCCGCTCGCGCGGCGTCTCCACCGTCGACCAGGAGGCGCGCATCCAGGTCGGAGATCTGGTGATCGACCCGGTCCGCCACGAGCTGCTGGTGGAGGAGGAGTCGATCGAGATGACCGCCACCGAGTTCCGGATCATGCACCTCCTGATGAGCCAGCCGGGTCGGGTCTTCACGCGCGAGCAGATCTCGAGCAAGGCGCTCGGCCAGGTGCTCCACCCCACCGATCGCAACATCGACGTGCACGTGAAGACGATCCGCAAGAAGCTCGGCGAGCGTCGCGACGCGATCGAGACCGTGCGCGGGGTGGGCTACCGACTGACGGACAGCCGGCGCTGATGGCGGCGACCACTCCCGCGACACGTCTGTTCGCGATCGTCTCGGGAGTGGCCGCGGCCGGGATCCTCTTCGTGACCGGCGTGGTGCTGGTCGCGGGGGAACGCGAGGCGCACCGCCACGCGAAGAAGCTCCGCTCGGCGGGGATCGAGGTCGAGGCGGAACCCTCGACCTCCTGGCGACGGTCGGTCCTGACCTCCGCCGGCCTCGCCCTGGCGCTCACCGCCCTGCTGGCGCGCTGGCTCTCGCGGCGCGAGGCGCGGCAGGCGACGGAGACGGCGGAGTTCGCCGACGCGGTGGCCGGCGGCGACTTCGACGCGATCAATCCGCGGCCGAGGGACGAGCCCTACCGGCGGACGGCGCGGAGCATCGAGAGGGTGGCGGACGAGATCCGCCGCCGGACCGAACGGGCGGCGCAGGGCGAGAAGGGCCTGCGCACGATCCTGGCGGGCATGGTCGAGGGCGTCGTCGCGGTCGACGAGGAGCTCGAGATCATGCTGATCAACGAACGCGCTGCCTCGATGCTCGGGATCGAGGACGTCGCGGAGGGTCGACCCCTGACCGGGGTCGCGGGGGCGGCGCCGCTCAAGGCCGCGATGAAACGCGTCCTCGCGCTGGGCGAGGCCACGACGGGCGAGATCGAGACCGAGAGCGACGGACTGGTCCAGATCCTGGAACTCACGACCGCGCCGCTCCGCGATTCCGATCGTCGCATCACGGGAGTAGTGACCGTCATGCACGACATGACCGCAGTGAAGCTCGCCGAGAAGATGCGCCGCGACTTCGTCGCCAACGTGTCCCATGAGCTCAAGACGCCCCTCACCGCCATCCACGGCGCGGCCGCCACGCTGATCGACTCGCCCGAGATGCCGCCCGACGTCCGCGAGCGTTTCCTGCGCAACATCTACCGCAACTCGGAGCGCCTCGAGCAGCTCATCGGCGACATCCTCGAGCTCTCGCGGATCCAGCAGGGCGCGGAGCGACTCGAGCGCGAGATGGTGGACGTGAGCCGTCTCATCGCCGACATCGTGAACCGGCTCGAGGCCGTCGCGGTGGCGAAGGGCAACCACGTCGAGTTCCGCAAGCCGCCGCAGGTGGTCATGCTCGACACCGATCGTCAGGCCCTGTCCTCGATCGTCGAGAACCTCATCTCGAACGGCATCCGCTACACCCCCTCGGGCGGGCGCATCGTCGTCACGCTCGATTTCCACCCCGGCGAGATCGGGCTGGAGGTGTCCGACAACGGGATCGGGATCTCCCGGAAGTACCAGTCCCGCATCTTCGAGCGCTTCTACCGCGTCGACAAGGCGCGTTCGCGCGCCGAGGGCGGCACCGGCCTGGGGCTCGCCATCGTCAAGAACTACGTCCAGGCCCTCGGCGGCCACGTCGACGTGACGAGCGAGCTCGGCAAGGGCAGCACCTTCCGGGTCCGCATCCCCAGCACGACGGCCTGATCGCCGGCGATCAGCCGCGCCCGGCGAGGATCTCGAAGGCGGTGAGCGCCACCTCGACGGCGGCGTCCTCGGCCGGGATCTTCCGGTCCTTGTCGATGAAGACGTTCCGGGGCCGCGACGCGAAGGCGGCGCAGACCGCGCCGGCGCGGAAGTCGCGCATCGCGCAGAGCGTGAAGAGCGCGCTCGTCTCCATCTCCAGGTTCTTGACGTTCATCCGCGCGAGCTGGTCCGGCAGGTCGGGGTAGCGCGGCTCGAAGCCGCGGACGCGACGCCCCTGCGCGCCGTAGAACCCCGGCGCGGTCGCCGTGATGCCGACGTGGTGCCGCCGCTCGTGACGATGCGCGGCGGCGATCAGCGCCGCCACGACCTCGTGGTGCGCGACGGCGGGGAAGCCCTCGTGGACGAGGTAGGTCGTCGTGTTCTCCAGGCGCACCGAGCCCGTCGAGACCACGAGATCCTCGATCTCGATCTCCGGCTGCAGCGCGCCGCAGGTCCCGACGCGGATGAAGGTCGGATTCTCGACGATCTGGGCGAGCTCGACGATCGCGATCTCGGTGTTGTCGGCGCCCATCCCGGTCGCGATGACGGTGAGCGGCAGCCCGCGCCAGGCGCCGGTGAAGGTGACGTACTCGCGATGGCGACGCTCGAGGCGGAGGGAGCCCGGATCGAAGCGCTTCGCGACGCGTTCCGCGCGGGCCGGATCACCGCAGGTGAGGATGTACTCGGCCACCTCGCCGGGCGCGAGGTCGATGTGGTACTGACGGCCCTCGGCGTCCTGCACCTGCTCCGCGGATTCGAAGCTCTCGCTCATGATCTCTCCTTCCCCCGGGCGGCGGCGACGATGGCCACGCCCGAGCTCGTTCCGATCCGGTCCGCCCCCGCCTCGACCATCGCGAGGAGGGTCGGGAGGTCCCGGATGCCGCCGGAGGCCTTCACGCCCATGCGATCGCCCGCGACGCGGCGCAGGAGGGCGACGTCCTCGAGCGTCGCGCCGCCGGGTCCGAATCCGGTCGAGGTCTTCACGAAGTCCGCGCCGGACGCGAGCACGAGCCCGGCGCCCCGCTCGCGTTCCTCGGGGGTGAGGAGCGCGGTCTCGAGGATGACCTTCAGCCGGACCCCGCGGCGCCGCGCCGCGACCAGCGCCGCGAGTTCACGGGCGACCGCGGCGTCGTCGCCGTCCCGCAGCGCTCCGATGTCGATGACCGCGTCGAGCTCGCGCGCGCCCTCGTCCTGGGCGGCGCGGGCCGCCTCGACCTTCGTCCGCCGGCCGTCGGCGCCGAGGGGGAAACCGAGAACGGTCCCCACCCGCACCGGGCTGCCCTCGAGCCGTCGCGCGGCGAGGGGGACCCAGCGGGGGTTGACGCAGACGCTCGCGAAGCCGAACTCCGCGGCCTCGGCGCAGAGCGCTTCGATCTCGCCGCCCCGGGCCTCGGCGCGAAGCAGGGTGTGGTCGACGAGGGGCGCCGGATCCGCCTCGGCGCGGCGACGCAGCGAGCGATCGGCGTCCTGGTGCATCTGCGGGGCTCCGTGCGTAAATCCTTGCCCGACGGGCCTTTCACGGTAGCAGCGGCCCTCTACAATGCAAGCGTCGCCGCCGGAGGCGACCACCGACGGGAGGGAGCCCGATCCTCGACCTCGTGCGCGACGCGGGCCGCCGTCTCGGCCCCCTGAATCTCGTGCTCCTCGTGATCGTGGCGTTGCTCGACCGCGTCGTGGGGCACGGCCTCCGGGTCATGCAGATCATCGACCCGGAGCACGCCCTCGCCGTCCTGCAGCGGGGGCGCGGCGCCCTTCCTGCACCGCTTCCTGCTGCTCACGGCCGCGCTCCACTGCGTGCTGATCCTCCCCGGCTTCGTCTTGCAGCGCGAGCGACGCCTCGAGCGCATCCTCTTCCCCCTCGTCCTGCTCGGGACGCTCGCGCTGATGGGCCTCGCCATCTGGCGCCGCGCCGCGGGCGGAACGGCCTTCCTGGCCTGGGAGAGCCTCCTCCTCGCCCTCGGCTGCGCGCTCGCGTCGCTGGCGCTGATCGGCGGGCGGGGGCGCGCTCGGACGCCTCACCGCCGCGGGCTACTTCGCCGCGCTCGCCCTGCCTTCCCTCTGGCGCTGGTGCTTCGAGATGGCGGGCGGACGTTTCGACGAGGGCGGCGCTCTCGAGCGCCTCCGCGGCCTCGCCGATCTGGTCTCCCTGATCGCCCTCGGCCTCGTCGTCCTCCCCACCGCGATCCGCGGCGAGTGGCGGGCCCTCCTGGCCGCCTCGCCCTTCGGCGCGGCCGTCCTCTGGTTCGGACTCGATCGCTACGAGGACGTCCGCGAGGTCGTGCAGGGCGCCACCGATCTGTGGCTGAGTTCGATGCCCCCGACCTCGACCCTCGCCCTCCTGGTGCTCGGCATCGTCGGCGTCATCGCCTGGCCGCTCGGCGCCTGGCGTCGCGGACGCGGCATGGGGGTGGCGATCGCCGTCCTCCTCGCCGCCGCGGCGGGCTTCCTCCCCACCGCGAACGAGACCTTCCTCCTCGCCTGGTGCGGGCTCGCCACCGCGGTGCGCGCCTCCTCCGGGCGCATCGAGGCCCGCGCCGGTCTCGCGCGACTCTTCGACTGACGACGATCAGAGCCCGAGGCCGCCCTCGAAGCCGCTCTCGTCCGCGTCGTCGGCCGAGCCGAGCAGCTCGCTGACGTCCTCGACCTGGGACAGGACGGCCTCGGTGACGAAGAGCTCGCGACCGCTCTTGAGGGCGAGGATCATCGCGTCGCTCGCGCGGAGGTCCAGTCGCAGTTCGCGGCGGGCCTCGCCGACCGCCGGCGCCTGACGCAGGAGCAGCGTGGCGCAGAAGGTGCTGTCGACGATGCTCGAGATCGCGACCCGTCCGACATCGATCTCGAAGCCGCGGAGGACGCTCGCCATGAGGTCGTGCGGCAGGGGGCGGCGCGAGCGCGTCCCCTTGAGCTCCCGGAAGATCGCGAAGGCCTCGGCGTGACCGACGAAGATGAGAAAGGTCTTCTCGGCCGTGCGGAGCACGACCGCGAACTCGTCGGAGGTGCTGGCGATGACGCGTTCGATGGTGGCGGCGACGAGGTTCATGGCGACCGCACTGTAGCGCCGGGCGGCGCGACGGGTCAATCGAGCGCCGGGACGACGCGGGGCGCGCTCAGCGGATCGTGACCGGCGTGCCGACCGTGACGTACTCGAAGAGCTCGTTCACGTCGGAGTTGCGCATGCTGATGCTGCCGTCGCCGGCGACGTTGAAGCCCCGGACGTGGAACCAGTTGCCCTGGATCCCGACCGCCTCGTCGAAGACCGGATTCGGGGGCAGGGGCTCGCCCTTCTCGATGAGGTCCTCCCACTTCTCGTAGGTCTCGTCGTCGATCCGGTCCCGCATCCAGGCCTGATCGAGGGCGTCCACGTCGGGGAAGTTGATCCGCAGATAACGCGTGCCGCGCGACATCACGCTCTCGCGCTCGTGCTTCTCGATGATCCGGAACTCGCCGAGGGGGGTGCTCCCCGACCCCTTCCAGATCACGCCGTTCTGCTGGTTGCGGCCGAGGGCGACGTCCCAGCGCTTGAGCGCGACGTCGCCGTCGAAGAGCGTGAGGGTCTTCTTGCCGCAATCGACGAGGATGCGGGGCTCCTGGAGCGGCAGCTCGAGGCCCTTCTCGCGGGCGACGTTGTCGATCTCGTCGCGGTTCTTGCCCCACTCCTGCAGGAACAGGACCATCCCCGCGGTGCCGATGATCGTCATGAAGGCGGCGAACTTCAGCCAGCCGATCAGCTTTCTCATCGCGAACGAGACCTCCGGACCGGAAGTCATCGACGCGCGACGGCGCGGACCTGAGCCGCGCATGAAGATGCGGCGGCCCGAGGGCGACGGGGGCGGAGGAAGACGTCAGGTGCGGACGCGCGCGACGTGCCGCCAGGCCGCGATCGCCGCCTCGACGGCGGTGTCGACGTCGGCGTCGCTCGTCCCCGGACCGAGCGAGAAGCGCACGGCCCCGTGGATGAGATCGCCGGGAACGCCCATCGCGACGAGCACCGGCGAGGGTCCGGGGTCCGAGGCCGAGCAGGCGCTGCCGCTCGAGCAGTCGATCCCGGCGGCCGAGAGCGAGAGGACGACCGCCGCCCCCTCGATCCCGGGAAAGCAGACGTTCGCGGTGTTCGCGGCGCGCGGGGCCCCGGCGCCGTTGCGGCGAAGCCCCGGCACCGCGGCCGCGAGGCCGGCCTCGAGGCGATCGCGCGCGGCGGCGATCCGGTCGCGCTCGCGGTCCCAGCGCGCGAGCGAGTCGGGCAGCGCCGCGGCCATGCCGAGGATCCCGGGGACGTTCTCCGTTCCCGAACGCCGCGTCATCTCCTGGTGACCGCCCCAGACGAAGGGGCGGAGGCGGGCGCCGCGTCGCGCGTAGAGGACCCCGGTGCCCTTCGGCGCCCCGAACTTGTGCCCGCTGAAGGAGAGGAAGTCCACCGGGAGGGTCGAGAGATCGATCCGCTCCTTGCCGACCCACTGGGCGGCGTCGACGTGGAAGGGGACGCCGCGCTCGCGGGCGAGCTCCCCGAGGGCGACGACGTCGAAGCGGACGCCGGTCTCGTTGTTGATGCCGATCACCGAGAGCATCGCGACCCGCTCGTCGAGCTCGTCGGCGACGCGCGCGAGGTCGAGGCGGCCCTCCGCGTCGACCGACAGCACGACCGCCTCGCGCCCCTCGCGGGCGAGCCGACGGACCACGTCGCTCGTCACGGGATGCTCGACGGCCGTCGTCACCACGCGCGGGCGGTCGGGCTTGGCGGCCGCGGCGCCGCGGATCGCCCAGTTGATCGACTCGGTCGCGCCGCTCGTGAAGGAGATCTCGGAGGCGCGCGCCCCGAGCTCCGCCGCGATCGCCTCGCGGGCTCCCTCGAGGGCGGCCCGCGCGCGCGTTCCGGAGTGGTGCAGGCTCGAGGGGTTGCCGTGCAGCTCGCGCAGCGCCGGCATCATGGCCGCGAGCGCCGCCTCCGAGACCGGCGTCGTCGCGTTCTGGTCGAGGTCGATCCGCCGGACCCCGCTCATCGGCGATTCCGGCGCCAGCGGCGCCGGAGCCGGGCGAAGAAGCCGCCCTCGCTCCGCCGGGCCTCGCGTCGCTCGACGATCAGGGCCTCGATGTCGAAGTGGCAGCTCCGGCAGCCCGTGCCCGCGTCGCAGGCCCGCATGATCTCGGGCACGGTCCGGGCGCCGGCATCGATCACCTCGCGCACGCGCCCGTAGGGGACGTTGCGGCAGTAGCACAGCATCTTGTCGTCGGCGTGCGACTCGCTCATGACCGGAGTCTATCAGCCGCGGCGCCGGTTTCCTCGCCCTCCCCCGCCCGACTCGGGGCTCAGGAGGCGCCGCCGGCCGCCCGCACGAGCGCGATGAGGACGAGCCGGGCCACGGCGACGGGACCCGCGTGGCGGGGATCGACCGCGTCCGGCGTGTCGCGGTCGGACCCCGCGTCGGGATCGGATCCCGGAGCGCGGTCGATCGGCTTCGGCCCGAGCGCCAGCCCGGGCGGCGCGCGGAGGGCCCGCGCCTCCCCGCGACGACCCCGCTCGACGGTGGCGAAGGGGATCCGCGCCTGGCCCAGCCGGCGCGCCAGCGCCTCGGAGGGCCCGGAGCTCGCGGAGTCGAAGCCGACCGCGTTCCAGGCCCGGGAGGGCTGGCCCGCGTAGGCGACGGCGGCCTCCGCCACCGCCCGCTCCACGAGGCCGTCGATCGCGCCGAGGGCGACGACGAGATCGGTGCCGCCCGCGTCCTCGGCCGGAAGGTCGCCGAGGGCGATGACCCCCCAGAGCGGACCGCGGCCCGGGACCTCGGCGAGGTAGTCCCATCCTCGCCCCCCGTCGCTGACGAAGTGCACCTCGACGTCGACGCCGAAGTCGTGGGGCTGCCGGCCGTCCGTGACGATGAAGGCCAGCGCCCGGGCGATCTGCAGGGCGTTCGCGACGCCGACGACGCGCGAGCCGCAGTCGCGATCGCCGAGATCCTCGAGACGCCCCCCGACGACGACGATCCGTCCGCGCGGTTCCTTCGCGCGAGCGCGGAAGACGAGGGCGACTCCGGGCGTCGGGTCGGTGAGCTCGACGCGCCGGATCTCGAGTCGTTCCGCCGCCGCGCCGGGCGCGACCTCGGGGTCGTCCACCGTCGCGGCGCGGAGGAGGGCCTCGAGTTCGGAAGCGAGGGCCGGCGCGAGCGGCGATTGCCGCCGCGGGGCCGCCGCGGCCCGGACGCGCGACGAGATCGGCCAGCGGTACCGCGAAGACCCGCGACGCGCTCCGTCCTCGGCCGCCGCGTCGCGGACCGGCGCGGCGGCCAGACGGGCCGCGGGGACGATCGTCTCCCCCCCATCTGCGTCCGGCGCGGGGCGATCTCCGCAGGCGGCGAGCAGGACCAGGGCGAGGACGAGGGCGCGGCGCTTCATCGGATCAGTTCGGGCTCTCGGACGGGGACGCGGATCGCGACGGACCGGCCGTCGATTCTACCCCTCGCAGTAACCAGGTGAAGGGATCGGCCGAACCGAGGAGTCGCACCGCGAGGCGCGTCCGGGCGGCCGGGTCGCCCTCGAGGCGCGCGAGGTCGCCGGCGACGCCGATCGCGAGCCGGTCGTCCGGACGTGGGATGCCGAGGAGCCGCCGCGCGGCGGCGCCCTCCGGCCCCTCGAGATCGCGGACGTCCTCGAGCGCCGCGCCGGCGTCGCCCCGCGAGAGCGCGGCCGCCGCCAGCAGCAGCGCGAGTCCCCCGTCATCCGGTCGGAGCGCGCGAGCGGCCTCGAGATCCTCCCGCGCCTCCGGCGCGGCGCCCACCGCGAGCAGGCGCCGGGCCCGGTCGGCCAGCGCGCGCGCGCGACGTTCGTCGCGGGGCGCCGACGCGTGGGCGAGCGCGAGCCGCCCGAGATCCTCGCGCTCGCGTCGCGCGAGGCGGAAGGTCCGGGCGGCGGCATCGTCGACATCGGGCGCGGCGGCGAAGAAGAGCGGCAACGCGCTGGCGACGCCCCTCCCCTCCTCCGCGAGCGCGGTCGCGAGCGCCTCCGGGAAGACGGACTCCGCGCCCTCCGGCCAGGTGATCCCGTCGAGGGCCTCGACGCGGAAGGCGAGCGCGGCGGTGGGCGGCGCTCCCTCTCCCTGCAGCACCGCGAGCAGCGCTCGCGGCGGCACCGACGGCGCGCGCCAGGCCCGCGTCGCTCCGTCGGCCGCGCGGACCCAGCCGGACGCGATCGCGAAGTCCGCCTCCTCCTCTCCCAGCAGGGCGGCGTAGAGGGCGCCGAGGTGATTGGCGGCGAGCCGATCTCCCGCCTCGATCCAGACCGCGGCATCGGTCTCGAGGAACTCGCGCGCCGTGGCGAGGGCCGCGAGCCGCCCCTGACCTCCCCCGCGGACGAGCGCGGGCTGGGTCGAGGCCCAGCTCGCCATGCCCCAGAGATCCTCCGGCACGGGCGCGATCCCGTCCTCGGCGTCGTCGACGACGAGGACGAGGTGCGGCGGGAAGTTCTGGCGGAAGAGCAGGTCCAGCACCGTGGCGTTGGCGGCCGTCGAGTCGCCGCGGCAGTAGACGATCGCGGTCAGGTCGATCGGTTCGGGCTCCTCGTCCGCGAGCTCCCGTCCCGGCGCGTCGCGACGACCGCTGACGACCACCCGTCCCGCGCCGGTCGCGACGAGCCGACGCTCGTCGAGGAGGTTCTCGAGGGCGCGCGCGAGTCGGGTCTCGGCCTCGGCCGTCGCCGGGAGATCCAGCCAGACGAAGCCGCGGTCGGCGACGCCGGCGAGCAGGGCCTCGAGCGCGTCGAACGGATCGTCGCCCGGCGGCCAGTCGAGGGCGACGAGACCGGCCAGGGGCACCGCCTCGCCGCTCGCGACGGCCTCGTGCGCGCGGGTCTCGACCGCGAGCGTCTCGCCGTGCAGGGCGAGGAAGGCCGCGATCTCGTCGGGGCCGGCGACGAGACGCAACTCGGAGGCCGCGGCGACGAGGGCGTCGAGGTGGGGAACGGCGCGGCGCAGGCCGCAGACGGCGATGGGCCCGAAGGCCCCCTCGACGAGGGCGCGGGCGAGATCGTCGGATTCGGGGTCGGAGGCTTGCATGTCCGAGTCTCGCGCGGTCGCCGCCGCGACGCAAGCGCCCCGCCCGGGCTAGCCGAGCGTGAGGACGCCGATCACGCCGACGACGAGCAGGTAGGGGGCGAAGATCCAGAGTCGACCGCGGCGGACGAGCGCCATCAGGACCCGCAGGGCGCCCCACCCGCTGAGGAAGCTCGCGAGGAAGACGGTGATCGCGGGCCCCGCGGCGACCGAGCCCGCGGCGAGGTCGTCGAGCTTCAGCACGAGGGCGCCGAGGATGGCCGGGATCGACATCAGGAAGGAGAAGGCGCCCGCCCGCTCCCGCGCCATCCCGGACGCGAGTCCGGCCGCGATGGTCGAACCCGAGCGCGAGATGCCCGGCACGATCGCCGCCGCCTGCGCGAGCCCCATCAGGAGGGTGTTGCCGGGGCCGGGCTCGCCCTCGCGACGGGGCAGGAAGGCGGTGGCTCCGACGACGAGCGCGGTGACGATCAGCATCCAGGGGACGATCGCCGTGCGGGCGAAGAGGGCGTCGATGCGGGATTCGAAGCCGAGGCCGACCACCACGACGGGAAGGGTCGCCCAGACGACGAGCACGGCGGTCCGGAAGGCCTCGTCCTCGCGGTAGGACTCCCGCCAACCGGACGGCCGGAGGAGCCGCGGCGTCGCGCCGAGCATCGCGAGGAGCGAGGTCCGGAAGACGATCAGCACCGCGAGCAGGGTCCCGAGGTGGGCGACGACCTCGAAGGAGACGTCGGCGTCGGCATCGACGCCGAGCCAGTGCTCGGCGAGCACGAGGTGACCGGAGGAGCTGACGGGAAGGAACTCCGTCAGCCCCTGGACGATCCCGAGCCAGAGAGCGTCGAGTGAGGTCAAGCCGCGCGATCCCCGTGAGTCATGCGGCGGGATCGTACATGACGATGTGCGACCCCGAAAGCAGCGGCGCCTTGATGCGCGTCACCTTCGCGGTCTGGAGGGTCGCGGTCGGCACCCAGGCGAGGTCGATGCCGCCGCCGTGCGCGACGAGGAAGTGCGCCCCGTCCAGCGTGACCGCGACGCCCTTCGGGTTCGGGAAGTCGAGGGCGGAGAGGAAGCGACCCTCCGCGAGGTTCCAGAAGCTGACGACGTTGCCGTCGGGGTTCGTGACCGCGACGGTGCCGCTCGGGGCGTGGATCGCGACGCTGAGTGACTCGCGGAGCAGCCGCTTCACGACGTCGGCCGGCCCGGCCATCGTCCGGAACTCGCCCTTGCCGTGACGCAGGGTGACGCCGCCGAGATCGTCGACGTCGCGCTCGAACATCATGCCCTTGCGCGGCGCCGAGACGACCGCGAGGTCGCCGTCGGGTGCGACCGCCAGGTGACCCGCGTTGATGCGCGGCGTCGAGAAGCGGAGCTCCTCGACGAGCTTCTCGCTGTTCACGTCCACGTAGGTGACGGAGGGCGGGCGCTCGCCGCCCGGCGCATCGCCGCCGTTGGTGATCGCGAGGAGGCGCCCCTCGTCGACGAGCACCATGTCGTGCGGCTCCGTCCCGTAGGTCGGGAAGGTCCCCTTCAGCTCGAAGGTCCGGGCGTCGCGCACCGCGACGACGCCGCGGTAGTCGCCGTCGACCTCGGTCTCCGTGCAGTACAGGAGCGCGCCGTCGGCCGAATGCACGCCGTGGCCGTAGAACTCGCGCCCCGCGACGGTCTCGATCTCGCGGATCACGCGACCCTCGCGGAGGTCGGCGAGGCAGCAGCCCGGGCCGTGCTTCTCGAAGGCGATGACCTGTTCGGCCGCGTGCGGGTTGCGGATGACGCCGTGCGCGAAGAACCCGAGCGGCGTGACCCTCAGCGCGTTCTCGTCGCGCTGATCGAGATCCATCCGCGCCAGCGTGTGGACGAGCTTCCCGTCCGGACCCTGGAAGCGCCCCGTGCCGAGCACGACCCCGTGGCGGGACGTTGCCGCCGCGGCGCCCTTCGCCTTCGCGGGGGCGGCGTCTCCGCACCCGGCGAGGCCGCCGAGCGCGGTGCCGCCGGCGGCGAGGGCGAGGGCGCGGAGGAAGTCGCGGCGCCCGGTCTCGAGCTGGGATCGGCTGGACATCGTGGATACCTCCCGTCGGGTCCGGGGGTGATCCTATCACGGCGGAGCGCGGCGACGGCCGGCGCCCGCCGGGAGGGGCGCCGGACCGCGATTTCATGCGCGGACGGGATTCAGTCGCCGGCCTTCGGGATGACGAACTCGTAGTCCTCGTCGCGCCCCTCGCGCACGCTCACCTCGCGGATCAGGGGCTCGGGATCGCCGTCCTCGGGCGAGAAGGCGACGAGCTGGACGCGCACCCGATAGGTGCCGGCGCCGAGGCCTTCGAAGCGCACGGGGGCGCCGCTCGAGGACTTGAGATCCCCCTCGCCCTCCTCCGGCGTCTGGCCCTCGGCCAGCAACGTGACGAGAGCGAGGCCGCGCCCCTCCGGCAGCCCGCGGAACGACACCGTGAGCGAGGCGCCCTTCGTCGCCGCGAAGTCGACGCCGCGGGTCTCGCGCCCCTCCTTCACCGCGACCGGCTGACGATCGGCGTTGAGCAGGCCCTGGCCCGAGATCTTCACCGCGTAGTCGCCGTCGGCGAGGAAGGGAAGCCGGTAGCGCCCGTCGGCGTCGGTGCGGACGCGGTCGAGCTGGTTGCCCATCTGCATGAGTTCGGCCGACTCCCCGCCGGGACCGGCCGTGACGCCGATCATGATCGCCCGGGGCGGCTGGATCGCCCGGCCCTTCGCCCAGCGGAGGACCGTGACCTCGACGCCGGCGACGGGATCGCCGTCGCGCGTGACGCGACCGGTGATGGCGCCCGAGGGCAGCGTGATCTCGAGGCGTCGGATCTCGCCGCGGCCGAGTTCCACGTCGACGGCGGTCGCGATCGGACCGCGCGGCGCCTGGGCCTCGAGGCGCCAGGACCCGGGCTCGACGAGGTCGAAGGCGAACTCGCCCCACTCGTCGCAGAAGGTCTCCGGCGCGCCGAGCGGGAAGGGGTTGCCCGCGTCGAGGAGGCGGATCTTCGCGCCCGGAACGGGGCGGCCCGCCTCGAGGACGATGCCGACGACGCGCGAGACCGGGGGCGCGGTGAGATCCTTCCGCGCGACTTCCCCGGCGCGGACCGCGACGGCCTCGCCGCGCGGCGCGGCGTCCGGTCGCTCGAGCCGGAAGGTGGCCCCGCCGCTCGTCCCGAGCGCGACCCGGTAGCCGCCGGGGCGCAGACCGTCGATCCCGTAGGCGCCAGTCTCGTCCGTGACGGCGACCATGCCGTTCTCGACGACGCCGCCCACCTCGATCTCGACGTCGCCGCCGTGGGACGCGGGGCGATCCGGCCGCGCCCGCACCGTCGCGCCCACCAGCGGCTCGCCGGCCGCGTCGGTGACGAAGCCCTCGATGCGCCCTCCGGCGGCCAGGCGGAGCTCGCAGGCGGCGGTGGACCCGACCTCCAGCGTCACGGCGCGGGGCTCGGCCGGCACGTGGGGCGTCCGGCTCGCTCCGACGAGATAGCCCCCCGCCGCGAGTCCGGCGATCTCGAACGCACCGTCGGCGTCGCTCGTCGCGGTGCCGACCGCCACGCGGTCGCGGATCCGGATGCCGGGGCCGCCGGCCGGGCCCTCGTCCTCGGGAGGACGCGTGACCTCGACGGTCGCGCCCGCCACCGGCTCGCCCGCGACGTCGAAGACGCGCCCGGTGATCCGGGACTCGGGAACGAGGGCGAGGTCGACCTGCGTCCGCTCGCCGGACGCGAGCGCGATGTCCTCCGCGAGGCGCGTCGCGTAGCCGGTCGCGGACACGACGAGCGCGGCGCGGCGCGAGCCGAGGCCGCGCACGAGGTACCAGCCCGACTCGTCGCCGCGACCGAGGGCCTCGGCCGCGGCCGCGCCGGTGAGGACCTCGACGGGCTGGCCCCGCGAGGCGCCGCGCGCCGCGGTCACGCGGAGATCGCCGGTGGGCTCGTCGGTCCGCGCGTCGGTGACGCGGCCGAAGATCTCGCCGGTGCGGGGAAGCGTGAGCTCGATCTCGAGCCGGCCGCCGTCGACGTCGTACAGCGAGGCCTCGATGTGACCGGGGCGGCTCGCGACGAGATTCCAGGGCCGCGTCGGGAGACCCCGGAAGGAGAAGCGTCCCTCGGCGTCGCTCCGCGCCGCGAGCGTGTTCTCGCCCTCGGTGTCGGAGGAGAAGTCGATCCACGCCGCCGACAGCTTGACGCGCGCGTCCGCGACGGGCCGGCCGAGATCGTCGCGGATCACGCCGGCGATGCGCTCGCCCTCGAGCAGCTTCAGCTCGACGCCCTCGATCCGACCGCGCTCCACGATGCGGAAGCCGCCGACGCGCGCCGCGCGCAGCCCCTCCGCCCGGGCGCGGAGCCGCCACTCGCCGTCGAGCAGACCGAGGAAGCGGAACTCGCCGCGCGCATCCGTCCGCGCGATCCGGTGATCGTGTTCGCCCTCGCCGAGGCGGAGCGCGTCGTCGCCGCTGAGCCGCGCGACGCCGCCGCCCGGCCAGGCGAACACGGTGGCGCCGGCGATGCCTCGCCCCTCGGCGTCGACGACGCGCCCGGCGATCGCGCCGCCCTCCTCGAGCCGGAGGTCTCCGAGGTCACGTCGCTCGGCCTCGGCGGCCGTGACCATCCGCTCGACGTCGCAGTGGCGCTCCGAACGGACGCGCACGCGGAGGACCCGGTGCAGCGGGAGGTCGTCGCAGACGAAGCGGCCGTCGGCGCCGGTGACGAGCTCGCGTCGCGTCATGATCTCGTCGCGCGGGGAGAGCGAGGTCGCGGCGACCTGGACGGACGCGCCCGCGACCGGTCGCCCGGCCGCGTCGACGGCGCGCCCCGACACCGCGAGCCGGGCCGCGATCGGGGTCGCCTCCTCGCGGCGCGGCCCCTCGCCGGTCTCCACGGGCGTCGCCTCCGTCGGATCGAGCTCCACGGTCTCGCCGGTCGGCGTCGCCTCGCGTCGCGCCTCGAGGGAGGCGTCGGCCGGGCCGTGGGCGCGGCGCGCGTCGTCGTCGAGCCGGCCGCGCGAGGTGTCGTCGAGCGCGCGGAAGGCGACGATGCCCACCGCGATGAGGGCCAGTCCGGCCGCGGCGATCCCGATCTTCTTCGACATGAGGAGGACTCCCGTGAAGGGGCGGAGGAGGGACGTGACGGTGCCGCCGACGGCGGCGGCGCCGATCCCGGCGCCGGGCCCCCACGCGAGGGGGGCGGCGAGGAGCGGCGCGAGAACGGATGACCAGTGGCGTCCGCCGGGCGGCGTGCGAGCGGCGAGGCCGCGGCGCAGCCGATCGATGCCGCGCGCGCACCAGGTCCGCACCGTCGCCGGCGGCGCCCCGAGACGGCGCGCGACCTCGTCGACGGAGAGGCCCTCGAAGTAGCGCATCTCGACGACCGCGGCGTAGGGATCCTCGAGGCCGTCGAGTTCGGCGAGGAGGGCGCGCAGGGTCTCGCGGCGCTCGGCGCGATCGGGAGGTTCGCCGGGCGAGGTCGCCGGGTCGCGCCGCGCCTCGCGCCGATCGCGCTCGAGCTCGGAGCGCGTCAGGCGCCAGGAGGCGCGACGCAGGACGGTGGCGAGCCAGGACCGGAGGCCGGAGCCGGAGCGAGGGCGGGCGTGCAGGGCGGCGAGACAGGTCGACTGGACGAGCTCGTCGGCGCGGTCGTCGTCGAAGACCATGTCCCGGGCGAGGGCCCGGAGGAAGTCGAGCTGCGCCACGAGTTCGCGCTCGAGCGGCGCCCGGTCGGGCTCGGCCATGCTCGCTCCCTCCGTCTCCGACCTCGCTCCCCGCGGGACCGCCCCGCGCGACCCGCCGCCCGAGAACTGGCCCGGCGTGCCGTCCCGTTTCGGAAAATCCCCGCGCCGGCCCCGAGGACGGTCGCGGACGCGTCGTGCTCCCCCCTTCCTCCTCCCCCGCCGCGGTGACGCGAATGCGCCGCCGCGGTCTCGGGTCGGGAGGCGGAATCGCTACACTGCGCCCGCCGCGGCCGCGATCGGCGCCGCGAGGACCGCCGAATCCCGGAGACTCCCATGACCTCCCCCCGGATCCACGACAACATCCTGAGCTGCGTGGGGAACACCCCCGTCGTGCGGCTCAACCGCGTCCACGACGGCGCGCGCACGCCCATCTACGCCAAGTGCGAGTTCATGAACCCGGGCGGCAGCGTCAAGGACCGCATCGGGCTCGCGATCATCGAGGACGCGGAACGCCGCGGCGCGATCCGCCCCGGCGGGACCATCGTCGAGGGCACCTCGGGGAACACGGGCATCGGCCTCGCGATCGCCGCCGCGATCAAGGGTTACCGCTGCGTCTTCACGATCCCGGACAAGATGAGCATCGAGAAGGTCCGCCTGCTCAAGGCCTTCGGCGCCGAGGTGATCGTCACGCCGACCGTGGAACCCGATCACCCGGAGTACTACGTCCGGGTGGCGAAGGACATCGTCGAGAAGACGCCCAACTCCTATCTCGCCAACCAGTTCTACAACCAGGTGAACCCGGAGGCGCACTACCGGACGACGGGACCGGAGCTCTGGGAGCAGATGGCGGGCCGCATCGACGTCCTCGTCGGCGGCCTCGGCACCGGCGGGACGATGTCGGGCACCTCGCGCTACCTGAAGGAGCGCCGGCCGGAGATCCGCAGCATCGGCGCGGACCCGCAGGGCTCCCTCTTCAAGGGCTTCAAGGAGACCGGGGTCCTCGGCGAGGGCGCGGTCTACAAGGTCGAGGGCATCGGCAACGACAAGATCCCGGACACGGCCTGGCTCGACTGGATCGACGAGTTCCGGACCGTCTCCGACAAGGAGTCCTTCGCCATCGCGCGTCGCCTGACCCGCGAGGAGGGCATCTTCGTCGGCGGGAGTTCGGGAACCGCGGTCAAGGTCGCGATCGACGTCGCCCGCGAGATGGACGATCCGAACGGCTCGATCGTCGTCTTCCTGCCGAGCACGGGCGAGCGCTATCTCTCCAAGCTCCACAACGACGAGTGGATGCGTGAGAACCGCTTCCTCGACGAGCCGGCCGCCAACGTCCGCGATCTCATGCTCGAGAAGCCGGCGACCTCGCGCGAGCTGGTCTTCTGCTCGTCCACCGCGCTGGTGCGCGACGCGCTCAAGATCATGGCCGACAAGGCCTTCTCACAGATCCCGGTCATCGATCACGGCGAGTGCATCGGCTCGCTGCGCGAGTCCCGCGTGATGGGGCTCGTCCTCGACGGCAAGACCGCGCTCGACGTCCCCGTGCGCGAGATCCTCGAGGCGCCGTTCCCGGTGATCGGCGAGAACGAGAGCCTCGAGTACGTCACGCGCCTCCTCGGTCGCGAAAACACCGCGCTCCTCGTGCGCACCGGCGCGGGACTCGCGGGGATCATCACGCGCCACGACGTCATCCACAGCATGACGCGCTGACGCGCGGAGAGTCCGCAAAGCGAAAGGCCCCACGCGCTTGCGATGCGAGCGCGTGGGGCCTTCTCTCGTCGCGGACTCGGAGCGGGTCGGATCAGGCGCCGCCTTCGGCCCCCATCTCGCGCGGCGGCGCCGGCGCCGGCGCGGGCGGCGGCGTCATCGCCGACTCGCGCGCGAGGCGCTCCGCTTCGCGCGCATCGTCCGCGGCCTGCACGCGCTCCTTCATGAGGCGCCCGGCCTTGAAGTGGACGACCGACTTCTCGGGCACGTCGACGCGCACGCCGGTCCTGGGGTTACGCGCCTTCCGCGCGGCGCGCGTCTTGATCTCGAAGACGCCGAACTCACGGAACTCGAGGCGGTTGCCTTGCGCGAGCTCGGTGATGATCTCGTCGATGAAGGACTGGATGATCTTCTTGATCACGACCTTCTTGAGACCGGTCTTCTCCGAGATGCGGTAGGCGAGCTCCTTCTTGGTGACGGTCGTCATGCGAGCACTCCTTGGATTCGCCTCGCGACTCGAGTCGCGACGACGCGTGGGACCGAACGGTGCCGGCGCGTGGGCGCGCGTCGACATCCCAGCGACTTCCATAAGCCCTTGCTGGGACGGACAATGTACGACAAGCCCCGCGCGGGGATCAATCGCCCGTCCGAAATCGCGATGCGGATTCCCTCCGCGGCCACGCTCCCCAAGGTCCCATCGGGCAAGAGTTTGAGTGCACGCACCGACCCCGGCGAGCCGAGTCGGAAACGCAAACCCTTACCTTGTCTACACTTATTAGACCTTGTCGCCCTCGGCGCGGCGAATGAGCTCCAGCGCGGCGGCCGGATCCGAGGCCCGGAGGAGCTCCCCGGCCAGCCCGGGGTCGGTGAAGAGCCGGATGCTCTGCCCGAGGAGGGCCACGTGGCGTCGGCGCCCCTCCTCGTCGTCGGAGAAGGCCATGAGCAGGAGGAAGCGCGCCGGCTCGCCGTCCAGACAGGCGAAGTCGAGGCCGTCGGGGATCAGGGCCAGAGCCCCGGCGGTCGGGAAGGAACCCGGGAACATCGCGTGCGGCAGGGCCACGCCCTGCTCGAGTCCGGTGCTCATCTGGCGCTCGCGCTCGAGCACGCGCTCGGCGAGCTCCCCCCCCGGGACGGGCCAGCGGCCTCCCCGTTCCTCGACCGCCGCGACGAGACGGCGGATCGCCTCCCACTAGTCGGGGGCCTCGAGACCGAGGACGACGCGGTCGACGTCGAGGAAGGAACTGATCCGGATCGCGTCCACGGCGAAATATCCCTGTTCCGGGGACTTCCCTCACGGGGCTCGGGCCGGTATCACAAAGCCTTGTGGTGGACCGGCTTCCCGTCCTCCGTCCCCGTCCGGGCCCACCCGGCGCGCGGCGGCGGAGGCGGGAGGATAGCAAAGCCGGGGACGAGAGAATTCCCGCTCCGATCCGATGGGAATACGGGGCGCGGGAATGCGTCCCAACGCAGTCGGCCGGAGGGCCGATCGGGAAACCCGGGCCGCGTCCCGGGTCGGAGCGCGCCCGGCGCGACGCGCTCCTCGACGCGACGGTCCGCGGAATGCGGAGGTCGGCGGCGACCCGGTGGACGCCGACCGAGGGGAATGCGCGGAGTCTTCGCGACATGAGACATATCGGCGGTTGGTTCGTCTTCCTGACTCTGGTCCTCGGACCGGGTCTCGCGCCCCTCCTGGCGCAGGTCCCTCCGGAGACGCCGGAAGGCGACGCCAAGATCGGCGTGCAGGAGCTGCCGGACGCGGTGGTCGTGAACTTCTCGAAGGAAGGCGTGGCCTTCGAGGACTTCGTCCAGACCGCGGCCGAGCTCCTCGACGTGAGCTTCGTCTACGACCAGCGCAAGGTCGCGAACAAGCGCGTCAACATGATCGGGGCGAAGCGCGTCAAGAAGGAGGACCTCTTCGCCTTCTTCCAGACGATCTTCTTCGCGCACGAGATGGCCGTGGTGAGCCTCGGCCCGCCCGAGGCCGAGGTCCTCCTGATCGAGGACATCAAGACCTCGCAGATCCTGAAGCAGCGCGCGGTCTACGTCAGCGTCGCCGAGCTCGAGCGACGCCGCCGCAACGTCGGCGAGATCATCGCGACGACGATCCAGCTCAAGCACATCCCGGTCGAGAAGGCGCAGCGCGCCCTCACGAACATCATCCAGGAACACCGGGCCGGCTTCGTCCACCCCATCGAGGAGTCGAACTCGCTCCTCGTGACGAACTTCGCGCCGACCGTCTGGTCGATGTACGAGATCATCCAGGCGATGGATGTCGAGGTCGAGGGCAACCAGCTCAACTTCGAGAAGCTGGCGCTCGAGTACCACGTCGCCGAGGAGCTCGCGACGACGCTCGACGAGCTCATGCAGGCGCGTTCGGACATCACCGCCAGCGGCGGCCGCACGAACCGCAGCCGCCAGCCCGCGCAGCCCCAGGGCGCGGCGAGCGCCCCGCCCGCGAAGATCATCCCCGACGGGCGCACGAACTCGCTGCTCGTCTACGCGGTCGACGAGGACATGACCGAGATCCGGATGCTGGTGGCCGCCCTCGACATCGAGGGCACCGAGGTCAACTCGAACATCCACATCCACGAGCTGAAGAACACCAACGCCGAGGACATGCAGTCGGTCCTCACCGATCTCCTCGGCCAGACCGGCGGCGCGAGCGCGCGGCCGAGCGGCGCCGGCGGCTCGCGGACGAACAACAACGCCAACCGCGGCGCGGCCGGCAACGGCACCGACGTCGACCCGAACTACGTCAACATCGTGGCCGACCCGCACACCAACTCGCTGCTCATCACCTCGACGCAGGCGCGCTTCGAGGAGGTCCGCGAGATCATCGAGCGCCTCGACCGTCGCCGGCCGCAGGTCCTCGTCCAGTGCGCGATCGCCGAGCTCTCCGACAACGACATCGAGAACATCGGCGTCGAGGTCGCGCAGATCGAGGGCGGCGGCGCCGAGGCCCGCCTCTTCGGCGGCACGGCCTTCGGCCTCTCCACCATCACGACGCAGAGCGACCTCAACGGCACCGGCGGCGACGGCATGGGCGGCGGCACCTCGACGAACAACAGCAACTTCTTCGAGGACCTCGTCCGCATCCCGAACCTCGACGGCCAGGGCCTGACGGCGGGCATCTTCCAGAACTTCGTCGGCGTCCCGCTGCTGGTCCGGCTCTTCCAGGAGAACCGCCGCAGCAACCTGGTGTCGGTGCCCTCGATCCTCGTCAACGACAACGAGGAGGCGCACATCATCGTCGGAAACGAGATCCCGACGACGACCGTCAACCAGGGCCAGTTCAGCGACCAGACCTCCTTCGGCGGCTACCAGGAGGCCAACCTCGAGCTGAGCATCTCGCCCCACATCTCGAACGACGACTACCTGCGGCTCGACATCTTCCTGAACGTGCAGGCCTTCGACGGAGCGCAGGTGGATCCCGCCGTGCCGCCGCCGAGGACCACGCGCGAGATCCAGACGCAGATCACCGTGCCCAGCGGCCGGACGATCGTGATCGGCGGTCTCACGAACGACAACCAGCGCGAGACGGTGTCGGGCATCCCGCTCCTCTCGGACATCCCGATCCTCGGCGAGCTCTTCAAGAACACGAGCACGCAGCACGAGAAGCGGACGCTGTACGTCTTCATCACGCCGACGATCATGTCCGACTTCGAGAGCCTCGACCGCGTGTCCTACGAGCGCAAGCTCGAGATCGCGAAGCTCGACGGTCAGATCCACATCGTCGATCCGAACTTCCGCGAGATCGAGCTCGACTCGAAGGAGGTCACGATCGAGGAGATCGAGTCCACCGGCAGCCTGAACATGCCGCGCTACCGTCCGAGCTCCGCCGTCGAGGGCGACATGCCCAAGCTCGACGACGGAAGCCAGGTCCCGGTGCGGCCGAAGTCGGGACTCGTGGCGCCGCGGGACGAGGGCGCCTCGTCCCGCGCCGAGGCGGCCCCGGCCGGCAACGCGGTCCGCGGTCGCCTTCCGGACGCCAAGCCGGCGCGCGCGGGCGGCTTCTGACCGGCGGCCCTCGCGGCCGTCGCGGTGAAAGAGACGAAGCCACCCCCCGACCCGTCGGAGGGTGGCTTCACTGACTCCCGAGGAGCTCAGAGTTGAAGACGCAGATCGTCGAGATCATCGAAAAGTCGGGCCAGGTCGACGACAAGACGCTCCAGGAATGCCTCCGCATGGAGCGCGAGACGGGGCAGTCGCTCGACAAGATCGTCCAGCGCCGCGGACTCCTGACCGAGGAGGCCTTCAACCGCCTCTACGCGGCGGAACTCGGCACGGACTACCTCGAGACGCTCTCCGAGCTGAAGGTCCCCGAGGTCTTCATCGACCGCGTCCCGCAGCAGTTCGCGCGGAACTACACGCTCATCGGCGTGTCGGCCGACGAGGACACCGTCCGCGTCGCGACCTGCAACCCGCTCGAGGTCTACCCCCTCGACGATCTCGCCTCGATGCTCGACCTCGAGATCGAGCCCGTCCTCGCGCCGCGCGGCGAGATCACGAACCTGATCAACCGCGCCTACCGCGACAAGGCGGACGTCGTCGACGAGGTCATCGACGACATCCAGGGGCAGGACTACGACGAGATCGCGGACATCGTCTCGGAGTCCGAGGACCTCCTGAACGTCGCCAACCGCGCGCCGATCATCCGCCTCGTGAACATGATCCTGTTCCAGGCGCTGAAGATGCGGTGCTCCGACGTGCACATCCAGCCCTACGAGGAGAAGGTTCAGATCCGCTACCGGATCGACGGCGTCCTCTACGACATGGAGTCGCCGCCGAAGAGCGTCCAGGAGGCGATCATCTCCCGCGTGAAGGTCATGGGGAAGATGGACATCGCCGAGCGCCGCATCCCGCAGGACGGCCGCGCGACGATCAAGATCGGCGACTCCGAGGTCGACGTCCGCATCTCGTCCGTGCCCACGAACTACGGCGAGCGCATCGTGATGCGTCTCCTCGACAAGAGCCAGGGCGTCTTCAACCTCGACGTCCTCGGCCTCAACGCCGAGCAGCGCGGTCTGATGGAGAAGGTGATCCACCTTCCTCCACGGCGTCATCTTCGTCACCGGCCCCACCGGGTCGGGCAAGTCGACGACGCTCTACTCGGTGCTGAAACCAGATCAACTCGAAGGACAAGAACGTCATGACCATCGAGGATCCCGTCGAGTACCACCTCGGCGGGATCAGCCAGATCCAGGTCAGCGCGAAGAAGGGACTCACCTTCGCCCAGGGACTGCGCTCCCTGCTGCGCCAGGATCCGGACATCATGATGGTCGGCGAGGTCCGCGACGAGGAGACGGCGCGCATCACGATCCAGGCCGCGCTCACCGGACACCTCGTGTTCTCGACCCTGCACACGAACGACGCCCCCAGCGCGGTGACCCGCATGCTCGACATCGGCGTCGAGCCCTACCTGGTCGCCTCCTCGCTCGTGATGGTCATCGCCCAGCGCCTCGTGCGTCGCATCTGCAAGGACTGCCACGAGTGGTACGACCCGGCGGACGAGGATCTCGTCTTCCTCGGCAACATCGGCCTCGCCGTCTCGGACCTGCCGGACGGCAAGCTCCCGCGGGGCCGGGGCTGCGACCAGTGCTACGGCACGGGCTACACCGGTCGTATCGCGATCTACGAGATGCTCCCGATCTCGGACGAGGTCAAGGAGCTCATCGTCGAGCAGTCGAGCGCGACCGTGATCAAGCAGGCCGCGATCCGCAACGGCATGAAGACGCTGCGCTACGACGGCATCTCCAAGGTCTTCCAGGGCATCACGTCGATCGAAGAGATTCTCCGGGTCACGCAGATGGACATCGCCTGAAACCATGCCGATCTTCGAGTATCGAGCCTACGACGAGCACGGGGGCACGCGCGCCGGCATCGTGGACGCCGACACGCCCGCGGCGGCGCGGATCAAGCTCCGGGCCGACCGCATCCACGTCTTCGACATCCACGAGCTCGACTCGGTCCGGGCGAAGGACAGCGGCCGGAAGTTCCGGCTGCGCCGCAATGCGGTCGGCGAGCTCTCGATCGTCACGCGTCAGTTCGCGACGCTCCTGAACGCCGGCATCCCGATCGTCGACGCGCTCAAGGCGCTCATCGACCAGGTCGAGAGCCGCGACATGGAGCAGGTCTTCCGCGACGTCCGCGAGAAGGTCACGCAGGGCCTCACGCTGGGCGAGGCGATGGCCAACCATCCGCGCTTCTTCAGCGAGCTCTACGTCAACATGATCAAGGCCGGCGAGGCCTCGGGCAACCTCGACGGGATCATGATGCGGCTCGCGGACTACCTGCAGAAGCAGAACCGCGTCCGCAACAAGGTCTCCGCCGCCCTCGCCTACCCGATGGTCATGATCGGCGTCGGCGTCATCGTCGTCGCCGTCCTCTTGACGGTCGTCGTGCCGAAGATCCAGGACATCTTCCGCGAGACGCAGAAGACGCTGCCGGCGATCACGAAGCTCCTGATCTCGCTCTCCGAGTTCATGGTCTCCTGGTGGTGGGTCCTCCTGCTCGGAGCCGTCGCGATCGGCGTGCTCTTCCGCACCTGGACGCGTTCCGAGGCGGGCGGCATGAAGTGGCACCGCATCCTCCTGCGCCTGCCCGTCTTCGGCATCCTCTTCCGCAAGCAGGCGATCGCCCGCTTCGCCACGACGATGGCGACGCTCCTCCGCTCCGGCCTGCCGGTGCTGCAGAGCCTCAAGATCGTCCAGAAGGTCATCCAGAGCCGACCGCTCGCCAGCGCCGTCGGCGACATCCACGACGCGATCCTCGAGGGATCGGACATCGCGACGCCGCTCCAGAAGTCCGGCGTCTTCCCGCCGATGGTGGCCTACATGGTCGCGACGGGCGAGCAGTCGGGACAGCTCGAGGAGATCCTCTTCAAGCTCTCCGAGGCCTACGACGAGGAGGTCGACATCGCGACCCAGAAGCTCACCTCCGTCATGGAGCCGCTCATCATCGTCGTGCTCGCGGTCGTCGTCGGCTTCATCGTGCTCGCGATCGTCATCCCCATGATCCAGATGAGCAGCGTGCGCTGACCGAGGCGCGCCCCCCCGGAAGGAGAGCGAGATGCAGGAACGGAACGACACGGCGCGCGATCGCGGCGCCTCCTGGATCTTCGTCCTCGTCATCGCGCTCTGCGCCATCGGCGCGGGCGGGGTCCTGATGTTCCTGCCCTGAGCGGCGTCCGCGCCGCGGGAAGGAGAGCGAGATGGCACAGCCCGACGGAAGCCCGAGCGGCGGCAACGCCTCGAAGGTGATCATCATCGTGGTGGTCGTGCTCGGCGTCGTATGCCTGGGATGCCTCGGACTCGGCTTCATCGGCTACCGCGCCGGCCAGAAGGGCTTCCAGGAGCTGAACAAGATGGACCGCTCGATGAGCGGCTCCCGTCTCCTGGAGCAGGACGTCATCGAGCTGCAGGCCGAGCAGCCGGAGGTCCAGCTCAGCTCGGGCGACGTCGTGACCGCCCTCCTCGACCGGGGGAAGATCGTCGAGGACGATCTCGTCGATGGCTACGGGCACCGCTACCGTTTCGTGAGGCGCCCGGACGGCTGGGACGTCTACTCGGTGGGCCCGGACGGTCTCGACGGGACCGAGGACGACATCAACCGGAATGACTGACCCCACCCCGCAACCGACCGCGACCCGACCGCGCCGACGCCTCGTCGTCGCGAGCCTCGTGGGCCTGTTCGCTCTGCTCGCGCTGACGGCCGCGGCCTTCGACCGACTCGGTCGCCTGAGCGCGCCCCAGCGTGCCCGGAGCGAGATGAGGGTCGCCCGGTCGAGATGCGGGGAGCTGACGGAGGCGATCCGGGCCTGGGAGTCCCACCGCGGGCAGGAGATCCCGCCGGATCGGATCCTCGACGCCATGATCGAGGAGAAGCGCCTCGATCCGAGGAAGCTCGCGGATCCCTGGGGGAATCGCTACGTCGTGACCCGGAGGCCGGACGGCTTCCCGACCGTCCATTCCCGGGGCCCCGACGGCCGCGACGGCACCGCGGACGACCTCCGGACCGGCCGTTGAATCCCGATTCCGCTCCCCCGAGGGGGAGGCGGGAAGAAGGCCCGACGGATTTCGTCCCAGGGACGCACCAGGAGTCGAAAGACCCCGGCGCCAGTCACTTGGGACCACGCCGGGGCCGACCGGGCCCCGTGGACAGGTGGCGCGAGGCCGCGCCGCGGAACTGAGTTAGACTGGACGCACTGAATACGGGGCGTCGTAACGCCCGACGAGAGAAACGGATGACGACGATGAACGTACGCGAACTCCGACGTGACGCGGGCTTCACCCTGGTGGAGCTCATGGTGGTGATCATCATTCTCGGCCTGCTCGCCGGCTTCGGTGCGGTCGCCTTCATGAAGAACCTCGAAGACTCGAAGGAGGACGTCGCCAAGACGAAGTGCAACGAGCTCGAGGACGCGATCCTCACCTTCGTCATGCGCAACCAGGGCGACCAGAGCGCGGACGAGATCCTCGACGTCATGGTCGAGCAGAAGCGCCTCAACCCGGACAAGCTCAAGGACCCGTGGGGCGAGCGCTACATCGTGACCCTCGACGACGAGGGCAACCACAAGGTCCACTCCTCCGGGAAGGACAAGCAGGACGGGACCGACGACGACATCTGGGCCAGCGGCAAGGGCGCCGGCGGCGGGTCGAACTCGGGATTCTGAACATGATCGCGCGGCGAACGGATCGACGGATGAACGACGACGGCGCGAGGGGCTTCACGCTCCTCGAGCTGATGATCGTCATCCTGATCATCGGGATCGCCGCGGGCTACGGAGCGGTCGGCTACTCGGGCTTCACCGAGGAGCAGCGCCTTCACTCGGCGGTGCGCGAGTTCGTGGGGATCTACCGCGAGCTCCGCGCCTTCGCCGCGAAGGAGCGCCGGGACTGCTACCTCGAGATCGACATCAAGAACGGCGAGTACCGCCGCGTCATCTATCCGCTCACGGACGAGATGGGGAACTACATCAACTCGGCGGGGGAGGTCCTCGACGCGCTCGAGATCGAGCAGCGGGTCGAGCGGAGCCCCTGGCAGCGGCTCGAGCGAGGCGTCTTCTTCCGCGACGCCCAGCTCCCGGGACCCAACGGCAACGAGACGCAGGAAGAGGACTTCTGGATCAAGTTCCGGACCGACGGGACGCTCCCGCCCCACGTCCTCCACTTCGCCTCGACGAGCGGCGTGGAGATGACGATCGAGGTGGAAGAGATCACCGGCGACGTCACGGTCCGCGACGGCTACGTCGAGTTCTACGCTCCCCAGGAGGAGGACTTCGACAACCTCGCGGTGAAGGGAAGCGATGAGAAGCGCTGAGACGCGACGGAAGGCCGGACGTCGCTCCGATTCCGGCCTCACGATGCTCGAGGTCATCGTGACCCTGCTCATCCTCTCGTTGACCGCGCTGCCCCTCCTCATCGCCCTCGCCGACGCGCAGCGAGGGATCGTGCGCTCCAAGACGAAGCGCGTGATGAAGCAGCTCCTCGAGTACAAGCTCGCCCACGTCCTCCTCGATCGTCCCGGTGAGGACGAGGAGCCGATCTACGTCGACGGCTCCGAGGGGAACTTCGGCGAGGACTTCGCGAACGACCCGGACAAGGCCTACTGGTTCAGCGAGGACATGTACTTCTACTCCTACCGGATCGACTCCGAGGAGATCGATCTGGGGACCTCGGGCGGGATCACCGGCGAGGAGGAGGAGACGCGTCAGCCGGCGCCGACGCCGGAGTCCGATCCGGGCGGTTCGCCCTTCGGCGAGAACGCCGAGGAGGAGACGGAGGAGCTCGGCCAGCTCCGCTACCGCGTCACCCTGACGGTCTTCTACCAGCCCGGAAACGCGAACTTCAACCAGCACATGTCCATCGTCACCTACGTGAAGCATCCGCATCACAAGGAGACGATGACCGGCCCCGAAGCCCAGGGCGGCGACGGCCCGGGCGGACTCCCCGGCGCGGCCGGCGGACCCGGGGGCGAGGCCACGATCGGGGGCGGCGACCCGAACTCCGGCGGCAACTCGGGCTTCTCGGCGATCAGCGGCGGAGGACGGCGATGACGACCATGCGCGCGAAGCCGAACGGCTTCACCCTCATCGAGATCACGATCGCGATCCTCATCACGGGTCTGCTGTTCCTCGGGTTCTTCTCGATCATCCGCAACGGCATCAACACGCAGATCATGGTCCGCGAGTTCTCCGACGCGGAGCGCGCCGGCCCGGCCATCCTGAGCCAGCTCTCCGAGGACCTGCGGAACGCCTACTTCTACAACGTCGAGTCGAACGCCTTCTTCTACGGCAAGGCCGTCGAGCACGGCGGCGTGGCGCGCGCCGACCAGATCCACTTCCTCACCACGCGCAGCTCGCTCGTCGCCGACCCCGTCATCGACGAGGACTCCGGGATCGACCCGCACAGCCCGCTCACCGAGGTGAGCTGGATGCTCCGCGAGGGCGAGGACGACTTCTTCCAGCTCGTGCGGCGCGAGCAGGCCTTCAGCGACGACGACCCCTTCCGCGGCGGCTACCTGCGCCTGATCTCCGATCGCATCGTGAGCTTCAAGGTGCAGTACACCGGCTGGGACTTCGGCGTCGAGGAGGGCGAGGGCGGGATCCCCGGCCTCGACCCCGAGGCCGGCGGCGGCGAGGCCCCGCGCGAGAGTCCCTTCGCCGCCAACGGCGACACGACCTCCGAGGACGAGGAGGCCACCGAGCTGGTCTGGGAGGACGACTGGTCCTCCGAGAAGAAGGGCTCGCTGCCGGTCGCGATCAAGGTGGAGCTCGTGATCTCCCCCGACCTCGATCCCGAGGTGATGCGCCAGATGCAGTTCGAGGGGCGCCTCGGGGAGCTCGACCGCTCCTACGTCCAGATCATCCTCCTGCCGCAGTTCCGGGAGGACCCGGAGACGATGCGACGCACCTACGCGTGGACGGGCTCCGTCGCGGAGCCCCAGCTCACCGTCGGCGGCGGGCAGGCGGGCGGCGTTCCCGGAGCCGCCGGCGGCGCGCGGGGCGGCCGCGGCGATGCCCGGGGCGGCGGCAACCGCGGCTCGGGCGGGACGAACAACCTCTTCGGCGGCAACCGTGGAGGCCGCAACGGCGGCAACAGCGGCAACGGCGGCAACCGCCTCACCGAGATCCTGCGGGGCGGCGGCAACCGCTGACGCTCCCCGATGCCTCGGCCGACGCCGCCGCGTCGGCCGGCCGGTGTTAGACTCCTCGGGTGCCGATGCGCCTCGTCCGAGGAGACCCCGACCGATGACCACCACCCTCCTGCGCACGCTCCTCGTCGGAAGCCTGCTCCTGACCGCCCTCGCCTGCGGCGGACAGGACGACGCCGAACCGACGACCTCGGCCCAGAACGCGTCGCCCTCCGGGGCCGCGGCGCCCGAGACGCCGGCCGAGAAGACCGCGGCGGCTCGCGCCGAAACCGACCCGAAGACGGAGACTCCCGCCGTGAGCGACGACAAGCCCCGACGTGAACTCGCGACCTTCGGCGCCGGCTGCTTCTGGTGCGTGGAGGCCGTCTACCAGCAGATCGAGGGCGTGGTGAAGGTCGAGTCCGGCTACATGGGCGGACACGTCGACAACCCGACCTACGAGCAGGTCTGCGGTAAGCACACCGGCCACGCCGAGGTCTGCCAGCTCACCTTCGACCCGGACGTCGTGAGCTACGACGAGCTGCTGGACTGGTTCTGGCGCCTGCACGACCCGACGACGCTCAACCGTCAGGGCGCGGACACCGGACCGCAGTACCGCTCGGCGATCTTCTACCACTCGGAGGAGCAGCGGGAGACGGCCGAGCGCTCGAAGAAGGCGGTGGCGCCCACCTTCGCCCCGCGCGAGATCGTCACCGAGATCACGCCCGCCTCGACCTTCTGGAAGGCCGAGGGCTACCACCAGAACTACTACTCGCAGAACAAGAACCAGGGCTACTGCCGCATGGTCATCCGCCCGAAGCTCGAGAAGCTGAAGCTCGACCACTGACCCGGGATCGGGGCGGAATCGCGAGGGGCCCGGAGTCGCGGCGCGACTCCGGGCCCCTCGTCGTTCCGGTCGAGACCGAGATCAGCGCGTCGGCTCGAGGACCTCGCGGCCGCCGAGGTAGGGACGGAGCGCGGCCGGGATCCGGATCGAACCGTCCTTCTGCTGGTGGCACTCGAGGAGCGGGATCAGGACGCGCGGGGACGCGATGACGGTGTTGTTGAGGGTGTGGCAGTACCGCACCTTCTTCTCGCCGTCCCGGTAGCGGAGCTCGAGGCGCCGGGCCTGGAACTCGTGGAAGCGGCTCGCGCTGTGCGTCTCCGAGAAGGCCTCGCGCGAGGGCATCCAGGTCTCGATGTCGTACTTCTGGATCTGGCCCTGGCCCAGGTCGCCGCCGCAAACGTCGACCACCCGGTACGGGAGCTCGAGCATCCGCAGGACCTCCTCGCTGTTCGTGAGGATCTCGCGGTGGAAGCGACGGGAGGCCTCCTCGTCGTTCGGACCGATGACGACCTGCTCGATCTTCTGGAACTGGTGGATGCGGTAGAGGCCCTTCGTGTCGCGTCCGGCCGCGCCGGCCTCGCGGCGGTAGCAGTTCGACCAGCCGACGAGACGGATGGGCAGGTCCTCCTCGGCGAGGATCTCGCCCATGTGGAAGGAGGTCAGCGGCACCTCCGCGGTGCCGATGAGGAAGCCGTCCTCGCGCGTGCAGGCGTAGGCCTGCTCCTCGCCGCCGGGGAAGTAGGCCGTCCCCTCCATCGCCTCGTAGCGGACGAGGTTCGGGACGAGCATCGGGGTGTAGCCCTTCGCGACCATGTGGTCGAGAGCCAGCCGGAGGACCGACAGCTCGAGCAGGGCGCCCATGTTCTTCAGGAAGTAGGTGCGGCTGCCGGCGATGCGGGAGGCGCGCTCGAACTCGAAGAGGTCGTGCATCTCGCCCAGCTCGAGGTGCGAGCGCGGGCTGAAGTCGAACTTCGGCACCTCGCCCTCGCGGCGGGTCTCGACGTTCTCGGTGTCGTCGACTCCCTCGGGCACCTCGGGCGCCGGCGGATTGGGGACGCGGAGCATCAGCTCGCGAAGCTGGCGCTCGAGCTCCTTGGCCTCGCCGTCGAGGGCCTTCTGCTCCTCGCCGAGGGCGCGCATGGCCGCGATCGCGGCCTGCTTCTCGTCGCCCTGGAGCTGGGGGATCTCCTTCGTCTTGGCGTTCTGCTCGGCCTTCTTCGTCTCCGCCTCGTGCTTCAGGCGGCGGACCTCGACGTCCAGCTCGAGGATGCGATCGACGTCGCAGGGGATGCGCTTCTTCTCCGCGCCGGCCTTCACGACCTCGGGATGGTTGCGGATGAACTTCAGGTCGAGCATGGATTCCCTCGGTCATCGAGTCGCGGTCGCGCGAGCTCGAGGAAGAGCTCGAGCCCCTCCCGCTCCCGCGGTCCCAGACGGTAGACGATACGTCGGCGGAGGTAGCGCAGGGCCTCGTCGCGGCCCACGCGGAGCGGCTCCGCGAAGGCATCCACGACCTCCTCCAGGCGCTCCTCGGCGGCCTCGAGCGCCGTCCGGAAACGTCCTTCGAGCCAAGAGTTTCGCTCCCGGACCCCCCGCTTCAAGCCCCAGACCGCGAAAACGAAGGGGAGCCCGGTGTGCTCCCTCCAGACCTCGGCGAGATCGATCCGCCGCCAGCCCTCCGGCGCCGCCCGTCCGAGGGCCGCGTCGCCGATCACGAGGATGGCGGCGGGCCTGGGCTCGTGCGCGAAGGCCTCATCGGGATCGCGCTCGCGATAGCGCAGCGCGGCCGGGTTCCGGCCGAGGAAACGCTCCAGCACGATCCCGGCGAGGAGCTGCGAGGTCCGCGACTTCGGATCCAGCGCGACCTCGGCCGGCTCCGTTCCCCCGGCCCGGGTCTCGTCGAGGTAGAGGAAGACGCTGTCGACGGGCCCGTCGGCCGCGATCGCCAGCCCGGGAAGCCAGGTGAGCTCGGGGTCGCGGAGGAGGGCCGCGACGGGGACGAGGGCGAGATCGGCCTCGTCCGCGAGGAGTCGCCGCGCGGCTTCGGCCGGCGGACAGCCCTCGACCCGCAGGCGGGGGTCCCGCTCGAGGTCCCAGACCAGCGGCCGCGCGTTGAGGTAGCTGACCGCCGCGACCCGCAGGGGCGCCGTCACCTCGTCCTCGCTCATCCTCCCCCTCCGCGCGCGAAGAAGCCCGCCGATCGTCGCGCGATCGGCGGGCCCCTCCGGGTTTCCGTGGCTCCGGGCCGGATCAGTCGGCCTTGATCCACTCCGAGGCCGCGTCGCCGAAGATCGGGTGCTTCGACAGCTCGAGGCGGCCGACGACGTCACCCTTGGCGTTCTTCACCTTGACCGTGCTCGGGAAGAAGTACTCGTCCCGCGGGATGCTGGTGCCGCTGGGCTCCTTCATCTCCTCGGTGCCGATCCTGGAGCCGTTCGCGTCGCCCCGACGCAGCTCGACCTTCGGCGTCGGGCGCCCGCCGAGGAAGTTGAAGTACTCCTCGCCGTCGTTGCCGTAGACGCGCAGCGACTTCCCGATCACCTCGACGACGGAGGGATCGCCGTCCTCGTGCTTGATCTTGGCGTCGAGCCAGAAACCCTTCTCGCCGGCGCCGCCGAGCTTCCAGACGTTGATCTTGCCGGTCTCGATCTTGAAGCCGCGCGAGCGACCGGGGCCGATGAGGACCGAGCCCTCGTTCCGGCCCTTGCCGGTGATGAAGTAGCCGCGGTAGATCTTCAGGGTGGTGGCGGGGACCCAGACGATGCCGTCCATCGCCCGCGTGAGGTCGATGAAGAAGTCGGAGGCCTCGCCCGATCCCTGCGCGACGAGGAAGGTCGGGCGGATCCCGCTCTTCGTCTCGTATTCGACGCGCAGGGGCGCCAGCTCGCCGTTGTAGGGGCGGCTGCGCATGAGGTTGCCGTCCTTCCGGACGATCTTCACCTCGTAGGGATAGAGGCCGCTCTCCTGCTGGAGATAGACGTAGCGGCCCAGGGGCTCGACGCGGGCGTCCTTGCCCTTGCCGATGATGATCGCGTCCTCGCCGTAGTCGTTGAAGCGGCTGCTCGAGTTGCAGTCGACGATCGTCACGTCGTTGCCGCGGAGCTTGCCCTTGATCGCGGACGCGCCGCGGATGCGGAAGATGAGCTGGCCCTGGTCGGCCCACTTGAAGGGCGTGCCGTAGACCTTCTCCTGCAGGGCGATGTCGACGAGCTCGACGGTGATGTCGCGCTCGCCGCCGTCGTCGTAGTAGGCCGTGTAGGTGAAGTTGACCGGCTTGCCCTTCTTGAGCTTCACGATCTTGCCGCGGTCCTTGCCGTCGGGACCGTCGGGATCGATCCGGAGCTTCCCGTCCCAGTCGGCCGTCGCCTGCTCGCCGAGGAACCGGAACTCGAGGTCCTTGGCGTCCTTCTTGAACTCCGCGAGGTAGTAGAAGGGCTCGGTCGTGGGGTTCTCCGCGTTCCACTGCAGGGGGAACCAGGGGAAGTGCTGGCGGCTGAGGTCGACCTTGTCGGCCTTGAAGCCCTCGTCGTCGACCCACTCGAACTCGGCCTCGGGCACCGGCGGACGGAGGACGCCTCCCTCGGCGCCGGCGTTGCCGGATCCGGGATCGACCTCGACGACGAGGCTCTTCTTGTAGTCCTCCTCGTGCTTCTTGCGGGAGGCCTCGAGATCGAGGTTGATGTCGATCAGATCGTCGCGCTTGATCTTGTCGTAGGTGCGCAGCTCCTGCATCGCGCCGCGGGTCTCGTCGAGGCTCGACTTGGTCTGCTCGCCGCCCTTCTCCGCGAAGGCCTCGGCCTTCTTGAACCAGTAGGCGGCGGCGAAGTTGTCGTCGATCTTCCGGTAGCACCAGCCGTTGCGGAAGGCGGCGCCGTACGCGAACCACCAGTCGGCGATCTCGAGCGAGGCGTTCGCCGACTTCGTGTACTCGCCGATGGCCGTGCGATAGTCGGCCTCGTTGGCCGTCTTCGTCGCGTTGTCGTTGGCCTCGATGCCCTTGTCGTAGGCCTGCAGCGCCTCGACGCGCTTCGCGTACTGGGGCGGCCCCAGCTTCTTGAACCACTGCTCGCGCTCGGCGAGCCGCGCGTCGTTGTGGCGCAGCTTGTAGATGATGCCGAGCTGGTTGAGGGTGCTCTTGTAGTCCTCGATCTGCTCCGGCGGCGCCGACTCGTGGTAGGTGCAGATGCGGAGCTCGAGATTGAAGAAGGCGTTCTGCGCGAGGTTCTTCTGCGCGACGACCATGTCACCGAGCTTCGCGAAGTCTCCGGCCTTCACCGCCTCGATGGCGGCGTCGGCGAACTGCGCGGCCGCCTGACCGCGAGCGGCCGGAGCGGCGAAGGCGAAGGCGAGGATCGCGGCCGCGAAGACCGCGCTCGTGCGCGAGAAGAAGGTCTGGGTGATGTGCATCGATACCCCTCGATTCATCGTCGGGTGATCCGTTCGTCGGGCGCGGCGTTCCGGGGTGCGCGTTTTCGCACGCAAGTCCCCACTGCATCGCGACCTAAGTGAAGGACGTTCGCCTTCGGTCGGTCATTCTACAAATTCCCGGCCGTCGGCACCGAGGACTCCCCGGACGGGACGCGGGATTGCCCGAAGCCCCGGCGCGGGCGCGTCTTCAGGCCCCGCCCGGCCCCGACGGCCGCCGGTAGCGGGAGACGATCCGTTCCGCGGCGCGCCAGCCGTCCACCGCCGCACTGACGATGCCGCCGGCGTAGCCCGCGCCCTCGCCCACCGGGTAGAGGCCGCCGATGCCCTCCGCCTCGAGGTCCTCGCCGCGCACGACGCGGACGGGCGCCGAGGAGCGTGCTTCGGGGCCGACGATCACGGCCTCGGGGTGGAGGTAGCCGCGCATCTGGGAGCCGAAGGCGACGAGGCCGCGGCGGATCCGCTCGGCGATCCACGGCTCGACGAGCTCGTCGACGCGCGCCGGAACCGTGCCGGAGCGGCAGCTCGTCGGCGGCACGTCGTCGCTCGGGCGCTCCTCCATGAAGTCGATCAGCCGCTGGGCCGGCGCGGCGAAGGCCGCGCCCGCGATCTCGGAGGCGAGGCGCTCGGCCCGCTCCTGGAAGCGCAGCCCCGCGAGCGGCCCCTCCCCGCCGAAGGCCTCGGGCGGCACCGTCGTCACCACGCCGCTGTTGGCGAAGCCCGTGTCCTTGCGAAAGTAGCTCATGCCGTTCGTGTTGTAGTGCGCCGCGTCGTGCACGGCCGGCATGATCTCGCCGCCGGGACACATGCAGAAGGAGAACACGCTCTCGTGGTCGACCTTCGCCACGAGGCGGTAGTCGGCGGGCCCCATGCGGTCGGAGAGGCCGGCGTCGCCGTAGATGACCTCGTCCACCCAGGCCTGGGGGTGCTCGACGCGGAAGCCCATCTGGAAGGGCTTCCGTTCGAGGTGCGCGCCCGCCTCGTCGAGGGCGGCGTAGAAGTCCCGCGCGCTGTGGCCCGGCCCCGAGACGACGACCTCGGCCGGGATCTCCCCCTGCGACGTCCGCAGCGCCGCGAGGCGACCCTCGCGGACATCGAGGCCGTCCACGCGGCACTCGTAGTGCATCTCGCCGCCGAGCTCGATGATCTCGCGGCGGATCTTGCCGACGACCGCGCGCACGCGGTCCGAGCCGAGGTGCGGGCGGTAGTAGTAGCCCACGAGATCGAGTCCCGACTTGCGACGGAACTCGTCGAGCACGAGGCGCGCGCGCGGATCCTTGCTGCGCGAGGTCAGCTTGCCGTCGCTGAAGGTCCCCGCGCCGCCCTCGCCGAAGAGGTAGTTGCTCTCGGGGCGCAGCTCGCGGCCGCGGTGGAAGGCCTCGATCTGGCCGACGCGGCGATTCATGGCCGAGCCGCGCTCGAGGACGATCGGGCGGTAGCCCTCGCGGGCGAGGAGGAGCCCGGCGAAGAGTCCGGCCGGTCCCATGCCGATCACGACGGGTCGCGAGTCGAGCGGCGCCTCGCCGCGTTGCAGCGGCGGCAGGATCGCGGGCTCGACGTAGCGGACGTCGCGCGAGCGCGGGAAGCGGCGCGGCGCGGCGCCGGCGGCGTCCTCGAGGTGGAAGTCGAAGCTGTAGACGAGCTCGGGCCGCCGGCGGCGCTTGTCGACCGACTTGCGGACGAGCTCGATCTGCGCGACCTCGCCCTCCTTCAGACCGGCCCGGGCGAGCGCCCGGCGCACCAGCGCGGTCTCGTCGCCGTCCAGCGGCATGCGCATCTCGCTGACTCGGATCGGCACGGGCGGTTCCTCAGCGGCGATTGCCGTCCTTCAGCTTCTTGCTCTGCGAGAGCAGGAACCGGCGCTCGCGCTCGGTGAGGCGGTCCATTCCCTCGCGCGCGATCTTGTCGAGCAGGCGGTCGAGCTCGAGGCGCTCGGTCTCGTCCTTCTCCTGGGCGCGCTCGTGGCGCTTCCGCTCGCGCTGCTCGGCGACCTCGTCGCGCCAGCCGCCGAGGCGGGGCCAGAGGAAACCGTAGGCGAAGCCGCCGAAGGCGCCGGCGAGGTGGACGCTGTGCGCGGTGCCGTCGCCGCCCTGGTAGGCGACGAGGCGCATGATGTCGATGAAGACGAGCAGCGTCGCCAGGACCCAGCACTTCATGGGGATGATGCCCCAGATCAGCAGCTCCAGACGCGGAAAGCGGGAGCCGAGGAGCACGACGAGTCCGAGGGCCGCACCACTCGCGCCGAGGCAGAAGCGCGGAGTGACGGTCAACAGCGACTCGACGATGAAGCCGAGGCCCGCGAAGACCGCGAGGCCCGCGGTCACGAGGAGGAAATGGCGCGCGCCGAAGTAGCTCTCGAGGATCCAGCCCGCGATCGCGATGTAGAAGATGTTGCCGATGAGGTGGCCGGGGTCCCAGTGGACGAGCGCGTAGCTCAGCCAGGTCCAGGGCAGGTAGAGCCGGTCGGCGTCGAGCGAGAGGCCGTCGCGGACGATTCCGGTCGTCTCACCCCGGACGCCCCCACCGACGAGCCAGAGCAGGAGCGAGAAGCCGGCGAGGATGCCGAGCATCCACAGCGTCGCGACCGGACGCTGGCGCGGGAAGAACTGCCCCCCGTCGGGGTCGGCCCATTTTCGATCGCGCCAGCTCATGACCGCTTCAATACGCTCGACTTCGCCTCGTGCGCGGCGCGATCCGGAGAAAGGTCGCGGCCGCGCGGAATCCTCATGCGTCGGCGGAGAGGTAGCACCTCTCCTTCAGCACGCCGATGTAGGGCAGGTTGCGGTACTTCCCGGCGTAGTCCAGGCCGTAGCCGACGACGAAGTGATCGCCCACCTCGAACCCCGCCCAGTCGGCCTCGAGCTCCTCGGAGCGCCGCGCCTTCTTGTCGAGGAGGACGCAGGTCCGCACGTCCCGGGCGCCCTGCTCGCGGAGCCGGTCGCAGACCGTCTTGAGGGTGCGGCCGGTGTCCAGGATGTCGTCGAGGAGGAGGATCCGCTTCCCGGCGAAGCTCTTCTCGGGGAAGACCTTGATGCCGACGTGCCCCGACGAGACGGTCGCGTCGCCGTAGCTCGACGCCTGGATGAAGTCGATCTCGAGGTGGATCGGGATGTGGCGCATCAGGTCGCTGATGAAGACCACCCCGCCCTTCAGGAGGGCCATCAGGACGAGGTCGTCGCCGCCGTATTCACGGGCGATCTCCCCCCCCAGGGCCCGGAGCCGCTCCCGGATCTGTTCCTCCGAGAAGAGGACTTCCTGGATGTCTTGATGCATGTCCGGTTCCCGATTGCCGCGGAGCTGGGCTCCCATGATATCGTGTGCCGCCGGCGCCTTCCCGGGCGCGGACGAAAAACCCCTCCGGAGTGCCGCATGGCGGAGATCATCGACGGGAAGGCCATTGCGCGGGCGATCAAGGCCGAGGTCGCCGCGCGCCTCCAGGAGCGCGGCGGCGCCGCCCCGCTGATCGTGGCCGTCGAGGTCGGGCAGGACGACGCGAGCGCGTCCTACGTCCGCAACCAGGCGCGGCAGGCCGATCGCGTCGGCATCCTCCACCGGCTCGACCGGCTCCCGGACGACATCGACGACGCCGGCCTCCAGGCCCACCTCCGCCGTCTCGGCGAGGACCCGGAAGTCACGGCGATCATGCTCCAGACGCCGCTGCCGCGACACCTCGACCTCCGCGCGGCGCGAGCGGCCATCGACCCCGAGAAGGACGTCGAAGCCGTCACGACGACGAACGCCGGACGGCTGGTTTCCGGAGTGCATCGCGTGGCGCCCTGCACCGCCCTCGCGGCCGTCGCCTGCCTCGAGGCGGCGACCGGCGGCGACCTCCGCGGTCTCCACGTGACCGTGATCGGCCGGAGCGAGATCGTCGGTCGGCCGCTGGCGCTCCTCCTCCTGCACGGCGACGCCACCGTCACCGTCACGCACCGCCACACCCGCCACCTGGCGCAGCACACCCGCGAGGCCGACGTCGTCATCTCCGCCGTCGGCCAGCCCGGACTCGTGACCGCGGACATGGTGCGGGAGGGCGCGATCGTCGTGGACGTCGGCACCAACTGGATCGCCGAGCAGAACCGCCTCGTCGGCGACGTCGACTACGAGGCGGTCGCCGCCAAGGCCTCCCGGATCACCCCCGTCCCCGGCGGCGTCGGCCCCGTGACCGTGGCGATGCTCCTCCGGAACGCGGTCCACCTTCTCGACGGCTAGCTCTCAGACGGTGAACGCGAGGGAACGCTCGGATGCACGTACGGAGCTCTCATACGGTGTCAGTCACCGGATGAGAATTTTCCGATCGCCGCCGTCGCGAGGAGCGACCGCCCCACGAAAATTCTCATCCGGTGACTGACACCGTATGAGAGTTCAGGCGCGGCGGCGGAGGACGAAGCCGGCGATCTCGTCGAGGATGGGGGTCGCGGTGGAGCCGAGCAGGCCGCGGAGGTCGGCGAGCGCCTCCTCCACGTAGGCCTCGGCGCGCCCGGTGGCGAACTCGACGGATCCGCGCTCCGCGATCAGACGCCGGATGCGGAGGACGTCCGAGGCGTCGGCGCGACGGCTCTCGATGATCTCGCGCACCTCGCGGCGCTCCTCCCCCTCGAGCTGGCCGAGGAGGTGGATGAGGGGAAGCGTCATCTTGCCGTTCGCGACGTCGCTGCCGAGCGACTTGCCGACGACTTCCTCGTCGCCGGAGAGGTCGAGACAGTCGTCGATGATCTGGAAGCCCGTGCCGAGCGCGATCCCGAAGCGGCCGAAGGCCTGGACGACGCGCGGCGAGGCCTCGGCGAGGTGCGCCGCGAGCTCGCAACCGACGCCGTAGAGCGACGCGGTCTTCTTCCGGATGATCGACAGGTAGGTCTGGGTGTCGACCGAGGCGTCGCCGGCGAGACGGTTCTGGTGGATCTCACCCTCGCAGAGCGTGCCGACGCAGGCGGTGAGTTCCGCGAGGGCGCGCGGATCGCCGAGGGAGACGAGCAGGCTGATGGCGCGCGAGAAGATCACGTCGCCGAGCAGCACGGCATCCTTGTCGGTCCAGCGCGCGTTGATCGAGGTCGCGCGTCGACGCATGGTCGCGCGATCGATGACGTCGTCGTGAACGAGGGTGGCGAGATGGATCATCTCGACCACCGCCGCGAGTCTCACGTGCTCTTCACGTGCTCCGCCGCAGAGATCGGCGATGACGAAGACGAGAGCCGGACGCAGGCGCTTGCCCGAGTAGCTCCGCGCGTAGGCGAGCATCTCCCGGACGTGCGGCACCTCCGACGAGAACTGCTCGTCGAGGAGCTCTTCGAGGGCATCGAGGCGAGGCTTGATGCCGGCAAGGCTCTGCGCCAATCCGGTCGGCGTCATGCAACACAAATCCCGATCAGGTTGAGCCTTAGCGCAAGAGTCCGAGTGAGAGGGCGAAGTTAACAGCCCCTCGCCCCACCGTCAACGTCGGCGGGGTCTCCGCCCGCCGCCGCGAAGTCCTCGGCGGTGTTGAGGTTGCGGAGGATCTCCGGCCGCGAGGGTTCGATCGCGAGGCTCCGGAGGCCATCTTCCCATCCCAGGAGCTTGCGATGGCCGCTCTCGAGTGCGGCGGATAGTCGCGGCCCGCAATCGGCGGCCAGGGCCACCGGGAGGGGCTGGACGACGCCGGCCGAGGCGAAACGGGCCAGATCGGCCCCTCCGGCGCGCAGGTCCGCCACGAGGCGTTCGAGCTCGGCGCGGTCCAGGTTCGGCATGTCGCAGGGGACGACGACCAGGATCGGGGCCTCGGCTTCCGCCCGGAGCACCTCGAGTCCGGCGAGGGGCCCGACCCCGGAGAGCCGATCCGCGAGGAGTCTCCTCCCCACCCCCTCTCCGGGCCGGTCGTCCCGGTCCCCGATCGCGAGGAGCACGGTCGCGCCCGGCGGGGCGCAACGCGAGATCTGGTGCTCGAGCAGGGTGCGTCCCCGGAAGGGCAGACGAGCCTTGTCCCGGCCCATGCGGCGCCCGCGCCCCCCGACGAGGACGCCGAGTTGCCAGGCCAAAGGGACGGAAGAAGGAGACGGGAGGTCAGTCGGAGGAGGCGTCATCGCGCGCGTCGGCCCGGCGTCGCTCGATCCGGATCTCGATCCGGTCGGCGCCCTCGGCCCCCTTCAGGCCGGCGACCAGTCCTTGGACGGTCCCGCCGACGACGTCGTGGATGAACGATCGGAGCGGCATCCGCTCGCCGTCCACGACGAGCTCGACCTTGTAGCGCGGCCCCGGCCGATCCGGGGAGGAGGACACGGGCTCAGTCCTCGTCGCGCGGGAGCTTCTTGGCCTTCTCGTCCTCTTCGTCCTCACCGGACCGGATGCCCTTCTTGAACTCGACGACGGACTGCCCGACGCTCTTGGCGAGCTTGGGCAGCTTGGTCGAGCCGAAGAGCAGCACGGCGATGCCGGCGATGATGGCCCACTCCCAGGTCCCGATGGCGAAGAAGGTGGCGAAACCGAGGTTCATGACGGGTCTCCGCAAGGAACCGATGCGGTTCCAGTCTGTGCCTCCCCCCCGCCGGAAGCAAGTCCGCCTCCCTCCCCCCCGCTTCGTGAATAAAAGGGGTCAGACCCCCTTTATTCAAGAAGGGCTCCTTCATGAATAAAGGGGGTCTGACCCCTTCTATTCATCAGGCGGGGAGGCGCTCGATGTCGGCGCCGAGGGCCCGGAGGCGTTCGTCGATGCGAGCGTAACCGCGGTCGATCTGGCGGATGTTGTGGATGATGCTCGTGCCGTCGGCGCAGAGGGCGGCGATGAGGATCGCCATGCCGGCGCGGATGTCCGGGCTCGAGATCGTCGCGCCGTGCAGGGCCGACGGCCCCACCACCACCGCGCGGTGGGGATCGCAGAGCACGATCTTGGCGCCCATCCCCACGAGGCGATCGACGAAGAACATGCGGCTCTCGAAGAGCTTCTCGTGCATCAGGATCGTGCCGCGGGCCTGGGTCGCGACGACGAGGGCGATCGAGAGCAGATCCGCCGGGAAGCCGGGCCAGGGGGCGTCGTCGACCTTGGCGATCGCGTCGTGGACGTCGCTGGCGATGACGAGCTCCTGCCCTCCCGGGACGAGCAAGCGCTGGCCCTCGATCTCGGTGTGGATGCCGAGGCGGCGGAAGACCATCCCGATCATGCGGAGGTCGTCGGCCCGGACGGGCTCCACGACGAGCTCCCCGCCCGTCACCGCCGCGAGGCCGATGAGCGAGCCGATCTCGATGTGATCCGGTCCGATCTCGTGCTCGGCCCCGAGGAGCTCCGGGCGACCCTCGACCTCGAGGAGGTTGGTCCCGATGCCGCGGATCTCGGCGCCCATCGCGTTCAGCAGCCGGCAGACCCCCTGCACGTGGGGCTCGGACGCGGCGTTGGCGATGCGGGTCGTGCCCTCGGCGACGGCGGCGGCCATGACCGCGTTCTCCGTCGCCATGACGCTCGCCTCGTCGAGGAAGACGTCCGTGCCCTGGAAGGGGCCGTCGAGCGTCATCGCGTACTCGGCGTCGCCGACCTGGATCTTGGCCCCGAGGGCCCGCAGGGCGAGAAGATGGGTGTCGACGCGACGGCGACCGATCTTGTCGCCGCCGGGCCGCGGGAGCCGGCAGCGCCCGAGGCGCGCCAGGAGCGGGGCGGAGAAGAGAAAGCTCCCGCGGATCGCCGCGGCGAGCGCGGGATCGGGGGCGTCCTGGTGGAGGCGCTCGGCGTTGATGGTGACGCGCTCGCGGTCGCCGTTGCGACCGATCTCCGCCCCGAGGCTCGCCGCCGCGTCGAGCATCACCTCGACGTCGAGGATGTCGGGGACGTTCCGCAGCGTCACCGTGCCGCGGCCGAGCAGCGCGGCCGCGACCGCGGGCAGGGCCTCGTTCTTGTTGCCGCTCGGGCGGAACCGACCCGTGATGGGCCGACCGCCGCGCACCCGGAACGCATCCTGGGCGACCGTCTCGCTCATGGCTTTCCCTCCGCGCCCCCAATGTAACCGAGGGCGCGGACCAGTCACCGGGTGACCGGGAATCTGCTTCGCGCGTCGCGACGAGCCGCTATCCTGCGAGCGGCCGCTCTCCTCGCTCGCCGGATGACCCCATGCTGCTGCGCCTCGATCCGTCCTCGCTCGCCGCCGCCTACCGCGACGCCGAGCCCTTCCCCCACGCCGTGCTCGACGGGCTCTTCGAGGACGCCGAACTGGACCGCGTGCTGGCCGCCTTCCCCGACGGCGAGTCCGCCTACTGGCGCCGCTTCGACAACTCCGACGAGCGGAAGCTCGGCTACGAGTACACGATGCCCCTGCCCTTCGAGATGCACGCCTTCCTCTACCAGATGAGCTCGCCCCAGATGCTGCTCTTCCTGGAGGAGCTCACCGACATCCGCGGCCTGATCCCGGATCCCTACTTCGGCGGCGGCGGCCCCCACCGGATCGAGCGCGGGGGCTTCTTGAAGGTCCACACCGACTTCAACGTCCACCCGAAGCTCGGCCTCGACCGCCGGCTCAACGTCCTCGTCTACCTGAACCGCGACTGGCGGGACGACTGGGGCGGCCACCTCGAGCTCTGGGACGAGGGCCTTCTTCCTGCTGCGTTCGGCGCGTGCGCCCCGATCAAACTGCACCGTCGTCTCAGGCACCGACAGAACGCTTCCTGGCACGGCCACCCGGAGCCCCTTGCCCGCTCCGGAGGACCATGGAGTCGCCGCTCGGTCTCGTTCTACTACTACACCGCCGGTCGGCCGGAAAGGAGCGCGCGGCGCCCCACGCCACGATCTTCCGCCCCACCCCGCCGGCCACCTGACGAGCCCTCCCTGCCCGAAGACGCCCCGATCGACCGAGGTCGACCGGGGCGCTCTCTGAGCGGACCGGATCCTGGAGGATCAGCCCATGGCGGCGATGAGGGCTTCGCCATGTCGGCCGGGCTCACCGCGACGGCACGCCCGCGCGCTCGAGCGCCTTGATCTTGTCCGAGGCTCGCCCGGGAGCCGCCGGAGATGATCGCGCCGGCGTGACCCATGCGCTTGCCGGGGGCGCCGTCTGACCGGCGATGAAGGCTGCGACCGGCTTCTTCATGTTCGCCTTGATCCACTCGGCGGCCTCCTCCTCGGCCGTTCCGCTGATCTTCCCATCACGATCACGGCCTCGGTGCCGGGATCCGCTGAAGAGCTCGAGGCGTCGATGAAGTCTGTGCCGTTGATCGGATCGCCGCCGATGCCGATGCAGGTCGACTGGCCGTGGCCGAGGCTCGAGAGCTGCCAGACCGCCTCGTAGGTGAGGGTGCCGCTGCGCGACAGGACGCCGATCTTGCCCGGCTTGTGGATGTAGCCGGGCATGATGCCGATCTTGCACTCGCCCGCAGCGTGATCACGCCCGGGCAGTTCGGCCCGATGAGGTGCATGTCCGAAGCCCTTCATCGCCGCGCGCACGCGCGCCATGTCCATCACGAGGGATGCCCTCGGTGATCGCGACCGCGAGGCGGAGCCCCGCGTCCATGGCCTCGATGATGGCCTCGCCCGCGAAGGGCGGCGGCACGTAGATGACGGTGGCGTCGGCGCCGGTGGCCTCGACCGCCTCGCGGACGGTGTCGAAGACCCGGACGCCGCAGCACTCCTGCCCGCCGCGGCCTGGGAGCGTGACGCCGCCCACGATCTTCGTGCCGTACTCGATCATCTGTCCAGTAAAGGTGCCGGCGGAACCGGTGATGCTCCTGACGATGACCTTGGTGTTCTTGTCGACGAGAACGCTCATTTCAATTCCTCCTCGCTCATGAGCATCAGGGAGACGATCTTGTTCGCGGGCGTCGGCCATGTCGGTGGCCGTCGCATCGGCAGACCGAGTCCTCGAGGATCTTGCGACCCTCCTCGACCTCGGTGCCCTCGAGGCGCACGACCAGCGGCACCCCGAGCTCGACCTCCTGGACCGCCTGGCAGATGCCCTTCGCGAGCGTCGTGCAGCGGAGGATGCCGCCGAAGATGTTGATGAGGATCCCCTTCACGTTCGGATCGCGGAGGATGATCTTGAAGGCGTGCGCGACCTGCTGGGCGTTGGCGCCGCCGCCGACGTCGAGGAAGTTCGCGGGCTGACCGCCGTGGTGCTTGATGATGTCCATCGTCGACATCGCCAGACCGGCGCCGTTGACGAGGCAGCCGATGTTGCCGTCGAGCGTGATGTAGCTCAGGCCCGCGTCGGAGGCCTCGACCTCGGAGGGATCCTCCTCGTCGAGGTCGCGCAGCTCGACGATCTCCGGGTGCCGGAAGAGCGCGTTGCTGTCGAAGTTCATCTTGGCGTCGAGGCGATGAGGTCACCGCCCTTCGTGACGACGAGCGGGTTGATCTCGGCGAGCGAGCAGTCCTTCGCGATGAAGGCCTTCGCGAGCGCCTGCAGGAACTTGATCGCCTTGTTGTGGAGCTCGGCGGGGATCCCGATCGCCTTCGCGAGGCGGCGGGCCTGGTAGTCGCGGAGACCTGCCCAGGGCCGATCGGCCTTGAGGATCTTCTCGGGCGTGGGCCGCGACCTCGATGTCCATGCCGCCCTCGCTGGACGCCATCATCACCGGCGCTGGTAGGCGCGATCCATCGATGCCGATGTAGCTGGCGATGTCGCTGCCCATCTCGACCAGCACCTTCTGACTGGCTGCCCTTCGGGCCGGTCTGATGGGTGACGAGCGGCTTCGACATGATGAGGCGCGCGGCTCGGCCTCGTCCGCGCTGCGGACGAGCTTGACGCCGCCGCCCTTGCCGCGACCACCGGCGTGGATCTGGGCCTTCACGAGCTGGATGGGGGTCCTGAGCTTGTCGAAGGCCGCCCGGGCTCGCCGGCGTGGCGCACACGATCGACCGGGAACGACGCCGAAGTCCTTCAGGACCCGCTTCGCCTGGAACTCATGAATGTTCGCAACTGTTTCCGTTTTATTCTTACGGAGCATGCGGCGGGTTCCGGCGTCCGACGCCGGCCGGGTCGGCCGGGTTGCACTCTAACCAGCGCCCCGACGCGAAACGAGGCGATCGGCGGCCCTGGCCGGAGATCCCACGTCCCATCTGCCTGGGGTCGCGAGCCTGTGGTACAGGCCGTCTCGAGATCGCGGCGCCGCCGGCGCGCTCTTGTCGAAAGGACCCGGACCATGATGACGCGTGCGTTGGTGGCCCTGCTGTCCTCGCGCTGGGAGCCCCGGTACTCCGGGCCCAGGACGAGACGAAGCCGGACTCCCGCTCCCTGAAGGAGAAGGTCGATCTTGGTCGCCGACTGGAACGAGAGGACGACGATGTTCCGCACCGCGGCGCGGGAAGCACAACCTGAGAAGCGGAAGTGGCGAGGCGCCCAAGGCCCCCGAGCCGGGTCCTGCGCGAAGGCTCCGCGAGACGATCGCCGGCCACGAGGGCGAGGCCGCCGCGATCCCGGCGCTCGAACTCGTCATGGCCATCGCTCCGGGCGACGACGCCCGCTGGGCGCAGGCGACGCTGCTCGAGAAACACCGCGCCGACGCGGGCGCGATGACCCGGCTCGCGCGCAAGCTCTCGCGCGACTTCGGGGCGGACGCGGCCGAGGTCATGACCTCCCTGACCAGGCACGCCGACGAGACCGTCGCCCTCTGGGCGACCTACGGTCGCTTCTCGCAGCTCAAGTCGACGCTGGGCGTCGGCCGCTACCTGAGCGGCCAGGGCGAGGACGTCCGCAAGCGCTACATCGAGTCCTACGGCGCCGACGCGGTCACCCAGGCGATGTCCGCCGCCGCCGATCCGAGCACCCTCGAGACGGCCATGCCGCCAGACCCTCGAGAAGTCGATGCCGGCGGCCCGATCACCGACCTCACCGCGACCGCATGTGCCGCCGCTGCCGGCGAGATCTTCGAGGAAGAACTCGATCGGCAAGGTCGCGCCCGACATCAAGGGCGTCGACGTCGACGGCACCGAGTTCTCGCTCTCCGACTATCGAGGCAAGGTCGTCTTCCTCGACTTCTGGGGGCACGGTAGGGCCTGCCAAGACACCAACAGCAACGTCGAAGACCTATGAGAACTCCCCCTTCGCGCTCATCGGCGTCAACTCCGATTGGCACCATAGACTCAAGAAGAAGAACGCCGAGGAGGGCATCACCTGCGCTGTTCTGGTGCGGCACTGACGGCACGCGCGGAGCGATCCCGACGGCCTGAACGTCTCCGGCTGGCCGACGATCCGCATCGGATCGACCCACGAAGGCCATCCGCCAGCAAGAACGTCCGCGGCGAGGCGCTCGACGCGGCGCTGGCGGAGCTGATCGCGGAGGCGGGAGGCGGCGCAGAAGAAGGTGGATCGAGCCGGGGTTGAGCGGCGTCCGGTAGCGATATCGGTTGTAGAGAGCGGTGGGGCCGGGGGCCTCCGCCGCTCTCTCGTCGGTGAACGCCATTGTAGCGAGATGCATCACACGGTGCCAGGCACCCGATGTGCATCCCCGGGTTCGATGGCGCTTGAAGCGAGTTGGCAGGTGGATGCACATCGGGTGCCTGGCACCGTACGTGCATCTCGACCGGTGGATGTCGGATGAAATGAGCGGTGGGGCGCGGCGCCCCAAGTAATCGCTCATTTCGATAGCCCCAGCCGCGTAGAGCCGTTTGAACTGCGCGATGACGGCCTTGTCGTCGGTGATGTCGACGACGCCGGTGCGGTGGATCTTGATGGTGTTGGTGCCGCCGCCGAGGATGTTCGAGCCGGTGATCAGGACGGAGAGCTCGCCGGGGGCGGCGAGCTCGTTCTCGAGCATGTGCTTCTCGGCCTTGAAGTAGAGCTCGTCGATGCTCTTCGCTTCCTTCATCAGCACGGGCGAGACGCCCCAGCACAAGGCGAGCCGGCGGTAGGCCGTCTCGGTGAAGGTGCAGCCGAGGATCGCGGTGCGCGGACGGGCGAAGGAGATCTTGAAGCAGGTCCGGCCGGAGGAGCTGAAGGCGACGAGCAGCTTCGACTTCAGCTCGCGCGCCGCGGTGGCGGCCGCGTGCACCGTGGCGTCCGCGACGTCGTTGCCGTGATCGAGGTCGAGCTCGCGCATGGCGCGCTCGTAGATCTGCGAGGCCTCGGTGTGGAGCGCGATCTTGTTCATCGCGCGGACCGCCTGGACGGGGTGCTTGCCGACCGCGGTCTCGCCCGAGAGCATCACCGCGTCGGTGCCGTCGAGGATGGCGTTCGCGACGTCGGACGACTCCGCGCGGGTCGGCCGGGGGTTCTCGATCATGCTCTCCAGCATCTGCGTCGCGGTGATGCAGATGCGCCCGCGCTCCCGCGCGGCGGAGATGATGTCCTTCTGCATGACCGGGAGCTGCTCGCTCGGCACCTCGACGCCGAGATCGCCGCGGGCGACCATGATGCCCTCGGCCGCGTCGAGGATGTCCCGCAGGTTCTCGACCGCCTCCGGCTTCTCGATCTTGGCGATGATGGCCGGCTCGTAGCCGAGCTTGCGGACGTAGGCGCGGAGCTCGCGGACGTCGTCGGCCTTCCGGACGAAGGAGAGCGCGACGAAGTCGACGCCCTGCTGGAGCCCGAACTCGAGGTCGCGGCGGTCCTTCGGGGTGAGGGCGGGCGCCGAGACCTTCACGCCGGGCAGGTTGATGCCCTTGTTCGAGCGCAGGATGCCGCCGCAGACCACCTCGCAGTGGAGCCGGGTCTCGTCCTTCTCCTTGCAGACGATCTCGAGGTTGCCGTCGTCGAGGAGGACGTGGTCGCCGACCTGGACGTCGCCGACCAGGTGCTTGTAGGTGGTCGAGATGATCCCGGGCTCGGAGTACTTCGCGTCGTGGTCGACGACGACGGTGTCACCCGTCTCGAGGAGCACGGGGCGGTCGTCCTTGAGCGGACCGGTCCGGATCTTCGGCCCCTGGAGGTCCTGCACGATCGCCACCGGCACGCCGAGGCGCTTCGCGACGCGGCGGATGCGGGTGATCCGGCGTGCGTGTTCCTCGTGTTCGCCGTGTGAGAAGTTGAGACGGAAGGCGTTCGCCCCCGCCTCGACCAGCGCCTCGATCATCCGCTCCGAGCTGGAGGCGGGGCCCAGGGTCGCGAGGATGCGCGTTTTCGCCTGAAAGGACGGGTGCGCCCACCCATTCGACGTCATCATGTGCTCACTCTACCGGCGGCCATCCGCCCTTCAAGCGCTCGCGAACGCGGTCCGTGCGTCCGTCGATCACGCGCCCTCGAGCTTGGCGCGGTTCTCGCGCCACCAGGTCTGGAGTTCGCGGATCTTGGCCAGGATCGCCCCGCGGTCGGAGCCGGATTCGATGCCGAGGTCGTTCTTCCCGGTGAGCTTCTCGAGCGCCTCGATGGCGCCGTCGAGGATGAACTCGTTCTCGGACTTCAGCTTCTCGATGACGTGGGGGATCGTCCAGGTCGCCCCCATCTCGGCGAGGCTCGCGATGGCGGCGGTGACGACGTAGTCGCTCGGATCCTCCAGGGTGTCGACGAGCGCCTGCTCGCCCTTTCGGGTGCGGATCGGCGGGTCGACCTCCATGAACCAGATGGCGGCGGCGTAGCGCTCGTTGGCCTTGTCGGACTTGAGCTGCTCGATCTTCGCGTCGAGGGTCTTCTCGACCTCGGGCGAGAGCGGGGTGCCCTTGTCGGGCGCGGCCGCGGTCTCCGTCTCGGCGCTCCGGCGGAGGAGCCCCGAGCTGAGGGCCTCCACGTTTCCGATCCGGCCCTCGAGCAGCCGGAGCCGGTCGGCGATCCCCTCCTGGTCGGAGTGGAGCCGCTGGAGGTCCTCGACGAGGTTCTCGGAGAGAGCCCGGTCGAGCCGCCCGAACTCCGCCTCGAAGCGCTCCCGCATCGCCGCGAGGGCCTTCGCGTTCTCGGTCATCTCGCCGCGGATCTCCTTGATCCCGGCCTCCATGCTGTTGCGGAGCTGACGGACGGCGCCGGCGTTCTCGTCGACGGCCTGGACGACGCGCGCGAGCTTGCCGACCGACCCGCCGGGAGCGGGGTTCTCGACGAGGTCGGACTCGATGATCCCGAGGCGGCTGCCGAGGTCACCGTCGAGCCCGGCGAGCCGCGATTCGAGATCGCCGACCCGCTGCTCCATCGTCTGACGCTCGCCGCGGCGCATGAGCTGATCGCCCCAGACGGCCATGATCCCCATGCCCATCGCGAGGCAGAGCATCATCCCGGCCACGACCATCCAGGTCCGCATCCCGACCGGAGCGACCTTCACCGGCTTGGGAGCGCACTCCTGGCAGTAGATCTTGCCGCCGTCGATGGTGATCTTGTTGGCCTTGATGTCCTGAAGCGGAATGCTCTCGTTGCACTCGTCGCAGAAGTAGATCTTCATCTCGGAGTCCCTGACCTCCCACGGCGCTCCAGTCGGCCGGCCCGCGGAGGCCGCCCGGCGCCCGTTCCGCTCCGTCGCGACCGAGTATACCGCCCGGCCGCGTGCCCACCGCCAAAAGTCGTTTCCGCCCCGTTCCTTCCTCCCGGAAGCCGGAATTCTCGAGCCGGAGCCCCAACGCGAACGGCGCCCCCGCCTGTCGACGGGACCGCCGTTCTTCTCGAATCGTCGCGAAGATTCCGCCCGGCGCCGGATTCGCGCCCCATCCTCGGGGTCGCGTCGTCCGGCTCAACCCCGTTCGCCGCGGACGGATTCCCAGAAACAGTAGAGGACGACCACCGCCGAGAGGCCCCAGATGAGCCCCAGCCAGGTCCAGATTCCCATCGTCGATCCCCGCGAGTACAGCGGCGCGCGGTTCATCCGGCGCCATCATGCCATCCGAGCCGCGCCCCGATCAGGACGATCGGGAACGCGCGCGGGTCGGGGTCACTTCTCGCCGGCGGCGGCGCGGGTCATGAGGCGGTTCTTCTCGGTGCCCCACCACTGCTTCCAGTCCGAGACCGAGGCGGCGCGGACGCCCTCCGGGGCGGCGAAGCGGTAGCCGAAGTCCTTGCCGGTCGCGAGGCGGAGGGCCTGGATCGACTTGTAGCGGAACATCTTGTCCTCGGACTGGAGGTAGTCGATCAGCGTCGGCACCGCGGCGAGGTCGCCCTGGTGGAGCAACGCCGCCGTCGCCTCGAAGCGCACGACGTCGTCCGGGTAGCCGAGGTGATCGACGATCGCCTGGCGCGCCTCGGGCATCTTGGAGTAGCCCAGGACGTAGATCAGGTTCGCCCGGGTGCGAGCCGGGGCGTCCGGAAGCGCCTTCAGGATCGGCGCCACGGCCAGCTCGCGCATCCCGATCAGGTACTCGAGATCGCGCAGGAGGAGGCTCCCGTGGCGGTAGTTCAGGGCCTCGATGACGACCTGGAGGCGCTCGTCCACGAGGTCGACGGGCTCCTTCTCCTCGGCCGCCTCGATCTGGGCGATCTCGTCGGGGGTGAGTTCGACCCCGCCGCGCGTCACCGTCGACTGGCAGCCGATGAAGAGCGCCGCGAGCGAGAAGAACGCGATATTCAGGAGCATTCGGGGGAGCATGTTTCCCTCTCCAGAGAGCACAACCTCTTGATCGAACCGGAGTCCCGACGGCGGGACCTCCTCCCTCATCGACCGCGGACCGGGTTTTCTTGAATCGGGGCGCGGGTTCGGGAGACGGCGTGACGCGGATTCAGAGCCCCCGGCCGCGCAGGCCGAGATCCACCGCCAGGAGGAGGAGGGCGAAGGTCAGGAGGAGCCGCGGGGCCCCGTCGCGCCGGGGGGGCGTCGGAGGAAGGGCGGCGCGGAGCGCCGATTCGAGTTCGAGACCGTCGGCCCGCGCGGGCGGCGGGAGCCGATCGAAGGGGTCCTCGGGCACGATCTCGCGCCGGGCGAGCGTCCGCCCCGCCCCGTTCTCGACGACGAAGGGTCCCGCGGGATCGAGGTCCTCGGGCAGGGCGGCGCTGCGCCAGCGCTCGAGGCCGCGCCGCTCGAGCTCCAGGACCAGCGTCCCGCGCCGGAGGCGGAAGCCGTCGCCCCGCCCCTCCTCGATCGCGATCTCGAGCCGGTCGATCCCGCCCTCGCCGAGCCGGCGGAGCTCTCCGATGCCCCGATCCTCGGGCGGGGCGAGCTCGAGGAGGAGCCGCGCCAGTCCCGCGTCGCCCTCGGCTCCGAACACGGCGCGGACGGACGCCGCGTCGAGATCCGTGGGCAGGGCCGCGACCCGACCCGCTCCCACCGACCAGCGGGCGAGGGCGACGCGATCCCGGCCGCCGCCGCCGGCGAGGATCTCGATCCCCTCGCGCGGACCGGTGCGCAGGAGGCGGGCGAGGCGCGCCGAACCTCCCGCGACGTCGCGGATCGCCGCGTCCTCGACGAGCGCCTCGCCGCCGAGCCGGCGGATGAAGGCGCGGGCGAGGGCGCCGAAGTCGTCGATCTCGATCAGGGCGCCGCGTCCCGCCTCGGCGAGCGCGCGGAGCCAGGGCCGCCGCTCCTCCTCCCGGTCGAACCAGAAGATCTGCAGGTCGCGCCGGCCGGCCGCCAGCCCCCGGGCGAGCTCCTCGCGCACCGCGGGGTCGGCGAGCCGCTCGTCCTGGCCGTCGGTGAGGAGGAACACGATCTCGCGGCGCTCGGGATCGCCCGCGTCGGCGATCAGCCGCCGGAGGGCCCCCACGAGATCCGTGCCGCCGCGCGGGAGCGGCGGCGCCGCGGCGGCGAGCTCGACTCCGAGGGCCGCCGGTTCGCGCCAGTCCCCCAGCGCGACGTCGTCGGCGAAGGCGCCGAGTCGCACGCGGTCCTCCGCTCCGAGGGCGGCGACCACCCGCCGCGCGGCGGCGAGCGCGTTCGCGGCGCGGCCCGCCCGGTCCATGCTCCCCGAGCGATCGAGGAGCAGGCTCACCGCCAGCCCCCGGTCACCGGGTCGGGAGCGCACGGGAGAGATCGCATCGACCTCGGTGCCCTCCCAGCCGCCCATCGCGAAGGCGCCGCGGCTCCCCGCGAGCAGGATGCCGCCGCCGGATTCCGCGAGGTCCCGGAGAAGCGCGTCGCGTCCGCCCGCGAGATACGGATCCGCGGGCACGTCGAGCAGCACGGCCACGCTCGGGCGGCCCGCGCCGTCCGTGCGCAGCGCCGCCATTCCGTCGACGACCCGGGGCTCGAGCCGGGGCTCCGCGGCCGCGAGCCGGCGACCGAGCGCGCGCGCCGCGGCCGGGTCGGACGAGAGGATCCGGACGATCACGCCCTCCCCTCCCGCCTCGCGGGGCCGCAGGAAGGCCTCCTCTCCGCTGCGGTCGCGATCCCAGTCCTCGACGCCGAGGAGCCGCGCCGTCACGGGCTCGCCCGCGGGCCAGTCGGCGGCGACCTCGAAGCGGAGACGTCGCGAGGGGAGATCGGGAGCGAGGGTGACGGAACGCGACCCGGCGCCCGAGACCTCGACCGTGGCCCGTCGCGCGCGGGTCGTGGGGCCGAAGACCTCGACCTCGACCGCGAAGGGGCGCCCGGCCTCGCGTCGCGGTGCCGACGAGACGAAGGTGATCGAGAGGTCGTCCGCCGGCTCCCCCGGGGCGTCGACGACCCGCACCGACGTCACGAACTCGAGCCAGGGCGCGACCCGCGCCGCGAGCTCCCGGGCGTCGAAGCCGCCGCGGGTCGCGATGACGAGATCGAGGCGTCCCTGGCCCCCCGGATGCTCCCGGGCCGCGCGGAGTCCGGCCAGGAGATCGAAGTCGCCCCGGTCGGCGAAGGAGAGCAGCGACGCGGGCAGCTCGAGCCGCTCCGGCAGATCGTCGACGGGGCCCTCGTACACGACGCCGGCGCGACGATCGGCGAGCACGAAGAGGACGTCGCTCCCAACGTTCCCCCCAACGTCGCCGACGAGCTCGCGGGGCCGGAAGCGCCGCGAGAGCTCCGGTCCCTGGCTCCGGCTCGCGTCGAGGATCACGACGCGGGTCGACACCCAGTCCGCCCTCAGGAAGGAGCGCCGGATCGAGGGGGCGAGCGCGGGCAGGAGCGCGATCAAGAGCGCGAGGAGGAAGAGGCGCCGACCGAGCGCGCGACGCCCGGGACGCCGTCGGAGAACGAGCGCCGTCGTCGCGAGCGCGGCGGCGACGAGAAGCCAGGGCAGCTCCTCGAGGCTCTCAGGCCTCAAGGCTCGCCCCTCCGATCGGCGCGTCGATCCAGGCCCCGAAGAGCACGGTGTCGCCGTCGTAGAAGACCGCCGCCTGCCCCGGCGTCACCGCGCGGAGCGGCTCGTCGAGCTCGATGACGAGTCCGTCCTCGTCGGCCCGCGCCGAGGCGGGAACCGGCTCGTGCTGGTAGCGCACGCGCACGGATCCGCGGAGGCTCTCCCCCGCCCGGAGCGGCGCCGCGCCCTGCCAGGTCGCGGGGCCGACGCGGAGCGCTCCGACCCTGAGATCGGCCTCGTCGCCGACGACGACGACGTTCGAATCGGGACGGATCGCGACGACGTAGACGGGCCGCGTGAATCCGCCCCCGAGACCGCGCCGCTGTCCGATCGTGTAGAGCTGGTGCCCCTCGTGCCGACCGACCTCGGCGCCGGCGAGATCGACGATCGCACCCGGGCGGAGCGACTCCGGTCGCCGGCGGCGGAGGAAGGCGCGGTAGTCGTCATCGGGGACGAAGCAGATCTCCTGGCTCTCGCGCTTCTCGGCCACGGGCAATCCGAAGCGCCGCGCCTCCGCACGCACCTCGTCCTTCGTGAGCTCGCCGAGCGGGAGGAGCGTCCGCGCGACCTGCCCGGTCTCGAGCGGGAAGAGCACGTAGGACTGATCCTTGTCGCGGTCGATGGCGCGGGCGATGGCGGGGCGGCCGTCGCGCTGCGTGACGCGCGCGTAGTGGCCGGTCGCGACGCGGGCGGCGCCGATCTCGTCGGCGTAGTCGAGCAGGCGCCCGAACTTCAGGTCGCGGTTGCAGACGATGCAGGGGTTGGGCGTCCGACCGCGATCGTACTCGTCGGCGAAGTAGTCGATGATCCGCGAGAACTCGCGCTCGAAGTTGACGGCGAAGAAGGGCACCCCGAGTCGGGCCGCGACGTGGCGCGCGTCCATGGCGTCGTCGAGCGAGCAGCAGCCCTGCTTGTGCCGCGCCGCGGCCGGGCCGGGAACGGCGCCGTTGCGCATGAAGAGGCCGACGACGTCGTGGCCGGCCTCCATGAGGAGGGCGGCCGCGACGCTCGAATCGACTCCGCCGCTCATCGCGACGACGATGCGCTCCCGCTCCGTCATGACCCTCGAATCTACGAAACCGGGGCCGGACCGTCGAAGGTCCCCGCCCGGAGCGCGGACCGCCCCCGGGGACGGCCCACGTTGGTCCGGACGGGCCGGGTGCTTATAAGGTCTCCGCGGTGAGGCGGCCTTCCGGGGCGCCCGCGCCCGTCGCCCCGAACGCCGAGGACCCGATCCATGTTCTTCGCTTCCGCCGCTCCGCTCTTCTTCGCCGCCATCGACCCCAGCCTGATGATGTGGGTCGTCATCGCCGCGATCTTCATCTTCGTGGTGGTCCTTCCCGCCCGGAAGGAGAAGAAGGCGAAGGAGGAGATGCTCGCCAAGCTCGCGAAGGGCGACCGGGTCCTGCTCCAGTGCGGCCTGATCGGAAAGATCGCCCAGCTCCGGGGCACCGACGTCGTCGTGATCGAGGCCGACGGAGCGAAGTTGTCCTTCCTGCGCACCTCGGTCGTCGGCCTCTACGTCCAGAAGGACGAGGGCGGCAAGAACTCCGCGGCTTCCTGAGCGCGGCCGGACCGACGGCGTCGACGCCCTCCGGGAGGAGGTGCGTCCCGTGGTCCGATCCCTCGTCCGTTCCCTGATGACTCGCCTCCGGCGCTTCCGCGCGCCGGGTGCCCGGGCCGAGCGCGCGGCGTCGCGCTGGCTCCGCCGCCGCGGCCACCGGATCCTCGCCCGCAACCTGCGGGCGGGCCGCGGCGAGATCGACCTCGTGACGCGCGAGGGCGAGGTCCTGGTCTTCGTCGAGATCCGCTATCGCGCGGCCGGTCTGCTCGCGGCCGAGCTCAGCGTGGACCGGAAGAAGACGCGTCGCTTCGCGGAGGCGGTGGCGTTCTGGCGACGGCGCGGCGCGCTCCGCGAGGTCCGCTGGCGCGGGGACCTCATCCTCGTCGCTCCGCGCGGTCGGGGCTTCGTCTTCTCGTGGCGACGCGGCGTCCTGCCCTGACCCCGTCCCTTGCGGACGAGGTCGTGACATCGACGGGGTTCACCACCAGCGCTTGCGGAGTCGACCGAGGGCGGCGAGGTACTCCCGCACCATCTCGCGGTCGACGCGACGGATCGTCTCGATGTCGCCGTGGCCGGCGACGTGGAGCTTCGAGGGGCAGGGGCCCGGCACGGAGATGGGGAACTCCTCGCGGGGCGAGTTGACCTGCACGAGCGCCCGGCGCAGGAGCTCGATCTCCTCGCCGAGAGCGACGATGAGGTCGTCGCGGTGCCCGCGCTCCTTCTCCAGCTCGGCGGCGACGATGCGGAGCTCGGTGCTGTCGCGCTCGAGCGCCTTCGCGTCGCGCTGGATCTCCTCGATCAGGCGGCGCTTCTCGGCCGTCCGGCGCTCGAGATCGACGATCTGACCCTCGAGATCCTCGAGGCGGTGGTCGCGTTCGGCGAGAGTCGCCTCCCGTTCGGAGAGAGTCGCCTCCCGCTCGGCGACGCGGGCTTCGAGGCCGGCGATCCTCGCCTCGCTCTCGCCGATGCTCGCCTCGCGTTCCGCGATGCGCGCCTCGAGCTCGGCGATGCGTGCCTCGAACTCGGCGATGCGTGCCTCGAACTCGGCGAGTCGGGACTCCATCTCGAGGTCGCGCGCGCCGCGCGCCCGGAGAGCGGCCCGGTGCTCGTCCACGAGTCCAGCGTTGACCCGCCGCACCGCCTCGAGATCGCCCAGGCCCGGCACGTCGACCGCGGGCTCGTCGGCATCGGCCGGGGTCGGCGTCCACTCGGCCCCTTCCTGGTGGATGAGATTCAGCGCCCGGCGAAGGTCCTCGATCTGCGCGCCCAGCGCGGCGAGCGCGCGGTCGCGCTCCGCGGCGAGCTCGGCGACGCGCTCCTCGCGCGCGGCCTCGCGACCGCGCAGCTCGAGGCTCTCGCGCTCGATGCCGGCCCGGGCCGCGCCCTCCGCCTGGCGACGGGCGTGGAGCTCGACCAGACGCTCGCGGAAGGCCCGCAACCGTTCGGGGCCCCCTTCGAGGTGGGGCGCGAGGAGCTCGAAGCCGGGCGTCTCCCGGGTCTCCTCGCGGTCGAGGACGCTGTCCGGGAGTCCCTCGAGCGACTCCGGCGGGGCGGCCGCGAGATCGAGCGCGCGACCGAAGGCGGCGAGTTCGCGACCGAGGAGATCCAGGCGGCGCCGTTCGCGTTCGGCGCGACCGCGCTCGAGATCGAGGAGGGTCGCGATCGCGGCCGTGTCGTCGGCGCTGATGGCCGCGGCGTCGCCGAGGCGCGGCAGATCGAGGCCGTCCTCGGGCAGCTCGGGCGCGGGGAGATCGAGTTCGGACTCGCCGCGCGCCACCGCGGCGACGGCGCCCCGCAGGCTCAGGAGTTCGTCGGCGAGGAATCGCAGCATCGCGTCGCGCCGCGCGACCGCGACGGCAGGATCGCGCCGAGCGTGGCGTTCGAGGGCGAGCTGGTCCTCGCGCAGGATGGCGGCGACGGAGCCGAGCCCGGGCACGTGCTCGGAGACCTCGGGCGCCTCCGGCTCGCGTCGGCGAGGCTCGCCCTCGCCGACGAGGGCCGCGCGGAGATCGGCGATCTCGCGGCCGAGCGCCTCGACGAGGCGCGCCCGCTCCGCCGCGACCCGACGCGCCGTGGCGAGCTCGGCCTCGGCCTCGTTCGCGCGCGCGCCGAGCGCGTGCTCCTTCGCGATCATCTCCTCGACGACCTTCTCGTAGTGGTCGCCCCGGCCCTCCTCGCGCTTGATCCGCCCGAGGTACGCGAACATCGCCGACTCGCGATCGCGCACGCGGCGCGCCAGCGCTTCCGTGCGACGGGCCGGCAGACCGAGATCGGGAGCGAGCCGCGACATGTCGCGTCGCCGCGCGACCTCGGCGTAGAGCTCGAGCATCTCGCGGGCGTGATCGGCCATCGAGTGGAGCTCGGGGACGGCCTTCCGCCAGCGCGCGAGACGAGCGGGGTCCGCCGCGACCTCGCCGAGCACCCGGGCGAGATCCTCGGAGGACTCCGGCCGGAAGACGGCGCCGGCCTCGCCGATGCGCTCGGCGAGAGCCCCGCGATCCGAGACGATCGCCGGCAGGCCGAGGCGGAAGGCCTCGTCGAGCACGAAGGAGAAGGACTCCGAACAGCTCGAGGGCAGGACCGCGAGGTCGAGCTCGACCTTCTCGATGTCCTCGGGCGTGAAGGCTCCGTGCCACCGGATCTCGAGCCCCTCCCCCGCGGCGTCGAGAACGCGGCGGTAGCCCGGCTCGACGACCTGCCCCCAGACGTGGAGCTCGAAGCGTCGCGGATCGGGCAGGCGGCGCAGCGCCTCCAGGACGAGGTGCGGCCCCTTCATGCGGAAGAGGTGCCCCCAGTAGCCGAGCCGGATCGGCGCGTCGGCCGGACGCTTCCCGCGCGGCGGGGCGGGCGGGGGCGGCGGCGTGATCGTGCCGTGGGGCAGGACGACGAGACGTTCCGGCGGGATCGCGATCAGCTTCGACACGAGCGCCCCGTGCGCGGCCGAGGGCACGATGACGCGATGCGCCAGCGCCATCTCGTTGGCGAAGTCCTCGGCGAACCGATCGAGCTCGTCGCGGACCTCGGCGTCGCTCATCCAGGGCAGCCGCGGCAGCGACTCGACCCAGACGTCGTCGTCGAGGGGCGCCTCGGTGAAGGAGCCCTTCACGACGCGGAAGAAGCTGGGGCAGGTGGCGTAGAGATCGTGGAGCGTGCAGACCGCGGGGATGCCCAGGCGATAGCAGGTCTCGAGGAGGTTCCGGCTGAGCCGGAACCAGTGGTGCACGTGCACGACGTCGGGGCGGACGCGGCGGAGCTCGTCGGCGAAGAGTCGCGCGGCCTCCGGCGAGTAGGACCGCGTCCAGTGCTCGAGGTAGGACCCCGAGAGCACGAGCTGCGCGACCTGCATGCCGTCGAAGTCGTAGTGCTCGACGCGCGCCGCGTCCGCGGAGTGCGTCGTGCCGGCGAAGACCTGGAGATCCTGTCCGAGGTGGCGGAGCTCGCGACACAGACCGCGCAGGTAGAGCTCGGTTCCGCCGCGGAACTGCGGCGGGAATCCGTGTATGACCTGCAGGATCTTCATGCATCCTCCCCTCGCCGGGATCGCGCGACGGCGACGCGCGTCCGGGGAGACTCTACCAGACGCGACGACCGCGCCGACTCCCCAGTTCTCCTCGGTTTCCCGTCCGAACATACCCGAGGCGAATGCTCTTTCAATTTGCGGGTATTGGGTGAAGATCACGGAGGTCGCGCGCCCGTCCCGGCCGATCCCCGAGGAAGCGCGGGAATTCCGCCCCCGGTCAGGAGACGAATCGCCGACGATGGGCCGTCAGCTCTACGGCATGGAAGCGCGACTCGCCCGGCACGAGATCGCCTCGGACGACATCATCGGCGACGGGGATGCGTCGTGGCTGGGCTCGGGGAGCGGCGCCCTCGCGGCGACGCTGGCGACCCTGCTGGCGACGGCGGTCGAGCTGATCGTCGGCCGCTTCGCCGCCGGCGAGGCGGACGCCGACGCCCTCTTCGCGATCCACGTCTTCGGACACCTCGGGCTGATCGGCGCCGTCGTCGCCTTCGCGTTGGCCCTCGTCGGCGGCCGCATCCCGCTCGCCGGGCGACGCGCGCCGGTCCTCGCCGGCGCGGCCCTGCTCGGCGGCGCCGGACTCTGGCTCGGCCGCGACCTCTTCGACGGTCCCGGGATCTCCGCCGACCCCCGCGCCCGCTCCTCCGGGCCGCCTGGTGGATCGGCTGGCCCCTCGCCTCCCTCGCGTTCACGGCCGGCGCGCGGGCCGCGCTCTTTCCCCGGCGAACGGTCCGGGGCGGCGCGCGCGCGCTCGGACTGGGCGCGCTCGCCCTGGGATCCGCCGCCACCCTCCAGGCCCTCGACGCCCGCGTGCTCACCGAGGGCTACGGCGGGGCCCACCGGCTCGCCGCGCTCCTGGCGGGCCTGCTCCACCTCCTCGCGGCGGGGCTCTTCGTGTCCGGTGCGGGCGAGCGCGCGGCGCTCTCGCGTCGCGGGGGCCTCGTCGTCGCCGCGTTGCTGCTCGTCTCCGCCGGCGGCGCGCTCACCGCCTCGCGGCTCGTCGGCGACGAGGGAGCGGTCCACCGGCGGCGAGCCCTCGCGGCCCGGCCGGGCTTCCCCCTCACCCGCCGGATCGCCCCCATCCTCGAGGCCGCGGCGCTCGACCGGATCTGGCCGCTCCGACCCTTCACGCCCGCCGCCGCGCACGAGCGCCTGGAGGCGCTGTTCGCGCCCGACGAGGAGCTCGCCTCGAGACGGGCCGCGGCCGGGCCGGGTCCGCGGGATCTCGATGTGGTCTTCATCGCCATCGACACCCTCCGCGCCGACCGGTGCGGCTTCCTGAGCCGGCCCCGAAGCGACGCCGAATCTCGACCGCTTCGCGGCGACGGCGACCGTCTTCGAGCGCGCCTACACGCCCTATCCGACCAGCAACTACGCCTACTCCTCGGTCTTCGCCGGCGTCGCGCCCCGCTGGTCGCCGGCGCGCCGGGCGGTGGCTTCCCGCGAGGGCGTGCCGGAGGTGCCGGTCCTCCCCGATCTGCTCGCGGCGGCGGGCTGGGACACCGCCGCGCGAACGGCCTTCAACCGCATCGGAACGGAATCGCCCGACCTCTTCGGTCATCTCCGACGGGGCTTCGGCGACTTCGATCCCGCGCCGACGGAGGAGACCCGCGACGCGCGCGAGGTCGTCACGGACGCGATCGCCGCGCTCGAGGCTCGCCCGGTGGGTCGACGGAGTTTCCTCTGGGTGCAGGTCATGGACCCGCACGTCCCCTACCGACGACACGACAACGAGGCGACGAGCGCCGAGGCGCTCTACGCGGGCGAGATCCGGCACGCCGATCGCGAGCTCGGCCGGCTCCTGGCGCGACTCGATCGGCCCGATCGTCGCGACCGCACGATCGTCGTCGTCTTCGCCGACCACGGCGAGGCCTTCGGCGAGCACAACACGCGCTACCACAACTCCTCGGTCTTCGAGGAACAGGTCCGCGTCCCGCTCGTGATCCGCGTCCCCGGCGCGCGCCCCGGGCGTCGGGGAGGTGGTGAGCCTCGTCGATCTCGGGCCGACGCTCCTCGGAGAGCTCGGCCTCGAGACCCCGCCCACGATGACGGGACGCGATCTCGGGTCGCTGCTGCACGAGACGGCCGCGGGACGGGCCTGGGAGGGCTTCGCCCACGTCGAGCGCTACCCGCGCGATCCCCTGCCGAACCGCACGCGACAGGTCGCCCTGGTGACGAAGGACCTGAAGGCGATCGGCTTCGCGGGCGACCCGAGCCCCGAGGTCTACGACCTCTCCCGCGACCCGGGCGAACGCCACAACGTCTTCGACCCCGGCGACCGCCGCCAGCGCGAGCTGCTCGGCCTCCTGCGCGCGCTGGAGGCGCGACAGGACGGCGGGCGCGTCGCCCGAGCCACGCGCGGCGCGGGCATCGACGTGACGCCGGAGTTCCTCGTCGACGTCACCGCGCGGCTGGAGGACGCCGTCACCGGCAACGACATCGCGGCCGTGCACGAGCTCGGCGCCGCCCTCTTCCGCGGACATCGGCGACGCTTCGCGCGCGACGTCTGGGACGGCTTCTCCCCCGACCTCCGCGCCCGACTCGCGCGCGCCCTCTGCGTCATCGGGAGCGGGGCCGACCGCCACCCGCAGGCCCGCGTCAGCGCCTTCGAGATCCTCCTCGACCTTCCCGGCGACGTCGCGAGCGAGGTCATGGCGCAGGCCCTGACGCTCCCGCAACCGGAGGCGAGCTACCCGGCCGCCCTCTGGTTCGCGGAGCGCGGCGACCGTCGCGGCCTCGGCATCCTCCGCTCCGGTCTCCGCCCGGAGCTGACGGACTGGGCGTCCCGCATCGCCCCCACGCTCGCCCGCCTCGGCGACCTCACGGCGCGTCCCTGGCTCGAGCCTCGTCTCTTCCACGAGGACCCCGAGATCGCGGCGGACGCGATCTCGGCCCTCGGGACCCTGGCGCCGCGCGATCTCGGCGCGCGTCTCCGCGAGGTGGGCCCGATCGGCGCGCCCTCGGCGACGCACCCGCGGGTGCGACTCGCCCTCGTCGAGGCCGCGCGAGGCGCCTCGGACTTCGACGGTCTCGCCGTCCTTCTCGCCCTCACCTTCGCGGAGAGGCCTCCGTCCAGACCGCGGCGCGCGAGGCGCTCGCGGGACGCCTCGAGCCGGCGGCGCGGCGATCGCCCGCGAGGCGATCGAGGCCGCCCTCCTGGGCGACGAGGCGCGACGCGGCGGCCGTCCGGCCGAGAGCCGCCGCGCACTGGGGACGCGCCCTGGCGACGCTGCGCGCGAACGAGAGCGACGATCCCGGCCTCGCGCTCCGGCGGGCGCGCGCCCTCGCGGCGGCGGGAGACGAGGCGACGGCGCGGTCGGAACTCGAGGCGCTCGTGGCGACCGGGGATCTCCCCGCCGGGCCGCGGGCGACCGCGCGCGGACTCCTGCGCGTCCTGACGAGCGGCGGCTCGCTCTCGCCCGACCCGAGCCGGCTCGGCGTCTCGGCGCGCATCATGGGCGACGAGGCCTGGCCGAGGGAACCGAACGTCTACGGCTCGCGAGCCGTCACGCTCACGAACACCGGCCCGACCGCGATCGTCGGGGGCGTCGAGGTGGACGCGCCGCGGATCGCTCTCGCCTTCCGTCCCGAGGACGGCGGACCGCGCCTCACCGGCGACGACCGTTCCTGGCTGATGGCGGGCTTCCTCCCCGTCACCTGCCTCGAGCCCGGCGAGTCCACCCTGGTCTGCATCCCGACCAGCACGCCCCGCAGCCGTGGGCGCTGGGTGCCTGAGCTCCTCCTCCTCGTCGGTCCCTTCGACACGCCGGCGACCCGGGTCCTCGCCACGCTCCCCGCCGTCGAGATCTTCTGACCCGAATTCTCATACGGTGTCAGTCACCCGATGAGAATCCGGATGCACGTACGGTGCCAGTCACCCGATGTGCATCCGCCGGCGATCCCGCCGCGACTCGCCGGCCATCGTCGACGGCGGATGCACATCGGGTGACGGGCACCGTACGTGCATCTTCCCTCGTCCGCTTCCTCCGAGCCCTGAACGAAGAGAGGGAGGCCGCCGGCTCGCGCCGACGGCCTCCCTCGGAGCCGAGACGTATCCGATCAGTTCGTGAAGCGGAGCTCGTGGCCCTCGGAGACGGCGACGAGGCCGTTCGAGGCGTTGGTGCTCAGCGCCGCGCACTGGAACATCGCGCTGATCCCGAGGCCGCCGAGGCCGGCGGGCACGATGCTCACGAAGCTCGTGCCGCTGGCGGGAACGAGCTGCGGGAAGATGCCGGAGATGCCGTTGATGAGCAGGATCGCCTGGTTCGTGTCGATGTGCAGGTAGCTCGGGCCCGCGTTGTAGGGCGAACCGGCGAGGAAGAGCTGCGCGAAGAGCACGAAGGGCGTGTTGACGAGCTGGCCCGAGGGGCTCTTGATCTCGATGGTGAAGATCTCGCCGCCGGCGCCGGTCTTCACGAACTCGCCGGGGAGACGGTTCACGTCCGAGCCGGTGCCGCTCTCCAGCACGAGATCATCCGGGGTGCCCGGGTAGGCGCGCGTGCGCAGGGACCACAGCGCGTCGTTGCCGCTCGAGGGGTGCTGCACGCAGACGATGAAGCGGAAGGGGTCGTTGGGGTCGGCGATGAAGCCCGTCGGCTCGGCGCCGGGGATGCCCATCGAGGCGAAGAGGCCGATCGACTCCGCGACGCCGTCACGGTCGGCGTCGCGCGCCTTCCAGATGTCGCCCGGGTTCTGGTCCTCGATGATGTAGATGTCGCCGAAGTGGTCGACGGCGAGGTTGTCGGGGCTGCGGAGCGCGAAGCCGTTGCCCGGGTTGGTGAAGGGGTCGTTCTGGAGCGGGTTGACGTCCATGCCGGTGCCCAGGTTGAGCGTGTCGTAGTTGACGAACTCGCGGACGATGGCGGTGGTGTCGCCGGTCAGCTCGACCGAGTAGATGACGTTCTCGCTGGTCGCGGTGAAGTAGAGGGCCTGGTTGCCGCTGGCGAGGGTGTTGAAGTCGACGTCCTCCGGACGGCCGTAGGGCGTGCCGAAGACCTCGTCGGCCGCGGTCCGACCGCCGGTGGTCGAGACGAAGGCGAAGGGATCCGCGGTCGTGAGGGCGTTGCCGACGGCGTCGGTGATCGGGACCCAGGTCGCCGCGCCGACGCGGTTCGAAGCGGCGTTCGAGGACGCGTTCCAGTTCTGGGACGGGTTCACGTTCAGGTCGTTGGCGTAGGCGTTCACGCTCAGGACGAAGGTCTGACCCGCGGCGAGGCTGCCGGAGTTGGCGGGCACGAACTTGTAGACGCAGCCGCTGTTGTCCTCGTCCACGAAGTAGAGGTTGCCGTTCGCGTCGAAGCGCAGGCCCTCATGGGCGACGGCGGGGATCTTCGAGCGCCAGACGACGTTGATGGAGCCCGAGGCGGCGAGCGGGTTGGTGACCTCGAAGAGGCGACCGCCGGTGGTCTCCTCACCGGTGATGACCGAGTTCCACGGCGTCAGGGTGGCCGGGTCGAGGCGACCGAAGTCGTCGTTGTTCGCATCCCAGGTCATGGGATCCGCCGAACGGACGCCGGACGCGTTGCCGACCATGAGGTTGACGAAGGTCTGGGTCTGGGTGTCGTAGCGGAAGAGCCCCGCGCCCGAGCCGACCTCGGCCGGAATGAACACGTAGCGGCTGCTGCTGTCGAAGGTGACCATGTCCCAGTTGCTGAAGGTCGAGGGGAGGCCCTGGAGGTTCAGCGTGTCGCGGTCGGTGATCAGGTCCTGCCGGACTCCGGCGGGAACGATGAAGGGCGCGTTGGCCGGGGTCGGGGCGGCCGAGCCGGTGAGGGGGAAGGGCTGACCCTGGGCCTGGGCGCCGGTGGCACCGAGGGCGGCGACGAGCGCGCCGGCGAGGAGCGAGCGAAGGGAAGTCATCGAGCGGTCTCCGTCTTCTTTCCGTGGAAGGTGGGGGCGGCGTCCTCGAGGGAACGCACGACGGAAGGATGACGCGGCAACGTGTGGTCGACGTGTCGATCACGCGCCGATGCGCGTCGCGGGTGATGAATCGCAGGAGAGCTCGATCCGAGCATCCGGAGAGACGGGCGTGTGGATTGCGGACGTCAAGCCCGCCGGCCGACCTCACGGAGTCTTCACGTCGCGCGGCGACGCGGGTCAGACGTCGATCGCGCTCGCGATGCGTCGGATCTCGTCCTCGCTCAGGTGGTGGAGCTGGTGCAGGAGGACGCGGTCGCTGCGGATCGAGGGGAACTCGTCCCGGCGGGCGTCGAGCGCGGCGAGGAATCGCTCGAGAAGGGATCGGTACCCGCGGTGGTGGAAGCCGAGTTCCTCCGAGGCGGGGATGAAATCGACGATGTCGGAGAGCGCGAGGTGCGGCGAAGGACCGTGGCGGAGCGCCTCGAGCTGCGCGGTCTCCTCGAGGATCCCGCCGAGCCGGTCGGCGCTGAGTCCGGCCTTCACCGCGAGCACGAGGTTCGAGAAGAGGCTGGCCCCCACGGGCAGGCGCGACGCGGCGTCGCGCACGTGACCGATCTCGTGCGCGCGGACGTGTTCGAGGAGCGGCAGATCGCCGTGGAGTTCGAGCGCCCGCACGAGGAGCGCGCGACTCTCGTCGAGCGGGAGGGCGAGGGACTGGCGCTCGACGGCGCCCGAGGCGGGCAACCCTTGCGAGGCGAGGAGCCGCTCCCGGATCTCGGGGGCGAGCGTCGCCGCGCGACGACGCTGGGCGGCGGACGGCGCGACGCGGTCGAGGTTGACGTAGTAGGCCCGGAAGAAGGCGCGCCCGAGCTCGTTGCTGTCCCGCGGGGCGATCGCGACGTTCTCGGCCAGGATCTCGACGAAGCCGTAGTCGTCGGGCCAGTCGTCCGGCCGCTGGCGTCGGAGCGGCGCGGCCAGATTGGCGAGCATGAGCTGCGGACGCTCTCCCGCCCAGCGGCCCGCGACGAGCACCTGGTTGAAGCGCGCGAGGTAGCCGTTCAGGCTGCGCTCGGGTCGGTGGGTGAGATCGAGGATCTCGCCGAGGAAGCTGAAGCCGAGGATCCGGTTGCCCTCCCCCACCGCCACGCCGGTCGCCCGCTCCAGGCGGTCCGAGATGCGCGCGATCCAGGGAGCGAGTCCCTCCTCGTCGTCGGCCCCCTCCCGATCGCCGCGGTCCTCGCGGACGAAGAGCTCGAGTTCCGACATGAAGCGACGGTGCGCCCGCAGGGCGTCGCGCGTGGCGCACCATCCCGGGTCCGAGCCGAGTCCGAGGGATCCCTCGTGGTCCTCGGCGAAGACGAGCGCCTCGTCGATCCATCCCGCGCCGGCGAGGGCGTCGAGGATCTCGCGCGCCCGCGGGGGGTCGAGCGGCGCCTTGGCGCCGCGGAGCGCGGCTCCGAGGCGCGCGATCGGCGGATTCTCCGGGCCGACGTCGATGCCGAGGATCTGCGCCCAGACGCGGAAGGCGAGATCGAGATCGGCGCCGCGGAAGCGGCGATAGGCCATCGCGAACTCCCGCTCGCGCAGCCCGAGTTCGAAGGCGCGCCGGCCGGCCGCGGCCGCGGCGGCGTGGCGACCGTGGGCGTCGTGCACGAGGGCGGCTCGGGCCTGGTCCGCGGCGTCGTCCGGATGCTCTTCGGCCCGTTCGACCAGGAAGCGCCCCGCCAGGTAGCCCTCGGGCTCGGCGGACCGCTGACGCGCGAGCGCGATCATCCTCGCCAGGGCCTCTTCCGAGTCCGGCTCGCGGAGGAGCACGTCGCGGTAGAGCTCGAAGGCCTCGAGCGCGTGCTGACGGCCGTCGAGCCGGGCGGCGAGCGCCAGGGTCGTCTCGACGGAATCCGGATCCCGGGCGTGCAGGGCGCGGAGGATTCCCTCGGCCCGCGCGTTGTCCCCGCGGCGCTGGAGGAACTCGGCGAGCAGGCGCTGCGCGTAGACGTTTCCGGGATCGAGGCTCGCCGCGCGCTCGGCCGCCTGGAGGGCCTCGTCGCGGCGACCGGTGCCCGCGAGCACGTAGGCCTCGGCGTGGTGGGCCCAGGCGAAGCGCGGATCCAGCTCGCGCGCCCGACGGAACCAGGCCAGCCGATCCTCGAGGCGATACTGGATGCGACCGTAGAGGTAGGAGGCGGCCGCGGAGCGGGGGTGGGCGTCGAGCATCGCGCGATACTCGAGCTGGAGCCCTTCCTGCTCGAGCCGCGCGATCTTGAGATTCTGACGCTGGCGATGCGCCTCGACGAAGAGGGGGCTCGTGCGGAGCGCGTCCTCGAAGCGGTCGAGGGCGGGGCCGGGTTCACCGATGCGGAGGTACTCGAGGCCCTCGCGGTGGCTCTCCCGGGCCCGGGCGTCCGGCGCCGGGGTCGGGTCCGCGGGCAGACTCGAACACGCGGCGACGAGGGTCGCCAGCGCTGCGATCAGGACCGAAGCGGCTCTCTGCCTCACGACGACGCGCCTTCCCTCCTCGCGCGCGGCGCACCGCGCACTCGAGATCTTCCCGCGGCGAGAACTTCGTCCCGAAAGTGCGGTCCGACTCGCCGACCCCCTCGTCTTCTTCTTCGGATCGCGGGGCGACTCGACGAGAGGACGACCCGGAGTTTCCGATGCGAGCGGCCCGACCGCCGGATGCGGCCGAACCGACTCGCATCATAGCTGGACCCACGGGAACGAGTCGAGACGTGCAGATACGGCCCCGGTCGGGGCCGCGTTCTCGAGTGGGGCCGCCCCGCGCATCCGCCTTCTCCTCCGGGGCCGCGAACGCGTCCGCGTTCGGGGGTCGACGTCCGGATGGCGACCGGGCCGCCGCGCGGCGTTCGTCCGCTTCCCGGAGGAAGGCGACGAGGGAGGGAGGGGGGGGCGGGGGGCCCCGCGACTTCGGCCTCGGTCGCCGCCGATCCGCCCTCGGCGACGGCCGCGGCGCGCATTCGGTCCCGGCGCACTCAGTCCCGGCGCGGTCGGAGCTCGAGCCGGAGATCGCCGCCGAGGGTCCCACTCTCGAGCAGTTCGAGATCGAGGGCCTCGCGCATGTGCTCGAGCGTCGGACCCTCGAGCGCCGGGCGGGCGTCGGAGGCGGCGAGCAGACGGGGCGCGAGGAACACGCGCGCCTGATCGAAGCGCCGCTCGCGCACGAAGGAGCCCAGCACCCGGGCCCCGCCCTCGACGAGGAGCCGACCGACGCGATCGCGGCCCTGGATCTCGCGCAGCACCGCCTCGAGATCGAGCCCGCGCTCGCTCGGTCCGACGGCGACGACCGCGACGCCGCGCTCCTCGAGCGCCGACTTCCGCGAGGCGTCGGCGTCCGGGGCGCAGAAGAGGGTCGTGGGTGCGGCGGCGACGTCGAGGAGGCGGGCGGTCTCCGGCGTCCGCAGACCCGGATCCAGCACGTAACGTCGCGGATTCGGCCCGGGCACGCCGCGGGTCGTCAGCTCGGGATCGTCCGCGAGGACGGTTCCGATCCCGACCAGGATCCCGCGGCACCGCGCGCGCTCGCGATGCACCTCGAGGCGCGCCGCCTCGCCGGTGATCCACTTCGAGTCGCCGGTGACGGTGGCGATCCGGCCGTCGAGGGTGGAAGCCCACTTGAGCACGACCCAGGGCCGGTCGCGCCCGAGGGCGAGACGGAAGTCGTCCAGGAGGCCCTCCGCCTCCTCGGCGAGGAGGCCGCGGCGGACCTCGATGCCGTGCCCCTCGAGCACGGCGTCGGCCCGGCCGGCGTGGTCGGGATTCGGGTCGACCGCGGCGTAGACCACCCGCGCGACCCCGGCCGCGACGAGAGCCTCGGTGCAGGGCGGCGTCTTCCCCGTCGTCGAGCAGGGTTCGAGCGTCACGAAGGCCGTCGCCCCTCGGGCGCGCTCGCCCGCGTCGCGCAGGGCCGCGACCTCGGCGTGGGGGCCGCCGAAGTCGGCGTGCCAGCCCCGTCCGACGATCTCGTCGTCGCGCGCGAGGACGCAACCGACCCGGGGGTTGGGCTCGACGCGGCCCCTCCCCCGCTCCGCGAGGGCGATGGCCTCGCGCATCAGGGCCCGGTCCCGCGCGACGCCCATGGGGTCAGACGAGCTCGCCGAAGAGGGTGAGGGCGGTGTTCGAGGTGATCCGGACCTTCACGAACCGCCCCGTGAAGTCGCGCGGCGAGGTGAAGACGACGATCCAGTTCTGGGACGTCCGCCCGAACCAGCGGGACGCATCGCGCTTCGAGAGCCCCTCGACGAGGATCTCGTGGACCTCGCCGATCCGCGCGGAGTGCAGGCGCTCGGAGATCCGGGCCTGCTCGTCGAGCAGGACGTGGTTCCGGTGCAGCTTCACCTCCTCGGGGATCGTGTCGGGAATGCGCTTCGAGGCGTTCGTCCCCGCCCGCTCGCTGTAGCGGAAGACGAAGCTCGTCTGGAAGGCCACGTCGCGGAGGAGCCGGGCCGAGCGTTCGAAGTCCTCGTCCGTCTCGTTCGGGAAGCCGACGATCCAGTCCGTCGCGAGCGACATGTCGGGCACGATCGTCTTGACCATGTCGATCGTCCGCCGGTAGCTGTCCGCGGTGTAGCCGCGGTTCATCTTCTTCAGGACCTCGTCCGAGCCGGACTGGACGGGAAGATGCAGGTAACGGCTGTGGACCTCGTGATCGCGGATCACGCGCATGAGATCGGCGTCGATGTGCGTGGGATGCGAGGTGATGAACTGGAGGCGGCGCAGTCCTGGGATCCGCTCGAGCCTCGAGAGCAGGGTCGCGAGGGTCTCGCCGCGATTGAGGTCGAGGCCGTAGGTGTTGACCCGCTGCCCGAGCAGCGTCACCTGCACGACGCCGTCGTCGACGAGACGACGGACCTCGTCCTCGATGTCCTCGGGCGGACGGCTGCGCTCGCGGCCCTGGGTGAAGGGCACGATGCAGAAGGTGCAGAACTTGTTGCACCCCCGCATGATCGTCACGTAGGCCTGGAAACCCTGGGGACGCACGTCGAGGTCGCGCCGGAAGGCCACCTCGCCGTCCTCGAGAGCGGTCACCCGATCACGATGCTCGACCTCGGCGACGAAGTCGGCGATCTCCTCGAAGCGCGAGGTGCCGACGACCAGGTCGACGTGCGGCGCGCGCTCGAAGATCCGCTCCTTCTGGTTCTGCGCCATGCAGCCCATGACGCCGATCACGGTGTCCGGCCGGCGGCGCTTCAGGGGCTTCAGGGCGCCGAGGCGGCCGAAGACCCTCTCCTCGGCCTGCTCGCGGATCGCGCAGCCGTAGTAGAGGATCACGTTCGCGTCCTCGATGTCCTCGGTCCGCTCGAAGCCCGCCGCCTTCATCCGTCCGACGACCAGCTCGGCGTCGTTCTTGTTCATCTGGCAGCCGAAGTCCTCCATGTAGAGCTTCCGCGCCGCCGCGGGGGCCGGCGCGCTCTCGGAGGTCTTCTCGTCGCGAGTCGTCGTCATCTGGGGCCGGCTCCTCGTCCGGGGGCCGATGCTATCAAGGTCCTGCAGGACCCCGTAAATCGCGGTTTACGAAGCGGGCCTCTCCCGCCCGCGCGAAGATCGCGGAAGGACGGCCGGAAGGGACAGCGTCGCCGCATCTTAGACGCGATGGCGACCTTTTTCCCGCTTGGTACGCCGCTTGCTTTTCCCCTCCCAGGTCGCGCCGCTCTCGGGCGGAGTGACCGAGGCTTTGTAAGCCGAAGCAAGTGTTGGGTGATGCAGGGGGCCGCTCTTCGGGGTGGTCCCCTGTTTTTTCGTCCGCCCGGAGATGCCCGTACGGCGCCAGGCACCGTACCGGCATCCCGACGAGGTCGCGCGCGTCCGGGATCAGAAGAACGGATAGATGAAGGGCGCGAGCGGGGACGAGCCCGCGAAGACGAGGAGCGAGCCCAGTCCCAGGAGGAGGAGGACGAGGGGCAACAGCCACCACTTCTTCTCCTTCTTGAGGAAGAGCAGGAACTCGAGGAGGAGGGACTGTCGGGCCATGGAAGTTCTCAGGTGACCTGCTCGAAGGGCGTCGCCTCGAGCGCGACGCTGCGCTCGCGACCGGCCTCGAAATCGACCGCGTCCGGCTTCTCGGTGACGACGAAGCGCCCGATGACGAGCGCATCGATCCCCGTCTCGAGGAAGGTGCGGTACCCGTCCTCCGGCGTGCAGCAGATCGGCTCGCCGCGGACGTTGTAGCTGGTGTTCAGGAGGACCGGCATGCCGGTGCGCTCGCCGAAGCGGCGGACGAGCCGGTAGAAGCGCCCGTTGGCCTCCTCGGTCAGCGTCTGGACGCGACCGGTGCCGTCCTCGTGCGTGATCGCCGGCAGCGCCGCGCGCCACTCCTCGCGCACGTTCGGGACCATCAGCATGAAGGGAAGGTCGATGCCCTCCGGCACCTCGAAGTAGGTCGAGGCCCGTTCCTTCAGCACCGCGGGCGCGAAGGGCCGGAACCACTCCCGGAACTTCACCTTCTCGTTGATGAGGCGCTTGGCCTCGGGGTTGCGCGGATCCGCGAGGATCGAGCGGGCCCCCAGCGCGCGAGGACCGTACTCCATCCGCCCCTGGAACCAGCCGATGATCCGACCGTCCTCCAGCAGCTTCGCCGTGCGATCGAGGAGCGCGTCCTCGGAGTCCAGGTACTCGTAGCGCGCCCCGGCCGCGTCGAGCGCGGCGCGGATCCGGTCGTCGTCGTACTGCGGGCCGAGCAGGGCGTGCGTCATCGTCCAGGCGCGGGGCTGCTTCAGGAGCGCGTGCTGCACGTAGAACGCCGCGCCGAGGGCGCCGCCCGAATCACCGGCCGCGGGCTGGACGAAGACCTCCTCGAATCCGGTCTCCGGGAGGACGCGCCAGTTGGCGACGCAGTTGAGGCCGACGCCGCCCGCGATGCAGAGGCGGGGGATCCGGTAGCGCTCGAAGAGCGCGCGGGCGAGATTGACGACGAGCTCCTCCACGAGCTTCTGACCCGAGGCCGCGACGTCGTAGTGGAACGATTCGAGCTCGGACTCCGTCGCGCGGGCCGGCCGACCGAGCAGCTCCTCGAAGCGCCTCCCGAACATCCGCGTGCGTGAACGGTGGTGCTCGAAGTACTCCATCTTCAGGCGGAAGCTGCCGTCGGGCTTCACGTCGACGAGCTCGCGGAAGCGGTCCAGGAGACGCGGCTCGCCGTAGGGAGCGAGCCCCATCACCTTCCACTCGGCGTCGTTGACGCGGAAACCGAGGTAGGCGGTGATCGCGCTGAAGAGGAGCCCGATGGAGTGCGGGAAGGCGAGGCTGCCGTCGAAGTGCATCTCGGAGCCGCGACCGACGCCGAAGGCCGTCGTCGTCCACTCCCCCACCCCGTCCATGGTGAGGATGACCGCCTCGTCGAAGGGCGAGACGTAGAAGGCGCTCGCGGCGTGCGAGAGGTGGTGCTCGCAGAAGAGGACGTCCTTGTCGGTCCCCAGTGCGTCCTGGATCTCGCGGCCCGCGCGGAGCTTGGTCTTCAGCCAGACCGGGATCGCGTCGATCCAGGTCTTCCAGGTGAAGGGCCAGCCCGCGAGCACCGTCTCGAGGATGCGATTGAACTTGACGAAGGGCTTCTCGTAGAAGACGACGTGATCGACGTCGTCGATCGTGATCCCCGCCTCCTCGAGACAGTAGCGCACCGCGTTCGCGGGGAAGGACGCGTCGTGCTTCTTGCGGGTGAAGCGCTCCTCCTCCGCCGCGGCCACGAGCATGCCGTCCCTGAGAAGGGCGGCGCCGCCGTCGTGGTAGTAGCAACTGATGCCGAGGACGATCATCGCGGAGAGGCTCCCGTCAGAAGGGGTGCTGGAAGCGCTCGAGGGTGGTCTCGGGGTTCCGGTGCGGACGCCACCAGGTCGTCGCGTCCGCGGGGCGCCGGAGTCCGAGCGGGTCCTTCAGGCGGATGAGCGAGAAGGGGATGAGGATCGTGAAGTAGAAGACGGTCAGGAGCACCGTCGTCATGATCTTCCCCATGAAGCCGGCGACGCCCATCCAGACGCGCTCGACGTGGTCGAGGGCCATCGGCACGGTCGCCCCGCCCAGGAAGAGGCCGCCGCCGACGCCGAGACAGACGAAGGCACCGGTCCCCGTTCCGCGCCGCCAGATGAGGGCGGCGCCGATCAGGATGAACACGCCTCCGACGAGGAGGCCGAAGCGACGCAGCTCGCGTCTCCGGTCCATGGGGCTCTCCGGCTGGGTCGGACCGGCCGCGGCCCCGGGATCGGGGCGCGGGCGGCCGCGGGGGCAGCGAGCCGGATGATAACCACCCGCCGCCGAGGTCGAAGCGCACCGGGTGAAGATGCAGGCCGGATCAGGGCCGGATGGCGGCGCGATTCAGGCGGAAGGAGACGAGGCGCGGCACGCCGAGATAGGGCGTGATCTGGAGCGCCCAGCCCGAGGAGCGGAGCATCACGTCGACGACGTCGGCCGCGAGCGCCTCCGGCGGCAACGGGCGACGGATGCGGACGCGCCGCGGCCGGCCGTCGCCCCGCTCGATGCGCTCCGGCTCGAGGCGGACCCCCTGGACCTCGATCTCGAGCGTCGCGGGGAGCTCGAGGCCGAGCTTCGGATCCCAGTCGACGACGAGCTCCAGCTCGCGGCCGTCACCGCGGGCGAGGGCGAGCCAGGCCGCGCGCTCGATGGCGGCATCGTGCCAGATCCCGCCGTAGACCTGCCAGAAGCCGCGACCGTCGTCGAAGTCGATCTCCGACACGAGCACCGACCGCGAGTAGGCGTCGTACTTCTCGCACTCGGCCTCGAGGGCGGCGTCGTCGAGGGCGGCGAATGCACGGTCCGCGTACTCGTCGGCCGGCGCGACGCGGCCCTCCTTCGGGAGCCCGGGAACGAGCTCGCGCTCCGCGAGGATCGCGGCGAGTCGACGGGCCATCTCGTCGTTGAAGTCCGGCCGCCAGTGCGGGTCGGTCGCGAGGCGGTCCTTCGGCAGCACCCAGTCGATCAACCCGGCCTCCTCGGGGCGCGGCCCGGGAAGCTCGCGGAAGTAGCGCATCATGCGCCGCTCGTAGATGTCCGAGGTCGGGTAGGCGACGAGGAAGGACCGGCCGTGGGCGCGGAGGCGCTCGCCGAGGTCCGCCAGGCGGCGCGCCTGGGCGCGGTAGCGTCGCACCGACTCGGGCGTCACGCCGCCGTTCAAGGCGCAGCAGTCGCCGATCTGCGCCGGCTCCCGGATCTCCTTCTTCAGGCGCGTCCGGAGGCCGTGTCCGAGCATCCCGATGGAGGTGCCGGTGACGTGCGGTCGGTCGATCGGACCGAAAGGATCGTAGGAATCCGAGCGGTGACCGTTCTCGAGGACGCCGAAGCCGTCGTCGAGGTCGTTTCCGATCGGAAGGAAGATGACGAGATCGGGCTCGAGCCGCGGTTCGTGCGCGATCATCGCGCGGACCGCGTTGCGGGAGTTCCAGCCCGGCGCGGCGATCGTGTGCACGACCGGGCGCGGCATCCCCTCGGGGAGTCCTCGGGCGAGATGTTCCTCGAGGCGATGACCCAGGCAATCCTCGTCGGCCACGCCGTAGCCGTAGGCCACGGAGTCTCCGAGCAGGACGATGCGGAAGGCGCCGTCCTCGGGCTCGGGGCCGGCGCGGCGGCGGAATCCCCACTCGTCGGTGTGCCCCGCCACCTCGACGAAGTCCGGCGCGTAGGCGCCCTTCAGGCGGAAGCCCACGCCGGGATCGAGGTCGAGCTGGTAGCGTCCCGGCGTGAGCGCGGCCGAGCGCAGACGCTCCTCGTGGAGCATCTGCATGCGGAAGTAGCCGCCGCCCTCGACCTCGCGGCCCAGGGCCTGGCGAACGAGCGAACGCCCGGTGACCAGCGACCAGAGTCCCTCGAAGGCGACGAGGAAGACGCCGAGGGAGAGCGCGATCGCGATGAGGGCGAATACGGCGCGCCGGGGGCGGCTCATGCGGGAAGGGGCTCCGGGTTCACGCCCCCGCCGCGGCGGGGGCGATCTCGGTCCTCGTCACTGATCGTCGCCCGAGCTCAGCCCGTGCAGGGCCTCGATCGGCGACTCCGGGCCGATGATGAGCGGCTCCTCCTCGCCCCAGTCGTCGCCCCAATCGGCGCGCTCGAGTCCCTTGGTGGCGCCGTTCAGGTAGAGCACCGCGAGGAACTTTCCGGCGTGGGGCATCTGGTTGTCGACGAGCGGCTTGTTGCTCGCGATGACGGTCTTGCCCGAGTTCTTCGCGTTGGTCCGGCGGATCTTGTACTTCTTGTCGTCCTGGTTGCGGCCCGCCCAGTGGATCGTTTCGGGCGTGATGTCCTCGTCGATCGTGTCGTCGCTGACCTCCTCGGCGCCCAGCGAGGGGCAGAACCAGATCGAGGCGTTGGTGGCCGCCTTCTCGATGCCGGAGCCGCCCCAGACCGCGAGCAGGAAGGCCGGGCCGGACTCCTCGGGCAGGCGCTCCTTGCGCCGCTCGTAGGCGAGGAGGTGCGAGTAGATCTCGGAGAGGCGCTTCTGGGCGATCTCGACGTAGGCCTCGTCGCGCGCGGACATGTAGTAGGTGAGACCCAGCGTGGCGAGCAGGCCGATGATCGCGATCACGATCAGGAGCTCGATCAGCGTGAATCCCGACTGGCCGCGGGGCTTCATGTTCATCATCGGGGCGTCTTCCTTACGGGAGGCGATCAGTCCGGCTCGGGGGCTCGCCGGGACATTCTGGGATGCAAGCGGCGGGCCGTCCACCGGGCGCCCCGGAATGGAGCGCAAGACCCTCGTGCATCGAGGTTTGAGCGGGTCGTCGCCGGGTGCCGGGTGTCAAATCGACCGGCGGCGAGCGGCAACGAGGTTACCACCCGCCGCCGGCCCCGCCGCGGCATTTCGCGATCCGCGCCCGGGCGATCAGAGTCCGGCCGCGCGACGCAGGGCGTCGGCGCGATCGGTCCGCTCCCAGGTGAAGCTGTCGCCGTGCCGGCCGAAGTGGCCGTGGGCGGCGGTGGCGCGGTAGCGCGGCTGCAGGAGGTCGAGATCCTTGACGATGCCGGCCGGCGTGAGGTCGAAGTGCTCGCGGACGAGGCGCTCGATGGCGCTCTCCTCGATCTTCGCGCTGCCGTCGGTCATCACGCGGATCGAGAGCGGCCTGGCGAGGCCGATCGCGTAGCTGAGCTGGAGCTCGCAGCGGTCGGCGAGACCGGCCGCGACGATGTTCTTGGCGACCCAGCGCGCCGCGTAGGCGGCCGAGCGGTCGACCTTGCTCGGATCCTTGCCCGAGAAGGCGCCGCCGCCGTGACGGCCCATGCCGCCGTAGGTGTCGACGATGATCTTCCGGCCGGTGAGGCCGCAGTCGCCCATGGGCCCTCCGATGACGAACTTCCCCGTCGGGTTGACGTAGAACTTGGTGTCGGCGTCCAGGAGGTGCGCGGGGATCGTCGAGCGGACGAGCTCCTCGGTGATGAAGCGGCGGATCTCGTCCTGGGTCACGTGCTCGGCGTGCTGCGTCGAGACGAGGACGTTGTCGACGCGGACGGGGCGACCGTCCTCGTACTCCACCGAGACCTGGCTCTTCGAGTCGGGACGCAGCCAGTCGACCGCCCCCTCGCGACGGAGGTTGGCGAGGTTCTCGACCAGCCGGTGCGCGAGCATGATCGGCATCGGCATGAGTTCGTCGGTGTCGCGGCAGGCGAACCCGAACATGATGCCCTGGTCGCCGGCGCCCTGGACCTTGTCGGCGGCGGTCGCGCTGTCGACGCCCTGGGCGATGTCGGGCGACTGCTTGTCGAGCGTCACCATGACCGCGCAGGTCTCGTGGTCGAAGCCCATCTGCGAGTTCGTGTAGCCGATGTCGCGGATGACGCCGCGCGCGACCGAGGGGATGTCGACGATCGCCTTCGTCGTCACCTCGCCGGCGATGACGCAGAGCCCGGTGGTGACCATCGTCTCGCAGGCGACGCGGCTGTGTCGGTCCTGCTCGAGCATCGCGTCCAGGATCGCGTCGGAGATCTGGTCGGCCATCTTGTCCGGGTGGCCCATCGACACCGATTCGGACGTGAAGATCCTGCGTTCGCTCATCATCAGCTCCTGTTGGGCGCGCCGATCCTTGCCTCGGCTCCGCTCCGACCCTCCCGCACCGCGCGCAGGGCCTCGATCGTCCGTTCCGTCGCGCCCCGGGCGCGATCGAGGGCCTCCCGGCCCGCATTTCCGGCGGCCCGGGCCGCCTCGGGGTCGAGGAGCCAGGCCTCGAGGGCGCGCTCCAGCGCTCCCTCGTCCGCGGCCTCGACGAGCGCCCCGACCTCCGCGAGGTCGGCGACCGCCTCGGCCACCGTTCCGACGTGGGGACCGACGACCTGGGGCCGCCCGGCCGCCGCCGGCTCGTACACGTTGTGCCCGCCGACGGGGACGAGGCTTCCCCCCAGGAAGACCAGATCCACCCCCGCGAAGAGCCCGGCCAGCTCTCCCATCGTGTCGAGGAGCACCACCGGCTCCCCGCCCCCCCCGGTCGTCGCGCTGCGCCGCCGGCCGGGCAGTCCCTCCCGCGCGCAGAGCTCCTCCACCCGCGGGAGGCGTTCGAGGTGCCGCGGGGCGATCACCAGGACCAGCTCGGGATGGCGCTCGCGGAGGTTGCGATGGACCCGGAGGACCGCGGCTTCCTCGCCTTCGTGCGTACTCCCCGCGAGCCAGACCGGCCGCCCCTCGAGTCCCAGCTCCCGGCGCAGGAGCGCACCGCGCCCCTCCGGGACGGCGGCGGGGAGGTTATCAACTTTCAGGCTCCCGATCACGCTCAGGCGCTCGGCCGAAAGGCCGACGTCGAGCCAGCGGCGGCGGTACCGCTCGGTCTGCAGGAGGAAGCGGACGATGGCGTCGAAGGGGTCGAGGCCGAGGCGACGCAGGCGCCGGAATCCGCGGGCCGAGCGCTCGGAGAGCTTGCCGTTCACGACGACGACCGGGACGCCCTCGCGCCGCGCCCGCCGGAGCTGGTTGGGCCAGAGATCGAGTTCGACCAGCACGAGGAGTTCGGGCCGGAAGGCCCGGAAGGCGCGCCGGACCACCCAGGAGAAGTCCAGCGGGCTGTAGGAGACCGTGTGGTCGGCGAAGTGTCGCCGGGCCTCGGCCAGGCCGGCGGGGGTCGTCGTCGTGACGACGATCGGGAGCTCGGGCCAGGTCTCGGCCAGACGCGCGACGAGCCCCCGGGCCGCGAGCACCTCACCGACGCTCACCGCGTGGATCCACAGGGAGCGGGCCTCGCCCGGAGGCGAGGGGAAGCCGCCGAGGCGCTCGGCCACCGGCGCCCGCCGCTTGGCCGGACGCCCGGAGAGCCGCCGGCGCAGGTGCCGGAAGGGCCAGGTCAGGACCAGCCCGAGAACGAGCAGGATGTAGACCAGGTCCGCGAGCATGGCTCAGGTCGCGGTCCGCGAGGGCCGACCGCGGCGCCGGCTCAGTCGGTCGCGCCGTGGCACTTCTTGTACTTGCGCCCGCTGCCGCAGGGGCAGGGATCGTTGCGGCCGACCTTCTGCTCGTCCCGCACGAAGGGCGTCGCGGGCTGACCGGACTGGTCGCGCGCGATCGCGGCCTCGTTCTGGGCGCGCGAGGTCTCGTAGGCCCCGATCTCCTCGTGCGACGCGGTCTGACCGCCCCACTGGTCGTCGACCTGGGCGTAGTCGTCGGGGCGCTTCACCTCGACGCGGAAGATGTAGTCGGTGACCTCGTCCTGGATCGAGCGGATCAGCTCCTCGAAGAGCGAGTAGGCCTCGCGCTTGTACTCGACCTTCGGGTCGACCTGGGCGTAGCCGCGCAGACCGACGCCCGACTTGAGGGCGTCGACGTTCTGGAGGTGCTCCTTCCACTTGACGTCGAAGGCGTTCAGGAGGAGGTAGCGCTCGACCTGCTCCTGCAGCTCGCGTCCGAGCTCCTCGTCGCGCTCGTCGTAGAGCGCGCGGAAGGCGGTCATGAGCTCCTCGGCGACGCGGTCCGAATCCTTGGTGCCGTGGTTGAGGGCGATCTCGCGCCCGGTCTTCCGCTGGTACCAGGACTCGAGCTCGGTCCACTCCCACTCGTTCGTGGGGACCTCCTCGCCGCAGTAGGTGGCGACGGCGGCCTGCGTGACCTCCTCGAGCATGGCCTCGACCATCTCGCGGAGACGCTCGCCCTCGAGGACGCGGCGACGGCGGTCGTAGACGAGCTTGCGCTGCTCGTTCATGACGTCGTCGTACTCGAGGAGGTTCTTGCGGATCTCGAAGTTGCGGTTCTCGACCTTCTTCTGGGCCGAGGCCACGGAGCGGTTGATCCACTTGTGCTCGATCGCCTGACCGTCCTTGAGGCCGAGCTTCTTCAGCATCGACGCGACGTTGTCGGAGGCGAAGCGGCGCATGAGGTCGTCGTCGAGCGCGAGGTAGAAGCGCGTCGAACCGGGGTCGCCCTGGCGACCGCAGCGGCCGCGGAGCTGGTTGTCGATGCGCCGCGACTCGTGGCGCTCGGTGCCGAGGACGTGGAGTCCGCCCAGCTCGAGCACCTCCTTCTTCTCGGCGCGGCAGGCGGCCTCGATGCGCTCGCGCGCCGCCGAGATGTCCCCGGCGTTCTCCTCGGGATCCCAGGCGTTGCTCTTGATCCAGCGCGCCAGCATGCCCTCCGCGTTGCCGCCGAGGACGATGTCGGTGCCGCGACCGGCCATGTTGGTGGCGATGGTCACCATGCCCTTGCGACCGGCCTGGGCGATGATCTCGGCCTCGCGCTGGTGGTGCTTGGCGTTCAGCACCTCGTGCTCGATGCCCGAGCGCGTGAGCATCGTCGAGATCTTCTCCGAGTTCTCGATCGAGGTCGTGCCGACGAGGATCGGGCGGCCCTCGGCGTGGATCTCGCGGATCTCCTCGAGGACGGCCGCGTACTTGTCGCGCTGGTCGGCGTAGATGCGGTCGTCGAGGTCCTTGCGCGCGATCGGACGGTTCGTCGGGATGTTGACGACGCCGAGGTTGTAGATCTTCAGGAACTCGCCGGCCTCGGTCATCGCGGTGCCGGTCATGCCCGCGATCTTGTTGTAGAGCTTGAAGAAGTTCTGGAAGGTGATGGTCGCGAGGGTCTGCGACTCCGCCTTGATGTCGATGCCCTCCTTCGCCTCGACCGCCTGGTGGAGGCCGTCGCTCCAGCGGCGACCGGACATCTTGCGGCCGGTGAACTCGTCGATGATGACGATCTCCGGCCCGCCGTCCTCGCCCTGGTCGACGACGTAGTCCTTGTCGCGGAAGAAGAGGTGGTGCGCCCGCAGTCCCTGCTCGATCAGGTGCGGCCACTCGAGGAAGGCGCCCTGGTAGAAGGACTCGACGCCGACGATCCGCTGGGCCTTGACGATGCCGTCCTCGGTCAGCGGGACCTGCGACTCCTTCTCCTTCACCTCGAAGTCCACGCCGAGGACGAGCTGCCGCACGACGCGGTCGGCCTCGTAGTACTTCCGGGTGTCGCCCTCGCTGGGACCGGAGATGATGAGCGGCGTCCGCGCCTCGTCGATGAGGATGTTGTCGACCTCGTCGAGGATGGCGTAGTTGCGCGAGCGCTGGACCTGGTCCTCCAGGCTCTGCTTCATGTTGTCGCGCAGGTAATCGAAGCCGAACTCGTTGTTCGTGCCGTAGGTGATGTCGCAGGCGTACATCGCGCGGCGCTGCGCGTTGTTCATGTTCGACTGGATGGCGCCGACGGTCAGCCCGAGCTTCTCGTAGATCGGTCCCATCCAGTCGCGGTCGCGCTGGGCGAGGTAGTCGTTCACGGTGATGACGTGGACACCCTTGCCCTCGATCGCGTTCAGGTAGGCGGGCGCGACGGCGACGAGCGTCTTTCCCTCGCCCGTCATCATCTCGGAGATGCCGCCCTGGTGGAGGACGATGCCGCCGACGAGCTGGACGGGATACTGCCGCAGACCGCGCTCGGCCCCCGGCGGCGGCGTGCGGGAACTCATCTCGCGGACGACGGCGAAGGCCTCCTCGAGGATGTCGTCGAGGGTCTCGCCCGCCTTCAGGCGCGCGCGGAACTCGTCGGTCTTGGCGCGAAGCTCGGCGTCGGTGAGCTTCTCCATCCCGGGCGCGAGGGCCTCGATGCGCTCGACCCGCCCCCGGACCTGCTTCACCACGCGTTCGTTGTGGGAGCCGAAGAGGCGGATGATGCCCCGGAACAGCGACTCGATCATGTCCGCACCCCCGCGGCGGTTCCTGGAGTAGCTCTCGCCGGCCCGCCCTGGGACCCGCGCGGCACTCTAACGCCGGGCTCGTCGCAGCGGCAAGAATCCCGCAAACCGCAATGGAAGCGGGACTTGCGTCGGAGTCAGGCCGATTCGAGGTGCTGGTTGAGGAAGGTCATCAGCACCTCGATCTCGTAGGGCTTCACGAGGAAGCCGTCGAGGTATTCGAACGAGCTGAGGTCGATTCCCGCCGCGGTGGCGAGAAAGAAGGGGGTGCCCGCCCAGGCCGGCAGCGCGCGGAGCTTCGTGACGAAGTCGATCCCGGTCATGCCCTGTCCCATCTCGAGATCCGAGAGGATCAGGTCGGGTCGCACGGTGGGAAGCGCCTCGAGGGCGTCCTCGGCGCAGTGGAAGACGGCCACGCGGTAGCCGCGACGCGAGAGGATCCGCCGGGCGCCCTCGGCGATGTCGAGATCGTCGTCCACCACCATGACCATCGGCTCGGTCGCGACCGGGCAGAGCTGGGTGTCCGGCACGTCCGCCGCGTCGACGTCGACGAGGATGTCGTGGAGGGTCGGGACGCCGTGTTTTCGCCACTCGGCCTCGACCTGCGACTTCACGCGACAGTTGTAGTCCTTGATCGCGAGCCACTCCTGGTAGTCGGGAGTGGTCTCCTTGATGTCGAGCGCGTCGTGGGTGTCCACGGCAAAGAAGAAGGAGTCGCGAACGAGCGACTCCTGGAAGATGAGCTTCATGAAGGGGTAGCGGCGATTGCCGAGACGCAGGGAGAACTTGCGCATGCAGCCCTCCTTGCACTCATCGGTGAATCGCGCGAGGACGACGTCGCGATCCTGGTCGAAGTCGATCTTCGGCCAGTGCGAATCCGCCAGGTCTCCCCACGCATGAGCGAGGAAGCACGACACGGCGTCCTTGAATGTCGAAGCGTTCACCGCCTCGAGTTTCATTCGCCGGCGATCCTTCGCTGTCAGGACTTCGAAGCGCCGCTCTCGAGGCTCGGGGACGCGTCCTCACCCCGGGCCGCGGACACTCGGTCCTGGTTCCATAGCACCAGCAACAAGAGCGGTGCTCCGACACATATACAGGAATCTGCCACGTTGAAGACGGGAAATTCGAACCAGTAGACGTTGATGAAGTCCCGCACGTGGCCCGTGAACAGGCCTTCCGAGCCCGAGAACGCGTTGTCGTAGATGTTCCCGATCGCGCCGCCGGCGACGAGGCCGAAAGCCGCCTGCGTCCACTTGCCGCGGGTCGGCATCGTCATGAACAACCACACGAGGCCGAGGAGGACGCCGCCGCGGATGAGAACCCAGTGCCAGGGTCGCACCTCGTCCTGCAGCATGCCCCACATCATCCCGGAGTTGAGGACCTCCCGGAACTGCAGGACGCCCTCCCAGATCACGATGCGGTCCATCGGTCCGTCGAGCGCGGCGAAGGCCGCGGCCTTCGACCAGAGGTCGAGCGCGACGGCTCCGACGACGATCGTCAGGAAGAGCTTGTAGCCCCGGACCGGCTTCGTCTCGTTCATCGCTGGTCTCGACCTCCGCCGGCGCCCGGCCGGCCCCCTGCTCGGCCGTCCGGGCCGCGGGAGACCGCCGATTCGCGGGCGAAGAGTATAGCAGCGTCCCGCGCGCGCTTCCCGGCGGGGATCCCGCCGTCGGGGCGGCTCGTGTACCCTGCAGACGTCGCGGCGGGCCCGGGCGGGTCCCGGCCGCGCGACGGGGAGGGACGCCGGGTGCGGGATCGGGCCGAGATCGGGGTCTTCCTCGACCTCCGCGGAGCGGAGGCCGGCTGGTCCCCGCACACGCGGGCGGCCTACCGGCGAGACCTCGAACTCTACGCCGACCACCTCGAGACGCGCGGCGTCGCCACCTTCGCGGCCGGCGGAGCCGACGCGATCCTCGCCTTCCTCGCCCTCCGTCGCCGGGCGGGCGACGCGGAGCGCACACTGAACCGCCGCCTCGCGGCGCTCCGATCCTTCCACCGCCACCTCATGGAGGAGGGGATCCTCCGCGAGGACCCCTTCCAGCGGCTCCCCGCGGCGAAGCGGGCGCGGACCCTCCCCCACTATCTCAGCAAAAAGGAGATGACGTCGCTCCTCGACGCCGCCGCCGCCCGCGAGGGACCCGAGGGCCTCCGCGACGTCGCGATCGTCGAGATCCTCTACGCCTCGGGGATCCGCGTCTCCGAGCTCACCGGGCTCGGCCCGGGCGACGTGGGCCGTCCGGACGAGACCGGCATCGCCCAGCTCGTCGTCCTCGGCAAGGGCAACAAGGAGCGCTTCGTGCCGCTCGCCGCGCCGGCCCAGGAGGCCCTCGCCACCTGGCTCGCCGAGGGGCGCCCGCACCTCGCGCGGCCGGACTCGCCGGATCGTCTCTTCCTCTCCACGCGGGGCCGGGCGCTCTCGCGCGAGGCCGTCTACCGGCGGCTGCGCGAGACCGGCCTCGCGGCCGGGATCCGCCAGCGGGTGACGCCCCACCTGCTCCGCCACACCTTCGCCACCCATCTCGTCCACCAGGGGGCCGATCTCCGGGCCGTGCAGGAGATGCTGGGCCACGCGAACCTCGAGACGACGACGATCTACACGTCCGTCGACGCCGAGCGGTTCCGGTCCATCCACCGGCGCTTCCATCCCCGCGGCTGAATCGCCGCGAGCGTCGATCGGCGGCGAGGGTCTCGGTCCCCGGGGCGTGGTGAGAGCGCGAGGCTTCCCGCCACGAAAACCGGATGGGAATCGCCTCTCGGAGTCCTCCCGGATACAGTCGCGACCGTGGCGACGGACGGGACCCTGCCCCCTGTCCGCGCGCCGAGGCGTGAACCATCACCGTCCGAATCGCCCCGTGCGCCCTTCACCGCGCGCCCGGGGTGCGCCGAGGGCAGAACATGCTGAGACCGTCCATCCTCATCCTCGCGCTGGCGACCTTCCTGTCGCCGTCTCGCGCGCAGAACACCTTCTCCTATCCGGACTTCTCCTCGACCGCCGGCCTGGTGATGAACGGCTCGGCGACCCCGTCCGGTTCCGCGCCGACCCTCGTCATGACCTCGGGCCCCTCCGAGGCGGCGTCGGTCTATCGCACGTCGCTCGTGACGGTCGAAGGCGGCTTCGACACCACGTTCACGTACCGGATCCTGCCGCTCACGCCCTTCGCCGATCCGGGCGAGGGATTCGCGTTCATCGTCCAGAACGCCGTCGCGGCGACGGCTGCGCTCGGCTACGCCGGCGACAGCCTCGGATACGGAGGGCTCATCGAGAACGCGCTGGTGATCGAGTTCGACAACGAACTCACGGCCGCGAACGGGGACGCGACCGACAACGAGATCTCGATCCGTTCCTCGAACGGACCGCCCCTGAACGTCGGAGAGGGGACCGCGATCGCGCGGACGTCGCCGGCGGTCGACCTGGACGACGGCGCCGCCCACACGGTCCGCATCCGGCAGGCCTTCGGCGAGCTCAGCGTCTTCGTCGACGACCTCGTGAATCCGGTCCTGAGCCTCGCGTGGGACTTCGAGAGCGGCGGTACGGCCCTCACGAATCCCGGTCTGCCTCCGATGCTCCTCGGTCATGAGGCCTGGGTCGGCTTCACCGCGGGCACGAGCGGGGCGCGAAGCCAGCGCCTCGAGATCCTCGACTGGAACTGGAGCTCCACGGACCAGCCCGCGGCCTGCTTCGCCAGCCGGGTGGGACTCGGTCTGCCCGGCGCCCCCTTCGACATCCTCACGATCAACGGAGCGACGGGGGGATTCCTGCGCCGCCTGCAGACGGAGATCTACCAGCCCTGGACCGTCTCTCTCGCCTCGTCTCCGGCGAACCCGCTGCCGGCGAAGCTCGCGATCATCGGCTTCATCGGCACTCCGGGACCGGCCGACTTCTACCCGACGCCCTGGGGTGACCTCTGCTTCGCCCCGGGCTTCGTCCAACCCGTGCCCTGGCGATTCACCCTCGTCGACAGTCTGACGAGCTCTCCGTCAGCCCTCCTGCCGCCGACGCTGACGCCCTTCTCCCTCACGCTCCCCTGGCTCGCGCAGCCCCTCAGCCTCACCCTCCAGGGCGCCGTCCTCGAGGACAATTCGGACCCCTTGTCCGTCGCCTTGACAAATGCGGTCATCCTCGATTTCCTGCCCGTCGACCCGCCGACGATCACGAGCGTCACTCCGGCGGTGCCGCCGCCGGGGGCGAACGTCATGCTGCAGGGCACCGGGTTCAATCCCGCGATGACGCTCCTCATCGACGGCAATCCCGTCCCGATCAACGTCCTCACCTCGGTCTACGCGACATTCACCGCCCCGGCCCTCATCGCCTGCGACACCACGCTGACCGTCCTCAACCCCGACCAGTCGGGCGACTCGATCCTCATCAACGAGACGCCGACGATCGACTTCTTCCCCTTCTCGACGGGCCCGGCGAGCGGCGGCTCGATCTTTGCCATCGGCGGCACCTCCCTGGCGAACCCCGCGTCGGTCCACTTCGGTTTGACGCCGGCTCTCGTCACCAATTCGTCACCGACGCTGATCACCGGCATCATCCCGCCGGGACCGGCCATGACCTCGGTCCTCGTCACCGTCACGCCCCCCCTCGGCTGTCGGGTGACGACGACCTACACCTACCAGTAGGAATCCCGCGCCCCGACCTGCGGAGGACCACGTCCCGGAGGCGCTGAACTCGGCTTCGCGGGGCGTCCGCCGACCCGAACCCGGGAAAGCCGCCGACGACCGGCGTTTTCCGCTTCGTGCGCGAGGCGCTCCCGTGCGACACTGTCCGATCATCCCGACCCCTGCTCCCGCTCGAGGCAGAGACATGACCATCTTCACCCGCGGCCTCGCCGCGCTGCTCCTCGTCGCCGCCGTCGGCGTCGGCCAGTCCAACGTCAGCTACATCGACTTCAGCTCGACCATCGGACTCACCCTCAATGGCAACGCCGCGCAGAACCCCGGCGGGCTGACGCTCGACCTGGTCAGCGCGTCCGGCCAGTCGAGTTCGGTGTTCTCGGACACGCCGCTCTCGGTGGCGGCCGGCTTCGACATGACCTTCACGTTTCAGGTGTTGCCGCTGCCGGGCGGCGGCCAGCTCGCGGACGGCTTCGCCTTCGTCCTCCACAACGATCCGAACGGATCCGCCTACCTCGGCACCGGCGGCGGCAGCATGGGCTACGCGCCCGGGATCCTGAACGCGGTCGTCATCGAGTTCGACAACTACGTGAACGGCGCCCAGGGCGACACGAGCGACAACGAGCTGTCGATCCACACGAGCGGCCCCGCCGCGACGAACAACAACGAGACGAACTCGATCGGTCGCGTGACGCCGACGGTGGACTTCGACGACGGCGGCATCCACGTCTGCCGCCTCGAGTACACGCCGGGCATCCTGAACGTCTACCTCGACGTGCTCACGACGCCCGTCCTGACCGTCCCCTACGACTTCACGACCGGCGGGACCTTCCTCACCGGCGGCGCGGTCGCCCCGCCGGCCCTCAACGACTTCGGCCTCTACGCCGGCTTCACCGGCGGCACCGGTGCGCTCGGCCAGAACATCCAGATCTATGACTGGCTCTGGACCTCGCCGGGCGGCCAGCCCGCCTGCTTCGACAGCAAGGTCGGTCTCTCGAACCCGGGCGGCCCCTTCGACGTCCTGACCATCAACGGCAGCGCGGGCGGCTTCTACCGGACGGTCACGATCGACACCTACACGCCCTGGAGCATCCAGCTCGCCCAGCCGCCGACCAACCCTTCGGCGGCGAAGATGGCGATCATCGCGACCTTCGGCGTGCCGAACCAGTCGACGGCCTACAGCACGCCCTGGGGCGACCTCTGCTTCGCCCCCTACTTCGTCGTGCCGGCGCCCTACTTCTTCACGCTCGTGGACAGTCTCGTGCTCTCGCCGGCGCTCCTGCCGCCCTTCATGACGCCCTTCAACTTCGCGATCCCGGGCATCGACATCCCCATCACCGTGACCTTCCAGGGCGCCGTGATCGAGGACAACGCCGATCCGAATTCGGTGGGGATCACGAACGCGGTCGTGCTGGAGATCAAGGCGCTCGATCCGCCGGTCATCACCTCGATCCTGCCGCAGGCGCCGGCCGTCGGAGGCACGGTGACCATCACCGGAACGGGCTTCCATCCGAACATGCTGCTCGACGTTGGCGGCACGCTCACGCCGGTCACGGTGACCAGCTCGACGACGGCGACCTTCGTCGCGACGCAGGTCTATCCCTGCGACACGCAGGTCACGATCGCCAACCCGGACCAGCAGTTCGCGATCGGCGCGATCAACACCTCGCCGACGATCCTCGCGTTCCCCTTCTTCCAGGGTCCGGCCGCGGGCGGCGGCCCCTTCGTGGTCTCGGGAACGAACCTCGGCATGGGATCGACGGTCGACTTCGGCGGGACGCCGGCCCAGGTCAACTCGGCCAGCGCGAGCGTCATCACCGGCGTCATCCCGGCGGGCACGCCGATGAGCTCCGTCGTCGTCACGATCACGAACGCCGGCGGCTGCCAGGTCACGACGAACTACACCTACAACTGAGCTTCGCCGCCCGCCTCACCGGCGGGTCGCGAGCACCTCGAGCGCGCGGTCGATCGCCCGGAGCTGGCGTTCGGCCGCGCGGCTCCAGGTGAACTCCGCCGCGCGCTCCCGCCCGCGCGCCACCGCGCTCTCGCGCGCGCCGGCATCGCCCGCGAGGGCGTCCAGACGATCGAGCCACGCTCCGGGGCGGTCGAGCGGCCAGAGATCGCCCGCGGCAACGATCTCGTCGAAGGGCGGTCGCGCCGCCGCGAGGACGGGGACGCCCGCCGCCATCGCCTCGAGCAGGGGCACGCCGAAGCCCTCGACGTGCGAGGGCATCAGGAAGGCCTCGGCGCCGCGGTAGAGCGCGCGGAGCGTCGCCTCGTCCACCGCTCCCAGCCAGCGCACCCGGTCGGCCACGCCGCGCTCCGCCGCGAGCCGTTCGGGCTCGTCGAAGCCCGGGCGCGGCGCGCCCGCGTGGACGAGGAGCCGACGACCGCCGCGTTCCCGATCGAGGGCGGCGAGTTCGGAGAGGAAGCCGAGGTTCTTCCGGGGCTCGCGGTGCCCCACCGCGAGCAGGTAGCCGCGCGGCTCGAGCCCGAGCGGCCCGAGAGCGGCGACGTCGCTCCCCGCGAAGTCCTCGACGACGACGCCGTTCGGCACCACGAGGATCTCCTCGGCGGGACGCCCCGAGAGCGCGACGAGCTCGCCCCGCACGTGCTCCGAGACCGTCGTGACGAGGGGGCAGGTCCGCAGCACGGCGGGGAAGCGCCGGCGCATCCAGAGTCGTCGGGCGAGCGAGGCCTCGCCGGAGGGCTCGAGCTGCCGGAGGTCGTGGACGCAGGGAAGGGTGCGCGCGGGATCGGCGTAGGGACGCGGATCCTGCAGGACGAGGTCGCGGTCCCCGAGCGCCGCCCTCAGGCGCCGCCCGCCGTGGAGGGCCCGGGCGAGGGCCGAGCGCGGCGAGTCGTGCACGCGGACCTCGACGAAGGGGAGCCGGCGCGCGATCTCCTCCGCCGTCTCCGGCGCGGCGAGGACGAGCCAGTCCCCGCGGGACGCGAAGGCCTCGGGCGCGGCGCCGAGGAGGGAGACGAGTCGACGCCCCGTTCCGCTGGCGAGGGTCCGGATGGCGGTGGCGTCCACCGCGAGCCGACTCACCGTTCGGCCTCGCAGGAGGAGATCGCCCGACGGTAGCCCTCGAGGGTGGCCTCGGCGCAGCGACGCCACGAGAAGCCGGCGGCGCGCTCCCGTCCGCGGCGCGCGAGATCCTCGCGACGCGCGGCGTCGTCCAGCAGCCGTTCGAGCCCGGCCGCGATGGAGTCGACCGACTCCGGGTCCACGAGCTCGGCCGCGTCGCCGGCCACCTCGCGCAGCGAGCCGCGGTCCGAGGTGAGGACGGGCACGCCGAGCGCCATGCCCTCGAGGACCGGCAGCCCGAACCCCTCGAAGAGCGAGGGGTACGCGATGACGTCGGCGTTCCGCATGAGCGCGAGGAGCGATTCGTCGCCGATCTCGCCCACCCAGCGCGCGTGCTCGGCGAGACGGGGCGCGGCGAGCTTCTCGAGGACGTCGTCGCAGAGCCAGCCGCGGCGCCCGACGAGGACGAGACGGGCCTCCCGCCCCCGCTCGAGCAGGACCTCGAAGGCCTCGAGCAGCCGGCGGAAGTTCTTCCGCGGCTCGAGCGTGCCGACGGCGACGATGGTCGGACGCTCCTGGGGCGCACGCTCGTAGGGCTCGAGGAAGATCTCGTCGACGCCGAGCGGCGTCACGATGATCCGATCGTCGGGGAGGTCGTAGTGCTCCTGGACGTCGCGGCGCGTCGTCTCGGAGACCGCGAGGATCACCTGGCAGCGCGCGACGAGGCGATCGGTCACCTCGCGCAGGCGCTCGCGCGACGCTTCCTCGTGCCAGGGTTCGTCGCGCCGGAATCCCAGGTCGTGCAGGGTGAAGACGGCGGCGCGGGCCCGCACCGGCGGCTTGACGAAGTCGGTGAAGTGGAAGACGTCGAAGGCGTCCGCGAAGGTCTCGACGGCGAGGGGCGTCCATCGTCCGAGGAAGTCGAGCACGCGGCCGGGAAAGCGCATCGCCGCGACGTCCACGCGGTCGTGCCGGGGCAGGCGCGCGGCGGCGAGTTTCGCGCCGTGCTCGCGCCAGAACACCGAGAAGAGCGCGAGCCGGACGTCCGGCCAGACCTCGGGCAGGTGGCGCACGAGGTTCGCGGTGTAGCGGCCGATCCCGGAACGGAGGAGCACGGCCGGGCGGTAGTCGATCCCGACGCGCATCAGTTTCCCTCCTCCGAAGGTCCGGCGACGAGCTCGGCGCGCAGGCGTCGCAAGGGCGGCGCGAACGCCACGAAGGCGGTCGCCGCGGCCGCCGCGAGCGCCCCGACGAGCAGACGATATCGGCTCGGCGCGGAGAAGGCGACGACGGCCGTCGCGCCCGCGGCGAGACCGACGGCGAGGCAGGCCGGGGCGACGCGCAATCCCGGGCCGCGCGCGCCGCGTCGGGCGAGGACGAGCGCCGCGAGCCCGACCGCGAGCTCGGCGCTGAAGGTCGCGATCCCCGCGCCCACCGCGCCGTGCCCCGGGATCAGGGCGAGATCCAGGCCGACGTTCAGGACGAGCCCGAGGACGGCGACGCGGGCCCAGTCGGCGCTGCGGCCGGCCGCGTGGAGGGCGACGGAGGCCGACTGGCCGAGGAGCACGCCGAGGACGGCGAGCGCGAGCCAGGAGAAGGTGATCCCGGCGCCGGGCGCGGCCCCGCCTCGCGCGAGCCGCACGACCTCGTCGCCCGCGACCGCCAGCCCGGCGAGGCCGGGCGCGAGCAGCGCCGCGCCGGCGACGGCGGCGCCGGCGACCCCTCCGGCGCGACCTCGCGCGGTGGCGGGGACGAGGGGCGAGACGAGCAGCGCGGGCAGGACGACCAGCGGACCGGCGAGGCGCGAGGCGTCGCCGTAGCGCGCGAGCTCGGTCGAACCGCGCAGGGCCGCGACGAGGAAGACGTCGGCGTTGAGGTAGACGGCTCCCACCGCGGTCGCGAGGAGGACGGGCGCGAGCGCGGCGCGCGTCGCTCCCGCCTCCGGGGGCGGCGGCGTCCGGCCCCGCGCCGCCCAGGCGACCGCGACGCTCGAGATCGACTCCCGCACGAGCAGCGACGCGAGCGCCAGCGCCAGCGCGAGGCTCCCCTCCCCGAGGGTGATCGCCAGCGCGACGCCCGCGAGGAAGACGATCTGACTCCCGATGGAGATCAGGGCGCGGGGACGTTCGATCCGGGCGGCCACGAGCACCGAGGCGTGGCCGCGCCAGGGAGCCGCGGCGAGACACAGGAAGGCGAGCGCGGCGACCGCGAGGCGCGCTCCGCCCTCGAGACCGTTCACGGCGAGACCGAGGAAGGGCAGGGCCGCGAAGGCGAGCAGGGTCGCGACGAACCCGCGCAGCGCGAAGACCCGGCGCCACAGCGCCGCGCCGCCGGCGGGGCTCGCCAGCGCGGCCGCGAGCGGGGCGCCGAAGCCCCCGTCCACGAACTGCAGGGCCGTCGCGAGCGCGGTGGCGACGAGGACGTAGTCGGCCCAGAGCGCGTCCGGCAGGCCGCGCATGAGCAGGACCGTCGCGACGAGGCCCAGCGCGAGGCGGAGTCCCTGCGCGCCCGAGAGGAGGAGCTGGTCGCCCAGCACGCGGAGTTCGCGGTCCTGCGTCACGGGCGCAATCGCTTCGGTAGTTCCACGGGAGCCCGAAACTGGAGCGCCTTGCCCGTCCGCCAGCTCTCGAGGAAACCCCGCTCGACGAGGTCGAGCAGATCCGTCCGCGCGGTCTGGTAGACGACGCGGTGTTTCCGCTTGTGCTCGGCGATCGTGTAGATCGTTCCGGGATGGCGAAGGGCGTGAACGACGAGATCGCGCTGTCGGTGGTTGAGGTCGTCGCGCCTCGCCAGGAGCCGATCGGCGTCCTTCCTCTCTTCCTCCTTCCGCTTCAGGTAGGCGTCGAGATCACCGGTCGCGCGACGGATCACGTCGATCTGATGGAGGATGAAGTAGGTCAGATCGAACTCGTCCGTCTCCGTGAGGAGGAAGGCCCGCTCGTAGCGGGACTTCGCGTTCTTGATGAGGGTCGAGATCGAGAGGAACTCGAAGAGCCAGTATCCGCTGCGCCGGATCGACCAGTAGAACAGCGCCCGTGCGGTACGACCGTTCCCGTCGACGAAGGGGTGCTCGTACCCGATCATGAAGTGCAGGACGATGGCCCGCACCATCGGGTGCAGGAATCCCGTTTCGGATGCTCCGTTCGCGAAGTGGCAGAGCCGATCGAGTCGTTCCGGTAGCGACACCGCCGGGGGGGGGCGGTGGTAGACGACGTCCACTTCGAGAGCGTCGCCGACGACGATGTCGTCTGTCGTCCGCAGGCGTCCCGCATCACGCTCGTCGTCGAGCGTTCCCTCGGTGACGGTGCGATGCAGGTCACACAGTAGCTCGACCGTCAGCGGCCGATCGACCAGATCGGAGATCGCTTCCATGGCCCGGTAGTTGTTGACGATCATGCGCTCGTGCCGATCGCGAGGCGCTCGCCCCTTGAGGATCATGTCCTTGGCAACGTGCCTCGTCGTCGTCGCGCCCTCGATCTGACTCGAACTGATGGCTTCCTCGACGAGGGACCGCTGCAGGTAGCGATCGCGGTGCTGCGTGTCGAGCAATCCCGGCAGCACCCCGACGTTGCCGAGGAGAACGCCATCGGCTCGGTGTTCTGCTTCCAGGATCTCGTCGAGGTTGGAGAAGTAGAACGGCCGACCGAATTCGGTCTTGAGCGGGACTTCTCGGCGGTAGCGCTCTCGGGCGCCCTTGATCAGGTACCACCAGGCTTCGTGGTTCAGCTCGTCCGGGGCCTTGCGACGACGCAGATCGTCCCAGTGCAGGTACCGTCCGCCGATCGTCGGCCCGACTTGTCTCACGAGCCGAAAGATGTGCTCGTGGGAGAGTCCGGCGAGGCTGTCGAGCCGCGGGTGTTTCGGATCGGGAGGGGATTGCGGTATCTTCACGGGGCCGCTCTTCTACTAAATCAGTAGGTTTTAGTAGCAAGTTGACATTTGAATTGCCCTGCGGCCAGCCTGATTCGGAAGTACTAACCATCTACTAAATGATGTCATTTTAGTAGAAAAGGAGCCTCCCCACCGTGCCGACCATCGACGGATCGAGCATCAAACTCGATGATATTCCTCGCCTTACGGCCGCCGGCCGCAAGGACCTCCGGCTCGACGACAGCGCGAGGAAGGCGGTCGAGGCCGCCCGGGCCACGGTCGAGGACATCCTCGCCTCGGGGCGCGTCGTCTACGGCATCAACACCGGCTTCGGCAAGCTGGCCAGCACCCGGATCCCGGCGGACAAGCTCGCGACCCTCCAGCGGAACCTGATCCTCTCGCACGCGGTCGGCGTCGGGGAGCCGCTGTCGAAGGAGATCGCCCGCCTCGCGCTCATCCTCCGCGCGAACAACCTCGCCTGCGGGCACAGCGGCGTCCGGACCGTCGTCGTCGAGCGTCTGCTGGACCTCGTCAACGCCGACGTCGTGCCGGTCATCCCCTCACAGGGTTCGGTCGGCGCGAGCGGTGACCTCGCTCCCCTCGCCCACATGACGCTCGTCCTCCTGGGCGAGGGCGAGGCCTGGGTCGGGGACGAGCGCCTCCCCGGCGCGGAGGCGCTCGCCGCGGTCGGCCTGGAGCCCCTCGAGCTCGAGGCGAAGGAAGGTCTCGCCCTCATCAACGGCACGCAGATCTCCTGCGCGATCGGCGCGGTGGCGCTCTCGCGCGCGCTCGAGCTCGCCGAGGCGGCCGAGGTCGCCTGCGCGATGACGCTCGAGGCCCTCAAGGGCTCCGTCCGCCCCTTCGACTCCCGCGTCGGCGACCTCCGCCCTCATCCCGGGCACGCCCGGGTCTCGGCCAACATCCGCGCCCTCATGGCGGAGAGCGAGATCCTCGCCTCGCACGCGGACTGCGGCCGGGTGCAGGACCAGTACTCCCTGCGCTGCGTCCCGCAGGTGCATGGCGCGGTGCGCGATGCCCTCGACCACGTGAGGACGGTGGTCGAGCGCGAGATGAACTCGGTCACCGACAACCCGCTGATCTTCCCCGCGGACGGCGACGTGATCTCGGCCGGCAACTTCCACGCCGAGCCGCTCGCGATCCCCTTCGACTACGCGGCCGCCGCGGTCTGCGAGCTGGCGAACATCAGCGAGCGTCGCCTCGAGAACATGGTCAACCCGGATCTCTCCGGGCTGCCGCCCTTCCTCATCGAGAGCTCGGGCCTCAACTCGGGCTTCATGATCGCGCAGGTCACGGCCGCGGCCCTGGTCAGCGAGAACAAGTGCCTCGCGCACCCGGCGAGCGTCGACAGCGTGCCCACCTCCGCGAACAAGGAGGACCACGTGAGCATGGCGCCGATCGCGGCGCGGAAGTTCGGCATGATCGTCGAGAACACCGCGCACGTCCTCGCCATCGAGCTCGCGGGCGCGCTCCAGGGCCTCCGCCTGGGGAATCCCGAGCGACTGCGGCCGGGCCGCGGCGTCGCCGCCGCCTTCGATTTCCTCGCCGCGCTCGTGCCTCCGCTGACCGAGGATCGCATACTCCAGCACGACTTCGCCGCGGTCCGGCGCAGCCTCGATGACGGCCGCCTGCTCGAGACCGTCCGCCGCTCCCTGGCCTAGAACCCCGAGAGCCTCCCATGCCCCAGAACACGCTTTCCGACGCCCCGACCATCCGCGCCCCGCGCGGCACCGAGCTGAGCTGCCGCTCGTGGCTCACCGAAGCGCCCATGCGCATGCTCATGAACAACCTCGACCCGGACGTGGCCGAGGATCCGAAGAACCTCGTGGTCTACGGCGGCTCCGGACGCGCGGCGCGGAGCTGGGACTGCTACCACGCGATGATCCGCACGCTGAAGACGCTGCGCTCGGACGAGACGATGCTCGTCCAGTCCGGCAAGCCGGTCGGCGTCTTCCGGACGCACGACGGCGCGCCCCGGGTGCTCATCGCGAACTCCCACCTCGTGCCGGCCTGGGCGACCTTCGACTACTTCCGCGACCTCGAGCGCCGCGGCCTCATCATGTACGGGCAGATGACGGCCGGAAGCTGGATCTACATCGGCAGCCAGGGGATCATCCAGGGCACCTACGAGACCTTCCGCGCCGCGGGCGAGCAGCACTTCCAGGGCGAGCTGAAGGGCCGCCTCGCGGTCACCGGCGGCCTCGGCGGGATGGGCGGCGCCCAGCCGCTCGCGGCGACGATGGCCGGTCTGACCTGCCTCGTGGCCGAGGTCGAGAAGTGGCGCGTCGACAAGCGCCTCGAGACGCGCTACCTCGACGAGGCCTACGAGGACCTCGATCAGGCGATCGACCGCGCGCTCGAGCTGCAGAAGAAGGGCGAGGCGAAATCCGTCGCCTACGTCGGCAACGTGATCACGATGCTCCGGGCGCTGCGCGATCGCGGCATCGTCCCGGACCTCCTCACCGACCAGACGAGCGCCCACGACCCGCTCGAGGGTTACTTCCCCGAGTGCCTCGGCGTCGACGAGGCCAAGGCGATGCGCCAGTCGGACGAGAAGGGCTACATCGAGCTCTCGCTCGACGCGATGGCCGAGCACTGCCGGCTCATGCTCGACCTGCAGAAGATGGGCGCGATCACCTTCGACTACGGCAACAACCTCCGCGGACAGGCGCAGTCGCGCGGCGTCGCGAACGCCTTCGACTTCCCCGGCTTCGTGCCGGCCTACGTGCGGCCGCTGTTCTGCGAGGGCCGCGGGCCCTTCCGGTGGGTCGCCCTCTCCGGCGATCCCGAGGACATCTACAAGACCGACGAGGTCGTCCTGCGCGAGTTCTCGCACAACGAGGGCCTCTGCAACTGGATCCGGATGGCGCGGGAGCGCATCCAGTTCCAGGGCCTGCCGAGTCGCATCTGCTGGCTGGGCTACGGCGAGCGCGAGCACTTCGCGAAGATCATGAATTCCATGGTGGCGAGCGGCGAGCTCAGGGCGCCCATCGTCATCGGCCGCGATCACCTCGATTGCGGCTCGGTGGCGAGCCCGAACCGCGAGACCGAGTCGATGCTCGACGGCTCGGACGCCATCGCCGACTGGCCGCTCCTCAACGCGCTGCTCTCGACCGCGGGCGGCGCCACCTGGGTGTCGCTGCACCACGGCGGCGGCGTGGGCATCGGCAACTCGATCCACGCCGGCCTCGTCATCGTCGCCGACGGCACCAAGGAGGCGGAGACCCGCCTCGACCGCGTCCTCACGAACGACCCCGGCATGGGCGTCATCCGGCACGTGGACGCCGGCTACGAGGACGCGATCGCCTTCGCCGCGCAGAAGGGCGTGCGGATCCCGATGAACGAGGGCTGATCGCCGGAGCGGGTCTTCACCCGCGGTGGACGGGGCGGCCGCGCCGGGAGGCGGGGCCGCCCCGTTCTCGTTCCGGCGCCGTCGGGCCGCCGCCCGGGCGTCTGGATAATGTTCCCGGGCGCACCCAGGTCGATATCGCCCGGAGCACGATCCCGATCCTCTCCTACGAGGAGGGGAATGACATGACGCAGTCCAGGGGCAAGACCGAGGGCGGTTCCGGATTCCTGCGACGCGCCCTCCCCTGGCTCAACCTGAGCCTGGCCTTCCTGCTCACCGTCGGCGTGGCCGGCGTCACGACGCGCGTGGTCGAGACCGAGCACGAGTCCCAACGCCTCGAGCGCGACCTCGCCGAGACGCGGGGGCAACTCGACGACGCCCAGCGCGCCCGGCGACAGATCCTCGACGAGGTCGGACGGCGCGAGAGCGCGAACCGCGCCGCGATGGAGGCCGCGCACCGCCGCGAGCAGACCGACATCGAGAACCGACTGGGCTCCCTGAACGAGCGTCTCGAAGCCCTCGTCTCCCACCAGCGCAACGGTCTGGCGGAGACCGCCGCCGGCGTGCGCGGCGAGATCGAGGAGCTCCGCCGGAGCTTCAGCTCGGAGTTCGAGCGCCGTCGGCCCGCCGACGAGGTCTTCCGGGAGTTCGCCGAGAGCCATCGCTCGGGAATCGTCCTCATCTACACCGAGTTCGACTACGATCGCATCGAGGAGGGCCGCCGGCGGCGGCGCAAGACCGTGACCGGATGGGGCACGGGCTTCTTCGCGACGCGGGACGGTCACATCGTCACCAACAAGCACGTCGTCTACCCCTGGAAGTTCGACGCCGACCTGGCTGCGATGGAGGCGATGGGCGAGATCGAGATCCAGCGCGCCTCGCTGCGCATCACCTGCTGGCGCGCCGGCTCGCGCGTCCTCGACGCCCGCGGCGAGCCGCTCGCCACCGAGGGCTTCAACACCTTCGACGACCGCAACCTGGTGATCCTGGGTTCCGCGCCGGACGTCATGCGCGAGGAGCGCATCGAGATCGGCACCTACTCGGCCAGCTACCGCGTCCACGAGCTGAACGACGACGACATCGTCATCCTCCGCGCGGAGGGCGGCGACTTCGAGCCGCTGCCGATGTCCGAGGACCCCTGGGGCGGCATCCGCACCCTCGACCCGATCATGGCCCTGGGCTTCCCCCGCGGGCAGAAGGGCCTGGAGGCGCAGGACGCCGTCGTCTCCGCCACCGTCGGCGCCGTCCGCAAGGTCGAGAACACGATCCAGGTCACCGCGCCGATCATCCCCGGCAACAGCGGCGGCCCCCTCGTCGGCCCGCGCGGCGAGGTCGTCGGCATCGTGACCCGCATCTACTCCGAGACGCTCGGCATCTGCATCAAGATCGAGCGCGCCCGCCACCTCCTCGCCACCCTGCGCGAGTCCGAGGCCGAGGCCGCGGCCGCGGCCCGATGATCTGACGGGCCACGGAAATGAATAAATTGGGTCAGACCCAATTTATTCACTTCTCTCCCCTCGAACGGCAGCACGGCGTGCGAAGTCGAAAGTGAATAAATTGGGTCTGACCCCATTTATTCAAAAAGGGCGTGGCAGAGGATGGCCGCGGCAGCGCCCACGTTGAGGGACTCGACCTCCGAGGACATCTCGATCGAGAGATCCTCGACGCGCAGGCCCGGCGGAGCCGAGGTCACGCCCTGGGCCTCGTTGCCGAGCCAGAGCAGGGCCCGGGCGGCGGGCGCCAGCGTCCGCAGGGGCTTTCCGCCGCGAACGACGGTGCGGTAGACCAGCACGTCGCCGAGAGACTCCACCGCCTCCTCTAGCTCCGCGCGCGCCCAGGGCAGGTGGAGGAAGGCGCCGGCCGACGCGCGCAGCGCCTTCGGGGATTCGGGATCGGCGCTCCCCTCGGAAGCCACGAGGGCATCGAATCCGAAGGCGGCGGCCGCGCGCGCGATGGTGCCGAGGTTGCCGGGGTCGGAGATCCGCTCGCAGTAGACGAGGCGGAGTCGCGGCCTCGCGGCCAGCGTGGCGAGGTCGACCGGAGGCCGGCGACGGCCCACGCCGACGACGCCCGGTGAGGTCTCGACCCCCGCCACCTTCCGCAACACGTCCGCGATCGCCGGGGTCACGATGACGCCCGACGCGGCGGCGCGCGCCACGAGGTCCTCGTGACGGCCCTCCTCGACGATCACCTCCTCGAGGGCGCCGAGTTCGAGCGCCCGCTCCACGAGCGGTAGCGAGTCGAGCAGGATCCGGTCCTGCTCTCGACGACCCTTGCCGGTCGCGAGCTTCGCGAGCTTCTTGGCGCGATCCTTGCCGAGCATCGGAGCCTCGTGGGAGGAAGCGGTTGGCGGTAGGATCCTGCCATGCGCAAGGACCTGTCGCAATTCATCGAAGAGGTGCGGATCGAGGCCGGGGCGGACGACGCCGAGACGCGTCTCGACCACTTCCTCGTCGACAAGATCCACTGGCGCTCGCGCACCGACCTCCAGAGCCGGATCAAGCGCGGCAAGGTCCTCGTCAACGACGCCCCCGCGAAGCCCGCGCTGCGCCTGCGCCGCGGGGACGTCGTGCGGATCATCGTCGAGCCCTCCGACCTCCCCGACCAGGACCCCTCGCGCGTCGAGGTCGAGGTCCTCTACGAGGACCCGGACTTCCTGATCGTCGCCAAGCAGCCGGGCCTCGTCGTCCACCCGACGGGTCGCCACGTCTACGACACGCTCATGAACGCGCTCTTCCTCCGCTACCGCGAGAACGGCGGCGCGGACGAGGGCGTCGTCCCGCACGTCGTCCACCGCCTCGACCGCGACACGAGCGGCGTCATCTGCGTGGCCAAGAACTTCGAGACCAAGCAGATCCTGTCCGCGCAGTTCGAGGCGCGGCAGCCGAAGAAGAGCTATCTCGCGCTCGTCGAGGGTCGCTTCCCCGACGAGGTGACCCACGTCGACGGCGCCCTCGCCCGCGACACCGACGCCGAGATCCGCCTCAAGATGCGCGTCGATCCGGCCGGCCTCGAGAGCCACACCGACGTCGAGGTCGTCGAGCGATTCCCGCACCACACCCTCGTTCGCGCCCGTCCGCGCACCGGCCGTCAGCACCAGATCCGCGTCCACCTCGCCTCGGTGGGTCACCCGATCGTCTGCGATCCCCTCTACGGCGATCCGCGCAGCGTCGGGGTCGCCGACGACCCGGAGCCGCTCCTCGAGCGCCAGGCCCTGCACGCGGAGGAGCTGCGCTTCCTCCACCCGCGCGACGGCCGCGAGCTCCACTTCCTCGCGCCGCCGTCCTTCGATCTCGGCGCGACCCTCGCCGCGCTGCGGGACGGCGCGACGCTCGTTCCCGGCCGCGACGTCCAGTCGCAGCGCTGGCGCACGGCGGAGTAGGACCCCGGGGCCCGCGGACGGCCCGCCACCGCGCCTCGATCCCGGCGCCTCTCGACGGAGTTCCCGCGATGACGATCCGAACCGCGACGGTCGACGACGTGCCCGCGATCCTCGCCGGCATCCGCGCCCTGGCCGACTACGAGAAGCTCTCCGACGCCGTCGTGGCGGACGAGGACGCGCTCGCCGCGACCCTCTTCGGCCCCCGCCCCTGCGCCGAGGTCCTCCTCGCCGAGGACGACGGCGCGGTCGCCGGTTTCGCCCTCTTCTTCGCGAACTACTCGACCTTCCTCGCCCGGCCGGGGCTCTACCTCGAGGACCTCTTCGTCCACCCGGAGTATCGCGGACGGGGACACGGCCTCGCACTGATGCGCGAGATCGCGCGGATCGCGCGGCAGCGCGGCTGCGGCCGCTTCGAGTGGTCGGTCCTCGACTGGAACGCGCCCGCGATCGACTTCTACCGCGCGATGGGCGCGCAGCCGATGTCGGACTGGACGGTCTTCCGGCTCGACGGCGAGGCGCTGGAGGCGCTGGCGGGGAGCTGATTTGTCCGCCGTGTTTCCGCGCGGGAAGCGCGCGACGCCGCCCGCGGAAAGCGGGTAGGATCGCGGGAACCCCGGATGGAGACCACCATGAGAATCAGGACCACCGCGTCGATCGCGCTGCTCGCCCTCGCCGGGCTGGGCACCGCGACGCACGCGCAGAAGAGCGACCCCGCGACCTTCCTCGCGCCCGTCCGCTTGAAGAGCGGCGACGCCTTCCTCGGCCAGGGCCGCCTCTACCCCTCCCCGACCGTCTTCGACGTCGACGCCGACGGCGTGCCCGACGTCGTCATCGGTGACCTCATCGGCAAGATGACCGTCGCCCTCGGCTCCCGCGGCGAGGAGGGTCTCACCCTCGGCGCCTCGATGCCCATGAAGGCCCAGGACGGGAACGAGCTCCGCTTCCACAACTGGTGATGCATCGGCATGGGTTCACAGTTCGTGGACTTCAACGGCGACGGCTCCCTCGACATCGTCTCGGCCACCTTCGACGGCTCCCCTCACGTCTCCTACGGCAGCCCCCTCGGCTTCCGCGAGCCGGTCCGCCTGCTCGACACGCAGGGCCGGCGCCTGCTCATCTCCTCCATCTGGAACTACGAGACGGAAGCGCACGAGGACAAGGGCTGGGCGCTCCCCGACGGCAAGCCCGCCAATGATCGCTGCATCTCGGCGCTCGCCTTCGACTGGGACGCCGACGGCGACCTCGATCTCCTCCTCGGCAGCTACGAGATGGGCCGCCTCTTCCTGCAGATCAACGAGGGCAGCGACGCCGCCCCGAAGTTCAGCGGCATGAACGTCCCGGTCATGGCCGGCGATGAGCCCTTCGTCATCCCCCACAAGATGACCACACCCCGCCTCGTCGACTGGGACGGTGACGGCGACATGGACCTCGTCGCGGGCAGCTTCGGCGACTCCTACGGCGAGGGCGCCGGCGGCGGCGTCTACCTGAGCCTCAACGAGGGCAAGCCGGGCGCCCCGGCCTTCGGCCCCCTCCGGACGCTCATCGACATCAGCCGGAAGGGTGAGTCGGCGCCCACCCGCCCCGACGCCGGCCTCTACCCCGAGGTCGTCGACTGGGACGGCGACGGCGACCTCGACCTCATCGTCGGCGGCTACTCGATGTGGACGCCTCCCGCGCGCAAGCTCAGCGACGCCGAGAAGGCCGAGCTCGCCGAGCTCGACGCCCGGAAGGGCGAACTCGAATCCGCGCGCACCAAGGTCGTCACCGCCCGCGGCAAGGCCTACCAGGAGGCCACCGCCGGCCTCGACCCGAAGGACCGCGACGCGATGCGCAAGGCGCAGATGGAGGTCTTCCAGGCCTTCGCCGAGGCCTACCAGTCCGCCACCGCGGCCCTGAAGCCGGTCACCGACCGCATCGCCGAGCTCCGCCCCGCGCCCCAGCGTCAGACCTTCGTCTGGCTCTACGAGCGCGTCACCTCGGACGCTCCCGACTCCTCCGTCGGCCGCCGCTGATCGCGTCGATTCGATCCCGATCCCTCCGCCCCGACCGGGCGGAGGGATCGGATCTCACGCGGATCAGCTCCGCTTCGGCGTGACGACGGCCTTCCCGTCCTTCGGCGTCCAGTAGTCCGAGGTCCCCTTCCGGGGGGGACGTCGATCGCGGCAGGTCCGCCCGTCGTGGTCGAACGTCGTCTCGATCTCGAACGTCGCTCCGTCCTCCGGATCGGGCAGCGGAACGAAGCTCCCGAAGTCGGCGAGGTCGATCACGCGTGATCGCGCGTGAAGTCCGGGCGGCGCCGGGAAGATCGCGGTGCCGCGGGAGGTGTGGACGCGGACGAGGAGGAGGCCGTCACCGTCGCGGCTCGCGCTCGGGAGGACCATGCGACTCCCGCGGATCTCGTTCCAGCCCTGGTGACGCGGCAGCTCGGAGAGGCCGGGCGGCGCCGTGAACAGCGCGACGGAGACGATCTCGGTCGCCTCCGCGACGAAGTCGATCTCGACGACGGAAAGCCCGGCCACCCGACCGAGGTCGACGCGGGCGACGCCCAGGTCGTCGAGGGTCGTGTTGTCGGGCGACAGACGGAACGGCTCGCCCCCGAAGAGCGAGACCTCGCCTCGCGGGTTCCAGTTGAAGACGAAGGCCTCGCCCCGCCGCTGGCCGTGAAAGGGCCGACCGTCGAGCCGCCCCTCGATCTTCCGGTCGGCGCCGAACATCTCGGCTCCCGCGAAGACGACGCGATTCATGGTCACGGTCGGCGCCGTGATCGAGGCGCGGCGCCCGTCTCCGACCTCGGCCAGCGCGCAGGGCACGCGGAAGATCCCGTCCTCCGCCGACGGCAGCCCGCGGAACTGCTGACGCCGCAACACGGCCTGGATCTCCTTCAACGGCAAGCGGAGGAGCACCTCGACCGGCGCCGGAGGCGCGGACGCGAAGCTCCAGATCAGTTCCCCGGTCGCCGCGTCGACCTCGCCCGGGCGCCAGGAATCGTAGGTCGCGTCCTCCCCGGCCGTCACGAGCGCCGCGTCGAAGCGGGGCCGTTCATCGCGACCGATGGCGGCGGCGCGAACGACGACGGCGCGGGCTCGAAGGCGGCGCAGCTCGTAGTCGTCTCCGGCGACGTGGCGGATCTCCTCGCGCGCCACGCGTTCGCTGATGCCCGCCCGGTTCAGCCAGTACGCCGACGCCTCGAGGAAGCGCGCGGGGAGCAGCGCGATGCCGCCGGGCTGCTCGATCTCACCGGAGTGGACCTCGGTCGAGATGGAGAACGACGTGATCGGATCTCCCGTCTCCTCCTCGCGCAGGTGCAACCGGATCATGGACTCGGGCAGATGGGCGTCGATGGGACCGGACCCTCCGAACTCGAACTCCTCCCCTCCGTCCTCGAGGCGGAGAGGAAGTGCGTCATAGCCGTACGCCGAAGGCCGATACGAGAGTCGGAAGCTCCCTTCCGGTCGCGCCTCGACCCAGATCTCGCCCCGATCGTCGGTTTGCGCCCAGCGGTGGTCGCGTTCCGCCGCCAGGGCGACCGTCCGGCCCGCGAGATCCGGCGTCGGTCGGCCCCGGAGCCGGACGACCCGACCGGCCTCGCCGAAGGGGCGCCAGCGAACGACGCGGCGCTCGCTATGAGCGAGGGCTTCGATCTCGAGCGGGGCCGGCACGGCGACCAGGCTCCCGACGGTCCTGAACTGGCTGCTGACGGTACAGGTCATCCCGCGCCCCGGCGCCACCCGGAACGACGCCGTCGCCCGTCCTTCCGCGCCCACCCAGACGCTCCTCCCCTCCACCATCTCCGTCGGTCCCGCCATTCCGAAGGCGGCCGTCGGAGTCGTGCCGTCGAACCCGTCGCGGAGGGACCAGAGGTAGACCTCCAGCGTCCCCCGCGCCCGGCCGGCCTCGATCTCGAGCACGATCTCGGCCTGCGGGTCGAGAACGACGGTGATCCGGTAGGTCGGATCGATCAGGCTCCTCGCGTTCACGACGCGCGAGGCGAAGCCGGGCGCCGAGATCCGCAGCGGTCCCTTCCTGACCTCGACCTCCTCGTCCGGCTCGAAGGCGACGCGGTCACCCTCGACGCGGCGCCCGACCTCCGGTTCCTCGCCGACGGACCACGAGAACTCCCGCAGGGGCGCGATCTCGGGGAGACGGGAGCGGACGACCAGTTCGAGCGGCTCTTCACCGCTCACCGGGGGCCTCCGGGCGGGCGTCACCGCGACCGCCCCGGGCGGCCGCCGGGCATCGCGCCCCGTCGACGACCCGGCGTCGGCCTCGACGCTCTCCTCGATCGCGTCCCCGTCCGACGTCGCGAGGACCCGATACCCCGCGAAGAGCCCGGCCAGGACGAGCAAGGCCAGCCAGACGAACGCCGTCGTCCGCATGATCCACTCCTCTCCGCGCATGATCTCGCCTCGGGCGAGCTTCGCATGCGCGGCGATCGATGTCACGCATCTCCGGCGAGGGAGGCGACCGACGGGCGGATCAGAGCAGCGCGGCCTCGGCGTAGCCGACGTAGCGGGCGGCGGAGTCGAGGATGGCGGCGTACTCGGCGTCGGTGACGGAGCGGACGACGCGGCCGGGGGTGCCGACGACGAGGGAGCGCGGAGGGATGACCTTGCCCTGGGGGATCAGGGTGCCGGCGCCGATGATCGAACCCTCGCCGATGACGGAGCCGGGGAGGAGGATCGCCTTGATGCCGATGAGGCAGCGATCCTCGATGACGCGGCCGTGGATGACGGCGGCGTGTCCGATCGTGATCTCCGAGCCGATCGTGACGTCCTCGTCGTGCTGCGGGTGGATCATCGTGAGATCCTGCACGTTGGTGCGGTCGCCGATGGAGATCGCGGCGACGTCGGCGCGGATGACGGTGCCGTACCAGACCGAGACGTCGCGGCCGAGCGTGAGGGCGCCGACCAGCGTCGCGTTGTCGGCGACGAGGGCCGCGCCGTGACGGTAGAGGTGGGGCTGACGCATCACGGCGAGGACTCCTCGTAGAAGAAGGCCAGGTAGAGGAAGGTCGCGGCGTTGTGGACCACGTGGATCGCGATCGAGGTCCAGAGGGTGCGCGTGCGCTCGTAGGCGATGCCGAGGAGGGCGCCGAGACAGAGCACCTGCGGCCAGAGCGGCTGCGGGTGGACGAGCATGAAGACGAGCGCCGAGATGAGGAGGCTGGCCTCGGGGCCGGTATTCCGGCGGAGACCGCCCTGGAGGAGGCCGCGGAAGACGACCTCCTCGAAGATCGGCGTCGCGAGCACGAGCATGAAGAACTGCGCGAGCGGCACCGTCGTCCCCGCCGCCTCGGCGACGCGACGGGCGCTCTCCTGCACCGGCTCCGGGTCGTGGAAGCGGCCGAGGAAGAGCATGAAGGGGAGGATCGCGCCGTAGAGGGCGAGGCCCCAGAGGACCGGACGGAAGCGTCGCGGGCGGTGGAGCCCGAGCGGGTTCTCGTCGGTGAGGAGCGCGCGAGAGACGACGGCGATCACGAGCGCGATGCCGAGCCGCTGCGCGCCGACGAGCGCGTAGAAGGGCGCCTCCGCCGCGCCCTGCTCGGGCGTGCGGATGAACCAGGGCTGGGCGATGAAGTAGGCGAGGAAGCCGGCGGCGATCGACCAGCCGGCGAGCTCGGCCCGACCGAAGGTCGCGGTCTCGCGGGGGCCGCGCCGGATGAGCCAGGCCGCCAAGGCGAGGCCCAGCGCCGCCAGCCCGAGGTGTCCCCAGTCCGCGGCGTCGAAGCTCCAGGTTCGCGGAGACGCGAGGAAGGCGGTCATGAGCCGGGCGCGGCGCTCCCGATCACGCCCTCGGCGGGCGAGGAGGCGTTGGCGTAGAGCTTCTTCGGGATCCGGCCGGCGAAGAAGGCCCGGCGTCCCGCCTCGGTCGCGAGGCGCATCGCGGTCGCCATCGAGCGCGAGTCCTGCGCGAGGGCGACGGCGGTGTTGAGGAGGATGCCCTCCACGCCGAGCTCCATCGCGAGGACGACGTCCGACGCGGTGCCGACGCCGGCGTCGATGATGATCGGGACGTCGACGGTCTCGAGGATGATCCGGATGTTGTTGGGGGTCAGGACGCCCTGGCCGGAACCGATCGGCGAGCCGGCCGGCATGACGCTCGCGACGCCGAGATCGGCGAGCCGGCGCGCCATGATCGTCCGAGGTGTAGGCGGAGACGGTGAAGCCTCCTTCACCAGGATCTCGGCCGCCTTACCGGCGTCTCGATGGGCTCGGGCAAGAACGTCTTCGGGTCGGCGAGGACCTCGACTTCACGAGGTCCGGTCGAGCACCTCGCGCGCGAGCCGACAGGTCCGCACCGCCTCGTCCGCGTTGAAGCAGAACGCGGTGTTCGGGAACAGCGTGTACCGCTTCCGGTCGATGGTTGAGGAAGCTCTCTCAGGAGGTGTCCGCGAAGTCCACGCGGCGCACCGCAGGCGTAGACCGACCCTCGGTACCCGAGCTCGAGGCCAGTCGACCATCTCCTCGTTCGTCCGGTGCCGGTGCCGAGGAAGAGTCGCGGTGAACCCGGTGACCGAGCCAGGAGCGGCTCCTCGGCAGGATGCGTCATCATCCTCCCCCGACGAAGGACACGTTTCGAGGCGGTCGCCGTCCTCGGACGAGCGAGGCGTAGTCGGCGCGGGGCACGACCACCGAGATTGCGTTCGGTGGCGATGCGGCGGTCGCCGAGGCCGAGCTCGGCGACGAGATCCTCGAGGGTCGAGCCGGCCGGGACCTCGCGGCGCTCGCCGTTGAGGGTGATCGGGATGCGGGCGCGCGTCATTCCTCTCCCTCCGGTTCCTCGTCGCCTTCCTCGCGGCCCCGGATCTTCTCGAGGCGGTACTGCAGCGTCCGCCGCGTCAGTCCGAGCGCCCGCGCGGTCCGCGAGACGTTCCCTTCGCAGCGGTCCAGCGCCATCATGATGAACCGGCGCTCGAGTTCGTCCAGCAAGTCAGATCGCTGCGCAGGAGGTACTCGAGCACCTCCCGCGGCAACGTCGCGCCGGATCTCGCCGCCGAGGTGGAAGTCGGAGGGCAGGAGCACCTCGCCGGGGGCGAGGACGACCGCCGCGCTCCATGCCGAAAGTTCTCGAGCTCGCGCACGTTGCCCGGCCAGCCGTAGCTCGCGAGCTTCTCGACCACGGCGTCCTGCGACAGCGGACCGAGGTCGCGTCCGTGCTTCTCGCAAACCCGCCGCGGAGAATGCGAGGCAGGCAGGCCAGATCTCCCGGGCGCGCGCGCAACGCGGGATCCGGATCGGGATGACGTTGAGGCGGTAGAAGAGATCCTCCCGGAGCTCCCCCTCACCATCTCCTCGAGTTCCAGTTCGTGGCCGCGACGGCCTGGACGTCGACCTTGATCGTCTCGTTGCCGCCGACGCGCTCGAACTCCCGCTCCTGCAGGACGCGAAGGAACTTCGACTGGAGGTGGAGCAGCGTATCTCGCCGGTCTCGTCCAGGAAGATCGTGCCGCCGTTCGCCTCCGAACTTGCCGAGGCGCCGGGCGACGGCCGCCCGGTGAAGAGATCCCGCCTCGTGTCCGAAGGCTCGCTCTCGAGGAGGTTCTCGGGGATCGCCGCGCAGTTCACCTTGACGTAGGGTCCGTCGCCGCGCAGGCTCGAGAGGTGCAGCGCGCGCGCGACCATCTCCTTGCCGGTGCCGCTCTCGCCGGTGACGAGCACCGTCGCCGAGCTCGCGGCGATGCGTCGATCGAGGCGAGGATCTCCACCATCGCGGGGGCGTGCGCGATGATGCGCGTCGCCCTCGAGGCCGGCCGATCCGCTCCTTGAGGCGCACGTTCTCGGACTCGAGCGTCCGCAGCTTCAGCGCCTTCTTGAGCTTGATGACGAGCTCGTCGGTGTCGACGGGCTTGGTGATGAAGTCGTGCACCCCGCGCTTCAACGCCTCGACGGCGGTGTCCAGCGCCCCGAACCCGGTGACGATGACGAAGAGGATGTCGGGGTGCTTCTCGCGGACGCGCTCGTAGAGGTCGAGGCCCGTCATCGACCCCATGCGGAAGTCCGAGATGATCGCGTCGGGGCAGCGCATCGCGACCTCCTCCAGGGCGGCGCGCGGCGAGTCGACCGCGGTGGCCTGGAAGCCCTCCATGGCGAGCACGCGCCGCAGGCCCTCGGCCTGGGAGCGTTCGTCGTCGACGATCAGGACGCGCGCGTTGATCACGTCGGCGTTCTCACTCGCATTCGGATCGGGAGCCGGAGGGGCGCGGCGGAGGGCCCGCCGGCGGCATCCTAACAGGCGGCGCGACGAACGCCTTGCGGGCGGGAACTCGGCGGGAAAGAAATGCCGGCTCAGAACCGGCGGGAGCTCGGGGAGTCGACGACGACGCCGCCGCCGCCGCGAGGCGTGCGCTTCGAGATCCGACCGCCGTGGGCCTCGACGATCGTCTTCGCGGGTGAGGCCCAGGCCAGTCGCCGGCGGACCAGGTGACGAAGGAACTCGGTAGCCCATCGGAACGTTCCTCCTCCGCCTGCCGGCGTTCTCGACGCGACAGCGCACGCGGTCGCGGTCGCCCTCGACCGTGATGGCGATCTCGTGCGGGACGTCCGGGATCCGGGCCTCGAGGGCATTGCGGACGAGACAGCGCAGGACCTTCGCGAGCTTCGGGTGGTCCGCCCGGAGCCGGGCGTCCTCGCCCCGCTCGCGGACGACGGTGGCCGCGACGTCGTCGATCATCGGCGCGAGCTCGCGCAGGGTCGCGTCGATCGCCTCGTCGAGGTCGACGTCGCTGAGCTCGATGTCCTTGAGCTGCGAGAAGTTGACGAAGTCGTCGATGACGCGACGGATCTTGGTCAGCTCCTCCTGGACCCGCGCGAAATCCTCCGGGGCGGCCGGCTGCTGCCGCTCCTGCAGCTTCTCCAGGAACTGCACGTTGAGCGAGATCCCGTTGAGCGGGTTGCGGATCTCGTGGGCGATCCCCTCGGCGGCGCGACTCATCGCGTCGAGCCGGGCGCGGCGCTCCTGGTCGCGGAAGAGCAGGGCCTCCTGCCGCCGGCCGAGGAGGTAGACGAAGACGACGACGCCCCAGAGCATGAGCCAGTAGGCGAGGACGAGGATGAGGGCGTAGTCGCGTCCGGTGTCGGTGCTCGCCCGGAAGGAGGAGAGCTCGAGGTAGGTGCGGAAGCGGTAGCCCTTGGCTCGGAGTTCGGCCGGCGCCTCCTCGGGGACCTCGACCGGCCCCCAGATGCCGACCCGGATGAGGGCCCCCTCGGCCTCGACCCCGACGCGGATCCCGTCCGGGTCGCCGGCGTTCGGCTCGGGATAGCGCGCCAGCGAGCGCCCCACCCGGGCGACCACCCCGTCCGGGAAGGCCGACGCCGCTCCGGGCTCGATGATGCTGACCTCCTGCGCGAGGTAGACCGGGAGGGCGCCGCGGGTGTCGAGGACCTTCTTCTTGAAGTAGCCCGGGAAGTCGTGGACCCAGGCCCGCCCCGGGGAACCGGAGTAGGTCTCGACGAATTCCGCCATGACGTCCCGGAGCGCCGCCGCGAGGACCCCGCCGCGGATCTCCCCCTGCCGCCGGAAGTACTCCTGCTCGCGCGTCTCGAGGTGATCCGTCCACAGGGTGACGAAGCCCAGCGCGAGGAGGCCGCTGAGGAGAGCGACGGCACCGAGGCCGATGATCGTCACGGCCGGAGCGCGCCGCGGGCGGGGCTGGGACATCGAGCGACAAATCCTTTGTTCGGAGAACCTTACAGTTGCCCCTGGCCCCGCGCAACGACGTCCCGGAAGGGCGGAGGACCGCCCCGAGGAGGCCTCGGGACGAGCGGGAGCCGACCGCGAGGACTTATCAGGATCTCACAATCACCCCTACGCCGCGAAAATCGCACGCGAAGCCCCGAATCTCGCCATTTGGCAAGGCAAGGGGGATTGGTTACTCTCTCCCGCACGAAGCCCCGGAGTCCCGCAAACCCGCTGAGGGTGGGGACTTGGTCGGTCATGGACGACCGACGACGGGTGGGCCGCGAGATCGGTGCCGCATGCGGCGCCCGGAGCCAATCATGCTCACGAGCTGATCGTCCCTTGCTCGATCTCGAGCCGCGCCCCGCAGGCGGGGTCTGCGCGGCGTCCGGTCCGGGGCTCCGGTGAGTGCCCAGCACTCGCCGGGGGGTCCCGAAAGGAAGTCGGGCTAGGCCGGCTTTTTTTTGTGGCTCCCCCGAGTGGGACGGGCGACGAGACACGAGGACGCGAGATGGCTGGCAGCCCGGAACTGGTTCGAATCATCGAGGCGATGGCGCGCGAGAAGGATCTCGAGAAGGAGGTCCTGTTCGAGGGCCTCGAGACCGCGATGATCGCCGCTGCGCGCAAGAAGTTCGATGACGCGATCGAGCTCGAGATCTCGGTGGATCGCGAGTCCGGCGAGATCATCGGCTACCAGGACGGCAAGCTCATCGAGACCGCCGCGCTCGGACGCATCGCCGCGCAGACCGCCAAGCAGGTGATGATCCAGAAGATCCGCGAGGCGGAGCAGGACAACGTCTTCCAGGAGTACGAGGGCCGCCGCGGCGAGCTCGTCACCGGAACCGTCCAGCGCTTCGAGGGCGAGAACGTCATCGTCGACCTCCAGAAGGCGGAGGCGATCCTCCCCCGCCACGAGCGCGTCCGGACCGAGACCCACAACCCGGGCGACCGCGTCCGCACCGTCATCGCCGACGTCCGCAAGGTCGGGCACCGCGTCCGCATCGTCCTCTCGCGGACGCACCCGGACCTGATCCGCCGGCTCTTCGAGCTCGAGATCCCCGAGATCTCGGACCACACCATCGAGATCAAGGGACTCGCGCGCGAGCCGGGCTTCCGCACGAAGCTCGCGGTCGTCTCCTACGACTCCAAGGTCGACTGCGTCGGCGCCTGCGTCGGCATCCGCGGCAGCCGCATCCGCAACATCATCGACGAGCTCAACGGCGAGAAGATCGACATCATCCGGTGGAGCGAATCCCCCGAGATCCTGATCATGAACGCCCTCAAGCCGGCGGAGATCCTGTCCATCACGCTCGACGACGACACCGGCGAGGCCGTGGTCACCGTCAGCGAGGACCAGCTCTCGCTGGCGATCGGCAAGCGCGGCCAGAACGTCCGCCTCGCCGCGCGCCTGACGGGCTGGGACGTCCGGATCACCTCGCCGACCGGCGAGCCCCGCAGCCGCCCCGGCGGCGAGGGAGCCTCCGAACTCAGCGACAACGAGAAGCGCCTGCTCGACCAGTTCCGGTCGGGCGAGACGGCGACCGCGGTCCCCGTGGAAGCCGACACGCGCACGCTCGAGGAACACGACCCCCTCCTGGAGATGGCGAAGCACGCCATGTCCCGCGACTCCGAGGAGAAGATCGAGTCGGATGACGACGCGATGACGCGTGCCACGGCGCAGGTGCACGCGGAAGACGAGGCCGCCGCGGGCGGCGACGACGAGAAGCCGCGCGAGGGCGGCGAAGACTGATCGTCGCGGTCGGCCGCGCCGCGGAGCCCCGAGGCCCCGCGTCGCACCCCGCCCCCACGACGATGGATCCCGAGTCCGAAGGACCCTACGAGTAAGAAATGCCGATTCGCGTTCACATGCTGGCCAAAGAGTTGGACGTCACCTCCAAGGACATCATCGCCGAGGCGATGAACCACGGAGTCGAGGTGGCGAACCACATGTCCTCGCTCACCGAGGCGCAGGCCAACCTCATCCGCGCCTTCCTCCAGGTGGCGCCTCCGACCGAGGAGGACAAGAAGCGCGCCGAGCGCGAGGAAGCCGAGCGCGAGGCCCAGGCCGTCGAGGAGGCGAAGAAGAAGATCGCCGCCGCGAAGGCCCGGAAGGCGCAGATCGAGGCCGAGCGGGAGACCGAGGACGAGTCGCCGGCGATGGCCTCGCTGGACGACTCCCCGCCCACCGTCCACGACGGGGCGAGATGCGTCCGCTCTCCCCGCCCGATCTCCTCGGAATCGTCGCGCGTCGTCGCGAGGAGGAGGCCGCGCGGGCTCGCGCGGACGAGGAGCCGGCCGAGGCCGCCGGCGCCACCGCCCCGACGCTCAACGTCTCGACGGACGAGATCGCCGCGCGCACGGTCAACCGCGCGCCGATCACGCCGCCGCGCCCCGAGGCCGAGGCGGAGGCCGAGGTCGACGAGGCGCCGCAGCCCAAGGAGATGCGCATCAGCTCCCCGGGCGAGATGCGCACGGTGCAGACCCGCGGCGTGAACCCGGTCTCCGACAAGGAGCCGACGCGCGAGATGCCGCAGCGCCGTCAGGCGAAGATCCTCGGTCACAAGGAGATCCGGCCGCCGCAGCCGACGCGCCGGCCTCCGATGGACCGCGGACGGCCCGGCCCCGGCGCGGGCGGTCCCTCCGCGCCGCTCGATCCCGGCGGCATGATCCAGACCAAGTCCCAGGGTTCCAAGCGCACCTTCGTGCGGGCGCCCCAGCGCGGCGGCGGTCCCGGCGGCGGCCGTCGCTTCGGCCACGGCGGTCCCGGCGGCGGCGGTGGACGCGGCGGTCAGAACCGCGTCCAGCCCCAGCGTCGCAACAAGACGACGGAGGTGAAGCCGCAGGACTGCACGGTCGAGATGCCCATCAACATCAAGAACCTGTCGGCCGCCATGGCCGTCAAGTCGGGCATGATCATCGAGCGCCTGCTCAAGAACCACGGGATGTTCCTGAACATCAACTCCATCCTCGACAAGGACACCCTCGAGATCGTCGCGCTCGAGTTCGACTGCGACATCACGATCAAGGAGGAGAAGGACCTCGAGAAGGAGTTCGTGTCCGAGGAGGTGGAGTCCTTCGAGAGCGACGCCGCCAACCTCGAGCCGCGTCCCCCGATCGTCACCTTCCTGGGCCACGTCGACCACGGCAAGACCTCGCTCCTCGACCACATCCGCAAGACGCGGGTGGCGGAGCGCGAGGACGGCGGCATCACGCAGCACATCGGCGCGTACCGGGTCAAGACCAAGCACGGCGACGTCGTCTTCCTCGACACGCCGGGTCACAAGGCCTTCACCGAGATGCGCGCGCGCGGCGCCAACGTCACGGACGTCGTCGTTCTCGTCGTCGCCGCCGACGACGGCGTCATGCCGCAGACCGAGGAGGCCGTCGCCCACGCCAAGGCGGCCGGCGTCCCGATCATCGTGGCGATGAACAAGTGCGACAAGCCGGAAGCCAACCCCATGCAGGTGAAGCAGCAGCTCGCCGGCATCGGTCTCCAGACCGAGGACTGGGGCGGCGACACGGTCTGCGTCGAGGTCTCCGCCCTCACCGGGCAGGGCATCGACTCCCTCCTCGAGTACCTCTCGCTCTACACCGAGATCCTCGAGCTGCGCGCCGATCCGACCCGCCCCGCGGTGGGAACCGTGATCGAGTCGATGCAGAAGAAGGGCGAGGGCAACGTCGCGCGCGTCATCATCACGGACGGCACCCTGCACCGGGGCGATAACTACCTCGTCGGCCACGTGCAGGGGAAGGTCAAGACGATCCGCCTGCCGGACGGCAAGCAGGTCAAGGAGATCGGACCGGCCTGGCCGGTCGAGGTCCCCGGCCTCGCCGAGCTCCCGGCCGCGGGCGAGAAGTTCTTCGTCGTGCAGGATCTCGCGAAGGCCCGCCAGCTCGCCGACGAGCGCCAGCGCGCGATCCGCGATCAGCGCATCAGCGGACGTGCCGTCTCGGGCCTCGAGGGCATCCTCAAGAAGGCCGCGACCGACGAGATCAACCTCATCGTGAAGGCCGACACCGTCGGCTCGCTCGAGGTGCTCAAGAAGTCGATCATGGAGCTCGAGCACGACGAGGTGAAGCCGAAGATCATCCACTCGGCCGTCGGTGGCATCACCGACACCGACGTGAGTCTGGCCGACGCCTCGGGGGCGGTCATCCTCGGCTTCCACGTCACGGACAGCGGCTCGGCCCGTCGGCTCGCCGACGAGCGCAACGTCGAGATCCGGCTCTACACCGTCATCTACGAGATGCTCGAGTTCGTCACCCTCGCCGTCGAGGGTCGCCTCAAGCCGACCGAGCGCGAGAACATCACCGGCCACCTGCTGGTGCAGAAGATCTTCCGCGTCTCGAAGGTGGGCACGATCGCGGGCTGCATCGTCGAGGACGGCGTGATCCGCGGCAAGGCGCACGCGCGCGTCACCCGCGACGGCGTCGTCGTCTACCAGGGCAAGATCGCCTCGCTGCGTCACCACAAGGACGACGTGAAGGAGATCAAGGAAGGCCAGGAGTGCGGCATTCGCATGGAGGGCTTCGACGACGTCAAGGTCGGCGACGTGATCGAGCCCTTCGAGATCGAGCAGGTCAAGCGCTCGCTCGACGACTGAAGCTTCCCCGATGAGAGCGAGGCCCCGGCCGCGGCCGGGGCCTCGCATCCGCCATGCTGATCGGCGTCGTGCAACTCGAGCTCTCGATTCCCTGGGCGGACTGTCTCAAGGACAAGCGCCGCGCCATCAAGGGACTCAAGGAGCGCCTCCACCGCCGCTTCAACGTCTCGGCGGCCGAGGTCGGAGATCCCGACATCTGGCGCACGGCCGTCCTCGGCATCGCCGCCGTCGCCAACGACGCCCAGTTCCTGCAAAGTGTCTGTCAGAAGGTCGTCAACTTCGTCGAGGAGAATGGCGACACCGTGCTGGACGACTTCTCGATCGAGATCATCTGAATGGGCTACAAGATCGAGCGCCTTCAGGAGCGCATCAAGTTCAAGGTCGCCAACGTCATCCAGCGCGACCTCGCCGACCCGCGCCTCGGGCTGGTGACGGTCACCAAGGTCAAGCTCGCGCGCGATCTCTCCGAGTGCGAGGTCTTCTACTCGGTACTCGGTGACGACGGCGCGCGATCGAAGACGGCGCGGATGCTCGCGGACAGCCGCGGCTTCATCCAGTCGGAGGTCGCGAAGATCCTCGCCACGCGCCGGGCCCCGCGGCTCGACTTCGTCTTCGACGAGTCGATCGAGGGCTCGGTCCGCATCTCGGAGGCGCTGCGCCGGGAGCTCGGCGACGCGGACGAGGCCGGGGACGAGGCCGAGCGCGACGAAGAGGTCGCGCCGGAGGAATGACGGAGGCGGCCGCGAGCGACGAGCGCATCCTCGTGGTGCGCCTGAGCGCCTTCGGCGACGTGATCCTCACCCTGCCCGCGCTCGCCTCGCTTCGCGCGGCGCGGCCGGCGGCCCGCCTCGCCTGGGTGGTCGAGGACCGCGCGGCCGGCATCCTCCGCGACCACCCCGATCTGGACGAGGTGATCGTCCTGCCGCGACGCGCGTGGAAGGAGCGGCGCCGCGAGCACGGTCGGGCCGCGGTCCTCCGCGAGATGCGCGCCTTCGGACGCGAGCTCGCGCGCCGCGAGTTCGACGCCTCCCTCGACTTCCAGGGCAACCTGAAGAGCGGACTCGTCACCCGCGCGGCCGGCGCCCGCCGGCGCCTCGGCTTCGCGCGCGGGAGCACGCGGGAGCCCAACTGGCTCTTCACCAATGATCGCGTCCGCCCGACCTCCCCCGACCTCCACCGGAGCGACCGGGACCTCGAGCTCGTGCGGGCCCTCGCAGCCGAAGCGAGGCCGGCCGCGGCCCGGCTCGGCATCGGGGAGGCCGATCGGACCGCCATCGCGCATCTCGTCGCGGGCGATCCGGCCGCGCCGCTCGTCGTCATCCACCCGGGCACGAGCGACTTCTTCGCCCAGAAGCGCTGGCCCCTCGAACGCTGGGCGGTCGTCGCGGCGCGACTCGCGGCCGAGCGCGGCGCGCGCGTCGTGCTGAGCTGGGGTCCGGGAGAGCGCGAGCAGGTGGACGAGGTCCGACGAGGCGCGCCGGCCGCGACGATCGCCGATCGCGTCCTCGAACCGCTCGAGCTCGCCGCGCTGCTGTCGGAGGCCGATCTCGTCCTCGGCAGCGACACCGGTCCGACCCACCTGGGGTCCGTGCTCGGGCGGCCGACGGTGGCGCTCTTCGGGCCCTACGACCCGCGCCCGCTGCACCCTCACGGCCATCCGGATCGCGCGCGTTACGCGGCGCTTCCCTGCTCACCCTGCCGCTACCGCGACTGCCCTCGCGCGCTCTGCATGGAGGAGCTCGGCGTCGACGAGATCCTCGCCAGCGCGGAGGCCGCGCTCGACGGTCGCGAAGCCCCTCCCGGTCCGCGCGCCCCGCGCAAGACGGTCGCGATCTGACGCGACGGCCGGGACCGGACGGAACTCCGGATCGGCACGAAGCTTCCGTCGGCTCTCACGTCGGTGGGTGAATTCCCGCGCGCCGGACGGGCCTCGACTGATAGAATCCGCGATCTCGACGGGCGCCCGCGCCCGAGCTACCGCCGACATCCTCCGTTCCGAGCGAGCCGATCCCCGCCCGCGTCGCGGTCGCGACCGCCGCGCGCGACGGCGTCGCATGAGGAGGTCCGGCCCGACGAACGCCTTCATCCGGAAGACTGCGAACCTGAACGATGCGCACCACGATCGCCCTCTCCCTCGCCGTCCTGTTCCTCGTCCCCGCGCTCCGCGCCCAGGGCGAGGGCAACGGCTTCGACGCCGCGCTCTCCGCGGGGATCTTCCCCGTCCCGACGAGCGATCTGGATCAGCACGTCCTCGCCGGCGACCCCTTCATCATCCACATCGACTCGGCCTCGATCTTCGGCAACCCGATCCTCTTCTTCTCCGACGCTCCCTGCGGCGGTCCGCAGCCGAATTACGCCTTCGCGGGCGTGCCCGGCGTGATCGGGATCGATCCCAACAACGTCGCGGTGATGTTCGACGCCTTCCAGGCGCCCTTCGTCGCGATCATCGGACCGTCCGGAACCTGGCAGTACAGCCTCGTCCTTCCCGACTTCGTCGGATTCGAGAATCGCGAGGACATCTTCCTCCAGGGCGCGGTCTTCGATCCCTCCTCGGGCGCTCCCTTCGGCTGGATGGTCACGAACACGATCCGCCTCATGACGGTGCAGGACGGCGTCTACCAGGACACCCTCTTCCACACCGACTGCCAGGCGCCGCTCGACGACAGCGACGTCGGCGTCCCCTGGACCGTCGACACGAGCGCGTGGAACGACGCCTACACGATCAACGGCGTCGCGCCGGGCTCGGGCGCCACCTCGAGCTTCAGCATCGACCCGCACCCCCTCTTCGTGCTGAACGGCTCGCGCGACGTCGCCACGCGATTCACCACCGCCGTCGGCGGTCAGTTCCGGTTCGAGCTCTGCGGATCGGCCTTCGACGCGACGCTCGCCCTCGCGGCCTTCCCGTCCCGCGCGCCGCTCCTCTTCTGCGACGACGACCAGACGGGCGCCTGTCCCGGCGATCCGACGGCTCCCGTCCTCGAAACCTGCCTCGCTCCGGGAGAGACCGTCTACGTCCTGATCGACGGGGCGGGGGTCGCCTCGCAGGGGCTGACGCAGCTCCTGATCACCCCGATCGGTCCCTGCCCGACCGGCGGCGGCAGCGGCTTCTGAGACCCCGCGCGCCGAAGTGCGGCGCGGACAGAGAGTTCCATCCGCCCCGCTCCTTCGGGTCACCAGGTATCCCGAAGGGGCATTTTTTTGCTTCACGGAACAGGTCCATTGTGCGAGGCTGCGGCGTCAACGATGTGCCGTACCCGCACCCCGAATTGACCTGAACGACACACGAGCCGGACCACCGACGGCCCTGAATTCCTGACCTCGCGTGGAGGAAGGGAGCCCCCTCTCGTGCGTGCCTCCCCGCGGAAGCACGGATGGGAGGGTCCTGCGCTGGACGGCGTGGGGCAACACCGTTCGCGTCGCCACGGATGGCGCCGCGATTCCCGCCCGAGACCGACCCGATGGGATCGGCGGTCTCAAGAACGGTTCGAAAGGACTAGGAGAAGACTGCGATGAGATTGACGACCAAGCTCCTCGGCCTTGCCCTGGCGCTCGCGTTCGTCGCCGCGCCGGCCATGGCCCAGCAGGGCGAAGGCACCGGCGGCGACTTTTCGCTCGCGACCCAGCGTAACGCCGACCTGCCGTCCGACGCGGACAAGTTCCTCTGCGTCGGCGACGCCTTCACGATTCAGTTCAGCTCCGGCACGATCATGAACTCGCCCGTGGCGCTGTTCGCCGACATCGCGCCGGTTCACCGCGACATCAACGAGGACATCGGCGGCCTGGGCCTGGGCATCGGCACCGGCATCAACCGCTTCGTGATCTTCAACAGCATCTCGGATCCGCTCCAGCCCTCGCTGGTCGGCGGCATGCTGACCCAGAGCTACATCGTCCCGGCGAGCCAGGACTGGATCGACGGCGGCATCTACGCCGCCAACCCCGACGCCGCCGTCGCCGCCGACAACGCGGCCTCGGACGACTGGGGCTTCTTCGCCCAGGGCGTGACGCTCGATCCGGGCGGCCCGCTCGGCGTGCAGCTCTCGAACACCGTGAAGCACGAGATCGGCAACGAGCTCGCCGACATGTTCTCGAACACCTGCGAGGACGCCCTGCAGTGCGCCGGCCTCGGTGAGGCCGACCTCGGCGTGCCCTTCACCGTCGACACGAGCCTCTACACCAACAACACCGCGATCAACGCGGCGACGCTGGCCACGACGACGGTCTTCACCGTCGGCGCGGGCACCATCGCTCCGGCGGTCTCGAACCCGGCCTTCCCCGACCTCAACAACCGGGACGCCTTCATCACCTTCACCGCCGGCTTCACCGCCGAGTACAACTTCAGCCTCTGCGGCAGCTCCTTCGACACCGGCCTCGCCATCCTCGATACGGACTGCGTGACCGGCCTCATCACCAACGACGACAACAACCCCGTCTGCGGTTCGGGCTTCCGCTCCTACATCGGCGCCTTCCCGATGACGATGGGTCAGACGGTCGTGATCATGGTCGACGGCTACTCGGGCGGCGGCACCTCGCTCAACGAGGGCCTCGCCGAGCTCATCATCACCCGCAACCCGCTGTTCTCCGTGACCAGCCAGGACCTCAACAACGGCGACATCGCCGGCGGCGAGCTCCTGACCTTCACCGGCACCGCGCTCGACACCGTCGTCAGCGTGACCGTCGGCGGCAACGCGCACCGGCCTCACCCCGACCGGCACCACGATGCTCACCGTCACCGTGCCCGCCGGAGTCGTCGGTCCCGCGGACATCGTCCTGACGGACGGCGCCGACGTCGTGACGATCACGGGCGGCTGGCTCTACGTCGACAACGCCCTGCCGACCTTCTCGGAGTGCAGCACCCCGGCGATCGCCTTCGGTCCCACCAACGCCCAGGACACGCTCGTCGTCTCGGCCGGCGTCGGCGCGACGATCGCGGCCGGCACGCTGACCGTCGATCTCGACATCACGCACACCTGGCTCAGTGACCTGACCATCGACCTGACCGCTCCGGATGGCGTGACGGTGTTCAACCTCTGGGACGGTGACGGCGGCAGCGACGACGACCTGATCGGCGACTACCCGACGGGCGTGAACCCCTCGAGCGGTACGCCGCTCATCCCGAGCGGCAACGGCGACTTCAGCGAGCTCGACGGCACCAGCCCCGACGGCACCTGGACCCTCGACATCGTCGATGCGTTCCCGGGCTCCGACGATGGCGTCCTCAACATGTGGTGCGTCAACGGTCAGATCGAGTACGCGGCGGCTTCCGGAATGTCTGCTCCCGGGACCCCGATCTCGACGGGTGCGGCCAACTCGATTCAGGACACGATCGTGATCATCGACGACACGACGATCGGTTCGATGACGGTCGACGTCGACATCAGCCACACCTGGGTCGGCGATCTCGAGATCGACGTGACCAGCCCCGCGCTGACCACCGTCCGCCTCATCGACAACCAGTTCGGGAACACCGCCAACCTGATCGGCACCTACCCGGGCGGCACGAACATGGGCCAGACGGCCTTCGCGCTCGACCCGCTCGGCGCCGGCGACTTCAGCGAGTTCTTCGGTGAGACGACGGCCGGGAACTGGGTGATGGACATCAACGACACCGCGTTCGGTGACGGCGGTGCCCTCAACAGCTGGGGCGTCAACTTCAACTGATCCCCTCGCACATCCTTCGCGGGTGTGACGACGAGCGGCCCGGAGCCTCGGCTCCGGGCCGCTCTTTTTCGTCCGGATCGCCAGAAAATGCGCCGGACGAGGGCAAAGCTTCCCACTCCTCGGACGGGAGACGGAGCGTGATACCCTCTCTGCGGAGGTCCGCATGTCCCGACTCGTCGCCATCGCCCTGGTCGCCTGGCTCGTCCTCGTCGCCGGCTCCGCACACGCGCAGCTCCTCGCGGATCCCGCGGTCCGCGAAGCGCTCCGATCCGGGGATCTCGCCCGTGCGAGCGGAGCCGTCGCGAGCATCGAGAGGTTCACGGCGAGCGTGAGCGAGTACGCGGCCGATCTGATCCAGGCCGGCCGCCTCGAGGACGCGACGCTCCGGCGCCGCATCCGCGCGCTCCTCGAGGGCGGCGGCGAGATGATCGCTCCGTCCCTCCTCGCCGCCGCGCGCGGCGAGCACGACGACGACGCCGTGCTGGCTCTGCGCTGTCTCGGCTCCTTCCGGGACCCCCGCCATCGCGCCGAGATCTTCCCGCTGCTCGACCACTCCGACGCCCGCCGCGCCGCCGAAGCGACCCGTTGCCTCTTCATGTCCGCCGATCCGGCCCTGGATGCCTGGTTCAGGGAGCGGATGACGACTCTCCGCACCGAACTCGCCGGCCCGGCGCCGCACCCGCTCTGCGCCCAGCGCTACGAGAACACCCTCCAGTTCCTGGCGCGGAGGGGCGACACCGGCGTGTTCTCCGATCTCGTCGCCTGTCTGCGACGTCCCGAGCCCTCCCTCCGTCGCTGCGCCGTCGCCCTTCTGGCCGGGCTCGACCCGACCGCCCTCCGCGCGAGGGCCGAGACCCTCGTGAAGGAGAGCCGGCCGGAGACCCTCAGCGACGTCCTCGACGCCGTCGAGGCGGTCCGTGATCCCGACCTGCGCCGCCTCGCCTACTCGGCGAGCCGCGACTCCCTTCCCGCCCCGGTGAGGAAGCTCCTCGACGATCTGATGACGTCGACGGATCGCTTCACGGGGCGCCTCCGTCCGGCCGGAGAAGCCTCCTCGTGGCGCCTGGAGGTCACGCGCTCGGAGAGCGCCGAGTCGCCGGCCCGGACCATCGTCCTCGAGGCGAGCGCCGCCCATCCGGATCGAGTGGCCTTCACCGGCCTCGACCTCGACCTCGGACTCGAGCGGATCCTCCTTCGCCCCGATCGCTGGAATCTCTCCCTGGTCGCGGACGACAAGGGCTCGACCCTGCGCGCAACGACGCGCGGAGGGACGGAGTCCTTCGTCGTCGGTCTCGGGAACGCGGTTTTCGGCCTCTGGGTGGGGCGCCAGCGCATCCGGGCCGAAGCGCTCGAGATCCGCTTCGACCCCGCCGGGCGCCCTCTCGTGGAGCGCTTTCGTGACGCCCGGGGCGCCACGCTCGCCGAGATCGGATACCAGGGCTGGTTCGAGCTCGGCGCGGGGCGGTGGGCGCCGCGCTCCCTCTCCTTCCGCGGCCCTCGGTTCCGCATCGCGATGGACTTCGCGACGCGCGACGACGCCTGGCACCTCTCTTCTGCCGCGACCTTCCGCGGAGCGACCCCTTTGGCCGACGAGAAGCCGATCGGACGCATCGAGGCACGCCCCCTCCCACCCGCGCCGACCCCGGCTCCCGGCGCTCCGGAGGGCAAGGCGGAAGGCGCCGCACCCGAGAAGGTCGACCGGTCCGGCGGCTCGCGCTGAATCCCGGCCGAGGGCCGGGCACCCTCAGTCGGAGAGCGGAGCCACGGCTCCTCCGGCCTCGACGCGGTAGTAGCGCCCCGCCCGGAGGGCGGGGAGCGCCTGCGGCGTGCCGTCGGGCCAGACGACGGTGATATCGCCCGCTGCGGTCCCGGAAGCGCGACGATGATGCGGCGGTCGTGCGATGAGACATAGGTTCCGCGCTGCACGGCGAGGACCCTGCGATTTGAATCCCGCAAAGCGACTCTCGCGCCGAGACCGTCGCGGTTGCCGCCCTTGCCCACGAGGAGCAGTCCGACCCAGGGCGCACTCTCCCCCTGCTCGTTCAGAAGGAGAAAGGGCGAAGCCACCGTTGTTCGTCACCACGAGTCAGGATCGCCGTCGTCGTCGAGGTCGCCCACCGCCACGCCTCGTCCGCCGCCTCCTTCCGCCGCCGGGAGCCGTCATGACCTCCTGCATCCCACTCCGACCGTCGTTCAGGAAGAAGGTCAGGCTGCAAAGCTCTGACCTTCGGTGTACTCGGCGACGTTGTCCGCGATGTGGCCGTTGGCGACGTAGACGTCGAGATCGCCGTCGTTCTCGTAATCGAATGCGCGTACGCCGAATCCGACCCGGCTCATCAGAAGGCGCCCCGAATCCGCGATCTCGCGTCGCTTCCTCGAAAAGGAGGTCTCCCTGGTTCAGGAAGTAATTGTTCAGCTCGCGATCGAAGTTCGTCACCAAGATGTCGGCGCGACCGTCCCCGTCGATGTCGGCCGCATCGACGCCCATTCCCCCTCCGCGACGCCGGACTCGCTGTAGGCGACTCCACTCTCCAGGCCGATCTCCTCGAATCGCCCATCGCCGAGGTTGCGGAAGAGGAAGTTGGCCCATTCGTCGTTCGCGACGTAGATGTCAGGCCAGCCGTCGTCGTCAAAATCCTCGACCGCGACTCCAGACCCTTTCCCGGACTGCGATGCCCGAGGATACGCTGACGTCGGTGAATCGACCGCCCTCGTTGCATGGAGAGTCGGCTCCCGATGGTGTCGTAGGCGTGCGGCGTGCTGTAGGTGAGGATGCCGTTGATCACGTTGTCGACGTTCTTTTCCACCGTCCAGTCGACGTAGTTGACGACGAAGAGGTCGAGATCCCCGTCCCGGTCGTAGTCGAGAAAGGCCGCGCTGACGGACATCCGATCATCGCCGACCCCGCCTCGCCGTGACATCCTCGAATCGACCCGTACCGTCGTTCCGGAGCAGCCGGTTCTCCCCGATGTTGCAGATGTAGAGATCTTGATCCCCATCCCGTCGAAATCGGCCGCGGCGCGACCGAGAGGCAACCTCGATCGTCCGCCCCCGAGCCCCCACTCGCGTCGTCGAACTGACCGGGCCGACGCTGGGTAGAGTCGATTGGCGGCTCGTGCTGATTCGGCCTCGTCGGAAACGACGAAACTCCGCTGATGGCAGAGGTAGGAGTCGAGGCGTCCGTCGCCGTCGAAATCAGCAAGGGCGGCACCCGACCCGAGCACTTCCGGCAGAGGCGTTTCTCGGACCAGCCTGCGTGGTGAGGAACGGTGAGGCCCCAATCCGCCGCAGCCTCGCGGACGCGGTTTCGACTCCGTCCGACCCTCGTTCCCCTCGGCTCGGACGGCTCCGTCGATGACGCGGGGGCCGGCGCTCTTGGTCCAGGCAGCCGGCGAGCCCGGAGAGGAGTACGGCGATCACTCTCACGTCGCCTTCATCGCCGTCGTCTCCCGACCGGTGCGTCGGGCGCAGTCCCGTCACCGGCATCTTCTTGGCCGCGGCGCGCATCGCGAGTCGCGCGCGGTACGAATCCGCGAGATCCGCTCCTCCCAAGTGCTCGGTGACCCGGAGAAGTCCTCGAAGACCCAGGAGAGTCGGGAGCGGTCTGCTCGAGGATCCGGAGCTGCTCGAAGGCGCCGTTCCGGCGGCCTCGAGGAAGGCGAACGGCGTAGGCCAGGCGGTTGCCCGTGTGCTTGGGGACGTTCTCCAGCGATTGCGCACGCTGTTCAGCTGCTTGGTGAAGGGTTCGATCTCGCGGTGCCGCGAGAAGCCCTCTTCGCCTTCGCCCGATCCTTGCTCTGCGCGACCTGGCCGATCTTGTACCAGGCGTTGGGATGGAAGGGTCGAGCGCGACGCAGGACTCGAGCTCGCGCTCCGAATCCGCGTACTTCCCTGCCGGAAGAGCACAGAGACCGATCGAGTATCGGAGATCGCTCCCGGCACGTCGATCACGGCCGGCGGAATGTGGGGCGTTCGAGCGCCCGGCGGTAGTGCTGGAGCGCCCCGGCGAGGTCATCCGCTTCGTAGGCGATCTCGCCCAGGAGCCGATGCACCTCGAGGTGATCCAGCCCGCCGCGATCGCTGCCTCGAGTTCTTGACGCGCCTCCTCCGCCTTCGCCGCCTTGTGCAGGAATGCGCCGCACTGGTACCGCAGACGACCGCGGTTCGGAGCCTCCGGCCCGAGTCGCTCGATGAGGCGCCGCAAGAGCTCTGCCGCCACCTCGTTGCGGTTCATCGTCCCTTCCACGAGCGAGGTACTCGACGGCCGCCGGAAGGGAGGTCGCTCGCCGGAACTCACCGCGCGCATCTTCGAGGCGGCCGAGCGAGTACAGGGCAGCGCCCGCCTGGAGATGACCGTCCGCCCAGTCCGGCGCGCGACCACCCGCTTCAGATGGACGAGCGCCCGCATCGGCTGCTTCTGGCGGTTGTAGAGGAGACCGAAGCCGAAGTGTGCCTCGACGTGCTCCGGATCGAGGGCGGCGCGCGCTGGAGCAGGCGACCGCGCGCTCGAGGTCGGGCTTCGCGAGCTGGAGGCGGACGAGGCCGAGCAGCGCGTGCACGTCGGCCGTCGCCTTCGTCGCCGCGAGGGGCTCCAGGAGCACGCGGGCCCGATCGAAGTCCTCCTTCGCGAAGGCGGCGCGCGCCTGTTCGAGGACCGTGGTCCCGGCCGCCGGTTCCTGCGCACCCGCGACCGCCGCCGCGAGGACGAGGGCGCTGGAGGCGAGAACGAGGCGCAGGAGAGATCATGCCGGGGGCTCCGTCGGCGATCGGATAATCATGCGTCGAGAGCCCGTCGCGAGGACTCGACGCTATTCTATTCCCATCGTCCTCCGGGCGTCAGCGCCCGCAGACCGGAAGGAACACCCAGCCCATGCCCGACGCGCGCTCCTCCGGCCGACCCGGCGCCCGTCGCGCCGTGATCCTCCTGGCCGCAGCCCTCCTGGCCGGGCACGGCTGCAGCGATGCCGACCCGACCGGGGGCTCGCCCCCGGCGCCCGAGGATCTCCGGGGTCTCGCCGCGGCCGGGGCGGCGCGCGGGCTGAACGTCGTCCTCGTGACGATGGACACGACGCGCGCCGACGCCCTCGGGTGCTACGGGCGCTCCCCTCTCCACCCCCACCCTGGATCGCCTCGCCCGCCGAGGCGTGGTCTCGCCAGGCGCCGCGACGGCTCCGATCACGCTTCCCTCCACGCGAGCCTGATGACCGGTCTCTATCCGCCCCACCACGGCGTCCGGAACAACGGCACCTTCCGGCTGGAAGACGAGCACGCGACGCTGGCCGAACCTCGCGGACGCGGGCTACGACTGCGGCGCCGCGATCGCGAGCTTCGTGCTCGCCTCGCGCTTCAGGCTCGCGCAGGGCTTCGCGAGCTACGACGAGGAGCTCCGCGGGCGCGCCGGCGGCGCCCTGGCCTCGAACGAGCGGGACGCCCGCGCGGTGACGGACGCCGCGTTGGGCTGGCTCGCGGCGCGGCCGGGCGGTTCCGGGTCCTCTCGCCCGTTCTTCTACTGGTTGCACTACTTCGACCCGCACGCGCCCTATCGACCGCCGGTCGAGTACGCCGCGGCGTCGACGAACGACGAGACCCGGTATCTCGGCGAGGTCCGCTACATGGACGCCCAGCTCGGTCGCCTCGTCGCCGAGCTCGAACGTCGCGGAGACCTCGCGCGGACCGTCTTCGTCCTCACCGCGGACCACGGCGAGAGCCTCCACGAGCACGGGGAGCCCACGCACGGGGTCTTCGTCTACGACGCCACGATCCGGGTCCCCCTGATCCTCTCGCTCCCCTTCGCGAAGGAGGCCACGATCGTCGAGCACACCGCGGTGTCCCACGTGGACGTCGTGCCCACGCTCCTCGCGCTGCTCGGCCTCCCCGCGGCCGAGGGACTCGACGGCCGCGATCTCTTCGCGGCGCCTGCGAGCGCGGATCGGGGGGTCTACGCCGAGGCGATGCTCCCCCGCTATCACCACGGCTGGGCGCCGCTCTTCGGCTGGCGGACGCGCGACCGCAAGTTCGTCCGCGCCCCCGAACCCGAGCTCTACGCGCTCGATCGCGACCCCGGAGAGTCCCGCAACCTCCTGCCGGGGGCCGGCGACGAGGCGAGACGACTCGACGAGGCGCTCGAGGCGCTCGCTCCCCGCGCCGGAGGCGACGAAGCGCTCGCTCCCGCGGAGGGCGAGGTCGACGCCGAACTGGCGGCCCGACTCGCCGCCCTGGGCTACGCGCGAGGAGCGGGCTCCCGCGGCGCGGGCGGGCCGGAGGACCCGAAGCGGATGCTCCCCCTCTACCTGAAGACGCAGGAGGCGATGGTCGTCTCCGAGCGCGGCGACCCGAAGCGCGGGCGGGAGATCCTGCGCCGGGTCCTGCGGGGCGATCCGGGCAACGCCAAGGCCTGGGAGTTCGCGGCGATGATCAACCTGAAGCTCGACGAGACGGCCGAGGCCGAGGCCTGCATCGCCCGTTCGCTCGAACTCCTGGAGACCGCCCCGCTCCGACTGATGCACGGCCAGGTCCTGCTGAAGCTGGACCGCCACGAGGATGCGGAGGTCGAGCTCGCCCGGGCGCTGGAGCTGGAGCCGGGGCTGGCCGAGGTCCACATCGCGCGGGGCGACGGCCTCGCCATCCGGGGCCGGTTCGAGGAGGCGCTCACGCACTACCGGCGGGCGGCCGAGGTCGATCCCGACGTCGCCGGCAAGCGCGCCGCGGTCAAGATCGCCCGGATCGAGGCCCTCATCGAGCGCCGGGGCCGCTGACCCCGGAGCGTGGCCCGGGACCGATCGTGACGTAGACTGACGCCGGATCGCCACGATGAAGAACCGCCACTATCAGCGCCATCTCGGAGACCTGCGCGAGCGCCTCAAGGCCGCCGTGCCGGGAGAGACCCTCCGCGCGCTCCACCGCGTCAGCGGATGGCGCCACGCCCTCGTCGCCGGCTGGCAGGTCGCTCTACGTCGCGCTCACCTTCGTCCTCTGGCGATCCGAGACGCCCTCGTCTTCGTTCGGCAGCCGCGCTGCGGGCATCGCGATCCTCGGCTTCATCATCCTCCTGCACGAGGTCGCCCACAATCTCGTGGTGCCCGGCGCGCGACCGGGCTGGGCCCTCTGGCTCGGCCGGCTCTACGCGCTCCCCAGCGGCATCTCCGCCGAGCCAGTTCGACCGCTGGCACAACGATCACCGCGAGCTCGGCAGCGACACCGACGATCCCAAGCGCCTTCCTCTCGCCGAAGCGCAACGCCCGCTGGCTGAGCGCTCTACTTCCACGCCCGCCCTCTTCACGATCTACGCCCGGGCCGCCGCGCGCGAGGCGCGGAGCTACGCGAACCGACGTTGCGCCGGACGATCCGGCTCGAGCGCGCCGTGAACGTCGCCGTGCACGCGGCCGGAGTCTGGTACCTGTCGCGATACGGTTGGGACGTCGTGCTGCGCGTCTGGGCCCTGCCGCTCTTCGTGTTCTTCCCGATCGCCTTCACCCTCAACCGGATCATCCAGCACTACGACATCGACCCGACCCGCGTCGAGGCCTGGAGCACGCGCGTCGACGGGGATCCTTTGATCCGGGCCCTCTTCCTCGCCTCAGACCACCATATCGAGCACCACTACTTCCCGGCGGTGCCGCTCTACCGACTCGCGGCCTTGAACCGCGCGCTCCGCCCCTTCTTCACCACATCCGACATCAGGAATCGTCGTTACTCGGGGCTGCTCGTCGACTGGTTCGTCCGGAACCGGGCCCGCATCCACCGACTGGCGCGAACCGGATTCCTCCGCGGGAAGAACGTCGACTCCGCCTCGGATCGTCACGCGCGGCGCCGCTCTCCTCGTGCTCTCCGCGCTGGTGTTGACCTGCGGCGAGGAACCCGAGGAGGACTCGGTCGGACCGGCGCCGACTCCCCTCGCCGAGGTGGCCGACCATCTGGTGACGGAGCTTCGCAGGCGGATTCGACGTCATCGTCGTCACCATCGACACCGCGCCGACCATCTCGGCTACTGCAGCGCCGGCGGGTCGAGCCCAGTCATCGACGGGCTCGCGCGCCGCGGCGTGCGCTTCGAACGGGCGATGGCGGCGCGCCGATCACCCCCTGCCGAGTCGCCACCCCACCTCTTCACCGGACTCTGGCCGCCGAATCCTGGTCCGGAACAACAGGACCTTCCGGCTCGCGCCGGAGCGGACGACCCTGGCCGAGCGACTCTCGGCGGCCGGTTACCGCGGCGCGGCGGTCGTCGGGGCGCTCGTGCTGGACTCTCGTTTCGGACTCGATCAGGGCTTCGCGAGCTACGACGACGCGATCCCGGCGCGGGCGGACGGCGCGAAGGTCCACTTCGACGAGCGTCCGGCGGGCTCCGTCGTGGATGCCGCTCTCGCCGCCTACGAGAAGTTCCTCGACGCCGACGGAAAGCGCCCGTCCTCCTCTGGGCCCATCTCTTCGACCACGCACTTCCCCACCACGCTCCCCGGCCGAATTCGCCGGCGGGGGTGATGCGGCTCGCTCTACGCGGGAGAGATCCGCTACGCAACGCCGGATCACGAATCGGCCGTCGCGGCGGTGGAATGCTGGGGCCGACTCGACCGCGCTGTTCGTGGTCACCTCCGATCACGGGGAGTCGCTCGGCGAACATGGCGAGGACTTCCACGGCTTCTTCACCTACGACGCCACGATCCGCGTTCCCCTGATCCTCTCCGCGCCCGCGCTCTTCTGAAGGAGACCGTCGTGGCCGACGAGGTCGTCGGCCTCGTCGACGTGATGCCGACCCTGCTCGATCTCCTGGGCCTCGCGCCCGGAACCCGGCACGGACGGTCGCACTCCTTCGGAACCGAGGCGCCCCCCTCCGATCGCGGGATCTACTCGGAGGCGATGCTCCCCCTCCTCAACCACGGATGGTCCTCGCTCCACGCGCTGCGTCGCGCGGACGATCGGTTCATCCGCGCGCCGGAGCCGGAGTACTACGATCTCACCCGCGACCCGGCCGAGACGAAGAACCTCGCCGGCGACCTGCCGGCGGAGGGTCGCGCGGCCCGGGAGGAGCTCGATCGCCTGATGCGGGGCTGGGGAGACGTCGAGGCGGTCGCGAAGGAGGAGATGCCGCTCGATCCCGAGCTGGCGCAGCGGCTCGCCGCGCTGGGCTACGGTCGCGTGGCGCGCGCCGGCGGCGCGGGCGAGCGGGAGGATCCGAAGCGGATGCTGCGCCTCTACGCGAAGAGCAAGTCCGCGAAGGCCCGGCTCGACGCGGGCGATGCCGAGGCCGCTCTCGAGGAGATCAAGATCGTCCTCCGGGGCGACCCCGAGAACGCGGACGCCTGGATCACCGCCGCCCGGGCGAATCTCCGCCTGCAACGCTGGGACGAGAGCGAGCAGTGCGCGCGGCGCGCGGTGAGTCTCAGCGACACCGCCTATCCTCATCACCTGCTCGGCCAGCTCCTCCTCCGCGCCCGGCGCTTCGACGAGGGCCGGGCGGAACTCCGGCTCGCCCTCGACCGCGACCCCGGCTACGGCGGCGCCTGGATCTCGATCGGCGAGAGCCACGCGATGGAGCGGCGCTGGGACGAAGCTCGCCGCAGCTTCGAGCGCGCCCGCGAGGTGGACCCCTCCGGCAGCGGCGCGGCGGCCGACCGCGCGATCGAGCGCCTCGACGCTCTCCTCCGCGGCCGCTGAGCGAGGATCAGATCAGGTAGGCGAGCATCAGGCCGAGCTGGGCCAGCATCATCTGCAGGTACATGTGACGCCACGAGGGGTGGTTCTCCGTCGTGGCGAGCGCGTCGGGGTCGCGCAGGATGAGCCGCGCCACGAGAACGCCGTAGGCAGCGAGCAGGAGCGAGACGCCGACGAGGAGACGCGCGTCGCCGGTGAGGAGCGCCTCGCGGCCCGGCGCGGGAAGCACGAGACCGAGCGGGATCAGCAGCCAGGGGAGGACGAAGAAGGGCGCCATCAGGCGCGCCGCGCGGCGCGGGCCGAAGCGGATCGGCCAGGTGATGCAGCCGGCGGCGCGGTCGCCCTCCATGTCGGCGTAGTCCTTGGTCGACGCCGCGCCGACGAGGAAGAGCGCGAAGACGCCGCCGATGTACCAGGGCTCCGGGTCGGGGAAGATCGCCGCGACGCAGCTCCAGCCGCAGACCTTGAGGAGACAGCCGCGCGCGGTGGCGATGGTGAGGTTCGCGAGGGTGCCGAAGCGCTTCGTGCGGAAGGGCGGGACGGAGTAGAGCACCGTCATCACCGCGCCGCCGACCACCACCCAGAAGGTGTGCCAGCGCCCTTCCGGTCGGATCGCGGCGGCGAGTCCGAAGGAGAGCAGGTAGAAGAAGACGACCAGCGCGAAGGTCTCGCGGAGTCCGACGTGCCCCGCGGGCAGCGGCCGGTGCGGCTTGTTGATGCGATCGTTCTCGAGATCCGTCCACTGGTTGAGGATGTTCGAGCCCGCGTTGAGTGAGGCTGCGAGGAGCGCGCCGAGCGCGACGTGCCACCAGAGCGACTCGCCGCCGAGCTCGCGGACGACCTCGCCCAGGCCGCGGCCCTCGCGATGCGCGAGGGCGCCGACCGCGGTGGCGGCCCCGCTGAGCATGCCGACGAGCGGCGGCAGCAACGTGAAGGGCCGCGTGAAGCGCACCCAGACGCGGAGTCGCTCCCCGAATCCGCTCATGCCGCGCGCTCCAGGAGGACGGCCAGCGCCGCGCCGACGAAGGTGTTGGCGAGGTTCTGCAGGGCGTTGTTCGCGAGGAATCCGCGACGCGCGACCGAGCCGACCATGCTCTCGAGCCAGCTCGCGAGCGCGGCCGCGATCACGACGATCAGGACGAGCGACGGCGCCAGCACGCCCCCCAACGCGGCGAGGCCCGCGATCAGCGCGGCGCCGATCACCCCGGCCAGCGTGCCCTCGAGCGAGATCGCGCCCTCCGTGCCGGGAGGGACGGGCCTCCACGTGGCCGCGGCCACGCAGCGCCGGCCCCAGACCGGGCCGACCTCGCTCGCCGCGGTGTCGGCGAGGGCGGTGGCGAGCGCGCCGACGAGGGCCGTCGCGAGGAGCGGCTCGCCCGTCGCGCGCCAGAGGATCGCGGCGATCGCGGCCACGCCGCCGTTCGCGAGGACCTCGGCGACGCCGCGCCGGCCGCCGTCGGACTGCGCGGTCCCGAGGGCGGCCTTGCGGCGGTAGCCGAGCTTCGTGAGTCCGCTCCCGACGACGACGAAGGTCGCGAGCAGCACCCAGCTCGCGAATCCTCCGCCCCAGTAGACCGCGGCGCCGACGGCGAAGGCGGTCGCGACCGCCTCCGGTCGGAGCGCGCGCGCGGCGAGCGCGGCGCCGGCGGCGAGACCGTTCGCGAGGAGGAGGCCGAGGAGCGGCGTCACGCGAGGGCCTCCAGACCGACCCAGGCGAGACCGCAGGCGAGCCCGATCGCGAGGTTGTCGTCCATGCGCCAGGGCAGGGACTCCGCGAGGGCGCCGACGAGCGCGAGGACGAGGGCCGGACGGAGCGGATCGACGGGGTCGCCCGCGAAACGCAGGAGGCCGAAGATCGCGGCGGCGGCGCAGAGCGCGAAGGCGAGGCTGCCCACGACGGACTTCCGGCGGTTCCAGGGCCAGGTCGGCCCGCCGAGCGCGAGACCGACGAGGCTCGCGGCCGCGTCCCCCGCCGCGAGCGCTCCCCACACCGCCATCGCGCCGCGGGGGTAGGGAAGCAGGGCGATCGCGAGGAGGACCACGACGGGATAGAGGACGACGCCGCCCCAGCCGCGCTCGTCGGCGCGGAAGATCGGCGAGCGCGGCGCGAACCGGCGCCAGAGTCCGTTCGCGAGGACCGCGAGGGCGGCGAGGCTCGCCGCCGTGAGGCGCGGCAGGAAGGGGAGCGCGAGGGCGCCGAGCCCGACGCCGAGGTGCAGGACCTTGCGCGGCCACTCGCGGCGCAGGCGCTCACGACGCGTGGCGCTCATCGTCCGCCTCCGCCGTAGCCCAGCGTGCGCAGCGCGTCGAGCTGCTCGCGGGCGAGCGCCTCGGCATCGGGCCCGCGGCGCGTCCGATCGCCGAAGGTGGCGATGCGACGCGGCGGCACCCGCTCCCGGAAGTCGGCGGAGAGGAGGCGCTCGGGCGGTCGGCCGTCCTGATCCTCCGCGGTCGGGAAACCGAGCACGCGGAGGACGAGCGGCCCGAGGTCGGCCGTCGCGAGGCGCGCGCCCGGCGCGGCCGCGAAGGGCTCGCCGAGGAGGATCGCGACGCCGTCACCGTCCTCCCCGCGGCCGCCGAAGCCGGGCCCGAAGGTGAGGACGACGGCGTGATCGACGACCAGGCGGTCGAGCAGGCGGGCGAGCGTGGCGTCGAAGTGGCCGAGCTGCGCGCGTCGCGCCGCCTCGTCACCGTCGAGGGCGACGAGGTCGAGCCCGGTGAGTCCGAGCACGACGAGGTCCGGCGGCGCTCCGCCCTCCCCGTCGAGGCGGTCGGACACCAGGCGGACGAGGGCCTCGTCGACCGCGACCTTGCGGGCGCCCCGCTCCATCCGGTCGAAGTCGGCCGCGACGCCGACCCAGGCCCGGCGGAGATCCTCGGGACGCAGGTCGTCGAGGGGCGGCGTCGCGCGCGCGGAGACGACGAGATCCCGGGTGGCGCGGTCCGAGACGAGCGCGATGCCGTCGTCGGGATCGGAGGGACCGCTCGACCAGGCGTTGACGGAGAGGACGCGATAACGCTTCGCCGCGACGATCTCCGCGAGCGTCGGGAGTCGCCGCGAGCCGGCCGAGATCGGCTCGGTCCGCGCCTCGAGCGCGAGCGGCCACAGCGCGTCACGGAGATCGAGGATCGGACCCCGGCCTCCCCAGCGGGCCCGGCGCGTCTCGGTGTCGCGGATGCCGTGGCGGGCGGGAAGGCAACCGGTGGCGGCCGTCGTCCAGATCGCGGGCGGCGGACCCGCTCCGGCTCCTTCGAGGGGCAGCACGATCCCGCGTTCGGCGGCCGCCCGCAGTCCCCGGAGTTCGCCTCGCGCCCGGGCCTCATCGAAGGCCCGGAGGTCGAGCCCGTCGACCGCGATCCAGGCCACGCGACGACCGGTCTGGACCACGTCGAAGGGGGTCGAGGGTCGAGCCTCGAGCCGCGCCGGAGCCAGCCCCTGCGCGACGGCGAGAGCGGCGCCGAGACCGAGGACGACGAGCGCGAGCACTCCGCCGCGGCGAGGGCCGACGCGACCTCGGGCACCGGCCGCGACCTGGGCCGCGAGCGCGAGGACGAGCGCGAGCGTCGCGGCCACGCCGAGGACGACGAGGAGCGCGACGAGATCCGGCCCCCAGCGCTCGCGACCCTCGGGTCGGACCTCGCGCAGCGCGAGCCAGGCCGCGCCGAGGAGCGCGGCGAAGACCGCCCCTCCTCCGAGCGCGACGAAGGCCCGCCCCCTCGGCGCGAGACCCCGCGCCGCGACCGAGGCGGCGAAGGCGGCCGCGCCGACGAGCGCCGTGGCTCCGACGAGCAGGAAGAGGCCGAGGCGGACGCTCCGCGCGGGCTCCTCGAGGAGGTGAGCGTCGCCGGAGGCGTGCAGGGCGAAGAGTCCGAGCGCGAGCGCGGGGCCGCCGAGCAACCCCGCCCGCACGGCGGTGCGGAAGAGCGTCCGCGAGCCGGTGCGACCCGGTCGCCCGAGGAAGCGCTGCACGCCGCTCTCGAGGTAGCCGTGCGCGCGCAGCGCCGACTCGAGATCCGCCGCCTCGCGGCTGTCCGGCTTCATGGGCCTCGTCGCCCCTCCCCCGCCTATCCCTCGCGCGCCTCCAGGTACCGCGCGAGAGCGATCAGGTCCGCGCCGCGGCGACCGAGCGGCGCCAGCGCCTCCTCGGCCGTCCGATGCAGGCGGCCGATCGCCCGTCGCGACTCCTCGATCCCGAACAGGGACACGAAGGTGACGCGGCGGCCGTGGTCCCGCGCCACGTCCTTCCCCATCTTGTCCGGATTCCCGGCGAGGTCCAGCACGTCGTCGGCGATCTGGAAGGCGAGGCCGAGGTTGCGACCGAAGCGACCGAGCGCGTCGGTCTCGGCCGCGCCCGCACCGGCGATGCGGGAGGCGCCCTCGAGGGCGGCGGTGAAGAGCGCCCCCGTCTTCATGCGATGGATCGCCTCGAGCGCGGCGAAGTCGGCGGTCGCGGGGTCGGCGGCGAGATCGGCCGCCTGACCCTCGCACATCCCGCGGGCGCCGAGGGCCCGATCGAGGATCGCCACGAGCTCGGCCGTCAGACCGGCCCGCGGGCGTCGCGTCCGCCCGGCTCGCGAGGCGGCGGCGAAGGCCCGCGAGACGAGCGAGACGCCGACGAGGATCGCGTCCGCCTCGCCGATCTCCCGGTGGAGCGTCGGGCGACCGCGGCGGAGCTCGGCGTCGTCCATCGCGGGCAGGTCGTCCAGGATCAGCGAGGCCGTGTGCACGAGCTCGACCGCGACGGCGAAGGGCATGATCTCCTCGCGGCTCGCGCCGAGCGCCTCGCCGGCGAGGATCGCGGCCACCGGGCGGACGCGCTTGCCGGGGGCGCGGAGCGCGAGGGCCTCACCGCGGGCGATGCGCCCCGCGGCGGTCTCGGCTTCCGCGACGACCTCGGCGAGCGCGGCCTCGACGGCGGCGCGGCGGACGAGGAAGGACTCGGGCGGGTGGGCGGCGCTCATCGGGCGAGGAGGTCCCGGCCCTCCATCTCGGTCGGGGCGGCGACCGCCAGCGAGCCGAGGATCGTGCGCGCGAGGTCGAGGATCGAGGGATCGTCGACCGCCACCTTCCGGTTCGAGAAGAGGATGCCGGGCACGAGCCCCGTCGCGACGCTGCAGTGATCGCCCGACCACTTGTTGAGGTTGGCCTCGACGAGCCCGGCCGGCGCCCGACCGGCCGCGGTGTCCCAGGAGACGCGATAGCCGCGCTCGAAGCCCACGACGAGGTCGGCGGCCTCGGTCGCGTGGGGGCCGGAGAAGATCTCCCGGCTCTTGCGCACCTCGCGCACGACGCGCGCGCCGGTCTCGGGGTCCCGGAAGGCGGTGAAGCGCGCGACGATCTCGTCCATGAGGGCCTCGGCCTCCGCCGGCGTCTCGACGATGCCCTCGGGCTCGCGACCGCGACGGTTCAGGTAGATCTTCCCGAGGCCGAGCGAGTAGGCGCGCGTCCGCGCCCAGTCCACGTTCGCGAAGGGCGTCGCCACGCCGATGTCGGCGAGCCGGCCGCGCTCCCGGAGGCTCGGGTCCTTCAGCACGAGGTAGCCGTTCTCGACGAGCCAGGAGTTGATGTGGACCCCGCGCCGGAAGCTCGAGAAGCCGTGGTCGGAAACGACGAAGAGGTCCGTGTCCTCATCGACGTGGTGATCGACGGTCTCGCCGACGATGGCATCCATCCGGCGGTAGACGGCGGCGATGGCGTCGCGGAACCGGGGCGGAGCGTCCGGCGCGTGGAGCGGGTGCTCCGGATCGCGGTAGCGCCAGAACATGTGCTGCACCCGATCGGTCGCCAGCATCACACCGACGACGAGCCGGGCCTCCTTCGCCTCGAGCCGGCTGCGGATGAGCTTCCACCGGTTCTCGAAGCTGAACTCGAGATCGGCGAGGAAGGTGTCCTCGTCGATGAGCTCGTCCTTCAGCGGATTCGTCGCGATGGCCCAGCCGAGCGTCTCGTAGACGCATCCGGTCTCCTCCGCGAGCCGCCGCGCGAAGTCGCGGGGCGCGGAGATCGGCGGCGCGAGCGCGTCGAGCAGGGGCGCGGCCCGCGGATCGAAGTTCACCGGCGACGCGTAGGCCGAGAACTTCGGCGCCACGGAGGCGACGTGGAAGCGCAGCATGCCGCGCACCGAGATGAGCGCGTTCATCCGGAACTCGACCGCGAGCCAGTCGGTCCACTCCCCCGCCGCGGCGGAGACCTCCTCGCCCTGGCAGAGGAAGCGCGCCCGGCCGCCGGCCCGATCGAGGACGATCTCGAGGGGTGGTTCGATGAAGGAGGGCGCGCCGCCCGCCTTCGCCGGCGGGGCGGTGAAGTCGCGCGGACCGTGGACCACGCTCGTCGCCCGCGCGGGATCGTCGCCCGCGAACTCGAGCAGGTGCATCTTCCCGCCGGTGACGGAGTCGGCCCGCCCGTCGATGAAGAGCTCGCGAGGCGGCGCGTTGACGGGATCGGTCCAGGTCTCGGGGTAGTCCTCGGCGTAGGTCGCGAAGGTCCCCCAGGTGGCGCGGACGTCGGGCGTACCGAGGCCCGAGAGGAGCTCGCCGTTCGGGAACTCCATCGCGGGGAAGGTGACGGGCACCTGGATGATCGAGCAGCGGTGACCGGCCGCGCCCGCGATCTCCCAGAAGGGCGTCCCGTCGCGCGCCGTCACCGCGAGGGGGATCCGCCGCGGCAGGAGGTCCTCCATCGCGCGGTGGAGCCAGATCCCCGCGGCCAGCCCGAGGCCGAGGGCGATCCACCGCGTCCAGCCGCGGCGCCCCGTGAGGAGCCGGAGGACGAGCCAGAGGCCGAAGGCGACGACGAGCCCGGCGAGGACGGCGACGCCGGCGCGCTGGAGATCCGAGTCGAGCAGCGGACGCGTGTCGCGCCGGACGAGCGCGATGTCCGGGACGTAGGTGCCCGGGATGCGGTGCAGGAAGTCGAAGATCCCGGTCCGCCCGGGATTGCCGCCCACGCTGAACGCCGACCAGGACACCGGCGACTCGGCCGGATTAGTGGTCGCGAGCGGTCGGAAGGTGCCCTGCTCCGCGAGGCGCGCGAGGTGCGGCAGCTCGCCGGCGGCGATCATCTCCGAGATCAGCTCGGGATCGGCGCCGTCGAAGCCGAGCACGATCACGCGCCGCGCGGCATCCTGAGCGGAGACGCCGGCGGCGAGAAGGACCAGGAATCCGAGAACGAGGAGGCTCCGGCTCATCACTTCCCTTCCGCGGGGCGGCGCCGCGCGAGCTCGGCGAGGAGGGCCTCGTCCTTCGCGGCCCGCGCCCGCCTCTCGATCTCGTCGAGGCCGGCCCGGGCCTGGACCTCGCCGGGGCTCGCCTCGAGCGCGGCGAGGAGGTAGTCGAGCGCCTCCCGGAGGCGACCGGCGTTCAATGCACCGTAGCCGAGCGCGACGCGCCCGGCCGCGAGCAGTCGCGCGCGATCCGCCGCCTCGGCCGCGCGCTGGAGCGACTGGTACTCGCGCGCCCAGCGCGCGGCCTCGTCCCGTCGACGCGCCTTCGCGGCCAGGCGGGAGAGCAGGTAGCGCGACGGGGCGTGAGCGGCGTCGAGCGCGGCGGCGCGCTCGGCGCCGCGACGCGCGGCCTCGTCCTCGCCGGCGCGGAAGTCGAGCTGGGCGCGCTCGTAGAGGGCCTCGACCCGATCCGGCCCGAGCGCCAGGCAGCGATCGAGGAGATCCCGGGCCTCCGCGGCGCGACCCCGACGGGCCGCGAGGATGCCCGCGCGCAGGAGCACCTCGGGATCGCGCGGCGCGAGCTCGAGGGAACGCGCGAAGGCGGTCGCCGCCTCGTCGGGACGCTCGAGCGCCTCGAGCACCCGCGCCCGGAGATGGTGGGTCTGGGCGTCCCGGTCGTCGAGCGCGAGCGAGGCGTCGAAGGCGGCGAGGGCCCCCACACTGCGGTCCGTCCGCATGAGGACCGCGCCCAGTCCGAAGTGGACCTTGGCGTCGCGAGGCCGGCGACGAACGAGCTCCCGGAAGCGCGGCTCCGCCTGCCAGTAGAGTCCGCGGCCGAAGAGCGTGCCCGCCTCGCGCCAGAGCTTCTCGTCGGCGGCCGGGTCCTGGACCCCGAAGGCCGAGGCGACGGAGGCGAGGACCGGGAGGAGGAACGCGACGGCGAGGAGACGCGCCATCGGATCAGTCGAGCAGGCCGCCGGCGTGGCTCCCGGAGGCGTTGGCGGCGAGTTCGTCCGCCGGGCCGGGGACGCCGCGCGCGGGCTTCACGATGAGGATCTCGCCCTCGCCGAACTCGATCCGGAGACCCTCCCGCCGCGAGCGGAAGTCGGACAGCACGCGCTTGTCGACGCGGTAGCCGTCCACCGCGGTGCCGTTCGTCGAGAGGTCCTCGACCTCGAGATGATCGGCGTCGAGCAGCGTGATCCGGATGTGGCGGCGGCTGATCTTGCGGTAGCTCGGGTGCTGATCGAGCGCCTCGCGACCGAGCTGGAGGCAGGCGTCGCTCCGGGCGACGGAGAGGTCACAGGCCCGCGAACGCCCGACGACGACCGACTGCCCGAGCCGGCAGTAGGTCCGCTCGCCGCGGAAGAGCCCGGCCGTGCCTTCGATCTCGGCCGCGAAACTCGTGTCGTACTGTGCGTTCTCGATGTCCATGAGCCGGTGGTCAGTTTACGCGGTCTTCACCGCCAGGGCGAATGCTCGCTGCCCCGTTTGTAACCGGTGAATTCCCGGGGGGTTAGCGTCATCGACCGTCACCCGGGTCCTGGCCGAGCCGGCCGGTCACGTCGAGATCGCCGATCCGCCCCGGCATGGGAAAGCGGATCTCGAGCGGGCCCGGGGCCAGCGGGCGCTCGAAGACCCGTCGGACGAGGCTTCGACCGTCCACGAGGAGCTCCAGGGCCCGACCCGCCTCCCGCCGACGCAGCTCGACGCGGTACTCCCGACCGGTGGCGAGGACGAGCTCGGGGGGGCTCGACTGCGCCGCGGCCACGGCCGCGCGATACCCGACGAGCTCCCCGCGCCAGGCGACGGCCTGTCCGTACTCGCGCATCTCGGACCAGTCGCGCTCGAGACCGTGCCAGGCCTCGGCGAGATGATCGCCGCGGTGGAGGAGCCGCGAGAGCAGGAGGACCCGCCCCTCGCCGAGCGAGATCGAGAGCCAGCGCGGGGCGGCTTCGCCCTCGCCCTCGGGGCGGAAGGTGAAACCGAGGTCGAGGTCGGCCTCGGCATCGAAGCCGGGGTCGAAGGCGATCGGGACGAGCTCGTCGGGGCGGATGGAACCGGCCTCGCGACGGACGAGACCTTCCGCCTCGAAGCGATGTCCGGCCGGCGCCTTCACGAGCCCCCCCGCCTCGAGCCGCGGCCGGAGGTGCACGCGACGCGCGGCCAGGTCGAGGATCTCGATCGAGGCCGACTCGCCGAAGCGCGCGGCCAGCCCGAGCCGCAGTCCGGCCGCGCGATCGCGTCGCCGGTAGGCCTCGGCCAGCGCCGCGCCGTTCGGCTTCTCGGCTTCGAGGGCCGCGAGGTCGATCCCGGCGAGGAGGGCGCGGAACCGGACGTCGTCGTCGCGGCGGGCCGCGTCCTCCAGCTCGAAGCGGCGGCGCAGCCGCTCGCGCCCGGCCTCGTCCCGCACCCGCTCGTCGAACACGAGGGAATGCGCGACGATCTCCTCGATGAACGGAGCCGCGGGATGCGGCGGATCGAGGGAGCGCGCGCGGTCGAGGAGATCGAGCGCGCCGCCGGGATCCCCCGTCGTGAAGGCCAGCCAGGCCCGCGCGAGGAGCTCGTGCGGACGGGCCGGGGTCGGAGCCTCGAGGGCCAGGCGCTCGTACCATTCGGACGGCGCGAGCAGCTCGGAGTCAGCGGCGCGTCGAGTCCCTCGGCGACCACGCGCCGGCCGTCCGGGCTCCTCCGGCGGGCCCACGACGGCGTCGCGGACGACGCGGCGATCCGCGAGGCGCAGCGTGCCGATGGGCCCGACGGGAAGGGCGGCGAGGCGGGCGCCGAGATCCTGCTCCCAGGCCGCGGCGAGCGCGAGGACGCGGGCGAGAGCGCGCAGGGACTCCAGCGTCGATCCCGTCCCGTCCTCCACCCCGTCGACGAGATCCTCCGCCCGGTCGGGAAGGCTCGACAGGGCCTTCGCGAGGAAGGTCCGCGAGTACTCCGGGCGCGGCGGTCGGGGAATCCGCGAGGGATGCGGGGCGTCGAAGGGATCCGCCACGAAGGAGAGCCCGGGCGCGCGCAGACCCTCGATACTCCTGAGCGTGTTGCGGACCTCGAGGATCGCGGCCCGCGCCGCCGCGTCCGCCGCCGTGATCTGCGCCCGGAGCTTCTGGCCGCGCGAGCGCGACGCCTCGCCTCCGCGCGCGAGGCGCGGCTCGAGATCCTCGAGCGCGGCGAGCGCGCGCCGGAAGGCCCGCGCGTCCGCCAGGCCCTCGATGTCGTCGAGGCGCTCGTCGAGACGGCCGTCGCGCTCCTCGCGCACGGCGGTCGCGACGTCGTCGCGCGCCGCGGCGAGGGCGCCGCGCGAGGCGGAATCCTCGAGACCCGATCGCACGAGGATCTCCTCGAGGCTCGCCGCGATCTCGGCGTCGGTCGGCGCGGGCGTCGCGCGACAGAGGGCATCGCCCCGTTCCTCGAGCGAGGCGACGACCTCGGCCACGCGCTCCTCGCGCAGGGTCTCGCGCCTCGTCGCGATCGCCGCGAGGCGATCCAGGCGGGCGCGATCGAAGGCCTGGCGGCGTCGTTCGGGGATCTCGGCCCAGGGGACGCCGAGCGCGCGCGCCCAGGCCGCGTGAACGCCCTCGTCGAGGGCGGCCGCCGCCTCGTCGAAGGCCCCGTAGCCGGCGAGACCCTCGGCGCGCGCGAAGACGAGTTCCCGGGCGGCGGCCTCGCGACGGTCGATCTCCGCCGCGCCGGCCTCGTCCCCCTCGTCCCGATAGAGATTCGCGAGGGGACGGACGGCGAGCGGAGGCGGCTCCTCGACGACGGGCCCGACCTCTCCGCTCCGATCCCTCGCGAGATGGATCGCGCCGGCGGTGAGTCCGAGGACGACGGCGGCGATCGCGGCGAGCGCGGCCGTCCGGCGGCGGCGCCCGGCACCCGGCCTCGGCGCCTCCACCGGCGTCTCGCCGCTGAGCGCGGCGAGCGTGGCGAGGAGCTCGGCGACGTTGGCCGGGCGGTCGTCGGGGTCCTTCGCGAGCAGACGGGCGACGAGCGTCTCGAAGCCCTCCGACAGCTCGGGGACGAGTTCCCGCGCGGGCGGCGGCGCGTGGTAGAGGATCTTCGTGATGACCTCGGCGACGCGGGGCGCCTCGAAAGCCGAGGTCCCCGTCGCGAGGTGGTAGAGGGTCGCGCCGAGCGAGAAGAAGTCCGAGCGGATGCTCACGGCATCGGGATCGGTGGCCTGCTCCGGCGCCATGTAGGCCGGCGTTCCGATCGCGCGACTCTTCGTGCGGTAGCGGGCGTCCCAGGTGACGGTCGCGAGGCCGAAGTCGAGGAGCAGGACCCGCCCCTCTCGATCGATCATGACGTTGCCGGGCTTGATGTCGCGATGCACGAGACCGTCGGCCTCGAAGCGGAGCAACGCGGTCGCGATCTGCCGGGCGATGTCGAGGACGCGCGCCTCGTCGAGTCGCCCCTCCGCGGCGAGGATCTCCTTGAGCGTCCGCCCCTCGACCGCGTCCATCGCGAGCCAGCCGCGCCCCTCGTGCACGCCGGCGTAGAGGACGCGCACGACGTTCGGGTGATTGCAGCGGGCCGCGAGGCGCGCCTCGCGCAGGATCCGCTCGCGCGCGCGATCGTCGCGAAAGAGATCGGCCCGCAGCACCTTGAGCGCCACGGGCCGGTCCATGTCGAGCTGCACCGCGCGGTAGACCGTCGCCATCGAGCCGCGGCCGAGGACGCCCTGGATCGCGAAACCCGGGATCTCGGGGAATCGATCGTGGTCGTCGCGCGAGGTCATGATCCGTCGGAGCGATTCACAGCTTCTTCGCGTGTTCCTTCAGGGCCTTGTCCAGCTCGGGCAGGGTGACGTTGTAGACCTCCTTGAAGGCCTTCTCCTGCGCTTCCTGCTGCGCCTTCGAGAACGTGGACTCGATCGCCGAGGGCCAGTTGCGGCGGACGGCCCGGACCCAGGCGCTGTACTTGCCCGGCTGCGAGCGCATCCAGTCGATGAGGACGTAGCCGGTGTAGAGGTCGACGAGCTTCAGCTCGTGCAGCCGCGGACGCATGATGCCGGCGACGGTCTTCGCGTTGCCCTTCGCGAAGGAGTCCTTCGAGAGCTCGAGGAACTTCTTGAAGACCTTCTTCGGACCGTCGTCGATCTTGAAGGGGGTCGCGCCGTAGGAGTCGCGGGTCGTCGAGCAGACCATCTGGTCCGTGGTCTTGGCCTCGATCCAGGCGCCGGTGAACTCCTCGAGCCACGGCGGCACGAAGTTCGCCTTGAAGTGGAGACGGTTGGCGCAGAGGAAGCCCGTCTGGTGCGCGACGACCTGGATGAGGTAGTCGAGATCGTGCGGCTTGAGGTGGCAGGCGATCATGCGTCGCTGCTGGATCTCGTGGCAGAAGTCCGACTTCTCGTGGTTCTTGACGAACTGCTCCTTGTTCCAGACCGGATAGGTGTCCGCGTACCACTTGATGTACTGCTTGAAGGCGCCCTTGCTCGGCAGGACGACGATCATCGTCTTCTGGTCCTGCCACAGGTGCTTCCAGCCCTGGACCTTCGTGTCGACGTTGAAGTTCTCGAAGGCCTCGTCGGCCGTCTTCGACAGCTTCGCCATCGTCGCGGCGGGTTTGCAGCTGCAGAAGGTGAAGTACTTCGACTCGAAGAAGTGCATCTTCACGCCGAGGGCTTCGGCGATCTTCTCCACCTCCTTCTCGGCCTTCTCGTCCTTCTTGTCCTGGGCCGGCGCGAGGCCGGCGACGAGGGCGAGGAGGGCCGCGGCGAGAAACGGCCGGGCGCAAGACTGGAACGACATCACCTGAACTCCTTCTTCCGGGTATACCCGTATCCGCTCCGACCGCCGGGCGCGCTCTACGAACGCTCGGGATCGATGTCGTATTTGTCCAATTTCCGCTGCAGGGCGAATCGGCTGATCCCGAGCAGCTTGGCGGCCTTGGTCTTGTTGCCCTTGGCCCGCCGCAGCGCCTTCTCGATCTCGCGCGTCTCGATGGACTCGACGAGTTCGTTGAGGTCGTGGAAGTTGGATTCCTCCCCGACCAGCATCTCGACCTCGTCCCGGATGTGACTCGGGACGTCGTCCCGTCCGATCTCCTCCCCGCCGAAGCTCGCCATCGAGCGGAGCTCGTTCTCGAGCTCGCGCACGTTTCCCGGCCAGCCGTAGGCCTTGAGCATCTCGAGGGCGGCCGGCGTCAGCCGCTTGCGCGGGGTGCGGGTCTCGCGGGCGAAGCGCTCGAGGAAGTGATCGACCAGGAGCGGCACGTCCTCGCGGCGGTCGCGGAGCGCCGGCACGTCGATCGAGACCACCTTGATCCGGTAGAACAGATCCTCGCGGAAGTGGCCCTTCTCGATGAGCTGCGCGAGGTCGCGATTCGTCGCGGTGATGAGGCGGATGTCGATCTCGGCCGGCTTGTCGCCGCCGATCCGTCGCACCTCCCGCTCCTGGAGGACGCGGAGGAGCTTCGTCTGCAGGGCGAGGCTCATGTCCCCGATCTCGTCGAGGAAGAGCGTGCTGCCGTTCGCGGTCTCGAGCAGGCCGCGCCGCGCGGCGGCGGCGCCGGTGAAGGCGCCCTTCTCGTAGCCGAAGAGCTCCGACTCGAGGAGGGACTCGGGGATCGCGCAGCAGTTCTCGGCCACCATGGGTCGCCGCGAGCGCGGACTCGCGAGGTGGATGCAGCGCGCCACGACCTCCTTGCCGACTCCGCTGGGGCCGGAGATCAGCACCGGCAGGTCGGAGCCCGCGACCTTCTCGATCAGGGCCTTCAGGTCGCGGATCGGCGTGGAGTCGCCGATCAGGATCTCGTCGATGGAGGCGGGGGCGCCGCGCTCGGCCGCGGCCGCGCGCAGGCGCGATCCCTGCTCCTCGACCTCGAGGTGCAGCCGGCGGTTCATGTCCTCGAGCGCGGTCTTCTGGTCGATGACCTCGCGGTAGAGGCGGGCGTTCTCCAGCGAGACCGCGGCCTGGTCGGCGAGCATCTGGAGGATGCCGAAGTCCGTGCGGGAGAAGGCGCCCTTGTGGAGCCGGTTGTCGAGGTAGAGCACGCCGAGCACGCGGCGCTTGACCTTGAAGGGGACGCACATGACCGAGCGGAGCCCCAGGCTGAGGACGCTCTCCTCGGCCCCGAACCGGTCGTCCTCCGCCGCGTTGACGCAGAGCACGGCCTCGCCGCTCGTGCTGACCTGGGTGGCGATCGACCAGCTGATCGCGAACTCCGGCGCGCTGATCGCCTTGCGCTCGAAGTTGCGCGCGACGCGGAACTCCATCTCGTCGCGACCGACGAGGATCAGGAAGCCGCGCTCGGCGCCGGTGAGCACGATCGCCTTGTCGATGATGAGGTTGAGGAGCTTCTCGAGGTTGAGCTCCGAGTTCATCGCGGCGGCGGTGCGCTGGAGATGGAGGAGGGTCTCGAGCTGGAGGCTCTCGGGCTCGGCGCCGATCGGCATGTGGTCGCTGATGCGCAGCTCGCCCAGCGTGACCGCGTCGTCGAAGGACTCGCCCTCCTCCTTGGGCACGAGGGTGATGCGGCTCGCCCCGACCTGGACGACGTCGCCCAGGCTGAGCGCGTGGCGTCGGACCTTGCGACCGTTGAGGAAGGTCCCGTTCTGGCTGCCGAGGTCGTTCACCCGCCAGCCGCCCTCGCCGTCGGGCTCGATGCGGCAGTGGTTGCGGGAGGCGCGACCATCGCGGACGACGAGGTTGTTGTCGGGACCGCGACCGATCGCGATGGGCTCCACCCCGAGGGCGTACTCCTCCGTCCGCTCTCCGTTCTGGACGCGGAGCTTCATCCGGCTGGCGTCGGTTTCCGTGCTCATCGATCCTGGCTTCCTTCGTGGGGCGCCCGATCCCCGCCGCCCGGAGGGGGCGGGCCTCGCGAGCGGTCCCGGAACCGTGGTCGCGCTCGTCTCGTGGCGCCGATCATAGCGGAGACATCGAGCGGACACGAACGAATCCCGTGCGGAACCGCGCCCTCTCCGCGGACCGAGAGCAGACGGTCGACGCAAGCCCATTGGAACAACCGGGTTGCGGTGATTCCCGGTCAGTCGGAACGGGCGAGGAGCCCGCGCGCGGCGGCGATCACCTCCGGCACGGAGATGAGATCCATGCACCGGTGGGTGGGCTGCGGGCAGGTCTTCAGGTGGCAGGGTCCGCAGGGGACGTCGTGGATCAGGACCCGCGATCGCTCGAGGTTCCGGGCCGTCCAACCGGGGTGCGTGGCCCCCATGACGACGACGGTCGGCACCCCGAGCGCCTGGGCCATCGCGCGCGTGCCGGTGTCGGTGGTGACGAGCAGCGCGAGGTGCGGCAGGAGCGCCTTCAACGGCCCGAGGGGCACCAGATCCCGGCCCGAGTCCACGACCCGTTCCTTCATCCGACCCGCGATGTCCGCGAGCAGCGGTTCCTCCCCCGGCCCTCCGAGGACGACCGCCACCCCTCCCGTCTCGTGGACGAGGGCGTCGGCCGCGGCGGCGAAGCGCTCCGGCGACCAGAGCTTCGAGGAGCCGAACTTCGCCCCGGGATTGAGGCCGATGAGCGGCCGGTCGCCGAGATCGTGACGCTCGAGCCAGGCGCGGGCGAAGGCCTCGTCCTCGGGACGGGCCTCGAGCTCGTAGCGGAGATCGTCCGCCCGCGCTCCGAGCCGCTCCGCCGCGCGCAGGTAGAAGTCGACCATCGGCTCCGGCTCGCGGTAGCCGAAGCGGGTCTTCGGGCCGCGCGGGAGTCGCTCGGTGAGGAGCGGCGAGCGCCCTTCCCCGGCGTAGCCGACGCGACGCGGGATCCCGGCGAGGCGCGCCTCGAGGGCGGTGCCCAGCGAGTTCGTGAGGAGGAGGATCGCGTCGTAGTCCCCGGCCCGGTAGAGCCGCGCCGTGCGCAGCACGCGCCTCATCCCGCGGCCGAGCTCGGGGCCGAGCTCGACGATGCCGTCGATCCGCGACCAGCCCGCGAGGACCGGAGCGGCGTAGCGCTTGATGGCGAGGTCGATCCGGGCCTCGGGGTGGGCGAGACGGAGGGCGCGGATCGCCGGGGTGGCCATCACGACGTCGCCGACCCAGTTCGGGCAGCGGACGAGAATGCGGCGGAGCGGCGTCAACGGCGTCCTTCTCGGGCGGCGCGCGGCCGCGCTCAGAACTTGAGGCGGCGGATGCGCTGGATGAGCTTGCTCGAGGCGTGGTCCTTGGGATCGCCGACGATGGCGATCGAGGCGCCGACCGAGGCGATCGTCTCGCGCTCGGGCACGCTGTCCTCGGTGTAGTCCGTTCCCTTCGCGACGATGCTCGGCTTCAGCGCGGCGATGAGCTCGTCGCAGGTCGCGTCCTCGAAGCCGATGACGTAGTCGACCCATCGCAGGGCGGCGATGATCTCCTTGCGCTCCTCGAACTTCTGGATCGGCAGCTTGGGGTTCTTGTACTTGCGGACGGAGGCGTCGGAGTTCACGGCGACGACGAGGTAGTCACCCCGGCTGCGGGCGTCCTTGAGGCAGCGGATGTGACCGACGTGGAGCAGGTCGAAGGTCCCGTTGGTGAAGACGACGACCTTCCCCTCTTCCTTGAGGCAGGCGATGATGTCCGCGAGTTCCTCGACGTCATCGATCATCACCGCGAGATCGCCCGCGTTCGTCGCCCGTTTCGTCCCCTTGGCCACCGTTCTCCCCCCTGTTCGCTTCCTGGCCTTCAACCGCCGATCCGCATCGCCGCGTTGACGAGCTCCGTCGGCGAGACGGTCGCGGCCCCGAGCTTGCCGACCACGACGCCGGCTCCGATGTTCGACAGCTCGGCCGCCTCGCGGAAATCGGCTCCCGCCGCGAGCGACAGCGCCAGCAGGCTGACGACCGTATCTCCCGCTCCGCTCACGTCCGTGACCTCCCCGGGGAGGTCCGCGGCCGGGATGAAGACGGGTTCTTCTCCTCGTTCGAGGAGCATCATCCCGCGGTTGCCGCGGGTCAAGAGCAAAGCGCCGACATCGAGCATCTCGAGGAGCCGCGGACCCGCGCGGCGACACTCCTCCTCGCTGACGACCGGATGACCGACGAGCGCCTCCGCCTCGGCGTGATTCGGCTTCGCGATCGAGACGCCGCGCATCATCGGAAGGTCGTAGCGCGAATCGCCGACGACGATCCGGTCCCCGGCGGCCGCGAGCACCGCCTCGACGAGGGAGCGGTCGAGGACGCCGTAACCGTAGTCCGAGAGCACGATGGCGTCGGCGCCCGCGAGAAGCTCGGGCAGGGCGCGTCGCAGCTCCTCGCGCGTCTCGGGGCGCGGCGGCCGGGACGGTTCGCGGTCGATGCGCAGCACCTGCTGTCGCGACCGCCCCTCGGCCCCGACCATCACGCGCGTCTTCGACACCGTCTCGCCGCCCGCCTCCAGTCAGAGTCCGGAGCAGTCGACCCCCGCTCGGCGAAGCAGGCGGCGAGCGCCCGCCCCGCGTCGTCGTCGCCGACGACGCCGGCGGCCCCGGTGCGGGCGCCGAGCGCGGCGAGGTTGTTGACGGCGTTGGCGGCCCCGCCGGGGATGCGACGCTCGCCCTCCCAACGGACGACGAGCACCGGGGCCTCGCGGCTGAGCCGCTCCGGCGCCGCGTCGAGGTAGACGTCGGCCATGAAGTCGCCCACGACGACGACGCGCGCCGACGGAAAGGCGGCCGCGATCTCGGCGATCCTCTTGGCGGACAGGGTCAAGCGCGTCTCCCCGGGGTCAACGCGAAGATAACAGGCCGGCGCGGATTTGCATGGGGCGTCGACCCGAAACTCGCACGGGAACGGACCTTCCGCGCCGCGGCCCCTTCGGCGACGCCGCCGGCGGCGCGGCCCGTCCACGACCCGGCTCACCGCGCCTCGAGGAAGGCGACGAGCTCCTCGCGGGCGACCACCGCGGTGTCGGAACGGGAGACCGCGACGGCGCCTGCCGCCATGCCGAGGCGACAGGCCTCGAGCCGATCGACGCCGGCCGCGAGCGCGAGGGCGATCGCCGCCATCGTGCTGTCGCCCGCGCCGGTGACGTCGAAGACCTCGCGGCGATGAGCCTCGAACCGGTGGGTCGCCCCGTCGGCCTCGCGGAGGATCGCCCCCTCGCCGCCGAGGGTGGCGAGGATCGCCGCGCCCGGCAGTGCCCCGGCCCAGACCGCGAGCGCGGCCTCCGGGTCGCCGTCGCCGGCGCCGAGCAGCTCGCGCCGGTTCGGCTTCACGAGTCGCGCGCCCGCGTAGGCCGCGGGCGCGCGGCCGGACGCGGGATCGACGACGAACCCTCCCCGGGCGCGGAGCCGCGCGAGGAGGGCGTCGTCGATCGCGCCCTTGCCGTAGTCGGAGACGACCAGGAGGTCCTCGCCCTCCGCCGGGAGGGCGAAGGCGCGTCCCGGATCGCGCGGACCGCGCTCCTCGCGGTCGACGCGCAGGAGCTGGCCGGTCGGCCCCTGGAACCGCGTCTTGAGGGTGGTCGCGCGGCCCTCCTCGACGAGGCAACCCGCGGTGTCCACGCCCGCCTCGCGCAACATGGCGAGCAGACGGGCACCTTCTGCGTCCGCGCCGACGGAGCCGACGAGGCGGACGGAGGCGCCGAGAGCGGCGAGCCCCCGCGCGAGGTTGGCCGCGCCGCCGGGAACCTCGCGCACGGTCCGCTCGCGCAGCACCGGCACCGGCGCCTCGGGAGACATGCGTTCGATCTCGCCGCGGACGAAGCGGTCGAGCATCAGGTCGCCGACGACGGTGAGGTCGACCGCGGGAAGCCCGCGGAGTCGGGAGGCGAGCTCGGCGCTCATCGGGCGGCCTCCCGCAGGCGAGCGAGGACGAGCTCGCGGAAGCGCGGCTCGTCGTCGAGCTCGAGGTCGATCTCGAGCACGCGGAGATCGGGCCAGGCGGCCTCGTCGGCGGCGAGGATCTTGGGCGCGTCCTTCTCGGTCGTGAGCACGAGGTCGGCGCCGCTCGCCGCGACGCGGCGGCGGAGGTCCTCGCCGAGCGCGGCGTCGAAGGCGCGGTGATCGGGTCGCGAGAGGGCGAAGGCCACCTCCGCCCCGAGCTCCTCCACGACGCGGCGGAAGGACTCCGGCCGGGCGATGCCGCAGACGAGTCCGACGCGGCGACCCCGCAGGACCCCAAGGTCCTCGACCGTCCCGCCGAGGGAGCGGAGGCGGCGCGGCGCGTGCCGGGCCCGGAATCGCGGCGTCCGCGGGAAGTGCCGGACCAGCGACGCCTCGGCGGTGGCGAGATCCTCCGCCGACACCTCCTCGCCGCGCGTCAGGACGAGGAGGTCGGCCGCCGCGGCGGCCCCGAGGCCCTCGCGCCAGGGACCGGCGGGGAGGACGCGTCGCGGACCGACGAGCGAGCGCACGTCGAGCAGCATGATCTCGAGGTCGCGTTCGATCTGCAGGTGCTGGGCGCCGTCGTCGAGGATCACGCAGGCCGGCGGCGTCTCGCGCGCGAAGAAGGGGGCCGCCGCCGCGGCCCGGTCGGGCGCCGCCGCGAGAAGCAGGTCGGGAAAGCGCCGGCGCAGGAGGTGTCCCTCGTCGTTCGCCGCGGCCCCGTCGATGACGAGGGCGTCGCCGTAGCCGCGCGAGAGCACGAGCGGAGGCCGGAACTCGTCGGGAAGCGTGGCGAGGAGATGCGCGACCATCGGCGTCTTCCCCGTCCCGCCGACCGTCAGGTTGCCCACGCTGATCGTCGGCGCCGGCAACCGCCGCCCCCGCTTCAATCCCCGGCGGTAGAGCGCCCGCCGCATCCCCCCCACCGCCGCCCAACCCCAGCCGAGCGGAGCGAGCAACGACGCGGCGAGCGGCGACGACCAGGGCGCGGGCAGCGACATCCGACCTCCCGACGAATTCTCACGTCCGCGCGGCAACCAGAGATGCGAGTACGGTGCCAGTCACCGGATGAGCATTTCGACGAATCCGTGCCGCATGCGTGGCCGCGGGAACGGAAATGCTCATCCGGTGACTGGCACCGTACTCGCATCTGCTCCGACCCCTCATCCGGTGACTGACACCGTATGAGTCGCGCGCGGCCCCCGGCACCGTACGCGGGCCCCGGTCGGAGACCAGACGCGCTCAGATCCCGGCCTCGTCGCGGAGGATGGCGGCGGCGGACGCAATCCGGCGGAGCTTCTCGGTCGCGATGTCGGAGGACGCGACGGGGTTGTCGGCGAAGGTCGCGAAGCCGCAGTCGGAGTTGAGGAGGAGGCGGTCGGCGCCGACGAGATCCGCGCCTCGCGGGCCAGCCGAGATCTCCTCGACGCTCTCGATCCGATCGGCGCGCGGGTTCACGACGCCGAGGCCGATGCGGTGGCGGTCGTCCAGCTCGCCGAGGACCGAGATCTCCCCGCCCGCGGCGTCGAACTCGAGAAACAGGGTCCCGACGGCGGCCTCGCGCAGGTAGGGAAGGAGCGGGCGGTAGTCGCCGGCGAGGAGGCCGCCTCGTCCTTCGTCCAGTTGCCGCGGCAGACGTGGACCGCGAGGCGCTCGGGGGAAACCCGAGGCGACCCGCGCCAGAGCTCGGCGGCGAAGGCCAGCTCGCCCGGCGCCTCTCCCTTCTCGCTGAGCGCTGCCGCACATGAAGCTGCGTCGCGCCTTCGCGCCGGTGAAGACGACCTCGGTGAGGACGGGCTCGTCGAACTGCACGAGCGCCGCGCCCGCCCGGAGCAGATCGGCGACCTCCTCCCTGAGGACGGTGACGAGATCGTCCGCGAGCGCCTCGCGGGTCGGATAGGCGCGCTCGAGCAGGCAGTCGAGCCACATCGTCCGCGCGAGCAGGTAGGGCCCGGGAAGGGCGACCTTCACCGGAAGCTCGGTCGCGCGCCGGGCGAAGCGGAGCTCGTCGAGGACGAGAGGCCGGGTGCGGCGGATCGGCCCGAAGGCGACCGGATGCCGGACCTCGTGGGCCGGGACGTCGAGGGCGGCCAGTTCGCGACGGAACTCGTCCGGATCCTCGACCATCGCGGAGAGATCGGCCAGCGGGATGAGCTGCGTGTTCTCGAGGCGCGCGCCCACGAAGCTCGCGTAGGAGTCGCGGCTCTGCTCGCCGTCGGTGACGACGTCCACGCCGGCGTCGCGCTGGGCCGCGATGACGAGCCTCATCGCGTCCTCGGCGGTGTGCCGGAACTCGGCCTCGTCCATCCGCCCCTCCGTGCGCGCGTGGATCGCCCGCAGCATCCAGGGGGGCCGCGGCCAGCTTCCGATCGCCATCGCGGACAGCGGGGCGATCTCGGGCGGAGCGACGACCGCCTCCTCCGGCGCGACCATCGTCGGGGGCGGCGACGCCGCCCCCGCGGGCGCGACGGAGCGCGGCGGCGCCCCGGCGGCCGCGGCCGCCGGAGCCTTCTCGACGAGGTAGCTCCGCACCTCGCCGCGTCGCGCGAAGGACACGAGCGCGTTCCCGGTGAGGCGACACCAGGCGGGGAGGTCCTCCTCGACGGAAGACTCGCGCGAGAGGATCTCGAGGAGCTCGCCGGGCGCCATCGGATCGATGTGGCGCCGGATCAGCAGCAGGAGGCCGTTGCCGCAGTCGAGGTCGCCCCCGTCGAAGCTCCGGTCCGGAGCGAGATCGTGCTCTTCACGCATGCCGCGCCCCGTCTTCAGTAGGAGACGCAGGGCGTCCCGTCGGCCAGGAACTCGACGAGCTTCGCGCCGCCGACGATCTTCGCGCCGGCGACGAGCGCGTTCTCGTCGAGACCGCGCTTCTTGAAGCAGGGCGAGCAGACGTAGATCGTCCCGCCCGCCTCGGCGAAGCCGTTCATGAGGTCCTCGAGACGGGCGAAACCCTCCTCGGCGACGTCGGACGCGTAACCGGACTGGGAGAGTCGCACGGCCTCGGTGCTCAGGAAGACGAGCGTGTCCTGGCCGGAACCGAGCGCGGCGTTGGCGACGACGAAGGCGACGGTGGCGCGATCGGGATCTTCCTTCGCGCAGGTGAGACTCACACAGAACTTGCCGGTCATGGTTCAGCCCTTTCGTTCGATGAAGTAGTCGGGATGCCGCCCGGCGACCAGACGATGGCCGGTGAGACGACACCAGGCGGGAATGTCTTCGGGCGCGCCCGGATCGGTCGCGCGGAGGTGCAGGACGTCCCCGGCCTCGAGGGCGAGGACGCGCTTGCGGAGGGCGAGGACGAGATCGCCGCATCCGATGTCGCCGGCGTCCCAGGTGTCGGCGGCCTCGGGAACGGCGGGATCCGTCGACGCGGGAGCGGGCCGGGATCCGGCCGGCGCGGCGACGGCGCTCGCGTCCGGGGACCAGTGGCAGCGGGGGAGCCCCTCGGGCGGGACGCCCTCCGCGAGGTTCGCGAAGCGCCAGCCCTGGACGAGGCACTCGCGGCTGCGCAGGTGGAGGGCGAGGTCGTCGCGGAGGGCGCGGGGCTCGCGTCCGGCCTCCTCGGCGAGGCAGGAGAGACACCGCGGCGCGTCCTCGTGACCGAGGACGAGACTGAAGAGGACGGCGTGACCGCAGAGAGTCGCCTCGCACCCGTCGCAGGCGCCTCCGGAGCGGTCGCGGAGGAGCGTCAGGACGCGCTCCACGCGGCGCGAGAGCCGGCGCGGGTCCTCGTCGTCGAGCCAGTCGGACGCCTCGCGCATCGGGGGTCGCTCCGGGGCACCGGGGATGGAGGTCGTCGGCGTCGGGGTCGCCGACGACCTCCGGGAGGTCACTTCCGCTCGCGGAAGGTCAGCTTGCGGGCGACGGCGACGGACTTGCCGTCCGCCTCGGCGTAGCCCTTCGGGTTCCAGGGGAGAACGTCCCCGGCCTGACGCGGCGAGGTCATGACGAGATCGCGACCACGGTGCCAGACCACGCGCCGCTCGTCGAGGTTCCCGAAGTAGTAGTCGACGAGCATCGGATCGGGGCCGTGGTAGCCGTCCGCGACGGTGAGGTCCGCGCGCGGGCGGCTGTACTCGTTCGCCGTGAAGTCGTCGACGAAGACGTCGGCGACGGCCACGTCGAGCGGGATCCAGCCGATCTCGGGGGCGTGGAACTCGATCCAGCAGTGGTAGCTCTGGTCCTTGTCCTCGCCGTCGAGCGGCCTTGAAGAACGACCCGTAGACCGCCCGCGTCGGCAGCCCGCTCGCCCGCGCCAGGGCGGCGTAGAGCGAGTGGATGTCGGTGCAGTTGCCGGTGCACTTCTCGTAGGTGTAGCGGCTGCTGCCCTTGCCGGACGCGTTCATCACCTTGTCCTTGTCGGGGCGGGGATCCTTGACGTGATACTCGACGTGGTCGAGCACGGCGTCGTAGAGCTTCCGCGCCACGAGGACCGGGTTGGTCTCCGTTCCGACCGCCTTGCGCGCCATCGCCCGGATGTCCTCGTCCACGACGCTCTCGCGGCTGTCGGCGAGGTCGCCGCGCAGCGCGCCGAGCTCGGCGCGGGTGTGGGGCCGGGTGTGAGCGGGGTCGATGTCGGCCCGCACCTCGTCCCGTTCCAGGGTGAAGGTCGTCACCACGGACACCGGTCCCGGCTCGGGATTCTCGGCCTCGACGAGGAGGAAGGTGTTGCCGCGCTCGTCGCGCACGGTGCGGGTCGGGAGATCGCTGGTGATCTCCATCTCCCGCAGCCGCTGGTCGGGATCGGAGGCCTGGGGAACGGGCAGCCAGACCCGGAGCGAGGACGTGCCTTCCGGCACCGTCAGCCCGAACTCGTGTCGCGCCTCGAAGGTCCCGGTCTTCGCCGTCGGACCGGCCGTCTCGCCGCTCGAGGCGCAGGCCCCGAGCGCGAGGAGACCGGCGGCGGCGAGGCCGAGGGTCGAGAATGATCTCTTCATCGCCGTCTCCTCAGAAGTTGAGCTGGATCCAGTAGTTCACGCGAACCATGTTGCCCAGGCCCGTGCCGAGGTACTGCGTCTCCCAGTAGATGACGTCGAGGCCGGTGCTGAGTCCGCCGCCGAGGTCGAGCTTCGAGGAGACGTAGGTCGTCCAGTTGAGGTTGCGGTCCTGGCCGGAGACGCCCGCCGCGAGATCGTCCTCGTCGGGGTCGTCGATGCTGCCGCCGAAAGCCAGACGGAAGGTGTCCGTGACCTGCCAGTGGACCTCGACCCAACCGCCCCAGCCCGCGATCTCGTCGCCGGTCGTGCGGTTGATGTTCTGGAGGATGTTGCCGCGGATGTCGCTCAGGGCCTGGCCGTACCAGGCCTCGCCGACCAGCTTCACGCGGTTGACGATGGGCAGGTTCAGATCGATGCCGACCGCGAAGGGGTTGAACTCGTCCTCGCCGCCGAAGGTCATGTCCGTGTCGAGGGCGGCCCAGTAGCCCCAGACGCCGATCGCGGCGCGCTGGCCGGTGACCCAGGAGTTGAAGCCCACCGCGAGACGACCCTGGACGTGCGGGTGCCCGCTGTCGAAGCCGTCGATGTTGGTGCGCCCGCCGAGACCGTCGAGGTCGAGGGCGTCGATCGCGCCCGTCATGCCGGCCGAGAGTTCCGCCGTGAAGGTCGTGCCGGTGGGATCACCGGTCTCCCAGATGAGCTGGGCCTGCGGGCGACGATCGCCCAGGTTGCCCGCGCCCCAGAGGAGCAGCTCGTAGTTCACGGCCGGGTTGAGCGGGGAGATGACGTCCCAGTCCTGTCCCATCCGGATCGTCAGCTCGCCGAAGTCGATGTTGATGTAGGCGAGGCGGATGCGCGGGGTCTCGCGCGACTCCGGGGAACCGGTCGGGAAGTTGGCGAAGTCCGTCTCGAGGCGCGCCGTGACGTCGGCCGAGCCGATCTTGCCGGCGTCGAACTCGATCCCGAAGCGCGTCAGACGCGAGTCGAAGGCGAACTGGGCGTCGTTCGGACGGACCGCTCCGCCCTCGGGGAGGACGCCGAAGGGGATGATCGGATCCGTCGCCCGCGCCGAATCCCAGTAGGCATCCATGCGGATGTAGCCGTAGAAGCGGAGACCGATCCCGGTCTTCGTGGCGTGGCTCCATTCCGTGTCCTGGATGACCTCGGAGACCGCGTTGATGTGACGCTCGAGGAAGTTGTCGACGGCTTCGTCGCGCTCCTCCTTGAGCCGGTCGGTCTCGCCGCGGAGATCTCCGACGACGCCTCGCAGCTCGGCGTTCTCGCGCCGCGAGTGCTCGAGCTCGCGCTGGATCCGCGCGTTCTCCTCCTCGATCTTGCGCATCCTCGCCTCGAGGCTGCCGTCCTGCGCCTGCAGGCCGGCCGCCGCGAGCACGAGGATCGCGCAGGTCGTCCAAACGAATCGATTCATACCGGATCTCCTCAATGGGAGACCGCGGTGCGCGATCGCCTGGGCACCGGGAACGCGATGAGGGTCCGGGCGCGGGGATCCACGAACCGTTCATCGTCGCCGCGTCCCCGCGGCGACTCCCGGATCGGGGGCCGGCTCAGGGCGCGGTGGCTGGGATGGGGCGGCACAGACCTGTGCCGCTACGTCTCACCATTCACTGGTGTCAGTAGTGATGCGGCAACACGGTCTGGTCTCGGGTCGGGAAGATGGAACCACGCCGTCCCTCGGCGCTTGCGGCGCACGCTAGGCTTGCCGTGCCGCGCTGTCAAACGCCGGAGGGAAGGTGCATCGCGCCGCGCGGTGCGGCCGGAGTCGGGATGCCCCTCCCGCGCCGGGCGCCCGATGGGGGTTCGCCGCCCGGGGAGGGCCGGCGACGCGCGGAACGCGCCGCTTGAAGCGCCCCGGGGCGCCCGGCCCCGCCGCGGCATCTTCCTCGCAACGCCTCTCCGAACCCTCTACGACAAAGGAGCTTGGGGCCCGGGCGCCGCCGCGACGCCGCT
>JAWKSY010000002.1:0-420265 GCA_041402125.1 Planctomycetota bacterium
CACGAGGCCCGTCGTGGAGGGGCCGAGGTCGAAGTCCCGCGCGAAGCCGACGAGGCGCTCGAGGTTGCCGAGCGGGTCGAGACCGTCGGACTTCTCCTTCAGGTGGGCGGCGTAGTCGCTGCGGTCGAGGACGTGGCGCAGGAGCCGCGCCACCGGCAGGCCGAGCTCGCCGCGGAGCTCGAGGACGAGGCGGCGGAAGGCGAGGAGCGCCTTGCGCGCCCGCGCCGCGAAGACCTCGAGCGCGTCGGGGTGCTCGAGCAGCAACTCGCCGGGACTCGTGCCCCGGCCGCGCGCCGCCGCCGCCAGCCCCTCGAGGGTCTTGTCGCCGATGCCGCGCGGCGGGGAGTTGACGATGCGCGCCATCGAGACGCCGTCGGCCGGGTTCGCGAGGAAGCGCATCCAGGCCAGCGCGTCCTTCACCTCCTTGCGGCGGAAGAACTCGAGTCCGGCCACGACCTGGTAGGGGATGCCCGCGGCGAGCAGGCGGCGCTCGACGTCGAGCGAGAGCGAGTTCAGCCGGTAGAAGACGGCGATGTCGGAGCGGCGCGCGCCCTCGGCGACGAGGGTGCGGATCCGGTCGACGACCGCCTTCGCCTCCTCCTGCTCGTCCTCGACGCGGCGGATGACGATGGGACCGCCCTCGCCGAGATCCGACCAGAGCTCCTTGTCGCCGTGCTGCCCGTTGAACCGGATCACCCGGCTCGCGGCGCGGAGGATCGTGTTCACGCTGCGGTAGTTCTGCTCCAGGCGCACGACCTTCGCACCGGGGAACTCCCGCGGGAAGTCGAGGATGTAGCGGATCTCGGCCCCGCGCCAGCCGTAGATGCACTGGTCCGGGTCGCCGGTGACGCAGAGGTTGCCGTGCTCCTCGGCGAGCGCCCGCGTCAGGCGGTACTGCCCGAGGTTGACGTCCTGGTACTCGTCGACGAGCACGTAGCGGAAGGCGCGCTGGATCCGGCTCCGGAGCTCGGGGTCGGTCTCCATGAGGAGCACCGTCTTCTGGATGAGGTCGTCGAAGTCGAAGGCGCCGCTCGCCTCGAGGAGGCGCTCGTAGCGCTCGTAGACCTCGGCGACGTCCTCCTCCCAGCGGCTGAGCGAGGCCTCCATCGCGGCCCGCGGATCCATGAGGCGCGACTTGTAGACCCCGATCGCCTCCAGCACCGCCCGCGGGGCGTACTGGTTGCGGTCGAGCTTCAGCTCGTCGAGGCACTTCTTGATGGCCGACTCGGCGTCGCCCCGGTCGTAGAGCGTGAAGGTCGCGGGCCGGCCGAGCGCGTGGGCCTCGCCCCGCAGGAAGCGCGCGCCGAAGGCGTGGAAGGTCATCACCTGGGCGCCGCCCCGGCCCACGAGCTGCTCGACGCGCTCGCGCATCTCCCGCGCCGCCTTGTTGGTGAAAGTGACGGCCAGTATCGTCCTCGGGTCCACGCCGCGCTCGACCAGATGCGCGATGCGGCGCGTGATGACCCGGGTCTTTCCCGAGCCCGCGCCCGCGATGACCAGGAGCGGGCCCTCGGTCGTCGTGACCGCCTCGCGCTGCGCGGGATTGAGATCGCGGGTCGTGGGAGTCGATTCGGCGGTCATGACCAGACGGTAGGAGCGCTCCCCATGGCGGTCAAGGCGATCGGCAACGACCTCGTGGACGTCGCCCGGCTCGGCGCGTCCCTCGCGCGCTACGGCGAGCGCATCAAGCAGCGCCTCTTCACCGAGGAGGAGCGCCGCTACTGCGAGTCGAAAGCGACGCCCGCGGTCCACTACGCCGGTCGCTTCGCCGCGAAGGAGGCCGTGCTCAAGGTCCTCGGCTCCGGATTCGTGAACGGCGTCGGTCTCGAGGACGGCGCGACCTTCCGCGACATCGAGCTGCGCCGCCGCCCGAGCGGCGCGCCCTACGTCGAGCTGCGGGGGCCGCTCGCCGACCGCGCGCGCCAGGCCGGGATCGAGGAGATCCTCGTCACCGTCACCCACACCCGCGAGCACGCCATGGCCGTCGCGCTGGGGCAGGGCGCCGAATGAGCTGGGACTGGCTGATCCTGCCCCCCGTCGCCGCCCTGATCGGCTGGGTGACGAACTGGCTCGCGGTGAAGATGATCTTCCGGCCTCGCGTCGAGCGTCGCATCCTCGGCGTCCGCGTGCAGGGACTCCTCCCGAAGCGCCGCCGCGAGTTCGCGCACAAGATCGCGGCCACGATCGAGGAGCACCTCTTCTCGGCCGAGGACGTCCGCCGCGCCCTCTCGGCGCCGGAGGTGAAGGGCGAGATCCTCGTCCTCGTCGAGAAGAAGGTGGACCACTTCATCCACGAGCGCCTGATCGGCAGCAATCCGATGCTCGGCGCCTTCCTGAAGGGTCCCTTCGTCGACTCGATGCGGGCGAAGCTCGTGGAGGAGGTCGGCGGCCTCTTCGACGAGGGCGCGGGTCTGATCGGCGACCGCCTCGACGAGAAGCTCGATCTGAAGGCCGTCGTGGCCGAGAAGATCGAGGGCTTCGACATGGCGCAGCTCGAGGAGATCGTCCTCGCGGTGGCGAAGAAGGAGCTCCGCGCGATCGAGGTCCTGGGCGCCGTCCTCGGCTTCCTCGTCGGCCTCCTGCAGCTCGGCCTCCTGCGCCTGATGTAGACTGACGTGATGGACCTCGAGGCCCGACATCGCGAACTGCTCGACCTCCTCCGGGAGCTGCGCCCCCTCGCGGTGGCCTTCTCGGGCGGGGTCGATTCGAGCCTCCTCCTCGCCGCCGCGCGGGAGGCGAGCCCCGAGGATCTCCTCGCGGTGACCGGCGTCTCGCCCTCGCTCTCCTCCCACCAGCTCGAACAGGCCCGCCGCGTGGTCGGCCGCCTCGGCGTCCGCCACCTCGAACTCGGCACGGCCGAACTCGAGTCTCCGGACTACGCGGCGAACCCGACGAACCGCTGCTTCTTCTGCAAGCAGGAGCTCTACGGCCGCCTGCGCGAGACCCTCGGCCCCGACTGGCCGCACGTCGTCGACGGCACGAACGCCGACGACCTCGGCGATCACCGCCCCGGCCGCGAGGCGGCCCGTCGCGCCGGCGTGCGCAGCCCGCTCGCGGAGGTCGGTCTCGACAAGGCCGCGATCCGCGCGCTCTCGCGCCGCTACGGCCTCGAGACGGCCGAGCTGCCCGCCTCGCCCTGTCTCTCCTCCCGCCTTCCCTACGGATTCGCCGTGACGCCCGAACGCCTCGCCGCGGTCGAACGGGGCGAGGCCGCCCTCCGCGCCGCCGGCGCGATCGAGTTCCGGCTGCGCCACCTCGGCGACCGCGCCCGCCTCGAGCTGGCCGCCGCCGAACTCGAGTCTCTCGACGCCGCGGGCCGGCGCCGCCTCGTCGAGGCCGTCACCGCCAGCGGCGCCTTCGCCGCCTGCGAGCTCGACGAGCGTCCGCTCCGCTCGGGCCGCCTCAACGACGACCTCCACTGACGACGGAGGCGCCCGCGAATCTCGGCGATCCGTGACGGGGAAGCGGCCGCGGCGTAGGCTCCGGATCGCCGTCTTTCGGCGATTCAGGCCGCGCCGCGAACCCCGATCGAAGGGCCGAAGGAGGTCTAGACGTGAGAGCCGCCGCCATCCTCCCGCTCGTCGTCGCCCTCTCCTCGAGCTTCGTCGGGCCCGCGCGGGCACAGGCGACGCTCAACGTCCCGTCGCCGGCCACGTCGATCCAGGCCGCGATCAATGCCGCCGTCGATGGCGACACGGTGCTCGTCGGCCCCGGCGTCTGGTTCGAACACATCGATTTCGGCGGCCGGAACATCCACGTCCTCGGTCAGGGGCCGGGGGTGACGACGATCGACGGCGGCGGCACCGGGACCGTCGTCCGGTTCGACAGCGGCGAGACCTCGGGCGCGGTTCTCGAGGGCTTCACGATCGCGAACGGACGTGGAGACCCCTACCTGTTCGGCTCGTCGACGATCTACCCCGGCGGCGGCATCGTCGTCGCCGGCATCCCCCTCGGACTGGGCTACACCCAGTGCGATCCCGTCATCAGGAACTGCGTCATCGAGAACTGCTTCGGGACGGATGGCGCCGGAATCTGGGTCTTCGGATACTCCCGCGCGACTCTCGAGGATTGCGTGGTCAAGAACTCCCTGGCCGTCGACCCACTGGGAATCCTGCCGGTCGGCTCGTCGCAGCTGGGGCCCGGAGCTGGTGTCGAGACGGAGTTCCATTCCTGGGTCGAGATGACGGGGTGCGTCATCGAGTCGAACGCCGGCGTCGGGCTCTACCTCAAGGGCGGAAACATCCATCACTCGATCCTCGAACGGTGCGACATCCGCAACAACAACCTCGGCGGAGTCGTCGCGATGACGTCGCCTCACGAATTCCGGAGCTGTCGGATCACCGGGAACGTTTCGGCTGGACCTGTCGGAGGCCTCACGGTGGCGAGCATGGGGTTGCCCGGTTCGAACGGCAGCCGGCTCCTCGTCGAGAACTGTCTCATCGCGGACAACACGAGTCTGATCGTCGGAGGTGGCGGGATCTACGCCCCCTACCTGGCCGACATCCTCGTGAGGCAGTGCACGATCGCGAACAACACCGCGCCCACGTATGGTGCGATCTTCGGCAACGCTCCTTCGGACGTCTCGGTCGAGAACTGCATCGTGTACGGCAACGGGCCGGCGGCTTCGTACGTCGCGCCGAGTATCTACGGCGGCCTCGACTTCACGAGCTGCTGCGTCGAGGGCGGCGCGACCGGCACGGGGAACTTCGACCTCGATCCGCAGTTCGTCGACGCCGCGAACGGTGACTTCGGGCTCGCCTTCGGATCACCGGCGATCGATGCCGGCGACAACAGCCTCGTGCCGCCCACGGCGACCGACCTCGCCGGCGTGACGCGGATCCTGAACGGCAGCGTCGACGTCGGGGCCTACGAGTCCGACGAGATCGCCAACCATGGATCGGCCGCCGGAACGCTGGTGGATCCGGGCACCGGCAACGCGTTCCGCGCCATCCGTGTCAACGGGGATGACGGAGGCGCCGACTTCCGCGTGACGGTGCCCGCCTTCTCGCCGTGGTCGCTCGGCTTCACTTCACCGCCCTGGATGGTCTCTCCCCCCGACTTCGCGATCTTCGGGGCCCTGGCCGAGGCCACGATCGAGACCGTCGTCAACGTGCCCCTCGGTGTCGGCGAGATGTCCTTCCTGCCCTGCGCCTTGCAGCCCCAGTTCGAGGGGCCCGTATTCACCCTGACGAGCACGATCCCGCTGCCCTGCAACGCGGTGTTGCCGTCGGTCCCCGGCTCGACCTGGACGACGCCGATCATTCCCGGACTTCCGGGCCCCATCGACGTGTCTTTCCAGGGGGTCGTGCTCGACGCCGGAGGCGCGGTCGCGACGACGAACCTCCTGATCGTGAACATCCGGTAGGCCGGCAGCGCGGTTCCGAGTGATCCGGCCCCGGGGCCGACGCGATCCGGGTTCGGGTTCCCGAACGCGAGTCGCGGCGCCGGGACGGCTCATCAGGGATCGACGGAGCAGGTCCGTTCGCCCGTCGTGGGATCCGGCGCCGAAACGGTGACGGTGAAGGCCGCGACCGACGTCTCGCTCTCGGCGTCGCCCGCGACGCGACCGGAGGCGACGGCCGTCGCGACGTAGGAGCCCTGGTTCGAGAAGAGCGTCCAGGCCGCCGCGCCGTCGGCGCGCGGGTGGACGACGAGCGCGCCGGTGAGGCCCCTCGCGGCGAGGTGGAAGCCCAGCGTCGCGGCCTGGCCCGGCGGCACGCGCAACGTGATCGGCTCGGTCCCGTCGCTCATCGCGAAGCCGGCGAGCTCGAGATCCTCGAGGCCCGCGGGGTCGCCGAAGACGAAGGGCTCGGGCATCGCGAGGGTCAGGGCCAGCGGCGTCGCGCGCGGCAGGAGTTCGGCCTTGCGGTCGGTCACCCAGGCGAGCGCGCTCGCGACCCGGAGGGTTCTTCGCGCCTCCTCCGTCTCGCCGGCGACCCGCCAGAGCTCCGCGAGCGTGAGGGCGGCGTCGGCGTCGAGGAGCCGGCGGTCGCGCCAGCCCGCGAGGGTGGTGCGGAGGGCGGCCCGGCGGTCGGGGCCGATCCAGGCGCGCATCGCCATGACCACGGGCAGCGGCGCCTCTCCGGCGGCGAGGGCGTCGCGACGGGCGTCCTCGGCCTCGGGCGCCGCCCGGAGCCGACGGAGGAGGTAGCCGCGCGAGCCCTCCGGGCCGGTCGCGTCGAGCGCGAGCCGGATCGTCTCGCGATCGCGGGTCATCGTGAGGCGCACGCCCGCGTCGGACGACTCGTTGCGGGGGGTCGAGAAGCCGGCCTTCTGGAGCTCGGCGCGGAGGTCGAGCGCGGCGGCCCGGGGGGCGGCCGGGAAGTCGAGCCGGTAGACCTCCTGGGCCGCGCCGACCGGGTCGAAGCCGGACTCGAGCCGGAGGATACCGGGGCGGGTGAGGAGGGCGGAGGGCGGCATCGCGACGACGTCGCGGTAGAGGTCGACGGCCTCGTCGAGGTCCGCCGTCGTCGCGACCTCGCCCGCGAGTTCGCGGAGGCGCGGCGCCAGTTCACGGACGACGGAGGCGAGAAGCTCGTCTCGCCGGGCCGAGCCGACCGGGCCGGAGACGCTCGCCGCGACGCGGGCGCTCAGGCGGCGGTCCAGTCCGACCCGGGGGATCCGATCGGCGGGGAAGTCGTCCGCGCCGGCGAGAGAGAAGGGATCGGCGAGGCGGAGGCGCAGGGTGCCCGCGAGCTCGCCGCGCTGCGGGAAGGAGCGGAACTCGAGGCCGCGGCCGTCGACGACGAGAACGAGATCCGCCACCGGATACTTCGAGGGCTCGCCGATCGGGCCGACGTCCCGGAGGCCCGGGATCCCCTCCAGCGCGGGGGCGAGGGCCGCGGCGACCGCGACCGTCGCCGGCGCGGCGTCACCGGTCGCGATGCCGAGCGTGGCGGGCCCGGCCAGCGCGCCGAGGCGCACGCGGAGTCCGCCGCGATCCTCGGTCCATTCGAGCTCGGCCCTTCCCGCGTCGGCCTTCGCGGAGCCGGGGGCCTCGTCGCGACAGGCCGACGTCATCGCGGCCGCGATGACGAGTCCGGCGAGGGCGGGAAAAGAGAGGAAGCGAGCGGGCTTCGGCATGGGAAGAGACTCCCGACGTGACGAGGGCCCGTCGCGATCCGGTCGCCACGGGCCCTCGGTTGGTTCCGATCGCGTTGCCGATCAGCCCTCGTAGGCGGCGAGGCCGGTCACGCGCTGGCCGATGATGAGCGAGTGGATGTCGTGCGTGCCCTCGTAGGTCTTGACCGACTCGAGGTTCAGCATGTGACGTCCCACGACGTACTCGTGCGTGATACCGTTGGCGCCGAGCATGTCGCGCGCCTCGCGGGCGATCTCGAGCGCCCAGTAGCAGGCGTTGCGCTTGGCCATCGAGACCATGCTCGGGTGCATCTCGCCCTTGTCCTTCAGCCGGCCGAGCTGGAGGTTCATGAACTGCGCCTTGGTGATCTCGGTGACCATCTCGGCCAGCTTGCGCTGGTAGAGCTGGAAGCCGGCGATCGGGCGACCCCACTGGATGCGCTCGAGGCCGTACTGGAGCGCGGCGTCGTAGCAGGCCATGCCCGCGCCGATCGCGCCCCAGGCGATGCCGTAGCGCGCCTGGGTGAGGCAGGAGAGCGGGCCCTTGATGCCGATCTCCTCGGTGCCGGGCAGGAGCGCGTCCTTCGGGAGCTTCACGTCCTCGAGCACGAGCTCGCTGGTGATGCTCGCCTTCAGCGAGAACTTCTTCTTCTGCGTGACGGTCGAGAAGCCGGGCGTGTCGGTGGGCACGAGGAAGCCCATGATCCGGTCCTTGACCTTCGCCCAGACGATGGCGATGTCGGCGACGCAGCCGTTGGTGATCCACATCTTGGCGCCGTTCAGCACCCAGTGGTCGCCCTTGTCCTCGGCGCGCGTGATCATTCCGCCGGGGTTCGAGCCGAAGTCCGGCTCGGTGAGGCCGAAGCAGCCGATGATCTGGCCCTTCGCCATGCCGGGGAGGTAGCGCTCGCGCTGCTCCTCCGTGCCCCAGGCGTAGATCGGGTACATGCAGAGCGCGCCCTGCACGGAGCAGAAGGAGCGCAGGCCGCTGTCGCCGCGCTCGAGCTCCTGCATGATGAGCCCGTAGACGACCGAGTTGGCGCCGAGGCAGCCGTAGCCCTCGATCGTCGTCCCGAGGAAGCCCATCTCGCCCATCTCGGGGATGAGCTCGGTCGGGAAGGTCTCGGCCATGAAGTGCTTGTCGATGTCGGGGACGACCCGCTCCTCGACCCACTGCCTCACGGCGTCCCGCGTCATGCGCTCCTCTTCGTCGAGGAGCGCGTCCATCTTCATGAAGTCCACGCCTTTGAAGGCATCCATGGCTGGTCCCTTCCGGGGGTCGAATGGGGTTCGGAGGCCGGCGAGGTCCGGCGGCCGGCGCGGCGCGCGATCGGGCGCGGGTCGGCGAGGCATGGTATCAGCCCGGCCCGGCCGACCCGAGAGCGGCCCGCCCCTTTCTGGAGCCGCTCGTCAAGCGGCCCCCGGCGCGATAGAGTCTCCCCCCATGGTCGCCAAGGTCCTACTCAAACCACGCATGGCCAAGCCCTTCTGGTGCGGCGAGCCCTGGGTCTTCGAGGGCAGCGTCGACCGTCTGAAGGGCGTGCGCGACCTCGCCGAGGGTGACGTCGTCGAGGTCTGCGACGAGGCCGGTCGGCTCGTGGGGCGGGGCTTCTGGAGCGGCAAGAGTCCGATCCGGGTCCGGATGCTCACGGTCGGGGACGAACCCGCCGACGACGACCTCCTGCGACGCCGCCTGCGGACCGCGGTCGCGCTGCGGCGCGAGATCCTCCGCCTCGACGAGCGCAACGACGTCTACCGCCTCTGCCACGCCGAGGGCGACGGCCTGCCGGGACTCGTGGTGGATCGCATCGGGGACCACCTGGTCGTCCAGTTCGACCACGCCGGACCCCTCCGCCGCTCGGAGGTCATCCTCGACGAGCTCGAAGCGCTCTGCGCTCCGGTCGGGATCTTCCGCCGCATCTCGCGCGTCGCCCGGGAGCAGGAGAAGCTCGAGGGCGACGAGGGTCTCCTCCGCGGCCGGGAACCCGAGGGGCCGGTCGAGGTCCGCGAGGAGGGCGTCCGCCACCTCGTCGACTTCGCCCGCGGCCAGAAGAGCGGTTTCTACGCCGACCAGCGCGAGAACCGGCGCTGCTTCGCGCGCTACTGCGAGGGCCGCGACGTCCTCGATGCCTTCTCCTACACCGGCGCCTTCGGGCTCGCGGCGCTCGTGCACGGCGGGGCGCGCTCCGTCGTCGCCGTCGACTCCTCAGAGCCGGCGCTGGAGACGGCCCAGGCCTCGGCCGCGCTGAACGGCGTCACCGACCGCTTCACCGCCGAGCGCGCGAACGTCCTCCGCTTCCTCGACCACGCCCGCAAGGAGGGCGGCCGGCGCTGGGGCGCGGTCTCCCTCGATCCCCCGAAGCTCGTCCCGAAGCGCTCCGCGCTGCGCAAGGGCCTGCGCCTCTACCGCGAGATCAACGCCAAGGGGATGGCGGTGGTGGAGGAGGGCGGCCTCCTCGCCACCTGCTCCTGCTCGCAGGCGGTCGACGAGGAGAGCTTCTCCGCGATGATCGCGGAGGCGGCGCGGGAAGTGGGGCGGACGGTGCAGCTCCTCGAGGCGGCGGGGCCCGGCGCGGACCATCCCGCCACCGTCCCGCACCTGGCCTCGCGCTACCTCAAGTTCCGCCTCTACCGGGTCCTCTGAGAGTCCGTGAAGACATCCCCGCTGGCTTCGCCCGGCTGCAACGGTGCCGGGCTTCGTCATGCCTCCTCGCCGTATCTTTCTCTTGAGACGCCTCGTCGGCCTTCCTCGCCCGACTCCGTTTCGCGCGGTCTCGGGCCGACGCGGGGATGAATTCACGGACTCTGAGCCGCCTTCACTTTCCCGCCGGCTGCGGCCGCGGGAAGGCGAGCTGACCGGCGAGGTTCTCGTCCGTCGAGGGGCGCAGCAGCGAGACCTTCACGCCGCGCGCGCCGCGCTTCGCGTAGTAGGCGACGACGTCGAGCGCGTGATCCCGGTTGCGGATGCCGAAGGTGCCGAGCTGGTAGACGACGTCGCCGGCGCGGATCCCTATCTCGGCCGCCGAGCTGCCCTCGTGGACGCGCTGGACGACGATTCCCTCCGCGGGGCGACCCTGGTCCGAGTCGCCGGGCTGGGGGTCGCGGAAGTCGAAGCCGAGGATCGCGAAGGTCGCGCGCTCGTCGGCGGTGGGCGGGGCGGTCTCCACCGCGACCTCCAGGGTGCGGCGCCGTCCGTCGCGTTCGACGAGGAGCTCCAGGCGCTCGCCCTTCTGCACCGCGTCGACGGTGGTCTGGAAGTCGATCCAGTCGCGCAGCGCGCGCCGTCCGATCGCGACGATGACGTCGCCGGGCTCCACCCCGGCGCGGGCGGCCGGGCCGCCCTCGTCGACGACGGCCACGCGCGCGCCCGCGTCCTCGCGCGTGTACTCGACGTCGAGCCCGATCCAGAGCCGACGGGCGACGGGCGGGTCGAGCAGGCGGTGCATCACCTCGCGTACGCGCGAGATCGGGATCGCGAAGCCGATGCCGGGGCCGCGGCTGTGGATCGCGGTGTTGATGCCGATGATCTCGCCGTCGAGGTTCGCGAGCGGGCCGCCCGAGTTGCCGGGATTAATGACCGCGCTCGTCTGGAGGAAGTCCTCGAAGACCTTCTGCCCGCGGAACTCGACCGTCCGGTTCCAGGCGCTGAGGATGCCCTCCGTCACCGAGCCGCCGAGGCCGAAGGGGTTGCCGAGCGCGATGGTCGTCTCGCCGAGGAGGAGATCGCCGGAGCGCGCGAGCTTCGCGGTCGGGTAGGGGCCGGGGCCCTCCAGCCGCAGGACGGCGAGGTCGTTATCGGTGTCGCGCCCGACGAGGTCCGCCTTGAAGGTGGCGCCGTCCGCGAAGGAGACCAGGATCTGATCCGCCTGACGCACGACGTGGTCGTTCGTCACCACGTAGCCCTTGGGATCGACGACGACGCCCGAGCCCAGCGAGAGGTTCTGCAGGCGGGTCCCGCCGCCCCGCGCCGTCGAGGGCTGGCCGAGGTCGAAGAAGCCGTCGAGAGGGTGCCGCGTCCGGCGCACGATCTTCTGCGTGCTGATGTTCACGACGGCGGGCTGGACGAGGGCGACCGCGGCGACCGTGGGCGTGTGTCGGCGGCTCGGCGCCTGCCCCGGCGCCGTCGCGATCGTCCCGGCGGCGAGCGCCAGGATCGTGAGGAGCGTCGTGAGGTGACTGCGCATCGGTGATCTCCCCTCGGGACTCTGGATCGGGCGGCCCGACGCTTGCATGGGAGCGGCGCCGCGGCTCTCCTCCCCTTGGTAGCATAGGAGCGGCGCGCGGTCGCGGAACCGTCTCCGCCCCGGCGGGGAAGGGGAGAGGGGCCCGCGGCGCGAACGTCCACCTGGAGTCCTTACGCAATGCAGTCTCGTCGCGCTCCCCTCGTCCTCGTGTTCTCCGGATGGCTCCTCGTGGGGGCGATGATGGCCGTCGGCTGCGGCGACGACGCGGACGCGCCCGCGGCGGCGGAGACCCGGAAGGAGGACGCCGCCCGCCACGCCCGCCGCGAGAAGGAGGCCGAGGTGCGCTTCCGCCGGGCCCTCGCCGAGGCGGGAGCGGGCCGGCTCGAGGAACTGGGCGAACTCGCACACGTGTACTGGGACACGGAGTCCGGTTCGGCGGCGTGGAAGGAGCTGATCCTCGCGCTCATGCGGCGGACCCCGGCCCGCTACGCCGAGGCGCTCCGGGAGCTCGAGACCTTCCGGGGTCACGCCCCCGCATCGGCGGAGGCCGCCTTCGCGGCCCAGGCGCTGACGCAGGCGATCTACGGCCGCCTCCGCACGGAGGGCGAGGCGGCGCCCGGCGCCGAGGAGCGGGCCGAGCTGGAGAAGCTCGAGGGCCGGGCGGCGCGCCAGTGGGTCGAGACGGTCGAGGCGATGGCCGAGGATCCCCGGTGGCGGAACGACTACACCTTCTGCCGCGCGCGGGGCGAGGCCTACTTCTACTCCGGTGACCTCGAGGCGACGGAGAAGGCCTGGGCCGCGGTCGAATCCCTCGAGCCCGCCGCCCAGGCCGGCCCGCGGGTCGACACGCTGATCGCCCGGGCCACGCTCCTCGAGGAGCGCCTGCAGCAGCCCGAGCGCGCCCGCGAACTCCTCGTGCGCGCTCGCGATCTTCTCCAGTACCTCGACCCGACGGCGCGCGAGGTCTACGCCGGATATCTCTCCGAGCATCTCGGAGACTGATCACAGAGAGGGCCCGCGATGTCAGCGCTCCACCCCAGCTCCGACGAGATCGAGATCCGCGGCGTCCTCCGCGAGATGCAGCGCGCCTGGACCGAGGGGCGCTACGACGACCTCCGGGCCTGGCTGGACGAGGAGGTGCTGATCGCGCCGCCGCGAGGCGCGCGCCGCATCCGCGGGGCCGGGCCCTACGCCGCCTCCTACCGCGACTTCGACGAGGCCGCGGACACGCTCGAGTTCACGCCGGCCGAACCCGAGATCGACGTGATGGGGGAGATCGCCGTCGCGCGCTGCCCCTTCCGCATGGTCTACGTGATGCAGGGGCGCCGCCACGAGGAGGAGGGCGTCGACCTGCTCGTGCTCTCGCGCGCGATCGGCGCCTGGCGCGTCGTCTGGCGCACGGTGCAGAGCTCCGAGGTCTGAGAATCTACACCTCGGGTCAGCGCTTGCGGGGCGCGAGGCTCGTGTTCGGGTCGGCGAGGTAGGAGTCGGTCTTCCGCTTCAGCTCCGTCGGGACGATCGAGTCGAGCCGGTCGTAGACGTGCTGGATGAAGATCTCGTTCCCCACGCTGGGCGAGATGCCGCGTTCGGAGTTCCCGTAGAGCCAGTCCTTGACCGTGTCGAAGTTCGTCACGAAGGGCAGGAACTGCAGGTAGAGGATGACCGAGCCGATGAGCGCGCCCTTGGCCGCGCCGACGAGTCCGCCGAGGAGGCGGTCGAGGCTGCCGAGGTCGATCTTCTTGATCAGCGACTGGAGCAGGTGGCTGATCCCGAACACGACGATGTAGATCGAGAGGAAGAGGACGCCCTGCGCGAGCAGCTCGCCCGAGCCGCCCTCGACCCGGATCGCGTCCGGCCACATCTGCTGGAAGCGCGCGCCGTACTGCATCGCCCCCCAGACGCCGAGCGCGATGCCGGCGAGCTTGAGGACCTGCCAGATCGCCCCGCGGAGGAGGCCGAGGATCAGGTTGATGCCGATGATGACCAGGAGCCCGGCGTCGATCGGATTCATTTCCATGACGGTCCTCCCGGTCCCGGTCGTCGACGCGGCCCGCGTCGGGCATTCGCCGCGGGGAGCATTCCCTCGCGGGGCGCGGACATTTTCCGTCCCGCCCGCCGCACCCTGATACGAAAGGAGGGGGGCGCGGACGAGTGCCGCGCCCCCCTCCTCGAGTCAGGTCCGGGTCTTCACGGACTCTCAGGGACTCGGGTCGGGGATGACCCCGTCCTTGACGAGGCCGCTCTTGCGGACCTTGCCGAGCCAGTCCTGATACTGGTCGAACTCGCGCTCGAAGTCGTCGATCCGCGCGTCGCCGATCACGGTGCGGATGACGGGGAGACCGGCGTCGCCGTCCTCGATCTGCAGCTTCATGATCTTCTGGAAGTCGCCGCGGTACTTCTGCCCGTCGAAGTTGTTCATGAAGTAGACGAGCGCCCAGCCGTTGGCGTAGACGGCGTTCGTGAGGCGGTTGGCCTCGCTCGCCTTCTGCTCCTCGCGCATCTTCCGCTGGTTGTAGCGGGTGAACTTCACCATCTCGACGAGCGGCACCCGGAACTGCTTGGCGAAACCGCCCTCGAGGGCCCGGATGCGGTTGTTGAGCCGGCCGAAGTGGACGACGCCCTCGTCGTCCATGTGGTGCCCCGCGAAGTATTCCGCGACGCCCTCGTCCGACCACATCGCGCCGAAGGCCGAGAGGTGGTTCGTGCCGGTGTAGTAGTTCAGGAGCTGGTGCGTGCCCTCGTGGAAGAAGACCTCGCGGAACTCGTGCTCGGCCTGCTTCGGGTCGTCGCTCTCGCCGAAGGTCAGCGGGACGACGAGGCGACCCGCGTCCGGCTCGTAGTGGGCGAGGGCGCCGGGGATGTCCTGCTCCGGGTTGTTGAGGCGGTTGTAGGTCCGGTACTCGTCGTGGGTTTGGAGGAAGACGATCTTGATCGCGTGCTTGCCGGCCGAGGCGCGCTTCTTCGCCTTCAGCGCCTTCAGGTCGAGGAACTCGCCGAAGTACTCGTCGAAGGCCCCCTTGAGCTGCACCGCCAGCGCGACCGCCTTCTTGGCGGTCTCGAGCTGGTCCTCCTTGCCGGTCGCCTGCAGGAAGACCGCGTAGGGCTTCTGGAGGTAGCCGATGAAGGGCTGCGGGACGAGCGAACCGTCGGGCCGCTTCAGGTGGAGCTCGCTCTTCTCGTAGCGGTTGTTGAGCTGGCGGAGGTTGGTGTCCGCCTCCGAGAAGAAGGGATCGCGCTTGCGATCGTCGGCCTGCTTGTCGAGCGTCTTCGCGAGCTCGAGCATCTCCGGCGTCGCGTCCCAGCGCTCGCGCTGGTAGCGCTCGAACTCCGCGATGAGGCGCGGGATGGCCGCGGCCGCCTCCTCGTCGAGGTAGATGCGCCCTTCGTGGTCCTTCAGGGCCTGGAGGTCGCGCTCGGAGATCGTCTTGGGCTCGCGGCCCACGACGGGCGTCGGCGTGTCCGTGCCGCCGACGCTCTCGGTCTCGTGCGCGGAGGAGGAGCCGCTGAAGATGTCGTCCACCGGAGGCTTGCCGATCGCCGTGCCCATGCCGGCCGGAGCCGGCTTCGGACCGTTCTCGGCGACGGTCGTCTGGTCCGCGTCCTTCTTCTCGTCCCCGCCCGACATCGCCAGGTAGGCCACGAGTCCGATCACGGCGACGAGGAGCACCCCGCCGCCCGCAAGGATCGCGGTGTTGTTCCCCTTCTTCCCGGCGGCCCGGCGGCCACCGTCCCGGCCACCCCGGCTCCCCCGGCTCGAAGCACGTCTGCGATCGACCATCGAACTCGTCCTCCTCGACATTCCAGCCCCGGGCCTCTCGCCCGGCCCCGAACGATAACAGGCTCCGCGCCTCCCATCGCCCCTCCGCTGACGGCCCCCCCCCCCTCCGTTTCGCCTCCCACCCCCGAGTCGTGTCCGAATTACGGCCACGCCTCCGGCCCTGACCGCTCCGCGGTCGGCCCTTCTTCCTCTTCCCGACGAGTCACTGGAGGTCCGAATTCCAGGCGCGGTCGACCCCGCACTCCGGCTTCCCACCCGGCCGGGCGAACCGCGGGTCACAGGACTTGAACTTCCCCGCCGGAGCGGAAGGCCGCAGGCCTGGAGCCGCCGGCGAGATGACCGAGTCCCTCCTGCCGACGTGTGGACAAAAAGAAACCCCCGCTCAATCGAGCGGGGGTCCTCAGGAGTGGGCGTAACAGGACTCGAACCTGTGACCTCCACGATGTCAACGTGGCGCTCTAGCCAGCTGAGCTATACGCCCGGTCAAGGCGGAGCATTTTGTCTCGGCCCCCAGGGGTCGTCAAGGGAAGCGCGCACAAAACCCAAGTCTCCGCGACGGCGACGCTTAGCGACCGGATCACGCCCTTCGCGGCGTCGTCGTCGGAGCGGGTGTCGCGGGGATTCCCGCCGGTCTCGTGTATGATCTCTCGCGCCTCGAAGGGCCCCGGAGGGTCGCTTCGTGAGCCCGCCGCGCCCCCTGACGGAATCCGAGGATGAAGGACGTCTACACCACCGGTCAGGTCGCGAAGATCTGCAAGGTCACGATCCGGACCGTGATCAAGTGGTTCGAGAGCGGCAAGCTCGAGGGCTACAAGATCCCGGCCTCGAAGGACCGTCGCATCCCGCGCGAAGCCCTCCTCAAGTTCCTGCGGGAGCATCGGATCCCCGTCGATCCCTCCGTCTTCGACCTGCGTCCGAAGATCCTGGTGGCCGACGACGACCCCGGCATCACCGCGCTGATCGCCGAGGCCTTCTCCGAGGACGAAGACCTCGAGATCCACATCGCCCACGGCGGCTACCAGGCCGGCTTCGAGACGATGCGGCTCCGGCCCTCGCTCCTCCTGATCGACTACGAGCTCGGCGACACCAACGCGAGCGAGGTCATCGACACGATCAACGGCGTCGAGCAGCTCGCCGACACCCGGGTCATCGTCATGACCGGATTCCTCGAGGATGCGGGAATCCGCGCGCTCGAGGAGGACGGCCTCCGCGTGGTCCGCAAGCCCTTCGACATCGCGGCCCTCCGGGAGGAGATCCGCGAGCTGGTCGGGCTGATGGCCGCGGGCCCCGTCGCCTGATCCCGGGCGCCCCGCGGCCTCGGCCGCGGGCTTTCCCCCGCGGGGATTGCGGGGGGACGGAGCCAAGTTTAAAACGGTCCCTCCCGGCCTCCTCGACCCGTTCGAGCGACGCTTCCCCTGATCCAGCTTGCTGCCATCACCCGGTGGAGGGACCGGGGCGATCACCATGAGCCAGACGAAGGTTTCGAAAACCGAGCGGCTCCTCAACTTGATCTCCTTCATGCTCAAGTCGAGGCGCCCGGTGCCCTTTTCGAAGATCGCCGGGCACGTCGTCGGATACGACGACGATGCGCGGCTCGACTCGATCGAGAAGCGCTTCGACCGCGACAAGGCCGAGCTCCGCAACATGGGGATCCCGGTCGAGTACGTGGACGGGGGGAGTCCCGAGGCGTCCGGCTACGTGATCCCGCGCGACCGCTTCTTCCTGCGCGAGATCGAACTCGACAAGCTCGACACCCTCATCCTCTCGCTGGCGGGGCGTTCGGGTCCGGTCACGCAGGGAAGTCCGCTCATCAAGGAGGCCTTCTCCTCCGCGCTGCGGAAGCTCTCGGTGGACGCGCCCTTCCCGGAGACGGACATCCCGGCCGAGCGCGCGAGCCTGCTCCAGGTGAGCTCCGGGCACGAGAAGGTGACCGAGATCCTCCAGATCGTCTGCTCGGCGGTCTACGCGCGGCGCACGATCGCCTTCGAGTACGCGGGCCGTCAGGACCGTCGCGCGACGAAGCGCCGCGTCGACCCCTACGGCCTCGGCATGGACCGCGGCGAGTGGTACCTCGCCGGGCGATGCCACGACCGCGACGACATCCGGCTCTTCCGGCTCTCGCGCGTCCGCGGCGCGGTGACCCTGACCGGCGCCTCCGACGCGGCCAACGAGTTCGAGATCCCGGCCGGCTTCCGCATCGAGGACCACCTCTTCCGCGAGGACTGGGACTACGGCACCGGCGCGCCGACGCGCGTCGTCGTCGAGGTGCCGCGCGACGTCGGCCTGCAGTTCCGCTTCCACTCGCGGATGAACTTCCGCTACCTCTCGGGCGGACCCGAGGAGGAGGACGCGCAGACCTCCGTAATCGCGCTCGACGCGGTCTCGCCGGGGCGCATGGCGGACTGGCTGCTCTCGCTCGGCCCGGGCGTGCGGGTCGTCGAGCCCGCGAGCCTCGCCGAGGACTGCCTCGCCCGCCTCGACGCCCACGCCGCGATCTACGGCGACGGCGCGGAGGAGCGAGCGTGAACCTCTCCCTCGAGACCGTGCTGCGCTGCCTCGACCTCGTGCCGATCGTGCGCGAGAACCCCGGCATCACGCTCGCCGAGCTCTCGCGCCGGACGGGGTTCGCCGAGAAGGTCATCGTCGAGCAGCTCATCCCGACGCTCATGCTCTGCGGCGCGCCGCCGTACATGCCGCACGACTACATCAGCATCTGGCTCGAGGGCGACGAGGTCCACTGCAGCTTCGCCGACCACTTCTCGCGGCCGGTGACCCTGCTGCCGATCGAGATCACCGCCCTCCACGTCGCGCTCTCCTCGGCCGACATCCCCGGCGGTCGCGACGCGAAGGCGGAGGCGCGGATCGCCCGCCTCCGCGAGAAGATCGAGCGCGCGCTCCCCGAGGAGCAGCGGATCTTCCTCCAGGAATCGGCCCGCGTCAGCGTCGACGACAACCTCGAGCGCGGATCGCCGCTCCTCGTCGCGCTGCAGAACTGCCGCGCCGATCGCCGCAAGGCGGAGATCGACTACCTCTCGGGCGGCGAGAGCCGCATCGGCACGCGGGTCATCCATCCCTACGGGGTGATCGTCCTGAACGGCGTGACCTACGTCGCCGCCTTCGACGAGAAACGCGGGCACCGCGTGATCTTCCGCCTCGACCGGATCGGAGACGTCCGTCCGCTCGACGCGACCTTCGAGATGGATCCGAACTACTCGCTCGAGGAGGATGCTCGTCGGGGCGTCTTCCGGGGCGACGGCCGCGACGACATCGTCGTCAAGGTCCGCGCCCGCGGCGAGGCGGCGCGACGCATCGCCGAGTCGCTCGACCAGCGCCAGTGGAGCTGGGACAAGGGCGGCGACGCGCTGACGCTCGAACTGCCGACCTCCCGACCGCGCGCCGTGGTCCGTTTCGTGCTCTCGCTCGGCCCGGAGGCGGAGATCCTCGAGCCCGAGTCCGTGCGCGCCGTCGCCCGCGACGAGATCGCGGCCCTCCGCGCGAACTTCGCCTCCTCCTGAGGCGGCCGGCTCTCTCCGGTCGCGTTCCGCCGGAGACGCGGCCCGCCGCCGGCGGGCTGTTATCCTCGACCCTCGGTCCTGAAGCCCAGGGGGTATCGATGCGCCACGTCGGAATCGTCCCGCTCCTCGCCTGCCTCCTCGTCTCCTTCCTCGCCGGCCCTGCGTCCGGTCAGAGCGACGAGGAGATCGATCGCCTCGTCGCCCGCGGCGAGCGCTTCGTCACGCGCGGGCAGTGGTCGCGCGCGCGACCGCTGCTCGAGCGCGCCCACGCCGCCGACGCCGAGGACCGCGAGGTCGAGGACAAGCTCCTGCTCTGTCAGTGGGCGACGGGGCAGTGGGACGACCTCGAGAAGCTGAGCGCGCGTCGTCTCGAGCGCGAGCCGCGCTCCGTCGCGATCCTCGTCGAGCGCGTCGAGATCCTGCGCGACCTCGGCCGTCACGACGACGCCCTGGATCTCGTCGAACGCTTCCAGGGCGTGGAGAAGGGCGGCTTCTGGCTGGAGTCCTGGCGGGCGCTCCTCCTCACCGAGCGCGGCCGGCTCGAGGAGGCGGCGAAGATCCACGAGGCGCTCGTCGATCGCGCGAAGGAGGTCATCGTGCGCGAGGCGGCGGACCTCGTCGGGCTCGCCCGGGCGTACCGCTCCTACCCGCACGGCGGCGACTACGCCGAGGAAGCGCTGGTCTCCGCGATCAAGAAGGACCCGGACTTCCTCGCGGCCTACGTCGAGCTGGCCGGCGTCTTCAGCCTCCAGAAGGAGAGCCCGATCGACGTCAAGAAGGAGTTCAACCGCGCGCTCGAGCGGCGGCCCAACTGGCCGGACTACCTCGTCGGCATCGCCGCGTCGGCGGACCTCCGACTCGGCATGGCGGAGGGCGAGAAGCGGGAGTACACCTCGCGGGCGCTCGAGGTCAATCCGCGCCACCCGGACGCGCTCTTCCTGCTCGGCGCGCGCCGGCTCGGCGACGGCCAGTGGAAGAAGGCCGAGGAGAACTTCGAGGCCGGCCTCGCGGTCAACCCCGGGCATCGCGACTGCCTGTCCGGATTCGCGGCGGCGGCCTTCTTCACCGGCCGCACGGCCGAGTACGAGGCGCGACGCGCCGCGGTCTTCGCCCGCGACCCGAAGTTCGGGCGCTTCCATCAGATCCTCGCCGACACGCTCAACGACCGCCGCCGCTGGCGCGAGGCCTTCGAGCAGATGAAGGTCGCGGTCGAGGTGAACCCGAAGAATCCCCGCCTCTGGGACGATCTCGCCCGCTACGCGCTCTACATCGGCGAGGAGGAGGTCGGCCGCGACGCCCTGAAGAAGGCCGACGACCTCGTCCACTACGGCACCGTCTGGCGCAACAACATGGCGATGGTCATGGACCTGCTCGCGAAGGAGTACGAGACGGTCCCCACCGAGCACTTCGCGTTGAAGCTCCATCGCGACGACCGGGCCGTGCTCGAGCCGATGTTCACGAGGTCGGTCGAGCGGAGCTGGGCCGAGTTCGTCGAGCGCTACGGCTTCGAGCCGAGCTCGCCGATCGTCTTCGACGTCTTCCAGCGGTCGAAGGACTTCTCGGTGCGCACGATGGGCGTGCGGGGTCTCCCCGCGCTCGGCGTCTGCTTCGGGACGACGGTGGCGATGGACGCGCCCCGGGCCCGCCGGGCCGGCACCTACAACTGGGAGGCCACCTCCCACCACGAGATCGCGCACGTCTTCACCCTCCAGCTCAGCCGGGGCCGCGTCCCGCGCTGGCTGACGGAAGGGATCTCGTCCTGGGAGGAGGTGCGCCGCGAGGCCTCCTGGGGCCGCGACATGGAGACCGAGCTCCACGACGCCTACATGAACGACGAACTCCTCGGCGTTCTCGAGTTCGACGCGGCCTTCACGACGCCGCGCATCGGCTACGCCTACTACCAGGGCGGTCTCTGCGCGGAGTGGCTGGAGAAGACCTTCGGCATCGAGAAGGTCGTCGCGATGCTGAAGCTCTACGCCACCGACGTCGGCACCGAACGCGTGATCTCGCAGGTGCTGAAGATCGACGCGGAGGAGTTCGACCGTCGCTTCCGGGACTTCGTCGCCGAGCGCCTGGCGCCGCTCCGCCGGATGCCGAACTGGAGCGACGCCTCGATGGAACGCTTCCGCGCCGCGATCGAGGCGGGCCGGGACGTCACCGAGAACCGCATCCGGCTCGCCTGGGCCTACGAGCAGAGGAACCTCACCTTCGATGCCGACGCGACCCTCGCGCCGATCGTCAAGGAGGGTGTCAGCGATCCCCGCATCGATCTGATGGGCGGGCGACGCGCCGTCGCGGGCAAGAGGTTCGAGGTCGCGCGCGAGAAGCTGGAGGGCGCGGTGAAGGCCGGCCTCGAGGACGTCGATCTCTACATCACGCTCGCGCATCTCGACGAGCGTGACGGCAAGAGCGATTCGGCGCTCGGCTGGTGGGAGAAGGCCGCGGCGGCGCATCCCTGGTACGCCGAGCCGGGCGCCAGTCCCTTCCTCGCGATCGCGCGGCTGAAGAAGGCCGGCGGGGATCTGGAAGGATGGGCCCACTGGACGCGCGTCTTCTGCGATCTCGTGGACATCGCGGTGCCGCCGCGTCAAGAGCTTCTCGCCTATCATCTCTCGCGTGACGACAAGGAGGCGGCGCTCGCGATCCATCGCGAGCTCGAACTCGTCGTCCCGCTCGATCCCGCGCTCCGCATCGCGCGCGCGAAGCTGCTGCTCGAGATGGACGACAAGGACGCCGCTCGTCTACAATTCCTCTCCGCCGTCGCCCTGAAGCCGAAGCCGCCGGTGGAGATCGAGGCCCGTCTCGCGCTGGGAAAGCTCTACGTCGAGCTTGGCGATCCGGACGAGGCCTCGTATCACTTCGCCCGCGTCGTCGAGCTCGACTCCGAGAACGAAGAGGCCCGACGCGCGCTCCGCGAACTCGACGACATGGAATCGCACCGCGAAAGATGATGGACAGCGTGGCCGAGAGAAGTTTCGCGGAGATCCTCCGGGGGGTGGAGGAAGAGATCGGGGCGGGTACCTACGCGCTCTGGTTCACCCACTGCACCTTCGGCGGTCTCGAACGCGGCACGCTCCGGCTCGAGGTGCCCTCGCCCTTCGCCTGCGACTGGATCGAGCGCAACTACGCGCCTCTCATCTCGGCCCGCGCCCAGGAGGTGCTCGGCACCCCGGTGCGGATCGCGGTGGATCTCGGCGAGGACCCGAAGCGCGGCGCGCCGGAGCCGGAGGAGAACGCGGCGCTGCGCGGCGCGCTCGCGGGCCTCGAGGTCGAGGAGCCGGAGGGCGGCCTCTCCGATCTCGTCATCGTGCCCGAGAACAAGTTCGCGGCGCGGGCGGTCGAGGCCGTCTCGCTCGGACTCCACGAGAGCTACAACCCGCTGACGCTCATCGGCCCGTCGGGAGTGGGCAAGACCCACCTGCTCCGCCAGTTCGCGAAGGCCCGGTCGGCGAACGGCAAGCCCGCGCGGACGATCTTCGTCGACGCGCTCGAGTTCACCTCGCGCTTCACGATGGCGCTGAAGCTCCGCCGCATCGAGGAGTTCCGGGCCTACTACGAGAAGTTCGACGTCATCGTCATCGACGAGGTGCATCGCCTCCGGAACAAGACGGCGACGCAGCGCGAGCTCGTCGCCCGGCTGAAGGAGTGGATCGAGCAGGGCCGGCGCGTCGTCCTGGCCTCGCGCCACGTCCCGAAGGACATCCACGACCTGCTCGAGCCGCTGCGCTCCTGCATGCTCGGCGGCCTCACGGCGGAGATCCGTCCCTACTCGCCGGCATCCCTGATCACGATCTCGGGCTGCGCCGTCGGTCCGGATCGCCGCTCCGTGAATCGCGAGGTGGTCGCCCACCTCGCCGAGGGCTGCCGCGGCAGCGCGCGCGAGCTCAAGCTGCGGCTCCTCCGCGGCGCGGCCTTCGCCGCGCTCGTCCGACGTCCCTTCGATCTCGGCCTCGTCCGCGACTACCACGCCGAGCTCGTGAGCGGGGCGGAGGGCGACGACGGCCGCGACGAGGTGCTCGACGAGGTCTGCCGCCACTTCGGCGTCCGCCGCAGCGATCTCGAGTCCAAGCGGAAGACCCGCAACCTGCTCGTCCCGCGCGGCCTCGCGGTCTGCATCCTCCGCGACCGGATCGGCCTGACCTTCAAGGAGATCGGCCGGGCGCTCGGCGGACGCTCCCACACCTCCGTCCTCCTGATCTACCGGCGCTACGGCCCGGTCGTCGGAAGGACCCCACGCTCCGCCGCCTCCACGAGTCGCTGCCCTCGGCCGGGCGCGACGAGGCGGGACCCCGGTCGTGAGCCGGGCGGACGCGGACCCCTTCGCCGGGGTCGTCGGCCACGAGCGCGCCCTCGATTTCCTCCGCGGGGTCCTCGCCACCCGGCGCGTCCCGACCGGATTCCTCTTCCACGGGGACTCCGGTCGCGGCAAGAACCTGGTCGCCCGGCGCTTCCTCGCCCGCGTCTTCGGGGATCCGGAGTGCCGGCTCGAGAATCACCCGGACCTCGATCTCGTCTCTGTGCCCGAGGGCAAGACCCAGATCCCCATCGATCGCCTGCGGCAGCTCCGGGAGTGGTTCTCCCGCGCGCCCTTCGAGGCCGAGCACCGCGCCGCCCTCGTCGACGAGGCCCACCTGATGACGGTGGAGGCCCAGAACTCGCTCCTGAAGCTCCTCGAGGAGCCCCCGCGGCACGGATTGCTCGTCCTGGTGACCTCGGAGCCCTCGGCGCTGCTGGAGACCATCCACTCGCGGCTGCAGCGGGTCCATTTCGGCCCGGTCGGCGGCCCCGAGGCGGAGGCGCTGGTGGCGCGGGAGTCCGGCGCCGACGCCGAGCGCTCCCGCGCGGCGCTCGCGCTCGCCCAGGGCAGCCCCGGTCGCGCGATCGAACTCCTGCGGGAGAGCGGGGAGGGTGATCCCCTCGAGGAGGTCGCGGCCCTGCTCGACCCGCGGCGGCCGCCCTTCGCCTTCGCCGAGTCCTTCTTCGCCCCCGGCCACCGTCGAGCGCCGGCCGCGGCGCGCGAGGCCGCGCTGGATGCGGTCGATCTCGCGACGGAGGCCGTCGGCACCGCGCTCGCGGAGACCGCGGCGGGGCGCGAGCCCTCGGCCTTGCCCGCGCTCGCGCGCCGCTCGCCCGAATTCTACGAGCGGGTGCTCGAGTGCCTCTTCGGCGCGCGGCGGCGCATCCTCGGCAACGTCGCGCCGCGTCTGGTACTCGAGGCCCTGAAGATCGAGCTCGGTCGCGAGATGAAGCGCTTCCCCGCCGCGCGCGCCGAGGAGGCCTGACGCCCGCCGTCGGCGCCGACGGGAGTCGTCCTCGTCGAGCTTCCTCTTGGCTCACGCCCCGCGATCGGTTTCAATGGTCCTCGGGCCTGGGCGGGCCCGCGAAACTCGATCGGGGAGGGCTTCATCGTGAGCGATGACGGCTTCGACACCATCCAGCGACTGGTCGCCGCCGACGGGCGCTACCGGCGAGAGGCCTACGAGTTCACCCTCGAGGCCCTGACCTGGACGCTCTCGCGTCACCGACGCGAGGGACGCGTCGGTCACATCAACGGCGAGGAACTCTGCGACGGCATCCGCGAGCTCGCCAACCGCAGCTTCGGCTTCCTCACCAAGACCGTCTTCGCCCGCTGGGGCGTGACGCGCACCGAGGACTTCGGCGAGATCGTCTTCGCCATGGCCGACGCCGAGCTGCTCGCGAAGCAGGAGACCGACTCCAAGGCCGACTTCGCCAACGGCTACGACTTCGACGAGGTCTTCGAGCAGGCGCTCATCTACGAGTAGGCGCCCGGACGGCGCCCGACCCCGGAATGCGAAGAGGCCCCCGCGCCGAGCCGGCGCGGGGGCCTCTTCGCGTCCGGTCGCCCCGGAAGGGGCGATCAGTTGCCGGCGTCGTCGAGGGGGTTCTTGTCCTCCTCCTCCTTCTCCGGCTGCGGCACCTTGCCGGTGAAGAGGGCGTAGGGCTTCACGCTCTCGAGCGCGACGTTCTGACCCTGCAGCGACTCGTAGATCGCGCGCTGGAGCTGCGGATCCTCCTGGAAGTCGGCGATGTTCGGGCGGCCCTGGCGGTTCGCCCACTCGCGGCGGAGACGTCCGCGGAGGTAGATCCGCACGTCGTCCTTGCCGAGCGGCGTCTCGAGCGAGGCGTAGAACTCGTCGAATCCGGGGTAGAGCTGCGGGTTCTGGTCATCCGTCTCGAAGAGGCGGGCGAAGAGCTCCTTCTCCGGGACGATCTTCGCGTTGATGTACTCCTCGAGCTTCTTGCTCTCGAGGATCTTCGTGATCTCCTCGATCTTCCAGCTCTTCAGGAGGCGGGGGCGGATGTAGGTGTCCGGGAGGACGCCGCCCTTCTGGATGATCTTGCCCTTCTTGTCGCGCTCGGTGTGGATCGAGCGGCCGTCGGGCAGGTAGTAGCGGGCGATCGTCAGCTTGATCTCGGGGGCGAAGTCGTAGCGACCGTTCTCGTTCGCGTCGACGTAGGCCTCCTCGTCGTTCCAGCGGCCATCCTGGTTCTCGTCGACGTAGTCCTCGCCCTCGTCGTAGCGGCCGTTGCCGTTCGCGTCGGTGTACTCCTCCGCGCCGTCCCAGCGCCCGTTCTTCGCCTCGGTGTCGACGTAGGGCTCGCCGGCGTCGTAACGACCGTCGCCGTTGCGGTCCTCGAACTTCTCGCCGCGATCCCAGGTGCCGTTCTTCCGCGGCGCGTCCTGGAACTGCTCGTTCTTGCGGCTCTTGAGCGGGAGCACGCGCTGGACGGAACCCTTGCCGAAGGTCCGGGTCCCGATGACCGTCGCGCGGTGGTGCGCCTGGAGGGCGCCGCTGACGATCTCGCTCGCGCTGGCGGAGAGGCCGTTGACGAGCACCACGAGGGGCACGTCGTAGTGCTTCTGCGAGGGCAGGGATCGCTCGTACTCGCGCGGCTTCACGTTCGGCCGGCCCTCCCAGTAGCAGACCACCTCCTCGCCCTTGAGGAAGGTGCCGGCGATCGCCCGCGCGGCCTCGAGGTAGCCGCCGCTGTTGTCGCGGAGGTCGAGGATCAGCGAGGCCATGCCCTGCTTCTCGAGGTCGGCGAGGGCGTCCTGGAGCTCCTCGGCGGTCTCGCCGCCGAAGGTCGTCAGGCGCGCGTAGCCGATGCGGCCGGGGAGCATGCCGTAGATGACGGTCGGGATCTGGATCCGCTCGCGGATGATGTTGATGACGCGCGTCTTCTCCCAGCCGTCGCGGTAGAGCGTGATCGCGACCGTCGTGCCCTCGGGGCCCTTGAGGCGGCTCGTGATCTGGTTCGTGGTCTTGCCGATCGCGTCCCAGCCGTCCACCTTCACCACCTTGTCGCCGGGTTCGATGCCGGCGCGATAGGCCGGTCCGCCGAACATCGGCTGGGTGAGGATGAGGGTGCCGTTGTCCTCGTCCATCTGGACGTAGGACCCGATGCCGGAGTAGCTCGGGTTGAGGCCGTAGTTCCAGTCCTCGAGCTCGTCGCTCGTGAGGAGCGTCGAGTGCGGATCGAGGGCGCGGAGCATGCCCTTCACGGCCTGCTCCTCCATGTAGGAGACGAGCTCCTTCGGCTTCCAGCCCTGGACCGCGACCTCGTTGTGGATGGCGAGCACCATCTCGAGGGCCTCGCGGATCAGCGGGAGATCGTCGCGATCGCGCGCGTTGCCGCGGGAGGCGCCGCTCTCGGCGCGCTCGAGCCGCTCGGAGAGGATCTCGACGTACTGGTTCAGGACGCGGGCCTGCGAGTAGAGGCGCGCGATGCGGCCGCGCTCGCTGGGCTCGTCCCGGTAGACCTCGAGCACGGGCATCGCCGCCTCGAACTCGGTGAGGTCGGCCAGGGCGACGGCCGCCTCGAAGCGGGTCGTCTCGTCGGTGGAGCGCAGCATCGCCTTGAGCTGCTTGCCGGCGGCGTTGCGGAACTTCGCACCCAGCTTCCAGCAGCCCCAGAGCAGCTTGACCTTGGACTTCGGGTCCAGGATCTCGGGGCTCATGTTCCAGAGCGGATCGGCGGCCTCGCCGATCTCGTTCGAGACCAGGAGGTCGACCGCGTTGCGTCGGGTCTCCTCGTCGTTCGCGCTGCGCACCAGCTCGACGACGGCGGGGATCGCCTTCTCCTCCTCGCCGCGGAGGATCAGCGCCCGCGCGCAGCCGAGGCGCGTGCCGTCGGCCTTCGCCCCGAGCCCCCGCTCGAGGTCGGGAATCGCGTCCTCGCCGAGGTCGGCGAGGCGCGTCGAGGTCTGCCAGATGGCGCTCGCGTCCGCGCCGTCGAGCTTGGCGATGAGCTTGCGCGCCTCCTCGTCCTGCGCGCGCAGGGGCGAGGCGAGGGCGACGAGCAGGGCCAGGGCGAGCACCCCGGCCGCGATTCCGCGTCCTTCGGAGGACTTGATCATGGCGTTCCTTTCGTTCCCGGGGCCCGACCGGCCGGTCGCGCCCGCGCGGCGCCGCCGCATGCGGAGCGCCCGGATTCCCGATTCTCTTCGACCCCGCGGCGGGGTGCACTCGATCCCTTTCGTCGCCGTCCGCCCCCCGGGGGAGGGGTTCGCGGCGACGGACCGGTCCGTTTCCTACGTACGAAACCGATCATCCCTTCGTGTGTCGCGGCGGGAGGAGACGGCGACGAAAAACCGGCGCGACCTCAGGTCGCTCGGAGATGATAGCGGCCGAGTCCCCCGCCTTCTTCCATTTCTTCTTGTGTCCAAAGCACTTCCAGAGTGGGGAAGAGCCGTTCGGACTCCCCCGGGAGGAGGCGGAAGGGGGGCGGCGGCTCGCCGGGGCGGAGCTCGCCCAGCCGGATCTCCATGAGGAGCGATCCCCCGGGGCGGAGCGCCGCCGCGAGGGCGGGGGCGAGGCTCCGATCGAGGAAGTGGACGTCGACGATCAGGTCGAAGGCGGCGGGGGCCGGGCGCCAGTGGTCGAGGTCGGCGAGGAGCCGGCGGATCCGGGGCGAGTCCGCCGGGCGCAGGAGGGCCTCGGCGGCGGCGTCGACCGCGAGGACCTCCCAGCCGCGCTCGGCGAGCGCCCGGGCGTGACGGCCGGTTCCGCAGCCGAGATCGAGCGCCCAGGCCCCTGGGCGGGGCGGGGCGGGAGCGCGGTCCAGGATCGCCGCCGGGGCGCCGGAGGCCCGGGGATTGTCGGTGCCCCGACGGTAGGTCGCGTTCCACTTCTCGCGTTCGGCCCGGCTCACGAAGGGTCTCCGGCCGACCACCGGCCTCCCTCCTGATAACAGCCGCGAGCCCCCCGGGGCCGAGAAGGCGCGGTCCGGATCGCTCCCGTCTTCGTCCAATCCGGGTGATGGACGCCGAGATGATGTCGACGATCTGGCCGGGGAGCGTGGGGCGCGTGATGTCGGCGATGATCGACGGCGTCGCGGCCCGGCCGGTGACGGTCGAGGCCGCGCTGCTGGGGGAGGGCGACGGCGTCCAGGTCGTGGGCCTGCCCGACGCCGCGATCCGCGAGAGTCGCCTCCGGATCCCGCGAGCGCTCCGTTCGATCGGGCTCGGGCACCCCGGCCGGAAGGTCCTCTTCAACCTCGTGCCGGCGGGACGGCGCAAGGACGGGGCGGCCCTGGACCTCCCGATGGCGCTGGCCTGGATCGGCGCGGTCGGCGGCCGCGGGCTCCCCGAGGCGGAGCGCTTCCTCGTGGCGGGAGAGATCGACCTCGACGGGCGCACCCGGGGGCTCGCGGCCGCCCTGCCGATCGCGCTCCTCGCGCGGCGGCTCGGCCGGGGGCTCGTGGTCCCGCTCCGCGCGGCCCGGGAGGCCGCGTTCGTCGAGGGGGTGGCGGTGCACGGCGTGGCGGACCTCGCCGAGGCGCTCTCCGTGCTCCGCGGGCGCCCGCCCCGGCCCCCGATCCGGGGCGCCTCGCCTCCCGACGACCCCGACGGGGACGGGGCGCTCTTCGAGCTGGTCCGCGGGCAGGAGAGCGCGAAGCGGGCGCTCGTGATCGCCGCGGCGGGACGCCACAACCTGCTCATGGTCGGCCCGCCCGGTTCGGGGAAGACGATGCTCGCGCGCGCGCTCCCCGAGATCCTGCCGCGTCTCGAACTCGACGCCGCGCTCGAGGTGGCGGCGCTCCACGCCGTCGCGGGCCGGACGCGGGACGAGCGTTTCTACCGGGCGCCCTTCCGGGCCCCGCACCACACCGCGAGCCGTCAGGCCCTCGTCGGCGGCGGCACGGTGCCCCGGCCCGGGGAGGTGAGCCTCGCCCACCGCGGCGTCCTCTTCCTCGACGAGCTGCCGGAGTTCGGGGCGGAGGCGCTGGAGGTCCTGCGGCAGCCCCTCGAGGAGGGCGAGGTCACGATCGCGCGCAGCCGCGAGGTGCGCCGCTTCCCCGCCGACTTCGCGCTCGTCGCGGCGATGAACCCCTGCCCCTGCGGCTACGCCGGCGAGGAGCGCGAACGCTGCCGCTGCACGCCCCCGCAGGTGGCCCGCTACCGCGGCCGCGTCTCGGGGCCGCTCATGGACCGGATCGACATCCACCTGCCGGTGCGCCGCATCCCGCTCCGCGAGCTCGCCGCCGGGCCCGCGGGGCTCGACGCGGCGTCGGCCCGCGCCGCCATCGCGACCGCGACCGCCCGGCGCCGGGCCCGCGGCCAGACCGGCGAGAACGCGCGGCTCGACCAGCGGGCGCTCGCGACCTTCGCGCCGCTCTCCGGGGATCTCGAGGGCCGGCTCGTCGATCTCCTGAGCGGGCTCGGACTCTCCGGACGCGCCTACGTGCGCGTGCGGCGGCTGGCGCGCACCCTGGCCGACCTCGCCGATCGGGCCGACGTCGAGGAGATCGACCTGCTGGAGGCGGCGCAGTATCGCGGCCTCGACCTCGGGAGTTGAGGTGAGAGGGGCGGCAGGGCTGGGGCGCCGCGCCGCGATGTCTACAATCGCCGGAGTCCCGCCGGAGGAGCCACGATGTCCGAGGAACCGCGTTTCACCCACCTCGATGCCGAGGGTCGCGCCCGCATGGTGGACGTGGGCCAAAAGGACCGCACCGCCCGCCGGGCCGTCGCCCGCGCCCGCGTCGCGATGGCGCCGACCACGCTGGCCGCGATCCGCGACGGTCGCGTCGCCAAGGGCGCGGTCCTCGCGACGGCGAGACTCGCCGGGATCATGGCCGCCAAGCGGACCGGGGACCTCATCCCGCTCTGCCACCCGCTGCCCCTGACCTCGGTCTCGGTGGAGTTCCGCTTCGCGTCGGAGACCGAACTCGAGATCGAGGCGGAGGCGCGCTGCGTCGACCGGACCGGAGTCGAGATGGAGGCGATGATCGCCGTCTCGGTCGCCGCGCTCACGGTCTACGACATGTGCAAGGCGGCGGATCGCGGCATGGAGATCCGCGAGACCGTCCTCGTCCACAAGTCGGGCGGCAAGAGCGGGGAGTGGAACCGTGGCGATTGAGGTCGCGATCGTCGGCGCCACCGGCGCCGTCGGCCGCGAGATGCTCGCCTGCCTCGAGGAGAGCGGCCTCGAGGTCGCCGGCCTCCACCTCTTCGCCTCGGCGCGCTCGCGCGGGCGGGAACTCGACTTCCGCGGCCGCCGCGTCGCGCTGCGCGTCCTCGAGGATCTCGACGACGCGGCCCTCGCGGACCTCGGGCTCGACTACGCGCTCTTCGCGGCGGGCGGCGAGGTCAGCCGCATCCAGGCGCCGCGCTTCCTCGCGGCCGGCGCCCGCGTCATCGACAACTCCAGCGCCTTCCGGCTCGACCCCGGGGTGCCGCTGGTCGTGCCCGAGGTGAATCTCGCCGCCGTCCGGCCCGAGCACCGCCTCATCGCGAACCCCAACTGCTCGACCATCATCGCGCTCGTGGCGATCGCGCCGCTCCATCGGGCCTTCGGCCTCGAGAGCGTGGTCGCCGCGACCTACCAGGCCGCGAGCGGGGCGGGGGAGGCGGGCCTCGCCGAGCTCGACCGCAATCTCGCCGCCGCCCTCGGGGGCGGCGAGGCCCCGAGCCGGGAGGTCTTCGGCGCCGACCTCGCCCTGAACCTGATCCCCTGGATCGGCGCCGCCACGCCCGGCGGGGACACCGACGAGGAGCTCAAGATGCGGTGCGAGGGGCGGAAGATCCTCGGGGCGCCGGATCTCGCGGTCACCTGCACCTGCGTGCGGGTGCCCGTCCGGCGGGTCCACGCCATCGCCCTGACCCTCGGCCTGCGGGCGGAGGCCGGCGTCGAGGCGGCGGCCGAGGTGCTGCGGGCCGCGCCGGGTCTCCGGCTCGAGGGGGGGCGGGGGCCGACCGAGCTGACGACGCCCCGCGACCTGGCGGGGCGGGACGAGGTCGTGGTTTCCCGGCTCCGGGAGGCCTGGGACGGGCGTCCCGGGCTCGCGCTCTTCGCGATGGGGGATCAGATCCGCAAGGGAGCGGCGCTGAACGCGGTCCAGATCGCCGTCGCCCTGGAGTCCGGCGGCCCGGCTTGATTGTGGGGCCCCACCGTGTTTCGATTGGCCCCGCGACGGCGACCGGAAGTCGCGGTGATCAACGGGCTTGGCGGACATGACCGCCGGCGGGGGAGAGGAGCCACGATGGATATCGAGCGCCTGGAACGGATCGTCGAGCTGATGAACGCGAACGATCTCGTCGAGGTCGAGATCGAGACCGAGGAGACGAAGATCCGGCTGAAGAAGGCCGGAGCCAACGCTCCCGCGGCCTTCCCGGCCTACGCCCCCATGCCGGCGGCCTTCCCGGGCGCGGCCCCGGCCGGCCCCGGCGCCGCGATGCCCGCGGCGGGCGCCGCCGAGGAGGCCGTGAAGGTCGAGGGTCAGACCGTGACCTTCAACTCGCCCATGGTCGGCACCTTCTACGAGGCCGGCTCCCCCGGCGCCGATCCCTTCGTCCGGGTCGGTACCAAGGTCGGCGCCTCCAGCGTCCTCTGCATCATCGAGGCGATGAAGGTGATGAACGAGATCACCGCCGACATGGAAGGCGAGATCGTCGAGGTCCTCGTCGGCAACGGCGAGGCGGTCGAGTACGGACAGCCCCTCTTCACCATCAGGCCCCGCTGACCATGTTCAAGCGCGTGCTCGTCGCGAACCGCGGAGAAATCGCTCTCCGCATCATCCGCGCCCTGAAGGAACTCGGCGTCGAGTCCGTCGCCGTCTACTCGGAGGCGGACGAGGACGCGCTCTACCGTCGCTTCGCCGACGAGACGATCTGCATCGGCCCGCCGCCCAGCGCCAAGAGCTACCTCGACATCAAGCGCATCATCAGCGCGGCCGAGGTCGCCAACGTCGACGCGATCCACCCCGGCTACGGCTTCCTCTCCGAGAACTCGCAGTTCGCCGAGGTCTGCCGCGACTGCAAGATCACCTTCATCGGTCCCTCGCCGGAGACGATCGCCGCGGTCGGCGACAAGTCCCGCGCGAAGGAGATCGCCCGGTCGGCCAAGGTCCCGGTCATCGACGGCAGCGAGGGCGTCGTCCGCAGCGTCGAGGACGCGGTCGAGATCGCCGAGCGCGTCGGTTATCCGGTCATGATCAAGGCCTCCGCCGGCGGCGGCGGCCGCGGGATGCGCATCGCGCACTCGCAGCCCGTCCTCCAGCGGGAGTTCAACGCCGCCAGCACCGAGGCGATGGCCGCCTTCGGCAACGGCGATCTCTACGTCGAGAAGTTCGTCGCCCACCCGCGGCACGTCGAGATCCAGTTCATCGCCGACGCGAAGGGCAACGTCGTCCACCTCGGCGAGCGCGACTGCACCACCCAGCGCCGCCACCAGAAGCTGATCGAGGAGGCGCCCTGCCCCGTCCTCAAGCCCAAGGTGCGCAAGGCGATGGGTGAGGCCGCGGTGCGCATCGCCAAGGCCTCGAAGTACGTGAACGCGGGCACCGTCGAGTTCCTGCTCGACCCCGAGGGCCGCTTCTACTTCATGGAGCTGAACAGCCGGCTCCAGGTCGAGCACCCCGTGACCGAGCTCGTGACCGGCATCGATCTCGTGAAGGAGCAGATCCGGATCGCGGCGGGCGAGGAGCTCTCGTTCAGCCAGCGCGACATCGAGGTCAGCGGTCACGCCATCGAGTGCCGGATCAACGCGGAGGACCCCTCGCAGGGCTTCCGCCCCTCGCCCGGCCGCGTCGGCCAGTACGTCCCGCCGGGAGGGCCCGGCGTCCGCGTCGACTCCCACCTCTTCTCGGGCTACACCATCCCGCCGCACTACGACTCGATGGTGGCCAAGCTCATCGTCCACCGGCCGACCCGCGAGGAGGCCATCGAGACGATGCTCCGCGCCCTGGGCGAGTACCGGATCGAGGGCATCGCGACGACCATCCCGCTCTACCAGCGGGTCCTCCGCCACGCCTCCTTCCGCTCCGGGCAATTTGACACCGGCTTCATCGACCAGTTCCTCGCGCGCTGATCGGAGGCGCGGCGGCCGGAAGTTCCTCGCTCGAACCGATTTTCGAAAGATCGTCCGGCCCCCGGTCGACAAGATGGGTGGAGCGGCCGGGGTCCGTGAACGCCCCGATTGCCTCGGCGTGCGGCACTGCTACCATTCCCGCGCCCGCCGTTGTATTCGCTTCCTGGAACGGGGTTTGAGGCATGGAACGGGTTCTGATCACGGGCGGAGCGGGTTTCCTCGGCTCCCATCTCTGCGACTTGTTCGTGGGGAAGGGCTTCGAGGTGATCTGCATGGACAACCTGATCACGGGCAATCCCGACAACATCGCCCACCTCTTCGGGCACGAGAGATTCACCTTCGTCCGGCACGACGTCACGAACTACGTCCACGTCGCGGGTGATCTCGACTACATCCTCCACTTCGCCTCGCCGGCCAGCCCGATCGACTATCTCGAGCTGCCGATCCAGACGCTGAAGGTGGGAAGCCTGGGCACGCACAAGGTGCTCGGCCTCGCGAAGGCCAAGAACGCGCGCTTTCTGCTCGCGTCGACCTCCGAGGTCTACGGCGATCCGTTGATCCATCCGCAGCCGGAGCGCTACTGGGGGAACGTCAACCCCGTCGGACCGCGCGGCGTCTACGACGAGGCCAAGCGCTTCGCCGAGGCCATGACCATGGCCTACCACCGCTTCCACGGCGTGGACACGCGGATCGTCCGCATCTTCAACACCTACGGACCGCGGATGCGCCTGAAGGACGGTCGGGCCCTGCCCGCCTTCATGTCCCAGGCGCTGCGCGGCGAGGACGTGACGGTCTTCGGCGACGGCAGCCAGACGCGCAGCTTCTGCTACGTCGCGGACCTCGTCGAGGGCATCTACCGGCTCCTGATGAGCGACGAGGTGGATCCGGTCAACATCGGCAACCCGCACGAGATCACGATCCAGCGCTTCGCGGAGGAGATCGTGCGGCTCACGGGATCGGCCAGCCGCATCATCCACCAGGCGCTGCCGGAGGACGATCCGAAGATCCGCCAGCCCGACATCGAGCGCGCGCGTCGGATCCTGGGCTGGTCGCCGGAGGTCGAGCTCGAGGAGGGTCTCCAGCGCACGCTGGCCTTCTTCCGCGAGCACGTGGATCCCGCGGTGAGGGACGCCTGAAGTGTGCGGAATCGTCGGTTGCGTGACCTCGGGCCGCGAGGCCCCCGTCATCCTGCTGAAGGGCCTGCGCCGCCTCGAGTACCGGGGCTATGACAGCGCCGGCATCGCCATCCTCGAGAAGGGCGAGATCCGGACCCTGCGGCAGGTCGGCAAGATCGAGAACCTCGAGCTGGCGCTCGCGGGCAATCCGCTCGAGGGCGCGGTGGGGCTCGGTCACACCCGCTGGGCCACCCACGGTCGTCCCACCGAGGTGAACGCGCACCCGCACCGCGACAGCAGCGGGCGGATCGTCGTCGTCCACAACGGGATCATCGAAAACTTCCGCGAGCTCCGCCGCGAGCTCGAGGGGCTGGGACACGCCTTCGTCTCGGACACCGACTCCGAGGTCATCGCGCACCTCGTCGAGCGCAACCACCAGGGCGACCTCAGCGACGCGGTGCGCCGCACCGTCGCGCGCCTCGAGGGCGCCTACGCCATCGGCGTCATGCACGCCGATCGCCCCGACATCCTCGTCGGCGCGCGCCACGACTGCCCGCTCGTGATCGGCGTGGGAGACGGCGAGAACTTCCTCGCCTCCGACGTCACCGCCGTGCTCGAGCGCACCGACCGGGTCATCTTCCTCGACGAGGGACAGGTGGCGGAGGTCGGCCTCACCGGCGTCCGCATCACCGATCTCGGGGGAACCGAGGTCGTGATCGAGCCCACGCTCATCACCTGGTCGGTCGCCCAGGCCGAGCGCGGCGGCTACCCGCACTTCATGCTGAAGGAGATCCACGAGCAGCCGCTCGTGGTGTCCGACACGCTCATGGGCCGCCTCGACGAGGCCGCCGGCGACATCCGCTTCGAGGATCTCGCGATCCCCGAGGAGACCCTGCGCGCGGTCGACCGCATCCACGTCGTGGCCTGCGGCACGAGCTGGCACGCCGGGCAGGTCGGGAAGTTCTACCTCGAGCGCTTCGCCCGCATCCCCGTCGACGTCGACTACGCGAGCGAGTTCCGCTACCGCGACCCGATCGTCGGCCCGCGCGACCTCGTGATCGCGGTCAGCCAGTCGGGCGAGACGGCCGACACGCTCGCCGCCATGCGCATGGCCGCCCGCAAGGGCGCCAAGGTCCTCGCGATCTGCAACGTCATCGGGTCGACGATCAGCCGCGAGGCGGACGGCGTCGTGATGACGCACGCCGGCCCCGAGATCGGCGTCGCCTCGACGAAGGCCTTCACGAGCCAGCTCGTGGCCTTCCTCCTCGTCGCGCTGAAGGTGGGGCGGATCAACGGCTCCCTCACGGCGGACGAGGTCCGTCACTGGTGCCGCGAGCTCCGGCGCCTGCCCCAGCTCGTCGAGCGCACGCTCGGCGTGGAGGAGGGCGTCGCCGAGATCGCGCGTCGCTTCGCGGGAGCGCGGGACTTCCTCTTCATCGGGCGGGGCGTGAACTACCCGATCGCCCTCGAGGGCGCGCTGAAGCTCAAGGAGATCAGCTACATCCACGCCGAGGGCTATCCCGCCGGCGAGATGAAGCACGGCCCGATCGCGCTGATCGACGCCAACCTGCCGCTCGTGGCGATCTGCACGCGCAGTGACGTCTACGAGAAGGTCGTGACGAACGTCGAGGAGGCGCGCGTCCGCGACGCCCAGTCGATCGTCATCGCGAACGAGGGCGACTCGCGCGTCGAGGCATTCGCGGATGCGATCGTCGCCGTCCCCGAGGTCGACGAGGTGCTCAGCGCGATCCTGAACGTCGTGCCGCTGCAGCTCCTCGCCTACTACGTCGCGCGCGAGAAGGGCTGCGACGTCGATCAACCGCGAAACCTCGCGAAGAGTGTCACCGTCGAGTGAACGTCAAGGAACGAGAGATGAAGATGGCTTCGGAAACCAACAGCGCCGCCGTCCTCGCGGAGCGGCTCGAGACGGGCCGCGCGAAGGTCGCGGTCGTCGGCATGGGTTACGTCGGACTGCCGCTCGCGGTGGAGTTCGCGAACGCCGGGCTCGAGGTCGTGGGCATCGACGTCTCCGAGGAGCGCGTCGCGCAGATCAACCGCGGCGAGTCCTACATCGGTGACGTCGAGACCGACGAGCTGGCGCCGCTGGTGAAGTCCGGCAAGATCACGGGCTCGCTCCCGGGCCCGGTCATCGGCGAGGCGGACGCCGTCAGCATCTGCGTCCCGACGCCGCTCCGGAAGTCGAAGGACCCGGACATCTCCTACATCGTCGCCGCCACGGAGGTCGTCGCGCAGTACCTGCGCCCCGGCCAGCTCGTCGTGCTCGAGAGCACGACCTACCCGGGCACGACGGAGGAGGTCATCCGGCCGCGCCTCGAGGAGCACGGGCTCGTCGTCGGTCGCGACATCTTCCTCTGCTTCTCGCCCGAGCGCGTCGATCCGGGCAACCCCACCTGGCACACCCGCAACACGCCGAAGGTCGTCGGCGGCACGACGACGCGCTGCGCCGAGATGGGCGCCAAGCTCTACTCGCACGCGGTGGACACGATCGTCCCCGTCTCCGGCACGAAGACGGCGGAGATGGTGAAGCTCCTCGAGAACACCTTCCGCAGCGTCAACATCGGCCTCGTGAACGAGCTCGCGATCATCTGCGACAAGCTCGAGGTCAGCGTCTGGGAGGTCATCGGCGCCGCCGCGACGAAGCCCTTCGGCTTCATGCCCTTCTGGCCCGGACCGGGCCTCGGCGGGCACTGCATTCCCGTCGATCCGCACTATTTGAGCTGGAAGATGAAGAGCCTCAACTACCACGCTCGCTTCATCGAGCTGGCGGACGAGGTCAACAGCCACATGCCCGAGCACGTGGTCAGCAAGGTCTCGGACGCCCTGAACGGCGTCCGCAAGGCGGTCAACGGCTCGACCGTCCTCGTGCTCGGCCTGGCCTACAAGAAGAACGTCGACGACCTCCGCGAGTCGCCGGCCCTCGACATCGTCGGGCTCCTGCGTCGCCGCGGCGCGCAGGTCGAGTGGGCGGACTCCTGGGTGGCCGACCCCGACTTCGGCGACGAGGGCGTCCGCAAGGTCGATCTGGACGCCGAGGCGCTCCGCCGCGCGGACTGCGTCGTCGTGGTGACCGATCACGCCGACTTCGACCCGGCCTTCATCGTCGAACACGCCGACGTCGTGGTGGACACGCGCAACCTCACCAAGGGGATCGTCGACGCCAAGATCTGGAGGCTCTGATCCGATGGCTCGCTACCTCGTCACGGGAGGAGCCGGCTTCATCGGTTCGCACCTCGTCGACCGCATCCTCGCGCGCGGGGACGAGGTCGTCGTCTTCGACAACTTCAACGACTTCTACGATCCCGCGATCAAGCGCCGGAACGTCGCCGCTCACGTGGGGAATCCGGCCTTCCGGCTCGTCGAGGGGGATCTCCGTGACCCGGCCTCGATCCGCTCCGCCCTCGAGGGCGGCGTCGATCTCGTCGTCCACCTCGCGGCGATGGCGGGCGTGCGGCCCTCGCTGCGCGATCCGGGACTCTACGTCGACGTCAACCTCCGCGGGACGGTGAACCTCTACGACGCCGTCCTCGAACACGGCGCGCGGCCGATCGTGTTCGCCTCGTCGAGCTCGGTCTACGGCGCCAACGAGAAGGTCCCCTTCGCGGAGTCCGATCCGGTCGACCACCCGGTCTCGCCCTACGCCGCGACGAAGAAGGCGGGGGAGCTCCTCTCCTTCACCTACCACCACATCCACGCGCTGGACATCACCTGTCTGCGCTTCTTCACGGTGTACGGCCCGCGGCAGCGGCCCGAGATGGCGATCCACAAGTTCGTCCGCCACGTCGACGAGGGCATCCCCCTCCCGATGTTCGGGGACGGGACGACCCGCCGCGACTACACCTTCGTCGACGACATCATGGACGGCGTCGTCCGCGCGATGGATCACTGCTCGGGATCCGGCTACCGCGTCTACAACCTCGGCGAGTCCCGCACCGTCGAGCTGCGCGAGCTGATCGGCATCATCGAGTCGGCGCTCGGCAAGCGCGCGGTGATCGACCGCCAGCTCGACCAGCCCGGAGACGTGCCCGCGACCTTCGCCGACATCTCGCTCGCCCGGGAGGAGCTCGGCTACTCTCCCGGCGTCGACATCGAGGAGGGCATCGCGACCTTCGTCTCCTGGTATCGCGAGCAGAAGGACCGCCGATCGTGACCGGACGTCCGCTCCAGGTGGTCGCCATCGTCGGCGCCCGCCCGAATTTCATGAAGGTCGCGCCCCGGGCCTGGGCGGCGCGCGAGCGCGCCGACGTCGTGATCGACGTCGTGCACACCGGTCAGCACTACGACCGGAACATGTCCGACCTCTTCTTCGAGGAGCTCGGCATCCCGGAACCCCGCGTGAATCTCGGGGTGGGATCCGGCTCGCACGCCCAGCAGACGGCCGAGGTCATGGTCCGCTTCGAGGCCGAGGTCCTCGCGTCGCGACCCGACGTCGTCCTCGTCGTCGGCGACGTCAACTCGACGATCGCCTGCGCGCTCGTCGCGGTGAAGCTGGGCATCCCCGTCGTCCACGTCGAGGCCGGCCTCCGGAGCTTCGATCGCAGGATGCCGGAGGAGATCAACCGCATCCTGACCGATTCCATCAGCGACCGGCTCTACGTGACCGAGCGCAGCGGCATCGAGAACCTGCGCCGCGAGGGCGTTCCCGACGAGCGCGTGCGCCTCGTCGGCAACGTGATGATCGACACGCTGCTCCGGAACCGGGAGCTGGCCGAGCGCTCGGAGATCCTCGAGCGCCTGGGCCTCGAGGCGGGACGCTACGGCGTGCTCACCATGCACCGGCCCTCGAACGTCGACGATCCCGACCGCCTGCGTGCGCTCTGGGGCGCGGTCGCGCGGGTCTCGGGCGAGCTCGAGTTCGTCTTCCCGACGCACCCGCGGACCCGGGCGCGGATCGAGGCGCTGCTCGCCGAGGTACCGGCCCGCGTGCGCCTGATCGAGCCGGCCGGCTACCTGGATTTCCTGAAGCTGCAGGCCCACGCGCGGCTGATCATGACGGACTCCGGCGGCATCCAGGAGGAGGCCACCATCCTCGGCGTTCCCTGCCTCACCATGCGGGAGAACACCGAACGCCCGGTGACGATCGAGGTCGGTTGCAACCGTCTCGTCGGCACCGATCCGGCGCGCATCGAGGCCGCGGCGCGGGAGGCGCTCGCGGCCGGCGCGTCGGCTCCGCGCACGCCCGAGCTCTGGGACGGGCACGCGGCGGAGCGCATCGTGGACGATCTCGTGACGACCTACGGGGGAAACTGACATGGCCCGGGTGCTGATCACCGGGGGAGCCGGCTTCATCGGATCGAATCTCGCGGAGGCGCTGCTCGCCCGCGGGGACGAGGTCACGGTGATCGACGACTTCTCCAGCGGCCGGCGGGAGAACCTCGCCGGACTCGAAGGGCCGCTCACGGTCGTCGAGGGCGACATCCGCGATCCGGAGGCCCTCGCCCGCGCGACGGCGGGGCAGGACTACGTCCTGCACCAGGCCGCGGTGCCGAGCGTGCCGCGCTCGATGGACGATCCCGTCACGAGCCTGGAAGTGAACTCCCGCGGCACCCTCAACGTGCTGCTTGCCGCGCGCGACGCCGGCGTCCGCCGCGTCGTCTTCGCCGCCAGCTCCTCCGCCTACGGCGACAGCGTCACCCTCCCCAAGATCGAGACGATGCCGCGCCAGCCGAAGAGCCCCTACGCGGCCGACAAGGTCCACGGCGAGTATCTCTGCCGGATCTTCCACACGAGCTACGGCCTCGAGACGGTCGCGCTGCGCTACTTCAACATCTTCGGTCCGCGGCAGAGCCCCGAGTCGGACTACGCCGCCGCGATCCCGCGCTTCGTCACCGCGATCCTCGACGGCCGGTCGCCGATCGTCTTCGGCGACGGGGAGCAGTCCCGCGATTTCACCTTCGTCGCGAACGCGGTGCGGGCGAACCTCCTCGCGATGGAGGCGAAGGACGCCTCGGGCGAGGTCTTCAACGTGGGCATCGGCGAGCGCATCACCGTGAACGACCTCATCGCGTCGATCGCGCGCGTCGTCGGCCGCGACTACACCATCGACTACCGCCCCGAGCGCAAGGGCGACGTCAAGCACAGCCTCGCGTCGATCGACAAGGCACGGGAGATCCTCGGCTACGAGCCCCTCGTCGCGCTCGACGAGGGCCTCCGGCTGACGATCGACTGGTTCCGGCGCACCTGGACGGAGAAGGAGAGGGTCGGATCGTGAAGGGCGTCATCCTGGCGGGCGGACTCGGAACGAGACTCCACCCGATCACGCGGGTCACCAACAAGCACCTGCTGCCGGTCTACGACAAGCCGATGATCTACTACCCGATCCAGGCGCTCGTGAACGCCGGGATCGAGGACATCCTCGTGGTCACCGGCGGCAACAACGCGGGCGACTTCCTGCGCCTCCTGCGCAACGGCAAGGAGTTCGGGCTCAGCCACCTGAACTACGCCTACCAGGAGGGGGAGGGCGGCATCGCCGACGCGTTGAGCCTCGCCGAGACCTTCGCCGCGGGCGACTCGATCTGCGTCGTCCTCGGCGACAACATCATCGAGGGGAACATCCTCGCCGCGCGTCGTCGCTTCGACGAGGAGAAGGCGGGCGCCGGCATCCTCCTCAAGAAGGTCCACGATCCGAAGCGCTTCGGCGTCCCGGAGCTGGACGGCGATCGCGTCGTGCGCATCGTCGAGAAGCCGAAGGACCCGCCGAGCGACTACGCCGTCACCGGCATCTACTTCTACGAGAACTCGGTCTTCGACATCATCGGCGGCCTCGAGCCCTCCGCCCGCGGCGAGCTCGAGATCACCGACGTCAACAACGTCTTCATCGAGCGCGGCACCATGATCTGGAGCGAGCTCGAGGGGTGGTGGACCGACGCCGGCACCTTCGAGTCCCTGCACCGCGCCTCGAACCTCGTGGCCGAGGGCGGCGCGAACAAGATGAAGCCGTGAAGGTCCTCGTCGCGGGCGCGGCCGGGATGCTCGGCCGCAAGATCCTCGAGGTCTTCGCCGGGCGGGCGGAGTGCGTCCCGACCTCGCTCGCGGGGGAGGAGGACGGCCCGGGTTTCCGGACGCTCGACCTCCGCGACGAGCGGGCGATCGAGGACCGGCTCGCGAGCGAACGCCCCGACGCGGTGATCAACTGCGCGGCCTACACCGCCGTGGATCGCTGCGAGGACGAGGAGACGCTCGCCTTCGAGATCAACGCCGAGGCGCCGGGGCGCCTGGCCGCGGCCTGCGCGCGACGGGGCGTCCGGTTCGTCCACTTCTCGACCGACTACGTCTTCGACGGCCGCCTCGGGCGCGCCTACGCGGAGGACGACGCGCCCTCGCCGGAGTCGGCCTACGGGCGGACGAAGCTCGAGGGCGAGCGGCGGGTGCGCGAGGCGGGCGGCGACTGGCTCATCGCGCGCATCCAGTGGCTCTACGGTGAGCACGGCCCCAACTTCGCGGAGACGATGCTGCGCCTCGCGGCGTCCCAGCCGCGCCTGCGGGTCGTGTCCGACCAGTTCGGATCGCCGACCTACACCGGCGACGTCGCCCGCGAGACCCTGCGCCTCCTCGAGGCGCGGCAGTCCGGGCTGTTCCACGTCACCAATCGCGGCGAGACGTCCTGGCACGGCTTCGCGCGCGCGGTCCTCGACCGCGGCGGGTGGTCGGGGACGCCGATCGACGCGATCACGACGGCGGAGTTCCCGCGGCCGGCGCGCCGGCCCGCGTACTCCGTGCTGGAGAACCGACGCCTCGAGGCCACGATCGGTCGCACGATGCGGGTCTGGACCGAGGCGCTCGACGAGTACATGGAGCGCCGACGCCCGGCCGGCGAGGCCGAGCGCGCGCGAGGAGAGGCGAGATGACGACGATCCTGGTCACCGGCGGCGCCGGCTTCATCGGCAGCAACTACGTGCGGCTGCTCCGAGAGGAGCGTCCCGAGCTGCGCATCGTGAACGTCGACAAGCTGACCTACGCCGGCAACCTCGAGAACCTGGCCGGGATCGAGGAGGGCGAGGGCTACCGGTTCGTCCGCGCCGACATCTCGGATCGCGTCGCGCTGGCGGCGGCGATCGACGAGCCGATCCACCAGGTCGTCCACTTCGCGGCCGAGAGCCACGTCGACCGTTCGATCGAGGACGCGACCGCCTTCCTCGGCACCAACGTCCTCGGCACGCAGGTCCTGATCGACCTCGCGCGGGGATGGGGCGTCGAGAAGTTCGTCCACGTCTCCACCGACGAGGTCTACGGCAGCCTGGGCGAGGAGGGCCTCTTCACCGAGGAGACCCCGATCGCGCCCAACAGCCCGTACTCGGCGAGCAAGGCCTCGAGCGACCTCCTCGTCCGCGCCGCCTGCGAGACGCACGGCTTCCCGGGCGTCATCACGCGCTGCTCGAACAACTACGGCCCCTACCAGTTCCCCGAGAAGCTGATCCCGCTCATGATCACCAACGCCTTCGAGGATCGGGAGCTCCCGGTCTACGGCGACGGGCGCAACGTGCGGGACTGGATCCACGTCGTCGATCACTGCCGGGGCGTCGATCTCGCGCGCGAGAAGGGACGGCCCGGAGAGGTCTACAACTTCGGCGGACGGAGCGAGCGTCGGAACCTCGACGTGGTGAAGACCGTCCTCGCCGGGCTCGACAAGCCCGAATCGCTCATCCGCTTCGTCACCGATCGCAAGGGTCACGACTGGCGCTACGCGATCGACTGCGCGAAGGCGGAGCGCGAGCTCGGTTTCACGCCCTCGGTGAGCTTCGAGGAGGGGATGCGCCGGACGATCGACTGGTACCTCGCGAACGAGTCCTGGTGGCGTCGCGTGAAGTCCGGCGCGTACCAGGACTACTACGAGCGTCACTACGGGAACCGCTGAGATGAGCGCTCCGTCATCCGAGACGGGCGAGCGACCGCTCCTGTCGGTCATCGTCCCCGTCTACAACGAGGAGGCCACGCTGCCCGAGATCCTCCGCCGGATCCGGGCGACGGGAATCGACCTCGAGATCGTCTGCGTCGACGACGGATCGACCGACCGCTCCCGCGAGATCCTCGCGGCCGAGGAGAACGAGCGGACCCGGGTCATCCTCCACGAGCGGAACCTGGGCACGGCGGGCGCCCTCGCGACCGGCTTCGCCGCGGCGCGAGGCGAGATCCTCATCATCCAGGACGCTGACCTCGAGTACGACCCGGCCGAGTTCGCCCGGGTCATCGAGCCCATCCGGACCGGTCAGGCCGACGTCGTGTTCGGGTCGCGCTTCCAGGGCCACCAGGCGCGAGTTCACCTCTTCTTCCACTACGTCGCCAACCGGCTGCTCACGCTGCTCTCGAACATCTGCACGAACCTGAACCTCACGGACATGGAGTGCTGCTACAAGGCCTTCCGCCGCGAGATCCTCCAGGTGATCCGGATCGAGTCGCGGCGCTTCGCGGTCGAGCCCGAGCTCGTCCAGAAGGTCGCGAAGCTCGGGGTGAAGGTCTACGAGGTCGGAGTCAGCTATCACGGCCGCGACTACAGCGAGGGGAAGAAGATCGGGATCCTCGACGCCTTCGAGGCGGTCTGGGCGATCTTCCGCTTCAAGCTCTTCTGGCGGCCGCCGAGCGACTGGGTGCCGCCCCGTCGGCGGGGCTGAGAGACCTCGACGACTTTCGCGATACGCGATCCCGCTTTCGAGAATCCCGGGCTTCTTGGGCGCATCCGAGGCCAGTGGCACAATGGAGGCCGCGCCCGACGGAGCGATCCGGCCGGGCTCCGTTCATCCGGGCCACGAGGCTCGGACTCCGACGATACGCCGTCCTCGTGGACGGCGTCGGCGGGGCGGGGCCGGTCGGCGTCCCGTTCGAAAATGCCGTCTTGCACTGGTCTTGTGTCCGGTGACGGACGATAAGAACTCGGGGAAGGCATCGGCCGGGAAGAGGCCGACTCGGCCCGGACGACGGGATCCCCACGGGAAGATCGGGCGCAGGATGAGGGGACGGACATGACGCGCCTCGCGGTGACGCTGACGCTCGCGACGGTCCTCGTCGTCGGGTGCACGAACGGCCCGAACAGCCGCTACGAGGAGTTCGGGGACCGCGTGAACACCGAGGGCTTCGGCCACCGGTTCGCGCAGCCCGAGGACGGCCGCGGCGACCTCGTCATGGGGCCCGGCGACACCATCCGCATCGACGTCGCGCGCAATCCCGAGCTCTCCAGCGAGCAGACGATCCGCTACGAGGGCGTGATCCGGATGCCCTACGTCGGGGACGTCGTCGTCGCCGGCCTGACCCCGGCGCAGATCCGCGACAAGCTCCTCCTCCTGATGGCGCCGTTCATCCGGGAGGCCGTGATCGACGTCACGCCGACGAGGATCACGAGCAAGAACGTCTATCTGTTCTCGACCGACCAGACCGGCAGCATCGTCGCGCGGAAGCTCCCCGTGGGCGGGGACATGACCCTCATCGATCTGGTCACCGTGATCGGCGGCACGCCGACCGGCGTCGACGACTGCAACATCAAGATCCTCCGCGCCGACCCGCGGCATCCGAAGCCGCTGGTGGTCAACCTGCGCGACATGGTCGTGAACGGCTACACGGCCGCGAACATCCGGCTCCTGCCGGACGACATGGTCTGGTTCCCGCCGACCTTCTTCTACGCCGTCGCCCAGACGATCAACCAGGTGACCTTCCCGCTGCGCGAGCTGCGGCGGGCCCTCCGGGACGGCGACGACCTGCGCTACTTCATCGAGAACGGCGAGGTCCGGACCCGACGAGGCGGATTCTGACATGGCGGGCGAGCTGAAGAGTCCGACCTCGCTGGTCAGCGTCCAGGAAGCCGAGGGCCCAGGGCTCCTCGACTACCTGGGGATGTTCCGCCGGCGGCTGAAGACGATCCTCTTCCCCGCGGTGCTCATGGCCCTGCTGGGCGGACTCGTCGCCTTCATCCTCCCGAACCAGTACGAGGCGACGACGAAGTTCGTCGTGAACGACGTCGGCACCGCGAAGGAAGGCCTCGGCGGCGGCGGGATGCCCCCGCACAAGCCGCTCCTCGTCCGGGCCGAGGACGAGATGAAGAGCCCGGCCTTCCTGCGCCCGATCATCGACAGCATCGGGATCAGCGAGGGCTACAACGTCACGCGGCCCGACGAGTTCTCGGAGCTGCTCGACTACATCGACGACAACCTCCGCGTGCGCCTCGACAAGGCGCCGCAGGGCGCGGACCGCATCCTGATCGTCTACCAGGGGCGCAACCAGGCGAAGGTCGTGGAGTTCGTGGACGCGGTGCGCGAGTCCTACCGCGACCTCTTCCGCGACCAGTACCGCCGACAGCCGCGCGAGTGGTACAACTCCGCCGTCGCCCTCGTCCAGAACATCGAGCGCCAGCTCACGACCAAGCAGGTCGAGATGCAGGCCCACGCGGCGACGCCCGACGTCGGGCTCCTCAACCGCGGTCCCGAGTACCGTCGCGAGGCCGAGGACCTGCGGAGCGATCGCGACGAGCGCCAGCGCGAGCTGACCGCGCTCAACCTCAAGCTCGCGCGGGCCCAGAACCAGCTCCGCGAGCTGCCCGCCGAGTCGGTCCGCCGTCGCTTCGTCGAGAACGAGGCGAAGAAGGAGGCGCGCGCGAAGTACGACGCCGCCCTGAAGATCCTCAACGAGCTCGTCGAGTACCGCAAGCTCCTCGACACGACCGACGAAGTGAAGCGGGCGCGCGCCGAGGTCGATCGCCTGAAGAAGAACCTCGACGCCCTCGACGACCGCATCGAGCAGCCGTCCGAGGTGGCGCCGAACGACCAGCGTCAGGCGCTGCAGCTCGAGATCCTGAACTACCGCCGCGAGATCGAGGCCCAGGAGGAGCAGGTCCGCGCCGCGGGCCGTCGCCTCGCCGAGCTCAACGATCTCCTGCGTCGCATCCCCGAGATCGAGGCGCGCGACGAGCGCCTGAAGGGCGAGATCGAGGCGCTCCAGCTCCGGCTCGAGCGGGCGCAGCGCGCCCGTCAGGACGCCGAGGGTACCTGGGTCCGCGTCAAGGACGCCGAGCTCTTCCGCGTGCTCGAGTACCCGCACGGCAACGATCCGCCCGTCTTCCCCTCGATGCCGCTGTTCATCCTGATCGGCGCCGCCGCGGGCTTCTTCATCGGGCTCGGCGTGGCCTTCCTCAAGGAGTTCTCGGGCATGACCTACGCCACCTCGGCGCAGGTCAAGCACGCGATGACCCTGCCGATCCTGGGTGAGGTCTCCCGCATCGTGAGCGAGGACGAGCGCCGCCGCGAGTCCGCGAAGCGCTGGCGGACGATCACCATCGTCGGGCTCGTCCTGACCGTCCTCGGGATGCTGCACCTCTTCTACTTCCACCCGGATCTCGCCGGTTACCTGCCGACCAAGGTCGGCGAGGTGATGGACAAGATCTACCTGGGGAGGTGACGGCGATGTACGAAGCGTATTTCGGCTTCGACCGGCCGCCCTTCAACAACACGCCGGACACGAGCTTCTTCTTCCCGAGCGAGCGCCACAACGAGGCCCTCGCCCAGCTCCTCTACACCGTGCAGGCCCGCAAGGGGTTCGCGGTGGTCACGGGAGAGATCGGGGCCGGCAAGACGACGCTCTGCCGCGCGCTCCTGCGCGACCTCGAGGCCGAGGGCACCGTCACCGCGCTGGTGACGAACCCCCGTCTGACCGGGATCCAGCTCCTCTACACCGTCGCCCGCGAGTTCGGGCTCGACGTCGAGCAGGGACACCGGGTCGCGATCCTCGACGCGATCAACGAGTTCCTCATCCAGAAGCTCGCCGAGGACCGCAACGTCGTCCTCATCATCGACGAGGCGCAGAACCTGCCCCTCTCGACGATGGAGGAGGTCCGGCTGATCTCGAACCTCGAGACCGAGACCGAGAAGCTCGTCCAGATCCTCCTGCTCGGGCAGCCCGAGCTGAAGCAGAAGATCGAGCACGCCAGTCTCCGGCAGTTGCGGCAGCGCATCGCGATGCGCTATCACCTGTCGGCGCTCAGCATGCAGGAGACCTTCCAGTACCTCGTGCACCGCATGAAGGTCGCGGGTCCGCATCACACGGTGCGATTCTCCTCGCGGGCGGTGCCGCTGATCTACCGCTACTCGGGGGGCGTCCCCCGACTGGTGAACCTGCTGGTCGACCGCTGCCTGATCGTGGCCTTCACCGAAGACAGCTCGAAGATCACGAGCCGGGTGGTGATGTCGGCGATCCGCGAGATCGAGGGACCGGAATGGACCTTCAAGCGGGCCGCCGAGGAGACGGAGGAGGCCAAGAAGCGCCCTTCCTGCGGATCCCCTTCTTCTCGGAGAAGCGGGGCTGATGGGTCGGGAGCGGATGGCGACGGGGAGGCCGGGCTAGATGGGTCGCATCGACGACGCCCTGAAGAAGGCACAGGCGGAGCGCGCGCGCAAGCGCGGCGCCCCCGAGCCGGCGTCCGTCCCGACCCCGCCGCCGGCGGCGACTCCGGAGCCCCGCGTCGAGCGCGAGGCCCGCCCCGAGCCGACCCAGACGCGCACCGTCCGCGCGCCGCAGATCGATCCCGGCGTCGTCGAGGCCCCCGCGAAGAGCAAGGGCGGCGGCTCCATCCTGAAGGGGATGCGGAAGGTCGGCCCCGCGGTCGACCTCGCTCCGCCGGAGCTCCTCGTCGTGGCCCGCGATCCCTCCGATCCGCGCTCCGAGCAGTTCCGGTCGATCAAGACGAACCTCCACGCGCTCGATCCCGAGCCGCGGGTCATCGGCTTCACGAGCGCCATCGACGAGGAGGGCACGAGCGCGGTCGCGACGAACCTCGCCTGCGTCTTCGCCGAGGAGCGACACTCCGAGATCCTCGTCGTGGACGCCAACCTCCGCGAGCGCTCGGCGGCCACGCTCCTCGGCGTCGCCGCGGACGCGCCCGGACTCGCCGAGATCCTCGAGGGGACCGCGACTCCGGACGAGGTCGTCGTGCGGACCTCGATCCCGCACGTCTCCTGCATTCCCCCGGGGCGCTCGAGCAAGAACCCGGGCGGGCTCCTCTCGAGCCCCCGGCTGAAGGAGGCCCTCGAGCACTGGGCCCAGCGCTTCGATCGCCTTCTCGTCGACACCCCGCCGACGCTCAACTTCACCGACGCGGCCGTCATCGGGCACCACCTCGACGGCGTCGTCCTCGTCGTGAAGCTCAGCGAGACCCCGCGCAACCTCGTCGAGGAGGCCCTCGAGCACCTCCGCGGGGCGCGGCTCGATCTCTTCGGCTGCGTGCTCACGAACGCGGCCGAGCCCGAGCCCTTCCCCGGCGACGACGAGGCCTGACCTCGCACGCGAGAGGACAACGCGTGCGCATCCTCTACCTCGCACATCGCATCCCGTTCCCGCCCGACAAGGGCGACAAGATCCGCTCCTACCACTGGCTGCGGGCGCTCGCGGAGCGCCACGAGGTCCACCTGATCGCGCTCTGCGACGATCCGGCCGACCTCGCGCATCGCGGCGTGCTCGAGGAACTCTGCGCCACCGTCTCGCTCCACGAGCTCGGACGCACGCGGGCGCGCCTCGGCGCGCTGCGCTCCCTGGTGACCGGCGCGCCGCTCTCCACCGGGTGGTTCGACCACCCCGGCGTGCGGGCCGCCGTCGACGCGCGGGTGGAGGACGGCGTGGACGTGGCCCTCGCCTTCTCGTCCTCGATGGCGCCCTACCTCGATCGTCATCCCGCGCTGCCGAAGGTGATGGACATGGTGGACGTCGACTCGGCGAAGTTCCGCGACTACGCGCGGCGCGAGGGCGGCCTGAAGAGCCTCGTCCACGGACTCGAGGGGCGACGCCTCGGCCGCTACGAGGAGGAACTCGTGCGGCGCTGGGGCGCCGTCGTCCTCTGCACCGAGCCCGAGTCCGAGCTGCTGCGGGGCCGGGTCCGCGGCGGCCGGATCGTGGCGATCCGCAACGGCGCGGCCCTGCCGGCGCTCGAGGAGACGCGGGGCGACCGGCTCGAGCCGCGCCTCCTCTTCGTCGGCGCGATGGACTACCTCGCCAACGTCGACGCGGTGGAGTACGCCGCGCACGAGATCATGCCGCGCATCCTCGAGCGTCGCCCCGACGCGCGCTTCGACATCGTCGGCCGCGGTCCCGCCCCGCGCGTGCGGGCCCTCGACGGGATGCCGGGCGTGAAGGTCCACGGCGCGGTGGCCGACCTCGCGCCCTTCCTCCGCGACTCGCGGCTCTCCCTCGTGCCGCTGCGCGTCGCGCAGGGCATCCAGAACAAGGTCCTCGAGGCGATGGCCTGGTGCCTTCCCGTCGTGACGAGCCGCAAGCTCGGCCCCTCGCTCGGGGCGGCCGAGGGCCGCGAGATCCTGCTCGCGGACTCGCCGGAGGAGTACGCCGCCCACGCGCTCTCCCTGCTCGACGACGGCGAGCGGGCCCGCGCGATGGGGGAGCGGGCGCGGGAGTTCGTCGCCGCGAACTTCGCCTGGGAACGCAGCTACCGCGCGCTCGAGGATCTCCTCGCCGACGTGGTCGCGGCCGGGGCGAAGCGATGACGCGGCACGTCGTCCACGTCCTGAGTTCCTTCGATACCGGCGGCCTGCAGCAGGGCGTGGTGAACCTCGTCAACCACTCCGACCCCGCGCGCTTCCGTCACTCGATCGTCTCCTTCTCGCCGGCGCTCGGGATGCGGGAGCGCCTGCGGCGCGACGACGTGCAGGTCGAGTCGATCGCGCTCGGGGGCCTCGGTCGCCTCGCGGCCGCGCGGCGGCTCGCGGCGCGGCTCCGCGCGCTCGGCTGCGACGTCCTGCACACGCGGAATCGCGGCACGCAGCTCGACGGCGCCCTCGCCGGAGTGATCGCGCGCGTGCCCTGGCGCGTCCACGGCTACCACGGCCGCGACCTCGGCAACGCCTCGGGCGAGCGCCTCGCGCGCCGCCTCGTCGGGCGCGTGGCCGAGTGGGCGCACCACCGGGTCATCGCCCTCACGCCGGCGATGCGCGAGGAGTACCGCCGCGACTACGGCGTCCCGGCGCGGAAGATCGCGGTCATCCCGAACGGCGTCGACCTCGAGCGCCTGAACGCCTTCGCGCCGGCCGAGGCGCTGCGCTCGCCCTTCACCGTCGCGACGGTCGGACGGCTCGACGCGGTGAAGAACCTGCCGCTCCTCCTGCGGGCCTTCGCCGCGATGGAGAACCGGGGTCCCGAGGATCGCCTCGTCATCGCCGGCGACGGTCCGGAGCGCCCGCGCCTGGAGGCCCTCGCGACCGAGCTCGCGCTTCCCGAGGGGGCGATTCGTTTCCTCGGCGAGAGAAAGGATGCTCCGGCGGTCATGAAGGCCGCGGATCTCTACGTTCAGCCTTCCTTTTACGAGGGCATGTCGAACACGATCGTCGAGGCGATGGCCCTCGGAGTTCCGGTCCTCGCAACCGAAGTGGGTGGAAATGCCGATGTTACGGGGAGGGAAGGGGCGGCGCGCCTCGTCCCCTCGGACGACGTCGCGGCGATGCGGATGGCCCTCGAGGCCTTCCGGGCCGACCCGGAGCTCCGGCGCGAGACCGCGCGGCGCGGCCGGGAGCGGGTCGAGGGGCGCTTCACGCTGGAGCGCATGGTGACCGCTTACGAGGCGGTCTGGTCGCGGAACGGGACGGAGTGAATCGCGATGCTGTCGCTGAGATTCGCGGTCCTGCTCGTCCTCGTCCCCATCCTGATCGCGCTGAGCCTGCGCCGACCGCTCTGGGGCGTCTTCTCGCTCCTCCTCATGTACTACTTCCGCCCCGACGTCTGGGGGAAGCCGGTCTGGTGGCGGCCCGTCGAGTGGCTGACGATCGCGACGCTCCTGTCCTGGCTCATCCGGGCGAAGGACATCCGCTTCGAGCGCGGGCTCGGACTCTCGCTGATCTTTCTCGGGACGATGCTCGTCAGCACCATGAGCGCCGCCCGAAGTAGCGAGGTCTCCCTCGACGCGACGGAGACCATCCTCAAGCTCGTGGTCATGCAGTTCATCTGCGTGCAGGTCATCCGCGACCTCAACACGGTCATGACCTTCCTCTGGGTCAACGTGCTCGCCAACCTCTGGACGCTGAAGTCGGCGCTCGTGCAGACGATCTTCGGCAGCGGCGTCCGCGTGGATGTCGGCGCGGCGCAGGGCGGCGGCGCCAACTACCTCGCGATGACCTTCGTCATGACGCTGCCGCTGCTCTACTTCCGCTTCCTGAAGGGGACGCCCCGGGAGCGCAAGCTGGCGATGGCGATCATCCCGCTCGAGATCATCGGCTGCGTCGGCACCGGGTCGCGCGGCGGCTTCCTGACGCTCTTCTTCGTCTTCGGCTTCCTCGCCGTGCGCTCGGGGCAGAAGCTCAAGGGCTTCATGCTGGCCCTGGCCTTCGGCCTGGTCTTCCTGATCGCGGTGCCGGACGCGCAGTGGAACCGCTTCGTCAACACCTTCAAGGGCGACGGCAAGGAGTCGGCCTCCCAGAACAGCCGCCTCGGGCTGTGGAAGGTGGGCCTCCAGCTCTTCAAGGAGTCGCCGATCGTCGGCGTCGGGCACGACAACTACCAGCTCCTCTCGCCGCGCTACTACGGCTTCTTCGCCGGGCAGAACCCGATCCCCTACGATCCGGCCCTCGAGGGTCAGAAGGGCTACACGGGATTCGTCGCGCACAGCACCTGGGTGCAGTCGCTCGCCGACGGCGGGATCCTCGGCTCGATCCCCTTCTTCGCGCTCTTCGCCTGGGCGATGTGGACGCTCTATCGCGTGCGACGGGCGAGAATACCCCCCGGCGAGCTCGAATCGGTCCGGGAGATCAGTCAGATCATCGAGGGGACGATGTGGGCCTTCATCATCGCCTCCTCCTTCGCGAGTCACATGAAGCTCGACTTCCTCTGGTACTACTTCGGCGCGATCGGCGCCTTCGGGATCATCGTCCGGCGCCGCGAGGCGCAGGTGCGCCGGGAGACCCGCGAGGCCTACGAGGCCACCGCGCGGTCGCGCGCGGTGCCGGTGGGTAGCTGACCCGGACATGTGCGGCATCGCCGGATATCTCGCGCTCGCGGGCGCACCCTCGGATCTCGTGCCCGAGGTCGGCGGCATGGTCGCGGCTCTCGACCGCCGCGGCCCCGACGGCTCGCACGTCGCGACCTTCGACGCGGCGGTGCTCGGGCACGCGCGGCTCGCGATCATCGACCTCGACACCGGCGACCAGCCCCAGGGCAACGCCGACGACAGCGTCGTCGTGGTCGTCAACGGCGAGATCTACAACTACGTCGAGCTGCGTCGCGACCTCGAGGCGCGGGGGCATCGCTTCCGGACGAGGAGCGACATCGAGGTCATCCCGCACCTCTACGACGAGTGCGGGCTCGACTTCGTCGATCGCCTCCGCGGGATGTTCGCGATCGCGCTCTACGACCGACGCGCGCGTCGGCTCGTCCTCGTCCGCGACCGCCTCGGCAAGAAGCCGATCTACTGGGCGCGCACCGAGCGGGGCATCGCCTTCGCGTCCGAGCTCAAGTCCTTCGCCGCCGTCGCGGGGGTCGACCGACGGCTCGACTGGGAGGCGGTCGAGGACTTCCTCACCTACCAGTACGTGCCCGCGCCGCGCTCGATCCTGCGCGGCGTCTCGAAGCTGCCCGCGGCCCACCGTCTCGTCGTCGAGGCGGACGGCTCGACCTCCCTCGCGGAGTACTGGTCGCCGCCGACGGCGGAACTCCCGGGCCCCGGGCTCGAGGCGGCGCTCGAGCGTCTCGCGCCGACCTTCGACGAGGCGGTCCGGATCCGACTGCGGGCCGACGTGCCCCTCGGGGCCTTCCTGTCCTCGGGGATCGACAGCACCCTCGTCTGCGCCACGGCCTCGCCCATGCTCCCCGCCGGGCTCGCCACCACGACGATCGCATTCGACGACCGCAACCGCGGCGAGGTCGAGCTCGCCGAGCGCGTGGCGGCGCGGATCGGCGCCCGCCACCACACGCGCGAGATCCGCGCCGACGCGAGCGAGGTCTTCGAGGCGGTCTCGGCCTACCTCGACGAACCCCTGGCCGATTCGAGCACGCTTCCGACCTGGATGGTCTCGGCCGCGGCGCGCGAGGAGGTGAAGGTCGCGATCTCCGGCGACGGCGGCGACGAGTCCTTCGGCGGCTACGCCTGGCGCTACGGACAGAATCTCCAGTTCGAGCGGCTCCGTCGCCTCCTGCCGCTGCCGCGCCTCTTCGGGGCCCTGGCCGCGGTCTACCCCAAGCTGGACCGCGCGCCGAAGCCGCTGCGGCTCAAGTACGGCCTGCGCAACCTCTCGGTCGACGCCTTCGAGGCCTACTTCCTCGACATGTCGGTGTTCCGGCCCGAGGACAAGGACCGCCTCTACCGTCCCGAGCTGCGCGCCCGGCTCGGCGACTACGACTCGCGCGGGGTCCTGCGGGCGCCCTTCGATCGACGCGAGGGGGCGAGCCTCCTCGAGCGCCTGCTCTACACCGATCTCCGGACCTACCTCGCCGAGGGCGTCCTCGCGAAGGTCGACCGCATGAGCATGGGGAACAGCCTCGAGGTCCGCTCGCCGCTGCTCGACCAGGAGGTCGTGGAGTTCGCCTTCGGGTTGCCGGCCGCGCTCAAGATCGAGGGCGGCCGCGGGAAGATCATCCTTCGCGAACTGGCCCGTCGCCGCGTCGGCGAGGACGTTGCGACGGCCCCGAAGAGCGGCTTCGCGCCGCCTCTCGCGGGCTGGCTGCGCGCCGAGCTCGGCGAGCGCCTGCGTCGCGACGTCGTCGTCGATCCGAAGCTCGTCGGCGAGCTGTTCCGGGCCGAGGCCCGGCGGATGATGTACGAGGAGCACCGCTCCGGCGCCCGCGACTGGAGCCGCCCGCTCTGGTCCATGCTCGTGCTCGAGACCTGGTACCGCAACTTCGGGCGCGGGGTGGGGCTCACGTGAACGAGAGCTTCCGCGTCCTCGGCGTCTCGACGATCCTCCCCTCGGTCGAGGATCCCGGCGCCGGCGTGTTCATCCTGCGCCGCCTCGCGAGCCTGCCGCCGGAGTTCGAGGTGGAGGCGCTGCGGACGCGTCCCTGGTTCCCCGGCATCGCGCGGGTGAAGCCGCACCTCGCCCGCGCCCGCGTGGAGCGCGAGGAACGCCAGGGCGTCGTGATCCGCGACCTCCGCTTCGCCTACCTGCCGGGCTTCCTCAAGCGACTCGACGGCGTCTCGCTCGCGCGTCGCCTGCGCGGCTACATCCTCGCGAGCGGCCACCGCTACGACCTTCTCGACGGACACTTCGCCTATCCGGCCGGCTTCGCCGCCGTCCGCACCGGTCGAGTCTTCGACATCCCCTCGGTCGTCACCCTGCGCGGGACCATGGCGAGCTACCTCGGCGACGGGCGTCGCGGCGCGATCCTCGAGACTCTGCGGGGCGCGACGCGCCTCGTCGCCGTCTCGTCCTCGCTCGCGCGGCTCGCCCGGGAGGTCGCGGGGGAGGATCTCGACGTCCGCGTCATCGGCAACGGCGTCGACACCGAGCTCTTCCGGTCGGGCGACCGCGAGGCGGCGCGCCGCGAGCTCGGCCTCGGCGACCGCGGCCCGGTCCTCCTCACCGTGGGCGGGCTCGTGCCGCGCAAGGGCGTGCACCGCGTCCTCGAGGCGCTGCCCGATCTCGTCCGGAAGCATCCGGATCTCGTCTACCTCGTGGTGGGCGGGGCCGGCGTGGAGGGCGACTTCGGCGGCGTGCTGCGCGAGCGCGTCGCCGCGCTCGGACTCGAGGATCACGTGCGCTTCACGGGCCCCGTACCGCCGGAGGACCTCCCGACCTGCTACCGGGCGGCCGACCTCTTCGTCCTCTCGACCTCCAACGAGGGCTGGGCCAACGTCTTGCAGGAGTCGCTCGCCTGTGGGCTCCCGGTCGTGGCGACGGACGTCGGCGGCAATCGCGAGGTGGTGGGGGGGGAGACGCACGGACTCGTGATACCCTTCGGCGATCCGCGCGCGCTCGCGACGGCGCTCGACGATGCGCTCGCGGCCCGCTGGGATCGCGACGCGGTCGCCGCCTGGGGCGGCCGCCGCGACTGGAAGGACGTGGGCCGCGAGGTGGCGGCGGTGTTCCGGGAGGCCATGGATGCGTGATCGCTGGAAGCGGGCGGGCTGCGTGCTCGCCATCGTCGTCTTCGCCTTCGCGCTCCGCGCCGTCGGCTCGGCCGGCCGCGGCTACCCCTTCTCCTTCTATCCCGACGAGACCGCGAACCTGAACCGCGCGGTCAAGATCTACAGCCCCGAGAGCCCGCTGAAGGTCGATCTGAACCTCCACTGGTTCAACAAGCCGAGCCTCGGCTTCTACCTGAACTTCCTCGAGTTCGGCGGCCTCTACGGCTGGGGGCGCTACGTCAGCGGCGTCTACGAGGGTCCGGGCGACTTCGCCCGCTCCTTCTTCAACGATCGCGGCCCCTTCTACCTCGTCGCGCGCCTCTTCAACGCCTTCTGGGCCGCGCTCACGGTCTGGCTCGTGTGGCGCATCGGGACGCGCGCCTTCGACCGGGCGACCGGATATCTCGCGGCGGGCCTCCTGGCGATCACGCCCGGCCACGTCCTGTGGTCGCAGATGGTCAAGCACGACATCCTGGCGGGCTTCTTCGCCGCCGCGAGCTTCCTCTGGATCCTGAAGATCCTCGATTGCGGGCGCTGGCGGGACTACCTGTTCGCCGGCTTCTGCGCGGGGCTCGGCGCGGCCACGAAGTACAGCCCCGTCGTCATGGGACTGCCGCTCGTCTTCGCCCACCTCCTCCGCGCGCGGCCCGAGGGCGCGCCGGTGGGGCGGGCCGCCTTCGCCCGGCTCGCCGGCGGACTCGCCGCGATCCTCGGCGGCTTCTTCGCGGGCTCTCCCTACAACTTCCTCGACGGGAAGTGGCTCCACGACAACGTCCTGCCCCAGCTACGGCTGGCGCGCGGCCTCGTGTTCGGAGCGGGCGAGGTCAACGCCGAGAACGACAGCTTCTGGACCCAGCTCGCGCGCTTCTGGAACGTCCTCGACAACAACGAGGCGCTCGGGATGGTGCTGATCCTCCTCGCCTTGGTCGGCGCGGTGACGGGTCTCCGCGGGGCGACCCGGACCGTGACGGGGCTGATCCTGGCCGCGCTGGGCGGCTTCACCTTCGTCTTCTGCGCCATGAACCAGCAGTATCCGCGCGAGAACCACCTCGTGCCGATGTACCCCTTCGCCGCGGTGCTCGCGGCCCGGGGGGCGCTCTGGTGTTTCGCCCAGCTCCGCGACGATCACCGCGCGAGCCGGCGCTCGATCGCGATCCTCCTGCTCGCGCTGCTGGTCCCGCTCCCCGGCTTCCCGGGTCGCGGACTCTGGACGATCCAGGCCGACGCGATGCGCGTCCATCCCCAGCTCGCCGCCTGGCACTGGATCCAGGCCGAGATCCCGGCCGGGGCGATGGTCCTCAACGATCACGAGGTCGTGCACCTCGGGCTGACCGACGAGCGCCTGACCTGGATCCGCGAGCGGATCGACCGCGAGCTCGAGCGCAACCGCGCCGCCCTCGCCTCGATCGCCGACGGCGACGACCGCGCCGAGGACCGCCGCCGCTACCATCGCGAGCGGATCGAGCGCTACGAGAGCTACGCGTCGCAGTACCGGTTCATCACGGAGGCGGCGCCGAAGTACGCCCACCGCCGCTACGACTCGATCATCCTCCTGAAGCCCTGGCAGGAGGACGACCGCGAGAAGTTCGAGAGCAAGGCCTACGGCTACAACGACCTCTGGCACGTCCTGCCGCTGGGGGTCCCCGAGGACGTCGCGCCCATCGAGCGCTACCGCATTCCCCGGTCGACCCTGCCCGAGTCCGTCCAGGGCGAGGACCGGGCCGGCTTCCCGATCCTCGAGCGCCCGGCCGAGTACCTGGTCACCCGGCGGGAGTCCTTCGACAACTACGAGAAGCCCCACCGCCGGCGCTGGTGGCCGGAGTGGGCCGCCTTCTACGACGACCTGAAGGCCCACTACGACTGCTGGGAGTTCCCCGAGACCGGCACCGAGCAGGGCCTCGGCACCGTCCGGGTCTACGACCTCCGGCAGCGCGTCGAGGATCGCGAGCCGAAGATCGAGGTCGTCGACCTCGACGCCTGGCGTCGCCTCCGCGGGGAATAAAGATCCCCCTCCCGGATCGCCTGACCCCCGGCCCGGCCGGGGTCGATAGGGGGATCGGGTCCGGTTCGTTCGCGGTGTTCCACACCGCGTGACGGGTCGGGGGAAAACCCGTGAAGAACGTGGGGTTGGTTCTCGCTAACTTCGCGCGGCAGCCGACGTAAGTGGCTTTCGAGAAGGACCTTGAGGGGCGGTGCCCCGTCGCGGGGGCGGCGGGGCGGCGAGCGGGAGAAGCCGGTCGATCATTGACCGAAAGTGGCTCTCTCGTATACTGCGGAGCATCGGACGCGAGTCCGACCGATTCTTTGCTTTTCGCGCCGCAACCCAGTCCAGTCGATCGCCGCGCGGAAGGATTGCCGCTCGCCTTCCCCGCGCCGCACGATGACGTCCGTCTCCACGGAGGCGGGCGGGCGCCACGGAGCAGTTCGCAACGATGACACCCCGAGTCGAAAGCAAGGTCGGAAGGCGGGGCTACGCCCTCCTCAAGAACCTCGCGGACCGCGTGCTCGCGGTCATCGGCCTCGTCATCCTCCTGCCGTTGCTCGCGATCCTCTGCGTGCTGATCAAGCTGACCTCACGCGGGCCGGTCTTCTTCACCCAGGAGCGGGTGGGGCAGTACGGGCAGCACTTCAAGATCCTGAAGCTGCGCACGATGGTCGTGGACGCCGAGCAGTCCACGGGACCGATCTGGGCCCGCGAGAACGACCCCCGCTGCACGCCCCTCGGTCGCCTCCTCCGCCTCTCGCACCTCGACGAGATCCCGCAGCTCATCAACGTGGTCGTCGGCCACATGAGCATCGTGGGCCCCCGGCCGGAGCGGCCCGTCTTCGTCGAGCAGTTCCGGCGCCAGATCGCGAACTACGAGGACCGCCTCACGGTCAAGCCCGGGATCACGGGCCTCGCGCAGGTCTACCACACCTACGACGCGACCCTCCGCGACGTCCGCAAGAAGCTCGCCTACGACCTCCTCTACGTCCGGAAGATGTGCATGATGACCGACCTCGTCATCATCTTCCTGACCGTCCGCTGCCTGACGGGCCGTGGCGCCCGCTGAGATCGGCGCCGCCCGGGCGAAGGCGCCGCCCGCCTCCGCGAACCGGAACCAGGACGCCGGCGCCATCGTCAACGCGATGACGATCGACGTCGAGGACTACTTCCAGGTCGGCGTCTTCCAGGATCGCATCCGCCCCGACGAGTGGGACCGCTTCGACTGCCGCGTCGAGCACAACCTCGACCGCTGCCTCGCGATCCTCGAGGAGGGCGGCGTGCGGGCCACCTTCTTTACCCTCGGCTGGGTCGCCGAGCGCTATCCGGCCGCGATCCGACGCCTGGCCGAGCTCGGACACGAGGTCGCGAGCCACGGCTACGGACACCGCCCGATCTGGCAGCTCGATCGCGAGGCCTACCGCGAGGACATCCGGCGCTCGCAGGGCGTCCTCGGCGAGGTCCTCGGCGCCGCGCCGACGGCCTACCGCGCCCCCTGCTTCAGCGTCCGTCGCGACACCCTCTGGGCGCTCGACTGCCTCTTCGAGGAGGGGATCCGCGTCGACTCGAGCATCTTCCCGGTGGGACATCCCGAGTACGGCATCCCCGACGCGGAGACGCGGATCCACCGCATCGCCCTCGCGGACGGCGAGCTCGTCGAGTTCCCGATGACGGTGGGGAGCCTGCTCGGCAAGAAGGCGGCCTTCTGCGGCGGCGGCTGGTTCCGGCTCTTCCCCTACGCGCTCACGCGGCGCTCGCTCGCCGGCAGCAATCGCAAGGGCGAGCCCTTCGTCTTCTACCTGCACCCCTGGGAACTCGATCCCGACCAGCCGCGGCTGGACGATCGCGCCACCGCGACGGGGCGCTTTCGCCACTACGTCAACCTCGCCCGCAATCCGGCGAAGTTCGCGCGCCTCGTGTCGGAGTTCCGCTTCGGCACGCTCGGCGAGGCGATCGAGGATCGCATCGCCCGGACGGGCGAGCTTCCCCTCGTCCGCTTCGCCGAGATCTGATCAGCCGGCGCCGATCAGCGAGGCCGGGTCGAGCAGGCGCAGCCGCGTGTAGAGCCGCTCCCGACGCTCGCCGTTCTTCTCCACCGTCGCGTTGACGGCGTCGATCGCGCGGTCCACCTGGGCCGCGCTCGCGGGTCGCCAGGCCACGTAGCGCTCGATGCTCGTCCAGCCCTCGTCGCTCCGACCCGCCGCGAAGCAGGCGCGGGCGTGGAGGAGCAGGACCTCCGGATCGTCCACGGGGAAGTCGCGCACGAGACGGACCGCGACGCGGTAGGCGCCGCGGCCGCCGTCGCCCGCCTCGAGGGCGAGTCGGGTCTGGAGCTCGACCGCTTCCACGGTCGCCCGCGTCTCGGGCGGGAGCGTCTCGAGCAGGCGAGCGGCCCGCTGCGTCGCGCCGGCCGCGTGGAGCGAGCGGGCCTCGAGCAGGAGCTTCTCGGGGCTCTTGTCCTGGGAGTGGTGGAGCAGGCGCGCCGCGGCCTCGTTGCGACCGGCGCCAAGGAAGAGCCGGGCCGCGTCGCGGTACGCGCGCGCCGAGAATCCCTCGCCCGCGAGCATCATGTCGACGACGAGCCGGATCGGCTCCGACTGCTCGTTCGCGAGGTACTCCTCGAGGTAGATCATCAGGGCGGCCTCGTCGCGGAAGGCCGACTCCTGCAGGAGACCGGAGACGATGCCGACGCCCCGGGTCCAGGTGTCGTCGTAGCGCATCAAGAGCGCGGAGCGGGCCAGGGCGAGTTCGCGGGCCCGCGTCGGGAGCCGCAGGCCGAGATCGTCGAGGGCCGTGAGGGCGAGGGTCCGCGTCCAGCGGTAGCGCGAGAAGGTCCAGAGGCGCGCGAGGGCGACGCGCGCCGCCGCGCGCGCCTCGCCGTCGGTCAGTCCGTCCAGGTCGCGGATCAGGGCCTCGAGCCCCTCGCGCTCGGCCTCGTTCCGCGCCGGCAGCTCGGAAAGCAGGGCGTCGAGATCGCGGCGACCCGGCGTGCGCAGCGCGGCGACGATCCGCGAGTGGACGCGCGTGTCGCGATCGACCGCCGGCACCTCGGGCTTCTCGCTGGGGCGGAGGAGGGTGTCGAGCGGACCGATCTGCCCGCGGAGCGCCCGCGCCATCGCGAGAGCGTGCGTGCGGTCGGCGTCGGGCTCCTTGGCGTGGGCGGCCTCGAGGTCCGTGAGGGCGTCCTCGAGACGATCCTCGGAGAGGCGCAGGAGGCCGCGGTCGAGCCGCGAGTCGGCCGGATCGCCGTAGCGCGTGATCGCCTCATCGAGCACCTGGCCCGCGTTGGGGAGGCCGAGCGCGAGGATGTGTCGGGCCGCGAGCGGAGCGAGCTCGTCCGCGTCCTCGCGCGCGTCCAGGGCGGCGCCGATCGCCTCCATCATCGCCTGCGCCTGACCGTGACGGCCCAGCAGGTCGACGAGCGCGAGGCGGACCTCGGCGCGGCGTTCGGGCTCGACGCGGGGGATCGCGGTCTCCAGCGTCTGCTGGGCCCGCGCGAAGTCCCGCATCGCTTCCTGGAGCTTCGCGAGCACGAGCGCGTTGTCGGCCAGGTCGGCGCCGGGCTCGACCTTGATCTCGAGCGAGAGCCGGCGGGCCTCGTCGACGTCGCCCAGGGCCAGCGCGGCGCGCGCGCCGGCGCGGGAGAGCTCGGGGTCGACGCGCTGTTCGAGGCGGGCGTTGCGGACGAGGCTCAGGATCTCCTTCCAGGCCCCGTGCTTCTCGCAGAAGGCGGCCACGCGGCGATCGGCGAAGCGCGGCGCGAGCGGGCGCAGGCGCGCGAGCGTGTCGAGCGCCCGGCCCGTCTCGCCGAGGCCCTCGTAGCAGGAGACGAGGATCTCGAGGAGCTCGCGCGACGAGTAGGCGTCGCGGGCGACGATCGGCTCGAGGGCGCGGACCACCGTCTCGTAGCGCTCCTTCTCGAGGTAGCGCCGCGCGGCGCGGGCCACGAGCTCGCGATTCGAGGGGTTCGCCTCGAGCACCGCGAAGGTGAGGTTCTCCGCGCGGCGCTCGTCGCCGGCGCGGTCGAAGAGGATGGCGTAGTCGAGGTCGCCGTCGGGGCCGCCCTTGTCGAGCTTGTCGGAGTCCGCGAGCAGGGCGCGGGCGCGCTTCGTCTCGCCGGTCGCGATGAGCGCGCGGGCGGTGCGCTCGACGACGGGCCAGTCGCACTCGCGCGTCGTCACCAGCTTGGTGCCGGTCTCCGCGACGCGGGCGTCGTCTCCGCTCTCGGCGTAGAGCTCGAACTCGATCTCGGGGAGGTCGGGATGATCCGGCGCGAGGATGCGGACCTTCTCGACCGCTCGCCAGGCGGAGCCCAGCCGGTCGGCGCCGATGTGCGCGCGCGCCTCGCCGACGAAGGCATCGGCCTCGTAGGGGCGCTCGGTGGCGGCGCGGAGGAAGCAGGCGACGGCCTCCTCCCAGCGATGCCGGGCGAGGTGGAGCCGCCCGCAGGACATCGCGACGTCGTAGACCGCGGGATCGTCGTCCGGGACGCTCTGCTCGAGCGAGGTCGCGACGCGAGCGGCCGTCACGACGTCGCCCTTCTCGACGAGGAAGTCGACGTAGCGCGTCCCAGCCTCGAAGTTGAAGGGGTCGTCGCGCCACAGTCGCTCCGACTGGTAGAGGTCGTCCGGGGTGAGTCCGTTGCGCTCGAGGAAGCGCTGCATGTACTCGCGCAGCGCGGTGTTCCCCGGCGTGCCGCGGGTGCTGAAGGTCGTCCGGAGGAGCTCGGCCAGGTCCTCCCGCGCCTCGTCGGTCCAGCGCATCCCCTCGATCGCGCGGATCCGCATGAGCTGGGCTTCCCAGTTCGTCGGCTCGAGGCGGCAGAGGTCCTTCAGGACCTCGTTCGCGCGGTCGTAGTTGTTGACGTTCATGTACGCCTCGGCGAGTCGGCGCAGGTAGGTGCGGTTGCTGCCGGAAGCGTTGTGAGCCTTCTCGAGGTAGAGGATGGCCTTCTCGTTGTCGCCGCGTCCGAAGTGGTAGTCGCCGCGGAGGAAGTTCATCTCGGCCGGAGCGACGTCCTTCTCGAGCCAGTAGTCGGTGATGGCGAGCAGGCGCTCGTCGTCGCCGATCTTCGCCGCGGCCCGGGCGAGGACGGACTCGAAGGCGTAGGAGCGGTGCCCCTTCCGCCCGGGCGGGATGAGCTCGACCGTGTCGATCGCGCGCTGATACTGCTCGCCGTCGAGATAGCCCTCGGCGAGCAGCTCGACGGTGCGCTCGCGCAGCGTCTCGTACTCCGCGCGGAGATCGAGGTCGCCGCCGAAGCGGCGCTCGTCGATCTGGAGCAGGCCCTGGCGGGCGCGTTCGGCCTCGAGGGCCCGCTTGCGGGTCTCGGCGAAGCTCGCGAGTTCGAAGCGCGAGCGCGCGACCTCGAGCTCGCCCGCCTCCGCGTCGGCCTTCGCGACGGCGGCGGAGAAGGCCGCCTCCGCGGCGAGGAACTCGCCGTGGCCGGACTCGAAGACGCCGTCGAAGCGCTCGACCTCGGTCATGCCGTGGCGCTCGCGGAGCCGCTGGAGGAAGCGGTCGAGCGAGCTGCGGTAGACGCGTTCGTCGGCGCGGAGGATGCCCTCGACGAGCCGGACGTTCGCGCGGGCCTCGCGGTCGCCGATGGCGCGGTCGAGGCGTTCGATGATGCGGTCCTTCACCTCCTCGCCGGCGGCGAGGTGGTAGAGCCCCTTCGCCTCGAGGGCGAGGGAGTGTCCGGCGATCGCGGGCTCGACCTGGCCGACCTCCGAGGAGGCGTCCTCGATGCGGCCGGCGTCGAGAAGGGTGCGGACGGTCTGGTAGTGGGCGCGGAGCTTCCAGCTCGAGGCCGCGCGGAGGGCGGTGAGGGTGGCGACGGCGTCGGCGTCGAGGCGACGGTGGCGGAGGGCCACCCCGAGGTAGTAGCGGGCTTGGTGGTCGTCGGGCTGCTCGACGATCCGGCGCGAGAGGAGACGCTGCGCGTCCTCCCAGTCGCCGCGCTCGAAGGCGGCCACGCCGTCTCCGAGGTCGCCGCCCGAGAAGAGCGTCCAGCCGGTCCATCCGAGGAGGCCCAGGGCCGCCGCCAGCATGAGCCAGCGGAGGGCGGAGCCGCCCCCTCTCTTCTTCTTCGCGCGTCGCATCCCGCGTCCTCGGGTCGGGACCCCTCTTCGGCGGCGCCCCCCTCCGGAGCGCCGCTCGCCTACTCTCTTATCGCACCGCGCCGGGCCTTCCGTTGAAGGAAGACGAGATCCCGCCGGGACTTCCGTGAGTTCGCGGCGCCGGATGTCCACTCGGGTATACGAGATCGACCTTTGCGATGCGAAGCGCCTCGCGATTCACCGGACGGAGGGCCGGTTCGGGGCCCGATCAGTCCTCGGCGTCGAGTGCCTCGTCGAAGAGCCGGTACTTCTTCATCTTGTTGAAGAGCGTGGTCCGATTCACCTGGAGCATCTCCGCCGTCTTCTGACGGTTGCCCGCGTTCAAGCGGAGGGCGCGGAGGATGTAGTCGCGCTCGGGCGCCTCCATCGCGACGCGCAGGGGGCGGAGGGGGGAGGGAGCGCCCTCGCCGCCGCCCTCGTAGCGGCCGGGGAGGGCGGCCGCCTCGACGAGCGGGCCCCCGCTGAGGACCACCGCGTGCTCGACGACGTTCTCGAGCTCCCGGACGTTCCCGGGCCAGTCGTAGCCGGTCAGGAAGGACATCACCTCGGGGCTGAATCCCTCGATCGGCTTCCGGTACTCGCCGGCGAAGCGCCGGAGGAAGGCCTCGGCGAGGGCGGGCACGTCGTCCATGCGCTCGCGGAGCGGCGGGATCTGCAGGCTCACGACGTTGATGCGGTAGTAGAGGTCCTCGCGGAACTTCCCCTCGGCGACGAGGCGCTCGAGATCGACGTTGGTCGCGAGGACGAGGCGGACGTCGGCGCAGCGCTCCTCGTTCGAGCCGAGGCGCTCGAAGACGCGGTCCTGCAGGACGCGGAGCAGCTTCACCTGGAGCGCGGGCGTCGCGTTGCCGATCTCGTCGAGGAAGAGCGTACCGCCGTCCGCGGCCTCGAACTTTCCGGGCTTCGCGCGCTCGGCGCCGGTGAAGGCGCCCTTCTCGTAGCCGAAGAGCTCGCTCTCGAGCAGCGGGTCGGGGAGGCTGCCGCAGGAGAGCTCGACGAAGGGGCGCCCGTTCCGCTCCGAGAGCTCGTGGAGGAGGCGCGCGAGCATCGTCTTGCCGGTGCCGCTCTCGCCGTGGACGAGGACGGTCGCTCGCGTGGGCGCCACGGCCTCGATCTTCGTCATGATCCGCAGCATCGAGGGGTGGCGGAACACCACCGCGCGCGAGCGTCCGCCCTCGGTCTCGGCCGTCGCGAGCCGGGCGCGCAGATCGCGGTTCTCGCGGTCGAGGCGGTCGCGGTCGAGGATGCGTCGGAGCCGCTGCACGAGCACGAAATCGTCGATCGGCTTCGTCACGTAGTCGATCGCGCCCTCCTTCATCGCCGAGACCGCGTTCTCGATCGAGCCGAAGGCGGTCACGATCACCACCGGGATCTCGGGGTGGCGCTCGCGGATGCGGCGGAGGACGTCGAGCCCCGAGATCGTGGGCAGGCTCATGTCGCAGAGCACCAGGGCCGGCGTCTCGTGCTCGAGCGCGGCGAGGCCGTCCTCGCCGGTGGGCACCTCGGCCGTGCGGAAGCCCGCCTTGCGGAGGCGCGCCCCGAGGGAGCCGAGGACGAGGGGATCGTCGTCGATGACGAGGATCAGGGGTTCGGCGCTCATGCGGTCTCGGTCTCCCGTTCGCGATCGAAGACTGGCAGGCGGACGACGAAGGTCGCGCCCTGGTTGACGCCCGGCGAGTGGCCATCGAGGGTGCCGCCGAGCTGTTCCACCGCCGCGCGCGCGGTCGGCAGGCCGAGCCCGAGGCCGCCGCCCTGGGCGCGCGTCGAGAAGTAGGGCTGGAAGAGCTCGTCGCGGAAGAGCTCGCCGAAGCCCTCGCCGTCGTCGGTGACGCTGAGGACGAGCCCGGGCGGCGAGGCGGCGCAGGCGATCTCGACCTTGCCCGCCGAGCGGCAGGCCTCGCGGGCGTTGAGCAGGAGGTTCGTCAGCACCGGCCCGAGCGCGCGCGGCACGCGCCAGGGACCGCCCTCGATGCGCGTGCGCACCTCCATGCGCGAGCCGGCGAGACCGCTCAGCACCGCGGACTCCCGCACGAGGTCGCGCAGATCGACGAGATCGAGGCGCAGGCTCGACCGCCGGGCGTCGCGGTGGAGGCCGTCGAGAGTCTCCTTCATCCGCTCGAGCCCCATCGTCGCGTGGTCGAGATGCGAGGCGGCCTCGCCCTCGACCTCCTCGCGGGCCAGCGAGACGAAGCGCCGGACGGCGTCGAGAGGATTGCCCAGCTCGTGCAGCACCTGGGCGACGCGGAGCCCGAGTTCGGCCTGCTCGCCGAGTTCGCGCATGCGGTGCTCCTGGCGCTGGAAGGCGCGCTGCCAGAAGGCCTTGCGGACCAGGGCCACGATGAGGCGGTAGAAGCTGCGCCGATCGACGGGCCAGGGGCACCAGTGGGCGCGCATGGCCTTCGGCAGCGTCTTGCGGTCGCGGGGCTGGCCGACCGCGAGGTAGTCGATGATGCGCTCACGCGCGACGAGCTCGAGCGTCTCGACCTCGGGGAAGGCCTCCCGGCAGTCGAGGACGATGAGATCGACCGGTGAGGCCAGGAGCAGCGATTCGAGATCGCGCCGCCCGTGACAGGGCGTCACCGCGAAGCGGCCGGGGAAGCCGTTCAGGAGGTCGCTCGGCTCCTCTCCGCCCACGAGGGCGATGCGGGGGACCCGCCGCCGGCCCGCGGTCTCCTCGCCGCGCGCGCCGCCGCTCATCGCCGGGCGTCCAAAATGCTCATCACGCGAGTCCTCCCCGTGTCGAGAAAACTCGACACGGCCGATCCTATCAAGCGTCCGGGCCGCGCGGGAAGGCGGCGCCGACGCGCGTCGACGCCGTTTCCGCGGTTAACGGCCCGGTGGCCCCGGCGTGGTCGGGGCGGCCGGTCCGGGAGCGACGGAGCATCGATCTCGGCCCGGCGGGCGCGACGGATCACGAGTTCTTTTGTAAGTGGTTCCAAAATAGTGGTTTGTGCGGATGTCGCGCCGTGCATTCGAGCCGACCGGGTGAGAGAGATTTCCCTCGGCCGGTCCCGACCCCGCGTGGCAAGATCGGAGCCGAGCCGCTCGACCGAGCGGCGTCGGCCGCGATGGAGTGGACGGTGATCCCGAAGGTCGGAACGAAGGTCTGCACGTTGGCCGCACTGCTCGTCCTGAGCGCGGGTCTGCATGCGCAGGATCTTCCCGTCCTCCGCGAGGTCACGCCCGTTCCCACGACCTCGCCCGGCTATCTCACCGGGCGCCTCGCCGCGCTCGGCGACGTCGACGGCGACGGCGTCGACGACTTCGCGATTCAGCTCCGCGACGCGAACCCCGTCTTCCCCGCGCAGGTGTGGCACCAGCACTCCGGGGCGACGGGACAGTTCCTCTACGCGCTCCCCTACGCCGGCACCTACGTCGACGATTACTGGTACGGCGGCGTCGCCGATCTCGACGCGGATGGTCGCGCGGACGTCGCCCGCGTCTACAAGCAGTCCGCCTCGAGCTTCGGCCCGGAGCTGCCGCCGCTCGTCGCCGCGACCTCCGGAGCGACGGGAACCCTGCTGTGGACCCTGCCGCTCGGCGCGGTCGGCGTGCGATTCGCCGGGGCCGAGGTCCTCTCGGCCGGCGACCTCAACGGGGACGGCCGCGACGACCTGGCGATCCTCACGCTCGGCGTCGACGGCGGCGACCCCGCCACCACGCTCGACGACTCGCCCACCGCGATCCGTTTCCTCGACGGCGCCACCGGCGTCGTCCTCCACGAGATCATCGATGCCGCGCGCATCGTGAACGCGCTCGCCGCGATCGGCGACACCAACGGCGACGGTGTCGGCGACTTCGCCATCGGCGCGGCCCACTCGGGCTGGAACGGTCCGGACGCGGGAGGGGCGGCGCTCCTCGACGGCGCGAGTTTCGCCTACACGCAGTTCTGGACCGGCGGTCAGGCCGCCGAGGGCATGGGCCTCTCGGTGGTCGCCGCGGGCGATCGCGATGGGGACCTCCGCGGCGACGTCGTCGTCGGTTCGGCGAACGGCATCGTCCGGATCTTCTCGGGGGCCGGCGGCGCGCTGATCGAGAGCCACCAGATCGCGAGTTCTCCGGTTCCCGTCGTGATCCAGGGCGGCGCTTCCTTCGACTGGGACGGCGACGGCGTCGACGACTTCCGGGCGCATCTCCTCGGCCCGAACGTGCTCGAGGTGCGCTCGGGCGTCGACTTCGGACTCCTCGCGTCCTTCCCCGGCCGCGACCTCATCCATCCCGACAGCAACGGCGACGGCTTCGCCGAGCGCGTCTTCGCCACCGCGAGCACGCTCCAGCCCGTCCGTTTCGAGACGGGCGCGGGCGCGCAGACCTTCGGGGCGCCGAGCGGCGCGCTCACCCTGTCGTGGCAGCGACAGTCGCCGGCGGCGGTGCAGGGCGCGATCCGGATCGAGGGCGGGACCCCCTTCGCGAGCGCGATCCTCGCCGGCAGCCTCGGCGTCGACGACACGACGATCGTCGGGACCTCGCTCCCGCTCTACCTCGACGTGACGCCGTCCCGGCTCTTCCTGCAGGCGGTGATCGGACTGGACGCGTCCGGCGTCTTCGAGGCGTCGCTCTCGCTCGTCGCTCCCGCGCTGGACGGCGTCGTCCTCAGCTTCCAGGCCGCGGAGACGGGCGCCGTCCCGCAGACCACGGGCGGCCTGCAGCTCCGCTTCCGCGGCTGACCTCCGCGCCTCAGCGGAAGTCGGCGGCGTCGAGGTCCGACGCGTACTCCGTCCGACCGTCCCGGTAGCGCGCCCGACCCTCCAGCACCCAGCTCACCGCGCGCGGCAGGGCCTCGCACTCGCGGGCGAAGACCCGCGCCGCGAGCCGGTCGGCGTCATCGTCCGGCAGGACGGGGCAGGGGAGCTGGAGGATGGCCGGGCCGTGGTCGTACTGGTCGTCGACGAAGTGCACGGTGCAGCCGGAGACGCGCACGCCGGCGGCGAGGACCGCCTCGTGGACGTGGTGGCCGTAGTAGCCCTTGCCGCCGAAGAGCGGCAGGAGCGAGGGGTGGATGTTGAGGACGCGACCGAGCAGCGCCGGCGGCAGCCGGAAGTGGCTCAGGAAGCCCGCCATCACGACGAGGTCGGGGCGGTGGGCGTCGATCGCCTCGGCGAGCGCGGCGCTGAAGGACTCCGTGTCCGCGAAGCCCTTCCGCGGCACGGTGGCGACGGGGATGCCGGCCTTGTCGGCGACGACGAGTCCCCGGACGCCGGCCCGGCTCGAGATCACGCCCGCGAACTCCACGTCGAAGTGGCCGCTGTCGCGGCGCGCGATCATGTTCGCGAGCGAGCGTCCGGTTCCCGACAGGAGGACGACGACGCGGCGCCCGCTCACGTGTCCATCCCCGCGAGGACGCCCTGGACGATCTCGTTCATCTTCGGCTCGGCGCGGGCGGCCACGGCGAGGATCTCCTCGAGGCTCGTCGGCGCGAGCGCGTCCGGCAGGCACGCGTCCGTGACCATGGACAGCGCGAGGACGCGCATGGATTCGTGACGGGCGACGATCACCTCGGGCACGGTGCTCATGCCGACGAGGTCGGCGCCGATGGTGCGCAGGAAGCGGTACTCCGCGCGCGTCTCGAGGCAGGGTCCGGTGACCGCGGCGTAGACCGCGCGTCGCAGCGGGAGTCCGGCGTCGAGCGCCACCCGCTCGGCCAGCGCCGACAGCTCGGCGTCGTAGGGGGCGCTCATGTCGGGGAAGCGCGGGCCGAGCGCGTCGTCGTTCGGGCCCACGAGCGGGTTCGCGCCGAGGAGGTTGATGTGGTCGTCGAGGACGCAGATGTCGCCGACGTCGAAGCGCGGATCGAGGCCGCCCGCCGCGTTGGAGACGATCAGCGTGCCGGCGCCGAGGGCGTGCATCACGCGCACCGGGTGCGTGATCTGCGCCATCGAGTAGCCCTCGTAGAAGTGGAAGCGCCCGCGCATCGCGACGATGCGGCGCCCGCCGAGCCGGCCGAGGACGAGCTCGCCGGCGTGACTCTCGACGGTGGAGCGCGCGAAGTGGGGGATCTCGCCGTAGGGGATCGTGATCGGATCCTCGACGTCGCGCGCGAGGCTCGAGAGGCCGGTGCCGAAGATGATCGCGACCTCGGGGGCGAAGTCGCCGACGGTCGCGCGGATGGCCTCGACGGAGGCCGCGATCTGCTCCCTCATGGGGATCTCCTGGTCGGGGTCGTCGCGACGGGGCGATCGTAGCCCGCGAGGGGCTCGCCCGCCGCGGGTCGAGCTCCGGCCGCCGGGTCGCCGATCGCCGCGAGGCGGTTGATCCTCAAGGGACGTCAGCGCTCCGGGAAGTAGCGGCTGCCGTCGCTCGCGCCGACGAGGGCGCGGGTGTCGCGGAAGTTCTCGAAGAAGTCCTGCACCTCGCGGCGCAGCGGGAACCAGGCGGCGGAGTCCCCGCCCTTCGCGGCGGCGTAGAGCGAGCGGATCTCGTCGAGCTTCGCGCGGGCCTGCGCCTCGCGCGCGACCTCGGCGCGGAGCTGCGCGGCGCGCGATTCGAGCTCGCCGAGGCCGTCCTCGTCGAGGGCCTCGAGGCTCTCCTGCGCGGCCTCGACCAGGCCCGCCTCGAGACAGACCGTCGCGAGGTCGAGCGACTCCGCGGGGCTCCGGTCCATCCGGCCGAAGAGGTAGCGGACCGCCTCCTCGATCGGGACCTGCGACCAGCGCGCGGTCTCGCGCTTGCCCCGTCGATCCTCGATCGTGACCCCGTTTCCGTCGGCCTCGACGAGGTTGCCGCGCGGCAGGATCTTGGCGGAGGTGGAGACGGTCAGACGCTTCGCGTCGGGATCCGCGACCCGGGCCGCGAGTGCGGTGCGCAGCCGGCGCAGGGGATCGAGGTTCGCGCGCAGTTCGGCGATGCGGTCGCGATAGCGGTCGGTCTTCAGCTCCTTCTCGACCCGCCCGATGGCGGCGTCGCGCTCGGCGAGATCGAAGGGGCCGCGCAGCTTCTCGTAGTGGTCGCGGAGGAAGGCGAAGACCGCGCGGCGGTCATCGGCGAGGTCGGCGCGGCGCTTCGCGGATTCGAGCTCGTCGATCTCGACGCGGCGCTGCCGGGCGGCGCCGATGAGCTTGCGGATGCCCTCGAAGGCGATGCCCTCGCCGAGCCCCTCGGAGTAGGCGGCGATCAGCGCGTCGACGCGCTCGCGCGCGGCGTCGAAGCCGCCCGCCGAGACGTCGCGGAGCGCGTCGGCCTCCTCCTCGCGGGCATGGGCCTCGGCGCGGAGGGGGATCTCGGTCAGGAGCTGCTGGCGCTCGGCCTCGCGCTCGGTGCCCTTCAGGGTCTCCTCGCGCGCGATCGCGGCCGCGATCGCGGCCGCGAATCGCGACTCGCCCTCGAGACGCGTGACCTCGGCCTGGAGTTCGGTCCAGGCGGTCTCGATCCGCCGGCGCTCGGCTTCCGCCGCGGCCTCGGCGTCGGCCGCCGCCTGACGGAGCGCCTTCGCCTTCTCGCGCAGGGCGGCCGCCTCGGCGCGCGCCTCGGTCGCCTTCTCGGTGTCGGGACCGGCCTCGACGGCGTGCTCGTACTTCGCGGCGAGCTCGTCGAGGGCGTCGGGGTCCTCCAGTCGGCCCGCGCCCGCGAGGCCCAGCCCGAACTCGCGCGCGGCGAGGAAGCGGCTGGTCACCTCGAGCTCGCGCTGCTCGGCCTCGCGCTTCGCGCGCGCCGCGGCGTCGGCTTCCGGGTCGGTCTCGTTCTCGGTCGTCTTCGGCGGATCCGGGTCGGGGCGGACGGGGTCGTTCTTGCCGCCGAAGGCGAAGAACGCGCCGGCGCCGATGACGACCAGCCCGATCGCCGCGAAGGCGAGCTTCTTGCCGAGCCCTCCGCCGGCCCCCTCGAGGCGACCGGTCTCGGAGAGGGCGCCGATCGCGGCGGCGAGGGCCTCCGCGTTCTCGAAGCGCTCGGCCGGGTCCTTCGCCATCATCACCGCGATCAGGTCGGCGAGGTCGGCCGGGCACTCCTCGCGGATCTCGCGCGGGTCGCGGGGCTCGTCATGGATCTGCTGGCGGATGATCTCGCCGACGCTCGCGCCCTTGAAGGGCGTCTCGCCGGTCACGAGGCGGTAGAGGCTCGCCCCGAGGCTGTAGATGTCGGTGCGGGAGTCGACCGGCTTGCCGAGGGCCTGCTCGGGCGCGATGAAGTGCGGCGTCCCGAAGATGCCTTCCTCACCCTCCTGGCCCACCTCGGTCGAGGCGTCGCGGGCCAGGCCGAGGTCGGAGATCTTCACCGTCCCCTCGCCGTTGAGCATGAGGTTGTCGGGCTTGATGTCGCGGTGGACGATGCCCTTCTTCTCGGCGTAGACGAGGCCCTGGGCCGCGTCGCGCGCGATCTTGACGACGTCGCGGATCGGCAGCGCGCCCTCGTGGGAGACGCGGTCCTCGACGGTGCCGCCGGACATCATCTACATCGAGATGAGATAGAGGCCCTTCTCCTCGCGGACGTCGTAGATCTGCACGACGTTGGGGTGGTTGAGGCGCGCCGCGGCCTGCGCTTCCTTGAAGAAGCGGTTCACGAAGGTCTTGTCGCTCGAGTAACGCCGCGAGAGGACCTTCAGGGCGACGTCGCGGTCGAGCGCGACCTGCTTAGCGCGGAAGACGGTGCCCATGCCGCCGCGGCCGATGCGCTCGATGACCTGGTAGCCGGCGACGTTCTTGCCGACGAGGCCGCGCCCGGACTCGTTCGACTCCGCGACGAAGCTGAAGACGGTCTCGCCCGCGCTGATGGCGTCACCGTCCTGCAGCGCGGCGGTGTCGACCGACCAGCCGTTGACGAGCGTTCCGTGCGTCGACTTGAGGTCGCGGACGTAGAAGGCGCCGTCCTTCTCGACCACCGCGAAGTGCCGGCGGGAGAGGGACTGGTCGTTGAGCACGAAGTCGCAGCTCTGATCGCGCCCGACCACGAGCTTCGCCCCCGCATCGAGGGGAACGCTCCGGCTGCGATCGGGTCCCTTGTCGACGATCAGTCTCGGCATGGAAGAGCGCGGGACTCCGTGAGGCGAAGCGGGAGGGTGACCTGTTCCGGCGACGCCGGCGAAACGCCCGAACCCGAGGGCGGATCGAGATTAGCGCGGCTCGTCGACCCCGTCAAAGAGCGCGCTTCCTATTCTGACGAGGGTAGCGCCCTCCTCGATGGCGATCTCGAAATCTCCCGACATCCCCATCGACAGCTCGGGGAATCGCTCGGCGCCGAGCTCGTCCCGGAGGTCGCGGAGGCGACCGAAGACCTCCCGGAGTTCCGCCTCGGTGGCGTCGTGCGGCGCCATCGTCATGAAGCCGCGGGCGTCCACGTAGCCGAGGGCCTCGGCGAGCTCGATCGCGTCCGCGGCGTCCCGCGTCGAGAAGCCCTGCTTCGAGGACTCGCCCGAGGCGTTCACCTGGATCAGGACCGGCAGCGGAGACGCCGGAGGATCCTGCGCACGACGCTTCTGGTCGAGGGTCGAGAGCAGGGGGAGGTCGTGCACCGAATGGACGACGTCGCACCAGGGGAGGGAACGGGGAATCTTCTTTCGCTGGAAGTGGCCGATCAGGTGCCAGGTGGCGGGGCGGTCCAGCTCGAGGCGCTTGCGGACGAGTTCCTCGGGGCGGCTCTCGCCGAGATCCGTGACGCCGAGTTCCAGAAGCGCCTCCACCACCGGCACTTCGACCGTCTTGGTCACGGCGACGAGGCGGATCGCGGCGGGATCCCGGCCGGCCCGGCCGGCCGCCTTCGCGATCCGCTCGCGGACGCCCTCGAGGTTGCGGGCGATCCGGTCCCGGTCGACACTTCTAAGCCGTTCCATCGATTACCCTTAGCCCATCCTGCTCCGGGTCGTCGCCAATCCCTCTCGTGGTTGACAGGCCGAAGCTCCCCAATATAGTGTCACGCCGACGCGGCGCCAGCCGGGCCGAGCCTCGAACCGTCCAAAGCCCTTGTCGGACACTGATAAACGAAGAGATCGAGACCCTCGATGAGCAAGCACTTCGCGCTTCTTTCGATCGCTCTTGTCCTCGGACTCCTCGGCGCCTGCGCCTCGGACGAGTCCGAGACGATGATGACCGCCGACGACGGTCACATGATGGCGTTGGACGACGTCACCAACGGGATGAGCGACGTCGATCCGACGATCGCCCGGATGCGGGCGCTCGAGGCTCAGGTCGAGGGGATCGCGGGCAAGAAGGCCTGGTCGGCGCGCTTCGGCGGCGGGGGCACCATCACCCGCGCCTGGCTCAGCGGCAGCCACCTCGTTCTCGAGATCCGCGGCGGCCGCACCGGCCAGACCGAGATCCAGGACATCGACGTGCGCACCGGCGAGGCCCGCTGGATCACCGTCGTCGGCCCGAACGCGCTCGACCGCGCGCCGACCGACGGCGACGGCGGCATGGCGCTCATCACCGCGCGCGACAACGGCCTCACCGTCGTCAACGACGTGACCGGCGGCCGCTTCTTCAACGTCCGCACGCAGCTCGCGCCGGTTCCCTCCAGCGACCCCGTCGCGGTGGGCCCGACCTTCTACATGGGCGACCAGCTCAGCGGCAAGTTCGCCGCCGTCTCGGCCGCTTCCGGCAACGTCGGCTGGTACTTCGAGTCCGAGGGCCGCTGCGTCAGCGCGCCGGTCCTCACGCACGGCATGCCGCGCCAGCTCGTCGTCTTCGGCACCAACACCGGCTGGATCTACGGCGTCCCGGCCAAGGCCGCCGACGGCGTTCCGCCGGATGATGCCGCCTGGGCGCACGATCTCGGCGGCAGCTTCACCGCCGCTCCGAACTTCGCCATGGTCGGCGACGAGGAGAACCGTCAGTCGCTCGTGGTCTTCCCGGGCAAGGACGGCTGGCTCTACGGCTGCGACGCCGCCACCGGCCGTCGCAACTGGGTCCTCCGCACCAACGCTCCCTTCTCGCACCGCGCCTCGATCATCGGCGGTCGCGTCTACGCCCGGAACTCCGAGCGCTTCTTCTGCGTCGACGGCACCACCGGCCAGCGCGCCTGGTGGCCCGAGAGCGCCGAGGGTCGCAGCGAGTACGAGCGCTCGCAGCTCTTCGAGGCCCCCGAGGGCTTCGAGCTGGCCGACCGCGCCCTCGCCGCGAACGGCGACCGCGTGATCCTGCTCTCCGGCGCGAACCGCCTCATGCGCTGCAACGCCGAGAGCGGCAAGATCGAGTCCGAGACCACGCTCGGCGGATTCGACTTCTTCCTCACCAACGAGGTCACCGGAGCCCTCGTCGTCGGCACCCGCGACGGCATCTTCATGGCCTACGAGTGATCCTCGGGGCCTCGGGCCCCGCGATGAGAAAGGCCCCCGGATCGGATGATCCGGGGGCCTTTCTCGTTCTCATACGGTGTCAGTCACCGGATGAGAACTTCCCGCGCTCCTCGCGCGCCGGCGCACCCCGTCCCTGTTCGATCCTCGACGACCGGTGCGCGTCCGCGGCATGCGGCGGAGGTGCCGGTCACCGGATGTGCATCCTCCGCTCTCCGGTCTACGACGAACCGAAGCGGGTTCGCGGAATGCATGGGAGGTGCCGGTCACCGGATGTGCATCCTCCGCTCTCCGATCCCCGACGAACCGAAGCGGGTTCGCGGAGGATGCACATCCGGTGACGGGCACCGTACGTGCATTCCTCAGAGCGGTCGCAACTCGATCGTGACCGCCTCACCCCCCTCAGCATCCACCCGGCACCTCTCGTCCGGCGCCAGCCCCGGCGCCCAGAGCGGGCCGTCCGCATCCGCGAACACCGGGAAGTGCGTCCGCCGCGCCGCGGGGATCCCGCCCGCCTCGAGGTGTCTCTCGAGCGAGGTCGTCCGTCCTCGTCCGAGCGGCCGGATCCGATCCTCGGGCCGAGCCGAGCGCAGGACGAGCTCCTCCGCGAGCACCGCCGGCAGCGCCTGCCGCCAGCGACCGTCGCCGGTCTCGCCGGGGTGACCCGGCCGCAGGCGGACCCCCAGACCGAGATCCTCCGCGCGCACGCCCCGCGCGCCCGCGACGGCTCGCGCCTCGCGCCGCTCGAAGCCGCGACGCGACGCGACCACCAGCTCCTCGTCTCGCCAGGTCGCCAGGCACCCCGGTCCGAGCTCCACCGCCGGCCCCGGCGCATCGGCCCGGAGCCGCCGCAGCGCCGCCGCCGGCACGCCGCCGTCCTCGCCGATGAGCGCCATCGCCCGCGCGAGGGCCGCGCGCGCCAGCGGGAGCGGGAGATCCAGGAAGAGTCCGCGCGCGAGCCGCGCCGCCCAGGGCGCGAAGGGGGCGCGCGAGTCGGGATAGGGGCCGAGCCGGTCGGCGACGCCGTCGAGCAGCGCCTCCGCGCGCGCGCCGAGCTCGCGGCTGGCGCGGTCGAGAGCGGCCAGGCGCTCCGCCGCGTCGGCGGCGAGCGGGGGGAGGCCGAGGTGGCGGATGCGGTTCCGGCGCGGGCCGAGGCTCCGGTTCGTGGCGTCCTCGCGGGGGCGTAGGCCCCGCTCGCGGGCGAATCGCGCGAGCTCGGCGCGATCGAGGTCGAGGAAGGGCCGGAGCAGCCGCGTCGCATGTCCGGGCGCGAGCGGTCGCTCCGCCGGCATCCCGGCCAGCTCGAAGGCTCCGCTGCCCCGCAGGAGGTTGTGGGCGACGGTCTCGAGCTGGTCGTCGCGATGGTGGGCGAGGAGGAGGAGGTCGAGCCGCTCCTCCTCGGCGACCCGCCGGAAGAAGGCGTAGCGCTCGTGACGGGCCCGCGCCTCGAGCGAGGGGCCGGCCGCGGGCAGGCTCCCCTCCGCCACGCGCTCGACGCGGCCGGTCACCGGGACGTCGAGGCGGGCCGCGGCGGCGGCGGCGAGCTCCCGCACGGCCTCCGCGTCGGCGGCCGAGTCCTCGCGCAGGCCGTGATCGAGGTGCAGGACGACGAGCTTCCGGGCCGCGCCCCCGCGCCCGAGGACCTCCACGAGGGCCTCCAGGAGGGCGATCGAATCGAGCCCGCCCGAGACCGCCGCGCCCAGCGCCGGCGGACGGTCGCGGCTTCCCGCGCCCTCGAGGGCCCGGGCCAGCGCGGCCAGCGGTTGCGTCGATCCGACACGGGTCATCCCGGCTCCTCGGGGGCGGCTTCGATTGAAGGGTTTCCGGCGGCCGTCTAACATGCCATGCCGCCTCCCCACCGGGGGTGGATTCTCGCGGCACCATCGAATTACGGGGACCCTGGCGCGCCACCGTCGGTCCCGGAATCCGCAACGAGGGAGCGCCTCATGATTCGCATCGGCATCAACGGCTTCGGCCGCATCGGACGTAACGTCTTCCGCATCCTCGACCGTCGCAGCGACGAGTTCGAGGTGGTCGGCATCAACGACCTCGGTGACGCGAAGGCGCTGGCCTACCTCCTGAAGTACGACAGCGTCCACGGCCGCTTCGGCGGGACGGTCGAGGCCTCCGAGGGCAAGATCACCGTCAACGGTCGCACCATCCGCATCACCGCGGAGCGCGACCCGGCCCAGATCCCCTGGAAGGACATGGGCGCGGACTACGTCATCGAGGCCACCGGCATCTTCTCCGACCGCGCCGGCTGCCAGAAGCACATCGACGGCGGGGCGAAGAAGGTCATCCTGACCGTGCCCGCGAAGGACGAGATCGACGCGACGATCGTCCTCGGCGTCAACGACGACACGCTGAAGGCCTCGGACAAGATCATCTCGAACGCCTCCTGCACGACGAACTGCCTCGGCCCCTTCGCGAAGGTGCTCAACGACAGCTTCGGCATCTCGCACGGCCTGATGACGACCGTCCACGCCTACACGAACGACCAGCGCATCCTCGACGTTCTGCACAAGGACCTCCGTCGGGCGCGCGCCGCGGCGCAGAACATCATCCCGACCTCGACCGGCGCCGCGAAGGCGGTCGGTCTCGTCATCCCCGCGCTGAAGGGCAAGCTCCACGGCATGGCGATGCGCGTGCCGGTCGCCGACGGTTCGGTCGTCGACCTCGTCGCGCAGCTGAACCGCGACGTGACGGTCGATGAGGTCAACGCCGCGCTCCGCGCCGCGGCCGAGGGCCCGATGAAGGGCATCCTCGGATACACCGAGGACCCGATCGTCTCGAGCGACGTCGTCGGCGACTCGCACTCCTCGCTGATCGACGGCGCCTCCACCATGGTCATGAGCGGCAACATGGTGAAGGTCGTGAGCTGGTACGACAACGAGTGGGGCTACTCGAACCGCGTCTGCGACCTCGCGAAGCGCATTCACGCCCTCTGATCCCGTCAACCGCGCGATGCGCGCGGAACGGGCGATCCGAGGAGAGGGGAGGGCGCGACGGAGGTCGCGCCCTCGTTTCGTGCAGCAGGAGATGAGGCGATGGCGAAGCTGAGCGTCGAGGACCTCGACCTTTCCGGCAAGCGCGTGCTGATGCGCGCGGACTTCAACGTGCCGCTCGATGCGAAGGGCGCGATCACCGACGAGAAGCGCATCGTCGAGTCGCTGCCGACGATCCGCTACATCCTGCAGAAGGGCGGGCGGCTCGTGCTCATGAGCCACCTCGGCCGTCCGAAGGGCGACGGGCCCGACCCGGCCTTCAGCCTGAAGCCCGTCGCGGAGTCGCTCGCGAAGCACCTCGGCTTCGAGGTCCCGCCGATCGCCGATCCGCTCTCCGAGGAGGCCGACCGCGTCGTCGGCGAGCTCGAAGCGGGACGCGCCGTCCTCCTCGAGAACGTCCGCTTCCTCCCCGGCGAGACGAAGGGCGACCCCGAGCTCTCGAAGCGCCTCGCCCGCCTCGGCGACGTCTTCGTGAACGACGCCTTCGGCTCGAGCCACCGCGCGCACTGTTCGGTGACCGGCGTCGCCGAGCACCTCACCGCCGCCGCGGGCTTCCTCCTGAAGCGCGAGATCGACGTCTTCGACCAGCTCCTCGTCGACCCGAAGCGACCCTTCGTCGCGATCCTCGGCGGCGCCAAAGTGAGCGACAAGATCAAGGTCCTCGAGAACCTCCTCGACGTCGCCGACACGATCCTCATCGGCGGCGGCATGGCCTACACCTTCCTCGCCGTCCGCGGCCGCTCGATCGGTAGCTCGCTCATGGACGAGGAGGGGCGGAGCGTCGCCGAGACGGTCCTCCAGAAGGCCCGCGAGAAGGGTGTCACCTTCCTCCTGCCGAACGACCACATCGTCGCCGACCGCTTCGCGGCCGACGCCAAGCCGCAGGTCTGCGGGGTCGACATCCCCGACGGCCTGATGGGCCTCGACATCGGCCCGGAGACCTGCACCCGCTACGCCGACGCCGTCCGCAACGCCGCGACGGTGGTCTGGAACGGCCCGATGGGCGTCTTCGAGTGGCCGAACTTCGCCGAGGGCACCAAGACGGTGGCCGCGGCCCTGGCCGATTCGAAGGCGATCAGCGTCATCGGCGGCGGCGATTCGGCCGCCGCGGTGGCGAAGTTCGGCCTGGCGGCGCGGATGACGCACATCTCCACCGGCGGCGGGGCGAGCCTCGAATTGCTCGAAGGCAAGATCCTGCCGGGGCTTGCGGCTCTCGCCGACAAGGACTGACGACGCTCGCGGTCGTCCCCGGGCCTCCGCCCGGATAGGATGGCCGGGATCGCTACCGCGGACACGGGGACTGGGAGAGCTCGGCGCATGACGGTGAAGGTCGCACCTTCTCTGCTCTCGGCGGACTTCACGAACCTGAGGGCCGAGGTCGCCGACGTCGAGCGCGCCGGGGCGGACTGGCTCCATCTCGACGTGATGGACGGCCACTTCGTCCCCAACATCACCTTCGGGCCGCCCCTCGTCGCCGCCGTCCGCAAGACGACGGAGATGTTCCTGGACGCGCACCTGATGGTGAGCCACCCGGCGCAGTACGCCGGCCCCTTCATCGAGGCCGGCGCCGACATGGTGACCTTCCACGTCGAGGCCGAGGATCCGATCGTCGAGACCCTCGACCTGATCCGCTCCCGCGGCGCGAAGGCCGGCCTCGTCATCAATCCGGACACCCCGGTCGAGCCGCTCCTCCCACACCTGGACGGCCTCGACATGATCCTCGTCATGAGCGTCTTCCCCGGTTTCGGGGGGCAGTCCTTCATCGAGGACGTCCTCGCGAAGATCGAGGCGCTCCGCACGAAGCACGCTTACCGGGGCGAGATCGAGATCGACGGCGGCATCGACGCCCGCACGGCGCCGCGCGCCGTCGCGGCCGGCGCGAGCGTCCTCGTCGCCGGCTCGGCCATCTTCGGCCAGGCCGACCGCGCGGCGGCGATCGACGCCATCCGCGCCGCGGTCGACCCGGCCCGGACCCACGAACAGGAGCAGGGCTGACATGGCCTGGGCGCGATTCCGCAAGAAGAGGGACATGCCCGAGGGGCTCTGGGTGAAGTGCCCGGGCTGCGAGGCGACGCTCTTCAAGAAGGAGCTCGGTCGCAACCTGAAGGTCTGCACCGAGTGCAACCACCACTTCTCGGTCACCGGCCGCGAGCGCGTCGAGATGACGGTCGACGGCGGTTCCTTCGTCGAGTTCGACCCGAACCTCCACACCGTCGACCGCCTCGAGTTCGAGGCCACCGGCTCCTACGTCGGCAAGCTCCGCAAGGCGATCGAGAAGTCCGGCACCAACGAGGCCGCCCTCTACGGCACCTGCACCATCGGCGGCCACCCGGCCGTCCTCTGCGTCATCGACTTCAGCTTCATCGGCGGCTCCATGGGCACCGTCGTCGGCGAGAAGGTCACCCGCGCCGTCGAGCTCGGCACCAAGAAGCGCTGGCCGGTCATCGTCATCTCGGCCTCGGGCGGCGCCCGCATGCACGAGGGCGCGCTCTCGCTCATGCAGATGGCCAAGACCTCGGTCGCCATCGACCGCCACGGCCGCGAGGGCCTGCTCTACATCTCGGTCCTCACGAACCCGACCACGGGCGGCGTCATGGCCTCCTTCGCCGCCGTCGGCGACGTCATCCTCGCCGAGCCCGACGCCCTCATCGGCTTCGCGGGCCCGCGCGTCATCCAGGAAACCCTGCGTCAGCAGCTCCCGGACGGCTTCCAGCGCTCCGAGTTCCTCCTCGAGCACGGCTTCCTCGACCGCATCACCCCGCGCGAAGCCATGCACTCGACCCTCTCGAGCCTCCTCGACTATCTCGCGGTCTACGAGGACCCCTCGATCGTCCTCACCGAAAGCGCCTGGAACCCCCCGGCCTTCCCGCCGGAAGAGGGCACCCCCGACGAGTCCACCCCCGAGGAGGCCTCCGCCGCCGCTCCCCAGGAAGCCAAGACCGACGCCTGACCCCTCGAACACCCCTCAAGGAAATCCCTTGAGCGGCCGAAACCGTTCCTTAGAATCATCGCGTCGCGAGGACCGCCCTTCGGGCCCAAACCCCTCCCGACACACAACTTAGTCCCCGATAGCTCAATGGTAGAGTAGGTGACTGTTAATCACTTGGTTGTTGGTTCGAGTCCAACTCGGGGAGCTTGACCCACCTCAGGGTCGCGAATCACGGAAGGCCGTCAGCCCACGCTGGCGGCCTTCTCTCATTCCCACCACGCTGAAGGCCCCACGGCGGCGCGGGTTGCGGCGGGTGGCTTCAGCCCGAGCGTTGCGCGGCAGGGCAGGGGCGAGCTCGACCGCGCCCGACACCGGGGCAACTTGGCTCCGCCTCTCCGCGGACCTCTCTGGTTTCTCTCTCCCCGGAGCGTCTCTGCTTGACGCTGGACGGCGTCGCGACGTTCGGCATCGTGCCGTGGGCTTGCCGCCCACCACTCTCCACGAGATTGGTGCAGCTGCGCGTCATCGAGCTTCTTGCTTCTGATTCTCTCCCACCGTTGCGCGGATTCGCATCCCGAGCTGTGTGCGCAGGTCATCGGGCGTGGTCCACAGAATGTGTGTGTGCCGCTCAACGAAACTCTTTCCCACGCGCCCTGACTGACCAGGCCCGCTGAAGCCGCCTCCCAGAGCCCCGTAGCGGGGCGGAAAGGAGGCTTCGATGTCGGAGCCGAGACATGACGAGGGCTGCAGGCCGGCCGAGGCCGGCCTGCACGACGAGGAGAAGGCCAAGCAGCCCCGGCGACCCCGCCGGTCCTACAGCCTGGCCGAGAAGACCTCGCTCTTGGAAGCCTACCAGCGTCGCCGCCAGAGCGTGAGCGCCTTCTGCGCGGCGGAGGACCTGACGGAGACGAACTTCCGTCGCTGGCTGAAGGAGGCGGGGCTTGCGCCGAAGAAGTCCCGCCGCACGAAGACGAAGGCCCGCCGTCGTCGTCGGCACTTCACGCCGGAGGAGAAGCGGGCCGCCGTCGAAGCCTTCGAGAAGTCCCAGCTCTCGCAGGCGGACTTCTGTGTGACCTGGGGGCTCTCGGTGCCGACGCTCCGGCTCTGGCTGAAGCGCTACCGCGAAGAGGGGCCGAAGGGCCTCGAGCCGAAACCCCGCGAGCTCCCCGAGAGCGATCCGCGCCGAGTCCCCGAGGAGATCAGCGCGGAGATCCTCGCGACGAAGGAGCGCCACCCCGACTTCGGATCGAGGAAGGTCCGGGACTACCTCTTCCGCTTCCGCGGGATGAAGGTGGCGGCGGGGACGGTGAAGAAGACGCTCGATGAGGCGGGCCTGCCCGCTCTCGCGCAGCGTCCGCCGCGGCCGCGCCGCGGCCCCTCTCCTCCGCGTCGCTTCGAGCGTGCCCGTCCGGGCGAGCTCTGGCAGAGCGACATCACGAGCCTCGTTTTGCGTCGCGAGGGCCGTCGGGTCTACCTGACGGTCTTCATGGACGACCACAGCCGCTACGTGGTGGCCTGGTCGCTCCGGCTCTCGCAGCGCCAGGAGCTCGTCTGCGAGTGCCTCCTGGACGGGATCGCGCGCTTCGGCAAGCCCTTGGAGGTGCTGACCGATCAGGGTCGGCAGTACTTCGCGTGGCGGGGGAAGTCGGGCTTCCAGAAGCTCCTCGATCGGGAAGGGATCCGTCACGTGGTGTCGCGGACGCACCATCCGCAGACGCTGGGGAAGTGCGAGCGCTTCTGGAAGACGGTGCAGGAGGAGTTTTGGGAGCGGGCGAAGCCGCAGGACCTGCACGACGCTCGTCTGCGTCTCGGGCACTTCGTCGCGCACTACAACCACTTCCGGCCGCACCAGGGGATCGGCGGGCTCGTGCCCGCGGACCGCTTCTTCGAGGCGGAGGCGGCGCTCCGAAAGACGCTCGAAGGCGAACTGAAGGACGAGCTCGGCGCTGCGCTTTCGGAACCGCGCCGCCGCAGCGTCTTCCTCTTCGGTCGGGTGGGCGAGGAGGAGGTGTCCTTGCACGGGGAGCGGGGCGAGCTCGTCCTGCACCGCCACGGTGAACTCAGGGAACGCATCGGGATGGACGAGCTGGGCCAGGGGAGAAAGGAGAGCGGCGATGACGAGCGAGGAGAGGACGCGGGGGGAGTCGGCGTCGAGCACGAGGCCGGGTGCGAGTCCGAGCACGAGTCCGAAGGAGGAGAGCGCGGGCCGGGAGACCGAGGAGCGGGCGGAGACGCCGACGCAGAACGGAGCGTCGGATCCGACGCCGCGTCCTCGCCGTGCTCGCCGGATGCGGAAGCGGACGCGCTTTGCGATGCCCGCCCGAGCGGCGCAGAGCGTGAAGGCGCTCTGGCAGGAGGCGAGCCAGAAGGACCGGGAGCGTGCGCACCGGACGGGGATGCTGATCCTCGAGACCTGGCTCGGCAAGAAGACGCGTCCGGAGGCGGCGCGGGAGCTGGAGGTGCCGGTGCTGCGCTTCTGGCAGCTCAGCCAGCAGGCGGTCTCGGGTATGCTGGCGGGTCTTTTGATCCAGCCGCGCACGAGGAGGAGCCCGGAGATGCCGAAGCTCAGTCCGGAGGAGGATCCGCGGGTGCTGACGCGGCGGATCGAGAAGCTGGAGCGGGAGCTCCGCACCGCGAACGACCTGATCGAGGTGCTGAAGCTGATCCCGGATCGTCCCCCGGCTCCGCCGGAGCCGGAGGCGAAGTCAGCGCGGCCGAAGAAGAAGGCCGGGACGAGGCCGGCGCGTCGCGCGAAACCGGCCGGGGGGAAAAGGCAGAGCGCGCGCGGGCGAAGAGGCGCGGCGGCTGGTGGCGCGGACTCTTCGGGCGCTGAAGCCTGAGCGTGCCGCGCGCGAGCAGGTGGCGCGCGAGATCGGCGTCACGGAGCGCACGCTCCGCAACTGGCTCGCGCGCGCGATGAAGCCGGGGCGGCCGCAGGGTCGGCCGCCCCACACCGCGCGGGCTCGTCGTGCTTGCGCGCGGGCCGTCCTGCGGGAGCTCCGAGCGGAGGGCTACCGGATGGGCGAGGAGGCGCTGATGCGGCGGCTCGAGGCAAAGGGCGAGCCGCACGCGCGCAGGCTCGTGCGCTGGGCGCTCTCCGGGCTGAAGGCGAAGCGGAGGCAGCGGCTCGCTGCGGCCGCCGCGAAGATGAGGCTCAGCCTCGTGGTGGAGGAGAAGGATGTGATCTGGTCGCTGGACGCGACGCATCTCGGAAAGCGCGAGGAGGGCGGAAAGCTCATGAGCCAGGTGCTGGTGGACGTGCAGGACGGCTCGGTGCTGGCGGCGAGCCTGGGTCCGCCGCCGCGGGCCGAGGACGCGCTGGGGCTCCTCGAGGAGGCGCGGCGTCTGCGGGGCGGGCTTCCGCTCGTGCTGTCGATCGACAACGGCTATGCGACGCGGGCGCTGGAGCGCTACGCGGAGAAGGCGGGCGTGATCCTGCTCGTGAACCTGCCGCAGACCCCGCAGCACAACTGCTGGGTCGAGCGGGCGATCCGGAGCCTGAAGGATGGGCTCCGGGAGCTGCTCGACCTGAAGGCGCTGCGGGGAGAGCGCGGGGTGGGACTGCGCGAGCTCGTGCTCGCGATGCGGAGCAGCGTGCTCGGTCTGAACGAGCGTGCGAGGGTCCGCGGTCGAGCACGAGGCGCGGGCGAAAGGGCGAATGATCGTGACGGGACGAGCAGCGAGCTATACGATCGCGAGCTGCGTCGTCAACTGGCGGGGCGACTCGCCGCGAGACTGATGAAGATCCCGACCGAGCGCTGCTCGGTCAGACGCCAAAGGCTGCTCGGGCGCTTTGCGACATTCGAGACATTGCTGGAGGCGGGACTCGTATCTTTGACCCGAGGCGGCAGGGCCTGGGAAGGGGTGCGGTGGGAAGAATTGGCGTGAACGGTACAGGAACGCTGGCGCGGAAGCTTCGCCGTTGCTGAGCATTTCCCATCCCTTGGCGTTGGTGCACGACACCACCCGCCGGTGAGCGCCCCCTTCCCGAGCGAGCGGTCACGCACCCACGGCGATCGATCTTGGCCTTCCGATCAGCAGCATCCTGTTGAGGACGTTGCAGGCGACCGTCACCTCGACCCGCTGCGCCTCGAGGCTGCGTGATCGAAGCCGATCGCCGATGACTGTCTTTGACCTTCCCCCCGTCCGCGAGTCCACCTGCTATGGGGTAAACTCGGGCCCTCCGGGCCAGAAAGGACTCCCATGGGACAGCGCAAGCGGCACACGCCGGACGAGATCATCAGGAAGCTCCGCGATGCGGAGGTGCACATGGCCGAAGGCAAGACGATCGCCGAAGTGGCGAAGCTCATCGGCGTCTCCGAGCAGACCTTCGCCCGCTGGCGAAACCAGTACGGCGGCATGAAGGGCTCGGATGCGAAGCGGCTGAAGGAGCTCGAGGACGAGAACCGTCGTCTGAAGAAGCTCGTCGCTGAGCAGGCTCTCGACAACGCCATGCTGAAGGACATCGCCCGGGGAAACTTCTGAGCCCGACGCGTCGCCGTCGCGCGGTGGAGCACCTTCGAGAAGAGCACGGCGTTTCTGAACGCCGTGCCTGCAAGGTGCACGGTCAGCCGCGATCGACGCAGCGTCGTCGGGAGGAGAGCCCCGGTCGTTATCTGCCCCTGGTGCGCCAGCTGAAGGAGCTGGCGGCACGGTTTCCGCGCTGGGGGACGCCGAAGATGACGGATTTTATCAACAAGTCCGGTCCGCCGGTGAACCACAAGCGCATCGAGCGCCTGTGGCGCAAGGAGGGCATGCAGGTGCCGATGAAGGCCCGGAAACGGCGTCGCCTGGGCAGCTCCGAGAACGGCATCACGCGCCGCGCCGCGACCGAGGTCAACGAGGTCTGGAGCTACGACTTCGTCTTCGATCGGACCGAGGACGGGCGGCGGCTGAAGATCCTGACGGTCGTGGACGAGTACAGCCGGGAGTGCCTGGCGATCGAGGTCGGCCGTCGCTTCAAGGCGAACGACGTGATCGACGTGCTGACGGGGCTGATGATCGAGCGCGGCACGCCCCGCTTCCTGCGCTCCGACAACGGCCCGGAATTCATCGCTCGCCGACTGCGTCGCTGGCTCGGTCAGCACGGGGTCCGAACTCTCTTCATCGAGCCGGGAAGCCCCTGGCAGAACGCCTTCGTCGAGAGCTTCAACGGCAAGCTCCGCGACGAGCTTTTGGACTGCGAGCTCTTCTACAACCTCGAGGAGGCTCGCGTGCTCGCGGCCGAGTATCGGACGATCTACAACGAAATCAGGCCGCACGCCGGCCTGCAGGGAAGGACGCCCAGCGAGGTGGCTGCGGCCCAGCGGGGGCATGCCCCCGCTGGGGCTGGGTGGACAGCGACGGCAACTTCTGGAACCTTGAACCTCTCATAGCGGGTGGCACCGCGGAGGGGGGAAGCTCACTCCGCATCGTCGCCCGTGGACTCCGTGATCTCCTGCCCGACTACGAATCCGTCTTGATCGACGCCGAGGTGGATCTTGCGCCAGCCGCTGATCCCGCGCTTACCGTGCTTCGACGCCGCCCACTGGCCCTGTCCGACGATCGTCAGACCGCTGCTGTCGATCGCGAGGACGACGGGGCCGGAGATCATCGGACGCTTCAGCTGAACGTCCAGCGTGCGAGCTCGTCGCGACAAGGTCGTGTGGTCGGGCACTTCCAGGTGGAGACTGGAGATCTCGAAGATCGACCGCAGGAAGCCCTCCGTCTGGCGGAACGGGAGATGGTAGAGGAGTCGAAGGGTCAGCGCGGTCTCGATGGCAAGGTCCGAGAACTTGGCCTGGCCCCCGCGCTTCCCGACGGGCTTCGCGTTCCAGGCCGCGAGCGCGCTCAACGAGATCCAGCAGGTCACCGATCCCCGGTTCGCGAGCGCCTGGTCGTAGGAGGGCCAGTTCGTGACGCGGTACTTCGTCTTGTAGGGCGGGTGGACTCGGGATCGCTTGCTTCGCATGGACGGCTCCGTCGGATCACGGAGCTATCGACCCAGGGCGCGGCGGGGGTGTAGGATTCGTGCACCAACGCCAGTGCTCCCCGTCTTCAGGAGCGCCGCCCCGCGGCCCTCAGTCCGCCTTCGTGATCTCGGCGTAGACGCTCTCGTCGCGGCGCGACGCGAGATCGAGCGCGGCGACCTCGGGGATGGCGCCCTCGCGGAAGGCGGCGCGACGGGCGCGAGCGGGATCGAAGCCCGCGGCGGCGAGCTCCGGACGAGCTCCGCGTAGTCGTAGATGTAGCGGTGCCCGTAGCCGTAGAAGATCTGGTTCACCATCCAGGCCGGGGAGTCCGGGACCTCCTCGACGATCGCGTCCTTCAGGATCTCGGCGTGCTCCCGGAAGAACTTCTTCTCGGGATCGAGGTACCCCGAGCAGTAGATCGCGAGGTCGGGAGTGGAGACCCGCAGGAGTCCGCCGGGGGCGAGGATGCGGTGCATCTCCGTCAGCCAGGCGATCGCGTCCTGCGGCGGGACGTGCTCGATGAAGTGTTCGCTCGCGATGACCCGGAAGATTCCCTCGGGAAGGGGGAAGGGCTTCGTGGCGTCGTGCTCGAAGTAGAGCGCGCCGTCGATCTCGAAGAGGCCGCCGGTGTGCGTCGAGCTGCCGTCGGGACCCTCGAGCCGTGCGAGGTCGGAGTTGAGCCAGCCCCGGTGCAGGAATTCCCGGCATCCCACCTGGAACCCGACGACTCCGAAGGCGGCGAGGCCTTCGGGCGTGCATCGCTCGGGCGGCACGGCGACGACGGTGTGCTGGATCTCGACGATCTCGGGTTCCATCGCGTTCACTCCGGTCGAGGGGGTGGGGCGGGCGGCGCCGCGGGACGGGCGTGAGTCTACATGACGGTGTCGCCTCCCCACAGGCCATGCGTTCCGTGGTTTCTCGGGCTCGTCGGCCGGTCTCACGAGAAGACTCCGCATCGTTCGCGCGGAGTCACGCCACCGGTCGACCTCCGCGACCTCCTCGTGCGAGGCCAGCACTCCTGGATCGACGCCGACGAAGGCGTCTTTCAGCGGCCCCGGGGAGGATGTCCTCCGGGGCCGTCGCCGGGTCGACGGTGATGCGCGTCCGCGCGTGCTACCATGCCCCACCGGTGCGGTCGTCGCCGTCATCCTCTCGGGAGCCGACAGAGATGCGATGGAGCAGGGTCCTGAAGGGGTTCTTCTTCCTGCTGTCGCTCGCCTCGATCTTCGTCCTCCCTCGTCATCTCTACCTGCCGTACTGCGCGGTCCTGGCCGTCTTCTTCCTGCTCATGATCGTGGCCGTGGATCTCGCGGCGATCGCGCGGCGCGCGTGGAAGCTGGCCCGGGCGAAGAGGGCGGCCGCCCACCGGCGGGGCGCCGATGTCTGACGGACGGGACGCCCGGCCGCCGGTCGCGTCTCGCGTCGAGGCTCGCCGCGGTAGCCGCAGGGCCGTGACCGGACGACGGTTCCATGGCAACCGGATCCTCTTTCCGGTCGTCTGGGGGGTGTCGCTCGGCGTCGCGGTCACCTCGAACGACGGCGCGGCGGCCCTCCCTCTCCTCGCTCCCTTCGGTCCCGGATTCAGCCTGGGGCTACCGGCGGACATCCTGACGATCCTCGTCGCGCTCTTCGGGCTCGGCGTCTTCTCGGACCTTCGGGGGCACTCGATCCTCGACGTCACCGTGCGGACCCTGGGACCGATCGTCGCGATCGTCGCCGGGTGTCTCGCCGTCGGGAATCCGGATCACGGACCCCACGTGAACCTGGCCTGGCTTCTCTCGGTGAGGTGGTTCGACCTGAGCGTGGTCGCGCACGCCATCATTCCGGCGCGGTGGCTACCCCGGCTGCTGGGTGATTCGAACGCGCCCTGAGCCCGACCCGTGCGGACTCGAGTTCGCTCCTTCCGCCGACATGTCACTACCCTCAGCCGGGCGACCCTTCCGTACTCTTCGGAATCGCCAAGAAGCCGGACGCTCGTCCCGGGGGCGGGTAGGATCGTCGCCATCGGGTACGAGTCGCTCCTCATCGAGAAGCCGCTCGTCGGAAGGGGATGGAATCAGGACCATCGCCGGACCGTCAAGCCCATGTGTTGCCGGGGTCACGGCCGTTCGCCCGGACTCGCTTCCAGTGCTGGCGAAGAACGCCCCCGGTCCTCACCAGGAGAAGCGGAGACGGACGAATGGATCTCGTTCACGTCATCTGTTTCGTCGTCGGGGCATGCTTGGGCCTCCTCGCCGGGGCTCTCGCCTGGCGTTGGAGACGCCGGGCAAGGTTCGATGGCCGGTCCTCTTCGACCGCTTCGCCCGCGCATGAGAGCGCCCGGTCGGAGATGCTCGTCGTTCTCGGGGCGGCCAAGGCGCTCGTCGAGTCGTCGACCGCGTCCGAGTGGACGGGCGGGACCCTCGAGGAGTCTTCTCAAATTCTCGGCGGGATGGTGCGCCGGCTTCTCGAGGCGGCAGTGGCGCCGAATACGCGGCGGAGGTCGCGGTGCAGTTCGCTCCCACCGGGCCGCTGCAGGAGATCGCCCTCGCCAACGGATGGCACGACATCTATCTCGTTCTGGCGAGTGACTTCGATCGGCTCCAGGCGGCTCTCATTGCGATGACGGGCAGGATGAAGCGCAGGTCGAGAATCCGTTCCGGCGGGGGGGGCTGACGTCGAGCCCGTGACGCCGTTTCTTCGGCTCGACACCTGACCGCGATCTTCGCTCTACTTCTCGGAGGAGCACCGGTGCGGTCCGGGCGAGGCCGATCAAGAAAGGAGCTGATCCATGACGCGCGAACTGACGATCCTGGACACGCACTGAGGCGGAGCACGAGGTCACGCTCGACCTGTCGAACCAGGTCCTCGAGCTGAACATCGAGGATTCGCCGAGCTACCACGCGGAGGGTGATCCGCCAGCACCTTCTCCGGCGGCGCTGCTCGGTGCGGGTGGAGGATGGGGAGACTCGGCGCGAGAGCCCTGGTCGGTGGGGCCGCTGATCCACAAGGCGAAGATCTTCGACGACGGCCTCTACGCCGCCGTCGAGCTCGCGGCGCAGAACGGGGCGGGACGCTTTCGGAGCAAGCGGGATCTCCTGCAGGGGCTGCGAGCTGCGCTCGGGGACGTCAGTGAAGGAAGCGACGTCGCCCTCCGGCTCGAAGGGGCCCTCCACCTCTCGACGGGCTCGTCGGGGGCGACAGGGCTGCCGGGCAACCTGGCCCTCCTGATCGAGGACTTCGAGGCCGACCGGAGCCAGTCGAAGCCTCTGGGCTTCTACACCTGGAGCGAGGAACTCTCGGCGATCTACCGCCAGGATCGATTCCTGCAGCAAGAGCTCCAGGATCCGGCCGCGATCGAGACGCTCGTCGCGAGGCTCGAGTCGGATCCGGAACTCCGCGAGTCCTACTCTGCCTACCGTCACCTCATGGCGCGGCTGACGAATCGCCTCACCCGGAAGATGCAGTGCCTCCTGGACCTGCTCGAGGAGGAACAGAGTCGCCCGGTGGCGATCCTGCCGCCCTCGCGGTCACCTGAGGTCGATCTCATCGAGAAGCTCTATCAGGGCAAGCCGGTGCCGGGCGACTTCGAACTGATCCAGGCGATGATCGACGCGATTCGCGACGGGACGATCGATCTCGAACCGACGCCCGACTCGGGATGGTACGACCACCAGACCTTCGCGCTCGAGCCTCTCGTCATCCCGGATCGCATGCCGGAGGCCGAACGCCTCCGGATGACCCCCGAGTACCGTGAGAGCCTCCTCGAGATCTTCCGGGCGACTCTCGCGCTGACCCGGGAGACGCACGTGAAGCAGCTCGAGATTGGGTTGCGGCGCGGCGATGCCGAGGAAGGCCCCGGCCCGGATCTTCATCGCGCCCGAGACGAACTGCGAGCCTCTCGTGAGTTTCTACCGGCGGCGCGCGGCCTCCTATCGCTTCGTACGAGTCCTGCTCGAGGAGACCTTCGGCGCCCCGGCGTTGCGGGAGATGCATCGGCCGCGTCCGCAGGGGCGCGCGTCCGAGAGTCTCGCGACCGAGCTGGAGGAGATGGAGGCCGTCTTCGAGGGGGCCGAGGTCCAGAGCCGTGTCGATCTGGCCCTGCGCCCCGAGCCTCCGGCCTCGGGCCGGGATCCGGAGGTCGCAAGGACCGCCTTCAAGCGCTACCAGCGCGGCGCGGCGGAGGATCCGGATCTGGCGGAGGACTGTCGCATGATGGTGCCGGTCGCCTTCGACGAGGAGCGCCAACGCTTCAAGTGCTGGGCCGTCTTCGGTTGGTCCGCGCGAACGGTCCGCATCGCCTTCGCGACCCGTCCCACCTTGACCATCAAGAAGAAGGGGCTCTTCCGGTCGAAGCCCAAGGTGATCTGGGGCAGCACGTCCCGCCGGGCGCCCGTTCCCGCCATGGCCGAGATCTGGGTCCGGGAGCCGCTCGATCGGGACGAGTTCCGGGCGATCTGCGACGAGCACCGGACGGTGCCGGCGATTCGGGCGGCGCTCGATCGCGGGTCCGACGGCGGCTGAGGACGAACCGAAGGCCGCACGAGGAAAGAGCCGCCGGCGCCTCACCCGCGCCGATTGCACGATGATTCGCGAGGGTTCGAAGAACAGCGGGGGCGGCGCGACCGACGTGAAGCAACGTGAGGACTTCGAGATGCTCGAGCGACGCATCTCCGTCCTCTTCGCCGCCGTATCCGACGGGCTGCCGCTCGAAGTGCGCCGGGACGTGACGGAGTTCCTCGACGCGCACGTGTATTACCTGGCGCTCGATCTGCTCTGCTACGGCCTCGTCGACGTGGGGGCGACCATCGACGAGGCGCAGTTCGCGGAGATCGACGACCTCGCCACGCGGATGGGGGAGAGGGAATCGATCGTGACGGACGCCCTGAGGGCCCGGATCGCCCTTGGCTGACTCAGCCCCCCGACGCAGATGTTCTCCGTCGAGACCGGCGGCGCCGATGGGGTAGGATCGACCCCGGAACGCGGCCGCCGGGAGGTCGAGCGCATGTGGTCCTGGATGAACACGATCCGCGGGTTCTTCGCCCCGCCGAACGCCAAGTTGTACCGCGTCTCGTGGGATGAGCTCGAGCTCCGCCTGCGCAGCGATGACGGCGACGGGTGGTCCCAGCCCTGGGGCGACATCGATCGGATCGTGACCTTCAAGGAAGACCAGTTGGTCACGGACCACGTCTACCTCGAGTTCCATTCCCGCGCGGACGACCTCTGCTACCTGGTCGAGGAGTCCGATCCCGGATTCGATGACCTGCGCGAGGAGCTCTGTCGGCGCTACGAGGGCTTTCCGGAGGACTGGTACTTCCAGACGACCCGCGAGCCTTTCGCGTATTCCTATCGAGTCCTCTACGAGAAGTCGGCGCCGGCGGCCGGAGCCTCGGGAGATCCTGCGCAACGCATCAGGTGAGGGACGAAGGTGAGCGGCACGGACCGCGGCGAGCCGCGCCGACCCAGATACCGGCGACCGGTGAAGGAAGAGCTCCGCGCTCTGATGGACAGCGGCCAGATGAGGCTCACCCTGAGCCTGGTGGCACTCGTGATCGCGATCGCGCTGTGCTGGGAGCTTTGGGGCTGGATCCAGAACGTGCGCATGCGATCTGACATGGAGCGCATGGTGCTCTTCGCGAGTTTCGGACACTCACGGCCACCGAAGGGAGACCTGGACGAGATCGTCCGCGCGGATATCAGGGGTGGTTTCCTCAGGCACCAGCACGATGACAGCGCCCGCTTCTACGAGTATCCCATCGACGAGGTCGGTCATCCGATCGACTGCTGGGGCACGAAGTTCAAGATCAAGTTCATGGGCGGCCGCCTCGATCCCTGGGTCGTCATCTGGTCGGCGGGGCGGGACCGCAGGTTCAATTCGGACGACGACCTCGTCGTCATCGGTGCACTCCAGTGAGATGGGGCTTGCCGGACGGGAGGAGAGCCCATGACATCCGATGAGCCTCGCCGGCCGACCTACGAGGAGTGGCGAGCCGATTACCTCGGTCTGCCCGGAGCCGAGGAGTTCGAAAGCTGGCAGTGCAACCGGCTCGTGCCCTTCGCGGCGCGGTTCTTCGGCGAGAGCGGAGCTCTGCTCGAGGCGCACGGCGAGGCGGCGATCGAGAGGGCACTGGCGACCCTCTGTCGGGACGTTCAGATCCAGTTCGATCTGTGGGACGACGGCACGACGATCGAGGAACGCCACGCTTGCATCCGGGCGATGGGAGACCTCTTCGAGCAGGTGTTCGCCGTCGTGGATCTCCCCGAACGCTGCTTCATGTGGTGGCACCTGATGATCACGTACGCCGCCGAGGGCCATCCGGAGAGCTGTCGTTGCGTCGAGGAGGTCCTCGAGAGGATCCTGTTCGCCGGTCCCATGAATTGCTCGCTATCGGCGCTGCACGGATTCGGCCATCTCCCGAACTGTCGGCGGGAGGAGATCATCGATCGCTGGCTCTCCGCCCAGGAGGGGCTCGACCCGGAAACCCGCAAGTACGCCGAGGCGGCTCGAGAAGGGAATGTGCTCTGACGCACGATCGCATCGGGGGCCGGCCGGATCCTCGGGCGATCGGAAGCGCGTCGAATGTGGCCTGCGCACGTGCGTGCAGCCGGGAAAGAGGAGACGATGCTGGATCTCGATGTCATCGCCGATCAGATCGACCGGGCCTACCGGGGTGGATCGTGGCACGGGCCTTCGGTCTGCGACGTGCTCGCGGACGTCTCGGCGGAGGACGCGGAGGCGCACCCGATCCCCGGCGCGCACAGCATCCACGAGATCGTCCTTCACCTGATCGGCGGCTACCGGCTGGTGCTCGGGCGGATTCGCGGTGAGCCCGTGCGGTACTCACCGGAAGGAGCCTGGCCCCCGGTCTCGGAGACTGGCGAAGCCGCCTGGCGCGCGGATCGCGACACCCTGGACGGACTCAATCGCGAGCTCGTGTGCGCCGTCCGCGCCTTTCCCGTCGCGCGCCTCGCGAAAGGGCTGGGGTCGGAGTTTCCGGCCTACATCCAGTTCTGCGGCGCGCCGCAGCACGACCTCTATCACGCGGGCCAGATCGCCATCCTGAAGAAGGCTCTCGCGGCGTCGCGCGCGGCGGACTGAGGTGCGGCGAGAGGCGACCTCTTCAGTGGGGCTCGATCACTGCACCTCGATCTCGCAGCCGTCGGTGGCGGTGAAGATCGTGTTGCCGGTCTCGGCGTTGGGGGCGAGCGCGAAGCCCTGCAGCATGACGGTGAATCCCGAGAGACCGACGGGGAGACCGTAGCTGAAGTCGAGACCCGTCGCGGGCAGGGGAGAGGGCGAAACCGACCCGGGGCCGGCCGGTTGCAGCACGGCGACCGGAGAGGGTGAGAAGGGAGAGGGGTTGACCCAGGACTCCGGAAAGCCCATGGGCTGCGCGATCTGGGTGCCCGTCACGCGGATCTGGGCCGCCAGGAACGAGATCTCGCCGACGTAGCCGTTCAGCGAGAAGAGACGCGCCGTCAGGATATCGCCCTCGTTGGCGGTCTTGATGTACGGGTAGAGGATCGCGGGCCCGTTGACTCCGGTCCAGAGGCGAAGATCCGAGTTCGATCCCGTGAACGGTGGGAGGGGAGAGGAGAAGAACTCGGCCCCTCCGAGGCCCCGGTCGGGCGCGTAGAGGTACTTCGAGCCCGCCGCGATTTCCGGGTGGCCATCGCCGTTGAGGTCGCCGGGGAAGGCGAAGGACCGTCCGAAGTGCTGATCGGGAATGAGGCCGTACTGCCGGATGAGGAGCGTCTGATCGAAGCCCGAGTAGACGTCGAACCGTCCGGCCCCGAGCTCGACGGTGTTGTCGTTGCGGGCGCTGAAGCCGAAGTCGTCGTGGCCGTCGCCGTCGAAGTCGCAGCCGCCGGCGATGGCGAAGCCGACCGCGCCCCCCGAGCTGTCCTGGAAGATCAGTGCTCCGTCGGCTCCGGAGTAGACCGCGACGCGGCCCGGACTCGGATTCAACACGTTGGGCATCTTCGCGGCGCTGGCGATGATGTCGGCGAAGCCGTCGCCGTTGACGTCACCCGCGCCCGCGACCGTCGCGCCCCAGCCCTGGTCGGACGCGACGCCGACGAAGACGTGGATGAGTGAGCCGTCGAGGCCGGAGTAGACGCGGACGTCGCCGGCGTTGAAGACCGGAACGTCGGAGTAGGGCGAGCCCGTCACGATGTCGGGAACGCCGTCACCGTTGACGTCACCCGGACCCGCCACCGACCAGCCGATCTCGTCGCCCGGATTCCCGATGAAGTGGTGCAGAATGGCGCCGCTCGCTCCCGAGAGGACGAAGACGCTTCCCGACTGGACGCCGCCGTCGTCGTCAGCTCGGGCGCCGATGATGAGGTCCTGGATGCCGTCGCCGTCGATGTCGCCGGCCGAGGCCAGCGAGGATCCGAGCTCGTCGCCGATGCCCGTCCCGTCCATCGTCGTGATGACGGCTCCGTCGAATCCCGAGTAGGCCACGACGCGGCCGGTGTTCTGGCCGGCGAAGTCCGCGAGGCGAGCGGCGATGACGTAGTCGTCGAAACCGTCGCCGTTGATGTCGCCGAGACCGACGGAGGACTCTCCGAACCTGTCCTCGAGCCCCGACACCGAGTGAGTGCGGATCACGGATCCGTCGAGCCCCGACACGATGAGGGCCAAGGACACGGATGCCGAAGGGGAGATGAGCATGGACGGGAACGACGAGGCGACGATGACGTCGGGAAAGCCGTCGTTGTTGACGTCCCCGGCCGGCGTCACGGCGGAACCCAGCGTGGTCGCGTTGTTGGGAGCGAGGATCGTGAACTCGATGGGCAGGTTCGTCGCCTGCGCCTTCGACGTCGTCGAAGCGACGAGGACGAGGGTGAGAGCCAGGCCGAGGAGGCCGCCGACGGTCCGTGAACCGCAGCCACGAAGATTCATGAAGGACATCGCACTTCTCCCGAAATCCCCGCCGACGCTATCCCCCTGTCCCGATTACGGTCGACGCGAAACCGGAAGCGAGCCCGGATTCGAGGCGACGTCCTCTTCTCGTTCCCCTGGATCCACGGCGAGAGAGGGGCGATCGCACGGCTCGAGACGGCATCGATCCTCGCCGTCGATTCTGGTGCTCATGCCGCTCTCTTGGGGCCGGGTGAGTTGGTTTTCCGTCGGGACGTCGGGGGCGACGGTCGCTCGATCTCTTCCGGGCGAGGAGATCCTGATCAACCGACCCCTTCGATCGATGTTCGGGGGCACACTCGGCGCTTCATGTCGCGCTTGCGGCAAGCGTCGGACCCGAGGTAGCTTCGACGGCGGCGGGAGTGCGGCATCCGACCAGCCTCGAGATCGGACATGAATGAACCCCTGCGTCGTCGGGAGCTGACGCTGCCCCAGAAGTACGCGATCGTCTTCGGCTGCGTCTTTCTGGCCCTCGCCTGCGGCTGCGGGGGCTGCACCTACATCATGGCGAATCTCAAGATGATGACGTGACCCGGAACCGTCAGGGTGCCCTCGCGCCGAGCGGCGCATGAGCCGGATGGAGGCGTCGCGTCACTGCCGTCAGTGCTGGCGTCGATCACGCGTACCGAGCCAGCGCCAGACGAGGCTGGCGAGGACCAACGCCGCCACCGCCACCTTGCCCCCCGTGAACACGGCGTGTCCCAGGATGTCCTGCAGCGCGGCGAGCGGTCCCGCCGCGCGATGCGGGGTCGCCGCCCACGCGCGCACCGTGACGAAGATCGGCGGCACGAACATCGCGGCGAGCGCGATGAGACGTCGAATCGCGCCGGGCTCGACGGAGGTCGGGGAGGCCGGCGCGGGCGATCGCATCCATCTCCGCCGCGTCCACCAGGCGATCAGGCCGAGCCCGAGGAGCGTGCTCCCGTGCTGGAGGAGTTTGTAGCCGAAGAAGGTGTAGCCGCCCCACGAGAACAGCGGCGCGCGCAGGCGCGGCACCGCCTCCACGACGAACCCGCCGGGGTGCGTGACGGAGTCCCAGGCGAGATGCGTGACGGCGCCGATGAGGAGGCTCGCGACGACGGCCGCCACGGAAGAAGGGGGGACCCCATTCGGGCCGTCGGGAAGCAATCGCGACCGGAGGCCCGGGCCGATCAGGTCGCCGAGGAAGGGCCGCAGCACGAGGTGGAAGTAGAGGTAGGTGAGCCCTCCCACCGGCAGGCAGAACCACCCGAGCGCCGCCAGGCTGTGACTCTGGGCGCGGCTGATCGGCAGCGGCAGGAAGTAGGCGAGGTCAGGAGCGAGGCTCCCGATGACCAGCGCGGACAGGACCCCGAATCGGCCCAGTGGTTTCACGAGCGGGATCGCGGCGGCAGGATGTGCGGCGGTGAAGGGCATGGAGTCGCGGCGTCCGGTGGCCTGGGGCGGCATTGTCGGAATTTCGCTCTCGGATGGGAAATGAATGCGAGGACGACCCGGGGGGATGAGGTCCCGCGCCCCATCAGGGAACGGGCATCTCTTCCGGCGAGGTGGGAATGGCGGGCCCGACGGAGACGCTTCAGGTCTTGGTCGGTCGAGGGATGACTCCCCTCGAGCGAGTCGCTTCTTTCCACGCCATCCCGACCGAGACCGTCTGCCTTGAAGACCCTCATCGCCTGCCTCGTCATCGTCCTGGTCGCCTCACTCGGTGCCTGCACGCCCCCGCCGCCGGGCGATTCGGATCGAGCCGGCGGCCCTCGGGCCGGGCGCGTTCTCGGCCGTCTGTCGCTGCCGGAGGGAAACGGCAGTCGCGGCGTCGAGGTCCGCGTCGTGACGACGAAGCCCGGCGAGGAGCCCCGCAAGGTCTGGGTGCTGTTCGACGAGCGGGGCGCCTTCTCTCACGACTTCGAGGGCGAACTCGTGCGCGTGGAGGTGACGGCGGGCGCCGAGATCCAGCGCCGCTTCGATCGTCCGGAGCTGGTCGCCGCGGCGCGAGCCGGCACCGTCGACCTCGGTCTGATCGATCTGCGCGAGAAGCTGACGCCGCATCATCTGACCTTACGGACGGCTGACGGGGCCGAACCGGGCGTGGTCCGCGCCGCGATGTGGATCGGGCTGCCGCCGGTCGGACCGATGGGGGAGCGCGTCTCGCTCGGCTCCCGTCAGTTTCCTCCGGTCGATCTGGGAGACCGGACGGAGTGGCTCCTCCCGCGTGATGCGCGAGAGATCTACTTCCTGGTCGAGCGGCCTTCCGACGGGGACCGTGCGCTGGAGTGGCGGGGCGGACCGCAGCAGCTCTTCGGGCCCTACGCGACCGCGGGGTCCCACCGAGCTGGTCATCGATTGAGTCCCGGGCGAGATCCTTCGCGCGGCCCGCTTGCCTGGTGCCCGCGGCCGGTGGAGTCACCTCCCGTCGGTGTTCCCTTCTCGATCCGTGAAGTCGGAGACGCCTCGATGCCCGATCCGAGCCCACTGAACGTCGGTGACCGCGTCCGATTCGTCTCGCTTCCGGAGGAGTGGTCGACCCCCGGCTACTCGGTCCACCCCTCGAGTCGCGCCTTCATGCGGACGCTGGTCGCGCGAGGACGGTCCTCCCGGATCGCCGGCATCAACGAGTTCGGGCAGCCCTGGATTCGCGCCCGGCTCCGTCGGCGCGACGGGAGGATCGAGTATCATCAGTGGGAGATCACGGAGGCGACCGGGTGGGTCCGGGTCGTGCCTCGACGGTCGACCCCAGGCCGTTCAGGCCGGCACGGGGTAGGTGATCGTGAGGTGAGACCGTGAGGACGGACGTCCGGATCCCGAGAATGAAGAAGTCCCGGCGAAACAGGATCATCGAGCCCGATCTCGGCCAGAAGCTCTTCTTCACCTGGTTCGGGTTCGCGATCCTCCTCTACCTCTTCTCTCTCTGGCTCGGTCACGCGGTTTCCGAAGCTCAGATCAACGAGATGCGGCCAGCCGAGGTCTATCCGAAGTGGTCGCGCTGAGGGCCGACGGCTCGAAGGGCCCTTCGACCGCTACCGGTGCGACCTCCACCTCGCCGCAGTAGGGCGTCGGCCGATCGGGCCGGCCCGTCGCTTCTTGGCGGTGCTCGATGACGATCGGGAAGTGCCATTCCCGAGAGTCCACGCGGCGCTGCCGCGACCTGACCGCGATCAATCGGTCACTCGAGGAAGGAGGGGAGATGAAAGGTGAGGTTCGAGTCGAGGTGAAGGAGCTCCGCCGGGCGATCGATCTCCTCCTGGAGCGCGTCGAGACGACCCGGGGTGAGTCGTTCGTCCTCGGGTGTGACTCCTACTGGCATGTCCACCAGATGGATGCCTTCAAGCTCGGCCATGACGCTCCGCCCGTGGTGCTGGGGTCACTTCGGGATGACGTCGATCATCTCGCGCGGATCGCGAAGGGCGGGGCCGCGCCGATTCCGCAGGCCGCGGCCTACGCCGCTCACCTCCTCCTCTATCTCGCCGATGATGATCGGTGAGTCTGCGGCGCCTTGATCGGCGCTCGAGCGGTTGCGGCTGACCGAGCTCGGCGGTTTCGTCCTTCCGGATGGTGTGGATCGCGACGGCGGCGGTCCGACCGACCCTGGCGTTCGCTTGCCGACCAAGGTCAGACGACCACGAAGACGACGCGACCTCTCGCGAAGAAGACGCCGACGCTTCCCTCCTCGGTCTCGTACCACCATTTCTGCTCGAAGCCGTCGCCGGGGTCCGAGGCGACCTTGTTGGGTTTCCCGAGCATCCGGAGGATGTCGGCATAGCCCGCTCCCAGGTACTTGAGATTCGCGTCCACCCCATCGAGACCGATGTTCGCGGTGACGGCGGAGAGATTCATCGGAGCATCGCTCCCCTCGAGGGCCTCCCACCCTCGGACGGCGAGGGGGTGGAGGGACGGGGTCTCTTCCAGGACGGTGACGAGTCGGTCGAGCGTCGCGTGGAGCTCGGCGAGCTCGGAGGCGGCGGGCCGCGTCGGGGGCTCGGACGCCGCGTCTTCGCTTCGCTCGGCCGCGCCCGCCGATGGAGCGGCGGCGAGGCGGCGCGAGAGCGACTCGACCGCCTCGCGAAGCTCCCGGTTCGATTCGACGAGCCGCTCGAACTCGACCGGCCGCGGCGGGATCGCCGCGGCGTCGCTTTCGCGTCCGAAGTGGGAGAGGCCGAGCGCGCCGAGGGCGACGCCGAGGAGGCCGGCGAGGAAGGTGGGCAGGAGGGTGGTCTTCATGGGAACAGCCTCTCGATCGACCGCGATGTCGAGGGGGCGGACGTGATGCCGCCGCCGTCGTGCCGCTCCTGACGCCGCGACCATGATGACCCTCCGGGGGTTCTCGGGTCAAGTCGTGTCACGTCGACTCGCGTCGCGCCGGGGCCGCTCCGGCGAGGACCGCGGGTCGGTTAGGATTCACTCCGACCGCGCCGACCGGCGCGGCCTTTCGGAGGTCCTCTGCGATGCGCATCTCGGTTCTCGTCGTCTTGATCCTCAGCCTCGTGGCGTTGGCCTGCGGAGAGGATCCGCCGGAGGCTCCGAGGCCGGTCGCGCCGAGTCCCTCGACGATCGCGCCCGAATCCACCCGGCCGCCGGACGACTGGCCGCCCGCGGCGCGGGAGCCCTATCCCGAGGAACGGCTGGATGACGAGCCGATCGAAGAGATGGAGGAGGGCGAGGCCCTGGCGGAGCTCCTCGCCGCCTGTCGGGAAGCGAAGGCGCGGGCACTCTCCATGCTCCCCGAGAGCGCGGACGAGGTGGCGGCGCAGACCGGAGCGGAGGGCTTCGCCGACCTGGGCCTCTGGGCCGAGGCGATGATGGCGCTGGCGAAGGGTGAGATCGAGTCGCGAGCGGATCGCTTTCTCCTCTTTCGCGCGCTCGCCCTGACGAGAGTCCCCGAAGGCGCCGTGCCCCTTCACGTCCGGAAGGCGCGAGCAGCGGCCCTCGCGGTGGCCGCCGGGCGACTCGATGCGGATCCCGACCTGGGACTCCTCTTTCTCTGCGCCTACTCGAATGAGGATGCGCTCTGGGAGGGCATGGCCGGATTTACCCCGGAGCAGGTCCAGACCATCCGGTCGAGCCTCGCCCGTCAACTCCGCGAGCGCGTGGAACTGGAGGTGACCTTCCGGAAGGACCTGCCCCGACCCATCTGCGAGGCGGTGGCGATGGCCGTCTCGGAGGGTGGTCTCCAGGCCGGCCGACTCTCGGTCGCCAACGTCGTGCGCGCCGGATTGACGCCGGCGAAGCGGCGAGAGGGGACCTACCGTCTCGATGACGGGGATCCGATCGAAGAGGTCCGACGCGTCATCCGCGCGGTGGGCGAGGATCTTCTGGTGGGGATCCGGATGCGAATGGTGGCCCGTCGCCTGATGGGGGAGTGAAGGGCGTGAGCGATCGATCCGAAAGTCACGCCGACTCCTCACCGAGGATGCCAGTGGTCTTCGCCGCGCACGGCGCGCCGATCCTCCTCGACGATCAGGAGTGGATGGACGAGCTCGCGACCTGGGGGCGCGATCTGCCGAAGCCGGCGAGCATCCTCGTCGTCTCCGCGCACTGGGAGAGGCGGCCGACGACGCTCGGCGCCGTCGAGACCGTCCCCTTGCTCCACGACTTCTACGGCTTTGCGCCGCGCTACTACGAGACGGAGTACCCCGCGCCCGGCGCGCCGGCGCTGGCGGCCCGGGTGCGAGAACTCCTGGGCGGAAGCGGCCTGCCGGTCGCGGACGATCCCACCCGCGGGCTCGACCACGGCGCCTACGTCCCGCTCGTCGCCATGTACCCGAAGGCCGACGTTCCCGTCCTGCAGGTCTCGCTGCCCGCGCTGGATCCGGACCTGCTCTTCCGGCTGGGGCGCGCGCTGGCGCCGCTCCGACAGGAGGGCGTCCTGGTCTTCGGCAGCGGCTTCCTCACCCACAACATGCGTTTCGCCTTCGAACGCGGCACGCCGAGCTGGGCGACTGATTTCGACGGCTGGGCGGCCGAGGCCCTCGCCCGCTTCGACGTCGACGCCCTCCTGGACTTCCGCGATCGCGCCCCCGGCGCCTCGATGGCGCTTCCCACCTGGGAGCACTACGCACCGCTCCTCGTCGCGGCGGGCGCCGTCGGCGAGGAGACGCCGACCGTGACCTTCCCGATCACGGGCTGGTGGATGGACGGTGCCTTCACGAAGCGGTCGGTGCAGTTCGGTTGATGGGCGTCCGCCTCGCTCGAACCGCCTCCGATCAGTGGTCGAACATGAGCTGCAGGCCGTTCGAGGTCCCGGGATTCGGGGCGAGCTCGGCCCACTGGTAGGAGAGCACCGCTCCCGCCAGCGCCGGCTGCGTCAGGGACACGGGCGCGGTGAGACCTCCCTGCGCATCGAGCGGCAGGAGGGCCTGCAGGAAGAGGTGGTTGAGGAGCGGTGAGATCAGGAGGGGAAACGTCGTCCCCGCGATGATCTCGTTCGTGGGGAAGAGACTCCCCGCCACCAGAGCCTGCGCACCCGGTGTGCCGCCGCTCACCGTGAAGACTCCCGTGGCCGGGGCGCCGGTCGCGGGCTGCCAGCTCAGGGAGAGGCCGCCGCTGCCTTGCCCGTAGGGCTGGGCGCCCTTGTGGCAGAGGATCCGCGCCTCGGGCGGGACGGGCGTGAAGCTCGGCGGGGATCCCAGGCCGGTCACGATGTCGCTGCGCTCGGGAATGGCGTCGCCGTTGAGGTCGCTGACCGGAGGCCAGGCGACGTATTCGAGCACGGCGAAGTCGATGCCCGAGCGGATCTGGTAGCGCATCGGCGCGATCCCGGTCTGTACGCCGAAGAGATGGTCGTCGACGCCGTCGCCGTTCCAGTCGAAGGGACGGACCGCGAGCAGGCGAGTCTCGTAGGCCCCGCCGATCCCGAGATCGAAGGAGGCGAGGATGCTGTCGTCATCGCCGGAGTAGATCCGGACCTTCTCCTCGACCGGCGCGACGATCAGGAGATCGGCGTGGCCGTCGCCGTCGACGTCGCCCGCGCCCTTCACCCCGGTCCCGAAGTGATCGAAGGCCGCCGTTCCGTTCCAGAAGCGGAGGTAGGCGAAGTTCGCGCCGGAGACGAGCGCCGCGCCGCCGGCCTCGGGCGCGACGAAGGGCGACTTCCAGGCGCCGATCAGCGTCTCGTCGAGCCCGTCGCCGTTCGTGTCCCCGACGACCGCGACGGAGTGGACGATGTCCTGGTAGTCGAGCAGCTCGTGGATCTGCGCTCCGGTCTGTCCGTTCATCCAGATGACGTGGACGATCGCCGGGGCCGAGAGCGTCGGCACCTGGCGGTAGTGGACGACGAGATCGTCCCCGCCGTCCCCGTCGAGATCGCCGATGCGGAGGACCTGTTGCAGCGCTCCGCCGCCGAGCCCGCTCGGTCCGATCTGCTGGGAGAAGATCGGGTTCCCGGTCTGCCCGTCCTGCAGCACGAAGACCGAGAGTCCGTTCCCGGGGAACATCGTGCTGTTGATGAGATAGGCGACGTCCGCGTGGCCGTCGCCGTTCATGTCCCCGACGTCGGAGACGCCGCTCACGCCGTTGAAGGCCGCCGGCGTGGCGACGATCGGCCGCACGATGGAGCCGTCCGCTCCGGAAATGAGCCGCCACCCCGTGATCAGGTTGGTGACGATGGTCTCCTCGTAGCCCAGGGCGTAGTCCGACACGCCGTCTCCGGTGACGTCGCCGAGGTCGACGACGCCGAGGTAGCGGTCGACGATTCCGACGGGCTGCTCGTGGAGGAGGGGAAGGCTCTGCGCGCTCAACGGCAGAGTCATGGTCAGCAAGACACCGAGCGTGACCAGGGTCCGCATGATCGACTCCTCTCCGAACGGGGGCAGGGACCCGAGCGAGTCCGCTCCCGTCCTGCGCTCGCGGCGCGAGGGGCACCGCTCCACATCGAGGGCCGGTTTCATGGTCCGGCCCGAATCCGCGCACCCGACGGTGCACGTCGCCACCCCGGATCCTACCGGTCGGGCGTGTCGGAAAAGGACGGCTTTTCGGATGTGGCGACGGGGAACGCGGATTGCTCGGGTTCAGCCCCGCCGCCCCACGAGGAACCAGGTCTTCATCGGGCCCTTGCCCTTGATCTCGATCTCGCCGCGGGCGGTGAACTCGTAGTCGTCCCGGAGGGCGAGGAAGACCTCCTCGTTGACCTGGATGCGGCCGGGAATGCCGTGCGACTCGAGGCGGCTGGCGGTGTTGACCGCGTCGCCCCAGAGGTCGTAGATGAACTTCTTGTGGCCGATCACGCCCGCGACGGCGGCGCCGCGCGCGATGCCGACGCGGATGTCGAGCTTGGCGTCGGTGGGCGAGGGGATCGAGTCGATGATCGGGAGGAGCCCGAGGGCCATCTCGGCCATCGCGGCGGTGTGCCCGGGCATCGGCTCGGGGATGCCGCCGGCGACCATGTAGGCGTCGCCGATCGTCTTGATCTTCTCGAGACCGTGGCGCTCCGCGAGCTCGTCGAACTCCTTGAAGATCCGGTCCATGAGCTCGACGAGGCGATCGGGCGGGAGGCTCGCCGAGAGCGGCGTGAAGCCGACCAGATCCGCGAACATCACCGTGACCTCGTCGAACCCGTCCGCGATCGAGCCCGGGCTGGCCTTCAGCCGCTGCGCGATGGACTCGGGAAGGATGTTCAGGAGGAGCGCCTCGGCCCGCGCCTGCTCCTCGACGATGCGATCCTCGGCCCGCTGCATGTTCGAGCGCATCGACCAGCCGACGACGGCGGTGAGGAGGAGCGCTCCCGCCGTCACGAGGACGTCGACGTTGACGAGCTTGTCCGGGCGCGTGATCGGCATCCAGGGTACGACGTTCCAGCGCATCCAGATCGCGACGCCGAGTCCGAGGGCGGCGAGGGTCACGCCGATCCACATCTCCCGCCGGCGCGAGCGGGGGAAGACCGCGAAGCAGGCTCCCATGATCGGCAGGAAAAAGAGGTGGGCAGGAGCGCCGGCGCCGAAGTAGCGCGAGAGGAAGAGGCAGAAGACGATCGACCACCCGATCAGCATGCGCCGGCCGGGCTCCGTCTTCCCCCGCGCGTCGAGCATCAGCGGCAGGAAGAAGGGGAAAGACATCGCGAAGCGGATCGCGACGAGCTTCATCTTGTGGCTCGTCGAGGCGTCGATGAGGACGACGAGCCGGATCTCGACGAGGGCGAAGAGCAGCGAGACGAAGGCGGCGGCGAGGGCGGCCTGGTTCGCGAAGCGGACGTGCTTCGCCTCCGCCGGGGGCATCGTCGCGGTCACGCCGAGGTCGGAGAGCGCGCCCAGGCGTCGGGCGAGGGCATCGGGGATCATGGTCTCTCCGCTCGCGAGGGGGCCCGCCCTTCGAGGGCGTGTGCCGCGCGATGGAGCCTACCCGAGGGGGTGGCGGGTGTCACGGGCGGGCCGAGCCCCACCCGGCCGGGCGTTCGTCGAGGTAGGATCCGCGCCGTCGGCGTCGCGGACGCCGCGAGCGGCGGGGCCGTCCCGTCGCCGGCGGAGAGAGGAAACACGCGTGGTCCAGGGCTGGCAGATCGTCGTGAATGATCCGACCGTCCTCTGGATCTGGTGGCCTTCATCTCTCTGAACCTCGGGGCGCTTGCGCTCCCCGTTCCGCTCTATGCATTCTGTCTGCCGGGAATCCGCATCTCGAGGAGCGCGGACGTGGATTGCGATGCCCGCTGATCCTGGCGCCTCTTTGGAGGAAGACTCGGTGTCCGGACTGAATGACACGCGAACAGAGGATCCCGAGAGAACAGGGTCCCCAATCGTCAATCGTCCACGAGGAGCGCGTGCACGAGTGGCGGGAGGTTCGACGACGCCCCATCGACGAGCAGGCTCGATCGTGCCGGCTCACCTTGGTGATGGATGCGAGGCCGAGCGAGCGGTCTCGACGCCGCGTCGTGCCCATGGCGCAGTGAAATGAAGCGCTTCTCTCCCCCCACCATCGGCCGCGATCTCGGGCGGTCCCTGACGCTCCTCGCGAGAGGCGTGCCGATCATGATCGGCGTTCACGTCCTGTGGCGCGGCCTCGCGGCGCCGACGCTCGCGAGCTCGTACGACGCCCTCGCGACCTACTTCCTGAGCGCCTTCTTCTGGCTGCTCCTCCGGCGCGATCCGTCGGAGCGTCGGACTCCGCTCCGCGAGATCTCGCCCGCATGGTGGAGGGGGATCGTCATCACGGGCCGCTGCCTGGGCGTCGTGCTCAGCGTCGTTCCCGGTGCGGCCTGCGTCGCGTTGATCTGGCGCGAGAGCGGTCTCTCGCCGGACCTCGCCTATTACGGGAAGGCCTTGGCGAGCTACCTCGGCTGCGCGGCCTACCTCTCGACCGTGGAGGCGGCGCGGATCGATCGAATCCGGTCCGCCGGATCGGCGCCGGAGGTCACGCGCTGAGGCGACGGCCGGGCGAGGGAGGCTCAGGCGTCTCCGATATGCTCCTCGATCCACGCGGCAAGCGGGTCGTCTTCGAGATCCTGGCGACGGTTGAGGCCGCAGGAGGGGCAGCGCTCGTCGCGGCCGACATAGGCCTCGCAGGCCTCGCAACGCGTGGGCGTGTCTCCCTGGCGGGGACCCGAGTAGAGGAGGATGTCGAGGATCGCGGCGACCCGGGCGGCATCCTCGCGAAGGACGAGGAACAAGCAGCCCTCGCCGAGACACTCATGGATCTGCCCCATCATCTCCCGGCGTACGCGGACGGCGAGTCCGTCCGCCCTGAACTTCCGGATGAGGACGATGGTGTTCGCGTCGTCGTCCGGGAAGTACTCGGGGATCTCGAGCCAGTCGCCGGGCTCGGCGCTCGGATCGACTGGCGGAGGGAGATCGGACATGGGCGGAGCTTAGCAGGAGGACGGAGACCGGAGTGGCGGGATTCGGCGAGCGTTCGGGCGGTCAGGGCGACTGGAGTCCGAGCGCGGGACGGATCCCTCGCATGCCGACGCGGACCTCGCGAGCGTCGCTGCTGCGGGCGGTGAGGCGGGAGTCGGCGCCGTTCGTGAAGAAGCTCCCGCCCCGGTAGATGAGCTGGCTCGACATGAAGGACGTCCCGCGCAGTCCGTCGGGGTCGACGTCGGTCTCGTAGGAGGCGCGGCCGTCGGCGCAACACTCCGCGACGTTGCCGGTCATGTCGTGGAGGCCGAAGGAGTTGGGGAGGAGGCGGCCGACCTCGGTGTGGATGACGTAGGCGTCCTCGTGGTCGGGGTCCAGGGTGCCGAAGCGCTGGGCGCTCGTCTCGCGACCGCAGAGGTTGGCGTAGCGGTGAAGCTCGGAGATCTCCGAGGTCCCCGCCCAGAACCCGCCGTCGCGCCCCTTCGCGGCGCGTTCCCACTCGGCCTCGGTGGGCATGCGAAGTCCGGTGAGCTTCAGGGTGTCGTCGACGTCCTGCCAGGAGAGGGCCTCGACGGGGTGGAGGACGGTGAGGGGCTCCATCTTCGAGCCCGCGGGAGGCACCGTCGCGAACTGGCTCGGGTCGGTGCCGAAGTAGCGCACCCATTGGTCGCGCGTCATCTCGAACTTCGAGAGGAAGTAGGGACGGAGCGTCACCTCGTTCGGTGGCCCCTCGTCGGGCTGAGCCAGGGGATCGTGGTGCGGCGCGGAAGGGTCCTCGCTCTGCGCGCCCATCACGAAGGAGCCACCGGGAACGAGGACGAGCACCACGCCGCGACCGGGCTGCATCGCGATGCGGGGATGGTCGGCGCTGCGCTCCGGGACCGGTCCGGCGTGCGTCGCCCAGTGCAGGAACTCCTCCAGTCCCGAGTCGGGGTCGGGGCCGAGCGGCACGAGGCCGAGCTGGGGCGTCAGTTCGAGACCGGAGTAGGCGGAGTTCGCGCGGATGCGGGCGATGCAGGCGGCCCAGGCCGCGGCCGCGTCCTCGAGGGTGGCGGTGCGCATGCGGCGCGAGCGTTCGAGGCGCATCGCCATCAGGTCGCGCAGTCCGGTCCCCGGGGCCGCGAAGTCGCGTACCTCGGTGACGAGCCGGCTCATCGTCTCGTGCTGGAAGCGGAGCTTGGGGGTCGGGAAGGTCCAGGTCAGGCGCTCGTCGCACCGGGCGGTCGCGGTGGCCAGGCGCTGGCCCATGCGCTCGATGAGATCGTCGAGCGACTTCTTGCGCGCCTCGGAGACGCGGGGATCGGCGAGCCGGCCTTCTGCCTGCCGCTTCAGCTCGCGGGCCTGCTGGAGGGCCGACCACATCACGGGGTGGTCGAGGGCGCGCTCCTCGTCCGTGTAAGGCAGGGCTCGAGCGCGGAGTTCGGCGAGAAAGGTCTCGTGGCCTTCGAGCCGATCGACGATCGGCGCGTACTCGCGCTGCCAGGCCTCGAGCGCATCGACGACGGCCGGGCCGGGGGGGGCGAGGAGAGCGGCGGTGCGGCGGGCCGCCTCGATCCGCTTGATGTCGGCGAGGCGGTCGTATTCCCCCTCGGCGCGGACCTTCTCCCGCAGGGCGATCTCCTTCTCGGCCTTCTGATCGCGGACCTCGGCGATCGCCGATTCGAGAGCTTCGACGGCCGCCGATTCGCGTGCGAGGGCCTTCGTCTTCAGGTCGAGGGCCGCGCTCCTCGCCTTCTCCTCCTCGCGGAGGGTTGCGAGGGCCGTCTCCCGCTGCGCGATCGCTTCGGTCTTCTGGCGCGTTTCCGTCCGCGCGAGCTCGGAGCTCCGTCGCGCTTCGTCGCTCGCGAGGCGCGCGTGCTCGCGCCGCGACGCGAAGACGACACTCGTCGCGGTGAGCGCCGCGACGATGATGCCGGCGGACACCGCGACGCGGGGGTTCCGGCGCAGCCAGCGCAGCGACCGCAGGAGGGGGCCCGCGGGGCGGGCCTGGACCGGTTCGTGGCGCAGGAAGCGGCCGAGGTCCTCCGCGAACTCCAGCGCGGTCGCGTAGCGGTGGTCGGCATCCTTCGCCATCGCGGTCCGGATGACGGCCTCGAGATCGCGCGGGATCCGGGGATTGATCTTCCGCGGAGGCGCGGGCTCGCGCTCGAGGATGGCGCGGTAGAGCTCGCGCTGCGAATCGCCGCCGAAGGGGCGGCTCGACGTGCAGGCCTCGAAGAGGCAGACGCCTAGCGAGTAGACGTCGGTACGGTGATCGAGCTTCTGACGACCGGCCTGCACCTGCTCCGGCGACATGTAGGCCGGCGTCCCCATGAGGTCGCCGGTGCGGGTGAGCCCCGCCGTGCTGGTGTCGTCCCGGGCGAGACCGAAGTCGAGGATGCAGGGCGATCCGTCCTCGCGGATCATGAGGTTGCCCGGCTTGATGTCGCGGTGGATGAGACCCGCCTCGTGCGCGGCGTGGAGCGCGAGCGCCGTCTGCTCGACGTAGCGCGCGGAGGCGCGGAGGGCGGCGAGATCGGCGGTGGCGGTCGCCGAGGTCGTCTCGTGAGGACGGACCTCCTCGTCGGAGGGGTGGTCGTCGGAGGACTCGTCGAAGCCGAAGAAGAGCTCGCTCGATCCGCCATCCGTCCCGCCGCGCGTCGAGGCGGCCCGGATCTGATCGGCGAGGGTCCGCCCGCGGACGAGCTCCATCGCGATGTAGAGCAGGCCCTCCGATTCCCCGAACTCGTAGATGCGCGCGATCGCCGGGTGATCGATCCGACCCGTCGCCTCCGCCTCGCGCTCGAAGCGGAGTCGCGCCGTGGCCGACATCACCTGGCCCGCGGGAAGGACCTTCACTGCGACCTCGCGCTGGAGATCGAGGTCGCGCGCGCGGAAGACGAGGCCCTGTCCGCCGCGTCCGAGGATCTCGAGCAGCCGGAAGTGACCGAGCGTCGTCCCGATCAGCTCCGCGCTCGGATCGTACCGGCGCCCCTCGGAGGAGCCGCGGTCGTTCGGGCGATTGGTCGGCGGCGTCATCGTCTCGACCTCATCGGATGGCCAGCGCCGGACGGAGGCCGATCCGCGGATGGCCGTTCTCGGGACCGTAGGCGGATCGCTTTCCGGCACGGCAGGAAAGCGTGTCGTCACTGGAGCTGCCGCCTCGCATGATCCGCGAGGGGCTCATGCTCGGGTCGGCGTTCAGGCCGCGCGGGCCGGGAAGCTTCTGGTAGAAGACGTAGGGGTCGAGGCACCACTCGGTGACGTTCCCCGCCATGTCGTGGAAGCCCCAGGCGTTCGGGGCGAGCGAGCCCACCGCCCAGTGCTGGGGCGAGCCGGTCGCGACGACCTCGAGCGCGGGGAATTCCGTCCGCCAGTCGCAGTTGGCGATGAGCCGGACGTCCTCGGCGCGGGCCGCCCCCGGCCAGTCGAGCGTCGTGCCCGCGCGCGCGGCGCGCTCCCATTCGGCCTCGGTGCAGACCAGCAGCCCGAGGCGGGGGAGTTCCTCGACGGCGCGAGTCCAGCTCACCGACTCGACCGGGTGCGAGAGGTCGATGGGCCCGTTCACATCGCCCTCGGTCGTCGGCCCGTAGGTGCTCGGATTCGCGCCCAGGCCGCGGAGCCACTGACCCTGGGTCATCTCGTACTTGGAGAGGAGATAGGGCGGGAGTTCGAGCTCGCGGACGGGCGTCTCCGGCTTGGTCGTGCTCGGGTCGTAGTGCGGCTTCTGCGGGTCCTCCTTCTGGAGCCCCATCAGGAATCGTCCGCCCGGCACGAGGATGAAGACGAGTCCGGTCTCTCCGGTGATCCGCAGCCGTCCGTCCTTCTCGTCGCGGTCCGGGATCGGTCCCGCGTGCGTCGTCCAGTGCAGGAACTCCTCGAGACCCGATCGCGGATCGGGGCCGAGGGGGATCAAGCCGAGCTGAGGGGCGAGCGCGAAGCCGGCGTAGTGCGGGCTCTCCGCGATGCGACGCCGGCAGTCCTCCCAGGCCTGGGCGCAGTCGCCGAGCGTGGCGGCGACGATCCCCTCCGAGAGGTGAAGCTGACGCTCGACGAAGCGGTAGGAGCCGTCGGGCGCGGTCCGGAAGCGTTCGAGGTCGTCGAGGTAACCGGCGAGGGAGTCGTGCTGGAACTGGTCGGAGGCGCGCTCGAAGGTCCAGGTGCGTCGTCCCGCGGTCGCTTCGCTCGCCTCACGGTGCGCGAGACGGGTCCGCTCGAGGCCGGCCTCGAGCCTCGCCCGCTCCTCGTCGCTCGTCGCCTTCGCGAGGGCGTCGGCGTAGAGGTCGAAAGCCTCCTCCGCGAACCTGATCGTCGTGAACTCCTCGGCGAAATCGCGCCGCCGCTCGTCCTCGGAATAGGGGAGCGCTCGGGTGCGGAGCTCCGCGACGAAGGCCCGATGATCGAGGCCGCGTGCGAGGAGGGCGTCCTGCTCGTCGAGCCAGGCGCGCAGCGGGGCGATCCGCTCGGGCACGGGGGGCACGAGCGACCGGGCCGAGGAGATGGCCGCCCGCAGGTGCTCGATGTCGACGAGGCGATCGTAGTTCGCGACGGTCCGCGTGCGTTCGGCGAGCGCGCCCTCCGTCGCCTCGCGCTCGCGCTTCAGCTCCTCGAGGGCCGTTCTCCTCTCGCCGGCGAGCGCTTCCGCGCGCGCGAGGGCGTCGGTCCGGTCCCGGAGCGCGGCCTCGCGGATCGTCTTCTCCTCGCGGGCCCGCTCGAGAGTCTCCTGCCGTTGCGCGAGCGCCTCGCCGGCGAGGGTCGACTCTCGGCTCGCGACGCGCGCCGCCTCCTCCGATCGTGTCCGGTCGGCCTGCGCCTCGCGGTTCTTCACGATCGAGAAGCCGGTGCTGAACACGAGGGCCGCGAGGACCGTGGCGAGCGCCGCGGCCAGGGTGGGGCGGCGCTGCGCCCAGCGCATCGTCCGGAGCAGGGGGCCGGCCGGCCGGGCCCGGACGGTCTCGTGCGCCAGGAAGCGATCGAGATCCTCGGCGAGGGCGAGCGCCGTCGGGTAGCGACGTTCGGGATCGCGGTCGATCGCGGTGAGGATGATCGATTCGAGATCTCGGGGAAGGGTGGGCTCGAGACGGCGCGGCGAGCGAGGCTCACGTGTGGCGATCGCCTCGAGGAGCTCCTGCATCGACTTCCCCCGGAAGGGCCGCTTCAGGGTGGCGGCTTCGAAGAGACAGACGCCGAGGGAGTAGATGTCGGAGCGGCGATCGATCGCGCTCGAGCGACCGCGCACCTGCTCCGGGGACATGTAGGCCGGCGAGCCGAGGAGGTCGCCCGTGACCGTGAGCGTGGCATCGCGGCCGGAGACGTCCTTCGCCAGTCCGAAGTCGAGGACGCAGGCCGTCCCGTCCTCGCGGACCATGAGGTTCGCGGGCTTGACGTCGCGGTGGACCAGGCCCGCCTCGTGGGCGGCGTGCAGCGCGCGCGCCGCCGTCGCGAAGTAGCGCGCGATCGCGGCCGCGGCGCGGCGCTCGGTTGCACTCCCGTCTCGCGGGGTCTCCATCGGGGCGGGCGTCGCTTCTGTCGGCGTCCCGAGCCGCACACCGGCCGGGGTCTCGCCCGCCTCGGCGCGTCGCCGCGCCTCCTGGATGTGCTCGCTCAGGGTGTGGCCCGTGACGAGCTGGTAGGAGATGAAGCGGGCGCCCTCGTGCGATCCCATCTCGAAGACGCGCGCGATGCCGACGTGGTCGAGCCGGCCGGCGGCCGCGGCCTCCCGGCGGAACCGCGCCTCCGCCGCCTCGCTCAGCCGACCGGCATCCCACAGGACCTTGAGGGCCACCGGCCGGTGCAGCCGCTCGTCCTCCGCCAGGTAGACGCAGCCCTGGCCGCCCTGGCCGAGCTCCTTCCGGAGGCGGAAGTGCGCGAGGCGTCGGGTCGGCCCGGACGCCGACTCCGACGCATCGTCATGGCGGTCTTCGGGGCGTTCATCGGGCACGGCGCGGGCTCCGGGCGAGTCCCGCCATTTAAGTCCGGGTGGTCGGCGGTGGCAAGGGAGCCGGCCTGGCTCATCCACGCCGCGAGACGGTCAATCCGCGAGGGTCGACCGGATGACCTTCGCGCCGTGCTCGCAGGATGGCCATCTCTTGCCGGCCGCAGCGAGACCCCGTTCGATCTTGCGGACGACGACGGCTCCCGACGCCGTGAACTCGGCGGTCGCGCTCTCGAGGTCGTCCGGGCGGTCCTCGGCCAGCACCTCGATCAGGAGGGCCGCCTGATGCAGGTCTTTGCCTGACTTCGTCTGCTGGATCACCGATCGGTTCTGGCTGACGAGGAGCTTGTGTAGGGCGAAGCGTGCCGGCGAGGGCACCACGACGAGGGTCGCGGAGTTCGCCTCGATCGCCACTCCTGGTTGAGCGTCCTTCATGACGAGCGAGAGGAACTTCACGGGGGAAGCCGCGGCCTTGAACCGCTTGATGTGGATGGGGGTCGAGTCTTCTTCGCGACCCGGTGTGAGTAGATCGACGCGAAGCGGTTGACCGCGCACGCGAAACGACGTCGTGGGATGAGCGGGGTCGAGCTGCGGAACCGGCACGAATCCCATCTTCAAGCTCTCGAGAGCGCGGGGCACGTCGGCTTCGACGTCCGGGATGGCCAGCTGCATGTGGCCGGCGATGTCGACATCCTGAGTGCGCCAGGAAGCCTCGGGCCACTCGACGCCGAGCAGGTTTCCGATGACGAGGAACGCGTAGGAGCCCACCAGTGTTCCCCCGGCGGCGAAGACCCCCGCGTCGGAGAGGGCACGGATGATCCTCGCACTTCCATGCGGAACGAGCTCGACGCCGGCGGCTCCGAGCAAGCGCGCGAGTCGCGCGACCCGGGCGCGATCCGCTTCGTGATCGATCCGCTGCGCCTCGTACTGTCGTACGACTTCATCGAGCGCCGCATCGCGCCTTCCGATGGCGAGCTGGCGCTTCGAACCACCCGGATCGGAGTACTGGAAATAGAGGTACTCGAGGCCCTTCACGGTCTTCGTCGTGAACGTGCCGGACAGGTGGGACCACGAACGCTCTCGCTCCGCGGCCAGCAGACTGGCGAGGAGTTCCGCGTAGAGAGTCTGCGTGTCTTCGGGGAGGCGGTTGATCATGGTTATACGCAGTTTATATCATTCCTGCGTATAACCGAAGACTCGTCATAAGTCTCAGCCGAGCAAAGGCGTGACGCCTCCTGGGCTCAGCGCCCGGCGGCGACGTCCGCCCGATACTCGTCGAGGACCTGCCGCAGGATCGCGATGTCCGACTCGAAGGTCTCGGGGAGCAGCGGGCCGAAGGAGAAGCGGAAGAAGGAGTGGTAGGGCGAGACGTACTCCGGATCCTTCGCGTGCGGCCGCGCCATGTCGCAGTCCTTGCCCTCGAGGATCGCGGCGCCGTGGCGGAAGAGACGGCGGTTGAGCTCGCCGGCGTTCAGGCCCTCGGGCAGTTCGAGCCAGTGGTAGAAGCCGCCGTCGCCGGTGTGGACGGTGAGGCCCATGTCCGCGAAGGCCGCGCCGTAGCGGTCGCGCTGCATGCGGTAGTGCGCTTCGACCGCCTCGCGGGCCCGGGCGACGCGGTTCGGCTCGAGGAGCGCGGCGGCGTAGTGCTGCGAGGGGTGGCTCACGCCGCCCATGCCGAAGCTCGAGAAGTTCGAGAGCGTCTCGATGTTGCGGCGGCTGGCGATGATCCAGCCGATGCGGATGCCGGGGCACTGGAGGCCCTTCGTGCAGGCGCCGGCGAGGAAGACGTTGCTGTCGTCGAGGTTCTTGACGTAGCGGATGCCGCTCACGCCCTTCGACTCGTGGAACATCTCGTAGGCCTCGTCGAGCAGGATCCCGTTCTTGGGTTGCTCGGCCATCGCCATCAGCTCCTCGAGCTCGGCGCCGGCGCGCGTGTGGCCGGTGGGGTTGCCGGGGTTCGAGATGATCGGCATGAGATGCGTCTTCGCGTTCAGCCCCGTGCGGTCGAAGTACTCCGCGTTGGAGGGGTGGAAGCCGTTCTCGCGGGTGAAGGGGATGACGCGCCAGTTCGTCTGCGTCTGGGTCATGATGTCGAGGTAGGCCGGCCACTCGACGTTGCCGATGCGGACCTCGACGTGCTTCTTCAGGAAGGCGAGCACGGTGTAGATGCCGGGGCGGCCGCCGGCGAAGACCATCACGTTCTCGGGCGCGATGCTCGAGCCGTAGAAGTCGTTGTAGTGCTGCGCGATCGCATCCCGGAGCTTCGGGTGTCCCCAGGCCTTCGGGTAGAAGCGATCCTCGAAGGTCACCTCCACCGAGCTCGGCAGCTCGGGACCGCCGGCGAGCGGGGTCGTCAGGGGGAACCCCTGCGACCAGGGATGCGTGCCCTCCGTCCCCATGAACCGCCCGAAGCTGTCCAGGAAGGCGTAGAGGGTCTCGTAGATGCCCATCGGGGGGCAGTCGTCGGAAAGGAAGGATTCGCGCGTCATGGGTCGGTCGAGTGGGGGGGAGGGAGGGGTTCTGACCTCACGCGAGGTTCGTGGCGCAAAGCTACGGACTCGCCCTCACCGGGTCAATCCGAGGTCCGCGGCGTTCCGGTGGACGCTATGATCTCGCCGGTCCGGTCCCCGCGCGGGACGACGTCCCCGGCCGAGATGTCACGATGCGTCCCGACGAAGCGACCGAGATCCGCACCCGCCTCAGGGCGATCATCGAGGCGATGAAAGCCATCGATTTCTGGCAGGAGGAGCCCCTTCCTCCGGCCGCGCTGTCCTTTCGTCGCGCCTTCGGCGCCGACACGATGAGCTTTCCCCAGTGGCTCCAGTTCGTTCTCGTGCCGCGGGTCGAATCGATCCTCGCCGGCGAGGGCACGCTGCCCGACGGGAGCGCGCTCGCCGTCTACGCGGCGCGAGACCTCGACGGCCTCGACGAGGCGGCGGCCCTGATCGCGCGCCTCCGCGAGTTCGACGCCCTCGTCGATCGCCTCGCCGCCTCGCCCGCCGTCGAGGCGGCGCCTCCGCCGGAGCCCGCGGGCGATCCCGAGAACATCTTCGCGCAGGATCCCGTCTTCGCCGTTCGGGGCTACGTCATCGGGCTCCAGGGCGGCTTCCCCGAGGCCGTGCGGGCCCGCGTGACGCGCGCCTCCGCCGCCGCTCCCGGGCTCGATCTCACGGCGCCCTTCCTGATCGAGGACTTCCGCACCGAGCCGCCCGAGTACGAGGGCGATCGAGCCCTCGTCCGGACCCGGCTCATCGGGCGGGACGACGCCGGGGCGATCTTCGAATGGAGATTCACCTTCGTGCTCGTGCGCGAGGATGGGGAGTGGAAGATCGATGTCGCGCGGACGCGTGCGGACGGACTCGAATCCGTCTGAACTGATCCGGGAGGAACCACGGCGCTCCGGGAGACACCTGCGCCTGGCGCCTGAACCCTCAGCTCGTTTGAGGTCGTCGAATCACCCAGGGTCGGTTCGCGCCTCGCCCCGGACTCCGACCGGCATCTCGGCGAGGAAATCGGAGATTTCCTGCACCGCGGGTGCACTGGGTCGCGTTGGCGGTGACGCGCCGTGATTGGGGGGCGCGTTCTCCCCGGACCCTTCGCAGGGCGGTGACGAGCTCGAGGCCGGCTCACGAGAGGATCACGAGATGGCGCGACGCGGACCCTCGATCGCATTCCTGATCGGCGGCGCACTCCTTCTGTTCGCCGTCGGACTCACGGTCAGGAGAGGGTGGATTGGAACCGATTCGCGTCGCTCCGTCTCTCGCGACGACGCGGCCGTCTGTCGCCTCCGCATCGTGGTCGACGATGCGTTGACGATCGGTCGGTCGCCCCGGCCGGCTCCGCCGTTCCTGCTCATCCTCGAGGATGAGGGTCGGGTCCGAGTCCATCGCTCGGTGCCTCGCAAGGATGGAACGAACGAGGTCACCTTCCTCCGACGAGAGTGGACGCACTCAACCACGGCGCGGATCCACGCCCGCGGACTCGGCCTTCATCAAGTTGACCGGCAGGTTGCTCCGGATTCGGTGATTTCCATCCCTCCTCCATTCATCCTCCGACCCCGTCCCGCCTCAGGCTTGTACGAGTCTCTCTGGGTGACCGTCGAGAGATCGAGAAAGCGATCGTCACTGGAGTCCGTCGGCTTCTCTGGAATCGCCTTCAGTCCGACGGCGTGCGGCACGTCGTGCCGGCGGCGGCCGACGGAGCTCGAACTCCTGCAGTTCGTGATGGAACGTCAGGGTATCGGCCGGATCTCACGTCCCACCCGTGGTCTCGACGACCAGCGGGTGTGGGACTGGGTCGCTGAGCTCGGCGGGGCGGCAGAGATCCCGAGCGAGCCGACGGACTGGCCAGGAGAGGCTGTCATCGCTCCCGGAGCCATCGTCGAGCCGGGCTTCGTCCTCGGCTCCTCGTGCGTGGGGCTGATGCCCATTCTCGACCTGACTCCCGGCGACGAGGTCGTCTTCCTCCTCGACGGCGCGGGACCGAAACCCCTGACGATTCGCGTCGCGCCGGATCTCGAGGGTGTGGCCCTCTGCACCTGGTTTGACCGCAATCGATGGACCACGCAGAGGCTCGCCACCCGCCCGCGAGGCGGGGAGGTGACCTTCGAGATCGAAGGGGGCGTTCATGTCGAGTCCATGGTCGTCGGGAGACGAGGCGGAAGCATCGTCCTCTACGCACCCGTCGGCTCGACGGACGAGGACATCGTGGATCGCGACTTCCGGTCCGTCGTGACGCGGCGCCTCGATGTGGATCTCGGATCAACGGAGAACCGGACGGACGATCACCGTCGTGTCTACCTCGGCATCCATCTCCCGACCTACGACATCCCCGGCGTCTGGAGCATGTCTCGACTGGGGACGGTCTGGGTCAAACTCACGCGGGAGGAGATCGCAAGCGGAGGGGCCGTCGTCGAGACCGATGTCCGTCCCGACCCGTCATTCGAGCTCGTGATCCAGGACGAGGCAGGAATCGAGCGCGTCAGGCATGATTGTCGAGTTCGATGAGTCGTGGGGCAGGCTCGAACGCGAGCGGCGACGGTTGCGCGGGGTTCGGAGGACAGGACGTGGCCAGCCGTCGGACTCGAGTTCGGACGAGACCTCGTCTGATCGGGACGTCGAAGGTCACGGGATGCCCGGCATCGACCAGAGGCGGGAAGCGGAGGAGCAGAGATTGACCGAGTCGAACTGGTTCGCCCGTGCCGTCGCGGCCGGGTCCGGCGGTCGGACGCGCCGCGTTCATCTCGTCCTCCCGGACGGGAGCGTCCGCACGGAGGACGTGCTTGGCGTGGTCGCCGAGTCCGCCGATCACGCGGTGGCGATTCACCCCATCGAAGTCTCCTCTGGCTCCGGCGAGGCTGGAGTCATGGTCGTGGCGCTCTCACGCGCGAACCCCAGCGGTGCTCAGCTCGTTCTCCTCCCCGGCGCCGCGAACGTCGCGCTGGTTCGCGCCGAGTGACCTCGATCCTCGAGGTAGGCCATGGCGTGCGCGCCGAGGGAGATGTCCGTGCGCCGACGTCAACGAGTCTCCGTCACCGTTGGACTGGCCTTGCTCATCCTTGTCGTCGTCCTGGGCTCGGTTTCCGTCCGGCGTGAGATCGCGCGGCGAGACGCGGCGCCCGAGATCTCGCCCTTCTGCTTCCTGCGCGTCCTGATCGATCGGCCCATTGCCTTCGGCGGACCGAGTTCCAGCCCCGGCCCCTTCCTTCTGGTGATCGACACCGACGAAGGGACGCGGTACCTCCGCTCTGTCGAGCTCGACGACGGCACGGAGGCCGTGGGGTTTCGACGAGAAGTCTGGCCTTCGACGGCGCGGGCCTGGGTCTGCTCCGAGTCGATCGGCCGACATGAGCTCGAGTTCGATGGGACAGAGGAACGCGTCGTCGTCCTCGAGTCTCCGGTGATCCTCTGGCCAAAGGCGGTCCGGGGTGACGACGACGTTCTTCAGCTCGCCGTGTCCCATTCGGACGGTTCTTCTCGGTCCGAGAGGCTCGAGCCCGTGACCTTCGTGCGCATCGACTCCTCGGAGGGCCCGTTCTACTCCCGGATCTGGAGCGAACCGGAGTACATTCTCCGCGTCATGGAAGTTCGCGACGAGGTCGAGAGGTTCGAGCCGAAGCGTCTCGGCGGCGAGCCCGGACAATCAGGTCCCGCGCTGAGCGAGCCGATCGAACTCGAGCCGGATGAGGGCGGGGGAAGGGCCGCGTTCCCGGCCGGATCCGTGGTCGAGATCCTGCGGATCGATGACGAGGATCGCACGACCGTCGTCGGTCATCTCCGATGCGAGGATCCCGGCGACGAGATCGCCGTCCATCCCCTCGCAGAGGACACGCGGGAGCTCGCCGTCCATTTGCCGGACGAATTCGACGGCGTGGTGACCTGCCGAGGGTTCCGGTACGGCGAAGGCTACGTCCAGCGACTCGCGACGCGAGGACGGAAGGGAGTCGCCCGCTTCGAGCTCGCGGATCGCGCCTACGTGAAGATGATGGCGGTCGGCCGAAGGGAGGGGAGGATCGTCCTCCACGCGACGGGGTACCTCAACTTGAACGGGAGCTGCGAAGTCGACTTGCGGCGCACCGCGACGACGTCGTTCCGGCTCGATCTTCCCGCTGCGGTCTCGAAAGGAGAGCAGGGAACTCGAACCGTGCTCGGCGTCAGCATCGAACGCCCTTGGCAACGGGGATACTGGCAACTGTTCAACGGGGATTCGGTCTGGATCGCCCTCTCCGACGAGGAGCGGGCTCGCGGCCGAGTGGAGGTCGAGGCCGAAGCCGGGCTCGCATTCCGCTCGGAGTTCGAGATCGTCCTCCAGGATCGAGCGGGTCGCGAGGTCTCGCGAGAGAGGTGCCGGAAACGATGAGTCGCCAGGGTCCACGAACGGCACCGAGCGTAGTCGGCGACGACCGACCCGAGAGGAGCCTCCGGCCGCACCTCGGTTGGGTGCAGGCGCTCACAGTGCTCATTCTTCTCGGCTGCGGCGAGGAGACGACTCGGACTCCACCCGAGCTCTCGCACGTGCAGCGCAACATCAAGATCCTCCTCCGGGAGCCGCCGCCCTCCGAGCTCTTCGGCATCCCGGCCGAAGCCACGGCCACGGGCCCCTCCGGCTTCACCCTCCTTCCCGTCGGGGGCTGGATGGACGAGTACTTCGAGCCCTGGGAGGACGTCCTCACGTCGTCCGACCACGACCCGGAGCCGGAGCTCCTCCGGATCACCTCGCCCTACTTCGAGCCGCGAGAGGTCGTGGCGCGTCGCACGTTCTGGGTCGATGCGCCGCCCCGGGTCGGCGCCGTTTTCGATCGCGACCTGAAGGAGCCCGTGGTGGATGGAGACCAGGTCGTCGTCATGCGCCGCGATCCCGCGCTCGGCCCGGTCGAGCCGGCCCGGTGGACGATCCGCGGGGACCGGGAGGGGATCGAATGGGGATGGGGGCACCCGAGTGACGTCTTGCGGCCCGGGATCGCGCATCGCGTCGTTCTCGAGAACGTCCCGGGCGTGGCGGTGGAGATCCCGCCTCTCGGACCCGGTGAGAGTGCATCCTTCGGCTATCCGAGCGGCCGGCTGATCGGTTGCGAGACGTCGGTGCCGGAGTTCGCGGGCGAGCTCGTGCGTCTCGTGGACGAGTTTGGCGGGACGGCTTGCGTGCGGCGGGTCCGGGAGAGCGGCCGCGTCACCCTTCTCGCCCCCTGGGAAGGCGACTACCTCGCCGTCGCTTCCATCGAGCGCGACGGACGCCGCTGCGTCCTGGCCGAGCCGATCCAGGTGCGGGCGGGGGCGACGGAGCCCATCCGTTGGGCCGGCGTCTCGACCTTGACGCTGCGGGTGAAGGGCGACGTGCCGACGCTCTCGTCGCGCTTCGCGGCGTATCTCGGGGGCGACATCTGTCACGTCGGCGGCGCGAGGGAGTCTCCGAGGGTCGAGGTTGCCACGCGCCTGACCTGGAGCGCGGACGGCCTGAAGGTGTCGTGCACCACGGGATCGGTCCTCAGCGGAACGGTGATCCTCCACGATCCGAAGGATGCGAAAGCCCACGACTGGCTGCACTTCGAAGCGACCTTCGACGGCCGCGACATGATCATCGATCTCTGAACGGAACCGAAGAAGGCGATCCACGCTCTCGACGGCCTACAAGACCTCGATCTCGCAGCCGTTCGTCGCGGTGAAGATGGGGTTTCCGGTCTGCGGGCTCGGGGCGAGCGCGAAGGCCTGCAGGCGGATGCCGAAGCCCGAGAGACCCGGCGGAAGCAGATAGGCGAGGGTGATCCCGCCCGGTCCGAGGATCGAGGGCGCGAGCGGTCCGGAATTGCCGTCGAAGAGGACGTTGACCGGATAGGCCGCGAAGGGGGAGGGGTTCACCCAGACCTCCGGGAAGCCCGACGGCTGCGCGATCGGCGCCCCCGTCGCATGGAGCTGCGCCGCCAGGACCGGCACCGAGCCGACGTAGACCGACTGCGAGACGAGGAGCACGCTCACGACGTCGCCGGCCTGGGCCGATTTGACGAAGGGGTGGCGCGTCGCGGGGGAGTTGACGCCGGTCCAGAGATCGAGATCCGCGCGCGAGCCTTCGAAGGGCGGCACCGGCGGCGAGAAGACCTGGAAGGCTCCGTAGAGCGTCCCGCCGAGGCGCAGCGAGCCGACCGCGATGTCGTTCCGGCCGTCACCGTTCATGTCGCCCGCGTTCGCGAGGGCTCGCCCGAACACCTGGAGGTCCTGCTGCGCGTACACGCGAAAGAGCAGCGTGTGGTCGAAGCCGGAGACGACGTCCAGGCGACCGCCGGCGTTGAAGAGCGTGGAGTCGTTCGGAGCGACATAGCCGAAGTCGTCGTACCCGTCGCCGTTGAGGTCGCCGAAACCGGCCACCTCCCTCCCGAGGCCATCGTTGTTGAGGGAGTTCGTGTCCTCGAAGAGGATGCTCCCGTCTGCCCCCGAGATCACCGCGACGCGACCGGCGCCGTTCATCCCGTCGATCGATTCGTTCGGGGCGCTCGCGATGACGTCACCGAATCCGTCCCCGTTGACGTCGCCGGCGGCGGCCACCGTGGCGCCCCAGCCTCCGTTCGATCCCGAGCCGGGGATCTCGTGAAGGATCGAGCCGTCGAAGCCCGAGTAGATCCTCACGTATCCCGCGTTGAAGACCGGAGCATCGGCGTAGGGCGATCCGCTGACGATGTCTGGGATCCCGTCTCCGTCGACATCGCCCGGGCCTGCGACCGAGAGTCCGAGCTCGTCGCCCGCGGCGCCGATGAAGTGGTGGATCTGGGCTCCCGTCGCACCCGAGAGCACGAAGACGCTTCCGGACTGGAGGGCGCCGACATCGTCGCCGCGCGCGCCGACGATGAGATCCTGGACGCCGTCGCCGTCGACGTCTCCCGCCGAAGCGAGCGAACAGCCCAGCTCGGCCCCGACGCCGGCGCCGTCGAGCTGGTAGAGGATCGACCCGTCGAATCCGGAATGGACCGTGACTCGCCCGGTGTTTGGCCCGGCGTAGTCGGCGAGGCGCGCCCCGAGCGCGAAGTCGTCGTAGCCGTCGCCGTTCAGGTCTCCTAGGGCGGCAGCGGCCCCGCTGGTGTCGTCGCCGGGGACGCTGGCATACACGGTGTAGAGGATCGATCCGTCCGCCCCCGAGATCAGAAGCGCGCGCGAGAGCCCGTCCGGGCCCGGCACGCCCCCGGGAGCGGGGATCCCCGCGATCAGGTCGGCGAAACCGTCGCCGTTCACGTCGCCCGCGCCGGCGAGCGCGTCGCCCAACGAGTACTGGAAGGGGGTCGCGAGCATCGTCTGCGTGACCGGAAGATCGGACTGCGCATGCGCGTGTCCCGTGAGCAGCACGAGTGCGGATGCGAGGACCACGAGACCGCCGGCACGCGCGACGGCGCGGCGGGAGGAGAGCAGCGGGGGCATGGCTCGACTCCTGAAGGGGAGCCCAGATCCTAAGGGCGTCCGGAGTCGCGCGTCGAGGAGATTCTCACCGGCATGCCCCGGCGCATCCGAAGCGCGGAGCCTTCCGTGTGCGCGGGGTGAAGATCGCGGCCGACGTCCCCCGACGTCGACCGCCGGTGACCCTCGAGGCGGGATGTTCAAGCGATCTCGCAGAGGATGACCTCGCGCGGGCAGCGGAAGCGGATGGGCAGGGTGTCCGCGCAGCCGCGGCTGATGAGGATCGTCGTGCGCCCCCGGCGGAACTCCCGACCATTCCAGCGGTAGACGAGACCGCCCGGCATCTCGCGCTCGCCCACGGTGCCGAGGACGACCTGGCCGCCGTGGAGGTGGCCGGCGAGGGCGAGGTCGTGAGCGTCCTCGGGCAGCGAGGAGAAGTCGGCGGGGTCGTGCGCGCAGAGGACGTCGAAGCGGCCGCGCGTCGTCGCATCCGCGTCGGCGCGGACGCCGAGTCGCACACCGTCGAGGAGAAGCGGAGCGTCGGGAAGCCAGTGGCCGCCGGCGTCGAGGACTGAGCGTCGGATGCGCTCCACGCCGGCGACGACATCGTGATTGCCGGGGAGGGCGACGAGGCGCGTCCAGCGGGCGAGCGTTGGGAGGAGCTCGTCGAGCTCGCGGAATCCCCGCGGGGAATCGACGAGGTCGCCGCCGAGGATCAGGGCGTGTGGTCGCTCGCGGATCACGACGCGCAGGAGATCCGACCGGACCGAGCGCGCGGCGAGGGCGCCGAGGTGGAGATCGCTGGCCCAGAGGACTCTCACGGGAGCGTCGGGTTGGTGAGACCGGAGCGGGACCCGCCGGACGGCCAGCGGCAGCCGGGCTCCGAGTTCGAGGAGGGGCGGCGCGGTCGCGCGGCGCGCGCGGACGTCGTCGTACCAGAGGACGATCGCGAGGCAGCCGCGCAGCCAGGGGCGGACGAGGCCCCGGCCCCGCACCCCGCCCAGGAGCATGGTCGCCGCGATCGGCGTGACGGTCGCGACGACGCGCAGGAGGCCGCCGGCCCGACGGACCGCGGCCGCTTGCGTCCGGCGACCGCGCGGCCCGAACTCCGCGAGGAGCGGGAAGAGGAAGACGTTCCGGCCCTCGACGAGGTAGAAGGCGAGCCCCGCCGCGGGAAGCGCGAGGAGGATTGAGATCCTCGCCGTGAGGAGTCCGGCGGCCACGCCGGAGAGGGTGCAGCTCAGGTACTTCGCCCACCCCGCGCGTCGGAAGTCGACCAACCGTCGCGGATGGGATCGACCCCGGAGCCGCGCGAGGACCTCCCTCATCCAGCGCCCGCCCGACTCGAAACCCCTGCAACTCCGACCCGCCGCGAGGAGGTCCGGATGCTCGTCAAGGAACGCCTCGGCGCGGGTCAGGAGACGGCGCGCGAGGGACGTTTCACCCACGCACGAAGATCCAGTGCATCCAGGCTGCCCAGGCGGTGCCGTTCCCGAAGACGAGGGTGCGATGAAGCGCGGTCTCGAAGCGCGTGCAGCTCCGGCGGTGAAACACGAACTCGTCGTAGCAGATCATCCCCGTGGTGAAGAGCACGGTGGCGAGGATCGGGAGGAGGTAGACCTCCGGTCGCTCGGCGACGCTCGCCGCCATCATGAGGAAGAAGAGCGGCACGCCCCCGAAACCGAGCGCGATCAGCTCGCCCTTCCGTTCACGAGCTCCGACGAGCCGCCGTCCCGTGATGTGGTAGCGCCAGTCGAGATAGCCCGCGACGGTCGCCGCGATCCCCGCGACGCCGATGAGCCAGAGTTCCCAGGGGATGGTGCCGGCGTCGGCGAGGTCCGGAAATCCCTCTCGCCCGGAGACGAGCGCGAGGCCGACGACGAAGCCGAGGCCGGGAAGCGCGAGCGATCCGAGGCCGAGGATCGAATCGCGCAGCGGGATCGCGGCCGAGGAAGGGGGGGGTGCGAGAGTGGTTCGGGTCATGGGTCCTGCTCCGGTTGCAGACATCGGACCCGCCCGTCTTAGTTATCTTTGCATTGCAAAGCAATCACCGTCTTGCCAGGATGGCGAGCGTCGCGTTCGCCGGATTGCGCTCCGATCGGTCTCCGGACCGGAATCACGGGCGGCGGCTCCTTCCCTCGGACGACGGAGCGAGACGCGAGGCTCGAGCCGTGGAGCGTCGGCCGGTCGGCCTCACTCCGGTCCCGGCAGGAAGCGGATGTCGTGTCCCGTGGGATGGAGCGCGACGAAGGGCATCCGGTCCGGCTCGCCGGACACGATCTCGTCGAAGGTCGCCCGCGCCGACTCGTCGACCATGTGGCGCACGATCGTGACCGGCAGGACAAGCGAGACGCCGGGGGCATCGGCACCGGCCATCCGCGGGTCGCCGAGGGACTCCACGAGGCACGTGAAGGCGTGACTCCCACGCTCGGCCGCGATGACGGCGTGGGGAACAGGGTAGGTGGAAGGGTCACAAGCTTCGAGATTCGCGAGCAACTCGGTCCAGACCTCCTCGATCCACTCGCTGCCGTTCAGGGCATCCTCCTCCGCGACTCCCGCCGCCTCGTCGTCGTTCGTCCCGGATTCGAAGGGCGCGTCTACCGCGCGCGCAGCACCACCGCGTCCTGCCAGTTGTCGATGTCGGCCACGCGGTGCTCGACGATGTCGAAGTGGCGCGAGTAGAGCTCGGCGACGTAGTCGGGGTGGATGAAGGAGACGCCGTAGAGATCGTTCGTCAGGTGGCCGCCGGCCTGGGGGATGAAGCCGAAGCCGCGCTCCTCGAGAACCTTCTTCGCGGCGGCCTCGAAGAGATCGCGATCGACCTCGATCATGTCGAACATCATCTGCTCGTTGCGCGCGCGCTCGAGGGCGTGGAGTCCGTGCATGGTGAGGATGGCGTGGCCGCCCGGGCGCATGATGCGCGCCAGCTCCTCGAGCCAGGCGGTCTGGCTGCGCTCGGAGAGGTGCGAGAAGACCGAGACCGAGAAGACGAGATCGAACTGGTCGTCCTCGTAGACCGTCCGGGGCAGCTCGGCGTTGACCTCGTAGCTCCCGAAGGGCATCTCCTTGCGGCACCACTCGATCGCGTCGCGATCGACGTCGCAGCCGAAGAACTCCGCCTCGTTCACGTGACGGATGAAGCAGCGCAGCCCGCGGCCGGGGCCGCATCCGAAGTCGAGGACGCGCGAGACCTCGCCCAGCGTGAGCCCGAGATCGGCGAGGATCTTCATGACCATCTGGTAGGTCGAGGCTGCCGTCAGCAGGTAGCCCCAGTCGTTCGTCGTGTTCGAGAAGCGGTAGATCTCGGCCGGCGGGATGGGCGGCAGGAGGGCGGCGATCCCGTCGAGATCGCGACGGCCGTGCGTGTTGAGCCAGGCCCAGTACTCCGGACCGCGCGGGTCGGGAAAGGCCTCTCGCAGGTGAATCCAGTGGTCCCAGGCCGCGCCGCCGAGTTCGGCCAGCCGTTCGAGTCGCTCGTCGAGGTTGCTCACGTCCGTCTCCCGCGTTCGAGCCGGATCATGCCGGAGTGGGGGTGGAGCCGCAAGGTCGGTGCGATTCGGAAGGTTCCTCGCGCGTTCGGCCTCGGTCGCCGTCCTCGCCGTCGCCGGAGTCGTTTCACTGCTGCGGGATTCGAGGCGGCGGCTCGCGCTCCGGGTCCGCTTCGGCCGGCGAGTCCACCGCGGGAGTCGGGTGAGAGAAGTCCGAACTCCCCGGTGAACGCGCCGTTGCGAGCCAGCGCGGAGCGGGAGATCTGAGAGGCGGCGGGTGTCGAGATTCCTTTTCGTTCTGGTGTCCCTCGCGGCGGTCGTGTCGGCGCAGTCCTACCCCGCGTGGATGGAGGACGCTCGGCACCAGGGTCCCTTCGTTCCCACCGAGGCGATTCCCGGTCGGGGCCCGGAATTCGGACTCTGGTTCTCCCGAGATCGTCGGATGATCCCGGCCGACCCGGTCACGATCTTCTACTCGACGACGAGCGGAGAACTCGCGGTCGCCGATCGAAGGTCGGGCACGCTCGTGCGTCGGTCCTGGTCGAGCGGGCTCGATCGCGTGTACTCGATGGAGCTCCTGACGAGTCAGGGCGAGTTCCCTGTCCGCTTCCTCCTGTGCGGGCGAAGCGACGTGCGGAAGGGCTGCGTCGTCCGCCGTCTCACCGTGTCGGCGGCCGGCGAGCCGGCCTTCGAGTCGGTCGGCCCCGCTTCCGCTCCCGAAGAGCTCTGGACGGCCGCCTCGGCGATCGGTTCCTCGGTGTATCTGATCGACGCGAACGGCCTGGTCGGGCGACGGATGATCGACACCGATGGCGACGGCGCGCCGGACGCGATGGACGAGGACCTTCGAGTCGCCGTCGCGCGTGCCGCCGAGTGGCGGCTGCGGGGCTTCCTCCGGACGAGCGATGGCGAGATCCTCATCCGGGGCGGTCGTCGTCCATCCTGGCGGGTGATCGAGGATGCGCGCGGATCGCGGATCGAGGAACTGCCGGCTTCTCCTCCGATTCCGCGCCTCGGGCTCTCATCCGGACTCGTCGTCGGTCAGTCGCGTGTCCTCGTCTCCGGACCGCCCGCCATGAAGGTGACGGTGCGTCGCGCGGATGCCGACGCGTCCCCCGGACCGCTTTCCGGGACCTCGGAGATTCCCTCGAGCGGAGCCTGCGTCGTCGAACTCTCGCGCGGCCTGCGGGCCGGAGAGGCGATCCGTGCGACCGCGCTCGGTGATCCGCGGATCGGCGACTCGACGGTGGCCCGGGTCTCGGCGGGGCGGGCGGTCGCACTGTTTCCTCAGCTCTCCGAGGGCCCCGTGAGTCCGGGGCAAACTCTCGAACTGCGGGGATGGGGATTCACGAGCGACGTCGCGATCAGGTGGCGCATCGGCCGGAGGACTTCGAAGCTTCCGGTAAGGATCCTCGACGACGGGCGTCTCACGACCTTGGCGCCGGATCTCGGGCCGGCGCGGCCGGGCTGGCCGGTCGACGGCGTTTCGGTCGTCCAGCTCGAGGTCGTTGCGGCGGATGGCGAAGAGGTCCGGAGCGACGCGATCGCCCTGAAGGTGCGACGCGACTGACCCGTTCGGCCGCGACTCCTCCGCCGCGCTCCGATCGTAGGGCGTGCGGCGGCGGCTCGCGTCCATTCGGGTAGGATCCGCTCCGGCGTCGATGTCGAGAGGAGAGCGAAGGTGAAGCCGATCCATCGCGGCGCCGTCATCGGCGTCTTCCTCTCGCTGCTGCTCGCGTTCGCCTTCTTCTGGCACGGCTCCCGCGCCCTCGATGAGTCGACTCTCGCGACCGCGAACGAGGACTCTGGACGTCGGACGGAGGAAGAGGCGCGCGAGGCGCGACGAGCCGCATCGAATCCAGCGACGACCTCGTGGCGGATCGAGGTCCGGACCGAACTCGAGGATCCGGATCTCGTGTCGATCGAGCTCGAGGCGGATGCCGGCGAGCGGGCGGAACTGACGCGCTCCGGAGTTGCGGCCACATACACCGGCACTCTCGTGGCGAAGGCCGGCGAGCGGGCGGTCCCTTCGCTGGTGGGTCGGATTGGGAGCGGCGCGCGACGAGACCTCGTCGTCGTCGATCGCACCGTCGAGGGCGATCGGATCTCCATCCAGGCCCTCGACCCTCACCTCTGGGCGATCCGGATCGAGGACGGCGGCGGGCGGCGGCTCCGGCTCTTCCGCCCCTCGGATCTCATACCGGCCCCGCGGGGATTCGTCGGCGCGGAGTACGATCGCCACTGCGTTCCGGCCCACGAGATCGAGGCCGGCCGTGCGAGTGACTATCTGGTTCGCGAGGACGGGGTGTCGGGCGTGCCGCACTTCGCCTGCGTCCTCGTCGGAGAAGTCGGGGAGGGCGCACGCATGCTCGGCTCGACGGCGGACTTCCCTCGCCGAGGGCAGGTGCTGCTCGCCGCGATCGATGGCGCGACCGCGGAGCCCGCGACGATCCGCATCCTCTCCTCCGAGGGGCGCACGCCGCTCGCGGCCGAGATCACCGCCGGTCGGTGGATCCCGCGCGCCGGGGTCCTCCTCTCGACGCCGGCGCTCGACGAGGCGATGACGACCTTCCGACTCCCGGACACGCTCTGGGAGTTCCTCTTCGTGCGGGCTCCGGGTCACGTCTCCCGTCTCGTCCCTCGATCGACGGGGCAGAAGCGCGGGCCGCGCTGGCCCGAGGAGATCGTGCTCGATCGCGCGCGCCCTCTGCGCGTCGAGTTCGAAGGTGAGATCGCGTTGCGCGAGACCCTCGGGACGGCGACGCTCGAACTCCTCAGCCGGGACCCGGCCTGTCGCTGGCGCGGCGCCGTCGATCTCCTCGGCACGAACGAGATCGAGGGGTTCGGGCACTCCGGTCACCTCGACGCGCGCCTCTTCGCCGAGGGACTCATCCTCGCCGGCTCCTCCGCTGATCCCTGGGCGCCCCCGCGAGCTCCGGCGGTCGTGCCGGAGGGAGAGAATCCCGTGCTCGTCCTCCGCGTGACCGCGGCGCGCGCGATCCGCGGCACCGTCGTCGACGTCTCGGGTCGTCCGCAGTCGGGCATCCACCTCTCGGCCGGGCCGGTCGGCGAGGTCCTCGCGCGCCCCGACGAGGCGCCTCCGCCCGCCGCCGTGAGCGACGAGGCGGGCCGCTTCGAGATCCGCGGCCTGCCCGCGACCTTCGCTCACATCTATCTCGATGAGGACGCCTGGACGCTCTCAGGGCCGGAAACCGAGGGTGGGATCGTCGCTCCGGAGAAGCAGCTCAGCCACTGGAACACCCAGGACTTGCGCCAGGGCGATGCCGAAGGCGTCGTCGTCACCATCCAGGGTTCCTGCACCCTCGAGGGCGTCGTGGAGGACGAGGCGGGTCGAGCCGTGCCGGACGCTCTCGTCGAGGTCGAATGGCCGGAGGGCGACGCACGGCGCATGGCGCGACTCCGGCGGGTCGCGCGCGATGTCTGGCGAGGGATCGAGGGACGGGCCGCATCGATGGTCGGCCCCGCCCCCTTCGCTCTCACCGACGCCGAGGGACGCTTCGAGATCCGGGGGATCGAGGCCGCCCGTCCCTTCGCCGTCCGTGCGACCGCGGCCGACGGGCGGACCGCGCTCCAGGACGTCGCGCGCCTCGCGCCAGGCGAACGGGGCCGCTGTCGCATCCGGCTGTCCTCGTTCGCCACCCTGCGGGTCGTCGTCGCGCCGGCGGAACTCGCCGTGACCGGGCGGCTCGCCGTCGCCCTGGATGTGGGGCCGACCGAGGACGGCTCTCGACGTCGACTCGGGGTCTACCCCTTCGACGCCTCCGGGCGTACGGGGCCGCTCTCGCTGCCCGCGGGATGGGTCCGCCTCGTGCCCCTTGGGCTTCCCGAGGACTGGGCGCTCGACGCCCCTCTTCTTTTCGCGGATCTCCGGCTCGAGGACGAGAAGGGGGAACGCACCGTCGTCCTGAACTTCCGCCGGCAGTACGTGATCGAGGGACGGATCGAAGGCATCTCCTGGCCGGAGGGCGGGCGCGTGGCCTTGCGGAGGATCGTCGAGGACAGGACCTCGCCGCGGACCTCGGGATCGCAGCAGTGGGGAGACGTCGACGCGGGGGGACGTTTCGCGGTCGCCGTTCCCGAAGCGGGCGTCTACCTCGTGACGCGTCTCGGCCCGAACGGCAGCGGCACCGTCGACGTCTCGGCCTATGGTCGGCGAGTGGAGACCTCGGCGGGACCCCAGGTCATCGATGCCCGGGAAGCGGGGAGGAGGCAATGAGTCGGCCGGACCCTCGCGTGCCCGCACGAGATCAAGCAGAGAGGAGGCGAGGCGTCCGTCTCGCCCTGGCGATGGTCATGGCCGCGATCGCCGTCGCCGTCGCCGTCGGGTCCTCGTTGCTCCATCGCGATCCGGGCGGTGACGACCTGGCGGCAAGGCCGGTCGACGCCGTCGACGACACGCAGAGCGGAGCACGGCGATTCGACTTCCTGGCGCGGCCCGAGGGTGAATCCGGCGTCCCGAGGATCGAGGGACGCGTCATCGACGAGTTCGATCGGCCGCTCATCGGAGCGCGCGTCGCGGAGTTCGCGACGCTCGAGGATCCGATGGCGCGGTCCGAGGTCCGGACCGACGGTGAGGGGCGATTCGAACTCTCGGTCCCGACGGAAGCCCACGTCCGGATCCGCGTCGAGTCCGAGGGGCATCGCGCGGAGGAATCCTTGGCGCGGGCCGGGGTTCCGGTCGAGATCCGGCTCATGCGAGAGCTTCCACGCGGAGAGGACGGCGTCTTCGTCGTCGAGGTGTGTGACGCGAGCGGGACGCCGGTCACCGGGGCCGTCGTCCGGGCCTCGCCGAACGTCTCCCAGCGCTACCCGACCTTCATGTCGACCGTCCACCGCGTCGAGCGTCTGCGCGGACGGGAGATGCGGAGCGCGGTCACCGACTCCGACGGGCGCGTCCGCTTCGCGCGGGAGGAACTCGACGACGAGATCGGTCTGCTGGCGTCGGGGACCAGCGGAACGGCCTTCGCCGTCGCCCATCCCGACGCGGGCGGGGCGCGCCTGACGCTCCGGGAGAGCGTCGAGGTCGCCTGCGACATCCGCGTCTCGGGGCGGACGGCGGGACGCACGGAACTCGTCATCGAGTACGCGAGCGCCGGGCGGGCGGCGCGCTTCGCGATGAGCATCGACGCCGGCGATGAAACCCTCTGGCTGGCGGCCGGGGCGGCGGCCGTCCTGGTCGAGACGGACACCTCGATCCGGTGGGAGGGCGAGGTCGCGTTTTCCCGCCCGCGGAACGAGTTCGCCCTCGACCTCGACGCGGCGCGTCGGATCCGCATCGAGCTCGAGGGCGTGGCGGCCGAGGATCTCGGCGCCCCGGCCGCGCTGCTCTTCTCGCCCTTTCGTCGCGTCGGCGAGTACCGGCGCTTCCGGTTCGGGGAGTCGCCCCTCGTGAAGGTCCCGGGGCATGCGACGCGGGCGGTCGTCGCGCTCGACAGCCGGCGCTATCGCCTGCCGGGAGAGGTGAAGACCTGGGGCCAGTCGGTGGAGGTCGCCCTGCCGGCCGCTCCCGACGAGGTCCTGCGGCTCGACGTGGTTCCCGCACCGTCGGTCGAAGGCGTCGTCGTCCGGGCCGAGGACGGCCTTCCCGTTCCCGGCGTCGACGTCGTCGCCTTTCCCTCCTCCGGCCTCTCCATGGGCTACGAGACCGAGTCTTGTCGCGGGCGCGCCACCACAGACGACGCGGGCCGATTCCGCTTCGAGGGCCTCGCGATGGGGCGGAGCTTCTTCATGGTCGACTCGGAGGAGTGGACGCAGTTCGCGGACATGGGGGGAGACCTGCCGCAGGGGCCGGGGCGCCTGTCCTGGTTGCATTCGACCGACCTGCGCGAGCCCGGCATGAAGGCCGAACTGCGGATCGAGGTCCAGCGCCCGGCGACCCTCCGCGTCCGCGTCGCCGACTCGAAGGATGAGCTGTTCCCGAGCTTCTTCGTGTCGCGCCTGAGTCGCGACGACACCCTGAGAAGACTCGCCGCGGTCCACCTGCCGGAGACCATCCGTGCCTGGCGAGGACGTGATGAGAAGGGATTTCCTCTTCCGGGCGCTCCGGCCGAGGACGGCGTCGCCACGATCGAGGGCATCGCGCCGGGCCGCGGCGTCCCGTTCCAGCTCGAATATCGCGATCCGGTCTCGCGCGAGATGCGGACCACCCGCTTCGAGGTCGACCTCCCGCCCGGTGCGGTCGTGGAGCACGACATCGACCTCGCCCGACTCGTGCTCTCGCGGCTGATCGTCGAGGTCCTCGTCGACGGCGCCCCGGCCCCGCCGGGCGTGCAGATCCGCGTCAACGGAGAAGGCGGACTCCTGCGCCAGGGCGGGACGGGAAGCGACGGCCGCGTCGTCTTCGCGGAGCTCCCGGCCGACGACTACCGGGTCGAGTTCGCCGATCCGGGGGCCGGCAAGACCTGGGTCGATGCGGACCCCGCTCTCGCGCGTCGGGTCGCGGTCTTCGGCGGAGAGGCGAGGATCCGTCGCTCGCGGGTCACCGGTCGAATGGTGGAGTTCGGCGTGGATCTGGCCGGGCGACGACTCGATCCCGGGAAGACCGTCGCTCGCCTGGAGTACGAAGGGCCGCTCGCCGATCTCCACCGCGAAAGAGGGTCCTTCGCCCGGGCGAGCTTCGGCAAGGGCGCGCTCCGCTTCGAGGTCTTCGTTCCCGCGGCGCATCGCGTCCGTTGCTCGGAACTCGTCGTCATGACGGGCGAGCCTCATGGCGAGATGACGCGGACGGTCCTTCCGGTCCTGCCGCAGCCGGCCTGGATCGTGGAGGGGGCGGTCTTCACTCTCGAGCGCTGAAGCCCGGCCGACATCGGACGTAGTCGATCACGGGAGGATGGTTCTTCTCCTCCCGAGAAGAGCGGTCATTTGCCGTTCGGATCGCCCTTGAGCGAGAAGAGCTCGACGACGTAGTCGGCGCTCTCCTTCTTCGGGAGTTTGAGGCCCTTCACGCGCACCAGGACCTTCAAGCCGGGTACGAACTGCTCCTTCGTCAGGACCGGGCGGAAGATGAGGGCCGGAAGCTCGCCGACGGCGTCGTGGGACTGGGTGATGTCACGGACCTCGAGACGATCGCCGAGCTCGTAGGACTCGTCGAGCGAGTAGCACTCGACCGAGATCGGCTCGGAGGGATCCTCCTGGATTCGCGATGAATCCCAGGACAGGTGCCAGGCGACGTGCGTACCGGCGAGGAACTCGATCGGGTAGTAGCCCGCGGCCGGGTAGGAGACGGTGAGCCGCGAGAGCCCCCGGCGCTTGGAGTCCTGGACGTGGAGGGCGACGAAGCCGCCGACGAGCCCCATGCCCGACTTCGTCAGGGATGGAGTGAGGATCCACCGGCGGTGACCGACCCCGCGGATGTTGCGGTCGTCCGAGTCGTCCATGAAGCCGTCGATCGCCTCGCGGAGGCTGCTCTGCCCCTGGTGGAGGTTCGAGGCCTGGGCTCCTTCGTAGCCGAGCGCATAGATGTCCTTCGGGAGACCCGCCGGTTGCGGGGGAGTGTGACTGAGGTCCTTGTTGAGGAAGCACACCAGCGCCGCGTGCTGCGCGAGTTCGCTGTACTTGGAGTCGGGCTTGATGTCGGGGGCGACGAAGGAAAGGTAGCGGAACGCGTTGAGGCGCTTCATCGCATCGGCGACGCACTTCGTCGATAGCTCACCCGCGGCGTAGGGCGCTTCCGTGTGGGGTTCCTTCTCGAACGTGATCGGGACCGGGGCGGCATCGGGCGGATCGATGCGGGCCAGCTCCTTGCCGATCTCCGCCAGGGTCCGCGGGTGGATGACGACGTCGGGTCTCCCCACGAGCGGGAGCACGAGGCGCCCCTTCTTCCTCACGACCTCGTGAATGACCGTTCCGGCCTCGTCGTAGGTCGTGAGGGATTGGAGGTCTCCTCGTCGATAGGCACGGGTGCTGCGCCTCGGTCCGCTCGAATACCAGGACTCGTAGGCGCCGTCGAGCTTCCCCTTGTAGTAGCTCGCGCGCAGCTTCTTCGCGCCGCCCTCGTAGTACTCGATGTAAGCCCCGTGGAGCTCGTTGTCCTTGTCGACCGAGTACTCCTTCTTCGTCGATCCGTCCGCAAACTCCTCACGCACGCGTTCCGTCTGGCTCGACGCCGACAGCGTCGCCAGTGCGACCGCGAGAGGAACCGCCAGCCAGGTCGGTATCATCTCGATCTCCTCGTCTCTTTGTCGCGTGGACTCGGGACGAGTCGACGCCTGAAATCTCTTTCGAGTAGAGCACCCCGCGGGAACGGAGGCAACATCGTCTCGTTCGCGGTTCCGCGAATCCGTCATCGGGGCCGAGGATCGATCGCGTCGTGAACTCGCGTTCACGGTGCGCGCAAGGGCGAGTCGGCCGAGCGGGCTGGTCTCGTCCTCGACGGAGCGTCGCGGGTCAGGGCGCGGAAGGTGATTGGGAGAAGGACGGCGGTGAATCCGAAGCAGACGATCATTCTCGTCGGAGTGGCGCTCCTCGCCCTCATCGCCTGGACGCTCCATTCGCGGAGCGGGGCTGATCCCGCTTCCGTGGCCCGATCCGAAGAGGAGAGGGAGACCTCGGCACGAGAGGCCGGTCGTGCCCCGGATCCGAGTCCCGAGACGGCCCGCGCCACGAAACGGAACGACACGGCCGGATCACCCGCGGATCCGCGTCTCGATGTGATCTCGCTCCGCTTCATCGACTCCGACGATGGAATGGCCGTGGCCGGCGTGATGATCGGTCGACCTCCTCACGGCGTGGTGGCGGACGAGCAAGGGATCGCGAGCATCCCTCGGGGTCGACTGCCGCTCACCGCGCGGCACGATGCCTACGGTCCGGTCTGGCTCTCGACGGAACGGATCGACGCCGCGCGGGACGAGACGTCCGAGGGGAGACCGATCGACATCGCCCTGCAGCGCGCCCGGAGGATCGGAGGGAGGGTCGTCGATCAGGATGGAATCGGGATCGCGGAGGCGGAGGTCGTCCTGAGCGTCGGGGCCGTCGAGGCCGATGCCGTCGTCTCGTCGGACGGCGAATCGGCGCACTTCGACGCGGTGGGAACCCTGGTCGGATTCTCCCGCGTGGCCCGGACGGACACCTCCGGCGAGTTCCGTCTCTTCCTCCCGACGGGCGCGAAGGGAATCCTCCGGGCGCGCCGGCCCGGCTACCTGCTCTCCGCTCCCACGGACGCGGTGGCGGTCGATCCGGACGCGCCGGAGCATCTCCTCCCGATGGTGCGGCTCTACGCCTGCGTCACCGTGCTGCGGTCGTCCTGCGGGAGGCCGGAGGCCCATCACGCCGCGCATCTGATGTCGAATGTCGGCGAGATTCCGAGCCTCGATGAGGTCGCATCCGGCACGAACATCCTGACGCTCATGGCGCTCGGTGATCGCCTGCTCGAGACGATCGGCCTCTCGTCACGGGAGGCCCTCGTCGAGATCCGGGGAGCCAGGCCGGGATCGAATCTCGGGGGCGCCGACGTCGTCGTCGAGAGAGGGTCACGCGCGGTGTGGGGCGAGACGGTCGACGCCGCCTACCGGTTCGTGCCGCTCGACCGCTTCGCGCGGGAGCACGTCGGAGTCGTCGATGTCGGCGCGGACTGTCCGGGCCACGCGAGATTGAGCGTTCGCTGCCCGCTGCCCGTGATCGCCTGGAGGGATCCGGGCGGGACGGGGGAGATCATCGAGGAGACTGCCAGTGGCGAGGGTGACCTCCAGAGATTCGAGCTGATCGCGGGGCGATACCGGATCAGCCTGTCCGGCCTGTCATCTCTCGTCGACGCCTCGGCTCGAAGCGCGAACCTCGAACTCCGCCCCGGAGAAGATCGTGTCCTCGACCTGAGCGAGGCCGCGAAGGGCGTCCGCCGGCTCCGCGTCGGGATCTCCGACTCGGCCGGCCGGCCCGTCTCGAACGCTACCCTGCGAATCCAGCGCGTCGGAGGCCGTGGCGCGGCCCTCCTCGGCGTCGGCTCGTCCGAGATCTCGCTGCTCGCGACGGCCGGTCGCTACCGCCTGGTCCTGATCGACTCCGCCGGACAGGTGGCGACGACGCGCGAGGTCGACGTCGACGACGGGGCGGAGCCGCTCACGGTGTCGCTGAATTTCGGGGACGGCTGACGCGACGGCTTCCGCCTCAGCCCGGGTGGAGCTTCCGGGCGAATGCGCCTTGCCCGGGCCTCGGATCGGAGTCCATGATGATCGGGCCCCACCCCGACGGGGCTCCGAATGATCGCCCCTCGCTCTGGCGTGCGAGGAAGGACGGCGCGACCAATCCGAGGAGAGGCGAAACCGATGCGGGACGGTACCGGACGAGACCTCCGGACGTGGGCGCTCCCCCTGGTGCTGCTCACCCTCCTGGCAGCGCTGGGTTTCTGGCTCGCGCGGAATCGCGGCGGCGAGCTGCACGAGGTGGCCGGGGACGTCGAGATCGTCGAGTCCTCGGAAGCGCGAAGGCGGTCGGAGACGCCCGTTCCGGAGCCGGAGTCGACGAGGCCTCCGGCGGAAGAGCCGGATGCGATCCCGGCCGATGACGACCCGTCGCCGGGCGACTCGCCCGTTCGCGTCGTCGTCACCTGGGCCGAGGATCGCCAACCCGCCGCCGGCGTGCGTGTCTGGTGCATCGTCTTCGACGGCGAGGGGGAGAAGATCTTCGACCGGAGAGACGTCACCGGCGAGGACGGGATCGTTCTCTTCGCCGAGGCGCCGCCGGGACGGCTCACCGTCCAGCACTTCCGTCACCAGGGCTACGCGCAGGAGAAGGTCGACGCGAAGGATCGGCGCGGCGAGACCGTCGTCCGCTTCGAGATCGAGGAGCAGTTTCGCGGCGAGGGTCGCGTCCTCACGGAGGCGGGCGAGCCCATCGCCGGCGCCGAGGTCTATCTGACGAAGGGCAACGCCTCGTTGTCCGAGTCGCCCGCGGCACGGACGGACGGTGCGGGGCGATTCTTCCTGCGCGGCATCTCGGCCGGACGCGGCGTCGTCGCGCAGGCCTCGGGATTCCTGATCTCGAACTACCGGAGGTTCGAGTTGACCGAGGACGGACTCGGTGTGAGGCCGATGGAGATCCGGCTCGAATCCGGACGGGCCCGCCTGAGAGTCGGGGTCGCGCGCGCCGACGGGACCCCGATCGCCGGGGCAGAGGTGCGGTTCGGCTACGGATCGGGGCTCAACAGGAATGAGATCGGACCCGAGGGTCCGCGGTGGATCAGCCCTCCACCGGCCGAGACCGCGGTCACCGATGAAGAGGGACGATGCGAGACGGCGCGGATCCGCTCGGGGCCTCTGGACGTCTACGTGCGGGTCGAGGACTACGGCGCGATCAAGCAGTCCGTCGACGTCCTTCGCGACGAGGTGACCGAGGTGAGGATCGTCGTTCCCGAGGGAGTCGTCCTCTTCGGCGTCCTTCCCGTTACGGAACCCGCTCGTCTTCCTGTTGTCGGTGTCCGAGTGGACGCGCTCATCTCGAAGGAATGTCGCGTGACTCTGGAGGGCAGCTACGAACTCCGGGGCCTGCCGCTCGGCTTCGAGGCCTTCGCCTCTTTCGGCGAAGGTCAGATCGTGAGGGAGAAGTTCACGGGTGAACCGGGGGAGAGGATCGAATGGAGTCCGCAGGGCGCGGGTTCGGCTCGACTGAGGGTCGTCGTACGCGACCGGACCCGATCGCCGCTCGTGGGCGTCGGGGTGTCCCTGCGGCCGGCGGGCGTTCCGGCTCGAGACCGGAACAGACGGGCGACGGATGCCGAGGGTCGCGCCGACTACGTCACGAAGCCCGGTGCGTACGTCGTCGTCGTCAGTCAGCCAGTGCCCGGCGCCTTCGAACGCACGCTCGCATGGACACGCACCGATCTCCCGCCCGGCGTCACCGATCTCGAGATCGACGCCGATCCGGAGGTCCCCTCCGTCCTGACCGGCGGCGTCGCGCTCCTGCCGGGCGAGGACCCGTCGAGTCTCTTCGTGCTCATCCGCGCCGATCTCGGCGCGAACTCCGTCGGGCAGGTAGCCCTCGATGCGGCCGGCCGCTTCCGCGTCGAGGATCTTCCAGCGGGTCCCTGGGTGGTCTACGTCAACCGAGGGGGTCGAGAGCACATCCGCTGGAAAGAGTTCGACCACCGCCGCGGCGAGGCGGACCTGGGGGTCCTGGGCGCCGAGGGACAGGGGTGGATCGTGTTCCGACGTGCGGACGAAAACGATCGCACGACCGTTGGCATCGAGCTCGAGCGCGTCGGGGGAGGCGCGTCCTTGAAGCTGAGAAGCGTCGCGGCGGGTCGTCGGACCCCCCCGCTCCCCATCGGCGCCTACGACGTGACGATGTCGACGCGCCGCGGCTCGAAGGTGAAGCGCGTCGTCGTCGATACGGATGCCACGACCGAGGTCCATCTCGATCCCTGACCGTCGCAAGGGAGCGCCGACTCAGGGCGCATCGTCGCCGTCGAGTCGGGCGAAGAAGGACCCCGGCGTGACGCCGGTGATCCGACGGAACATCTCGATGAAGGCGCTCGTGCTGCTGAAGCCGACCGAGGCGCCCGCGCGTGCTACCGAGTCGCCTTCGGCCAGGCGCTCGAGCGCGTGCAGGGCCTTGATGCGCTGCCGCCAGCGGCCGAAGGTCAGGCCGGTCTCGCTCCGGAAGAGTCGTTCGACGGTTCTGGGACTGGCGCCGCTGCCGCGCGCGAGTTCGGGCAGGGAGGCCGTCCCGCCGACGTCGCGGCGCGCCCGCTCGGCGACGCGGCGCGCGCGCTCGTCGCGCGGGAGGACGATCTCGAGCGGCGACACGCGCTGCGGTACGAGCTGATCGACGATGACGCGGGCGAGACGTTCCTGCCGCGGGTCGTCCCGCCTCAGCATTCCGGTCGCGACGGCGGTCAAGACGAGCTCTCGCAGGAGCGGCGCCACGCCGATGACGCAACAGGGGCCCGGTAGGTCGACCGCGAGTTCAGGATGGAAGTAGAGAGTCTTCATCCGCACCCGGCCCACCATCCGGATGTCGTGATCGAAGTGAGCCTCGATCCAGACCGCGCGGTGGGGGGGAGTGACCCAGGTGCCGGATGGGGCGGTGACCGTCATGACGCCGTCGCAGGCGTAGATGAGCTGGTGCCAGGGGTGGGCATGGTTCTCGATGGCCGCGCCCGAGGGGAAGGCGAGGCCGAGCGAGCGGACGAGGATGGGGTCCTCGCCTCGAGCTTGTCGTTTCTCCGGCATCGATTGGCAGGATACGGCAAGACCGCCGATCGCGTCGATCCTACCATCCGGCCTCACTCACCAAGGAGACGACGGATGCCCAACGACATCGCCCACTTCGCCATCCATGCCGGCGACTGCGAACGCGCCAAGTCCTTCTACGAGTCCGCCTTCGGCTGGACCTTCGAGCCCTGGGGACCACCGAACTTCTGGCGGATCTTCACCAGCCCGGGCGCCATCCACGGCGCCCTGCAGCAGAGACGCGAACCGGTCCAGGGCCGGGGAATGATCGGCTTCGAGTGCTCCATCTCGGTCGAGGACATCGCGAAGACCGTCGAGGCGATCACGACCCACGGCGGGAAGATCACCATGCAACCCTTCGAGATCGAGGGCGTCGGAACGCTCGCGATGTTCGAGGACACCGAGGGCAACGTCGTCGGAGCGATGCAGTACGAGGCGGGAGTCCAGTGAGCCGTCCGCACGGACGGGCGGTCCGGAGTCTCGCCCTCCTCCTGGCGCTGACGGCGTTCGCGGCCTGCGCATCCTCGTCCGAGGGATCGGCGCGCGAATCCGCGCGGGCCGCGAACGAGGACCGCCTCGTGGACGAGGAGGTGAAGGAGTTCCTGCGGCACTACATTCGCACCCTGGAGGGTCGCGACGAGCCGGCCGTCCGCGCGCTCTTCGTCGACGACGGACGCTTCGCCTGGTTCACGGACGGCGTCGAGGCCTACGGCTCGCCGGACGATGTTCTCGTCGGGATGCGGCGCTACGCCGCGATGACCTTCCATACGGAACTGGCGGACGAGAAGGTGCTGCCGCTCCGCGACGGGCTCGCGGCGGCGTCCTCGCGGTTCCGGACCCGGCTCGAGATTCCGGGTTCCCCGGACTTCGAGTACGGGGGCGTCATCAGCTGGTTGCTCGAGAACGAGGACGGCCGCTGGCGTGTTCTGCGCGGTCACACCTCGACTCCCGGCGGGCCACCGCGAGACGAGACCTCGGACGCCTACGGTGGACCGGTGGACGCCGCGGCGCCCTGAGCCGGGCGGTGCTCGCGTCCGGAGGGAAAGGAGCGTCGATCGCCGGCAGTAAGCGGTAGGATGGCGGCATCGTCGCCGGCGGCGACGAGGGAAGGAAGACCGCCATGCTCCGGATGTCCGAGGTCGTCGTCCGCCTGACCGCCGGGTTGTGCCTGGGCTGGCTCGCCTGCGGCGCGATGGCGCAGGCGCCCGCGAGCGGGCTCGTCGATCGCTGGAGGCCCGCGCCGGCGCTGCTCGAGGCGGCGGCGAAGCTCGTCGACCCGGCGGTGACCGAGGCGTGGATCGAGGAGGGGCTCGATCGGCATCGGATCGACGTGCTGCGCGCGGGGCTGCGGTTGCCGGACGGGCGGGCCGCCCTCGTCTGCGCCTCGGCGCTGGAGGCGAAGTACCTCGACGCCTGGGAATCGGAGCGGGTCGTCGCGCTCTGTCTTCCGCACGCCTTCACGCCGGGGACGCCCGTCGATTTCGGCACGCGGTTGCGCTGGATCATGGGGAGCGCGGATCTGCCCGCCCTCTTCGCGGCGATGCCGGCGGGGAAGCCGTGGTCGGAGAAGGTCTGGCTCGGGAAGATCCACGTCATCATGCGGAGCGATCACGCGCCGCTCGCCTGTCGCTATCTCCCGAGCGAGGATCCCAGGATTCGCGACCTCGCCGCCGAGACCCTCGAGATGGCGATCTCGTACGACGATCGATACCGCGAGGAGATCTCGAGCGCCATCCTGACCCTCGCGGGGCGGGAACCCGAGGATGCGAAGACGGGCGGCGGGCTTCCGCCGCGACTGGCCGCGCTGCTCGACTGGGTCTTCAGCGAGCGGTTCGAGAGTGAACTCGACGGGCTGGGCATCGGTGGGCTCGCGCGAGATCTCCCCGGGTGGACGCTCCGATGGCTCGGTGACGAGAAGCCGGGAGCGGCCGACGAGGCGAGACTGATCCGGCTCGCGCTGACCTTTCGCGGCAACGAGGACGTCGAACCGGCCCCGCGGGGATGGCTGCTCGCCGTTCTCGGGGCGGTCGCGAAGCTCGAGAGCGCGACGAGCCTCGATTTCCTGCGCGCATCGCAGGAAACGGAGGACGAGTTCGTCTCCTACGCGCTCTACAAGCGCGGAGGAACGGAGGCGGCCGAACCGCTCGTCTCCGGATTCGGTCTCGCGCCGTTCGGCTTCGCGCTCCTGCTCGACGCGGCGCCCGCGATCGCGCGAGGCTTCTTCAGGCGTGCGTATCACGGCGAGGAGGGGGAGCAGATGCGGATGCTGAAGCTCCTGGACGAGATGGAGTGGGAGTCGCTGGCCGGGCGCCTTCGCTGGGACCCCGCGGCTCTCGCCTCGATTCGTTCCCGACTCCTCTGGAACGCGTCAGAGGAGCCCCTGAAAGCTCTCGCATTCGCGCTGAGGATCAGGGGCGCCGCGACGGAGGAGATCGCGGACGTGGTCCTCGACGAGTTCATCGACTCGGGCATCGAGCCCGAAGACGCGACGCTCTGGGACGGGGCGCTACGGGGAGATCAGGACACGAAGACCGTGATCGGCTCGTTCGGGATCAAGATGCTCGCGTTCCTCGAGGCCGCGCGTCCCGAGAAGTTGAGGACGCTCTTCCGGCTGTGGGCGGCGGATGAGGATCCGGACTCACCCCGCAAGCGCCTCGCTTACCGCGGGCTCCTCATCGTGGGCGATCCGGAGTCCGGGCGCCGGCTCGTCGAACATGTCGCCGCGGCCGATGAAGGCTCGGGCGACCTCGCCGTCGACACGGGAATCGGCGCCTGGGACGTCCTTCTCGCGCGGAGTGCAACGGCCGAGGTGCGCGAGTTCCTTCGCCATCGGTGGGAGTCCGCCCAGGATCCCAGGGCCAACTTGCAGGCTGTTGCGGCCGCCGGGGGGCTTCCCGAGCGGGCAGGTGAGGCGCTCGATCAGATCCGCCTCGGGCTCGAGGTTGACGCCCGGGAGAGGGTCGACGCCCTGGTCCTCGCGGGCAAGCCGATCGAGGCACTGAATGCCGCGCTTCGTGCCCACCCGCCCGATGCCGAGTTCGGGTTCGGCTTCATCGTCGATCTCGGCTTCGTGCGCGACGAGGGCGTGGCCGAGTGGCTCCGCGAGTTCGGGAGCCGGAGGGAGCTCGGCCTCCATGCCCGCGCTACCGGAGCCCTCGCGATGATGGGTGATCCCGTTGCCCTTGCCGAAACGCGGGCCGTGCTTCGGGCGGGCCGCTACGGCTGGTTGGATGAGGTCCCGGACGAGGTGGTGACGGAGGGATTCGACCCCGCGACGGTGCCGTGGTCGATCGACGAACTCCGGAGCCAGTGCTGCCGGATCACGTCGGGGAGCGCGATCTACCACCTGTTCGACGGTCCGATCGAGACGAAGCCGCCCGAAGGGGGATCGGGAATGACGCCCTACGAGTGGGCCGTCCGCTCCTGGCTTCCCGGCCCGAACCGTCGCCTCGTCTGGAGCGAGCTGACGCGGCGCTTCATCCGGATCGACCGCTGAGGGTCGTCTCTCAGCCGTCGTAGTAGCAGGCCGGGTGGATCCCGATCAGCGTCCGCTGGCGCGGCGTCGTCGCACGCGCGAGCGCGTCTTCGCTCGCGTGGTGGACCTCCTCCGTGGTGAGGATGCGCTGGGCGATGTCGCGACGGCCGTAGTTCGTCTGGAGGAAGAAGCGGCCGCGGGAGTCGGCCGTCGGCAGGCGGCGGCGGTGCCAGACGTCGGAGACGAAGAAGGCCACGTCGCCGGCCTCGGCCACGAGCGAGACGGGGCCGTGACCGCGGTACTCGAGGTGCTCCTCGTAGCGGAGCGCCTTCGGAGGCAGCTCGCCTGAACGGTGGCTCGTCGGGACGACGGTCGTGGGGCCGTCCTCGAGGCGACAGTCCTCGAGGAAGATGTGCGAGCCGATCACGAAGATCGGGTAGGGGATCGCGTCGGGCCAGTCGAGGCCCGGCGGGCGCGGGACGTAGGGGCCGCCGTCGATGTGCCAGAAGTAGTAGGCCTCGGGGTCGTCGACGAGGCCGGCGGGGTTCCGCCAGGCGGTGCTGTTGATCGCGTGGCAGTCGCAGCCGAGGAGCGGCTCGATCACCTCGAGGATGCGCGGGTGCCCCATCGCCTCCTGGCAGCGCGCGCTCCGGTTGTACATCTGGTAGCGGAAGGCCGAGGCGGCGTTGTCGTCGACGATGCCGGCGCGGCGGTCGCCGGGACAGGTGGCGTAGATTTCCTCGATCTCTTCGCGCAGCGCGCGGAGCTCCTCGCCGGCGAAGACGCCGCGGAGGAGGGCGTGGCCCTCGCGCTGGAGCTGCTCGGTCTCCGGCGGGACCGGTTCGTCGTGGAGGGTGAAGAGGCCGAAGGCGCGCCGGAGCCTCATGTCTGCCCCGTCCCGAGCGTCTGCATCTCGTAGGGCGTCAGGAAGCAGGTGGCGTGGCAGCGCAGGCCGTTGCGCGCGAGCGGCTCGAAGAGCCAGGGGATCTTCGAGAAGGCGTAATCCATCTCGCCGAGGTTGATGCCGTAGCGCTCCTTGCTCTCGATGGCGTGGTTCAGCCGCTGCGAGACCTCGGCGAGCGAGGACCCCTCGTGCTCGAGCTCGGCCATGATGTCGCAGAGTCCGTCGAGCTCGTCGAGGACGGTGGCGGCGTCGGTGATCCCCGTCTGCATGCCCACGCCGGTGACGATGTCGGCCGGATCGCTCAGGCAGTCGGCGAGGTCCTTCGGGTCGCCGGTGCGGACGTGGCGCACGAGCGGCATGAGGACCTTGCGGATCCGGGCCGTGTCGGTGAGGGACCAGAGCGCGATCCAGACCCGCAGCATCTCGGGCGCACGCGAACCGGCGTAGCTGCCGCAGACGATCCGGTCCTGGAAGCGCAGGAGCGCGTCCGTGAGCCGCTCGACGGGCTCGAGTCGCTCGCGGCGGAGGTCATCCTCCTCGAGCGCCGAGGCGATCAGGGGGAGCGCGACGGCGAGGGTGTGGAAGGTGTTGATGTTGCCCATCGAGTAGAGGGCGTCGACGGCGCCGGCGCTGTGGGCGGTCATCCAGAAGCGGTTGCCGACGCAGGCGCGGCTCGAGTACTGCAGCCGGTCGGTCTGGATCCAGGGCCGCACCGGCGTCGCGTTCTCGAACTGCACCGCGATCGAGGGGTGCGCGGCGAGGAACTCCCGCCACTCGTCCTCGGGGGAGAGGCCCTCCCGGCGCGGGAAGCGGCGGTGGTCGAAGTTGACGCCGACGCTGCAGAGGCGGTTCGTCGAGCCGGGGTGGTTGTTGAAGGGAATCACCCAGACCCAGCCGCCGTCGAAGAAGTGGTGCAGCGTGCCGTGGCTCCAGGCGGCCATGCTGTCGGGGACGAGCTTCGCGTCCTCGTAGGGTCGCACGCCGATCATGTGCGTGAAGAGCGAGCGCGAGTGCGTCCGCATCCGAGGCGTCTCCTCGCGCAGGCCGAGGTGTCGCGCGACGGGGGAGCGGTGGCCGCTGGCGTCGATCACGAAGCGCGCTTCGATCGTCTCTCCCGCCTCCGTCCGGAGACGGACGCCCTCGTCGTCGATCGCCATCTCGGCGACCTGCATCGCGGGGCGTCCCACCGCGCCGGCCCGGAGCGCCGAGGCCCAGAGGTAGGCGTCGACGTCCTGGCGGAAGTAGTGCATCTCGTTCTCGGGCGCCATGCGGTCGAGCCCGTGATCGGTGAGGAAGGCCTGGGGGATGATCGCCTGCCAGGCGTGCGAGGGCCGGGCGGCGCCCTCGGGGTGGTAGAGGTAGCCGAAGTTGTTCTTGATGCCGGAGGTCGCGGCCACGTTCCGGGTCAGCGCCTCGGCCGAGGCGAGATTCAGGAGCTCGGGCACGTCGAAGGTGCGCGAGAGCACGCGCAGCCAGAGCGACGCGGGCGTCGTCGTCGATTCGCCCAGCGCGAAGCGCGGATGCGTGCCCTGATCGGCGAGGACCACCTCGAAGCCGCGGCGGCGCAGGCAGAGGGCCGCGATCGAGCCGGCGAGGCCCGATCCGAGGATGACGACGTCGGTCCGGGTCGGCGATCGGTCCTGCATCCGCGAGATTCCGTGGGGGCCTGAACGGGGCCGGACCCTTCCCCGCGACGGCACCGGGCGCGGGAGGCGGCGATTGCGGCGGCCAAGCTACCACGCGGACCCTCCGGGTCGGCAGGACTCCCCGGGTTCCTCGGGACCGGATGACGAGGCGGCTGCGCCGCGTGAGCGCAAGTCCGCGAGCGACGGGGGCTCACGGCCGCTGCGCCCGCGGAGCGCTCGGAAGAGGCGCGTCCGGGCGCCGGTCCCGCCCTTGCCAGCCCCCGAGAAATCGGCAGGGTGTCCGCATGAACGCGAGGGCACTCCTGGATCGGATCGGCGGGATCGGCGTTCCCGCCGGCATGGCGCCTTCGATGGCCAAGCACCTGCGGTTCTGCAACGTCGCCTCCGCGGCGGCGCTCGTGCTCGCCGTGGGCTTCGCGTTCGCCGAGTCTCCGCTCATCGTCGACCTCGGGATCTCGGGCCCGCGTGAGTGGACCATCCTCGTCCTGCGCCACCTGGCGAGCCTGCCCTTCGCGCTCCCGCTCTGGCTGTCGGCGCGGGGGCGCTTCGCGACGGCCCGCCGGGCCCTCATCGGCTGGGGGATCCTCTTCTGCGTCGGGCAGACGCTGCTCTACGGTCCGACGGCGCCCTCGCACGTGCTCTTCCTCGCCGTCGCCTTCGCGGCGGCCGCCATCCACCCCGAACACGAGCGGCGCGCGATGTGGACCGGCATCGCGGGGGCGGCGGTCGGTCTCGTGCTCTGCCTGTGGTTGCGGCACCAGGACGTTCCTCTCGTGCCGGTGATGAGGCCCGAGATCCGCGTCGTGAACGACGTCGCGGTGACGCTCGGCGCCTTCGCCTTCTGCGTCATCGCCGCGATGACGCTCCGGGGCACGACCCACGCGGCCGAGCGCCGCGTGATCGAGGAGCAGGAGCGCGCCGAGCGCCTGCTGCTCAACATCCTCCCCGAACCCATCGCGGCCCGCCTGAAGGAGCACGAGGGCTCGATCGCCGACGCCTTCGACGCCGTGACCGTGATGTTCGTGGACCTCGTCGGCTTCACGCCGCTGGCGGCGAAGCTCGAGCCGCGGGAGCTCGTCTCCCTGATGGATCGCATCTTCAGCGAGTTTGATCGCGTCGCGGAGAAGTACGGCCTCGAGAAGATCAAGACGATCGGAGACGCCTACATGGTCGCCGGGGGACTCCCCGTGCCGAGCGAGGACCACGCGGAGGCCGTCGCCGACATGGCTCTCGAACTGATCCCGATCATCCGGTCCACCGTCTCTCCGATCGGAAACGATCTCGACGTCCGGGTCGGCGTGGCCTGCGGGGCCGTCGTCGCCGGCGTCATTGGTCGCCGGAAGTTCAGCTACGACCTCTGGGGCGACACCGTCAACACCGCGAGCCGGCTCGAGTCGCACGGCGAGCCCGGCCGGATCCAGGTGAACGAGGCCGTCTACGAGCGCCTCCGCGGCGACTTCGAGTTCGAGGCGCGCGGCGAGATCCAGCTCAAGGGAAAGGGGGCGATGCCCACCTGGTACCTGATTGGGCGGAAGACGCGTACGCCCCGGAGCTGAGCATCGCTCTCCCCTCCGCCGCCGGGCTCGGCCGCCGCGGGTGCGGACCTACTTGCCCTGTCGCTTCACCATCTCCGCGATCCAGATCGGGGCGAAGGGCGAGGTGCAGCCCTTCGAGACCGGATAGTCGCGGTAGAGGCCGAGCTTCTCGCCGATGGCGACGGCGCGCTTGCGGAGCTTCGGGACGTGGATCCCGATCCCCGCGAGCACGAAGTTCATCGTCCACTGGGCGGCCGGGTCGGCGTCCGGCATCTCGGCCTCGATCCGGTCGAGCAGGGTGGGGAGGTCGAGCCCCTTCGGGTCCTTGCCGACGCGCTCGGAGGTGAGGCTCCAGCCGGCGCGCGCCGCCATGGGGTGATCGTCCTCCATCCAGCGCTCCCGGAGGGCCTCCTTCTCGGGGTGGGCCCGCACGACGTAGGAGTTCAGCCAGTCCGCGAGCTGCGGGAAGCGCGCGTCCCGGACGAGCTTGTCGAGCTGCTTCGCGGTGAGATCCTTCGGCTCGATGACGAGCGTGGCGAGGAGCCGGGCATCCACGTTGCCCGTCTTCCAGAGCGCCAGAGCGAGCTTCTGGTCCTTCTTGATCTTCTTCGCCACGGCGCGGATGTCGCCGAGGCGGACGCCGTACTGCTTCTTCCCCGCGCCGTTGCGGGCGTTGCGCGCGAGAACGGCGGGGTCGGACTTCGACTCGAGCTGAGCGAGGGTTTCTTCGAGGGTCATGCGTGGGTCCTCAGGGAACGATCGGAAGGTCGTGATGGTTGGTGTCGGGCTTCATTCGAGACCGGCGAGGAAGGACTCGACGTCGCGGACGCGAATCTCCTCGCGGTCCTTTCCGTCCAGAAGTTCGAGCGCGGCGCGTGCTTCCCCTTCGGCGCCCCCGCGATCGCCGGCCTGGTGCCGGGCGAGGCCGAGCCGGAAGAGCGTGAGGGGGTCCTTGCGCTCCGTCACTCGCGCGGCCTCCTCGAGGCGTTCGATCGCCGCCTCGGTGTCGCCGGCGTCGAGGAGCGGCTTCGCCGACCGCGCCAGCGTGGCGGCGAGCCAGACGGCCGAAGGATAGCGCCAGGTGCGGCGTCGCGATCCGGCCGCGTGGCCGCGTCGGTAATGATCGATCGCGGCCTCGACGTCGCCCGCGTCGATCAGCAGCGAAGCCAGGTTGCAGTGGGCCTCGGCGAACTCGGGATCGAGCCGGATGGCCTCGCGATAGCAGGCCGCGGCCTCCTCCGGTCGCCGCTGCGCCTTGCGCAGCGAGGCGAGATCGAAGTGGAGGAGCGGCATCCCGGCATCGAGCCGGAGCGCCTCGGCGAACGCGGCATCCGCCTCGTCGAGCTTTCCGAGCCGGAAGAGTGCCCGCCCGAGGTTGACGCGCGGGCCCGCGAGGGACGGATCGGCCGCGACGGCCCGCTCATAGGCCTCGGCGGCTTCGGCCGCCTTGCGCTGGTCCCAGAAGACGCCGCCGAGGTTGTTCCACGCGAGGGCCATGCCGGGCTCGAGCCGGATGGCCTCGCGGTACGCGGCGATCGCGTCGTCGAGGCGCCCCTGCGCGCGCCGCACCATGCCCAGGAGGTAGTGCGAACGGGCGAGCGTCGGGTCGAGCCGGAGCGCCTCCGCGAGGTTCGCGTCCGCGTCGTCGAGTCTTCCCTGTTCGTAGTCGACGAGCGCGAGGTTGTGGTGGGGGGGAGCCAGTCGCGGATCGAGGGCGATGGCCTCGCGGATCTCGGTTCGCGCCTCGTCGTAGCGCTTCGCCTTCCGCATCAGGATTCCGAGCGCGTTGTGCGCCTTCGCGAAGCCGGGATCCCGCACGATGGCGCGCCGCTGGGCGGCCTCGGCCTCCTCGGCCCGTCCGAGTCCGTCGAGCACGACACCGCGCGTGTGGAGCAGCGAGGGGTTGTCGGGGAGCAGGACGAGGGCGGCGTCGTTCTGGACCAGCGCCTCCTCGAGTCGACCCGTCGCCTGGAGCGCGAACGCGTAGGCATCGCGGATCCCCGCGTTCCGCGGGTCGCAGGCGACGCCCCGTCGATAGGCCTCGAGCGCCCGCTCGGTTCCCCCCGGGAGGCGCTCGAGCGCGAAGCCCGCCCAGCGGTGGGCGCGGGCCGCGCCCGGCCAGCGGTGCTCGAGAGCTTCCACCGTCTCCTCGATCGCATCGGCGTCTCTCAGGTGCCCGGCCACGTGCGCGCGCAGCTCGAAGTGGAGCAGGCGCGGGCCGTCGGCGAGGAGGATGGCCCGCGTCACGTGCGCGAGGGCGCGTTCGAAGCCTCCGGGTTCGCCGCGTTCGCCGGCGCCCAGGGCGCGCTCGGCGAGGACGAGGTGGTCGAAGGCGTCGGCCGGCGCGGGCGCGCCGCGTTCGAGTTCCGCCGCCGCCTCGGCGTCGCCCCGGATCCGCAGTGCGTCCGCCCGGAGGAGAATGCTCGCGGCGCCGCGACCGAGGACCTCGGCGCGCGCCTCGAGCGCGCGCAGGGCGCCGTCGGCGTCGCGCGATCGGATCAGCGCCATCACCACGCCGGCCTCCGCCTCGGCGGAGTCACCCTCGATGTCCGCCGCCTCGCGGTAGAGTCGGAGGGCCTCGCGCGGGCTGCCCTCGGCGAGTTCGAAGGAGGCCGAGGACAGGAGGCGATCGCGCTCGACCTCGATCTGCGCGCGTCGTGCGGCCTCGACTCGCGGACGGTCGTTGAGGTAGGTCGTGAGGAGGACGGCGATCGTGGGCAGCGTGATGGCGAGCACGAGGGCCAGAGCCGCGAGCTGGGGGTGGCGACGGGTCCAGCGTCCGAGTCGCTTCAGCGGCCCGGCCGGTCGCGCGAGGATCGGTTCGTCCGCGAGGACGCGACCGATCTCGTCGGCGAACTCCCGCGCCGTCGCGTAGCGCTCGTCCCGGTTGCGGGCGAGGGCCGTGGCGATGACGACCTCGAGGTCGCGGTCGACGCGAGGGAGGACGCGCCCGAGCAACGGCGGCTCGTCCTGCGTGATCGCGCGGTGCAGCGCGTCGCGCGTCGCCGCCTCGAAGGGCCGGCGCATGGAGAGGCACTCGAAGAGCGTGACGCCGAGCGAGTAGACGTCCGTCCTCCGGTCGAGTCGCTGGCCGCGGATCTGCTCCGGTGACATGTAGGCGGGCGTCCCCAGGACGTCACCCGTGCGCGTCACGACGAGGCCGCCGTCCGAGGTGTCGTCGTGCGCGAGACCGAAGTCGAGCAGGACCGGCCGCCCCTCGCGATCGACCATGATGTTCGCCGGCTTGACGTCACGATGGACGAGTCCGGACTCGTGAGCTTCGTGCAGGGCGAGCGCCGCCTCGCGCGCGAAGGCGAGGCAGCTCCGCTGCGCCTCGCGCTCGGTGCTGCCTCCGTCGGTGCCCGAGAGCGTGAGTCCCCGCGACGAGGAGGCGTCGGCGGCGCGCGCCTCGCGCGCGGCCCGGATCTTCCGGTCGAGGGGTTCGCCCTCGACGTAGCGCATGGCGATGAAGGGGACGCCTTCGTCCTCGCCGAGCTCGTAGACCGTGCAGATCCCCGGGTGGTCGAGGCGGCTCGCGACCTCGGCCTCGCGTTCGAAGCGGAGTCGGGCCTGGGGAGAGAGGGCGTGCACCTCCGGCAACAGCTTCAGGGCGACCGCCCGTCCGAGACGGAGATGCCGGGCGAGGTAGACGTAGCCCTGGCCGCCGGAGCCCAGCTCGCGCTCGAGTTCGTAGTCGCCGATCCGGCGCCCGCGGAGCCCGCGGACGCCTCCGCCCGGGGTCGGAGAAGGCGTGACCTGGGTCGTCCGTTCGAGATCTCGGGCGGGACGGGTCGGATCGTCCGCGGGACGTGTCGTCTCGTCGTCGTGCACTCCGGGCTCCGCGGGTTCGGGGTCGGGAGAGCGAGAGTCGGCTCCCGGTGGGTCATGATAGAGCGGAGCTGCGGCCGCGTCATTCGCGATCCCGCGGCCCCGATCCGATCGGGCGGATAGAATCGCGCAACCCCGGTCCGGAGCATCCCGGGTCGGATTCGCCGACGTCGGAGGGGGCTCGCATGCCACTCAGTCGCCCCGAACTCTGGGCCGCGCTCCGGGACTTCGTCTTCGACGCGCCCGGCGCCTCGCTGCCCTTCACCGACCGCCTCGCCCGCGACTGCGGCTGGACGCGCGACTTCGCCCGCCGGACCGTCGACGAGTATCGACGCTTCGTCTACCTCGCGGCGGTGGCCGGTCATCCGGTGACACCGTCGGACGAGGTCGATCAGGCCTGGCATCTCCACCTCGTCTACACGCGGTCGTACTGGAAGGAACTCTGCGAGGGGATCCTGGGATTCGAGCTCCACCACGGACCGACGCGGGGCGGACGGACGGAGGGGCGGAAGTTCGCGGACTGGTACGACCGGACGCGAGAATCTTACCGGCGCGAGTTCGAGACCGCGCCGCCGATCGACCTCTGGCCGCCCCCGGCGCTGCGCTTCGGGCTCGCGCCGCACTTCGTCCGGGCGAACCGTAAGACGCACTGGATCCTGCCGAAGGCGCGGGTGCGAGGGCGGCTGAAGGCGGCCGGCGCCGTCGCACTGCTCGCGCTCGCGACCGGCTGTGCCTCGGCCCTGACGAGCGTTCGTCTGTGGGTGAGTCTCGTCTTCGTCGGCGGGATGTTCGTCTTCCTGCTCTACTACATCCGAGCCCTGGCGAGCACCGAGGGCGGTTGGGCGGCCGTCGACACCATGGAGGACGGGCCCGAGGTTCTCCCTCGAGTCTCGCTCCCGGTTGATGACGCACCGAGGGCGGCACATCGACTCCACTTCGGCCCGGACGGCGACGTCTCCGGCTGCTTCTCGTCTCCGGCCTCCGATGCGGAGATCGGGGACGCCGGCTGCAGCGGCGCCGGCGCCGGCGGCTCCGGAACCGCCGGCTGCGGAGGGTGTGGCGGCTGCGGGGGAGGGGGCTGCGGCGGCTGCGGCGGCTGCGGCGGTTGAGCGGCCGGTCAGGGGCCGTGTGGGTAGTCGATGCCGTTGATGGGCGCGCCGAGCTGCCGGCACATCGCGGTGATCTGACCCTGGTGCTGGAAGAGATGCATCTGCGTGCGGAGGAGGACCTGGGACGGCACGAGTGTCCGCTTCACGTCGCCCCAGGTCGTGAACTCGGTTGCGCATTCCAGGATCTCGTCCGGCGTGCGCGCGAGGTGGGCCTCGACGGCGTCGAAGACCTCGCGCCGCGAGCGCTCGATCTCGGGCGCGCCGGGGTCGTCGGCGAGGCCGTCCTCGACGTCCATCCGGCCCTCGAGCACGCCCAGCCAGTAGCGCTCGGCGCCGATCACGTGGCAGAACTGCGCCTGGAGGCTCGGGACCCCGAACCCCTCGCGCTCGCGGCGGAATTCCGCGGGAGAGAAGCGCCCGCAGTGCTCGATCAGGGTCGCGAAGCCGCGGTGGCTGCGCTCGTGGACGTCCGAGAGCATGCGACGCAGATCCATGGCCTCCTCCTCCCATCCCCGGTATCCGGGCATCCTACCGTCTCGGCGCGAACGACGGGCGGCGGAGCGGGGATCGACACGCCGGCGCCGGCGCGGCTAGAATCCGCGGACTCGGATCGGCCGGAACCCGGAGGCTCTCCATGCTCAGGAACATCATCGCCGTCATCGTCGGGCTCGTCGCCGGCATGGTCTGGAACCAGCTCTTCGTGACCCTCAACGCGACCGTCCTCTTCCCGATGCCCGAGGGCACGACGATGGACGACGCGGAGAAGTTCCGGGCGTACGTCGAGACGCTTCCCGCCACCGCCTTCCTCGTCGTCCTCGTCGCCCACGTCGGACAGGCCGCGGTCGGAGGGTGGGTCGCGGCGCGACTCGGCGCCTCCCGCCCGGCGGTGCTGGCCTGGATCGTCGGCATCCTCACCGCCATCGGCAGCGTCGCCGCCCAACTCATGTTCGGGGGACCGGTCTGGATGTGGATCGATCCGCCGCTCTGCCTCGTCGCGGCCTGGTTCGTCGGCCGCATCGAGTGCGCGCGGCGCGCGAAGGCCGCGGCCTGATCCGCGACTTGCTCCGCCATCTCGGCGCCCTCCTCTTGGGCCTTCTCGCCGGCAACCTCTGGAACGCGGCGCTCGTTCTCCTGAACACGCGCGTGCTCTTCCCCGCTCCGGAGGGGCTCGACTTCTCGGCGGGGCCGGAGATGCGCGCCTACGTCGCCAGTCTGCCCGCGGTCTCCTTTCTCGTGGTCATCGTCGCGCACGTCGGGCAGGTCGCGATCGGGGGGCTCGTGGCGGCGCGGCTCGCGGTTTCTCGCCGCGCGTGGCTCGTCGGGGTGATCGGCGTCCTGACCGGGGCGGGTGCGGTCTACCATCAGGTCGCCATCGGAGGCCCGGACTGGATGTGGGTCGACGTCGGGCTCGTCCTCGCGGTGACGATCGGTCTCGCGCGACGGGTGTCCCGCGCGGAGCGGTTTCCCTCCGGCGCTTGACCGAGGCCGCCCACCGCTGGAGGCTGGAGGCGAGCGAGCGCGTCCATCGGAGTGGAGCTCATGCCCGGATCGATCGGGAGTCCGAGCCGCGGCGTGGAGCCGGGGAGCCGGCCGACGGCGTCCTCGTCGGTCGGAGAGGCCCGGTCCATCCTCCGCGATCCCGACGCCTCGCCGACGCTGGCCGTCCTCCTCGACGTGCTCCCCGTGCTCGCCGCCCGCCTGAAGCGGGCGCGTCACTGGGCGGCACTCCGCATCCGCGATCCCGAGAGCGGTCTCGTCTACGAGCGGCTCGCCGGTCGCGCCCGGCTCGAGGTGTGCGCGACGGGGCGCGTCTACCGCCTCGCGATCCATCGCTTCGGGGGAGAGGGGCCGCCGGGAGCGATGCACGATCATCGCTTCCCGATCGCGGTCCTCCCCCTCGCGGCGGCGCCGACGGTGGAGGACGTGCTCTACGAGATGCCCTGGCGGGATCGAGAACTCGGCACGAGCGGGCGGATCCTCGTCCGGGACGGCGAATCCTACGCGATCGAGCGCGCGAGCGCGGTCCTGCACGCCGTCCACGGCCGGGGGCCTCATCTCTCGGTCGTCGTCTCCGACGAGACCGAGCCGCCCCTTCGCGAACTCCGACTCGAGTGGGAGCCGATGCGGTGGCGCGAGGCACGCGCGCTCCGTCGGGCCGGCCGGCTCGCGATCGAAGCCCACCAGGATCGACCGGAGCGACCGGTCGCGACCCGATCGAATGGCCCCGGATAGGGAGGAATCGGCATGGACTCACGCATCGCCATCGCATTCGGTGTGATCGCGCTCGTCGCGATCATTGGGATCGTCATTCTCTGGAAAAGCAGATCGCGGCGGGACGAGCGGCCATTTCATTTCCGTGGGCCTCACGGGTGTGGCGGCGACGGCATTCCGGACTGAAACGAGAGCGGGAAGGAGGGGAATTCCCTGACGTGGCGCACCTCGGGTTCGCGCGGAGATCGCGCTCTTCCGCCCGAACGGCCCCGATCCGGCGCGGGGCCCGCCGCCGCGAAGTCGTCAGTTCCGGACGCGGCGAAATGGCGGGTTCCTTGAAGTCGCGATTGAACGTGGCCATAGTCCGAAAAGAGGGATGAAGATTTTCGGCGCCGGAGTCACCCATTTGAGCAGTGAGAAAATGGCCAAATCCACCCAGGTCGTCGGGATCGTCAATGCGGCGATCGAGGACGCGAATCGACAGATCCTGAGCCAGGCCCTCTCGGGCCTCCCGAAGTCCGCGACGATCGGCGAGCTCGTCGACGGCCTCCACGAGACCGACCTCATCGAGGAGTTTCGCGGCCTGACCCTGGAGGCCTTCACCGCGATCCTCAGCGGTCGGGGCGCGCGCGGGGGCAAGCGGGGGCGTCCGGCCCGGGCCGCGAAGGCCGCTCCCGCCCCGAAGGGCCGCGGCAAGAAGACCGCCGGCGCGAAGCGCAACACCCGCACGCAGGAGGGCCGCGACGCCCTGGACGCCGCGATCATCGAGGCCCTGCAGGGACTCGGGGAGCCTTCGGCCGCGGAGGCGATCCGTCCGGTCACCGGCGGCACCGCCGCCCAGGTGCGGGATTCCCTGAAGCGCCTCGCCGAGTCGAAGGCGGTCAAGGTCACCGGTCAGCGCCGGGGCACCCGCTACGCGCTGAAGTAGTCGCCGGATTCCCGGTCATCGGCCTGAGACGGGCGCGTCCCTTCCCGCGGGGGACGCGCCCGTTCGCGTCCGGGAAGGGGAAGGGACTTCCCTCCGCGGCCGGGAAGTCGAGAATGGCGCCGCGGTCCCCCTCGGGAGGGACGCCCCTCGAGGAACCCGGAGTGCGAGCGATGAGCGAGGAATCGAATCCGGCCGAAGCACTGGATGACGCCGTCGTCGTCGGACGCAGCTTCGAGACGCGCGGGGCGCAGGAGGCGGTGGGCTACCTCGGATCGCAGGGGATCCCCGCCCGCGTTTCCGGATCTCCCGGCCTCGCGACCCAGATCTGGGTGGGCGAGGACATGACGGTGCCGCTCCACTGCGTCGAGGTCTCCCGCGCGCGGGCCGACGAGGCGATCGCCTGCCTGGAGGAGGCCGAGGAGCTCGACATCTTCGTCGTGACGCCCGAGGTCGCCACGGCCCTGAAGACGGCTCCGACCCCTCAGTTCGGGCCCGCCCGGATCCGCATCAACCGGGCCATGCGCGCCGCCGGCTTCGGTTGGGTGATCTTCCCGGTGGCGATCTTCGCCTACACGAACCTGCTCGCCGCGGCCTCCATCGGCATCGAACCGGAGGATCGCGGTCGCGCGGTGACGGCGGCGTTCGTCGCCTTCATTCCGGCCGCCGTCACCGTCGTCCTCGGGACGATCGTGGTCTCCGCCATCCTGGCCGAGTTCACCTGACCGCGGATCCGGCCTCCGATTCGGGCGAAATCGCGGAACGATCCGTCGGGGATGCCTCCTCTGCCGACGGACCGCTTCGGAGATCAGCGCCATGCCCGCCCGTTCGACCCATCTCGGCCCCCGGCCCGTCCTGCTCGCCCTCCTCGCGTCTCTCGTCCTCCTCGGTGGTTGCGGCGGCGACGGAGGAGGCTTCACCGGTGCGACCGCTTCCGCCGTGATCGGCGCGGCGGGAGGGCAGGTGAGCTCGGCCGACGGCCGGCTCGTGCTGGACATCCCGGCCGGCGCCCTCGGCAACGACGAGACGATCACGATCACTGCCATCGGAGCGGCCGATCTGAGCGGGACGATGGCCGACTTCGCCCCTCAGCTCGCCTGGCGTCTCGAACCGGACGGGCTCGTCTTCGCCCAGCCCGTCGCGATCACCCTCGACCTCGGGGCGGCGCCGGCGGAGGTCGCGGGCGTCTCGACCTTCGAGATCCCGGCGGTGGCGACGCAGTCGCTCGCCACGGGTTTCGATCTCGTCGACCTCGATGACATCGAAGTCGATCTGGCGCTCGGGACGGTCATGGCGACCGGCACGATCTCGCACTTCTCGGACATCGGCGTCCAGTCCTCGCACGGCGTGACGGTGACTCTCGAGCATCCCACCTCGATCGCCCAGGGCGCCTCGGCTCCGATCACCGCGACGGCCGAGGTCGCGGCGAACAACACCGTCGGCACGTCGATGGTGCCCACCTGGGACGTCATCCACGGTCCCGACTTCGCCACGGACGGGCTGCCGGAGCCCTTCGGGCCCATGGGGACGACCTTCTCGCTCGCCGGGCCCTTCACGGTCGCCGATCAGTTTCCGATCAGTTGCGTCACCGGCGGCGGCGGTCACGTCACCGTCCTGATCTCCTTCTCCGAGATCACCTTCAGTCTCGGCACCGGCTTCTTCATGAATCAGGGCATCGACGAGAGCGGGTTCAACATCGTCTTCGGCTTCGACATCGACTGCGTTCCCGCGACGGGCGGCGGGAAGGGGATCCAGGAGAACACCTTCGTGTCCCTGCTCGGCACGCTCGAGGCGGCCGAGGCCGCCCGATCGGTGCCACCGACCTCCTGCTTCTTCGACGCGGCGGCCCCGCGCCTCATCGTCGCCGGCACGGCGAGCGGCGGGGGATCGAGGTCCGTGATCGTCGATGCCGTCAGCGGCACGATCGTCGAGGACTTCGGTCTCTTCGACGTCGACGGCGCCGCCTTCGACGCCTTCCTCCTGCCGTCGCCCACCCCCGGCGTGGGGGAGACCTTCGCCCTCTGCGGGACGACGGGCTACCACATCGGCGTCGATCTCATGACCTGTCAGCTCTTCCCCGGCGTGAACCTCTCCTCCGGATTCCACGAGGACACGGCCCTGATCGCGCAGGACCCGACGCTCGGCACGGTGAGCGCGGTCGGCAACGTGATCCGGCGCCGTCAGGTCGACGCGGTCGGAGGATTCGTCTCCCTCGACTCGATCTTCCTGCAGGGCGGGATCCGGAGCGTCGCCGCGGAGTCCTCGTGGACGCGCTTCCTCACGGTGACGACGAGCGGAAATCTCCAGATGGTCACGAACGACGGTCCGACGCCCACCGAGACCTTCGCGGCCGCGCTCGGCAGCCTCCCGAGGCGTCTCCGCTGGGATCCGACGTCGGGTCTCGGAGGCATCACCGACTTCGTCGACGACACGGTCACGCTCTTCACCTGGGACGGCCTCGGCCTGCCCGTGATCCTGGGGACGGCCGCGGTCGGGCAGGGTCCCGTCGGGCTCGACGTGCTCGGCCACCGGGTCGTCTGCGCCGGATTCGACGACGACACCTGGAGCCTGATCGAGGTCGATCTGGCGATGGGCACCTTCGTCACGACGACGAACCCGGTGCCCTTCGCCGGGACGGGACCCCTCCAGCCGGGGCACGCCGCCTTCGTCCGCGACGCGAACCACTCGGTCTGCCTGAGCTTCTTCGGCGCGGCCGCGCTCGGATTCGTCCCCTTCGCCTACTGAGGCGGGTAGCATGCCGGGCGGAGCGGGCGAGGAGCGTGATGCCGTGAGCGCCGAGTTCGAGGACCTGCTGGCGAAGGCGAGGGACGGAAAGCGCGAGGCGATCGAGGCGCTCCTCGCCCCCCAGCTCGGCGCGCTCACCGCCTTCGTCCGGTTGCGGATCGACGGCGGCATCGCCCGCCGGGAGTCGGCCGCCGACGTCGTGCAGTCCGTCTGTCGCGAGGTCCTCGGCGATCTCGAGTCCCTGCGCGCCCGCGACGAGCGGGGATTCCGCGCCTGGCTCTTCGCGCTCGTCGCCAACAAGCTCTCGAGCAAGCGCGACTGGCACCGGGCGGCGCGCCGCGACGTGCGGCGCGAGCTCGCGCTCGATGCCGCCATCGGCCCCGCGCCGCTGCTCGGGGCCTACTCGCGCGCCGCGACGCCCAGCCGGGCGGCCGAGGCGAAGGAGGAGGTCGCCCGCATCGAGGACGCCTTCGACCGGCTGCCCGAGCACTACCGGGACGTCCTCGTCCTCGTCTCGATCGCGGAGCTCTCCTACGCGGAGACCGCGGCCGTCCTCGACCGCAGCGAGGACTCTGTCCGTCAGATCACGCACCGGGCGCGCGCGCGACTGGCCACGCTCCTCGAGTGAGTCGCGCCGCGCCGAGCGGCGCCGATCAGCGCCGCGGCACCGCGACGAGTCGGAAGCCGCAGAAACCCGAGCGCAGGTCGCTCGCGATGCCGCGGAGTTCGCGGTTGCGGAAGTGTTCGGCCTCGCCGTGCGCCCAGGAGCCGCCGAGCGTCGGGCGCAGCCCGCGCTCCTCCCAGAACCACCCCTCGCAGAGCTCCGCCGCGCTGCCCGCGAGGTCGAAGACTCCCGCGACCGTCTCGTCGACGGGGAAGCGCAGCCCGGGTTCGAGGCGCGGCCGGGCGCGCGAGAAGCAGGACTTCGCGAAGCTCGACCGGAAGTGGTTGCCCCAGGGGTAGGTGCGCTCACGTCCGCCCGGGCCGGACGTGGCCTGGAGGAGAAGCGCGGGCGGGAGATCGAAGGTCCAGCGCGGCTCGCCACGTCCGGCGGCCGAGCGGCGCGTGAACCACCGCGCGTACTCCTTCGCGGCGGACCAGCTCACGCCGCAGATCGGCGCATCGGGCGCCGCGCCGTCCGGCCGCGCGAGCGTCCCGTCGTCGCGGAGCCAGGAGCTGTCGAGCGGCAGGAGACCCGCCTCCGGACGGCCCTCGGCGGCGCGCGGCGCGCCCTCGCGCAGGAAGGCGAGATACTCGTCGCAGGTGACCTCGCGATCCATGATGCGGAGGTGCTGCTCCGGTCCGGCGAGGGCGCGGACGAAGGCGGGAGGGAGGTCTCCGGTGCGGTCGAGATCGAGGCGGATGGGGCCGGAGTCCGCGACCGGGGCGGGATAGCGGACGGGTTCGCGTCCCTCGGCCCGGACGAGCAGGATGACGTCGCCTTCCACCGCCGCCTCGTCGAGCGGCGTGAAGCCGACGAAGGACTCGCGACCGTGGAAGAGCGGGGCGGCGGTGAGGCGCAGGACGGAACCCCGCGGGAGTTCGAGGTCTCGGATCTCCCCGTCGCGCCAGACCCGCGCCGGCCGTCCGCCCGTGGACGCGCGCGCGCGGAAGTCGACCAGGCGCGGCGGGGCGGCGACGCGGATCTCGAGGCGCATTCCCGCGCGGAGGACCGTGAACGTCGTCTCGCCGCCGTCGGCCAGCCGGTCCTCGGCCTCGCCGGGCCCGGACACCGCGAGGCCGTTGATCGCGCAGACGAGATCGTCGCGCTCGAGACCGCTCGCGCCCGGGTCCTCGACGAAGAGTCCGGTGCCCACGCGATGGCCGTCGACCTCGAGGATGAGGTCCTCCGGCCGCAGCGGCGGCGGGCCGGCGCGAACCCGGAGGACCCGAGCGCCGGGATCGACGCCCTCGGGGCGTCCCCGCCAGGGAACCGGAACGAGACGAGGCTCCCCGTCCTCGACGAGCGCGTCGTGGCGCCGGTAGACGAAGGCGTCGACGCGAGCGCCCGGCGGGTCCGTCGTGATCGAGAGGGTCCGACGTCGGGCGAGGAGCGCGGCGAACTCGCCGCGGACGTCGTGCTCGCGGACCTTGCCAGCGAAGTAGCTCGCCATGACCTCGTCGCGGTCGGCGCGAGCCTCCCGCCATCGCTCCAGGTAGAGCCGGGCGCGGACGCTCGCCGCGCCCTCGAGCCGGGGGTCGGCGCTCTCCGCGCGGCGGAGCGCGTCCATCACCTCGGTGAAGAGCTGCACGCGGTCGGCCTCGGCGCGTTCCAGGTCGCGCAGGCGGGCGTCGAGACCCGCGAGCTCGCCCGGTCCGGCCGGACGCGTCTCGAGGTCGCTCCGGATCCAGTGGTACTCGCCGAGGAGCCGGGGCAGGTCGCGGTTGGCCGTGACGTAGGTCGCGAGGAGATCCCGGGCGCGCCCGAGCTCGGACCGGGCCTCGTCGCGGCGCTCACGCGCGCGCTGCTCCGCCTCGTAGAATCCCACCCCGAGGGCCGCGAGCGCCACCGCGACGAGCACGGCGAGCGAGGCGGCGAGCGTGGCGTGGGCGCGACACCAGCGGAGGAGGCGCCGTCCGGCGGAGGCCGGGCGGGCGCGGGTCGAGCGGAGCTCGAGGACCGCCTCGAGATCCGCCGCGAACGAGGCCGCGTCGCCGTAGCGGTCCGCGATCCGCTTCTCCATCGCGCGGTCGATCACGGCCTCGAGGTCCGCGGAGACCTCGGCGTTGCGTGCGCGCAGACGCGGCGGATCGGCGGTGAGGATGCGACGGAAGAGCTCCTCGGCGATCGCGCCCTCGAAGGGCGGCGCGCCGGCGAGCGCCTCGTAGAGCGTGACGCCCAGCGAGTAGACGTCCGAGGCCGGCCCGACGCGGTCGTGCTCGCCGCGGATCTGCTCCGGCGAGGCGTACTGCGGGGAGCCGATGAACCGGCCGGTGAGCGACAGCGTCGTGTCGCCCGGGCCGCGCGTGAGGCCGAAGTCGATCAGGACCACGCGGCCGTCCTTCGCGAAGATCACGTTCGAGGGCTTGAGGTCGCGGTGGACGAGACCCTCGGCGTGCGCGGCGGCCAGCGCGCGGGCCAGGTCGCGACCCGCCGCCACGATCCGTCGCGTCGGAGGTCGCTGGTCCTCCCGCAGGAGGTCGGCGAGACTCCGGCCGTCGACGTGCTCCATCGCGATGAAGCGGAAGCCGGCGTCGCGACCCGCGCCGCGGAAGGCCACGACGTTTCGGTGATCGATCCGTCCCAGCGCCCGCGCTTCCCGTCCGAAACGGTCGGTGAGCGAGGGACCGAGCGCGGTCTCCGCCACGACCTTCAGCGCGACCGTCTCGCCGCGTTCCAGGTCGCGGGCGAGCCAGACCTCGGCCATGCCGCCGCGTCCGAGGGGGCGTTCGAGGGCGTAGGGTCCGAGGCGGGGCGGGGGAGCGCCGGCGCCGCCGGCCAGGCCGAGTCCGCCGAGCCGGTCGAGTCGCCGCCGGAGGGCCTCGGCGTGACCCGCGTAGCGGGCGAGCAGCTCGTCGAGATCGGCTCCGGCCTCGATCTCGCCGAGGACCTCGGCGAGGATCTCCTCGGTCTCGTCGAGCGGTCGCGGGGTCGCCTCGTCCATCGCCGGAGACTACCACAGCGCCCGGCGGGGATGGCCGCGGTCCTCGGTCCCGCCCCCGAACGGGAGCGACCCGCCGGCGCGGGCCGACGGGTCGCTCGAGATCCGGAGAGAGGTGCTCTCGCGGCCGGGGGATCAGGCGTCGAAGCGGTCGAGCTCCATCACCTTCACCCAGGCGCGGACGAAGTCGTCGACGAACTTCGCCTTCGCGTCCTCGCTGGCGTAGACCTCGGCCAGGGCGCGGAGACGGGAGTTCGAGCCGAAGACGAGGTCGACCGCGGTGCCCGTCCAGACGACGGCCCCCGACTTGCGATCACGACCCTCGTAGACGCCGGCGCGGTTCGACGGCTTCCACTCGAGGTTCGGGTCGAGCAGGTTGACGAAGAAGTCGTTCGTCAGCGCGCCCGGGGTCTTCGTGAAGACGCCGTGCTTCGAGCGGTCGAAGTTGGCGTCGAGCGCGCGGAGGCCGCCGAGCAGGACGGTCATCTCCGGCGCCGAGAGCGTCAGGAAGACGGCCCGATCGATGAGCATCTCCTCGGGGCGACCCGAGGCGCCGTCCTTCACGAAGTTGCGGAAGCCGTCGGCCCGCGGCTCGAGGAAGGAGACCGACTCGACGTCGGTCATCTCGGCCGTCGCGTCCGTGCGACCCGGCGTGAAGGGCACGAGCACGGGGAAGCCGGCCTTGCGCGCGGCCTCCTCGACGCCGGCGCAGCCGCCGAGGACGATGAGGTCGGCCATCGAGACGCGGACGTTGTCCTTGCGGGACGCGTTGAACTCGCCGCGGACCTTCTCGAGGGTCGCGAGGACCTTCGCGAGGTGCGCCGGGTGGTTGGCGGCCCAGTCCTTCTGCGGGGCGAGACGGATGCGAGCGCCGTTGGCGCCGCCGCGCATGTCGGTCCCGCGGAAGGTGGAGGCCGAGGCCCACGCCGTCGAGACGAGGTCAGCGGTCGTGAGGCCGGAGTCGAGCAGCATGCTCTTCAGGGCGGCGACGTCGGCGGCGCCGATGAGGCCGTGATTCACGGCCGGAACCGGGTCCTGCCAGATCTGCGCCGCGGGGACTTCCGGACCGAGGCAGCGGGCGTAGGGGCCCATGTCACGGTGCGTGAGCTTGTACCAGGCGCGGGCGAAGGCCCGGCGGAACTCCTCCGGGTTCTCGTGGAAGCGCTTCGAGATCGGACCGTAGATCGGGTCCATGCGCAGTGCGAGGTCCGTCGTGAACATGATCGGAGCGTGCGACTTCTTCGGGTCGTGGGCGTCGGGGACGAGCTTCTTCGCCGACTCGTCGGTCGGGATCCACTGCGTCGCGCCGCCGGGGCTCTTCACCATCTTCCACTCGTAGCTGAAGAGGTGATCGAAGTAGTCGTGCGACCACTCGGCCGGGGTCGACGTCCAGGCGCCCTCGAGGCCGCTGGTGATCGTGTCGCCGGCCTTGCCGGAGCCGAAGGAGTTCTTCCAGCCGAGGCCCTGCTCCTCGAGCGGGGCCGCCTCGGGCTCGGGGCCGACGTACTTGCCGCTGGGCGCCGCGCCGTGGGCCTTGCCGAAGGTGTGGCCGCCCGCGATGAGGGCGACGGTCTCCTCGTCGTTCATGGCCATGCGGCCGAAGGTGACGCGGATGTCCTTGGCGGCGGCGAGCGGGTCGGGGTTGCCGCCCGGTCCCTCGGGGTTCACGTAGATGAGACCCATCTGGGTCGCGCCGAGCGGGTTCTCGAGCTGGCGGTCACCGTGGTAGCGGTTGTCGGCGAGCCACTCGTTCTCGGGGCCCCAGTAGGTGTCCGCCTCGGGCTCCCAGACGTCCTCGCGGCCGCCGGCGAAGCCGAAGGTCTCGAAGCCCATCGACTCGAGCGCGCAGTTGCCGGCCAGGATCATGAGGTCGGCCCAGGAGATCTTGCGGCCGTACTTCTGCTTGATGGGCCAGAGCAGGCGGCGCGCCTTGTCGAGGTTGGCGTTGTCGGGCCAGCTGTTGAGCGGCGCGAAGCGCTGCATGCCGGCGGCGGCGCCGCCGCGGCCGTCACCGACGCGATAGGTGCCGGCGCTGTGCCAGGCCATGCGGATGAAGAGGGGACCGTAGTGGCCGTAGTCGGCCGGCCACCAGTCCTGGGAGTCGGTCATCAACGCGGTGAGGTCCTTCTTCAGCGCGTCGAGATCGAGGGTCTGGAACTCCTCGCGGTAGTCGAAGTTCTCGCCCATCGGGTTCCCGGCGATCGGGTTGCGATGGAGCAGTCCGATGTCGAGCTGGTTCGGCCACCAGTCCATCTCACCGGCGCGCACGGCCTCGGCCGGGCCCTCGGTCTTCGTCGAGACCTTGACCGCGCCGGTGATCGGGCACTTCGCCCCCTCGTCCATCCGCGCGTGCGGGTTCTGCGCCGAGGCGGCGCCGGCGCCGGCGAGCAGGGCGCCGAGGGCGAGGGTGAGGATGCGGGCCCCCTGGGGCGCGCGGGACTCGGCCTTCGTTGCGACTCTTGACACGTGACATCTCCTCTTCGGTGATGGGGATTCGATCCGCCTCGCGCGGCCCGCGCGGCCGGATGCCCGCCGATGAGGTCCCTCCGGGGACCGGCTCGCGCGGAGGCCGCCGTGAATCTCGGGGATTCCCGGTGGCACGAGGAAAATGATCGCCTCCTCCGAGACGGCGCACCAAGACCAAGTCCCGATCGCCGCCATAGCCAGAGCCAATCGTGATCCGGCTGGACAGGGATCCCGGAAACGCCCGCCGATACGGGACTTGCGGGGTTCGCTTTCCCCGGGCGCGCGCCGGCTTCGGGACCTCGACCGGAGGCGGCCGGGCGGAGCTCGATGGGCGGTGGGCGCTCCGGATTTTCCGTAACCGTCGTGCCGTCGGCGCGCATGCCTCCCGGCTCCCGTTCCGGACGCTCCCGCGGTCCGGAGGAGGGAGACCCGCCGCGATCCCGCCCCCCCGGTCGCGGCGAGGGACGGTCGTCGACGTCCGGCGATCTCCCCTGGCCCGCGCCCCCGGCGCGACCCGACGAGGTGAGTCGCCATGAATCTCCGCTTCCCCTTCCTTTCCGTCTGCATCCTCGCCGGCGCCGTCGGCGCCGCGTCCGCTCAGAGCTACATCGACTTCGAGTTCATTCCCGGCGGAGCTCCCACCGACGGGCTCCTCATCACGAACCAGTTCCAGCCCGCCCTCGGCGTCTCCTTCATCCTCGAGGACGGCAGCTCGCCGCGGCTGGCGCAGGTCGGCAGCCCGCAGACCGCCTTCGTCGGCGTCGGCGGCGCGGACCAGCCGGCGCCCGGCGTCGACCTCGGCCAGTTCTTCCTCACCGACGACGGCATGGTGGGGAGCCCGCCGCCCGCGCTCCTCGTGACCTACGACACGCCGCAGTACTCGGCGCGCGCGGAGATCATCGACATCGACGGCGGCGAGCAGTGGACGGTGGAAGCGAAGGACGTCGCGGGCAACGTCATCGACACGCAGGTCCTCGACGCGAACGGGAACGGTTCGGCCACGCCCTTCGAGTTCATCTTCGCGACGCCGGTCATCAAGCAGATCCGGATCGCGTTCACCGGCACGGGCAGCGCGATCGGCCTCGCCTTCGACAACTTCCTGACGGCCTCGGCCGGCTTCGGCACCGGCCAGGTGAACTCCGCCGACGCCGAGCTCCGCATCAACGGTCAGGGCGCGAGCGGCGCCGGTCCCTTCGCGGTGAGCCTGCTCGTCGGCAACTCGCTCGTCCTCGACTGGAGCGGGCCTCCCGGGCTTCCGGTCGCGCTCCTCGCGTCCGGACTCAACCCCGGCGCCGCGGTCGTCCCCTGTCTGGGGTCGATCGATCTCGGCACGCCGCCGCTCTTCTCGGACGTCCAGGTCGTCTTCGACGGGTCGGTCTTCCCCCAGAGTCTCTTCGCCACGCTCAGCCCGATCGGGCGTCTCGTGCAGACCTCGTCGGTGCCGGCCTCGGCGGCGGGGGCGGTCTTCGCGGTGCAGGGGCTCGTCTTCCAGCCTCTGGGCTCGCCCTGTAGCATCGTCGCGACGACGGCCTTCGAGTTGCACATCATCTGATCGCCCGCGCCCGTCCCGTCGCGGTCGCGCGACGCGACGGCCCTCGGGCGGAGACCGGGCGATGAAGTACGTCCTCGCGGGCGGGAGTGGACAGATCGGGCACGTGCTCGCGCGGGCCTTCTCCGGCCCCGGGGACGAGGTCGTCGTCCTCTCGCGCTCGCCGCGTCCGGGGCCGATCCGGACGGTCCGCTGGTCCCCGCCCGATCTCGGGGAGTGGGTCGCCCAACTCGACGGGGCCGACGTCCTCGTGAACCTCGCCGGGCGCAACGTCAACTGCCGCTACACCGCCGCGAATCGCGACGCCATCCTCCGCTCTGCCTCGACGCGACGGAGGCGCTGGGCCGCGCGCTCGCCGCGGTGGACCGCCCGCCCGCGATCTGGCTCCAGTCGAGCACCGCCACGATCTACGCCGATCGCCGCGACGCGCCGAACGACGAGGCGACCGGGATCCTCGGCGGCGCCGAGGACGGCGTCCCGACACCTGGCGCTTCAGCATCGACGTCGCGACGAGCTGGGAGCGGCGGCCGACGAGCACGCGCGGGAGGAGCGCGGCTCATCGCTGCGCTCCTCGATGGTGATGAGTCTCGACCGCGGCGGCGTTTCGACGTCCTGCTCGTCTCGTCCGGGGGGCTCGGGGGCACCTCCTGGCATTGGCGGCAGTACGTCTCCTGGATCCACGACGCCGACTTCGTCCGCGCGATCCGCTGATCATCGCGCACCCCGAGCTCGAAGGGGCCGTCAACGTCTGCGCGCCCCGACCCTCCCGAACCGGAGTTCATGCCGCGCTCCGCCGCGCCTGGGGCGCCCGGATCGGACTGCCGGCGGCGCGGTGGATGCTCGAGCTGGGCGCCGTCTTCCTGCGCACCGAGACCGAGCTGATCCTGAAGAGCCGCCGCGTGGTCCCCGGCCGCCTCACGGACTCGGGCTTCACCTTCGAGTTCCCCGAGTGGGAGCCCGCCGCCCGCGACCTCGTCCGCCGCTGGCGCGGCTGATTCTCATACGGTGTCAGTCACCCGATGAGAATGCTAGTACGGTGCCAGTCACCGGATGAGCATTTCCGGGCGAATCGGTATCGAGTGCGTACGCGTTGGAGCGGAAATGCTCATCCGGTGACTGGCACCGTACTAGCATTTCCGGGCGAATCGGTGTCGGGTGCGTACGCGCTGGAACGGAAGTGCTCATCCGGTGACTGGCGCCGTACCAGCATTTCCGGTCGAGTCGGCTCCTGCGCCGGGACGCGTCGGCTCGGGAATTCTCATCTGGTGACTGACACCGTATGAGAATCCCTGCGATGCTCACGGGGCCCGGAGATGGGGGGACGCGATGGCCAAGGCCGTGGAATTCAATCTCGCGACGCGCGAGTTCGGCGTCATCCCCTTCGAGGACATCCCGCCCGATGGCCCGAAAGAGGTCATCTACTGGATTCACCTCGACATCGACGAGACCTTCCCCGAGCGGATCATCGAGCTCGGAGCGCCGCCGGACGAGGTGGCGAAGTTCGTCGACGGCGAGGTGCAGCCGCAGATGAGCGAGGAGGAGGGCGGGCTCTTCATCGCCTTGCCGTACTGGGCCCCCGGGCGCGGCGAGGATCGCAACGACCGCCTCGTGATCTTCCTCACCGACCGGTTCTGTCTCACCGCCTGCGCGTCGCCGCTCCCCTGCATCTCGGAGTTCGACCACAGCTATCGCCTCGAGTTCCGCTACGCGGCCTCACCGGGATTCATCCTGTTCCTCGTGCTGGAGTTCCTCATCGAGGACTTCGGCTCGATGGTGAGTCAGCTCGACGTCGAATGCGAACGCATCGACGAGCGGATCCACGGCGGAGTGGAGCCGCAGCTCAACCGCGACATCCTCGCGCTCAAGCGGCGCGTCCTCGTCTTCAAGCGGGTCGTCGGACACACCCGCTCGATCGTGAGCCGGATCGCGGGGCGGCGCATCGGCGTCGTCACCGATGCCTGCCGGGAGTCGATGGGAGAGGTGTCGGGGCAGGCGCAGGCCGTGCTGACCTCGGCCGATTCGCTCCGCGACATGCTCGACAGCTCCTTCGACTCCTACCGATCCGAACTCGCCCAGCGCCTGAACGAGATCATGAAGGTGCTGACGATGGTCTCGCTGGCGATGCTGCCGATGACGCTCATCGCGGGCATCTACGGCATGAATTTCCAGTCGATGCCCGAGCTCGGCTGGGCCATGGGCTACCCGATGGCCATCGGCCTCATGGTCGCGAGCGGCGTGACGCTGCTCTACTTCTTCAAGCGCCGCGGTTGGCTCTGAACGCGGCCGTCGCCCGACGCGGCCTCAACGGCGGATGTAGCCGGTCCGACGGGCGTCTCCCTGCATCTCGTCGTGGACGGCCGTCATGCGAGCCATGAGCTCCTCGAAGCGGTCGGGGCGCGCCGCGATCACGAGATCGGCGTAGTGCTTCCCCCGATCCTCCCATTCCGAGGTGTCGATCCCCTTCTCGTGAAGGATGGAGAGAACCTCGCGCTGCTCGTGAGCGTCCTGGAATCGCCGTTGCGGGAGTCGGACCCCGGGTACCGAGCCGAATGCGAATCCGCGCCGCTCGAACACGGCGCGGATGGGGGCGAGATCGAACATCCGCATGATCGTGATGACGGCGATCGGTCCGAAGACGGTCGGGACGTCCCTCGCGAGGTCGCGGAGGACGATCTCGAGCGTACGCTCGGTGACGTAGCCGATCGCGCCGGTGCTCATGAGCATGCTGCAGGCGCGCAGCCAGGCCCGCTCGGATTCCGTCGGACGTGCTCCGGGACGTTCGAAGTCCCGGGCGATCCCGCCGTCGAGGAGGCCGGCGTCGACGGCGAACCGGATCGCCGGTTCGGATCGGTCGAGACCGACGGACCTCACGCCCTGGGCCGGGGGGGCGATGTTCAGCCAGATCCGCGTGGCCTCGCAGGCCGCGTGGTACTCGCGCGGCGCCCGCGTCGCGAAGTAGGCGACCATCTCGTCGAACGAGCAGTTGTACTTCACGAAGGCCGAACCGATGCCGAACGAGCAGCCGACGTCGAGCATCTGGATCGGCAGGGCGTCGCCGTTCCGTTCGCGCAGGAGATCCGTCGCCGCGACCATGTAGGGACGGGCCTGCTCGCCGATCTCGTAGCCGCAGGCGGCCATCGCCGCGATGTAGCCGTGCGGGGTCGGGGCGAGGTAGACATCGTCGAAGGAGGCCTTGGCTTCGTTCTCCGCCTCGTAGCTCATGACCGGTCTCCCACGCCGCGCGAGTCCATCAACGACGCCATCCTCTCGAGGGCGCCGGCGATTCCCGCGAGTTCTGATTCCGGCAGTTCGTCCATCGCCGCCGCGAGCGTGTCGTGGAGAGGAGAGGGGGCCCGGGAGACGAAGGACTCGCCTTCCGCCGTCAGCGCCACCCGGACGACCCGGCGATCGCTCGCGCTGCGGCGACGGGTGACGAGGCCCCGCTCCTCGAGCCGATCCAGGATTCCGATGACCGTGCTGGGGCTGAGATGGACCGCGCGCGCGAGCACGCCGGGGCTGAGCTCTCCCGCCGCCGCGATCTCGTGCAGGCATCCGAGCTGAGGGCCGGTGATCCGATACACGGCCATCAGGCGACGCGAATGGAGTTCCACCGCACGCGTGATGCGGCGGATCGACTCGAGGACTCGCGGCTGATAGGGCGCCGCCGGGCGGTCTTCGATCCGCATGTGCCTCTCCCCGCCCCGGATGGTCGGGGCTCGCCGGAGGCCCGAGGCGCCCGGCGATTCGTTCGTATCCGAATGATTTGAATCGAAACGAAGTCTGGGGGGAGGCGCCGGACGCGTCAAGCCCGGCGAGGACTCATCTCGGGACGGAGCTCGCGGGGAGAGTCGGACCGACGATCAGCGAGGAGCCAGGGCCCCGACGAGGTCGGTCAGGGTCGGGGTCTCGACGTTGCCGGGAGCGAGGAGAGCGCGCAGGGCGTCGTCCACCGCCTGACTGCAGTCGGCGACCACCTCGCGTCCGGCCTCGGTGAGCGCGGCCAGCGCGAGACGCGCGTCGCGCTCGCTCCGAACCGTCGTCACCACGCCGATCTTCTCGAGGGGCTGCAGCGCCCGGGTGACGCCGGAGGGCGACATGCCGAGGGCCGAAGCGAGGTCCACGCGGGTGGCGGAGGCCCCCGGGAGATCGGCCAGGGTCCGGAGCAGGCGGAACTCGGCGAAGCTCACCCCGCGCAGCGAGACGCTGGCGGAGAGGCGGGCCTCGAGGCGGGACCAGGCGGTCGCGAGGTCGAGGGCGAGGCGATGGGGGGGTGGGGTCTCGGGCTTCATGGCGGAAGTGTAGGACCGATCAGTGAGTAATCAATGATCTTTCAGGAATCGGTCACGCGAGTCGCCTGTCCCGGGGGGCTCGACGGGTGACGACGGGGCCGGCCTTCGTAGGATCGGCCCTCCGGGGCGGACCGAGTCGGCGTCCCGCGCCCGGTCCCGCGGAAGCCCCGATGTCCGAACTCGAGCTCGTCGTCGCCCGCCACCTCGAGGACCTGCGCTGGCTCCGGCGGGTTCCGTCGGCCTTCCGGGTCCTCGTCTACGACAAGGGTGGGGGCCACGAGGGCGGGGTCCCGCTCCCGAACCTCGGATTCGAGGCGCACACCTACCTGCACCACGTCGTGGCCCGCTACGACGATCTCGCGGCCCTGACGGTGTTCGCGCAGGGGTATCCCTTCGACCACGTCCCGGACCTGCATCGTCGCCTCGCGGCCTACGCGCGGGGCGAGTTCCCGGCGGAGGGCTTCCGCTGGCTGGGCTTCGTCGCCGACCTCGACGACGCGCACGGCGATCGGCTCTTCCGGACCTGGAGCAAGAACCGGGACGGGCGCGGTCTCGATCTCGACGGTTTCTGCCGCGCGCTCTTCGACGAGCCGGCGCCGCCGGAGTTCGCGTTCTTCCCCGGCGCTCACTTCGTCGTGCGCCGGGAGCAGGTGCTTCGCCGGCCGCGGGCCTTCTACGAGCGCGCGCTCGCGCTCAGTCGGGAGTTCCCCGACGGCGGGCACTGCTTCGAGCGGACCTGGGATCGCGTCTTCGACGCCGAGGGGATGCCCGCTGCGCTGCGCGGACGCGAGCTGCCGGTCTATCTCCGGCCCGTGCGCCGGCTCGGCATCACCTGGGACACGATCGACGAGGAGCTGCGCCGCCTCTGATGTGATCGACGACGCTCAGGGCGCGACGGCCTTCGCCGCCAGCGCGAGCGCCGCGGTGAGCTGGATGCGTTCGATCAGGACGCCGAGGTCGTCCTCGAAACCGACGCGGATCGTCCGCGCCTGCCCGTCCTTGATCTGGAGCTTGAGCCGGTCCTGCGCGAGGTGAGCGCGTCGGAGCGGCTCGTCGAGGATCGCCGCCACCCACTCCGGATCGTCGCCCTTGATCGTGAAGGCCTCGTCGTAGACCTCGTCGCCGATCAGGTGATCCTGCATGCCGAGCGCGCGCCCGACCGCGGTGAAGAGGTGGGAGCGGGAGACCTCGAGGCGGTGAGGCGTCGGCGCCGGAGCGCTCGCGCGCGAGTAGGTCGTGCTCGACTTGCCGTGACTCACCACGTAGGAATCGAGCACCACCGGCACGCCGCCCACCTCGACCTCGGCCCGCATGCTCTTCCCCGACCAGAACGCGCGCTTCGAGGGCACGAACTCGCCCCCGAAGTGCTCCGCGAGATGCCGCCAGAGCTCTTCGATGCGACGCTGACGCTTGCGGGCGACGCCGACGGCGATCCAGATCGTGACCGCCATCACGGCCGTGACGAGGATGATGGGGAGGAACTGCTCCATGCCGCTGCGCTCTCCGGATCGGGGGACGGGATTATCGCCTCGGTCGCCGCGACCTCCAAGCCTCGTGCCGCGGCCGGGGAACCCGCGTCCTCCCGCCCCTGGCCGATTCGCGCGTCAATCGCGATGATCCCGGTTCGGTCGGCCCCGCCGGATCCGGAGAGACTCGCCTCATGCAGATCCACTCGCCCCGTCTCATCGCGCTCGCGATCGCGAGCCTGGCCCTCGCCGCCGCCGGCTGCGGCAGCATCCGTTTCGAGGAGCCGGTCGACCCGCTCGAGCAGCTCGAAGCGCCGCCGCCAGATCACCGTCCGACGCAGCTCGAGATCCAGGCGCTCGTGATGGGGATGGCCGACGACTACGGCGCCTCTCTCGGCGAGGCGGTCTACCTGGCGGTCCGCAGCGAATCGGCGGACGCGAAGGCGCGCTGGCTCGCGCAGTCCTTCCTCCGGAACGGCATGGGCGCGGCGATCGACATCGGCGCGAGCTCGAACCCGACCGTGGCGATGCTCGACCTCCTCGTCCTGAGCTCGCTCCAGAGCTGGGCCTTCGAGAAGCACTGGATACCGGCCGGCATCGGCGAGTCGGGGCACGAGGCGGCGGCGCGTCTCCGGGAGGCCGAGCGCGAGCTCTGGGAGGCATCCGAGCACGTCCTCACCGCGGACCAGCACGAGACCCTGCGCGGACTCATCGCCGAGTGGATCGAGAGCCACCCCGACCGCACCGTGGTGTCTCTCGTGCGCTTCGACGAGTTCACGGCGCTCCGGCGCACGCCGACCGTCAACGTCGAGGCGGCCTCCGGGCTCCTCGCCGACGTCGAGGCGGCGACCGCGGCCGTCGAGGACGCCACGCTCCTCGGCGAGCGCATCCTCTGGTTCGCGGGGCGCCTCCCCTACATCCTCGGACAGCAGGCCGAGCTGACGGCCTACCGCATGGCCGACCAGCCCGAGGCGGCGCTCGCGCGCGAGGCGCTCGAGGAGATGGACCGCCTCGTGGCCTCGATCACCGCACGACTGGACACGATCGACGAGGATCTCTCGGCCCAGCAGCGCGAGCTCTTCGACCGCGTCGCCGTCGCGAGGGCCGAGGCGCTCGAGGACCTCGGGACGCGGCTCCGCGCCGAGCGAACCGCTGCCATCGACCAGGTCTTCGATCGCTTCGCCGGCGAGCGCTCCGCGCTCTTCGACGAGCTCGAGGCGCGACAGAAGGAGGTCCTTCCGGTCATGACCGAGCTCAACTCGATCATCGAGTCCTCGATCGAGCTGACCGGCAGCCTGACGCGGATGGTCGAGACCCTCGACCGCGTCGTGGCCCGCTTCGACCGCGACCCGGACGACGTGGGCGAGCCGCTCGACATCAAGGACGTCGCGGTCACCGCGAGCGAGGCCGCGAAGGCGGCGGAGAAGCTCACCGTGCTGCTCGAGCGGGCCAACGAGGCCATCGACTCCCCGAACTGGGACCGCCGCGTCGCGCGTCTCGACGGCGCCGCCGTCGGCATCGTCGATCACGCTTTCAAGCGCGGACTCATGCTGATCGGGGCCCTGATCGCGGGGCTGGTCGTCTTGCGCCTCATCCCGCGGCGCTCGGCTCGCGGTGATCGCGACTGAGGAAGGTCCTCAGCGCGCCGCCTCCTGTCGCGTCACGATGGGGACGTAGCCCACCTCGCAGCCCTCCGGGGGCTCGACGAGGAGGCCTGGATCGAGCCGGACGAGCTCGCCGTGCGAGGGCGGCGCCATGGACTCGCCGTCGATCGTCCAGCGCGCGAGGAGCATATCGACGAAGGCCTGCCGGGCGGCCTTCTTCTCCTCGCTCCCGGCGTACTGGCGGAAGGGTGACTGGTCGACGAAGCGGCACCAGGAGCAGGTCAAGCAGGTCCAGCTCCGGTTGCCGGTGGGATTTTTCGCGTCCACGGGGTCGGTGAACGGGAGGGCGAGCCAGGCGTGGCCGAGGAAACGCCCCTCCGCGTCCGGGGCGAAGGGGAGCGCGTCGGGCGGGGGTTCGAGTGCTGCGCGATGCCGAGGCGATCGTCCGGCCGCGCCTTCGAGGGGTAGATGAACGACCAGCCCGGGGAGCCGATCTCGTCGTCGTCGCACCGAGAGTCCGTGAAGACATCCCGGCTGGCTTCGACCGGCTGCAAGGGCGCCGGTCTTCGTCATGCTTCCTCCATGCATCTTTCCCTTGATGCGCCTCGTCGGCCTTCCTCGCCCGACGCCCCATCGCTCGGTCTCGAGCCGACGCGGGGATGACTTCACGGACTCTGAGGCGTCGCGTTCAGGCTGAACTTCGGCGGTCCGCAGCGGAGGCGATGGCCGGCCCAGCAGCCGAGGCCGCTCCGATGGTAGGCTCTCGGTCGCAGGTCGTCCGCCCGTCGCGACGTCGACCCCCCCAGAACGGAGCGAGCATGTCCGCCGCCGTGGAAATCGTCCGGTCCTTCTACGAGGACATCTGGAACCGCGGCGATCTCGAGGCCGCGACGCGTCTCTGCGCCGAGGACCTCGTGTTCCGGGGCTCACTCGGAGACAGTTCGGTGGGGCGGGACGCCTTTCTCGACTACGTGCGCCGCGTCCGCGGCGCGCTCGACGACTACCGCTGCGTGATCGAGGAGACGGTGGTCGAGGGTGATCGCGTCTTCGCGCGCATGACCTTCTCCGGCCTCAGCGCGGGCCCCTTGCTGGGGCACGCGCCCACGCATCGGCGCGTGAGCTGGGCCGGCGCCGCGCGTTTCCTCCTGCGCGAGGGGCGCATCGCCGATCTCTGGGTGCTCGGCGACCGTCGGGACCTCGAGTCGCAGCTCGCCCGGCCCTGGGGCGGGGACGGCTGCTCGGGCTGAAGGGGTCGCGGGCGGTCCTCAGTCGCGGGCGAGCGGATCCTCGGTCAGATCGAGGACGAGCGAGGCCGACTCGACCTCGAACCAGGAGTCGAAGAGCTCCTCGCTCACCGGCGCCGGCCAGAGGTCGCGATCCTCGCACCAGCCCTCGAGCTGGTCGCGCATGATGGCGCGCCAGTTCGCCGCGAGGCCGAGCTGGCCGTCCACGTCCGCCTCGTCGATCGCGAGGAGGTAGACGGTGGGCTCCGAGTCGATGACCTCGCCGCCCGCGAGATCCGCGTCGCTCTCGACCTGACGCCACCACTCGTAGAATGCCGGACGGTGTCGCACGATCACGGCGCGACGGTTGACGACCTCGGACATGGGATCTCCCTCCGCACCCCGGATGACCGGGCACGCGCGGCGGGCGCATGCCTCGGCGGCCCCACGGTACGGCGGCGTCCCGGGCCGACAAGTCGTTCCCGGCGTTCTCCCGATCCCGCCCGGCCGGTCTCCTCCCGTCCGCGCCCGTGTCATTCCCCATGAATCGACTGACCGGATGGCCGCGAGATCGGCCATGAAGTCCGGTCAATGAAACAGGGCCCTTGATTCGCATCATTCGCCATCCGATAGTCGAGTCGAGGAATGAAGGTCCGGGCGTGGAGAACCGTATCGAGTGAGGAACGTGAAATGGCCGGGCCCAACAAGATCGTCGGGATCGTCAATGCGGCGATCGAGGACGCGAATCGACAGATTCTCAATCAATCCCTGAGCGCGCTTCCGCGCGAGACCCGCATCGGCGAGCTCGTCGACGGACTGCAGGAGACGGACCTCCTGGAGGACTTCCGCGCGATGCTCCTCTCCGACTTCCTCGCCGCCGTCGGCGGAGGTTCGCGTCCGGGCCGCAAGCCGGGTCGACCCGCGAAGGCGGAGAAGAGCGCCGGCGCGGCGAAGGGCGGAAAGGCCTCGAAGGGCAAGAAGCGCAACACCCGCACGCAGGCCGGACGGGACGAGATCGACGCGGACATCCAGATCGCGCTCGAGGGGCTCGGCGAGCCCTCTCCCGCCGAGGCGATCCGGAAGATCACCGGCGGCACCTCCGCCCAGGTCCGCGACTCGCTGGCGCGCCTCGTCGAGGCGAAGGTGGTGAAGAAGGCCGGCGAGCGCCGCGCCACCCGCTACGCTCTGAAGTAGGTCCGAGCTCGAACCGTCGGGATCGACCGCGCCCCGTTCCCGTCCCGGGGGAACGGGGCGCGTTCCTTGATCCCGGCGGAGCCGCTCCGGTGGCGGATCACGGCGAGGACGACTAATCTCCGACCTCGCGAATCAGGCGTGGAGAGAGAGATGGCGATCGAGGTCGCATGTCCCGGCTGCGAGGCCGAGTATCGCGTATCCGACGACAAGGCCGGACGTCGCTTCGAGTGCAAGTCCTGCGAGACCGTCGTCGAGGTCCCCGAACTCGCGGCGGTTCCGACCGACGCGATGGCGGAAGCGACGGAAGAGGAATCCGCGACCGCCTCGATGCCGCTCCGCGGTCCGGAGACGGCCTCCTCCGGCCGGGGACGCTCGACGGGTTCGGTCCGGTCCGAGTCGTCGAACGGCAAGCTCGTGCGGCGCGCGCCTTCGAATCTCGGCCCGGTCCTCGGGATGGCCGCGGCCGTCGCCGTCGTCGGCGCTCTCGTCTGGGGCGCCGTCACCTACCTCACGAACTTCGAGATCGGCTGGATCGCCTGGGGGATCGGTGCCGCGGCCGGAGCCGCCGCGGTGAAGGCCGGCGGCTTCGGAGCGCGTGACGCGGTGATCGTCGGGATCATCGCCGTCGTCGCGATCCTCGGCGGCAAGTACCTCGGCCATCTCGCGTACGTCAAGGACGCCGTCGAGACCTCGCGTCGGATCTTCCTGCAGGAGCACGAGATCCTCGCCGAGACGGCGGAGGAGGTCGCGACTCTCGAGGAGGGCGATGAGGAGGAGCGCGCGGAGGCGCGCCGTCTCGACGAGTTCGCGATCCACCGGCTCGCGACGGGCCAGGTGCCCGCGGCCGTCGTCCCCGTCCCTTTCGTGCGGATGCACCCGGTCGAGGCCCGAGCGTTGTGGAGGGAGGTGTGCAAGGGCCAGTCCCCTTATGACTACGCGGCCGTCCGCACGGACGCGCTTCGCCGGTCCGGCAAGCTCGACTTCTCCTTCTCCGCCTTCGGAGGTTCGGGCAAGGGCGCGGTGCTCGACATCGTGTTCATCATCCTCGGCTTCGGCACCGCGGCCGGGATGGTGATGAAGCAGCCGGCCTTCGTGAGGAATTGATCCGCCGGTCAGACTCACGCCCGCGGTCGAAGCCGTCCGGGGTGTCCTCACCGACTCTCAGAGGGTGACGGCGACCGCGATCTGACCGTCCGCGACGCGCCAACGGCCGCCGATCGCGACGCGGCGGGCTCCCATCTCGACGAGGATCTCCGCCGCGAAGGATCCGCCTCGCTCGAGGACGATCGTGATGGCGAGCGGGGCGAGAGGCCGCGAGTCAACGCCGACCGCGGCCTTGATGACGGCCTCCTTCGCGCCGAAGAGGACCGCGCCGCCCAGCGGTCCGACGGCGCGGGCCGCCTCGATCTCCTCCTCCCGCGCGACGAGTCCGAGCGGGCCGTCCGGCAGGGGACGCGCGGGCAGGAGGTCGATGCCGAGGCCGGCGAAGTCCCCGGCCGAGGCGAGCGCGACCGCGGTGCGCCCCTGGCCGTGCGTGATGGAGCCCCGGATTCCCGGTGGCCAGAGCGGCGCGCCCGAAGGGCCCGGGAGGAGGGCGGATCCGGCGGGAAATCCCCGCTCGGCGAGAAGGGCGCGGGCCAGGAGCCGTCCGGCCGCGAAACGCGCGCGGCGCGCGGGGTGGACCCCCGCGACGATCCGCCGCTCCGCGTCGGGGAGCGCCGTCTCGTCGGCCCGGGCCGGGTCCATCTCCGCGAGGGATATTCTCGGATCGAGGAGGTCGCGCAGGATCATGCGGGCAGACTACCGTCGCCGGGCGTCGACGCCATCCGGGATCGGACCGGAACCCGCGGGCCGGGGGCGGGTTGATCGGGATGGCGCGGAGCGAGCGCGAGTCGGAGCGAGATCCATGATCCACGAGACCGAGAGTCACGCCACCGCGAACCTGCACGCCCCCGTCGTGGTCGTGCGCGGTGACGGACACTTCCGCGTGCTCACCACGCGCCCCTTCGCGGAGGGGGAGGTCGTCCTGCGTCTCGAGGGACGCGAGGTCCGGCGCCCGACGCGCTACACGATCCAGATCGACCGCGATCTCCACCTCGAATCCGAGCCGGGCGAGGGCTTCGAGGCCGCGCTCGACCGTCGCCCCTGGCGCTTCCTCAATCATTCCTGCCGTCCCGTGACGCGGCTCGTCGGGCGCGACCTCGTCGCGCTGCGTCCCCTCGCCGCCTGGGAACAGGTGACCTTCGACTACAACACGACCGAGGTCACGCTCGCCGCCCCCTTCGCGTGCCGCTGCGGCGCGGAGGATTGTTGCGGCGTCGTCCGCGGCTTCACCGCGCTCGACGACGCTGGCCGTCGGCGCCGCGCGCCGCTGCTCGCGTCCCACCTCGCGACGGTCGATCAGGACCTCGAGCGCGCCGACGGAGCGCGATGAACGCCGGAGATCCCCGGGACACGCTCGACGCGATCTTCGCGCGCGCGGTCGCCGCCCATCCCGAGGCGATCGCGATCGAGGTGCCGCCCGGACGCGAACGTCCGGAACGTCTCGCCCTGAGCTATCGCGCGCTCGAGGAGCGCGTCCGTCGCCTCGCCTCGGCGATCGACGCCGCGACGCCTCGCGACGCCGGTCCGGAGAGCCTCGTCGGTCTCCTCCTGCCGCGGACGGGACCGGATCTCGTCGCGGCCCAGATCGCGGCGACGCGTCTCGGTCGCCCCTGGGTCTTCCTCGATCCCGCCGCGCCGCTCCTGCGTTCGCGTTCGGTCGTCGAGGACGGCGGGGTCTCGCTCGTCGTCTGCGAGCGCGCCGGTGAGGAGCACGCGGCCGCGCTCGGCGCGCCCACGCGCCTCCTCGTCGAGGACGCGTCCTCGGGGCCCGCCGCGGTCGCCCCCTCGCGGGCCCGCCCGGACTCGGCCGCGTACCTGGTCTTCACGTCGGGGACGAGCGGAAGACCGAAGGGCGTCGTGATCGAGCAGCACTCGATCGCGCATCTCGTGCGTAGCGACGTCGCGACCTTCGGCCTCGGGCCCGGCGATCGCGTCGCGCAGGGGTCCTCGGCCGCCTACGACTCCTACCTCGAGGAGCTCTGGCTCGCGCTCTCGGTGGGCGCCACCGCCGTCGTCCTCGACGAGGAGACCCTGCGCCTCGGGCCCGATCTCCCGGCCTTCCTCCGACGCGAGCGGATCACGGTCCTCTGTCCGCCGCCGACGCTCCTCCGGACGATGGGGCCGATCGACCCCCTCGCCGAGTTGCCCGAGCTGCGACTGCTCTACGTGGGCGGGGAGGCCCTTCCGCCGGATCTCGCCGCGCGCTGGGCTCCGGGGCGCCGGCTCGAGAACGGCTACGGGCCGACCGAATGCACGGTCACCGTGATGCGCGCGACGATCGCCCCCGAGGGGCCCGTCACGATCGGCGAGCCGATCGTCGGCCATCGCGCCCTCGTCCTCGACGAGGCGCTGGAGCCGGTGGGACCGGAGGAGGCGGGTGAGCTCTGTCTCTCGGGCCCGGGGCTCGCGCGCGGCTACCGCGGCGACGCCGCGCTCACGGCGGCGAAGTTTCCCCTGCATCCGCGCTGGGGGAGGATCTACCGGACGGGAGATCTCGTCCGGCGCGACGCGCGTGGTCGCCATCACTACCTGGGGCGGATCGACGCCCAGGTCAAGATCCGCGGGCATCGCGTCGAGCTCGAGGAGATCGAGGCGCAGCTCGCGGCGCGAGAGGGCGTGCGGGAGGCGGCGTGCCGCGTCGACGAGGGCATCCTCGTCGCCTGGATCGTTCCCGACCGCGTCGCCCCGGACCTCGATCGCCTGCGGACGGAGATCGCGGCCCGACTGCCGGAGGTGATGCGGCCGGCGGTCTACGAGATCGTTCCGGGCCTGCCGCGCAGCGTCGGCGGGAAGCTCGACCGGCGCGCGCTCGAACGGACGGTGCCCTCGGGTGACGCGGAGCTCGCGACGGACGAGGGCGTGGCGCTCGTGCAGACGGCCTTCGCGGCGGCTCTCGGACGGGCGGACGCGCCGCCCCCCGCCGCCGACTTCTTCCTCGCGCTCGGCGGACACTCGCTCGCCGCCGCGCTCGCGGTCTCGCGGCTGCGCGAGGACCCACGCGGGCGAGATCTCGCGGTGCGCGATCTCTACGAGGCGCCGACCGCCGAACGACTGGCGCGACGGCTGCGCGTCTGCGCGGCCGCTCCCGGCGCGGACGCGCCCCGTCGCGCCGAGAGCCGCGCCGTGCCCGAGCGGGGAGGTCGCCTCGTCGCGGCGTCCGCCCAGGCGGTCGCGCTCGCGCTGATCCTCCTGCTCGCGGGTGGGCTCGCCGATCTCCTCCTGCGATTCGCCCTGCCCTGGGCGCTCGAAACCGCGACGGATCCGATCGGGCTGCTCGCGCTCCTCGGAGCCGGCCTGGGCCTCGGCGCGATCGGGACCTCGCTCTCGGTCATCCTGCTGCTCGCCGCGAAGTGGACCCTCGTCGGGCGCTACCGCGCGGGCCGCTTTCCCGCCTGGCGCTCGTTCCACGTCCGTCACTGGCTCGTCCGGCTCGCCGCGAGCGCGGTGCCCTTCGGCCTTCTTCGCGGCACGGGCCTCGAGCTCGCGCTGCTTCGTCGACTCGGGGCGCGGCTCGGAAGGGGCGTCCACGTCGAACGCGGCGTCGACCTGATGCGCGGGGGCTGGGACCTCCTCGAGGTGGGGGAAGGCGCGGTGCTCGGTCGCGACGCGGAGCTGAGAACGATCGTGCTGGAGGACGGCGCCCTGCGCGCCGCCGCCGTCGCGGTGGGCGAAGGCGCCGTTCTCGAGACGCGGGCGGGACTCGCGCCCGGCGCGCGACTGGGCGCCGGCGCGCGACTGACCGCGCTCTCGCTCGTCGAGTCCGGCGGCGACGTGGCCGCGCGTCGGCGCGCGGACGGCATCCCCGCGCGCGAGACGGGAGACGCGAGCCACGACGACTCCGCGCCGCCGGGCTGGTCGCCGGCGCGGTTCCGGGTCTCCCTGGCGACAGCGCGCGTCGCCGTCGCGATCGCTCTCGCCCTGCCCGGTCTCGCCGCGGCGCTCGTCCTCGCCGATCGCTGGGGACTCGCGAGCTCGTCGGGATGGACGCTCGGCCACGCGCTGCGCGCGCCGCGCGAGATCGCCGGCCTGGCGCTCCTCGTCGCCGGACTCGGCCTCGCCGACCTGGCGCTGCGCGCGATCCTCTGTCGCGGTCTCGGGCCGATCCGGCCGGGGCGGGTCGCCCGGCGTTCCGGCGCCGTCCTCCGTCACGAGCTGAAGGTCGGCCTCGTCGAGGGCGCGGGTCGGACGCTGTCGGGCACGATCTTCTGGCCCGGCTGGCTGCGCGCGGCGGGGATGCGCATCGGCGCGGGCAGCGAGGTCAGCAGCATCATGGACGTCCCGGTCGAGCTCGTCTCGATCGGCCCCGGGAGCTTCCTCGCGGACGGCGTCTACCTCGGCGGCCCGCGGCACGAGGCCGCGGCGGTGACCTTCGGCCCGACGCGGCTGGGCTCGGGCACCTTCGTCGGCAACCACGCCGTCATCTCGGCGGATCGCTCGCTTCCCGACGGCGTTCTCCTCGGCATCTCGACCGCGGCGCCGGAGACGGAGGTCGAGCCGGGGAGCTCCTGGTTCGGGCATCCTCCGTTCCCGTTGCCGCGGCGCGAGGAGGTCGACCTCGACCCCTCGCTGACCCATCATCCCTCGCCCCGGCGTCGTCTCGTGCGCTTCACCTGGGAGGCGCTGCGCCTCCTCGTGCCGCTCCCGCCGCTGCTCGTCGGGCTGGTGGTCCTCGCCCTCTTCCACGAGGCCCAGCTCCGCCTCCCGCCCGCCGTCTCCGCCCTCGTCGCGGGGCCGGTTCTCCTCGCGGCCGCCGGGGCGACCCTCGCGCTCCTCGTGCTCGGCCTGAAGTGGCTGCTCCTCGGGCGCACGCGGCCCGGTCGGCACGGGCTCTGGTCGGGCTGGTGCAGCCGCTGGGACTTTCTCTACGTCGCGTGGCAGGCCTGGGCCGTCCCGGTCCTCGGCCGGTTCGAGGGCACCCCCTTCCTCGCCCCCTGGCTCCGCGCGATGGGCGTGCGACTCGGTCGGCGCGTGCTCCTCGGCGACGGCTTCGCGCAGGTCGTCGATCCCGACATGCTCGTGATCGAGGACGAGGCGACCGTCGAGGGGCTGTTCCAGGCCCACAGCTTCGAGGATCGCGTCCTCAAGACGGAGCCGCTCCGGATCGGCCGGCGCGCCGGGACGGGCTTCGGCAGCGTCATGCTCTACGGCGCGGACCTCGGCGAGGGCGCGCGGCTCGCGCCGCACTCGGTCGCGATGAAGCGGGAGCGCCTCGAGGCGCGGGCCGAACACGTCGGCGCGCCGACCCGCCGCCATGATCTCGGATCGTCGAACCCCGACGAGAGCGCTCCGGGTTAGGATGTCCTCCTCGAGGGGCGGGGAGGGTCGGACGATGCGGACGGACGGGCGAGCGGGGAGATGGGTCGCGGTGGCGGCGCGAGGCGCCTGCCTCTTCCTCGGAGGGATCGCGTCGATCGAGGTCCTCGCCCGCCTGCGCGGACTGGATGGCCTCTCCGTCCTTCCTCTCGATCTGCGTCGGGCCCCGGTGCTCGGGTCGCTCTTCGTTCCCGTCTTCGCGGTCGCCGCGCTCGCTCTCGCCTCGGGGCGGATCCGGCGCGTCGCGACGCGCCGGGCCGCCGGCGTGGTGGTCCTGCTCGGAGCCGCGATCGCCCTCGAGAACGCCGTCGTCGTCTCGGGCCTCGGGCGCGAGGGTCGCGTCGCGCTCGGCGCCTGGCCGTTGAGCGTCTTCCTCGCCGCGCTCCTCGTCCTCGCCTCGTTCGCCGCGCGGCGGCGGGCGCCGATCGGTCGGGCCGGCGTCGCGATGGCGCTCGCGGTGGCGACGCTGCTGGCCCTCGCCTATCCCGTCGCGCAGATCGAGACCTACGGTCGCAGCGACTACCGCCGTGCCGCCGACGTCGCCGTGGTCTTCGGAGCGCGGACCTACGCGGACGGTCGCCCGTCACGGGCCCTCGCCGAGCGCGTGCGGACCGCCTGCCGTCTGCACCGAGACGGGCTCGTGTCGCGGATCGTGCTCTCCGGCGGGCCGGGCGACGGCGAGGTGCACGAGACCGAGGCCATGCGACGGCTCGCGCGCGAGGAGGGCGTTCCCGACGCCGATCTCCTTCTCGACCCGCGGGGCCTCGACACCCGGGAGACGCTCGCCTTCGTGCGCGGCCTGGGACTCGACCGCCGTCCCCTCGCGGTCAGCCACGACTTCCACCTCGCGCGCATCAAGCTGGCCGCCGGCCTCGAGGGCATCGACGTCCTGACCGTGCCCGTCGATTCCCGCGAGCCCCTGCCGGGACGATCGCGGACCCTCCTGCGCGAGACGGCGGCCTACTGGTACTACCTCCTGCGCGGCATGACCGTCTGAACGATCCCGGGCTCGCTCGTCGGACCCATTCTCGCTCCGGAGCCGAGTCCATGAACGATGACCTCGCCCGCGCCCGGGAGTGGGCGCGGCGTCTCGACGTCGAGGACTTCGCATCCCTGCCGGAACTCCTGGCGCCGGACGCGCTCTACCGCGGTCCCTCCGGCGAGATGCGCGGTCCGGATCCGATCGTCGCGAGCTACCGCGAGAACGCCGCCTGGGCGCACCGGACCTTCGACCTCATCACCTGGGGAAGCGAGATCGCGTCGCGCGACGACGGTCGGATCGAGATCACCTTCGAGGATCGCACCACGCATCGCGGCGTCGACCACGTGTACCACTGCCGTCAGGTGTTGACCTTCGACGGGGCGGGCCGGATCGTCGAGATCGAGCACGTCGCGCTCCCGGAGGAGGAGCGCGCCCTCGCCGAGTTCTTCCGGCGGGTCGGCGTGGAGCGCTGAAACGAGAGCGAGCCCCCCGACGCGCGCGCGATCCGGAAGTGGGCTCCCGAGCCCTCAGAGCGCGCGCAGGTCGTCGAGATCGACGTTGAGCCGGCGCAGCGCCGTCGCCCCCCGGGACGCGGGGTGCGTGGCGAGCGCGGAGAGCAGATCGCGCGTTTCGACGAGCGGCGCGCCCCGCAGCCGGGCCGAGCGCCACGCGGTCCGCGCCACCTCCTCGAAGGAGGGGTCCGGCGCCGCGGCGCCGAAGACCGAGAGCGCGCGGAGCGCTCGCGCGACGTCCTCCCGTCCGACGCCCCGGTCCGCGAGAGCCTTCGCGGCCGAGGCGAGACGGAGTTCGGCCAGGGCGAGGAGGAGGTCCCCGGTGTGCGGCGTGCGTTCCTCCTCGCGCACGGCTCGCGTGATGGCGAGCCCCATCGCGGCATGCGCGTGTCGCCCGAGACGTTCCCGGAGCGGCACGGAAGGCGGCATCAGGGTCGGAGAGGGCCGGACGCGATCGGGGAAGGGGTGCCGGCCCTCGGGGAGATCCAGGCTGCGGATCGCGGCCGACCAGGCGGAGTGGGGCGCCACGCGGCAGCGCTGCAACAGATCGCGGCCGCGGCAATCGGGCGTGAGCAGGAGGCCCATCAGGAGGTGGGCCGTCCCGGGATGGGGGTGGCGCAGCTCCCGCGCGACGTCGAGGGCCCGGAGCAGGGTGTCGCGTGCCCCCGAGCTGAAGCTCGGCGGCATCGAGGACGCGGCCGCCCGCGGCAGGGCGTCGAGCATCTCGCGGATGCGTTCCCGACCGACGGAGAAGGTGGTCAACGCGGAGACGGCGCGGCTGTCGTCCGTCGCGACGAGCCCCCAGAGGATCTCGGGCGTGCCGAGGACGTTGCCTCGGTGGCGACGCGCCTCGGCGCGGGCCTCGTCCATCGCGCGCCGGGACGCGGGGGTCATGCGATCGAGCATCACGAGCCTCCCTCCCGGACCGTCGGGGCCCGGGCGGCGAGAACGCGGGAGGGGCGCGACCGTCCGCGGCGGACGGCCAGGAGACGGCACCTCCGCCGCGATTCTCGGCTCCCGGGGGTCTCCCTGTCCAGGGTCGGCGGGGACGGCGGGCCCCGCCGGGGCCCGGTCAGAGGACGGTCAGCGTGGTCGGTCCCGAGATCCGGGAGACGGGGCAGGGCTGGCCGAGGTCGAGGGTGAAGGCGGCCACGATGAAGCTGAAGCCCGAGAGCATCGGGTCGTTGGGGACGGCGATGGCGGGCAGGGTGGTGGTGCCGGGGAAGGCGTCGGCCGGGCCGGCGAGCGCTCCGACCGGGTTCAGGAAGACGCCGTTGCCGGGCGTCGTCGAGAAGGTCAGGAGGGCATCCACGTCGAGGGGAATCACGCCGCCGCAGGTCAGGATCCCGGTGTTGCCCGTGAAGGCGGCCGCGTAGCCGTAGATCGCCCCGGGATCGAGCGGGGAGGCGATGTAGAGCTGGCGCGTGCGTCCGGGGCGGAGGACGCCGACCGTGGCGATGCCGGGGGCGTCGCCGCCGACGGCCACGAGGTGCGTGCTCGCCACGCCGTTGACCGTGACCTCGACGAAGTAGGCGCCGGGCGCGACCGGGTTGCCGAAGTTATCGGTCTGATTCCAGCGGTGGTAGACGATCGCCTGGCCGGCCGGGACCGGCGTCGCGACCAGGGTGAAGGCCTGGAAGAAATAGATCTCGTTGCCCGTGGCGTCGAGGACGCGGATCGGACCGAGCGACCCGATGAAGTAGGTCGAGGGCGTATCGTTCGTGACGCAGATCAGGACATCGCTACCCTGGGGAGCGAACTCGGGGCCGACGTTGGCCGTGACCTGGGCGGACGCCGGGGCGGTTCCGAGGAAGATGACGAGGGCGAGGGCGATCAGGAGTCGCTTCATGGGAGCATCCTCTTGCGAGCGGGGGAGGTCGCGCATCCGAAGTCTCGACCATACTGCGCGACCGCGGCCCGAGCCAAGGATCCCGTCGGACGACGGGCCGCGCTCGACGGGGCGGTGCGCGCCCCGCGAGGTGCCCTCGTGAGCGCGGCCTCGCCGTCGGCGGGTCGCCCGCGCCGCGCGCTCCGCCTCGGCTTCCGGCTCGTCCGGGCGGCCGCGATCGCGTGGATCCTCTTCTGCGTCGCGCTCTTCTTCGGCCAGCGTTACCTCATCTTCAACCCCTCGAAGGGGCGCTCGGCGGGGGAGGTCCCGACGGAGTCCTTCCGCTCGGACGGCCTCACTCTCCTCGTCTCGACGCGGCCCCGCGAGACCGACACCGCCGTCCTCTACTTCGGCGGCAACGCGGACGACGTGTCGCGCGCGGTCCCGGGGCTCGCGACGGACCTTCCCGACGCCGCCGTCTACGCGCCGCACTACCGCGGCTACGGCGGCAGCGAGGGCAGTCCCAGCGAGGCCGGCATCGTCGCCGACGCCGAGCGCCTCTACGACATCGTGGTCGGCCGCCACCGTCGCGTCATCCTCGTCGGGCGCAGCCTGGGGACGGGCGTCGCCATCCGCCTCGCGACGCGGCCGGAGGTCGCGCGGCTCGTCCTCATCACGCCCTACGACGGCCTGGACACCGTGGCCCGGTCGCGCTTTCCCTTCGTCCCGGTCGGACTGCTCCTGCGGGATCGTTTCGAATCTCGCGACTGGGCTCCCCGCGTCAGCGTGCCCACCTGGGTGGTGATCGGCGGCCGTGACGTCGTGATCCCCCGCGAGGCCGGCGAGGCGCTCTTCCGGGCCTTCCCGGCGGGGGTGGCCCGCCGGGTCTTCCTGCCCGACGCGGGGCACAACGACATCTTCGGTCTCGCCGCCTGCCGGCGCGCGATCCGGGGCGAGGGCTGATCCCGGAGGAGCCGAGATGCCTCGGCGCCGCGAGGGAGATAGAATCCCCGACCCCGGTCCGGCGGCCGGGGCCCGGGCCCGCGACCGGCGGGTCTCCGCGACTCCGGAGGCGACGATGCGACTGATCGTTCGAATCGCGATTCTCGGCGTCCTCGTCGCCGGCGCCGTCTGGGTCGGTCTCGCGATCCGCGACCGGCTCGCCGCGCTCGGGGCGACGGAGAAGCGCGCCGTCGCCGCGGGACGACCGGCGCCGGTCGAGGTCGCGGAGATCTCGAGGGGTCCCATCGAGCTGCGGCGCGTCTTCAGCGGGACGATCGAGGCCCAGGCCCGCGTCTCCGTGGCGCCGAAGGTGTCCGGGCGCGTGCTGCGCATCGCGGTGGACCTCGGGGATGCCGTCCGGCGCGGCGACGTCGTCGCCGAGCTCGACAACGACGAGTTCCGGCACGCCGTGACGCGCGCCGAGGCGAGCCTGGCCGTCGCGCGGGCGAAGCTCGCCGAGGCGCGAGCCGCCCTCGAGATCGCGCAGCGGGGACTGGAGCGCGTCGAGAGCCTGCGCAAGCAGGGCATCGCGACGGACGAGGAGCACGACGAGGCCCGGGCCGAGCTCTCCGCCCGGAGCGCGGCCGTCGAGGTCGCGGAGGCCGAGGTCGCGCGGGCCGATTCCGAGGTCGCCACCGCGACGACCCGCCTCGGCTACACGCGCGTCACGGCCGAATGGACCGGCGGCGAGGAACTCCGATACGTCGCCGAGCGCATGGTCGACCCGGGAGACACCGTCGCGGGCAACCAGTCGCTCGTCTCGATCGTCGAGCTCGATCCCGTGAAGGCGGTCTTCCACGTCACCGAGGCGGACTACGGACGTCTGGAGGTGGGGCAGGAGGGGACCATCGCGACCACGGCCCTTCCGGGCGAGGAGTTCCGCGGCGCGGTGGCGCGGATCGCGCCCGCCTTCCGCAACTCGTCCCGGCAGGCTCGCGTGGAGATGTCGATCCGCAATCCCGATCGCCATCTCAAGCCGGGCATGTTCGTGCGGGCCGAGCTCGTCCTCGACCGGCGCGAGACCGCGACCATCGTCCCCGCGGCGGCGCTCGCCCAGCGCGGCGGTCGCCCCGGCGTCTTCGTCCTCGGGCCGGCCGGTGAACGCGTGAGCTGGCGCCCGGTGACCGTCGGGATCCGCGAGGGCGAGCGCGTCGAGATCGGCGGCGAGGGGCTCGAGGGGCGCGTCGTGACCCTGGGGCATCAGCTCATCGACGACGGCTCGGCCGTGATCCTGCCCGGATCGCCCGCGGGCGGCGGAGCGGAATCCGAATGAACCTCCCGCGCTTCAGCGTCCGCCGTCCGATCTTCACGACGATGGCGACGCTCGTCGTCGTCATCCTCGGCGCCTTCTCGCTCAGCCGGCTCCGGATCGATCTCCTCCCCGCGATCGAGCTTCCCAACCTCACGGTGCGCACCGAATACGAGGGGGCGAGCCCGGAGGTCGTCGAACGCCTGGTCACGCAGATCATCGAGGAGATCGTCGGGACCGTTCCCGGCGTGAAGGAGATGACCTCGGTCTCCTCCGAGGGCGCCTCGCGCGTCCGCGTGACCTTCGTCTGGGGCACCGACCTCGACACCGCGGCGCAGGACGTCCAGGTCCGGATCGAGAACGAGATGGACGAGCTGCCCGACGACGTCGGGCGGCCGCGCGTCAGCAAGTTCGACGTCGCGGCGTTCCCCGTCGTGATCGTCGGGATCTCGGGCGATCTCGATCCGGTCGAACTGACGCAGATCGTCGACGACGAGGTCCGGCCCCGTCTCGCCCGCATCCCGGGCGTGGCCCAGGCCGACGTCTGGGGCGGCTACCCGCGCGAGGTGCGCGTCGAGCTCGATCCCGCCCGGGTCCGCGCGCTCGAGGTGCCCCTCGACCGCATCGTGGCCGCGATCCGCGACGCGAATCTCGACCTCCCCGCGGGGTCGATCGACCAGGGGCGCTACGAGGTGACGATCCGCGCCCCCTCGGAGTTCGCGGACCTCGACGAGCTGCGACGAACAGTCGTCGCGCGCCGGGACGGCGCCGAGATCACGGTCGAGCAGCTCGGCCGCGTCGTCGACACGCACGAACGACTGTCCCAGAACGTGCGCGTGAACGGATCGCCCGGTCTGCGGATCGCGATCCGCAAGCAGGCCGACGCCAACACCGTCGAGGTCTCGCGCAACGTCCTCGACGAGCTCGATCGCATCAATCGCGACTACCCCCAGGTCCGCGCGGTCGCGGTCTCCAACCAGGGCAACTTCATCGAGCGATCGATCAGCAACGTGGCCCAGTCCGTCCTCTACGGCGGCGGTCTCGCGGTGCTCGTCCTCCTGTTCTTCCTCCGCAACCTGCGGAGCACGGTCGTCATCTCGCTCGCGATCCCGATCTCGATCGTCTCGACCTTCGCCCTCATCTACGGCGGCGGGCTGACCCTCAACCTCATGACGCTCGGCGGCCTCGCCCTCGGCGTCGGCATGATGGTCGACAGCTCGATCGTGGTGCTCGAGAACGTGTTCCGCCGGCACCAGGAGAACCGCGAATCCCCGACGGAGGCGGCCGTCGCGGGCGCCGTCGAGGTCGGGCCGGCGATCGTCGCGAGCACGATCACGACGCTCGTGATCTTCCTGCCGCTGGTCTTCGTGCGCGGCGTCTCGGGCCTGCTCTTCCGCGAGCTGGGCTACGTCATCGCCTTCTCGCTGGTCTGTTCGCTGCTCGTCTCCCTCTCCCTCGTGCCGATGCTCGCCTCGAAGCTCCTGCGGGCCGAGGGTGAGGCCCGCGGCCCCGGCGCCTGGCTCGCGCGGGTGACGGGCCGCGCGTTCGCGGCCCTCGACGAGGCCTACCGCGACGCGCTCCGGCTCGTCCTGCGCCAGCGCCTCCTCACCGTCGCGGTCGCGCTCGGGCTGCTCGCCGGCAGCCTGATGCTCTACCGCCACATCGGCACCGAGTTCCTTCCGCCGAGCGACGAGGGAGAGGTGCGCGTGACGGGCGAGATGGAGATCGGGACCCGCCTGGATCTCGTCGATCGCCAGACCCGCCTGATCGAGAGCGTCGTCGCGGCGGAGGTCCCCGAGACGACGGCCGCCGTGACGAGCGTGGGCGGGTCCTCCTACAACCCGGCCGACGCCTCGCGCGGCGAGGTCCGGCTGACGCTCTCGGCGGCGAAGGACCGGACGCGCAGCAACTCCGAGGTCGCGGCGGCGCTCCGCCGCAAGCTCGACGGCCGCGTGCCGGGCATGACGGTCCGGACGCGGGCGCCGCAGGGCCAGTTCCTGCTCGAGCGCGTTCTCGGCGGCGACGAGGGGCTGACGGTCGAGATCCGCGGCGAGGACATCGCGGCCCTCGATCTCCTCGCGGAGCGCGTGGCCGCGACGATCGCGAAGGTGGAAGGCGTCACCGACGTCGAGGACGGCCGCAAGCCCGGGGTTCCGCAGGAGCGCTTCGACATCGATCGCGATCGCATCGGCGACCTCGGACTCAGCGTCCGCCACGTCGTCGAGACCCTCGAGACCGCGATCGCGGGTCGACGGGCCGGCGAGTACCGGACCCGGGACGACTCGCATCGGATCCTCGTCCAGCTCGCCGACGTGCGACGCCTCTCCATCGAGGAGATCCTCGATCTCACGGTCGAGACGCCGGCGGGAGAGCCGGTCGCCCTGCGCAACCTGGTCTCCGTCCGGTCGGGGGAGGGCCCGCTCCTCATCGACCGCAAGGACCAGCAGCGCATCGTCACCGTGAAGGCCAACGTGGCCGGGCGCGACATGGGCTCGGTGGCGGAGGACGTCTCGCGACGCCTCGAGGAGATCGCGCGGCCGGCCGGCTACGATCTCGAGGTCGGCGGCGCGTTCCGGGAGCAGCGGGAGGCCTTCGACGAGCTCGTCGTGAGCATCGCGCTCGCGCTCCTCCTCGTCTACATGGTCCTCGCCTGCCAGTACGAGTCGCTGCGGGACCCCTTCGTCGTCATGCTCTCGGTGCCGCTGGCCGCCGTCGGGGTGCTGGTGACGCTCTTCCTGACGGAGACGACGCTCAACGTGCAGTCCTACATCGGCTGCATCATGCTGGGCGGCATCGTCGTCAACAACGCGATCCTGCTCGTGGACCAGTCCGCCCAGCTCCGCGAACGGGAGGGGCTCGCGACGCGCGAGGCCATCGCCGAGGCCGGTCGCCGTCGCCTGCGGCCGATCCTCATGACCTCCCTGACGACGATCCTCGGCCTCATGCCCCTCGCCTTGGGCATCGGAGAGGGCGCGGACGCCCAGGCCCCGCTCGCCCGCGCCGTCGTCGGCGGGCTCGCCGCCTCGACCCTCATCACCCTCTTCCTCATCCCGGCCGTCTACTCGCTCCTCCATCCCGACCGGAAGACCCCCGCGCGCTGAGATCCGATGCACGTACGGTGCCAGTCACCCGATGTGCATTTCCGGGCGAATCGGTTTCCCGAGCGGACGCGGTGGAACGGAAATGCACATCGGGTGACTGGCACCGTACGTGCATCTCCGAGGTATCATCGCGCTTCCGGAGGATCTGATGCCCTGGCCTCTCCTGCTCACGCTCGTCCTCTCGCTGCTCGGGGATCCGAAGATCGACGAGATCTGTCGGCGCTTCAGCGGTTTCGACCAGGACGCCGACGGGCGCGTCGAGATCGCGGAGGTCGCGCCGCTCGAACGGGCCGGCGAGAGCGGACGGCGCGTCGTCGTCCTCGTCGAGGATCGGCTGCTGCGCGGGGAGGAGGGGGCCGAGGACCTCCGGCCGCGCGTGGCGCGGCTGATCGGGGATCTCGCGAGCGAGGGGCGCCGGGCCTGCGCGTTGCGCGTGGCGCTGGCTCCCGGCGGCGGGCATCGCGACGGGCGGTACCTGCTCGCGTTGCGGGAGCTCCTGCGGGCCATCGCCCGGGACGACGACCTCGAGGGCGTCGTGCTCGTGGGGCGCTTCCCCGACGCGCTCGTGGTGCGGACCGTCAACTGGCGCAAGCGCGGCGACCTCGTGCTGCGCAAGGGGCGGCCCGACGAGGCGCGCCATCGCGACGTCCGCTACCTGCGGCGCGTCCCCGAGGACGTCGCCCATCGCGCCGACCTCGTCCTCGCGGATCTCGACGGACGCTGGGAGGACGTCTACGTGGAGGGACCGACCCGGCTCGAGACGGTGCACGCCGTCTTCGCGGGCGAGATCCCCGAGCGCGGCGGCGACTGCGTCGACCTCGAGCGGGGAGGGGTCGAGTTCCGGGACTTCTTCCTAGTGAGCGACGGCAAGCTCGAGGTCCGGGATCGACTCGACGAGAGCGGGAAGGTCGTGGGCCGGGCGGTCCTCCTCGATGATCGCGCCGCGGATCACGAGTGCTCGGATGCCGATCGCGAGCGTCCGAACGCGATCGCGCGGGCGGAGATCACGGTCTCGCGCATCGACGCCCGCGGGAGCGCCTGGCGTCCGCGGGCCGACCTGCGGGACTTCCAGGGAGACGGACTCCTCGACGAGAGCGGACGGCCGCGGATGGTGGTCATCTCGAACGCCGGCGCGAGACCCGACGGGAAGGCCGGGATCTGGGAGCCCGATCCGATCCTCGAGCGACGACTTCTCGCCGAGTTCCTCGACCGCGACCACGGCTACCGCCGGGGCGACCTCGCGATCGCGCGGCGCCCCGCCTCGGTCGCCTGCGATCTGCCCTCGGGCTACCGCGAGATGGCGAAGGCGGCGAAGGAGTGGGAGGACGTCGATCCCGCGCAGGACGACCGCGCCGGGCGGGCGACGATCGCCGACGTCGCGGCCTGGCTCCGGCGTCCCGCGATCCTCCGGACGATCCGCGCCCACAGCGATCCCTGGGGCAGCGTCTTCGCGCCGGTGCCGCCGGAGACCCTCGGCGAGATCGCGGGCGGACCGGCCTGGTCCTGGACGCAACGCAACGAGATCCTCACGCCCGACCTCCAGGGCGCGACGGGCGGAGGAAAGGCCGACTGGTTCCTCTTCCGGACCCTCTGGGAGAACGGCCGGGTCGCTCCCGAGCCGAGTTTCTACCTCCACACCGGTTGCGAGGGGATCTCGCCCCCGAACTGGCGGCGGCTCGCGCACGATGATCCGCTCTACGGACGGAGGCAGGGTGGAGAGGCCCTGCTCTTCTTCGGCCGGGGCCTCGCGCTCGTCGGTCGCGCGAAGGTCTTCTACGACGAGCCCCGCGGCTTCGCGGAGGCGCTCGCCGCCGGCGCGACCGTCGGCGAGGCCTGGGCGCGCTACGGCGAGATCGAGTCGAAGGCGGCGAGCTGGTCGAAGGTCGGCGGCGACATCGGCCGCAAGCGCTCCTACTTCTGGAGCGTCCTCGGCGACGCCACGCTCCGCCTGCGGCGCTGACCGAGACCGATTCGCGCGGAAGATGCTCGTACGGTGCCAATCACCGGATGAGCATTTCCGTTCCGCCGCGTTCGCTCGCGAGACCGACTCGCCCGGAAGATGCACGTACGGTGCCAGTCACCGGATGAGCATTTCCGTTCCACCTCGTTCGCATGCGAGACCGATTCGCCCGGAAATGCTCATCCGGTGACTGGCACCGTGCTAGCACCGTACTAGCATCCCGAGCCCGGCACCGGGCTCGCGGCTCAGCGCCGGTCGGCGAGATCGACGACGCGCACGAGGTCGACCGCGCGCATGCGCCGCGAGCCGCCCTCATGGCCGACGAGCACGAGGCGCGCGGGGCCGAACTTCTCCGGAAGCGGGCCGGACTCCTCGGCGAAGGCGAGAAAGACACTGGGCTCCGCGTCGCGGAAGGGGACGACCTCGTCGTAGGTGAAGACCGAGGTGTAGCCGTCCGTCGCGCAGACCGCGATCGCGAAGCCGAGCTCGTGGTTCTTGCGGGAGTCGTCCAGCGCGGGGCCGGCGTCCTTCACGAGTTCGGCGAGGGGCAGACCGCGCAGTCGGACCTTTCCGTCGTGCGACTCGTGGTCGACGATGCGGACGCGGTCCGGAAAGCGGGCCTCGATCTCGGCCGCGGTCCACCCGCGCGGGCGCAGGACGTCGCCCTCGACGCGGATCTCGCCGTCCCGGGTCGCGGGAGCGGCGCAGGCGCCGAGGGCCGACAGGAGGAGGGCGAGGGCGAAGAATCGGACGGCGGGGATCTTCCGCATCGGGGGTGCTCCAAGTCTACTGGGGGTCCGTCGCAGCGGAGTCTATCAACAGGAGTCAGATCTGGGATCCCCGACCACGAGGCCGCGCGCGCCGCGGACCGCGATCTTCCTCGCGCTCGTCGTCCTCCTCGGGGCGGCGGAGATCGCGCATGGCGTCTGGCGGGTGGCGAAGATCCGGGCCCGCAGCGAGGCGGAGCTCGTCGCCGGGATCGACCGCGGGCAGACGCGGCTGGCCGAGGACCTCCGCGCGCTCCTCGACGAGGGCGTCCGGCACACCCGATATCTCGCGGCCGCGCCCGACCTCCGCGGCTTCCTTCTCGATCCGGCCGGCCCCGAGGCCGCCGCGCTCGAGGCGCGCCTCCTTCCCTATCTCGTCGCCTTCCCGCGGATCGACCGGCTGCGACTCCTCGATCGCGAGGGAAGGGAGCGGCTCCAGCTCTACCGTCAGGGCGGCGGCGTCGCCCTCCTGCCGACCGCGCGTCTCGCGTCCGATCCCGATCGCGCCCTCCTCGACCTCGCGGCGACGGCCGGCGACGGCGTCGCGGTCTCCGGCGTCGAACTCGACGCGGAGCGGGTCGAGGTCGTGCCGGACGAACGCCGCGTCATGCACTGCGTCGCGCCCGTCACCGACGGCCCGGGGGCGGAGATCGGACACGTCGTGCTGACGGTCTACGCGGCGCCGCTCCTCGGGGCGGTGCGCCGCTTCGCGCCGGCGCCGGACACGACGACCGTCGTCGTCGACGGCGAGGGGCATCGGCTCGACGTCGACCCGCCGGCCGCCGCCTTCCCGTCCCCCGAGCGCCTTCGCGAGATCGCCGTGAGGGCAGTGCGCGACGGTCGGCACGCGGAGGAGAGCGGAGGAGGGCTCGTCATCGCTCGCGCGGTGAAGGGCGCGCCGCTGAGTCTGGCGCTCGTCACCGTCGTCCCGGCCGGCGTCCGGGACGGGGTGCGTCGCTCGATCGGCGGGGAGTACCTCTGGACCGTCGGCTCGACCCTTCTCGTCACGATCATCCTCGGGCTGGCGGCGCTCTTCTTCCTCCGCATGAGCGAACGGGGTTTCCGTCTGCGCGAGACCGAGCGCTTCCTCGACCGCATCCGGCGGGAGTCCGATCGGGCGCGGGCGCTGCTCGACGCCTCGGCCGATCTCATCGCGGTCGTCGACGCCCGGACGGGCGAGACCCGCGAGACCAACCCGGCCGCCGCGCGCGCCCTGGCGCGGGAGACCGGAGGCGCGGCGACCCTCGCCGAGCTGGTCCGGGGCGAGGCGGATCGCGAGCGCTTCCGCGAGAGCCTGGAACACGCGGCCTCCGATCCCGGGCGACCGCACGCGGCGGCGGAGTTCCGGATCGCGGGCGGCGACGGCGTCGAACGCACCGTCGAGGCGCGCTTCGTGGGCGTGCCGCTCGAGACGGGGCCCGCCGTCCTCGTCTCCCTCCGCGATCGGACGGAGCAGCTCGAGATGGAACGGCGTCTGCGCACCGCGGACCGCCTGAGCTCGCTCGGCCTCCTGACGGCCGGCGTGGCGCACGAGATCAACAACCCGCTCGCGGCGATCGGCAACTACCTGGTCCTCCTCCAGAATCCCGAGCTGGAGCCGGAGAAGCGCGATCGCTACCTCGGACTGGTCCGGCACGGCTTCGAGCGGATCCGCGACATCGTCCGCGATCTCCTCCGCATCGCGCGTCCCGATCCCGGAACGGGGCGGGCCGAGCTCGGAGAGGCGGTGCGGCGCGCGATCTCCCTCCTCGATCTCTCGCAGGGGCGCGGGGAGGTGGTGATCGAGGTGAGCGAGACCGGGGGCCCTCGCCACGTGGCCGCCGACGCGGGCCAGGTCGAGCAGGTCGCCCTGAACCTCCTCCTGAACGCGGTCAAGGCGATGGACGGGGTGGGGCGCGTCCTCGTCAGCGTCCGGGAGGCCGAGGACGCGGACTGCGGCGGCCCGGTGCTCGACCTCGTGGTCGAGGACGAGGGCCCGGGCGTGCCCGAGGAGGACCTCGAGCGGATCTTCGATCCCTTCTTCACCACCGGCGGCGGAACGGGTCTCGGCCTTTCGGTATCCTACGGCTCGATCCGGGCCGCCGGAGGACGGCTCTGGGCCGAACGGCGGGCCGGAGGCGGCGCCCGTTTCGTCGTGCGCCTCCCCGCCGCGAAGACCAGCCGGAACGACACCCCGTGAGCGCGAACTCCGCCCATCGCATCCTCGTGGTCGACGACGAGGCCTTCGTCCTCGAATCGCTGGCCGAGGTGCTGGCGAGCGCCGGCTATCAGGTCGAGTCGCGCGGCGCGGCCGCCGCCGCGCTCGAAGCGCTGGAGAAGCTCGACATCGACGTCGTCCTGAGCGACTTCCGCATGCCCGGTCTCGACGGGATCCGGATGATCGAGGAGGCGCGTCGGCGCGGGATCGAGGTCCCCGTGATCGTGATGACGGGCGTCGGCACGGTCGAGCGGGCGGTCGAGGCGATGAAGGCGGGCGCCTTCGATTTCCTCGAGAAGCCCGTCGAGCCCGAACAGCTTCTGCGCCTGGTCCGTCACGCCCTCGAGCGGCGGTCCCTGCTGACGGAGATCGGCCAGCTCCGGGCCGCGGTGAAGGACCTGCGCGGCGCGAAGCGCCTCGCGGGCGAGTCGGCCGCGATCCGCGCGGTGCGCGCCGCGATCGAGCGCGTCGCGCCCACCGAGGCCACGGTCCTCGTGAGGGGGGAGAGCGGCACCGGAAAGGAGCTCGTCGCGGAGGCGATCCACGATGCGAGCCCGCGGGCCGGCGGCAATCTCGTGCGCGTCAACTGCGCGGCGATCCCGGACGGGCTCTTCGAGAGCGAGTTCTTCGGCCACCGTCGGGGCGCCTTCAGCGGGGCGGTCGCCGACCGCGTCGGGCGCTTCGAGGAGGCGCGCGGCGGGACCCTCGTCCTCGACGAGGTCGGGACCCTGCGCGCGGACGGGCAGGCGAAGCTCCTGCGCGTCCTCGAGGGCGGAGAGTTCCAGGTGGTCGGCGAGTCGAGCACGCGACGCGCGGATTGCCGCGTCGTCGCGGTCACGAACGAGGACCTGCGGGCACGGGTCAACGAGGGCGTCTTCCGGGGCGATCTCTACTACCGCCTCGACATCTTCCCGATCGAGGTGCCCCCGCTCCGCGACCGGAGGGAGGACGTCGGCCCCATCGCCGAGGAGCTCCTCGCGCGGATCGCCGCCCGCCACGCGCTTCCGGCGCCGCGCGCCCCGCTCGACGACGCGGCGATCGCCGCGCTCGCGTCCTATCCCTGGCCCGGCAACGTCCGCGAGCTGCGCAACGTCCTCGAGCGCGCGCTCATCGTGACCGGCGGCGCCACGCCCGACGCCGAGACGCTGCGCGGGCTGTTCGAGTCCGGCCTCGTCGCCGCGTCGGTCGCGTCGGATCTCGGGGGCGACCTCCATCTCCGACGACGGACCGATCAGCTCGAGGTGCAGCTCATCGAGGAGGCGCTCGCTCGCTCCGGCGACGTCAAGAAGGATGCGGCGGAGATGCTCGGCATCGACCCGAGGAATCTCGGCTATTACCTGCGCAAGCACGGTCTCGCCGGCCGCGACGCGAAGGACGGCGGGTGAACCCGCGTCTCGTCCTGACCGTCGCCGTCGCGCTCCTCGCGGCCTGCGGACGCGAGGAGGCGCCGACGCCCGCGGCCGCCGAGGAGACGGAGCCGCTCGCCTTCGCGCGCCGATTCGTCGACGTCACCGAGGCGAGCGGTCTCGACTTCGTCCATCACCCCGGCGGCACGGGAAGGAAGTACCTCCCCGAGACGATGGGGTCCGGCGCGGCCTTCCTCGACTACGACGGCGACGGCGTCCTCGACGTCTTCCTCGTCGATTCGGGGACCTGGCCCGGCGGCGGAGGCGGAGCGCCGGCCGGTCGTTGCGCGCTCTACCGCGGACTCGGAGGCGGACGCTTCCGCGACGTCACGGAGGAGTCGGGAGCGGGGCTCTCGCTCTACGGCATGGGCTGCTGCGCCGCCGACTTCGACGGCGACGGCGACCCCGACCTCTACATCACGGCGCTCGGTCCGAACGTGCTCCTCCGCAACGACGGCGGCGTCTTCCGGGACGTCACGGCCGCGGCCGGCGTGGCCGGCGGCACCTGGAGCGATGCGCAGGGTCGCGAACAGGACGACTGGTCGACGGCGGCCGCCTTCCTCGACGTCGACGGTGACGGCGATCTCGATCTCTTCGTCGCGAACTACTGCCAGTGGACGCCGGAGCTCGACTGCTTCGCGACCTTCGACGGGCGGACGAAGGTCTTCACCACGCCCGATCGCTACGTCGGCCTGCCCTGTCGCCTCTTCCTCAACTCGGGCGACGGGACCTTCCTCCGCGCCGGCGAGGAGTGGGGGCTGGACGGCCATCTCGGGAAGGCGCTCGGCCTGGCCCAGTGGGATTTCGACGGCGACGGACGTCCGGACGTCGTGGTCGCCAACGACACCCGTCCGAACTTCCTCTTCCTCAACCGGGAGGGACGGCGGTTCGATGAGCGCGGGCGCGACCTCGGTATCGCCTACGACGAGTACGGTCGGGCGCGGGCGGGCATGGGGATCGACGTCGCGGACTACGGCAACGACGGCGTTCCCGGCGTCGCGATCGGCAACTTCGCGGCGGAACCGATCTCGCTCTACCGCTGGGGCGGGATCGAGGAGGGCTTCGCGCCCGACGCCGCCCGCGCCGGCCTCGCGCCGGGGACGCTCGAGCCGCTCGCCTTCGGTCTCGTCCTCGCCGATCTCGATCTCGACGGCCGTCTCGACCTCGCGATCGCGAACGGCCACATCGAACCCGAGATCGAGCGGTTCTTCCCGCCGCGAACGCACGCGCAGCCCGCGCAGGTCTTCCTCGGGCGCCCGGAGGGACGCTTTCGCGAGGTGCCCTCCTCGTCCCTCGGCGACCTCGCCGTGCCCCGCGTCGGACGGGGACTCGCGGTGGGGGACGTCGACGGCGACGGCGACCTCGACTTCCTCCTCACCGAGAACGGCGGTCGCGCGCGACTCTTCGAGAACCGGGCCGAGGCGGGGACGGAGCGGCGGAGCCTGCGCGTCCGGCTGCGCCAAGAGGGACCGAATCGCGACGCCCTCGGCGCGGTCGTCACGCTCGAGGCGGCCTCCGGTCGGCAGACCCGCGTCCAGCGGACGGGATCGAGCTATCTCTCGCAGTCGGAGCTCGTCTCGACCTTCGGCGGCCTCGCCGAGGGCGAGACGGTGCGCCTCGTCGTCCGCTGGCCGGACGGCGTCACCGAGGAGAGATCCTGCGGGCCGGACGTCCGGGAGATCCTCGTCCGCCGGGGCGGGAATTAGGAGGCGCAGGGGACGGGCGATGGAGGCTGTGAGCCTCCGGCCGATCGTCTACGAGACTCACGGCTGACACGTCGCGGGATCCCCGCCCCCTGCGCTTTTCAGCGATCACCGCATCGAGGCGGTGGTGAGCGCCGCGGAGCGCGGGCTCGTGATCTCGTCGAAGTGCACGCGGCGCGAGATCTGCGGGGCGAGCTCACCCTCGGGGAGGATGCGCGCCGGCTTCCCGTCGATCTCGGCGTAGGCGATGCTCATGTGGTTGACCGGCTTGCCCTTGAACTCGGGGCCGAAGACGAAGTCGCGACCCTCGTTCAGGTGCAGGCGACGCGCGGTGAGGCCGCGGAACCAGCGATCGCGGCCGAGGCCCGCCGTCGCGTCCGCCTCGACGATGTCGGCGCCGACCCAACCGTGGCCGGGGACGAAGTACTCGACCCAGCAGCGGTAGCCCGGATCGACCGTCTTGCCGACGTTCTTCTCGAGCAGGCGGTAGCCCATCTGCAGTCGCGCCGGGATGCCGCGGGCGCGCGCCATCGCGATGAAGAGGGAGTGGAGATCGGTGCAGCAGCCGCCGCCCTGCTCGAGGCAGGCGCGGGCGTCACCGACGCCGCAGCGGGGCTTGGTCGGATCCTTCGAGTAGTGGTCGACGCTGTCGGCCACGTGATCGAGCAGCTTCGCGACCTGCACCGCGATGTTCGTCTCCTTGCCGCAGACCTCGTCCGCGCGCTTCTTGAGCGCGGGCGTCACTTCCATGTGCGGCGAGTCGAGGCGGAGGTACTCCTCGAGCAGGCTGCGCAGGGCGGGGGAGATGACGCCCGTCGTCGCCGGATCGACCGCCGTCAGCGAGGGCTCGCGACGCAGCGTGAAGGTCACCTCGAGGTCGAGCGAATCGCGACCCGGATCGATCGCCTCGAAGTAGACGAAGCGCCCGCGGCGGTCGGCGTCCTCGACCAGGGTCCAGGCGGTCGGCGCGCCGGTGACCTCGAAGTCGAGCAGATCCTGGTGCCGGTCCTCGTCGGGGACGGCGACCCACATCCGGACGGAGTGCGCCTTGGCGCCGATGTCGGTGAGGGTGACCGTCTGCGTCACCCGGTAGGTGACGGCGGTCTCGCCGGCCGGGACCTGGGCGAAGGCGGTGGGAAGGCAGAGAGCGAGCGCGAGGAGCGGGAGGAGGGTGCGGGCGAGCATGGATGGGACTCCGGGGAGCGGGACGGTCGCGACGCTCGTCGGCGTCTCGTGCGCTCCCATGAACAACTCCCGTGCCGATGCAGTGGAAATTCGCAAGTCGTTTATCGGCAACGTCTTGCGAATCGTGATCGGTGAGGGCGCGCCCCGTCCGCGTAGGTCGGGCGGGGGGCGCGGGATTTCTAAGCGCTCCGGCGGCGGGGCTCAGAAGGAGATGTTCAGGTCCAGTCGGATGCGGAACTGATCGTCGTCGCTGTCGGTCGTCGCGGTCGTGCCGAGGGTGTCGCGCGCCGAGATGAGCGCCCAGAGTCGCAGGCCGACGGAGTCGTCCAGCATGTAGTTCACGCCGACGACGTGACTCTGGTGGTTCGTCTGGAGGAGGAAGTCGTCCTGGGCGACCGGCGAGAAGACGGCGTCCTGCTCGATCGAGGAGTAGGCGTAGAAGAACTTCCAGTCGCCCTTCGCCTTGTCGCGACCGAGGGCGAGTCCCGCCGACCAGCCGAGGTCGCGGTCGTTCGCGGCGCGGTGGTTCCAGATCACCTCGCCGGACACGGTCACCGGGATCGACCAGCCGTCGTAGGTGAGCGCGAGGAAGGCGTCGAGGATGCCGAAGTCGGAGGCGTAGTCGTCGATCGTGCCGTCGAGGTCGCGATCGACGGTGACGTTCCCCGCGTTGTCGGCGAGGGCGCCGAGCGCGCCGTCGGGCGTGGTGTCCGTCCAGTGGTAGTAGCTCGCCGCGGCGGCGAGGTGCAGGTCCTCCGCGAGGGCGAAGACGCCGGCCGCCTGGCCGACGAAGGCGAAGGCGTCGTCGCCGCCGCCGGACTCGAGCACGACGTAGAGTCCGGCGCGGAACTCGAGGCGCTCGATCGCGCCGTCGCCCTTCCAGACGTAGTCGATGCGCGCACCCTCGGCCTGCACGTCGGCGTCCCAGACGAGCTCGCCGTAGACCGGGTTGCTGCGGAAGTCGTGTCCGAACTTGCCGAGGGTGGCCGAGAGTCCCGGCGCCCAGGTCGGGCGGTAGACGACGTTGACGCGATCGAGGCTCACCGGGAACTTGTCGAAGACCGAACCGAGCGTCTGGTGGGGCGAGTTCGGATCGTCCGGGTCGCCGGTGACGAGACGCGCGTTGACCGTGACCTCGTCGTTGATCGCGAACTCCGAGTTGAAGCGGAAGCGGACGCGCTGCCGGTAGCGATCGGGGCGGTCGTCCTGATCGACGCTCGCCTCGAAGCGGTACCGGAAGTCGCCGGAGAAGCGCAGGCGCGGGAAGCCCCGCTCGGCCTTGTAGCGCGCCAGGCTCGGCGCCGCCGCGATCTCGGCCTGGAGGGCCTCCAGGGGCTCCAGCACCGAGGACCCGCCGGCGGGGGCGTTGCGTCGCTCCTCGCGGAGGGCCTCGACGACGCCCCGCAGGGCGTCGCGGGTGGGGGAGGCGAGCGAGGTCTCGTTCGCGAGGGCTCGATCGAGCTCCTCGAGGGCCGATTCCACGCGGTCCTGCGCGGCGAGGGACGCCGGAAGGGCGGCGAGGAGGAGGAGGAGAGCGAGGGCCTGGCGCATGACGGAGGGGCTCCGGAGAGAGAGGGAGTCGGTGACGGTTCGCCGCCCCTCAGCACCTGCCGTGCCATCGCGTTCCGGCCCCGGAAGCGCCGATTCCGGCGCTTCCGGGGCCTCGCGCCGCTTAACTTCGACGGGCCGCCCGCAATTCCGATGACGGGGAGGCGCGCCCTTCACCCCTCGCCCGGAGATGCGAGTACGGTGCCAGTCACCGGATGAGCATTTCCGTTCCACCGCGTCCGCTCGCGAGACCGACTCGCCCGGAGATGCGAGTACGGTGCCAGTCACCGGATGAGCATTTCCGTTCCACCGCGTCCGCTCGCGAGACCGACTCGCCCGGAGATGCGAGTACGGTGCCAGTCACCGGATGAGCATTTCCGTTCCACCGCGTCCGCTCGCGAGACCGACTCGCCCGGAGATGCGAGTACGGTGCCAGTCACCGGATGAGCATTTCCGTTCCACCGCGTCCGCTCGCGAGACCGACTCGCCCGGAGATGCGAGTACGGTGCCAGTCACCGGATGAGCATTTCCGTTCCACCGCGTCCGCTCGCGAGACCGACTCGCCCGGAGATGCGAGTACGGTGCCAGTCACCGGATGAGCATTTCCGTTCCACCGCGCCCGCTCGCGAGACCGACTCGCCCGGAAATGCTCATCCGGTGACTGGCACCGTACTAGCATCGGCACCGTACTCGCATCGGCGCTCCCGGCGCCCCCCGGACGTCTGTTACTCGCAGGGATGACGAAGCGACGCATTCTCGTCACCGGGGCGACGGGCTACATCGGCGGCCGCCTCGTGCCTCGGCTCCTCGATCGCGGTCACGAGGTGGTCTGCCTCGCCCGCTCGCGGCGCAAGCTCGCGGCCCGCGACTGGGCCGGGCGCGAGGGCGTCGTCTGCTTCCAGGGCGATGTCGGCGAGGCGGCCGCGCTCACGGAGGCGCTCGCGGGCGTCGAGGTCGCCTACTACCTCGTCCACTCGATGATCCTCGCCGGGGCCGAGTATGCCGCGCGGGACCGGGAGCTCGCCGAGGGCTTCGGGCGCGCGGCGGCGGCCGCCGGCGTCCGGCGCATCGTCTACCTGGGGGGATTGGGCGAGGCCGGCGACGATCTCAGCGAGCATCTCCGCTCCCGCCGGGACGTCGAGGAGGCGCTCGGGGCGGGCGGCGTCCCGGTCACCGCCTTCCGCGCGGCGATGATCATCGGATCCGGCTCCGTGTCCTTCGAGATCCTGCGCTACCTGGTCGAGCGACTCCCGGTGATGGTCACGCCCCGCTGGATCGACACCGAGTGTCAGCCGATCGGCGTGGCGGACGTCCTGCGCTACCTCGTCGCCTGCCTGGAGGTTCCCGGGACGATCGGCCGTCGCCTGGACATCGGAGGTCGCGACGTCCTCACCTACCGGAAGCTGATGGACGCCATGGCGAGCGTGCGCGGGCTCCGGCGCCGGCTCGTCCTCCGCGTCCCGGTGCTGACGCCGCGGCTGAGCTCGCTGTGGATCCACCTCGTCACCCCGATCGGTCACCGGATCGCGCGACCGCTCGCCGAGGGGTTGCGCAATCGCGTCGTCTGCCGGAACGACGACGCCGTTCGCCTCATGCCGGGCGCGAGGCTCTCGGCCCGGGAGGCGATCGAGGTCGCCCGCGGCCGTCTCGAGAGCGACGAGGTGGAGACCTCGTGGTCCGACGCCGGCGTCGTCCCCGGCGACCCGGACTGGGCCGGCGGCAAGCTCTTCGTCGACGCCCGCGAGATCGCGATCGCGGCGTCGCGCGAGGAGGTCTTCCGCGCCGTCTGTCGCGTCGGCGGCGGCCACGGCTGGTACGCGGGCGACATCCTCTGGCGCATCCGCGGGGCGATGGATCGACTCGTCGGCGGCCCCGGACTCCGTCGCGGCCGGCGCCACCACGAGCACATCCGCTACGGCGACGCCCTCGACTTCTGGCGCGTCACCGACGTCGAGCGCGACCGCCGGCTCGAACTCCGCGCCGAGATGCGGCTACCCGGCGTGGCGACGCTCAGCTTCGATCTCGAGGACGATGACGCCCTCCCCGGCGCCTGTCGGTTGCGGCAGACGGCCCGCTTCCAGCCGAAGGGGCTCTTCGGTCTCGCCTACTGGTACGCGGTCCTGCCCCTGCACGGCTTCGTCTTCCGCGGGATGCTGCGGGGCATCCGGCGGGCCGCCGAGGACTGAAGCGCGAAGGAAGCACGTGCGGCGCCCGTCACGCGATGAGATGCGAGAACGGTGCCAGTCACCCGATGTGCATTTCCGTTCCACCGCGTCCGCCTGCGAGACCGATTCGCCCGGAGATGCGAGTCCGGTGCCAGTCACCCGATGTGCCTTTCCGTTCCACCGCGTCCGCTCGCGAGACCGACTCGCCCGGAGATGCGAGTCCGGTGCCAGTCACCCGATGTGCATTTCCGTTCCACCGCGTCCGCTTGCGAGACCGACTCGCCCGGAGATGCGAGTCCGGTGCCAGTCACCCGATGTGCATTTCCGTTCCACCGCGTCCGCTTGCGAGACCGATTCGCCCGGAAATGCACATCGGGTGACTGGCACCGTACTAGCATCGGCACCGTACTCGCATCGGCACGGCGGCCTCAGCGCGGCGTCGGCTTCTTGACGATGCGCGCCAGGGTGGGGGTGAGCCGACCGCCCGCGCGGCGGTAGGCGGCGAGGACGGCGTTGGCGCGCTCGGGCCGGCCGAGCTCGACGTGCAGGAGGACGAGCTTCTCGCAGGCTTCGGCGTAGTCGCCGCGGAGCCGGAGGGCGCGTTCGAGCGGCTCCACCGCGAGGTCGAGTTGCCGCCGCTGCAGGCGGGCCGTGGCCAGAAGGTAACGCCACAGCGCGTTCTCGGGGTCGCGAACGATCGCCGCCTCGAAGTCGGCCGTCGCGCCTTCCAGGTCCCGAGCCTGCATCCGGGCGTCGCCGCGTGCCGCGAGGTGGCTCGCGATCGTCGGATCGATCTCGATCGCGCGGTCGTAGGTCCGGATGGCCTCCTCGACACGACCGAGCGCTCGCAGTGAACTCGCTCGGTTGATGAGGGATTCGAGCCGGCGAGGCTCGGACTCGAGGGCACGGTCGAACTGTTCGAGGGCGGCCGCGAAATCCCCGCGCTGGGCGAGCAGAACGCCCAGGTTGTGGTGGCCTCGAACGCCCTGTGGCCAGCGCTCGACGGTGTTCGTCCAGAGCGCTTCGGCACTCGAGTAGTCGACGTTGCGGTCTCGTGTCACGAGAGCGAGTGCCACCACCGCCGCGAAGACCGCTCCGCCGAGAACGCGAACGACGCCGCGACCGCGCGATGCGAGGAGTGCATGGGCGCCGACGACGATCAGCGCCAGCAGGGCCGCCAGGGGCAGGTACATGCGGTGCTCGGCGCCCGTCTGGGTCTGCACCGGAATGAAGGTCGAACTCGGCGCGAGCACCGCGAACACGAGGGCTCCCGCGAATCCCCATCGCGGCCGCTTCACGAGTGCCCAGAGCGCGAGCGCGATCAGGGCCAGCGCGAGGAGGATCGCGGGGAGGGCCTCGCCGGGAGAGGAGACCGTCCAGGTCCCGTAGTCGAACACGAGGCGCGTGGGCCAGACGACCAGGCTCAGGTAGCGGGCGAGGTAGACCGGCTGGGTCGCGAGGTAGGTGCCGACCCCGATCGGCCCGCCGGCCTGGACGCTGCCGCCCCGGCCCTGGGCGAGGATGACGAGCGTCGCGAGGATGATCCAGGTGAGCGCGAGCCCGACGTACATGCGCGGCCGGCGTCGCAGCGCGGTCCGGAAGTCGCCGGCGAGAAAGGTCCGGTCGTAGAGGAGCGCGACGATGGGCGCGGCGACCATGACCTCCTTCGCGGCCATGCCCAGCGCGCAGACCGCGACGGCCGTGATCGACCAGCGAGGGCTCGCGCCGTCCCGTCCGCCGCGCATCACGCAGGCGATCAGACCCAGGTAGCAGATCACGACGAGGCACTCGCCGCGCTGGATCGTGTAGGTCACGGCGGAGGTCGTGAGGGGGTGGACGACCCAGAGCCCGGTGACGGCCGTCGCGAGGCCCAACGCGGCGCGCCGCGTCGCCGTGGGAATCCGCGGCAGGCGCAGGGTCCCCAGCACGAGGAGGAACAGGGTCGTCGCCGCGACGAGATGGAGGACGAGGTTCGTCACGTGATAGGGGCGGACCGCGAGGCCGCTCGCGGCGTAGTTGGCGGCGAGGGAGGCGGTGAGGAGGGGACGGTACTCGTAGGTGGATCCGCGAGGATTCTCGGGCCCCACGAAGGGCGCCGCCCAGCCGCGGCGCAGGGTCTCGTTGTGGACGATGGAGGCGAGGTCGTCGAGCACGAAGGGACCGTCGAGGCCGTTCGCGTAGGCGAAGATCCCCGCGGCCAGCACGGCCGCGAGCGCGAGGACGATGCGTCCTCGGGGGATCGACGGAAGATCCTCCTCGGCCGCGTGGTTTCCCGGGTCGTGATTCGCGTTCATCTCGGTCCTGGCTCTCCGGTTCGTCCGCTTCGGCCACCGAGCGGTTCCCCCTCGGCGCCATCTTGTCGCGGGTGCGGTCGAGCGCCAAATCCATCCTCGACTTCGCTGGTGAAGACGACCGTGTTGCATGAACATGCAGCGCCGGCGCCCGGCCGGGACTGTTCGCCCGGAATCGCCGACGCGAGATAGAATTCGCCTCATGACCACGAAGGCCGCATCGCGAGACCCCGCCGCCGCGTCTCCCCTCGCATCGTCGATGCGACGGCTCGCGGCCCGGCTCGCGCTCGTCCTCCTCGCGGCGATCTTCTCCCGGGACGTCCTGGCGCAGCGCGTCCTCGTCGACCGGGCGGATCGCGAGCTCTCGCGGGTCACGGACGACGCCGCGCGACTCCGGCTCCTCGCGGAGCGAGCCCACGCGCTGCTCGTCGCGCACGTCCCCAGCACGATCGAGGCCGGCCGCGCCCTCTCTCGCGCCGCGCGCGAACAGGGGCGGGAGGACTGGAACGCGATCGGACTCATGCTCGAGGCGCGCGGCGTCCTCAAGACGCGGGGGAGGGCGGCGGCGCTGGTCCTGGTCCGCGAGTCGATCGAGGTCATGCCGGAGGACTGCGAGCCCGAGGTCCATGCGTTGCACGCGCTGCTCGAGGCGGAGTTCCGCTACACGATCGACGAGTACCACATCGCGGCGCAGCGTCTCGGCGAGGTCCTGAACATCGTCGAGCGGCGTGACCTCCCCGGCATGGAGGGTCACGCCGTCATCCTCTTCCTCGACCTGCTCGGGGCGACGGGGCTCGGCTACGAGCCGACGGAGGATCTCGATCGGGCCGAGGCGCTCTTCCGGCGGGCGGGAGAGGACGCGAGCGTGCTTCGGGTCGAGGCCCGCCGGATCTCGGTGCTTCTCGACGAGGGCCGGGAGAACGAGGGGCTGGCCCTCTCCGATGCCGTGGCGCGCGAGGCGCGACGCGTCGGCGATCGACGCGCCTTCGCGAATGCCCGGCTCGCCGTGCTCAATCACGCCTGGACGGTCGAGGACTACGAGGAGGCCTCCGGCGCCTCGCGCGACCTGCTCGCGAACGCCCTCGAGCTCGAGGACCGCGAGTTCGTCGCCGATGCGTACGACGGGCTGGCCTGGAGCGCCCTCATGGCGGGTCGCAACGCCGAGGCTCGCGAGCACCTCGAGAAGGCGCTCGCCGCGATCGAGGGACTCGGACTCCGGGAGTCGGAGATGTCGATCGTCGACACCGCCCGCGAACTCGCGCGTCGGGACGGCGACGCGGAGGGCGAGCGGAGCTTCTCCGACCGCCTCGCCGCGTTGCACGGGGACGACGTGAACGGATCCGCCGCGATCGCGAATCGCGAGCTCGCCCGATCCTTCCTGCGCGAGCTGCGCCGGGAGCGCGTCGCGCGTCACCGCGACGCGCGACGCGTGGAGGCGCGTCTGCGCGAGGCGATGGCGGAGAGCGAGCGCCGCGTCTCGGTCTACCGGTGGGCGCTGGGCGCGGCCCTGGCCGTCGGCGCCCTCGCGATCCTCGGCGTCATCCGGGCGGGGCGGCGACGTTCGCGCCGCGAGGCGAGGCGACACCAGCTCGAGCTGGAGGAGATGCGGCGCCGGGACGAGAACCGGATCGCGCTCGACGAGCGTTCGCAGCGCACGGAGCGGCTCGACGGGATGGGCCTCCTCGCCGCCGGGGTGGCGCACGACTTCAACAACCTCCTCTGCGCGATCTCGGGCAGCGCGGAGTCGCTCCGCGATCGCGACCCGGACGCGCGCGAGGACGCGGACACGATCCTCGACGCCGCGGAGCGCGCCGCGGCGCTCTGCCGTCAGATGATGGATCAGGCGCGACATGTCCCGCGGGACGCCCGGGTCGCCGACCTCCGCGAGGTCGCCCGTCGGGTCGCGCGTTTTCTCGGGGAGAACGGCGGGACGGTGGGGCTCTCGCTTGATCTTCCCGATCGGCCGGTCTGCGCCCGGATCGACGCGATGGGGATCGAGCAGGTCCTCATCAATCTCGTGACCAATGCGCGCGAGGCCTGCGAGGAAGGCGGACTGGTGACGATCCATGTGCGATCGGAACTCGCCTCCCGGCTCTCCGCGAGCGGCGCGGCCTGGTTCGGGGCGACCCATCTCACCGAGGAACTCGCGGTGATCGCCGTCCTCGACGACGGTCGAGGGATGGACGCGGAGACGCTGCGTCGCGCCTTCGATCCCTTCTACAGCACGAAGGCCGAGGGCCGCGGTCTGGGACTCGCGGCGGCCTGCGGCATCGTCCGGTCGCACGGCGGCGCGATCGCGGTCGACTCGGTGCCCGGACGGGGTTCGCGATTCTCCGTCCTTCTCCCGCGCTGCGAGGAGACGACGGCGCCTCCCGAGCCCCGGCGCGACGATGCGCCGGCGGCCGCGGCCCGGGCCGGGCGGCTCCTCGTCGCCGACGACGAACCGCACCTCCGGCGCCTCGTGTCGCGGGCCTTCGAGGGCCGTGGCTGGACGGTGGACGTCGTGGCCGACGGAGACGAGGCGGTCACGCGGATCGAGCGGGGGGATGCACCCTACGACGCGATCCTCGTCAATCTGAGCATGCCGGGGGTGGACGGCGCCGACGTCCTGCGTCGCATCGCGTTCCGGCACCCCGGAATCGCGACCGTGATCACGAGCGGACACGCCGACGCCTCGGTGCAGGCGCGCCTGCAGGGGGTCGCCGTCGGCGCCTTCCTGCCGAAGCCCTTCAGCCTCCCGCAGCTCTTCGCGGCCGTGGACTCGGCCATCGCGGCCCGGACGCAGGACGCCTGACGCGCGGCGGCTCGCGACGCCGCGCGTCCGGTCGTCTCACTTCGCGCCGGCGGGCGCCGTCGGCGCCTTCTTCCGCTTCATCGCGATGGTCATGAACTTCGTGCCCTCGCCGTCACCGATGTAGAAGTCGCTGACGTAGGCATCGGCGCCGTCGTAGGTCGTCACCGAACGGTGCTTCATGTCCTGGCCCGACTCCGGGTCGCGCATCGTCCACTGCATGGTGACCGACTTCTTCTTCTCGTCGAAGGTGCCTTCCATGACCGCGAGCTGCGTCGACCAGCTGTCGACCCAGGTGCCGCGCATCTTCTTCGAATGGACGTCGAAGCCGAGCGCGCCGGTGCCGACGTAGGGCATCTCGCCGAACTGCGACGTGAACCGCGCCTGCGTCCAGAGCTTGCCGACCGCGGTCACGGTCTCCTTCGCCGGCACCGAGACCGGACCCTCCTCCGAGGGCATCGTGAGCGTGCCCTCCCAGTCTCCGACGTGAGAGAGGAGGAAAGCGTGCACGGCGAGCGGCGCTTCGGCGTCCTGGGTCGCGGGAGCGGGGCGGACATCCGGGGCGCTCCGGGCCGCGAGGCCGAAGCCGAGGGCGACGAGGACGAGCATCGATCCGATCAGGTGGCGATGGGTCATGGAGTTTCTCGGGTCACCGGGAAGGGGGGGCGCCGGAAGCGGACCATTCCGCCCGCGCGCGACCGGCGAGTCTATCAGGCCCCGTCCGGGCGCGCTGCCTCGCGCGAATCGCGCCCCGGAACGGCACCGCGCTTCCCGGGGCGGGCCTCGATCTGCGAGGATGGGCCGGGCCCGGGAGTCCGAGGAGGAAGAACCGATGTCGATCCGATCGTTCGTCGTTCCGCTGGTTCTCGCCGTCGCCGCCGCGCTGCCGGCGCAGACGGTCCGCGAGGTGTCCTTCTCGTACTCACCGGCCGACCCGGGGTTCGGCACGACGCGCTTCGACGAGATCTCGACCGCCGTCGTCGCGGCGACCGACGGAGACCTGATCCTCGTCCATCCCGGCGTCTACTCCGGCGGGATCGACCTCGGCGCGAAGAACCTGAAGATCATCGGACTCTGCGGGCCCACGACGACGACCGTTTACGGCGCCAACCAGACCTGGGGGATGAGGATCGCGGGGCAGCAGTCGCGCGAGACTCTCATCGAGGGGCTCTCCTTCGAGTTCTGTCGCGGGAATCCGCACGGCGGCGGCATGCGCATCGCCTCGGGCTCGTCGCCGATCGTGCGGCGTTGTCACTTCCAGGACTGCCGCGGCGTCACCGTCGGCGTGAACGGGGGCGGCGGGAGCGGCGGGGCGATGCTGATCGTGTCGCTCTGCTCGCCGCTCATCGAGGACTGCGTCTTCATCGCCAACCGGGGCGGCAACGGGAACGGCCTCGGTTCCGGCGGCTGGGGCGGGGCGATCGCGATCGACGCCTACTGCGACGTCGAGATCCGGCGCTCGGCCTTCATCGACAATCTCGGCGGCGTCGGTGACTTCTACTGCAACCCCGGCATCTGCGTCGTCATCTCCTACACCGCCGGGGGCAACGGCGGGGCGATCTCGGTGACGACGGGCTCCACCCTCGTCTGCCGCGATTCGCGCTTCGTCGACAACGCGGCTCCCGGCTACGGCGGCAGCGGAGGCGCCGTCGTCGCGTCGACGTCGAGCTCCACGACCTTCGAGCGTTGCCGCTTCGAGGGCAATCAGGGTGGTCCCGCCGTCAACCCGCCGAGTCCCTTCCCCGACCTGACCGATCAGATCGGGCCGGGAGCGGGCGTGGGCGGCGCCCTCTACCTCGGGGGCTCGGCCGTCGTTCGCGACTCCTTCTTCCGGTCGAACGCGGTCTCCGCGCCCGGCGGCGCGATCGCGAATCTCGGCGAGCTCCTCGTCGAGGGATCGACCTTCGTCGACAATGCGGGCAGCCCCTCGTCATACTCCCCGTCGTTCGAGTACGCCTCTTTCGGAGCGACGATCGCGAACCTCTCGTTGCAGCCGGCGCACCTCCGGGGCGTCGTCGTCCGCGGGTCCCCCTCCGTCGATGATTTCCGGGGTGACTTCGTCTTCGACCAGGTCGTCTCCGTCCATCCCCAGCGCGACTGGATGACCGGAGCCGTCTTCACTCCGTCGGGAATCTCGGTGGGGGATCCCGGATTCGCCGACCCCGACGCCGGCGATTTCGCGCTCGCCGGGGCCTCGAACTTCCTGCAGTTCCTCCCGGCGGACTACTTCTCCTCCCGCGCCGACCTGAACGGTCGCCCCCGCGAGATGGGGGGCGCTTCCGAGCCCGGATGCTTCGAGCGACTCGACGCGATCGGGAACCTCGAGGGCACGCCCGGCGACGACCTCGGACTCCTGACCGGCGTGAACGGCGCCCCCGCGGCGCGACCGCAGGTGAAGGGGCTCACCGCCGGAGACATCCTCGAGATCCGGCTCGTGGCGAGCGCGGCGACCCTCGTCGGCGCGACGCCGTACCTCGCGGCGGAGGACCAGAGCGAGGCGCTCGATCCCGTCGGCGGGCCCTTCCACCTCGCCTTCCTGGCGCCGGTCTTCCTCAACGATCCTGCCGTCCCGGGGGCGACGATCGCGCTCCCGAGCGCGGGGCTGGAGCGCCGCTTCGTCGTGCCGGCGGGACTCGCCGGAGGTCGCGTCGTCGTCCAGGGCGCGGTCGCCGTGCCCGGCGGCGTCGTCTTCTCGGACGCGCATCGCCTCGAGTTCGAGTGACCGCTCACCGCGGCCCGGGAAGATTCCGGACCGCGACCGCTTTCCGGGAACGCCCGGCGTCTCGGCGACGAGAGGGGGTTGCGGGCGGCCGTCCTGGCCCCGCTTTCCCGGATCGACGAGGCGAGACGGCATGACGCGCGACTTCGACGAGCTCCTGCGCGACGACGAGTTGCTCCGGCGCAGCGCCCGGCGCTGGAACGGCAGCGAATCCGATGCCGAGGACGTCCTCCAGGACGTCTGGCTCGCGGTGCTCCAGGAGCCCGAGCCGCGACGGCGCGACCTGGCCTGGATGCGGACCCTGGTCCGGAATCTCTCGGTCAACCGGTTCCGGTCGGAGGAGGCGCGCCGCCGGCGCGAAGGCGACGTCGCGCGCCGCCGGCGCGAACGGGACGGCGAGGACGGGCATCGCGCCGCGCTGCGGGTCCGCATGCTCGAGGCGGTGCTCTCCCTGCCCGAGCCCTTCCGCCGGGCGGTCCTGCTGCGGCACCTCGGCGACATGAGTCCGGGCGAGATCGCGAACTACACCGGCACCCCGGTCGCGACCGTTCGCACCCAGATCCACCGCGGGCTCGAACGCCTGCGCGAGCGACTCGGCGTCGAGGATCCGGCGGCGCGCCGTCGCGTCCGCGCCCTGCTCTTTCCCGCCCTCCTCGGTCCGCGGCTCGCGACGGTCGCGCTCCTGATCCTCGGCCTCGGCGCGGGGCTCGTGCTGGCGACCCGGGGCGGCGAGGAGCCCTCGTCATCGGCGACGCGCGTCGGCGAGGACCACCTTCCGACGTCGGCTCGTCGCGACCCGGACGGGGGCGCGACGGCCGCGCTCCCGCCGCGCACCGAGGAGCCCGAGCCCTCGCCTCCCGCGCCGGTCGCGGCGGCGACCGGGGAGGAGGCCCGGCTCGTCGGCCGCCTCCGATTGCCGGAAGAGCTGGGCCTCGGCGAGGCGAGGCTCCGGATCCGCGCCGAGCCGGTGCTGGTCGGACTCGCCTCGACCTTCCTCGACCTCGCGGCGCTCGATCACCTCGACGAGCCGCCGGCCGAGGCGATGGCCGGGGGCGGGGAGGTCACCGTCGCGGCCGGCGCTCCCTTCACGCTCGGCGTGCCCGCGGACGGGCAGTACCGCATCTGGATCGAGGCGGAGGGCGTCGCCGGCCGGCACCACTTCCAGCTCGCCACCGGACAGCGCCTCGACCGGGAGCTGCCCGCGATGTCCGGACTGGAGCTCCTCGGCGAGGGTGACGGGATCGAGGTGGAGAAGGTCGAGGTCTGCGGGGACGGAGGACGGAGTGACCGCCCCTTCTCGCGAGGGGCGGGCGGTCACGTCCGCGTCGAGGGCCCGCTCTTCCCGCGCGTCCGCGTCACGCTGCGCGCGGGCGAATGTCGCTTCGAGGAGGTCGTGTTCCGCTCGCCGCATCGCCTCCGCCGACCCGGACCGATCGGCCGCGCGGAGATCGAGGTCTGCGACGCCCGCTCGGGACGTCCCCTGAGCGGGCTCTCCGCGCGCCTGAGGACCTGGAACGCCTGGGGCGTGGAGCGCATCTGGCCGGTGGTCGCGCGGAGCGACGGTCGTCTCGAGCTTCCGGTCCTCGACGAGGCGGAGGACGCGCGGGACGACCGTCTCGAGATCATCGACGCGGACGGCGCGCGTCGCGTGGTGCCGCGCGTCTCGCGGATGCTGCGCGCGCAGGATCCGGAGGGGCCTCGCCCCCGACTGCACCTCCACCCCCGGACCGCCCGGGAGGGACGACTCCGCGACGCGGAAGGAAGCGCGCTGGCCGGCGCCTTCGTCATCCGTATCCGTGACGGCGCGCCGGTCGCCTGGGGGAGGACCGACGGAGAGGGCGCCTTCCGGCTCTCCGCGCCGGATCGCGTGCCCTGGGCGGCGGCCCGTCTCGGACCTCCCGGGATCGTCTCCGTGCTCGAGCTGGGAGAACGACCGGGGCCGGGGACCTACGTCCTCGTCCATCCGTCCCGCGGTCTCGCGTGCGTGGAGGGGGCGGGGGAGGTCGACGCGGAGATCCTCGTCTGGCCCGCCGCTTCCGGTTCGCGCGAGATCCGCGTCGTCGACGAGGACGGCGCGCCCGTGTCGCGGGCGGAGCTCCGTCCGAGCGTTCCCGAGAACGTGAGCGCCGGGCCGCTCGTCGTGCGGACGCCCGTCCTCGCCGACGCCGAGGGGAGGCTCCGCTTCGAGAGTCCGGCGGGCGCCTGGGATCTCCTCGTGGAGGCGGAGGGGTTCCGGGCCTGGAACGGTCCGGAGGCCGGGGCCCCCGACACGATCGTCCTCGCGCGCGCTCCTCTCGATCGCGCGACGACACGGGTGACCGTCGTCGACGGCGAGGGCCGGCCCCTCTCCGAGCTGCGCTGCTCGCTGACCGAGGTCGGCGAGGGACGCGTCGAGCAGCTCCGCCTCGTCACCGATGATCGCGGCGCGATCTTCCCCGAACTCCGGGAAGATAGAGCCTATCGCCTCGACCTCCACGGCACCGGACTGCGCGTCTCGCTCGCCTCCGCGGCCCCGGTGCGGTCCGACGAGGGTGACCGCGTCGTCGTGGCCCTTCCCCTCGTCGACGTGCCCCTCGCGATCGCGGGCGATCCCACGGGCGTCGAGCTGCTCGTCGCCGTGATGGAGACCGACGCCGCTCCCGCCGCGAGCCGGGGGCGTCGCGTCGTCTTCGGCGACACCTCGGCCGCGACGATCCCGCTCACGCCGGAACCCCAGACGATCACCCTCTATCGCCCCGGCCACCGACCGCTCGTCGTCCCCGTCGAGGGAGCGGCGTTCGCCGGGCCCCTCCGCTTCGAGGTCGGGCCGCGGCTCTCCGCGTCCCTGCCCGGAGCGGGGGAGGGCGCGACGCTGGTGCTCGAGCCCGTCGCCCTCGGCCGGGACGCGCTCCACGACGCTCCGCTCGACGCGCCCTCGGTACGAGAGGCCCTGACCCGGCGCTGCCGGCTCGTCGGCGATCGTCTCGAGGGCGTCGCACTCATGCCCGGACGCTGGCGCGTCCGTCTCGAGTCTCCGCGCGGACTCCGCTTGGCGCGCGAGATCCGGCTCGACCGGGACCTCGAGCTCCACCCGAACGACTGAATCGCGGCCGATCCCGGAATCCGGGAACGCGGGCGCCTCTCGCGACGACAGGGGGGCGAGATCGCGAACGCAGTCCGCGCGCGGTCACCGCGTCCCGTCCCCGCGGTGTCGTCGCGCCTTCCTCCGAGGTAACGACCATGAAGTTCGAATCCTTCCTTCTCGCCGCGGCCCTCGCCGCGGCCGGCCCGCTCGCGGGTCAGAACGTCCTGCTCGAGGTCCAGGGGTCGCCGACGGCGGCGGCCGTCGTCGCCTGCGCGGGCGACGTGGACGGCGACGGCATCCCGGATCTCGCGATCGGCGACAGCTACGCCGGACTCCTCGAGATCCGCGCCGGCGTCGACGGCTCGATCATCCGGACGATCACGCTCCCCCCGATCCTCGACGCCTTCGGCAACCTGCCGAGCTACGCGGTCGAGACCCTGGGCGACGTCGACCAGGACGGCGTGGACGATCTCCTCGTCGGCCGCGTCGGCGACGCGCTCGTCGGCATCGTCGGTTTCGTGCCGCAGGGGCCCGGCAGCGCCCGCGTCCTCTCCGGGGCGGACGGGTCGGTGATCCACACCGTCGCACCGGCGAACGGCGAGCAGAGCTTCGGCTTCGCCGCGATCGCCCTGGGCGACGTCGACGGCGACGGCGTCCGCGACTTCGCGGTCGGATGCCCGCGCGCCGACGTCGGCTCGGCGATCGAGGCGGGCTACGTCCGCGTCCACTCGGGCGCGAACGGCGCGCCGATCCACACGCACTACGGATCGGCGAGCGGCGCGCGCTTCGGACAGTCGCTCGCCCTCGCGGGCGATCGCGACGGCGACGGCATCGCCGACCTCGTCGTGGCGAGCAACGCCGGCGGGGGTCGCGCCGAGATCTTCTCCGGCGGCACCGGCGCCCCGCTCGCGATCCTCGCCGCGGGCTCGACCTCGACCGCGGGCGGCTTCGGCCTCGGACACCCCGACACCGAGGTGGCGGCCGGCGGCGACTTCGACGGGGACGGCGTCACCGACGTCGCGCTCGGCAAGCGCGGCGATTCCACCGGCGGCTACAACGCCGGCGCGATCTTCGTCTTCTCGGGCGCGAATGACGTCGTCCTCCACGCCTCGTACGGGGCGCCCTGCGACGGGATCGGCGCGCGCCTCGAGCTGGTCGACGTGACCGGCGACGGCAAGGCCGACCTGGTCGCCGCCCAGCGGAACGACCTGGGCCACACCGACGACGTCACGGTGATCTCCGGCGAGACCGGCTCGGCCGCCTTCGATACCGGCGCCATCAGCTCGGACCTGACGCAGATCGCGCTCGCCGGCGACATCGACGGCGACGGGACGGTGGACCTCGTCGGCGGCACCGATCCCTTCGGCGCGAACCCCGGCTACGCCGCGGTGATCGCCAGCGGTCCCGTCGTCGGGGCGGCCGGTCAGGGCGAGGTCCTCGACGTCCTGGGTGATCGCGAGGACGTGCTCTTCGTGAACGGCGAGAGCGGACACGGCGCCCGTCGCCTGGACGTGCCCCGGACGTCGCCGCTCACCTTCGAGGTTCGTCAGCCGAGTCTCGCCGCGGTCCCGGCGACCTTCGCGATCTTCGGGCGCCTCGGCGCGCCCGACGAGGTGGAGGCCGTGGCGCTGCCCTTCGGGCTCGGGACGGTGGCGGTCCATCCGGCGCCGCTCTTCCCGCAGGCCGCGGGCCTGCTCTTCACGCTCGCGAGCAGCGCCGGTCCGATGCCGGGCGGGGAGCTCCTCCCCGCGACGCCGGCTCCCTGGGCCTACGTCGTCCCGCCGCTCGGGTTCGAGGCGACCTTCACGCTGCAGGGACTCGTCGCCACCGCGCCGGGGAGCTTCGAGCCGACGAACGCCGTCATCGTCCGGCTGCGCTGAGGGCCCCGGACGCGCGGAAGGCCCCGCTCCGGTCGCCGGCCTGCGACCGGGGCGGGGCCTTCTCCTTCGACGGATGCCCGAGGATCAGCGCGCGGGCGTCGTCTCGTAGAGCCGGCGGTAGAGATCGCGCTTCGCGCGCCGTCCGAGGAGTCCCGAGGGCTGCGTGAGCTCCGCGCGCCGCGCGGGATCGACGCTCCGGAGCGGCGAGGCGTCGAGGAGGGTCTCGACGAGCTCCGCCGTCGGCCAGCGCCGTTCCTCCTCGACCTCGCGCCACTGGAGCGTGGCGAGACCGTAGCCCTGGGCGAGCGTGCGCAGGCGGGCCCGGCTCTCGCCCGACCAGAGCGTCTCGCCGCTCTCGCCGTCGAGGATCGACAGCGAGAGCACGCCAGCTCGATGCGCTCCGCCACGTGCTGGGTGTAGTAGGGATCGCGCGCCTCCTGCCGGACCTCGAGGCCGAGGTGCGAGACGAGCACGAGCGCCGCGTCGCGCCGCTCGGAGACGCGGAACATCTCCGCCGCCGCGAGCTCCTCGTTCGCCGCCTCGTGCAGAGCGTCCTCGACCGGATTCGCGATCAGGCTCCGACCGCGGAAGCCGACCGGCGCGCGCGAGTCCTCCCAGACGTAGGTGTCGCGCTCCGCGTAGTCGACGTTCTCGGTCGCCTCGCGTTCGCGCGCGCTGGGAGCGGAGCAGGCCGCGAGCGGCAACACGACGGCGAGCGTGAGCGAGAAGAGGAAGCGAACGCGATGAGGCATGGGGATCGACTCCGTCTCGTCGGGCACGCGGGAACTCACCGCATCGTCGCGACGATGCCCCGTCCGCTCGGCCCGCGCGCACATTGTGGCCGGAGCCCGCGAGATTGCGATGAAACGGCCGTGTGTTTCGCCGCGCGCGGTCCCGTTTCGTGAAGCGGGCGCACGCGGATGCGAACACGAGGTGTGGCGATGATGTGATTCGCTGCCCTCCGCCCGGAGCCCGTCCGGGCTCTTCCCGCTCCGTCGCGGCGCTCCGTCCGGACGATGAGAGGCGATCCGATCGGGGCGCGGCGGCCGTCGGAAGTGCCGGTGGTCCGGAGACTTCCGGTTTCCGGCAGGGGCCCGGCGAGGGCCCGGGAGCGCGATCGCGTGACCCCGCGGCGCGGGACGGCGCCCGTCGCCGCGGCGTCGAGAAGGTCGCGACGCTCTCGAGGTCCGTCACAGAGCGTTTACGAAGACGACGCGCTCGCGACATGCGGCCGCGTTTGAATCTGCGTGTCGGACCCGCGCCGAGCGACGCGAGGAGCGGGGACGAGCGACTCGGAGGAGATGAATCTCCTCGCGCGGCGAAGGCCGGGACTGAAGACGGCACCGTCTTCTCAAACGATCCCCACCTGACCTTCACGAAGCCGGGCTAGAAGGTGTCAGCGCAAGCGAGTTCCGTGAGCGCCCTCCGTGTTCCCTCGTACCCCCCTCGATGAGGAGAGATCTTCGTGCGAACCTTCTCGACCCTTCTCGCGACCCTGCTCGTCTGCGTCGGCCTGACCGTCGCCGCCGGCAGCGCCAACGGCCAGGGTGCCGTCATGGTCACCTCCGACATCGCGACCTCCACCACCTGGACCGCGAACAACACCTACAACCTGCAGGATCAGATCTACGTCCTTCCGGGCGCCACCCTCACCATCGAGGCCGGCACGGTCATCGCCAGCACCACCAACCTCGGTGGTAGCCTCGCGGTCGCCAAGGGCGCGCAGATCCACGTCCTCGGCACCCAGGACAACCCGGTCATCATGACCTCGACCGCGGATGTCGCCACCTGGACCGCCGGCGACCCGAAGACCGGCACCTGGCGCGTCTCCGCCAACGAGTGGGGCAACCTCACCCTCATGGGTGACGGCTACATCTCCGAGGACGCGACCCCGGGTAACGTCCCCACGCCGAACGCCAGCAACGTCGCCTCGATGGAAGGCCTCGTCGCCGACTTCGCCGGTGACACCAAGGTCCTCTACGGCGGCGGCAACGACGACGACGACAGCGGCACCATCAGCCACCTGTCGCTCCGCTACGGCGGCAAGGTCATCGGCCTCGGCAACGAGCTCAACGGCCTCTCGCTCGGCGGCATCGGCCGCGGCACCGACATCCACCACGTCGAGATCATGAACAACGTCGACGACGGCGTGGAGATCTGGGGCGGTACCGTCAACCTCCGCTACATGAGCATCTGGAACATCGGCGACGACAGCTTCGACGTCGACCAGGGCTGGCGCGGCACGGCGCAGTTCATCCTCATCGTCCAGGGCTACAGCCTCGTGGCCGGTCAGGGCTCGGGCGTCGGCGACAACTGCTTCGAGACGGACGGCGCCGAGGATTCCGACTGGCAGCCGGTGACGACCGCTCGCATCGCGAACGCCACCGTCATCGGTCAGCCGCTCTCCGGCGACCACGGCACCGCCTGGCGTGACAACGCCCGCGTGCAGTACCACAACTGCATCTTCATGGATCTCGGCGACCGCGCGGTCAGCTTCGACAACCTCGACGGTGACGGCGCCAGCGGCTACGGCATCAACGGCACCCTCTCGTGGGCCGACACCTGGGTCACCGACTACACCGTGACCTCGCCGGTCAACCCGGGCGCCAACCCCGGCGCGCTCTACACCGCGCAGACCTCGGGCAAGCTCGCCGAGATCAAGGACACCGTCTTCTTCAACAACAACGGTTCGAACGCCTACACCGAGGCCAACAACCGCAACGTGTTCGCCGCCGCCAACAACAACGTCCTCGCCACGATGTCTCCGATCCAGAGCATCACCCGCGCGGCGACGGTCGTCGTCGGCAGCCTCGCGATGCAGCCGGTCATCGGTCTCGACCCCCGTCCGGCCAACGACGCCCTCACGGCCGTCAACGCGGTCCAGAACGACGGCGTCTTCAACTGGGCCGGCTACCGCGGCGCCTTCGCGCCGAGCCAGAACTGGCTCTGCGGCTGGACCGCTTCCGAGGCCTTCGGCTTCACCACCGGCGGTGCGGCGATCGGCGTCGGCCAGCCCGGCGACCCGGCGATCGCGGCCCTCGACATCAACGGCGCCCGCAACGCGAGCTGCGACGCCGTCGGCACCGGCACCCTCAACGGCCCGCACTACGCGACCGTGAACTCCGGCGACCAGATCGACTTCACCTTCATGGGCGCGGCCAACCAGCCCGTCACGATGTGGGTCGGTCCGCTCAACATCAGCGTCGCGAACTTCGCCTCGCTCTCGACCCAGATCGACGTCGGCACCTTCACGGGTGTCGGTCCGTTCTTCTTCGCCGCCGACGTCGTCGGCGACGGCATGGCCCCCGGATTCCTGAACGCGTTCTTCAACACCGGCCCGACCGGCTCGAGCACCCTCTCGATCCCGGCCATCGTGCCCCCGGGAACGACCTTCAACTTCCAGGCCGTGGTCTACAACCCGGCGGTCCTGATCCGCTCCACCAACGCGGTCCAGGTCCTCGTGCAGTGAATCGGATCTCCGACGCTTCGGTGTCGGTCGGGTGATCAACACCCGATGAGGAGATCCACGATCGCGACGCTCGCGTGAGCGTCGCGGTCAAAGAAAGCCCTCCCGAGGGCGGCGCTTCTCCCGATCGGGAGCGAGCGTCGCCCTCGGACCCGAATCGAAAGCACCGGTAGTCACATCCGATGACCGCTCCTTCCCACGCCCGCGCGGCCCTCGCGCTCGTCCTCGCCCTCTTCCTCGGGGCCGCGTGCTCCGACTCCGGAAAGGGGGGAGAGACCCCGACGGCCGTCGAGACGGCCGCCGCTCCGAAGGCCGCCGCGACGAAGGGCGGAGACGCCGCGCCGCTCGAGGCCGGCCGCCGCGAGCTGATCGAGATCGCCTTCCGGGCGGCCACCAAGCTCCCGCTGGTTCCCCACGTCAAGGACCGCGCCCGGGCCCAGGAGAAGGTGGTGGACACCTGTCTCGCGCTCGATCGCGAGGACCTGGCGCTCGGATTCGCGAAGGGCATCCCGAACTGGCGCCGCGGCGCGGCCCTGGCCGCGGTCGCGCTCCACCGCGCCCGTCGCGGCGAGACGGAGGGGCTCGAGTCGCTTCTCGAGAGCGCCGAGAAGGTCGCGCAGGAGAACCTCGCCGATCCGGACGGGCAGCCCTGGCGCAGCGATCGCATCCGCGCCTCCATCGCCCGGGCGCTCCTGCTCGCGGGAGAGCGGGCCCGCGCGGCGAAGATCGCGGCCACCGTCGGCGAGTCCGAGGCCGGCGGCATCCAGGCCGATCGCATCGGCGAGCTCGACGACGACGCCTTCAAGGGCGAGCTCGAGACGCTCGACACCATCTTCAAGTCGGGGTCCTTCGACTCCGTCCGCAGCGCCCTCGAGGCCTGCGTCGCTCTCCACGATCGCTTCTACGGCCGCGCCGAACGCCGGGCCGTGCTCGAGGAGCGGGTGAAGACCTCCTTCACCAAGCTCCCCCTCGACCTGCGGATCGGATTCGTGTGCGACCTCGCGGAGAACGCGATCGAGCACGGCGAACCGGCGGAAGGCAAGCGCCTCGCGGCGGACGCCACCGCCGTCTTCGAGACCGGCAACTGGCACGTCGAGGATCACCTCGAGTGGATCGCCCGATTCGCGCTCCTCCGGCACCGCTCGGGCGAGACCGACGCGGCGCTGACCCAGGCGCGGGACGGTCTCGCCTTCTACGACTCCCAGTATCGCTCGATCGTCGACATCGATCGCGCGGACGCCCTGCGGGCGCTGGCCGAGTCGCTCCACCGGATGGGGGACGACGAGACCGCCGCGCGGGCCTACGCCAAGGCTCTCGAGGCGGGCATCCAGAATCCGAACTCCCGGCCGCGGGCCGATGACCTCGTCGCGACCTGCCTCTCGATGGCCCGCTGGGGATTCACGCCCGACGACGCGATGCGGGACCGCATCCGCGCGATCGAGGCCGAACTGGGGACGCCGTGGTGATCCGATCGCTCTCGATCCTCCTCGCCGTCCTGGCCGTCCTCTGCGCCGCCCCGATCGCGGCGGCACAGAACAACGGCTCGATTCGCGGCACGGTGACCGACTTCGACTACGAGACCCCGGTCGCCGGGGCCCGGGTCCAGGTCGTGGGCCTCGGCCGTTCGGTGGAGACCAACGATCAGGGCGGCTACCTGATCGTCGACCTGCCGGCCGGACGCTACGACGTCTCGGTCTCGAAGGAGGGCTACACGCGTCTCCTGAAGAGCGGGATCATCGTCAACCCCGGCGATCTCAAGGACCTCGACGTCGCCCTCGTCGCCGAGGTCTTCGAGATGGAGGAGTTCTTCGTCCAGGACGCGCTCGCGCTCGGCGGCGGCTCCGAGGCGGCGCTCCTCCAGCTCCGCTTCGAGAGTCCGTCGCTGCTGGACTCGATCGGGTCCGACCTGATCAGCCGGGCCGGCGCCAGCGACGCCGCGAGCGCGCTCCGGCTCGTCTCGGGCGCCTCCGTCGCCAACGGCAAGTCGGCCGTCATCCGCGGACTCCCGGACCGCTACGTCAGCTCGCAGCTCAACGGCGTCCGTCTCCCCTCGGCCGACGAGGACAAGCGGGCGGTCGAGCTCGACCAGTTTCCCTCCGCGGTCATCGAGAGCATCCAGGTCGCCAAGACCTTCACGCCCGATCAGCAGGGCGACGCCTCCGGCGGCGCGGTCAACGTCCGCCTGAAGGGACTCCCCAGCGAGCCCTTCTTCGTCAAGTTCAAGGCCCAGACCGGGGTCAACACGCACGTGGGGCACCGGGGCGACTTCCTCGCCGATCCCAGCGGCGGCGTGAACTTCCTCGGCAAGGACCGTCGCCGGCAGCAGACCGACCTCATCGGCATGAACTGGGAGGGCGCGGTCGGAGTCGAGGAGCAGGATGCCCCGATCGACTCGAAGTGGTCGCTCGCGACCGGAGGCAGTCTCGATCTCGGTGAGGGATTCCGCGTCGGAGGCTTCGCGAGCCTCTTCTACGAGCGGGACAGCTCCTTCTACGACAACGGCGTCGACGACTCCTACTGGGTCGTGAACCCCGGCGATCCGCTGACTCCCCGCTACTCGCAGGGCGCGCCCTCGATCGAGAGCTTCCGCACCTCGCTCTTCGACGTCACGAGGGCGCAGGAGTCCGTCCAGTGGGGCGGCCTCGGCACCTTCGGCGTGGAATGGGAGGACCAGAAGGTCACCCTGACCTATCTCTACTCGCGGACGACCGAGAGCACCGCCACCCTCAGCACCGACACCCGCGGCAAGAGTTACTTCTTCCCGGGCTTCGACCCGAACGATCCGAACTCGCCGGGGTCGGACATCGTCGACGCGGCGCCGTACATCCGCCTCGAGACGCTGAACTACACCGAGCGGACGACCAGCACCTTCCAGATCAACGGCCAGCACAAGCTCCCGGTCGAGGGCTTCGGGGTCGACGGCCTCCTCGAGTTCCTCCGCCCCGAGCTCGACTGGACCGTCGCCTTCAGCAACGCCGACCTCTATCAGCCCGACAAGCGCCAGTTCGGATCCTACTGGATCCCCGATCAGGTCTTCGCCGGCGGCGCCTTCGTCATCCCGGCCGCGCACTACGCCTTCAAGCCGGACGCCAACTTCAACCTCGGCAACCTCCAGCGCATCTGGAAGGAGATCGAGGAGGAGAGCGACCAGTACGCGATCAACCTGAAGCTCCCCTTCGAGCGCTGGGACGGCGAGAAGGGCTACCTGAAGGCCGGTTACTTCAGCGACACGGTGCACCGGACCTTCGACCAGGACAGCTACAGCAACTTCAACGACAACTCGAACTACGAGGCGCCCTACGAGGCCTCGTGGAGCGCGGTCTTCCCGACCCAGGACCACCCGATCACCGAGTCGCTCTACGATGTCGACTACGACGGCACGCAGGAGATCCGCGCCTGGTACGTGATGCTGGACGCGCCCATCGTGAGCGGCATCAAGGTGACGGGCGGCGTCCGCTTCGAGACGACCCGCATCGGCATCGTGAACGACGCCGAGAGCCTCGCGACCTGGTATCCGCCGGGCTCGATCTCCGAGACCCAGCTCAACCCGGGCGAGGCCGACGTCAGCATCGAGCAGGACGACATCCTTCCCTCGATCGGGCTGGAGTGGAAGCCCTTCGGCGATCTCACCCTCCGGGCGGCCTACAACGAGACGATCGCGCGCCAGACCTTCAAGGAGCTCTCGCCGATCCTCCAGCAGGAGTTCCTGGGCGGACCGATCTTCATCGGCAACCCCGACCTCGAGCTCAGCGCGATCAAGAACTACGACCTGCGCGCCGACTGGACGCCGTTCGAGGGTGGTCTCATCTCGGCCTCCTGGTTCCGCAAGGACCTCGAGAAGCCGATCGAGTACGTCAAGCGCGTTGCAAGCTTCAGCTACACGACGCCCGTCAACTACCCCAAGGGACGCCTGACCGGCGTCGAGGTGGAGTTCCGGCAGGATCTGGGCGTCTGGCTGGACGAACTGAAGGGCTTCTCGATCGGCGCCAACGCGACCTTCATCAGCTCGCGCGTCGACCTGCCGCAGGACGAGATCGACGATTTCGCCGCGCCGAACCTCCAGGTGCCCATCACCTCGCGCGACATGACGAACGCGCCGGAGCACCTCTACAACATCTTCATCACCTACGACAACGAGGAGTGGGGCACGCAGGTCTCGCTCTTCTACACGGTCCAGGGAGATACCCTCGTGGCCGGCGCCGGCGAGTCCGGCGGCAACTTCCTCCCGAGCGAGTACGCCAAGGAGTTCGAGACGCTGAACTTCAGTCTCTCGCAGCGCATCGGCGAGTACTTCCGCCTCCAGTTCCAGGCCAAGAACCTGACCAACCCCAGCATCGATCGCGTACTGCGCTCCGAGTTCACGGGGCCGGACGTGACGAGCAACTCCTACACCAAGGGAATCGACTTCTCGCTCTCGCTCAGCGCCGAGATCAAGTTCTGAGTGACCGCGAAGCGAACCGTGCACAGGACGACATGTTCATGAAGCTCGAACACGAAAACCGGAGGACGATGGGTCGCGCGGTGCGTCGCGCCGCGACGGTCCTGGCCGTCCTCGCCGTGGGGCTCTTCCTCTCCTCCGTCCGTGACGGTCGCGCCGCCCCGGGCGGCGATGACGAGCAGGAGGAGATGCGCGCGGTCCTCGAGCGGCTGGTGGAGACCGGTCGCGTGATCGCCAAGGAGCGCGAGGACTGGGAGATCGGCCGCGAGGTCCTGCAGGAGCGCATCGGCGTCGTGCAGCGCGATGTCGATGCGGCCCGGGAGCGCCTGGCCGAGACCGGGAAGACGATCGGCGAGACCTCGACCGAGGTCGACAAGCTGCGCGAGGACGAGGCGACGCTGAAGCGTCAGTCGGCCGAGATGCTCGCGCGGGTCGAGAAGACGGAGAGCCGGATCCGGGCGCTCCTTCCGCGCCTGCCCGACCCCCTGCGGAAGAAGCTCGAGACCTTCGTGCAGCGGATCCCCGCGCCGGGGGCCGAGACCCCGCTGAGCCTCGGAGAGCGCTACGGCATCTCCATCATCATCATGAACGAGATCAACAAGTTCGGGAGCCTCGTGTCGCGCGAGCCCGAGGTCCGGACGCTCGCGGACGGCTCGACGGCGCAGGTCACGACGATCTACCTGGGCATCTCGCGGGCCTACTACGCCACGGCCGACGGCAAGCACGCCGGGGTCGGGGCGGACGACGGCGAGGCCTGGACCTGGCGTCCCGCCGACGACGCCGCGCCGAGCATCGCGAAGGCCCTGAAGATCCTCGATGGCGAGCAGCTCGCGGAGTTCGTGTCGCTGCCCGTCGCCTTCGGGGCCGCCACCGGAGAGAACAAGTGAAGCACCTCGCCACCTTCGGGCTCGCGGCGGCCCTCCTCCTGCCCGCGGGACTCCGCGCCCAGGACGGAAACGCCGCGCCGGCGATCGGCTTCGCGGAGGCCCTCGCGGCCGCGAAGGCGAAGCTCGACGCCAAGACGGCGGAACTCGCCGCGCTCCAGGAGCAGATCCGCTCCGAGAAGGTTCCGATGAGCCGCAAGGTCTCGGAGCTGGAGACGGAGCTGCTCGAGGTCCGTCGCGAGCAGACCGCGAAGACGCGCGAGTCGGACGGACGGAACAACGAGCTCTTCAACCTGAAGGGCTCCGTGAAGGGGCATCGCGACAACGCGGCGCACGTGGCGAAGCTCCTCGACGACTTCCGTCGCGAGTTCGGCGCCCGGCTCCACAAGGCCGAGAGCCGGCGCTACGAGTCGGTGATCGACAAGGCCGAGCTCGCGGTCGAGAACACGACCATCGATGCCGACGCGCTCTTCGAGGCCCGGTTCGCGCTCGTCGACCTCTCGCTCGACCGGATCGCGGAGTCCCTCGGCGGGACGCGCTTCCGGGGACGCGCGGCGGACGAGAAGAACATCGTGCGGGAAGGGACCTTCCTGATGCTCGGCCCGGCGCTCGCCTTCCGCTCGGACGACGGCGCCGTCGTGGGCACCGCCGAGGCCCAGGTGAACGCGGCCGAACCGATCGTCCTCCCCTATCCGACGCCGGAGCTGCGGGCGGCCGCGGAGGCCGTCTTCGCGGGCGGCGCCGGCGCGCTCCCGATCGACCCCACGCTCGGTCAGGCGCGGAAGGTCGAGGAGACCAAGCGGACGCTCGTCCAGGAGGTGGAGAAGGGCGGGACGGTCATGTACCCCATCTTCATCATGGCGGGGCTGGCGCTGCTCATCGCCCTCTACAAGTGGGCGACGATGGCCTTCGTCCGCAAGCCCTCGCGTCGCGAGGTCGACGCGCTTCTCGACGCCGTCCGCCGGCGCGACCGCGACGAGGCGGAGCGCGTCGTGGTCCGCATCAAGGGACCGGTCGGCAAGATGCTGGCCGCGGGCGTCGAGCACCTCGAGGAGCCTCGCGAGCTGATCGAGGAGGTGATGTACGAGACCGTGCTCACCACCCGCCTGAGGCTCGAGAAGATGCTCCCCTTCATCGCGATCTGCGCCGCCTCGGCGCCGCTGCTCGGTCTCCTCGGCACCGTGACCGGCATCATCCACACCTTCGAGGTGATCCAGGTCTTCGGGTCGGGCGACGTGAAGAGCCTCTCCGGAGGCATCTCCGAGGCGCTGATCACGACGAAGTACGGGCTCATCGTGGCCATCCCCTCGCTGCTCCTGCACGCCTTCCTCTCGCGCAAGGCGAGGGGGATCGTCGGCCGGATGGAGTCGGCGGCGGTGGCCTTCGTCAACGAGATCGCGAAGAAGCCGAAGCTCGCGGCGGCCGACGCGGCCGGACCGCACCCCGACGAGGTCCGGGCGCAGGTCAACGAGATCCTGCGCGAGATGCTGGGCCCGATCGCCGGCGAGGCCGAGCGTCTCGCCCCGGCCCGGAAGTGAAACGGTGACGGCGGGCCGCCCGGCGGCCCGCCCCGGACGGGAGAACGAACGATGATCGACATCGAAACGCTCCGGACGAGGCTCGAGTCGACCCTCCAGGACGCCGTCGCGATCTGGGACAAGGGCGGCTGGGCGATGTGGGCCATCGCGGTCATCGCGCTCGTGATGTTCGCGCTGGGCTTCCACATCTGGTTCTCGCTCCTGCGCACCGGCCACGGGTCCGTGCGGGAGCGGGTCTGGCGCCGCTGGATCGACCATCCGCTCGAGCGCCGCGGTCGGATCGGCGAGATGCTCGACCTGATCCAGAACTGCCGCAGCGTCGAGGAGGTGGGGGAGACCTTCCGGCAGATCCGGCAGGCCGAGACCCTGCCCTTCGAGCGCGACCTCAAGGTCATGAAGATCTGCGTGAGTTCGGCGCCGCTCGTCGGTCTCCTCGGCACCGTGACCGGCATGCTGGCGACCTTCGGGGCGCTCTCGAGCGGCGGGGCCGCGGACCAGACGATGGGGAAGATCGCGGCCGGCATCTCCGAGGCGCTCATCACGACCGAGACCGGCCTCGTGATCGCGCTGCCCGGGCTCTTCATCCAGTCCTTCCTGGCACGCGGATTCGAGCGCTACCGGGCCTTCCTCGCCCATCTGGAATCCGTCTGCTCGCAGACCCTCTACCGGCGCCTCCGCGATCGCGCCGACCTCGACCGCCTGGCGCGGGAGGAGATCGCGGCCGCGCTCTGGGCCCAGCTCTCGCGACGCGAGTCGTCGAGCGCGTCGCGCGTGGAGAAGACGGCGAAGGTCGCGGTCGAGTTCTGAGACGGCACCCGGCCTCGATGTGAGGCCGGAAGGTGAGGCGACCGCGACAGGTCGCGCGAAGGAGCGATACGATGGGACGATTCCGAGAGCAGGGAGCGGACGACGGAGGCGAGGTCGGCATCGACATGTCGCCGCTGATCGACTGCGTGTTCATCCTCCTGATCTTCTTCATCGTGACGACCGTCTTCGTCGAGGAGACGGGCGTCGAGGTGAACAAGCGGGAGGCGGCCTCCGCCAGCTCGCTCGAGAAGACGAGCATCCTCATCGCGATCACCGCGAAGGACGAGGTCGTCTACGCCGGCCAGGACATCGGCGTGCGGGGAGTCCAGGGGAAGGTCAAGCAGGCCATCCAGTCGGATCCCGACATCCCGGTCATCATCCAGGCCGACAAGCACTCGAACTCGGGCATCCTCGTCCGGGTGATCGACGAGGCGAAGCTGGGCGGGGCGAAGAAGGTCAGCGTCGCGACCGCGGCGCAGCGGGGCTGATCGACCGATGAGCTTCCGCCGCCCTCGCAGCCTCGCCGTCCGCCTGCTCCAGTCGGGTCTCGTCCTCGTGGCGGGAGTCGTCCTGACGGTGGGGGCCTTCATGCTCCTGCCGCTGATCCAGGCGATCACGAAGGCGGAACGACCGGACACGCTCCTCACGAGCGTGGACACCGCGGCCCCGCCGCCGCCTCCGCCGCCCGTCGAGGAGGAGCCGCCGGAGGAGGAGGAAGAGGAGGAGCCGGAGCCGCCCGAGATGGAGAACGAGCCCGAGCCGGACCTGCTCGCGGCGCTCGAGCTCTCCCTCAACCCCGGCTTCGGCAACGGCACCGGTCCCGGCATCGGCAACTTCAAGCTCGGCGCCCAGGGCAAGGGGGCCGGCGGCGACGACGACAAGGCCCTGTTCTCGCTCGCCGAACTCGATCAAAAGCCGCGTGCCGTCTACCAGCCGAGCCCCTCCGTGGAGCCCGCGCTGAAGAAGAAGGCGCCGGCGACGGTCTACGTGCTGTTCATCGTCAACGAGTCGGGCAAGGTCGAGAAGCCGAAGGCCAAGCGCTCCTCCGACCCCGCCTTCGAGAGCGCCGCGGTCTCCGCGGTGAAGAAGTGGAAGTTCGAGCCGGGCAAGCGCAACGGCAAGCCCGTCCGCTTCCGGATGCTGGTCCCGATCACCTTCCCGAAGGGCTGAACCATGGTCCGGACGATCCGGCCCACGACCGACCCCGCCGCGATCGCGCGGCGAGCTCACGCACCCGGAGAGCCGCGCGATCCGCGGACCCGCGTCACACACTCACGATCCAGGATGGAAACCCCCATGTCCTCGATGCGAAACCTCCTCGCCGCCACCCTCCTCCTCGCGCTCGGCGCCTGCGCCGCGACCGACGGGATGGAGGAGTCTCCGGCCCCGGCCGCCGCGCCGATGGGTCCGGTCACGATCGCCGACAACCCCGGCGACCCCGGCGTCGCGAGGGCCGAGGGTCGGACCGGATCCTCGTCCGAGGACCTGTCGATCCTCCGCGACCCGAAGTTCCGCCGCCGCTTCATCGAGAGCTACGCGGCCGAGACGGATGTCGAGCCCAACCTCACCGCCGAGGAGGGCAAGACGATGATCAAGGTGCTCGATCTGATCACCGCCGACCGACTGGACGAGGCGGCCTTCCTCATCACCGAGCAGCAGACGCCGGCCTCCAGCGCCGTCTTCGACTTCACGATGGCGAACATCTACTTCCAGAAGGAGAGCTTCGATCGGGCCGCCGAGTCCTACCGGACGGCGGTCGAGAAGTTCCCGAAGTTCCGCCGCGCCTGGGCCGCGCTCTCGCAGATCCACTACAGCCGCGGGGAGTATCCCGAGGCCGTCGAGGCCTTCACGCGGGTCTTCGAGCTCGGCGGCGGCGATGCCCTCACCTACGGCCTCCTCGGCGTCTGTCACTCACGCCTGGGCGACGACATCTCCGCGGAGTCGGCCTACCGGATGGCGACGATGCTCGATCCGGCCACGGTCGACTGGAAGATGGGCCTCGCGGACAGCTTCTACAAGCAGGGGCGCTTCGCCGACGCGGCGGCGCTCTTCGGCGGTCTCATCAAGGAGCAGCCGGGTCGCGCCGATCTCTGGCTGGCGCAGGGCGAGGCCTTCGCGCGGGTCGGTCAGCCGCTGAAGGCGGCCGAGAACTTCGAGATGGTCGATCTCCTGGGCAAGGCCTCGGTCGACACGCTGTCGAACCTCGGCGACATCTACGCGAACGAGAAGCTCTTCGAGCAGGCGGTGGGCGCCTACTCGCGGGCGCTGCGCAAGGATCCGGAGGCGAAGCCCGACCGCGCGATCCGCGCCGCGACCTACCTCGCGGCGAACGGCGCCCTCCGCGAGGTCGCGATGCTCGTCTCGACGCTGGAGGAGACGCACGGCGGCCGCCTCGACGACTCCCAGCGGACCAGGCTCCTGCACCTCCGCGCGCGCATGGCCGTCGCGAAGGGAGCCACCGACGAGGAGGCGCGCGTGCTGGAGGAGATCGTGGCCATCGATCCGCTCGACGGCGAGGCGCTGATCCTCCTCGGCCACCACGCGAACCGCGGCGGTGACAAGGAGAAGGCCGTCTTCTACTACGAGCGCGCCGCCAACATCGAGGCCTTCGAGGCCGAGGCCAAGCGCAATCACGGCCAGCTCCTCGCGAGCGAGAAGCGCTACAAGGAGGCCCTGCCGCTGCTTCGCCGCTCGCTGGAGCTGAAGCCGCGCCAGGAGGTCGCCGACTACATCGAGCGCGTCGAGCGCGCGGCCCAGATCAGCCGCTGACGAGGATCTCCCGGCGGGATCGGGACGACCGGAGGGGGCCGGGCGCGCGGGGCGCGTCCGGCCCCCTTCGCATGGTCCGACGTCCCGGTTTGACCGCGCCGCGGCGGCGTCGTAGCGTCCCCCCGCGTGATCGGGGTCGCGGGACCCCGGCCCGACGGCGAAGGCGAAGGACGGCGATGAAGCCCAACCTGCGTGGACTGAGACCCGAGGAGATCGAGGCGATCCTGCGGCGCGAGCGCCCGGGGGCGGCGCCCGGCATCCTCCCGGCCCAGCTCTTCGGCGGGCTTCTCCGCGAGCGCCATCCCGAGGTCGCCGCCATCCCCGAGATCGGCGGCCGGCGTCGCGACCTCGTGGCCGAGCTCTTCTCCGATCGGGGCCTCGAGCTCGTCGAGCGGCGACCCGCGCCCGACCGCAGCGTGCGTCACGTCTTCCGGCTCCACGACGGGCACCTCGTCGAGTCCGTCCTCCTCTGGCACCACGACCTCTGGACGGTGTGCGTCTCGAGTCAGGCGGGTTGCCCGCTGGCCTGCTCCTTCTGCGCGACGGGGATGCTTGGGCTCCGGCGAGATCTGGAGCCCTGGGAGATCGTCGACCAGGTCGTGCAGGTCGGCCGCCTCGCCGACGTCCGCATCAACGACGTCGTCTTCATGGGAATGGGCGAGCCGCTCCTGAACGAGGCCTCCGTCTTCGCGGCGGCCGAGATCCTCAATCACCCGCTCGGGCCGCAGATCGGGCGTAAGCGGATCACGATCTCGACCTCCGGCATCGTTCCCGCCATCCATCGTTTCATCGACGAGGGGCGGCGCTGGCGGCTCGTCTTCAGCCTCTCGAGCGCGGTTCCGGAGAAGCGGGCCCGGCTCATGCCGGTCCAGAAGCGCTGGGACTTCGCTTCCTTCCTCGACGCGGTGCGCCGCTACGAGGCCCACCGGCGACACAAGCACGTGACGCTGGAGTACATCGCGATCCGCAACCTCACGATGGGCGACGACGACATCGACGCGATCCGCGAGCACCTCACGGACTTCAACTGCATCCTGAACGTCATCCCGCTCAACCCCGTCGGCAACGACGAGCTCGAGGCGCCGACGATGGCCGAGGTCCGAGCCTGGACCGCCCGTCTCCGGCCGCTCGGGATCCCGGTGAAGATCCGTTATTCGGGGGGGCAGGACGAGCGCGCGGGCTGCGGGCAGCTCGGTCGGGCCCTCATGGAGGAGGGCCGGCTCGCGCCGCGCCTCCGCGTCGTCGGCGCTCCACCCTCGGGTCCCGCCGGCCGATAGGAGAAGGGGCCGGCTCCGGGGAGGACGAGCGTGACCGCAGGGGAAACCGAGCGCAGGGACGGCGGCGAGAAGGGGCCCGGGTGGGGAACCCTCGGTCCGCTCGCCCTCGTCCTCGTCGGACTTCCGGCGGTGGGGGCCGTCCTCCTCGTCGCGTCCAGCGAGCGCTGGCTCGATCCGCTGCTGGCCCTCGATCCCGTCCGCGCGGCCCCGCTCTTCCTCGCCATCTCGGTCCTCGCGCTCGGCTACTCCGCTGGCGCCCACGCACGCGCGGCGTCGCTCGTCGCCGGCATGGCCTTCGGCGCCGTCGCGGGCTCCGGGAGTCGCGCTCGCGGCCATCGCCGGGGCGGCCTGGGTCGGATTCGCGACGCTGCGGCCGCTCTACGCGGCCAGGGAAGAGCTGCTCGCCGATCGACCTCGAGGCCGGACCGTGCACGCGGCTCTCGTCGGCGAGAGCGGGCGCCGGGCCGCCACGCTCGTCGCGCTCCTGCGCCTGTCGCCGGTCATGCCCTTCGCGGGGACGAACCTCGTGATGGCGGCGGCCGGGCTGCGCACGCGGGACTTCCTGTTCGGCTCGATCATCGGTCTCGCCCCGCGCGTCGTCGCGGTCGCGATCGCCGGCGCCGGACTGTCGGAACTCGATCTCTCGCGAGCGGGCGACGTCCGCCTCGCGATTCTCGGGGTCGTCGCCCTCGTCCTGGCCTTCGTGCTCTCCGCCCGATTCGCCCGCCGCGCGCTCCGCGAGGCCGCGCCGGCCGCCTCCTGACCGGGTCGGCCGCGATTGCGGGCCGCTCGGCCCGGCGAGGCGATAGGATGCTCGCGAGGCCCCGCCCCGGGCCGGACCTCACTCGCCGCCCGCCGCCGCTCCCGCGAGGACTGTCGTCGTGAATCCCTTCGCTTCCTGGGTCGATCTCCTCGGCGAGGCGCTGCAGCCGCGCCGGGCCGAGGAGCGCGCGACCCCGCCCCGCCGGCGCGAGTCGCGCCGCGCGGCCGATCTCGCCCGCGTCCTCGAGCGGGCCGCCGGCGCCTCGGTGGACGATCTCCTCGGCGCCGCGATCGAGTTCGTGCGCGTCGAGGACGTTCCCGTCGCCCACCCCCGGCACTTCGGTCCCTTCCTGCCCGAGCCCTCACCGGCGGCGGTCCTGGCGCGCGGCGTCTCCGCCGCGCTCGGCAGCCAGCTCGCGGTGCGGGCCTTCGCGCCGGCGGCGAGCGCGCTCGAGGAGGCGGCGGCCGGCGACCTGCTCGCGCGTCTCGGGCGACCCGAGGGGGTCGGCTTCTTCACCGGCGGCGCCTCCGAGTCCCTGCACACCGCGCTCCTGGTCGCCCTCACGCGGGGTCTCGATGACTTCGCGGAGCGGGGTCTCGACGGCCGGCGGCCGGTGGTCTACCGGAGCGCGGCCGCCCATCTCGCGACCGACAAGGCGGCCCGCGCCTGCGGTCTCGGCCGGACCGGTCGCCACGTGGTGCCGACGACGGGAGACGAACGCCTGGATCCGGAGGCCCTGCGCGCGGCGCTGGCCGCGGATCGGGAGTCCGGACGCGTGCCCGTGGCGGTCGTCGCCACCTTCGGAACGACCGTCTCCGGCGCGATCGATCCCCTGGACGAGATCGGAGCGATCTGCGCCGAGGAGGGGCTCTTCCTCGTGCTCGACGCCGCCTGGGGAGGCGCGGTGGCCTTCTCGGCCGTCGCGCGCGACCTCCTCGCCGGTTCCGAGCACGCGGATGCGATCGCGATCGATCTCCACAAGTGGCCGGGCGCGCCGCCCGGCCTCGGCTTCCTGGCGCTCGGGAAGGACGACGGCCTGGAGGAGATCTTCGGCGGCGACCTCGCGGGCTACCTCCCCGGGCGAGGAGCGGGGAGACACGATCCCCGATCGCGAGGCTTGCCCTGGTCGCGACCGCTCCGCGGCCTCGAGTACCTCGCGCTCGCCGCGGAGGCGCGCGCCTCCGGTGAGGACCTGGGGGCGCGCGTCGATCGCATGATCGCCCTCGGACGGGCGCTGCGCACCCGACTCGGCGAGGCGGGGTGGAGGCTTCGCGGAAGGTCGCCGCTCCCCGTCGTCTGCTTCGACGATCCCGCCGCCACCCGCACTCCCCGGGAGTTCGCGCGCGAGGTCTGGCGCGACGGCGCGGTCTGGATCGGCGACGCGCGCTACGAGGACGAGGAGGTCCTCCGGGCGGCGATCGTCAACCGCCGCACCGGTCCGGAGGACCTCGACGCGCTCGTCGCCACCCTCGACCGCCTGCGATCGCGATGATCGCGGGCGGTCGAGGGCCGGCGAGCCTCAGCGGGCCGGAGGGGGCGAGCTCGCGGATGACGGCGCCGTTCTTCTCGCTCAGCGAGGAGGGCGTGGCGCTCGACGCGATCCGCGCCCGGTCCCGACAACGAGACGTAGTCGAAGCGCCCGCGGAGATCGGTGTAGCCGTCCTTGTGGAAGCCTCGCCTCCAGGCGTTCGCGCGAACCTTCACGTAGACGCGCGACAGGCCTTCCTCCGATCCGGCGCGAGTGACGCGGATCTGCCCGAAGTTCTCATCGTCTGCACCGACAGAGAGTTCGCGTAGTAGGTCTGGCGCCGCACGACGCCGCCGCCGCACCTCGACGAGGAGGTTGGAGTTGCAGGAAGCGCTCGGGCAGATCGAAGCTCGCCTGGTCGCGTCCCGGCAGGAGGGCGATCGTCGCCTCGGCGTTGGGACGAACGTAGGCGAAGGCGCCCGAGCCCTGCTGCACGAAGGGCTCGACGAGAAGAGGAACTCGACGTCCATCTCGTAGTAGGCGATCTCACAGGCGTCGAGGTTCGCGTAGTCGATGGTGACCCGGCGGGACTCCACCGCGAGCGTCAGCGAGGGCTGGCGGGCGGCGGCGTCCGTCTGCGACTGCGTCCGGTCCTCCTCGTCGCTGCGGGCGACGGGCTGCCCGTCCGCCTCGTCGAGCTGGTTGAGGACATCGCGGAAGAGCGCGCGCCACCGGTCGACGGGATGATCCCGGTACTCCTCGGCGATCGACCGCGCGAGCGCGTGGTCCTCGCTGTAGAAGTCGAGATAGGCCCGGAGGTAGTCGTACTGGATCCTGCAATCGAGGTTCGCGGCGTCGATCCGGGCGAAGTGCTCGAGGGACTCCTCGATCCGGTCCTGCAGGAGCAGGTAGACGACCGGCGAGCCGGTCCGCGTCGTCGAGGCGCGGGTGGTAGCAGAGGATCCTCATGAGGCCGAGGTACTGCGCCGCGACGTCCTGATCGAGGATCTCGCGCTGGCGACCGAAGCGGTGCGCCCGGCCGTTGAACAGCGGGTGGAACTCGATCCGCTCGTAGAGGTTCCTCTCGACGGGATCGATCCGCGCGATGGGCGTCCGCAACCAGGGACCGCAGGCGATCCGGAAGGGCTCGACGCCGGCGAGGTACTCGCGCGTCGCGTCTGATCGCGGTGATGGATCCCGAAGGACCAGACGGTGTCGTCGTAAGCGCAGGCGGCGGCGGAGCGTCCCGATGACGGTCTCGAAGACGGCGCGATCGCCCGGGTCGCCGAAAGGAGCGATCCGGCTCCAGATCGAGTCGCTGGAGGTTCGAGCGGTCGAGTGAGGCCACCACCTCCTCCGTCGTGCCGTTCTGGGACACGTGGGCCAGGAGTCGCGATCGACCTCACTGAGCTCGGCGACAGCGGACATCGGCGCGGATGCGGCGACGGCGATCGACCGTCCCTCCTCCGAGACGTGCACCGGGAAGTGCGCGAAGCCGCCGACGCGCGGAAGTAAGAAGTACTCGGTCGTCTGCGTCCCGTAGGCGTCGATGCGGAGCGTCGTGCCGCGTGTCTCGACCCCGGAGCGGATCGGGATCGCGCCGGCGGGGATCTGGAGCAGGAGCTCCAGCGTCCGCGGGCTCGAGGTCGGGTTCGTGACGACGACGCGGCACCCGTAGGGCGTGCCGATCAGGAACTCTCCCGACACGAGCTTGTCCCGGCGCTCGTTCCCGACCCAGATCGACTCGTCGCCGACGCGGAAGTAGGACTGGCTGACCAGGATCGGGGACGCGCTCGTCTCGAGCTCGGTCTCGCGCAGCTCGCGACGGACGAGCAGGAGCGGGCTCGCGGCCTCGATCTTCACCGCGCGGTCCTCGCGGGTGACCGCGTGCTCCGCCGCCGTGAAGGGGAGATCGAGGACGGAGAGCGCGAACATCATCTCGGTGAAGTTGCCGCTCGCCTCGGCGAAGCGGTTCGAGTGGAACGGAGCGTCGGCCGGCGCGGCCGCGAAGTCCCGCCAGAAGCCGTTGATCGTGACGAGATCCGGTCCCTGGGAGGTGATCGGCAGGTGATGGTAGTTGTTCTCGGCGTAGCGCTGGGTCGTCTCGGGGGCTCGATAGAGCGACTGCGCCTTCGCCCGCTCCTTGAGACTCTCGAGGGACTTGCGCGCATCCTCGAGGCGATCCTCGTCCTCGAACTCCTCGACGAGTTCCTCCGCTTCGGCATCCATCGCGGGTTCGTCGTTCGCGCTGCGTTCGGGGCCCTCGCCCTGACGGTTCGCCTTCTCGCCCGGCGCCGGCGCGGCGTTGGGCGCGAGCCCGAGCTCGAGCCCGGCCCGGCGACGGTCGAAGGCGCCGCCCGCGCCGCCGCCCCCGCCGAGGGGCTTCGCGTCCTTGTCCGCGCCGAGGTCGTGAGAGAAGAGCGCGCTGCCGAAGAGGAACTCGTCGCGATGCAGATCGATCGGTCGGAGCTCCCAGAGCTCGCGCAGGTGACGGGCGACGTCACCGGCGGAGGCGCCCAGGCGTCGCGCGAGCAGGATGCGCTCGACCACGTTCAGCCGCGAGAAGGCCCGGGGCTCGACGTAGCGCTCGAGGTCCTCCTCCAGCAGCCAGCGGTCGAGGAAGGTGCGATCGGCCTTGTTGGCGAGGTAGGGCGCCACGACGCGATCGAAGAAGTCGCGGTCCTTGCGGTAGAGGAAGAAGTGCAGCTCGTGGCAGGCGTTCTGAGAGTAGAGGGCGCGCTTCCGCGCCTCGTCCATCGTCGGCCACTCGAGCAGGAAGTCGAAGTCGGCGAGCGAGGCGTCGGGGTTGAGGGAGCGGTAGAGACGGAAGACGTCGGCGAGCGAGTCGAAGGTCTCGACCTCGGCTCCGTCGGTCGTCGCGATCGTGGCCGACTGGCCGGTCGCGAGGAAGTCGATGCCCCGGCTCTCGGCGAAGTGCCGTCCGGCGTCGAGCGCCGCGAGGAGACGACGCGGGGCGGGTTCGAGCGGGGAGCCCTCGCGCGCCAGGGTCCGGTAGACGGTCTGGCGTCCCTTCGCCGCGACGACGTGGAGCAGCGAGCCCGCGCCGAGGTCGGCGAGCGGGATCCGGATCGTGCCGTCGGGACCGGGCTCGAGGTTCGCGAGGAGGCGTCCCGACCCCGGGAGGAAGTCGAGATCGGCGAAGCCGCCGGGCGCCACCGCCACGGACTGGTTCCGGGCGCCGCGTCCGGCGCGCGAACGGCGCGTGCCGCCCCTCCGGCCGCCGAACTTCCCGCCGGCGCCCCCGCCGAGCCCGATCGCGGAGTTGGTCGTCTCGAGGGCCCAGGGGTTCAACAGCACGCCCGGGCGCCGCAGCATGTTGCCCGGGAACTTGGCGGCGTAGCGGCGATCGAGGATGTAGCGGTGCTCCTCGCCGATCACCCGTCCCGAAGCGTGCAGGGACTCCACGGCTTCCGAGGATTCCTGACCGGGATCGGGAGCCGGGCTGACCGCGAAGTCGACGGCCGGGTCGAAGGCCGCCGCGAAGCGGGAATCGAAGACGTGGACCCGCGCGAGGGCGCCCGCGTTGGCGAGCTCCACCACGAGGTCGCCGCCGTCGATCCGGAGGGCGGTGATGCCGAGCTCGTCGCGGCCGCGAAGCTCGAACATGTGCGTGTCGTCGACGATCCAGCCCTCGCGCGTCTCCCCGGCCACGACGCGGACCGAGATCGAGGAGCCCTCGCGGTCGAGATCGAGCTGGTAGTCGCCCGCCGGGAGGTCTCGCAGCTCGAGGATCCCGTCCTTCAGGGCCAACCGGTCGTAACGGTCCGCGAAGTTCGCGGAACCGCGCCGCTCGATGAGCGAGACCTCGCCCCGGGCGAGCCGTCCGGTGAAGGGAAGCCGGACGGTCTCGCCGGCGACGGCGTTCAGCGTGACGGCCCGGCTCCGACCCGGGGCGTCGGTGGACCAGGCGCCGTAGCCGTCCGGCAGGCCCGAGGCGCCGACGGCGGTGATGCCGGCGAGTGCGCCGAGGCGGATCCGACCGTCGGCGGCCGTCTTGAGCGGGACGGTCACGGGGTCGCGGTAGTCGCGGTGGACGAGGGTGAAGGTCACCGGGAGGTCCGCGACGGGCTCGCCGTCCTTGCCCAGGACGTCGAGAAACCATCCCTGTGCGTCGCGGCCGAGGAGCGGCGCCCGGGTGAGGTCGGTCCCCTCGATGTCGTTGATGCGGAACTTGTGGACATCCGCCGTGAGGTCGAGCTTCCGGCCCGTGGTGAGGCTCTTCACCCGCGCCCGCAGCGAGACCGTGAGGGCGGCGAGGTCGCGCGGAACGCGGATCTCCTGCACGAGGTCGCGTCCCGGCGCGAGGACCAGGTCGCGGCGCTCGAGCGTGGACGGGACGCCGTTCCGCTGCCAGGTGGCGATCGAGAGGACGAGGTCCTCGAGGGCGCCGAGGGCGAGGGGCTCGCCGTTCAGCGTCAGGAGGGGGCGGAGCACGAGACGCGCCACGCCCTCGCCGCGCAGATCCTCCCGGTCGAGCAGGACGCCCGACTCGAGCGCGTAGTCCTCGCCGAGGTGCCGGAAGCGTGCGAGAGTGGCGCGGCGACCCTGCCGGAGAACGATTGACTTCTCTCCGGGCGAGGTCGAGTAGGGAACGGCGATGTCGCCGTTCTCGTCGGCGAAGAACTCGCGCCCGCGGAGCCGGACGGAGCCGTCCTTCAGGTGGCGTCCGGCCTCGTCGTAGACCCGGAAGACGTGGCCGGCCGGGCCGGTCGTGACCCGGTGACGCAGGCGTCCCTTGCAGACGACGGCGCGGCTCGAGATGCCGTTGCCGATGAACTCGACCACGAAGACCCCGGCGCGATCCAGCCCCGGAAACTCGAAGCGACGACGCACGAGGCGGAAGGGGCTCTCGTCGTAACTCAGCGAGCGCTCCTCGCTCGGCACGAGTCCCTCGATCTCGATCCCGGCGTCGACCTCCTGTCCGAGGTCGGCGTAGTAGTTGACCGTGTTGATCTCGTAGACCTTGACCAGCAGCGTCCGGACGTTCTTCACGTCGAGGTCGAGAGTCACCGCGTCCTCGGGACCGTAGTAGCGCCGGTTGGTGGCCGCGAAGTCGAGCGAGACGCGCTCGCGGAGGGCCTCGAAGGCGGCGGGGTCGTCCATCATCGCCGACCAGCGTTCGACGTCATCGCGCCCGGCGAGGATCTTGGTCTCGGCCTGGAGCCGCTTCAGGTAGGTGGCGTCGACGAACTCGGAGAAGGGACGGACGTCGTCCTGATCGACCAGGAAGTGGGCGAGCGCGGCGCGGACGAGCGGCTCGTCGTCTCCGACCCCGGCGAGCAGCGGGCTGAACCGGGCGTTGGGATCCACCATCTCGCCGTCGCGCGGGCGCCGCGGCAGGAACTCGGGGCGCACGTAGCGCGTCTGGCGCGGCAGTCGCAGGTAGGCGACGAGGCGGTCGCGGTCGTGGAGACCCAGTCGACGATCGAGCGAGAGGCGGTGGTGGAGCACCTGGGCCTTGAAGGAGTTGAACGCCGGCGTCAGCCGGTCGGCCAGGTCGCCGAGCCGGTCGAGGTAGCGGGTGAGCGCCGCGTCGTCGCGCGTGACGTCCTCGCTCTCGCGGGGGGCGAGACGCTGGATCATCTGTCCGACGAAGTTCGCATCGCCGAGCAGGGCGGGCCGCAGCGCCGCGCATTCCTCGAGCTGGTCGAGCGTCAGGCGCGCGTGGATCCCGAGGCTGCCGAATCCGGTCGAGCGCTTCCACTCGAGCTGACGGACGACGAGGGCGGGGAGGTTCGGGAGGTCCGGGCGATCGAGCCGGGCGAGGAGGTTCGTCAGGAGCACCTCGTCGAGCCGGGCGTCGGCCATCGCGCGCAGGCCCGCGCCCCGGAAGCCGTCGAGCGAGTTCGGATGCAGGGCGAGCGCCCGCTCGCGGAAGCGCGTGGTCGAGACGAGCGCGGGGTCGAGAGCGGTGGCGAGATCGGCCTTCGCCCCCTCGATGCGGCGCTGCTGGTCGAAGCCGAGTCCGAGCCGCTCGCGGAGGAAGGCGTAGGTGGCGTCGGGATCGCGGGCGAATCCGAGCAGCGCCTGCCGGTTCTCGATCTCGACGACGCGGCTCGTTCGACCGTGCTTCTCCGTCCAGGCCTCGAGGAGCGCCGGGACCTCGTCGAGAGCGTCGGCGTGCTGGCGCTCGAGGCAGCGGTAGAAGTAGTAGTCGTCGGTCCCCGGGATGAGCTCGTCGAGGACGGCGGCGCGGTCCGCGGCCAGCGCGAAGCGCTCCTCGAAGCCGATCGGGACGCCCTGGGCCGCGGCCTTCGACCAGGGAACGCCCGTCAGGAAGAGGGCGAAGAGGACGAGAACGAGGGGACGCAGGGTCGCATCGCGCATGGCGAACTCCCGGGAGGTGGACGACGGACGGCCGAAGATAGCAGCTCCGGTCCGACGCCGCTCCGGGCGGGGAGTTCAGGAAAAGGCGACGATTTCCCGGTCCGGCGACTCCTTCAGGCGCGGATCACGATGTGTGATCCCTTCGCCCAGGGGAGCGGGAGGGTCTGGACGCCGGCGAGGGCGAGATCACGGCTGCCGACGTAGCTGAGCCTCGTCCCGCCGTCGTGGGCGACCACGAAATGGGCGCCGTTGGCGGTCAGGGCGATGCCCCGCGGGTTCTCGACGTCCAGCGTGCCCTTCAGATGGCCCTCGGCGAGGTCCCAGAAGGTGACGATGTCGCCGTCCGGATTGGTGACGCCGACGGTGCCCGTGGCGGCATCGATCGCGACGCTCAGGGACTCGCCGACCATCCGCGGCGCGATCGTCCGCGGGTTGACGACCGTGCGGAGCTCGCCGCCCTTCGGCCGGAAGGAGATGCCGCTCGACGCGGTGTGGACGTCCTCGAAGGTCCCCGGTCGGGGCGCCGACACGACGGCGAGGTCGCCGTCGGAGGTCATGGCGAGGTGGCCGGCGTTGATCTCCGGATCGGTGAAGCGGAGGTCCTCGAGCAGCGTCCCCTTCTCGACGTCGACGAAGGTGACGCTCGGGGGACGCGTCCCGTCCGGGGCGTCGCCGCCGTTGGTGATGGCGAGGACCCGGCCGCCCTGGACGAGGAGGAGATCGTGGGGCTCGCTGCCGTGGGATTCGAACTCACCCATCGGTTCGAGGGTCTTCGCGTCGCGCATCGCGACGAGACCTCGGTAGCCGTTCTCGACGTCGGTCTCGGTGCAGAAGAGGATCCGGCCGTCGGTCGAGAAGACGCCGTGCCCGTAGAACTGCCGGTCCGCGCTCGTCGTGAGCGGTCGGACGACGCGACCCTCGGCGAGATCGACCACGCAGGCTCCCTTGCCGCGCTTCTCGAAGATGGCGATCCGGTTCGGGTCGAGCGGATCGATCGCGATCCCGTGCGGGTAGAAGCCGAGCTCGATGGGGCGGGGGGAGTTCTTCGGTCGGTCGAGATCGAGCGAGGCGAAGGAGAAGATGTCCCGTCCCTCGGCCGTCTTCGACCAGCCGCAGGCGAGGAGCTCGCCTCGCGCGCGCGTCGCGGAGGCTCCGGTGGCGCCCGAGCCGGTCGCGGGACCGGCCGGCGCGTCCTCGCCGCAGCCCGTGAGGAGCGCGGCCCAGGAGGCGCCGGCGGCGAGACCGAGGGCGCGCAGCGCGTCGCGGCGCGTGAGGGTCGGGTGGAGACGATCGAGATCGGACATGGCGGGGCTCCGGCTTCGAGGCTCCCGGAACGATAGCGCATCCTCCGGCGGATTCGACCTTCGCTCTTCGCGACCGGGGCGGCGGCGGGAAAAGATGCGTCCGCTCGGGAGTGCGGGATACCCGGACCGCGTCGCGTCGCACAGAATGACGCGTCCCGCCCCTGGATCCACGGAGCTCCCTCGATGCCCTCCCTCTTCGACGCCGAGGTCAACGCGCAGACGCTCGCCCGGATCGATGCCCTCGCCCCCGACGCCCGTCCGCAGTGGGGCAAGCTCTCCCTCGCCGGCATGCTCGCCCACTGCGCGATCCCGCTCCGCTCCGCCTCCGGTGAGGCGCCGCTGAAGCGCAGCCTCATCGGGCGCCTCCTCGGCGGCCTGGTGAAGAAGAAGTTCCTGTCCGACGCGCCCTTCGCGCGGAACGGACCCACCGACCCGCGACTCCTCGTCGCCGATCCCCGGGACGTCGAGGCCGAGCGCGCCGAGCTGCGTCGGCTCGTCGCCGATTTCGGGGCGCGGGGACCGGCGATCCTCGCCGAGGGTCCGCACCCCTTCTTCGGGCCCCTCACCGACGAGGAGTGGGGCCTCCTCATGTGGAAGCACCTCGATCACCACCTCACCCAGTTCGGAGCCTGACATGTCCGAGAGCAACGCTCGCCACAACCGCGTCGTCTGGTTCGATCTCCCCGTCGTCGACCTCCAGCGCTCGGCCGCCTTCTACCGGGAGGTCCTCGCGGTCTCGGTCGAACTCCACGACTTCGACGGCTTCGCCTTCGGCGTGTTCGAGCACGACGAGGGCAACGGCGGCTGTCTCGTGCCCAACCCCGGGGAGGTCGCGGACGACCGCGGCGTCCTGATCTACCTGAACGCGGACGGGCGGATCCGCGCCGCGGTGGCGGCGGTCGAGGCGAACGGCGGCTCGATCCTGGAGCCGATCCACTCCATCGGACCCCACGGGTTCCGGGCCATCGTCCGGGACAGCGAGGGGAACCGGGTCGCCCTGCACTCCCACGCCGACGCCTGATCGCCTCCCCGGCCGGGAGGCGGATCACAGGCCGCTTCCGGCCTCTCGACAGCTGACGGGAAGGAGAATCGGTCCCAGGAACCGCGGCCCGGGACCGCGCCCACCCGGCGCGCGAAGGGCTTCGCGGCCGATCGCTCACGTCGAGGGTCGCGACGATGTGTCCTTCGCCTTCTACATGGGGCGCCCGATCTCGGTCGCCTCCTCGTCACCGATCCGGTGAACTCGCTCATCCACCAGAGCTACGAGGCCAAGGAGCGTTTCGAGCCGCTCAACGGCGACGGCTTCGGCCTCGCGTGGTACGTCGAGGGCGACCCCAAGCCGGCGCGCTTCCGCTCGGTGACGCCTGCGGAGGCAGCTCGAATCTCCTCGACCTCGCCCGCGTGACGCGGAGTCGCTGCATCCTCGCCCACGTCCGGGCGGCGACGCAGGGGCTCACCGTGCAGGCGAGCAACTGCCACCCCTTCCGGCGCGGCGAGCTCGCCTTCATGCACAACGGCGACATCGGCGGCTTCGAGAAGCTGCGCCGCGCGCTGCTCAACGGGCTCACGGATCAGTCCTTCGATCAGATCCGGGGCTCGACCGACTCCGAGCATCTCTTCGCGCTGATCTGTGATCGCCTCGACGCCTCGACCGAGACCGATCCGCTGCGACGCATGGTCGGCGCGATGCGGGAGTCGATCGCGCGGGTGCGCGCTGCTCCAGGCCAGCACGCGCCGGAGGAGTTCCTCTACCTGAATCTCGTCCTCTCGGACGGCACCCGCGCCGTCGCCGCGCGTTACACGACGGACGCCGAGGGCGGCACGCCGACAGCCTCTACCTCCACCGCGGGCGCCGCTACGTCTGCCGAGGGACGGGCGCCTGTCACATGGTGGCCGCGGGAGCGGACGAAGGCGCGGTCGCTCGTCGCCTCCGAGCCCCTCAGCAGGGATGAAGGCTGGGAAAAGGTCCCGGTGGGGAGCTTCGTCACCGTCGACTCCGATCTGAGCACGGATCGCGAGCTCGTGGGGGTCTGAGGCCTCCTCTCGGGCGAATCCGATGACGTCGGCCGGATTCCTTTCGGAAACCATGGGTTCCCCCTGACCCTGGTGCCGGGAATAGGGCCCGAATACTGTCCGTTGTGAGGTCAGCGTCGTCGGCGAGGTGCCGACACGCCGCCGATCGGCCGTGAACCGCCAAACGGAGCCACCATTCGCATGAAATACGGAATTCTCGCCGTCCTCGTCCTCTCCCTGACCGCCGGCCTGGCGATCGCGCAGGAGGGCGGCGACGAGCCCGTGCAGAAGCCGGTCCACACCTGGCTCGCCGACTATGACCAGGCCGTCACGGTCGCGAAGGAGCAGAAGAAGGACCTCCTGGTCGACTTCACCGGCTCGGACTGGTGCGGCTGGTGCATCCGCCTCGACAAGGAGGTGTTCGAGCACGACACCTTCCTCGAGCCGGTCACGAAGAACTACGTCCTCGTGAAGCTCGACTTCCCGCGTGGCGAGGAGGTGAAGGCCAAGGTCCCGAACCCGAAGCGCAACGACGAGCTCCAGGAGAAGTGGGCCATCCAGGGCTTCCCGACCATCCTGCTCGTGAGCGCCGAGGGCGAGGTCTACGCTCGCACCGGTTACCAGCGCGGCGGCCCCGAGGCCTACGTGAAGCACCTCGAGGAGATCTCGGCCGAGGGCAAGAAGGCGCTCGCCGAGTCCGCCAAGCTCGCGAAGGAGTTCGAGGTCGCCGAGGGTGACGCGAAGATCGCGGTCGTCGAGTCGGCGATCAAGTGGCTCGCCGGCAAGGACGCCTCGACCATCGGCATCGAGAAGGTCGCCGGCGTCGCCAAGGCCGCGATCACCCTCGATCCGAAGAACGAGAAGGGGATGCAGGAGCGCGCGCTGAAGGCTCTCCTCGGCGCCGGCCAGTCCGACGCCGCGGTCACCGCCGCCGTGAAGGCGCACGACCCGAAGAACGAGAAGGGCCTCTACGAGCACCTGGTCATGGCCCGGATGCAGTCGGTGACCGACGAGGCCAGCGCCCGCGGCGCCGTCAAGGCGGTCGAGGATCTGCTCGCCATGGGGTCGATCAAGGACCAGAAGCTCGCCGCCGACATGATCGGCAACTGCGCCTTCTGGTGCTTCAAGCCCCTCGACATGCAGGACAAGGCCAAGTTCTTCGCGACCAAGCTGAAGGACGTGAAGGACCTCCCGGAGCACTTCCAGAAGCTCGTGACCGAGATCCTCGGCAAGGGCGAGGAAGCCGACGACGACATGGACGAGGGCGAGGGTGGCGAGGGCGGCGGCGACTGATCGTCGTCCCTCCTCGCAACATCGCGATCGGAAACGAGTTGAGCGCGATCTCCCGCCCCGGCGGGGGATCGCGCTCTTCGCATGGAATTGCAGCGGAGCCCGAGATCGCGGGCGGATCGCGCATTCCCTTCGTCCGCGTGGCATGATCCAGGGGCCGAACTCCCTCCCGCGCCCGAGCGATCACGCGATGTCCAGCCTTCCCGCCGCCGCTCCCGATACGACCCTCGCCGGGGCGCCCGCGTCCGCGGACGCCGAACGGGCCCTGCGTCCGGGGCGACGCGGTCTCCTCGGGAGAGGGATGCGCTCGCTGCGGCGACGCCTGAACGAGCTGCATTCGGCGGTGGAGGAGCGGTTCAAGGTCGCCCGGCCGCGCTCCTGGCCGATCTTCCTCAACCTCCAGCACACCTCCATCTGCAATCTCCGCTGTCGGATGTGCCAGCAGGCCTGGGACGACATCCCGCAGGTCGTGATGGAGCGCGGGCTCTACCGCCGCATCCGCGCCGCGACCTTCGATCGCGTCAGCGAGCTCTCGCTCTCCGTGATGGGGGATCCCTTCTGCGTCTCGCGGGACTTCATCGACGAGATCCTCCGCGACGTCGAGGACTACGGCCTCCGGCTCGAGATCACCACGAACGCGACGCGCCTCGGCGACGAGGCGCAGGTCCGGCGACTCGCCCGGCTCGTCTCGCACATGATCTTCTCCTTCGACGGGGCGACGAAGGAGACCTTCGAGAGCATCCGGATCGGAACGAGCTGGGAGCGCGTCACCGGGCAGATCGAAGCCTTCGTCCGGGCGACCCGGGAGCTCGCTCCCTGGCGTCGTCCGCTCATCGACGTCAACTACGTGCTGATGCGGAGCACCCTCGCGGAGCTGCCGCGGTTCGTGGAACTCGCGGAGAGCTGGGGCGTGCACACCGTGCGCGCCTTCCCGATGACGCTCGCTCACGAATCGATGCGGGACGAGATCGTCGACTGGCGCGAGGAGACGGCGCAGGCCGCCCTCGCCGAGGCGATGCGCCTCTCGCGTCGCGGTCGGGTCCGGCTGCACCTGGCGGGCGAGGCGGCGGCGGCCCTTCCCGCCGATCGTTCCTCGCTCGGGGCTCGCCTCGCGGCCCTGCCGCGAACCCTCGGGAAGATCCTGCGGCCGATCCCCTCGCAGGGTCTCAATCACGTCTTCGAGAAGACCCTCCACCACATCGCGGTGAAGCGACGGGAGTGCGGCTACCTCGGGGGGAAGGTCTACCTGCTTCTCAACGGCGAGGTCTCCACCTGCTGCCATCCGGACTACATGGTGATGGGGCGTCTCGGCGGCGGCGAGGGGCTGGAAGCGACCTGGCGCGGAGACGACTACGCCTCCGTGCGGGCGGCGCTGAACTCCGAGCGGCCCGCCGATCCCTGCCGCGACTGCCACCTCCTGCGTCGCTGAGGATCCGCGAGCGCGCCCCGACCGGCGGCGCGCCGCCCGCGGTCCGGCCTTCCCATCCCGGCGCCGGGTCGGGGGCGGGGAGATTCGCGACTCCGGGGCCGGTCCGCGACCGGTCGCAAGCGAGCGCCGAGGTCGGGGAGAGGGCGGATTCGGACCGGGAGACCCGAAGTGCGGTCTTCACAGAATCCTCAAGATCATTAAGATCTCGCGAGGGATGCCGTTCCCGTGCCTGACCCATCGAAGGACCCGCGCCATGACCACCGTCGTTCGTCGCCGCATCGAGGAGCGTCTCAGGGCCGTTCTGACCGAGGCCGGAGAGGATCTTCCCGGAGAGTGCCGCTTCCTCGGCCTCGTCGGGGATCCCGGGGCGATGCGTGAAGAAATCGAGAATCTCGCCCAGGATCACGCGCTGGGCGTCGTCGATCTCGAGGCGACCGATCCGCGTCTGGGCTCGGCCGCGGGTCTCGCCGTCTTCCTCGATCTGGACGTGGCCCCCCTGGAGGAGGTCCGGCGGCTCGCGCCGTCCGCGCCGCTCCTCATCGCGGCTCCCGAGCAGATCCGTGGTCTGCCGCGCGCGATCGTGACCACGCGTCCGGTCGCCTATCTCGGCGCCGACGAGGCTCCCGGCGGCCGCCGCAGCACCTGGCTGCGGCTCGTCCGGGCGGCCGAGGACTTCGTGAGTCGGGACGCCTTCTGCCGGTCCTTCCAGGAGCGCTTCGCGTCCCTGTCGGACGGCGAGATCCAGGTCCTGGGCGGTCTGCTCGACGGCCGCCTCAACAAGCACATCGCGGCGGACCTCGGCCTCAGCGAGCGGACGATCGAGGACCGGCGGGCGCGCATCCTGAAGAAGATGGACGCGCCGCACCTCGCGGTCCTCATCGAACGCGTCGTTCTCCACTTCGCGCCCGGCGCGTCCTGAGGACCGAGCGCCGCCTGAGGGTGAATCGCCCTCAGCGGGTCTCCGCCAGTCGCGCGGACAGAGAGTCCAGTTCCTTCCTCGCCGCCTCGTTCGGGCGGCCCGTCGAGTCGATGAGGGAGCGCGCCGCTTCGATCGTGACGGCCGCGCGTGGGCGACGGTCGAGATCGACGAGCAGTCGCGACATCGCGACGAGGTTGCCCAGCTCCGCGCCGACCAGGCCGAAGTCGTGGTAGATGAGGCGCGAGGCCGCGTGGGCGGCCAGCGCGTCCTCCTTCTTGCCCAGCTTCTCGAGCGACGTGCCGATCCCGGTCAGGCCCATCGCGGTTCCCCACCAGTCGCCGAGCGGCTTCGCGAGCTCGTAGCATCGCGTCGCGTGCGCGAGGGCCTCCTCGAGCTTCCCTTCCTGTCGGATCGCGGCGCGGAAGGCGCCGAAGGCCTTCTGTCCCTCGCGGAAGCGCTTGCGCTCGGCCTCGTTCCAGCCCACGAACGACGAGGCGTAATCGGTGAAGATCGCGCGGCCGAAGGCCTGGTCCGCGGCGATGGCGCCGAAGAGCGCGCGCGTCCGGAGCGTCTCGACCTCCTTCGGGTCGGGCTTCTCCGATTCGAGGATCTTGAGCGATCCCTCGAGGCAGGCGTCGATCGTCGTCAGGACCTTCGTCGGATTCGCCTGCCAGAGCTCGACCAGCTTGGCGTGGTCCTTCGCGTCGGCCAGCTCGGCGAAGCGGGCCGCGAGCGCATCCTGCGCGTCGGCGGGGCGGATCGAGACGAGGAGGGTGGCGAGGACGGCGAGCAAGGGGATCGTGATGCGGTGCATGACGGGACTCCGCGGCGAGGTCGAGGGAGGGCCGGCGCGCACCGGCCCGGGCCGGATCCTACGCGATCGACCGCGCGGGCGTCGCCGCGACGAGGACGATCACCGGTGGATCACGCCGATGACCGTCGCGGCCTCGATCGGCCCCAGGGAACGGCTGTCGAGCGAGCGGTCGGGATCGTCCCCGACGACGAAGAGCGTTCCGGTCGGGACCTCCTGCGTCTCCGGGGAGGAGGGCAGAGCGGCCGCGACGCGCGTCCCCTCCACGAAGAGCCCCTCGCCGCTCCGCGATCTCGTCGCGGCAACGTCGCCGGACGATCGTGAGGAACCAGGCCTCGAGGCGGCCCCGCGCGGGGTCGAAGCGCGACGCGGACGCGAGGGCCGAGAGGAGCGCCGCCAGAGCCGCGTCCCGGGCCGCCTCCGGATCCTCGAGGAGGGCCCGCGCGAGCGCACAGCCTCGATCCGCGAGACGTGCGATGGCCCCGGCTCGATCCTCGTCGGCCGGAGGGGGCGTCGCGGTGTCGGAGCGTTCGAAGGGTCTCATCGCGGGGTCCCTCGTCGCCCTCCGATTCCGTCGGGACGGCCCCCGGTTCCCGAAAATGTCGTCCGCGGGCCCCTCCGGCCGGCCTCGGGACGGATCAGGGTCCTCCCGACCTTGCCAGCCCGGCTCCCGCGCGAGACCCTGGTGCGAACCGGACGAAGGAGGCAGGCAGCATGCGTTGGAAGGATCACCGTCGGAGCGAGAACGTCGACGACCGCCGCGGCGTCTCGGGCGGGGCGAAGGTCGCGGGGGGAGGCCTCGGGGCGATCGTCATCGCGCTCATCGGCATCTTCGTCCTCGGGAAGGACCCGAGCTCGCTCCTGACCTCGGGCGCTCTCGGCGGCGGCGGCGCGGCGGTGGAATCGCGTCCGCTCACCGCGGCGGAGAAGGAGGCGAGCGATTTCGTCTCCACCGTCCTCGCCTACACCGAGGACGTCTGGAAGGAGACCTACCCGGCGCTCGCCGGGGCCTACTCGGGCGCACCGACGCGCTACGTCGAGCCCCGCCTGGTGCTGTTCTCGGGCGAGGTCGGTTCGGCCTGCGGCAACGCGAACGCGGCCGTCGGCCCCTTCTACTGTCCCGGCGACTCGCAGGTCTACATCGACCTCAGCTTCTTCGAGGAGCTCGCGCGGCGCTTCAAGGCGCCCGGCGACTTCGCCCAGGCCTACGTCGTCGCCCACGAGGTCGGCCATCACATCCAGAAGCTCCTCGGCATCACGCGCCAGGTCGACTCCCAGCGCGGGCGCGTCTCGAAGGAGGAGTACAACCGTCTCTCGGTGCGCCTCGAGCTGCAGGCCGACTTTTTCGCCGGCGTCTGGGCGCACCATGCCCAGCGGCGCTTCGACATCCTCGAGCCGGGCGATCTCGCCGAGGGCCTCGCCGCCGCCGGCGCGGTGGGCGACGACCGCCTCCAGATGCAGGCGCGCGGCTACGTCGTCCCCGAGTCCTTCACCCACGGCACGGCCGAGCAGCGCATCCGCTGGTTCCGCCGCGGCTTCGAGGAAGGCGATCCGCGGGCGCACGACCCCTTCCAGGGCCGCTACGAGGACCTCTGAATAAAAGGGGTCAGACCCCTTTATTCAGAAATGGCCCGAAAGTGAATAAATGGGGTCTGACCCCATTTATTCACTTTCGCGGCAGCGCGGGGTGATCGATTCCGCACGATCACGCTCATCTCGCGGTCAGCTTGGGTTCAGGAACGCGGGTTAGTCTCGGGACGGATGCCGAAGTCCTTCCGTCCGGGGCCCCGCGATGCGAATCCTGCTCGTCGAAGACTCGGAGAGTCTGTCCGCGGCCCTGAAGCGCGGACTGAAGCACCTCGGCTTCGCGGTGGATCACGCCGCCGACGGCGTGCGAGGACTCTCACTCGCGCGTCGCGAGCCCTACGACGTCGTCATCCTCGACCTGATGTTGCCGCTCCTCGATGGAATGAGGCTGCTCCGCGAGCTCCGGGACGGCGACCACGACGTGCCGGTGCTGGTGCTCTCCGCCCGCGACACCCTCGAGGACCGCGTGCGCGGTCTGCGGGGTGGGGCGGACGACTACCTGCTCAAGCCATTCGCCTTCGACGAACTCGTCGCGCGGCTCGAGGCTCTCGTCCGTCGTCGGGCGGGGCCGTTGAGGCCCCGGATCGAGGTCGGCGATCTCGTCGTCGACACCGCGGCCCGCGCCGTCGAGCGCGGCGGGCGGCGTCTCTCCCTCACCGCTCGCGAATACGCGCTGCTCGTCTTTCTCGCCCACCGACGCGGCGAGACCGTCTCGCGGATCGAGATCGAGGACCACCTCTACGGCGAGGAGAACTTCCCGCTGAGCAACGCCGTGCCCTCGGCGATCTCGGCCCTCCGCGAGAAACTCGATTCGGGCGGCGACGCGCCGCTCATCCACACGAGGCGTGGACTGGGATACGTCCTCGACGAGGCGCGGCCGTGAGGAGCATCCGCGGATTCCTCACGCTCTGGCTCACCGTCGGCGTGACCGCGCTGACGGCGCTCGCCGGCCTGGCCCTCTACCTCCACCTGGATCGGACCTGGTCGTCGTCCTTCGACGACGTGACGCGCAGCAAGGCGCGGGCCCTGGCGTCCCTGCTCGAGCGGGATCGCGGGAAGATCGAGTTCGGCTACGACGCCGCGATCATGCCGGAGTTCGCGCGGGCGGATGAGGCGGAGTACTTCGAGATCCGACTCCTCGCGACCGGGAAGCGGACGCTCTCGCGCTCCTACCCGCGTCGCGACCTGATCTTCCCCGAGGACCTGGCGGCGCTCGAGGAGCCCTTCGATGTCCGCCTGCCCGACGGCCGCTCTGGCCGGGCGCTGGCCCTCGAATTCGACGTTCCGGATCGTCCCGAATCGGTCACGGGTGCGGTTCCTCCGACGAACGACGATCCCTTCCCGGCCGTGGTCATCGTCGCCCGGTCGCGGGAGGGGCTCGACGGCACCCTGGCCGAGCTGAAGACGGCGCTGGTGGTCGTCGCGCTGGTCTTCGGGGGGCTCGCGCTCCTCGGCGTCCGACTCTCGGTGGGGCGGGGCCTGGCGCCACTGGCGGATCAGGCGCGGCGGGCCCAGAGGATCGACGCGCGGACCCTCGACGATCGCCTGCCCGTCGCGGGTCAACCGCAGGAGGTCGCGGAGTTCACGGCCTCGATCAATGCGCTCCTCGAGCGCCTGGAGGAGTCCTTCGCTCGCGAGCGTCGGATGACCGCCAACCTCGCTCACGAGCTGCGGACCCCGATCGCCGAACTCCGCAGCACGGCCGAGGTGAGCGAGCGGTGGCCCGACGACGCGGAGTCACGCGAGGCCCTCCTCGCGGTGAGCCTCCAGGTCGCGGGGCGGATGGAGTCGATCGTTCGGGGCCTGCTGCGTCTCGCGAGGATCGAGTCCGGGGCGGTGACGCCGCGGCGCGTGGCCTTCGCGGCCGGCGACCTCCTCGCGGAGCAGTGGCGAGCGCGAGAGCGCGCGGCGGTCGACCGCGAGCTCGAGTTCCGCCTCGAGGACCGCCTTCCGGGAGTGGCACTGCATTCCGATCCCGAGCTTCTCGGGCTCGTCTTCGGGACGCTCCTCGACAACGTCGTGGCGCACGCGCCCCCGCGCGCGCGGATCACGGCCGTGCTCCGACCCGCCGCCGCCGGGGCGATCCGATGCGAGATCGGCAACCCCGCCCCCGAGATCCGCGACGAGGATCTCCCTCGGCTGTCAGAGCCCTTCTGGTGCCGCAGCGACTCCCGGACCGCTCGCGATCGGACCGGGCTGGGCCTGGCCCTCGCGCGACGACTCGCGGGAGCCCTGGGCGGCGCGATCGACTTCGCGCGCGTCGAGGGGCGACTCGTCGTGGGGCTGACCCTGCCGACCGGATGAGACATGCGTGTCCGGCCTCGTGGCCGGACGAGGATTGCGGGGCACCCGCCGGTCGGGTCCGCCGCGACGACGATGGAGGTTGATCATGACGACGCAGCGCTACGAGGTCCTCTCGTCCCCGGTTCCGCTCGCCTTCGGGGTGGCGGTGCTCCTCATTGCCTGCCTCGCCTTTCCGGCGGCATCGCGCGCCTCGGCCGGGGTCGGCGAGGAAGCCCCGCCCGGGCTGTCAGCGGCTCGCGCGGCCCGGATCGCGGCGCGCCACGCCGCCGAGGCGGAGGCCTGGAACCGCATCGCGGGCGCCCTCGCCGGCGGCGACGGCCTCGCGGCCACGCGGGAGATCCAGGGCGAACTCCGAGGTGCAGCTGCAGGAGATCGAGGAACGGTCGGAGGCCCGGCTCCAGCTTCTCGAGATCACGGGGACGGCCGTCTATGCGCCCGCGATCGATCCGGCGACATTCAGCGCCGACGTCGATCACCCCTGCTTCCCCTTGCCGATCGGGAGGCGCCTCGTCTACGAGAAGTCGGGTGCGGAGGGCTCCGAACGGGTCGTTCGCGTCGTCCGCGGCGAGACGAGGATCATCGCGGGCGTGCCCTGCCGCGGCGTCACCGAGACCGTGTTCGAGGACGAGGATGACGACGGCGAGGACGATGACGTCGTCGAGGACACGACCGAGTGGTTCTCGGTCGACGCGCGCGGCAACGTCTGGATGTTCGGCGAGGACGTCCGCATCTACGAGGAAGGCCATCTCGTCTCGATCGAGGGCTCCTGGCGGCACGGACGGAGGGGGGCGCTCGCCGGGATCGCGGTCCTCGCGGCGCCGATGGACGGCGTCGTCCACCGGCAGCAGCTCGCCCCGAACGCCGCCGAGAACGTCGTCGAGGTGCTCTCCAGCGCGGATCTCGTCGTCGTCGGTCGCCGCGTCTACGCGGGCTGCCTCACGACGCTCGACTCCACTCCGCTCGAACCGGGACACGTCGAGTGCAAGTCCTTCGCGCCCGGCGTGGGCGTCGTCCGCGAGGTCGATCTCCAGACCGGCGAGACGCTCGACCTCGTCTCCATCACCGACCTCGGTGAATAGAGAGTCAGACCCCTTGATTCACAATGTGGCCAATTCTGAATAAAGGGGTCTGACCCTTTTATTCACTTCGGTCGATCGCGCGCGGTCGGCCGACACCTCGACGTAATGCGGGAAGGGACGCGGAACGCGAGGGTGACGGTGCGGCGAACGCCCGCCCGGTCGAGGGTCGATCCGGCGCGGTCCACGCGGCGCTCGCCATCGACCGGAGAGTGACATGAGACGCGGAGAACGCCCCGCGCAGCGCGTCGGCGCCCCCTGGAGTCCCCGCGCGGAGGGAGGAGAGGAAGTCGTCGGCTCGCCGCGCACTTCGGAGCCGTCGTGCTCCTCGCGGCCTCGATGGCGAGGGCGCAGGTGGACGCCGAGCTTCGTGAGCTCGTCGAGGATCACGAGCCCGCCGCCGTCTACCTCACCTGGAGCGGGGATCCGACGACGTCGGTCAACGTGCAGTGGCTCGGACGGAACGATGACGACGAGCTCGACCTTTCCTGGCGACCGGAGGGCGGCGAAGCCTGGCGCGCGGCGACACCGGTCACGCGGCGGCCGATGCCGGGCGACGGACGGAGCCTCGGCTCGGTCCGCCTCTCGGGGCTCCGACCGGATACGAGCTACGAGTTCAGCTTCGTGGGATCGGAGCACGTCCGGCACTTCCGCACCCTGTCCCGTGATCCCGTGCGACCGTTGCGGTTCGCGGTGGGAGGGGACATCGAGGAGAACATGGAGCTCGTCGCGGTCACGAACCGTCGCGTCGCGGCGACGGCGCCCGACTTCGTGCTCTGGGGCGGCGATCTCGCCTACGCGAACGGTGATCTCGCGAACGCGCGGAAGTGGGTCGCTCTTCTCGAGACTTACTCCCGGACCATGGAGCGTCCGGACGGGACGCTCATCCCCCTCGTGGCCGCGATCGGCAACCACGAGGTCGCGAACGGGGGACGCGATCGACCTCGGAGCGACGCCCCCTTCTTCTACTCGCTCCTCGACTTTCCGGGGCCGCGCGGCTACGGGGTGCTCGACCTCGGCCCCTCGACCTCGCTCGTCGTCCTCGACTCCGGGCACACGAACGCCATCGACGGCGAGCAGGCCCGCTGGCTCGACGAGACGCTCGCGGCGCGAAAGGGGCGCACGCATCTGATGGCCGCGTACCACGTGCCCGCCTATCCGAGCAAGCGGAGCTACTGGGGACGCCTGAGTCGCGCGATCCGGAAGCACTGGGTGCCTCTCTTCGAGCGCCATGGCGTCGATCTCGTGTTCGAGCACCACGATCATGCCTACAAGCGCACTCAGCCGATCCGGAACGGTGAGATCGACGGGCGGGGCGTCGTCTATCTGGGGGACGGCGGCTGGGGAGGAAGGCGGGCGCGCGTGCCGGCGCCTCCCGGCCGAGGCGGATTCTTCTCGAACCGGCGCTGGTATCTCGCGCGTTCCGAGTCGCGGTCCTACCACGCTCTCGTCGAGCTCGACGGTCGGCGCCGTGCCGTGCGCGCCTTCGATCACGATGGCCTGATCATCGACGACTACGTGCAGTTCGTCGGGCGACCGGCGCCGATCGAGGCCGTGGGCGGCGATCGTCTCGCCGCCCGTCCCGAAGTCTGGGTGCTCGCGGCGGCCTTGCTTCTGCCGTTGCTCGTCTGGCTCCGACGACACTGGCGCCGCCGACGTGGTTCGGGGCGACGACCCGTCGTCGCGGCGGGCGTTCCCGCCGACCGCCGCGGTGCACCGGTCTGACGCGCGAACATCGGGGCTCTTCCGCCTCGGTCCGGTCAGCCGGTCGCCGCCTCGATCCGACCTCCTCGATCGATGGCGCGCGTCCGGACCTGACCGATGCGGCGGGCTCCGACCTTCTCTCCGTCCTTGCCGGTTCCGCGGTGAATAGAAGGGGTCAGACCCCTTCTATTCAGAAATGGCCCAGATGTGAATAAAGGGGGTCTGACCCCCTTTATTCAGAAATGGCCCGAAAGTGAATAAATGGGGTCTGACCCCATTTATTCATTCTCGGGTCGGTCAGTTGCCCTGGCGGCGCTCGCGGCGGGGCGGCGTCTCGCTGCGGGGGCGACGGCCGCTCGGTCCCACGCCCTCGAAGGCGGGGAGGGCGAGCATGGAGGGGTCGAGGGCGTCGAGCCCGGCCTGGAGGCGCGTCCCCAGCTCGTCCAGCTTCTCGGTCTTGAGGCGAGAGACGAGCATCTTCGCGGTGTCGACCGAGGAGAGATTCAGGCCGTCGAGCTGGTTCGCCGTGTTCGGGCTCCGGCGGAAGGCCGCGAGGATGTCGTTGACCGACTCCTCGTAGCGGCGACGCTCGAGGTGGACGCGGCCCCGTCCGCCGAGCGCGAGCGCCGCGTACTGATCGGCGCTGGCGTCACCCTCCGGACGGTTCTCGAGGAAGCGATCGTAGTGGGCGATGGCGCGGCCGTAGGCCTCGATCGCGCGGTTGCCGCGGCGGTCGCGGCGGTAGTACTCCGCGGCCATGATCGAGGCGTAGCCGGCGAACCAGCGCAGGTTCTCGTGGGCGCCGTCCTCGCGGAGCAGCGCCTCGTAGGTCTCCTCGAGCCCCTTCACGCCCTTGTCGACGAGCGCGGACGCGCAGCCGGTTGTGGAGGACGGGCGAGCTGGGAAGCGCCGGACGCCGGCCTCGAGGGCCGCGGCGGCCGGTCCCTTCGCGTCGAGCTCGACGAGGAAGTCGTAGTGCGCCACGACCTGGTCCGGCGTGCCGAAGGGGTGCTCGGCGAGGACGGCGTAGGCGGCGTGGACGTCGGTCATCCATTCCTTCGGCCACTCGCGCTTCTCGCGGAGGGCGGCGCGGATGGCCTCGCGACGCTGCTCGGCGAAGAGGCCGAGGACGACCATGCACTTCCAGTCCGTCGCGTCCTCGGGGCGCTGCGAGGCCGCGGCCACCGCGCGGCGACGGGCCTCCTCGACGTCGCCGAGGTACCACGAGGTCGTGGCGAGGATCGCGTCGGGCCGCCAGCCCTTCGCGCCGGCCTTCTCGGCGTCGCGGGCCGCCTGGGCGGCGTCGGCGAGGAAGGCGTTGACCATGCGCCGGTCGGGCGGCGTGGCTTGCGAGGCCTCCTCGGCCTGCTTCAGGAATGCCTCCGCGAGGTCGAGCTTCGCCGAGGCGTCCTTGCCCTCGAAGACCTCGTTCATGCGGTCGAGACGGCGCGCCGCCTCGGCCTCGTCGAGGGCGGGACGGTAGCTGGCGCCGACGAGGGCGCTCTTCCAGCCCGCGACGTCCACCGCGCTCTTGCCCTGGCCCAGTCCCTTGTGGACGACCGACATCGTGCGGGCGCGCTCGGACTTCTCGCCGATGCGATCGAGGGCCGAGATGAGCGTCTGGCGCTCCTGGTCCTCGAGCGGCGCGCGCAGCGCCTCACCGATGAGCTCGATCGATTTCTCGTCGGTCGCCTTCGCGAGGACGTCGCGCGCGGCCTTGTTCATCGTCTCGTCGAAGCCCATGACCGCGAGGCGGAGGAGCTCGGTGGGGGCGCGGTCGCCCATCTCCTTGGCGGCGGCCATGATCGCGGCGCGGAGCTCCGCGTCGCCGTCGGCAAAGGCCTTCTCGACCTCGCGTCGGTCCTTGTTGTCGGCGCTCTTGACCTTCTCGACGATCGAGCGGTCGCCCTTCACCACCGGGTTCGGCTTCAGCTTGCGGTTGACGATGCCGTCCTCGATCGCCTTGAAGACGGAGTCGGTGTCGAAGGCGTAGAAGACGTCGTAGGTCTCCTGCCCGTCGAGCTCGACCATGATGTGCCGGGGCGCGACGCGCTGGCCCTCGAAGTACTTATCGAAGAGGATCGGCTCGATCCCGATGTGCTCGCCGCAGGTCACGCTGCCGAAGCGGGGGCAGAGGATGCGGTGGCCGTGCTCGTCGTGATCGCGCGGCGTGTGGCGGTAGGTCGAGGCGATGACGCAGACGTAGGGCTCGTAGAGCTTCGCGATCTCGGGCATCCGGTAGCGGACGCCGGCGTAATGCTCGCTCGCGATCTCGCCGTCCATGTTGACGCAGATGAGGATGGGCTTCCCCGTCTCCTTCGCCACCGCGAGGGCGTCGTCCCAGGTGCGCTGGAACTCGATGAGGCAGGGCTTCGCCCAGTCCTCCTCGGTCGGCGCGTACCACATCTGTTCGCGGGACACCCCGGGGACCTGGGCGGAGAGAGCGGGGAGGAGGGCGGCGGAGAGGCCGACCAGGAGCACGATCCGTTGCGTGAAGGTCATCGCGTCGATTCCACGTCCGGTTGGGGGCAGGGGCGGTTATTGTACGTCCACCGCGGGGAGGCGTCCAAGGCGCCCCCGCCGTCTCTCGATGGGAGTTGCCCGCTCGTGACCGACGTTGACGCCGTGGCCGAACGCATCGCCGGGGAGAGCGCCTTCCTGCGCGACGTGATCGAGGAGGTCGAGGGGACGATCGTCGGCCAGCGGGACCTGATCGAGCGCCTCCTGATCGGCCTCCTCGCCGACGGTCACGTGCTCCTGGAGGGCGTGCCCGGCCTCGCGAAATCGCTGGTCGTCCAGGCGCTCGCCACCGCGCTCGGCGGCGAGTTCCGACGGATCCAGTTCACGCCGGACCTCCTGCCCTCCGACCTCCTCGGCACCCAGGTCTACAACCCGAAGACCGGCGAGTGGACGGTGCGCGAGGGACCGGTCTTCGCGAACTTCGTCCTCGCCGACGAGATCAACCGCGCCCCGGCGAAGGTCCAGAGCGCGCTCCTCGAGGCGATGCAGGAGCGGGTCGTCACCCTCGCCGGCGAGACCCACGTGCTGCCGCGCCCCTTCCTCGTCCTCGCCACCCAGAATCCGGTCGAGCAGGAGGGGACCTATCCGCTCCCCGAGGCTCAGGTGGACCGCTTCATGTTCAAGGTCGTCGTCGGCTATCCCGACCGCGAGGACGAGAAGCGCATCGTCCGCCGCATGGCGACGAACACGAAGAAGCCGGTGACGCGGCGCATCGCCGACCCCGCGCAGATCCTCCGCGCGCGCGAACTCCTCGACGAGGTCTACGTCGACGACAAGATCGTCGACTACGTCGTCGCCCTCGTCTTCGCGACCCGCGAGCCCGAGTCCGCCGGGCTGTCCGAGCTCCGTCCCCACATCCTCTACGGCGCCTCGCCGCGCGCCTCGATCGCCCTCACGCAGGCTGCCCGCGGCCACGCCTTCCTCCAGGGCGCGGCTACGTCATGCCCGAGGACGTCCGGGCGATCGGCATGGAGGTCCTCCGCCACCGCGTGATGACCACCTACGAGGCCGAGGCCGAGGCTCACCGCCGAGGACATCGTCCGGCGCGTCTTCGACGCGGTCGCGGTGCCGTGATCCGAGGCGCGCGGGAGCCGCGATGATCGGCGAGTCCGAGATCACCCTCGCCGAGCCCTGGCCGAGGTGCGGCGCATCGAGGTCCTGAGCCGGCGTCTCGTCACCGACGTCATGGCGGGCGGCTACAGCTCGGTCTTCCGCGGGTCCGGCATCGAGTTCAACGAGGTGCGCGAGTACGTCGAGGGCGACGATCCGCGCAGCGTCGACTGGAACGTCACCGCGCGTCTCGGCCGACCCTACGTCAAGAAGCAACGTCGACGAGCGCGAGCTCACCGTCGTCTTCATGTTCTCGACCTCTCCGCCTCGATGGGGGCGGCTTCGGCCTCTGGTCCGCCCGGCAGACCGCGGCGCGCCTCTGTGCCTGCCTCGCGCTCTCCGCCGTCCGCAACGGTGACAAGGTGGGCTTCCTCGCCTTCGGTCGCGGTGTCGAGCGATTCGTGCCGCCGGGCAAGGGGCTCGGCCACGTCCTGGCATCGTCCGCGACCGCCTCGCGCTGCCCGAGACGGAAGGGGAGGGGGACCCTCCGCCTGCGCTCGAGTTCGCGCGCGCGCGATCTCGCGTCACGCCGTCGTCTTCGCGTCTCCGACTTCCTGAGCGGCGAGCTGGGACGACGCGCCCTGCGCTGCTCTCTGCGCCACGATCTCGTGGCGGTGCGCCTCGCCCCGCCCGAGCTCGAACTCCCGCGCGGCGGCCTCGTCCGCCTCCGCTGCGCCGAGACCAGTCGCGCCGCCACGGTGGACCTCGATGACGAATCCCTGCGCCGCGACTACGCCGAGCGCGTCGCCGCCTGGCGCGAGTCGACGGAGGCCTCCCTGCGCCGCGCTCGCGTCGATCTGATGGACGTCCCCGTGCCCCGCGTGCAGACGAAGGAGGCGATCGCCGGTCCGATCCTCCGCTTCTTCCGCATGCGCGAGCTGCGGGGAGCGAAGCGATGAGGGCGGGTCTCGTCCTCCTCGTGCTCTGCGCGGCGGCCGGGTTCGCCGGCGCGCAGGAGAGCGGGCTCGAGCTCACACTGCGGCGGGGCGATCGCCCGCTCGCGCCCGGCGCCGAGGTCGACTTCGGCGCCGAGCTCGGGATCGACCTCGTCCGTCGGGCCGCCCCGGGGGCGGCGCTCGCGACGCTCGATCCGGAGCGCGACCTTCCCGGTTTCGGCGTCCGCAGCCGGACGCTCGTCTCGCGCCGCGAGGACGCGCGAGGGACCGAGGAACACTGGCGACTCGACGCCCGAGTCTTCGTCCGGCCCGGGGCCGAGATCCCCGCGCCGCGCCTCGCGATCGTCGGCGAGCCGCCCCGCGAGATCGCGTCCGCGCGACCGGTGCTCGTCGTCCGGAGCGTGCTCCCGGCGAACGACCCGGGAACGCCGGAGTCCGCGGGGCCGCTGCGCCCGGCGCCCTTCGAGTGGCGTCGCGCGCTGCCCCGGGTGGCCCTCGGTCTCGCCCTGGCCGGGCTCCTCGCGATCACCGTCCTCGCGGTCCGGCGTCGTCTCGCGGCGCGGCGCGTCGCGCCCGCGCTCACCCCGATCGAGCGCGCCCGCGCCGTGCTCGCCCGACTCGCGACGCGCGAGGCCGACGATCCGCGCGCCGCGCTCGCCGGCCAGGCCGCCGTCCTGCGGGACTTCCTCGCGGGGCAGCTCGTCCCCGGCGCGCTCGGGATGACGCAGCGTCAGCTCGCCGAGGAGGAGACCCTGCGGCGCGACCTCGGCGAGGACCGTCGCGCTGCGCTCCTCGCGTCCCTGGCGCGATCGGAGGCCGCCGCCTTCGCCGGCCGCGTTCCCGATGCCGCCGCCGCGGCGGCGGCGCGGACGGAGCTCGCGGCGCTCCGCGCGGAGATCGCCGCTCCCCCGGCGGGCGCCGCATGACGCTTCCCGGGGGATGGGTGCTCCGCGATCCGCTCTTCCTGCTGGCGGCGCTCGTCGTCGCCGCGGCCTGGCTCTGGCGTCGCCGCGCCGGCGAGCCCGCCCTGCGTTTCGCGCCGGGGGCGCTGCTCCGCCCGCTGGCGGCCGGCGCCCGCGTGCCCGCGCACCTGCGTCCCCGACTCGCCGCCGCGGCCCAGGTCGCCGGGTTGCTCCTCCTCGTTCTCGCCGCCGCTCGTCCGGCCGAGATCCGCCGCCTGCCGCAGCGCGACGAGGGGATCGACGTGGCGCTCGCGCTCGATCTCTCCTCGTCCATGGCGACCTCGGATCTCGGCCCGGACCGAGACCGGTTGACGGTCGCCCGCGAGGCGGCGCGCGCGTTCGTAGCGGAGCGCGCGAGCGACCGCGTCGCCCTCCTCACCTTCGCGCGCTTCTCCGACTTGCGCTGCCCGCTCACGCGCGATCACCGCGCGCTGGACACGATGCTCGCGGGACTCGCGCCCGTCGATCCGGAGGGGCCCGAGGACGCGACCGCGATCGGCGCCGCGCTCGCGCGCGGCCTGGGCGCGCTCGGCGACGGCGCGACGACCACGGGCGGCAAGCCGCGCTCGCGCGTGATGATCCTCCTCACCGACGGCGAGGAGAACGTCGCGACGGCGGAGACGCCGGGCGAGATCGCCCCCCTCCACGCGGGCCAGCTCGCGCGCGAGCGCGGCGTCCGCGTGTACACCGTCGCCCTCGGCCGCGGCCGTCCGGGGCCGGAGGGCGAGACGGTCGAGATCGACACCCGCGCGCTCGAACGCGTCGCCGAGATGACCGGCGCCCGCTTCTTCCGCGCGCGAGACGCCTCGGACCTCGAGCGCGTCTACGCCTCCATCTCGACCCTCGAGACGACGCCGGTCGAGGAGCCGCGACACGTCTACCGCGACCTCTTCGCGCCCCTCCTCGCCCTCGGCGGCGCGCTCTTCCTCGTCGGGCGCCTCCTCGCGGCCGGTCCGGGAGGCGTCCTGCCGTGAACCCGGAGACGCTCTTTTTCCGCCCGGCGGCGCTGCTGCTGCTCCTTCTCGTGCCGCCGCTCGCGTGGGCGCTCGCCGCGATGGCGCGCCGCCGCGAGCGCCGCGCCCGCGAGATCGCCGGGCCGCGGCACGCCGCGCTCGCGGCCGAGGCCTCCTCCGGTCGTCGGCGTCGCAAGCACGTCCTCGTCGTCCTCGGTCTCGTCGCCCTCGTCCTCGCCGCGGCCCAGCCGCGCTTCGGCTCCGCGCCGGCGGAGCTCGAACCGGGCGGCGCGGATCTCGTCGTGGCGCTCGACGTCTCGCGTTCGATGCTGGCGCGTGACGTCCTGCCGAGCCGCCTCGAGCGCGCGCGGCGCGAGATCGCCGCGCTCGCGACCGCGACGCCGACGGCGCGGATCGGTCTCGTCGCCTTCGCCGGCGAGGCCCGGGTGCTCGCGCCGCTCACCACCGATCTCGCGGCCCTGGTCGAGATCGCGAACGCGGCCGACGATCTCTCGGTGGGGCGTGGAGGCAGCGATCTCGGCGCCGCGATCGAATCCGCGCGCGCGCTCCTCGAGGGCGCCGGCGGGGACGAACCCGCCGCGCGTTCGATCGTCATCGTGACGGACGGCGACGATGCGGGCGGGGGCGGCGTCGCGGCCGCGACCCGCGCCCGGGAGGCCGGACTTCGCGTCTCGATCCTCGGTTGCGCGAGTGCGATCGGGGCGCGCATCCCGGTCGCGGGTCCCGACGGCGGCGAGCGCTTCCTCGTCGGGCCGGACGGCACGGAGGTGCGCACCGCTCTCCGCGACGAGGACCTGCGCGCCGTCGCCGACGCGGGCGGCGGGATCTACCGGAGCGTCGGCCTCGAAGCGGGCGTGCTCTCCGAGCTCGCCGTCGCGAGCGCCGGCGCGGCGAGCTTCCGCGCCGTCGGAGCCTCGACGGGCCGGGGCAACGGCTACCAGGGTCCGCTGGCCCTCGCGATCCTCCTCTGGACCCTCGATCTCGGACTCACCGCGAGGCGTCGGCGATGAGGCGCGCGCTGGTGATCGTCCTCGTCCTCGTCGCCCTGGGCGCGGCGCATCGTCTCCACCGCGAGCGCGACGATCTCGCCCGCGGGCTCGAACTCGCGGAGCGGGGCGATCTCGCGGCCGCGCACGAGGCCCTCGCCCGGGCGGAGGCCGATCGCGGCGAGTCGGCCCCGGCGGCGCTCGTCTTCGATCGCGCGGTCGTCGCCCTCGCGGCGAACGATCCCGCGGCGGCGGAGATCGCGGCCGAGCGTCTCGCGGCCCGCGCCGGGGGCGACGCGCCCGTCCTCGCGACGCGCGACTTCCTCCTCGGCGGTGCCGCCTTCGCGCGCGGTCTCGCGTCCGAGGCGCTGTCGGCCCGGCCCGAGGCCGGCGTTCCCGAGCTCGACGCGGCGATCGCCCAGTTCGAGATCGCGGCGCGGCACTGGCGCGGCGCGGCCCTCGCGGCCTCCGATCCCGCGCCGGCGATCCGCAACGTCGAGCGGACCCTGATCCGCCTCGAGGCGCTGCGGAAGAGCCGCGAGGAGCGTGCGAAGAAGAAGGAGGGCGAGCGCCCGCGCGACGGCGATCGCGAGGAGTCCGCCCCCGAGGATCCGCCGGAAGGTCGCCCCGAGGAGACCCTCGCCGATCTCGCGCCGCGCCTCGACGAGCTCGCACCGGACGAGCTGCGCTCCCTCCGGGAACGACTCGCAGAAAAGGAGCGCGAGAAGCGACGGCTCCGACGCGAGGCGCGCGAGCGGGCGACCGCGCCCGGGAGCCGGGACTGGTGAGGTCCGCGAGCGGAATCCTCGTCGTCCTCGGTCTCGTCGTCGCGACGCTGGCGGCGCCGCGCGTCCGCGCCCAGGATCCGGCCTGGTCGTCCCCCGAGCCCGTCGCGCCGCGCCTCGGCGAGCGGGTCCGCGTGGTGCTCTCCATCGACGACGCCGAGGCGGCGCTCGGCCCGCTCCCCTCGGCGCCCGATCTCGCGCTGTCCTTCTCGCCGGCGCGGCGCGAGGACGGCGGGCGCACGAGCTGGGAGGTCCTCGTCTCGCCCCGCGCGGCGGGGCGGACGGTGGTGCCCTCGCCCGCGATCGTCCGCGGCGACGGCCGCGTCGTCCGGCCGCCGCCGCTCGCGCTCGAGGTCGCCGAGGATGCGGAAGCGGCGCGGGACGTCTCGCTGACCTGGCGCCTCCCGGCGCGGCCGCTCTGGGTGGGGGAGACCTTCACCCTCGAACTCGTGATCGGGGTGGCGAGCGACTTCCGCCGCGCGAACCTCCTGCAGACCTTCCGTCAGCCGCTGGATCTTCCCCTGCGACTGGACCTCCCGGCGCTCGACGACCTCGGCGCCCTCGCGGGATTGCGCGCGCTGGCCCCGGAGGAGGTCGGCCCGGAGGGATTGACGCTCGTCGTGGACGATCGTCGCGACCGCCTCCCGGCCCTCGAGCCCGAACGCCGCGACGGCCGCGACTGGGACCGCGTCGTCTGGCGCCGGCGCTTCGTCGTCGAGCGACCGGGGGAGGGCACCCTGCCCGCGGCCCTGGTCCGCTTCGCCCGGGCCACGCGCTTCGAGGAGGACTTCATCCGCGGGCGCGTCCCCGTCGACCGTCGCGACGGGGCGGTGGCCGCGCCGGCCCGTCCCCTCGAGCGCCGCGCGCCGCCGCGGGCCGGGCGCCCGGAGGGCGCCTCCGATCTCGTGGGGCGCTTCGAGGTCGCGACCCGGGTCGAGGCCGCGGAGTCGACGCTCGGCGAGCCCTTCCTCCTGCACCTGACCCTCCGCGGCGCCTCCGATCTCTCCCGCCTCGAGCCGCCCGCCTACCGCGCTCGCGGCTTCGTCGTCGGCGCCGTCGGCGATCGGACCCCGCCGGAGGAGCGCGACCACCGTCGGGACTTCGTCTACGAGCTGCGGGCTCGCGAGGCCGGATCGCGAACCCTCGATCCCCTGCGCTTCGCCTCCTTCGACCCGGAGGAGGGACGCTGGGTGGAGTTCGTCGGTCCGGCGTACCCGGTCGTCGTCCACCCCGACGCGGCCGGTCGGACCCGCCTCGAGGGCCTGCCGCCCGAGCCCGAGACGGACGTGGCGCCGTCCGTTGCCGTCCCGCTCACCGCGCCGCCGCGCTTCGATCGCTCCGATCCGTCCTCGCTCGCGACGGCGCGCCTCCGCCCGACCGTCCTCGTCGTCCTCCTCGCGCTGCCGCCGCTCGTCCTGTTCGGCCTCGCCCTCGCGCGGCGCCGCCGGGCCTGGCTCGCGAGCCCGGCCGGTCGCGCGCGCGGCGCCGCCGGTCGCCTCCGGCGCGAGCTCGCAGCCGGCGAGGACGGCGGCGCCGCGTTGACGCGCTACCTCGCCGACCGCTTCGGGATCCCGTCCGCGACCACGCACGACGGCGACCTCGCGGCGCGGCTCGCGGCGTCCGGTCTCGAACCCGACCTGGCCGCGCGCCTGTCCGTCGCCGCGCGTGCCCTGCACGCCCCCCGCTACGGCGCGAGCGCCCGGACCGACGCGACGGAGGCGCTCGACCTCGTCGATCGGATCGAGGCGCGTCGGACCCCGTTCCCCTCCGCCGCGGTCCTGTTCTCGCTGCTGGTGCTCGCCACCGTCGCCGGGGCCGCATCGTGGGAGGACGACTCCGCGTCCGCGCGAGCCCGGCGCGCCTGGGACGCGGGCCGGATCGAGGAGGCGCTCGAGATCCTCGACGCCGAGCTCGCGACCACGGCCGACGCCGGCCGCCGCGCCGCCGTCGAACGGGACCGGGGCGCCTGCCTCGCCGCCCTCGAGCGCTGGCCCGAGGCCATCCTCGCCTACCGGCGGGCCGAGCGGGTCCTCCCCGACGACGCCGGCCTCGCGCGCGAGCGGCGTCGCGTCGAGCGCACGGCGGGCTTGCGCCCGGCCGAGCCGGGCCCCCTCGCTCGCGGTCTCCGCGGCGCCGAGCGGCGCCTCGGCCCCCTCGGCTCGCTGCTCTGTGTCCTCGTCCTCGAGATCCTCGGGCTGCGCCTCATCCGGCGGCGGGGAAGGCTCCGGGCCTGGGGCGCCGTCTTCCTCCTCGTCGCCGCCCTCGGCGCGGGCCGCCTGCTCTGGCCGGTGCTCTCGCCGCGGCCTCCGGAGGCCGTCGTGATGCGGGAGGAGACGGGGCTCCGGAGCGATCCGCAGCTCCGCCGGCCCCTGGTCCATCCGCTCCCGGCCGGGAGGCGGGTCGAGATCCTCGAGGCCTCCGATCGCTGGGCCCGCGTCCGGGTCCTCGATCGGGGAGGGAAACGCGAGGGTTGGATCCCCCGGGACGCCCTCACTTCCGTCGACTGAGGCCGCCGCACGCGGCTCCGGCTGGTGCCGCGGGCGGGCGCCCTGCTATATACCGGCATGAGCCACGAAGAAACGCCGCGCGATTTCATCCGCGAGATCATCGCCAAGGACGTCGAAGCCGGGACCCACGGCGGCCGCGTGCACACGCGCTTCCCGCCGGAGCCCAACGGCTACCTCCACATCGGCCACGCCAAGGCCATCTGTCTCAACTTCGGGATCGCCGAGGAGTTCGGGGGGAAGTGCAACCTCCGCTTCGACGACACGAACCCGGAGACCGAGAACGAGGAGTTCGTTCAGGCGATCCAGGACGACATCCGCTGGCTCGGATTCGACTGGCAGGACCGCCTCTACTTCGCGTCCGACTACTTCGAGCGGATGCACGCGGCGGCGGTGCAGCTCGTCGAGAAGGGTCTCGCCTACGTCGATGACCTGAGTGCCGAGGAGATCCGCGCCTACCGCGGCACCCTCACCGAGCCGGGCCGCGAGAGCCCCTGCCGCGGGCGTTCCGTCGAGGAGAACCTCGATCTCTTCCGCCGCATGACCGAAGGCGAGTTCCCCGACGGCGCGAAGATCCTCCGCGCGAAGATCGACATGGCCTCGCCGAACATGAACCTCCGCGATCCGGCCCTCTACCGGATCCGGCGGGCGCATCACTACCGCGCGGGCGACCGCTGGTGCGTCTACCCGATGTACGACTTCGCGCACGAGCTCGAGGACGCCTTCGAGGAGATCACCCACTCGATCTGCACGCTCGAGTTCGAGCACCATCGTCCGGTCTACGACTGGGTCCTCGACAACGTCGACGGCGTCTTCCGCTCGCGTCAGTACGAGTTCGCGCGCCTCAACCTCGGCCACACGATCACGAGCAAGCGACGGCTCAAGATCCTGGTGGAGGAGGGCCACGTCGCGGGCTGGGACGACCCGCGCATGGCCACCATCCGCGGCTTCCGCCGCCGGGGCTGCCCGCCGTCCGCGATCCGCGAGTTCTGCCGGCGCATCGGCGTCACGAAGTTCAACTCCGTCACCGAGTACGCGCTCCTCGAGCACTGCATGCGCGAGGACCTCAACGCCTCGGCGCCGCGCCGGATGGCGGTGCTGCGCCCGCTCAAGCTCGTGATCGACAACTACCCGCAGGATCTCGTCGAGGAGATGGAGTGCGCGAACCACCCGGCCGACGCCTCGGCCGGCACGCGCATGGTCCCCTTCTCGAGCGAGCTCTGGATCGAGCGCGAGGACTTCATGGAGGAGCCCGCCAAGGGCTACTTCCGGCTCGCCCCCGGTCGCGAGGTGCGCCTGCGCAGCGCCTACTACGTGACCTGCGAGCGCGTCGAGAAGGACGCGGCCGGCGAGATCACCGCCGTCCACTGCCGCTACGATCCGGAGACGCGCGGCGGCGACTCGCCCGACGGGCGCAAGGTGAAGGGCACGATCCACTGGGTCTCGGCGCGCCACGCCGTAGACGCGGAGGTCCGCCTCTACGACCACCTCTTCCTCGCCGAGGAGCCCGGCAAGTCGACGGGTGAGTTCCTCGACGACCTCAACCCGGACTCGCTCGAGGTCGTCACCGACGCCAAGGTCGAGCCCGCCCTCGCGGCGGCCGAGCCCGAGACGGCGTTCCAGTTCGAGCGCATCGGCTACTTTTGCGCCGATCGCCTCGACCACACCGCCGAGCGCCCCGTCTTCAACCGGACGGTCTCGCTGCGCGACACCTGGGCGAAGGCGGCGAAGAAGGGCTGAGCCCGGCCGAGCCCCGACGCGCGGACCCGGACCGGCGACCTCCTCAGAGTCTGTGAATTTATCCCGCGTCGGCCCGAGACCGCGCGAAACGGAGTCGGGCGAGGAAGGCCGACGAGGCGTATCAATGGAAAGATACGGCGAGGAGGAATGACGAAGACCGGCACCGTTGCCGCCGGTCGAAGCCAGCGGGGATATCTTCACAGACTCTCAGTCGGCGGGAGCGAGGCCGGGCCGCGCCGTCGTCAGCTCGGCGACGGCGGCCTTGATCGCCTCGGCGAGCGCGGTCGCGACGGCCGCGTCGGTTTCGCGGTGGGCGGCCGTGATCTCGCGGATCGAGGCGACGTCCTTCTCGTCGACGCCCTTCGGCGGGGTCTCGATGGCGGCCTCGATCCGGCGGGCCAGCTCGAGCAGCTTCGTTCCCGCGCGCTTCGTCCGGAGCGCCTTCTCGGCCGCGTCGACGGACTTCGACCCGGGACGCCGAGCGAGCTCGTCGATGGCCTTGCCGAGCACCTTGTCATCCTTCTCGACCGTCGTCCCGAGGCTCAGCAAGGCGCTCTTCCAGGCCTTCCGCTCGCCGAGCGCGCGGTGCAGGCGCCGCAGCCGCGCGAGGTGGGGCGGGGAGAGGGCCTTTGCGTCGTCCTCCTTCTTCCCCGCGAGGATCACCTCGGCCTGCGCGGCGGCGAAGGCGTCCAGCATCGCCTCGACGGCCGCGTGATCGCCGGTGATCGCCTCGCGATCCTCGCCGCGGTAGCCCTTCAGGCGCTCGCCCAGGCGGGCGCTCGCGTCGGCGACGGCGTCGAGATCGACGGGGGCCCGGAGGACGTGCCGCAGCGACTCGCGCGCGGTCGGGGCGTCGTCGGCCGACACGCGGTCGAGCCAGTCGAGCAGCTCGAGCACCTGCTTCGGCAGGGGCCAGTGGCCGCTCTGCTCGTTGAGACCCTCGACGATCTCGAGCTTGAGCTTCTTGTAGCCCTGCTTCTCGTAGATCGCGTGGGTGCGGTGGGCGCACTCGACCCCGACCACGGCGTCCGCGCGGCCGTGCAGGATCGCGACGCCGAGCTTCTCCACCGCCAGCTTCGGGTGCGCGACGTCGAGGACGTTGCCGGCGTGAGCGATGTAGCCGTCGAGGGTCTCGGGATACGCGCCGCCGTACCAGTAGCAGAAGAAGGCGCCCTGGCTGTGGCCGTAGAGGTAGACCTTCCCGATCGGAAAGGCCTCGCGGAAGCTCGCGATGATCTCGGCGATCTGCGCGCCGTCCTTTTTTCCCTGGACGAAGTTGAAGGTGTCGCCGCCGCCGGGCGTCACTCCGTCGGGCGAGACCACGATGTCGTCCGGACGGAAGCGACCGCCGTCGATGCCGTAGTTCCAGAAGGCCCAGCCGTGGTTGCCGCCGGTGCCGTGCAGCATGAGGATCAGGGCCGGCGGGCGCTTCGCGTCGATCTTCTTCGGCAGCCGGTACCAGAAGGGTCGTTCCGCGGAGGAGCTCCACTCGAGCGTCTTCTCGCGCGGGGCGTCGCTCGTCGGACGTTCACGCGGCACTTCGCCGATCTTCTGGGCGAGGGCGGACGCTCCGGACAGGGCGATGGCGGCGAAGGTGGTGATCAGGACGATGCGCGGCATGGTCGATCTCCGGCGGTCGGTCGCGGGGCCGGCCTGATGGGGCCCGGTGCGGTCGGGAGCGTGGTGAGCGCCCCCGCGCGTGCTCGACGATATTACCGGGATCCGCTCGGGCTCGCGTCCTCGGCGACCGAGACGCCCTTCCAGCTCGCCTTCGCGCGCGTGCGGACGTTCCGTTCGCCGTCCGCGATGCGCGGCGCGACGTCGAGCGCCATCTCCATGCACTCGTTCATGTTGCAGTAGCGGAAGAGCCCCTGGCGACCGATCGTGACCAGGTTCTCGAGGGGCGCGAGGGCCTCCAGCGCCCGCGCCGCGTGTTCCGCGTGCCCGCGGATCTGGAGCGGATACGCGCCGGACACCTGGACGACGTCGGCGCCGAGGATCTCCTCGTCCGCCAGCGGGGCGATCGCGCGCAGTCCCGCGATCGCGCGCGCCCGGATCGCCTCGTCCGACGCATTCCAGGTCGCGTCGCCGGGAAAGGCCGCGATCTCCAGCGTGAGCCCGGTCGTCCCCGGCGGACACATCCCGGCCTCGAAGTGGACGAACTCGGTGATGCGCTGGAAGGGGAGCGTTGCCTCGGGCACGTAGACCCAGTGGAAGTCGCTCCAGCGCTCCCGCGCCAACCGGAGGAAGACGAAGACCATGCCGCGAAAGGGCAGAGGATGCTGCGCCACCAGCGTGCGCCCCTCGTCCCCGAGAGCGAGCGTCGCGAGATCGGGAAGAGGGATGGTCGAGACGAGGGTCTCCACGTCCGCGACGCGCGTCCCGTCGGCGAAGTCCAGCGCTCGCACCCCACCCGGCCGGCACTCGATCCCGGCCAGGCGTCGTCCGAAGAAGATCTCGGCCCCTCGCGCCTCGATGCCGCGACGCAGCGCGGCCGAGAGCTCCCCGATGCCCCCGCGGACGTAGTGGAAGTCGTGCCGGAACTCGCTGTGCGTCTCGCGCCGGTCCTCCTTCCGCCCGAGCCGGAACGCGAGCGTCTTCCGGAGGAGGCTCCAGGCCGAATCCACGCTGATGCGGTTGCGGGCGACGTCGGCGTCCAGCTCGCCCGGCGGGATCCCCCAGACCTTCTCGGTGTAGGGCCCGAAGTACTCGCGCCAGAGCGTCGGCCCGAAGCGCGCGCGCGTCCAGCTCTCGAAGGAGTCGTCCGGACCCGAGCTCACCAGTCGCGCGATCTGCTTGCCCCCCGCCTCGGCCACCGCCCGCAGCGCGAGCCCGGTCGGGAGGTTCCGCAGCACGTCGACGGGCTGGAAGGGGTAGGTCAGGAAGCGCCCGCGGAAGTACTGCGCGACGCGCTTCGTGACGACGAGGAGGTCGTCCCCGCAGATCTCCTCCAGGAGACGGACCAGCGCGGGATCATCGGTGCAGAACTCGTGCGGCCCGAAGTCGAAGGCGAAGCCCTCGCGACGGAACGACGCCGCGAGCCCCGCCTCGGCCGGCCGCGCCTCGTGCAGCCGCACGCGCACGCCGCGCTCGAGCAGCGCCCACGCGGCGGTGAGGCCGGTCACCCCGCCTCCGACGATGTCCACGCATTCCGGCACCCGGCTCTCCGACCGCGTCCGGACCGCGGGCACCGCCCCGCGCCGGACGTGACGCGGGAAGCGCGGGCCGCGGGGACGCCCCGGGGGAGTCTATCAGGCGGCGCGCGCCTCGCGCCTCCCGCCCGTCCGGCCGCATCGGTCGCGGGTATTCATGCAAAGGGCCAGATCGGGTGAAGTGAGGGACACCCGGGGAATGGTGGCCTGACCTTTCGGGCGGCCGCCGCCGAGCGGATCGCCGATCGCTATCATCGCGGCCTTGGGCGGTTGCTCCCGGGGCGCGATCGGTCGCGCGCCGATCCGACGGTGCCCGGGGGGATTCGACGACGCCAGGGAGCGCGACCGAGATGGGAATCGAGAGGGTCGGCGGTCCGGGAATGACCGCGTTCACGATCGCCCAGTTCGATGACTCGATCTCGGTGGACGACCTCCGGTCCCTCGCGCGGGATCCGCGTGTCGAGGTCCTGCAGTGTGACCGGCCGGTGCGCGACGCGGCATGGAGTCTCATCAACGAGCACTTCTGCCCGGTCCGTCCGGATGTGAGGCTGCGAATCTACGGTCACTACTCGAGCACCTGTGACCTCGGATTCGCGCGCCTCATTCCGAATGCGCGTCACTTCGCCGCCGACTGTCTGACGCGGGTGGCGCGGCTCGAGGCCCTGGCGGAACTCCGGAACCTGGAGTCGCTGTCCCTCGGGATCTACGAGTTGAAGGACCTGGCGATCCTCGAGTGGATGCCGACGAGCCTGACGTCCCTGAGCCTCGGTGCCACGCGATCGAAGCGGCCGTCGCTCGAACCACTCGGGAGATTCCGCTCGATTCGAAAGCTCTACGTCGAGGGGCATGCCAAGGGCATCGAGGCCCTGTCGAGCCTTCTGGAGCTCGAGGACCTGACGCTGCGGTCGATCACGACCCCCGATCTCCGTTACCTGCGCGATCTCCCGAATCTCCGGTCCCTCGAGATCAAGCTCGGCGGCATCCGGGATCTCGGAGAGATCGAGGGGAAGACGAGCCTCCGGTACCTCGAGATCTGGCAGGTGCGCGGTTTCGAGAAGATCGACGTCGTCGGCCGACTTCCGGGCCTTCAAGATCTCTGGCTGCGGTCGATGCCGCACATCCAGCGTCTGCCGGACCTGTCGGACGCGAAGGCCCTGCGCCGGATCGTGCTCCACAATCTCAAGGGCTTCCACGACTTCAGGGCTCTGGAGACGGCGCCCGCACTCGAGGAGTTCCGCCTGCTCGATGGTCGGAGGCAGGACCCCGCGCAGCTCCTCCCCGTGTTGAGGAATCCGAGGATTCGCAGAATCTCCGCCGGCTTCGGAAGCGACCGGAAGGACCTCGAGTTCTTGCGGCGGCTGGAAGAGCACGGCAAGACGCCGGTCGAGAAGTGGGGGCCCTTCGAGTTCCGATGAACAGCGAAGCCGGATCCCCGGGCCGACCTCCCGTGACCCTCATCGCGGTCGTCGCCCGCCGTCCCTTCCCGGTGGCGAGAGTCTCGCAATGATCGATGCGCTCCGTGAATTGCTCGCCGAGCTGCGGCGACGTGACCCGCGGTGCGAGGTCTTCGGGGCCTCGAAACACCGGTACCGGAGTAAACCGGTGCGACCGGAGAAGGTCGCGCACATGGAGTCCGTGCTGGGGGTGCCGCTTCCGCCTGACTATCGGCGATTCCTGCTCGAGATCGGGCCGGGCGCCGGGCCCTACTACGGGATGTGGAGTCCGAAGGAGGCCCTGACCGAGATCATGGGATTGGTCGAGGACGAGGTCCACATCGAAGGTCGGCCGCTTCATCCTTCCGCGCCCTTCCCGCTGGGTCTCTCGTCGCGGAGCCTCATCGACGTCGGGGGCACCGACGGGATCAAGGATGGCGTGATCGAGGCATACTGGCCCTGCAGCGGATGCGTCCCGATCTGCCATCAGGGCTGCACCTTCTGGTCGGTGCTGGTCCTCACGGGCGAGTTCAGGGGCCGCGTCTGGGACGTGGGTTGCTACGGCTGGAACGAGGGAATGTACTCGCCGGCTCGGCGCGCCTCGGGCCTTCTGAGTTCCGGGATGGACCGCCGAGTCCTGCCGCCTCTGACCCGCCCGCCGACCTTCGGAGAGTGGTTCCTCGGCTGGTTGGCGCGGTGCCTCGCGGATCTGCCGGAGTAGATCGAAGTCCATCAACGAGAGAGCGTGACGACGCGCTTCTCTCCGTCCGGCCGCGGCGGATCAGTAGGAGATCTCCAGGTCCAGCTCGAGCCCGAGGCGACGGATCTCGTCGCGAAGCGTCCCCGGCAGCTCCGCCCGCACCGGAGCGTGAGGCCCCAACACCAGGCCGGAGACCTTTCCCTGGATGCCGGATCGGCAGAGCTCCTGGACGGCTTCCTCCTTCCCCTCGAGCTCCCGGAGGATCCAGAGGAGGTGAGGCTTCAGTTTCAGCGAGGCGACGCGATCCCTGGTCGTCATCGACCAGTGACCGACCGGATGAGTGCCCCGGTCGATGACCTGCATTCGAACTCCTCGTGACAGTCGGGGAGTCCCCGCCCGAGCCTCGTGGTCCGGAGGGATCAACAGAGCCCTCGTGACGTCGGCCGGATCGAGCTGCAATCCGTAGAAGTCCAGAGAGGCGTACGTCGTTCCCGTCACGATCGGCTCGTTTCTCATCTGTCTTCGTCACGAGAATCGGGCACCGGAGGTGCCGGCACCCGTCCGGTGGGCGAAGTCTCGCTCCGGACGTTCCGGATGTCGGCCAGGGCGAAGTCCCGCCGGCGCGAGATCTGCCTGTCCGCGACGTCTTCGCGGGTGCGGCCGCTCTTCAGACCGGGCGTCGATGCCAGGAAGAAGCAGGTCAACGACCGCGTCTCCGATCAGCCGTCACGCGGGGCTCCCGACCAGCGACCACGTGGCCAGAGCGAGGAACCACAACCGGGGGGCGAGAAGGATGAAGGCAATCACGAACCGGAGCCACCGACTTCGGCGGCTCCGGTCCTCGGTCACCCGTTCTTGCCACCGTTGTGAGGTCGACTTCTCCATGATCGCGGCTCCGGACTCGATCGACGCCGTGGTCGCGGGCTTCGTTGGCGCACGCTACCTGACCGGGCTCTGTCGCGGCCCGCAACGCCCGGATGGAATGGGATCGGGCGACGCTCTGCCGCTCTTCAGTCATGAAGGACCGATATGGAGATACGCGGGCTGATCGGTTCACCGTCCGTCGGACCCGCGAGCCAGAGTTCGACCGACTTGATCGAACCGTACGGCGGGGAACTCTCCGGAGTTGCCGAGTTTGGGAGCACGACCACCGCTTCGGACGAAGACCGGATGGTCGTGTCCAGTCGGCCGTCGTCACACCGTCCGAGTAGTGGACCACCATTCCCTCCTTCAGCCGGTCACCGCGCACGGTGAACTCACCGCTCGTCCGGCCGAACTCGAGGTTGCGGGGCCGGAAGAGCACCGCGCGGCCCCGGGGCGGCACTGAGCCAGGATCTCCTCCGGCTGAATCCGAGTCGGTCGATCCCGCGATCCGGATCCGGGATCCCGACGCGAGCGGAGCGATCAGATCGACCATGACGTGCCCGCTCGGAGGCACGGTGATCCGGGAAGACACTCGGTTCACGACCTCATCGCTCGTCGACTCCAACCGGAACTCGAAGCCCGGACGGCCCGACACGGGGACGCGCGTCTGTCCGACGACGAGCGGGAGGCCGACCGATCCCTCCGGTGCGTGCCGGCGACGAGGAGAAGCTCAGCGAAGGTGACTCCGGGATCCAGACGGAGATCGACGACGCCACCGTCCGGGTCGGCGTGGAGGTTGATCAGGTCGGGCGAGATGCGGACGAACCTCCGGATCGGCAGGCCGTGACGTCGAACGGGATCGTCGGGGGAGGCCGGAAACACGACCGTGAATCCGGGATCGATCGTGTCGGGCGCGCCGTCGCCCGAGGTGTCGATGATCCGGATGATCGACGAGGACGTTGCGTCGAAGAGGTAGACGGCGCCGTCGATCATCGTCGCCATGGTCCACAGAGCACCGTCCGTCGCACTCGGCGGGCCGATGAGACGCTGGGAGAGGTCACCTCGGGGCGTGACCCGCACCTCGACCACCCGGCACCTCGAGACCGAGTCGTCCCTCACCGTGCACAGCAATCGAAGAGGGTGAGATGCCGTCGATGGCAGCCGCGTCGCCGAATGAACGCGAGCGAAGCCCGTGTCCCAGCCCTTCTTGACCTTCTCGGACGACGAGGAATCGACGATCGCGATGACGCCGGACGTGGTCGTGTGACTCACGAAGAACGGCCGTGCCGTGATGCGATGGGGGCCGACGGCGAACTGCTCCCCGATCTCGATCGCGTGTCGGCCCCGATACTCGGCCGGAACGTGGGGTTCGGACGGGACGATCGACTTCACCCAATCGGGGTAGCCCACCTCCTTCTGCGCGGTCAGGTCCAGCGAGAGGCTGGCGAGCGCCAGGGCCATCACGAAGGCACGGCTCGCCGCCGCGAAGGCGGCGTCGGCCGATCGTGGAGACTGGGAAAGCGTGATCACCATGCGCCGGTCTTCGTGCTCTTCGTCCTCGGTATGCCGTCTCGCTGCGGCGGTGCGGGGAGTCGACCGGCGGAATCTCGAAACCACGGATCGAACGATCGAGACGGGAGCCGGCCGAGGCCCGACCGGGCCATGATGCGCGCCTTATCCTCGCACCATCGCCGGCGGGCCCAGAGTACCGTCGCGGGGGATTCTCGGCGAGGACGAGAATCATCGATGTGAGGGCCCCCGGACCGTTCCGATGACGTCGCGGACTGGCGACGAGCGCCCGGCGGCCGATCAGGGCCCGGGGCGGAGGGTGAAGGGGCCGACGTTGCGGCCGATCTCGAGCCGCCAAACGTGGCGGCCGGGGTAGAGGGCGAGGAGGGCGAGGTCGCGCTCGGGATCGAGGGAGCGGGCCCAGAGGACGGGGGCGGCGGCGAGGTCGGCGCCGTTGTAGACCCATTCGTCGTGGACGGAGTGGCCCTCGCCGTAGTGGACGAGGATGAGGTGGCGGTCGCCCTGCTCGGTGAGCTCGCGGACGATGCGCGCGCGCTCCTCGGGCCAGGCGTCGGGGCGGCGGATCCGGGAGGCGACGCGCGCGAGGAGGACGACGAGGGTCGCGAGGAGGAGCGCGCGGCCGAGGGCGCGCGCGCGTGGACCTCCCCGGGCGAGGGTGCGGAAGCCGAGGGTGACGAGGGCCACGATCGGCAGGGTCGCGGGCGCGAGGTAGTGGGGGTACGACCAGGAGACGAGGAAACCGGCGCCGAGGGGAACGGCGAGCAGCGCGAGGAGTCTCCGCCCCTTGCCGTCGCGGAGGGTGCCGCAGACGCCGAGGGCGAAGGGGAGGATCCACACGAAGCCGAGGTAGAAGGCGCCGTGGCGTTCGAGGTCGCGACCGGCCTCGCGGAGGAAGCCGGATGCGCTGCGGCGCTTCTCGTACTCGTCGCGGCACCAGCCGGCGTGGAAGTCGCGGAACTCGGGGACGAGGAAATCCGAGCGCTCGGTCGGGGACTGCCAGAGGAAGTCGGGCGTGACGCCGTACTGCGCCTCGTACTCGACGCGGGGCAGGCGCAGGGCCGAGCCGGTGACGCGGGAGGCGTGGAAGGAGAGCGCGGCGAGGCCGAGGAGCAGCGCGATCGCGGCGGCGGCGAGGGCGCGACGCGCGGGGGCGTCAGCGAGGCGCCGGCGTCGCCACCCCGGGGCGGCCATCATGAGGAACGCGACGAGACCGAGGACCGCGCCCTCGAAGGGGCGGCCGGCGGCGAGGACGGCGAGCCCGCCGCCGAGGGCGAGCCCGGCGACGAGACCGCCGCGATCGCGCAGGCGCGGGATCGAGCCGCAGACGAGCGCTCCCGCGAGCGCGGCGACGGTGCCGCCCCAGTAGCTCTGGGCCCAGTCGCCGACGATCGCGATGCGGGAGACGGCGAGGGCGGCGCCGAGGAGGGCCCAGCGGGGGCGCGTCCAGCCCCGGAGCGCCCAGAGCATCACCGGACCGACGAGACCGGAGGCGAGCCAGAGACCGATCGCGGGATGGCCGAGGAGGACGCCGAGCGCGAGGAGGAGCCCCTGCGCCGGCGGGTACTTCGACTGGTAGCTCGGGCGCAGGAGGACGTGGAAGGTCTCGAAGTGCTCGGCGCCGGCCGGTGTGGGGTTGGTGAGGCGGCCGTGGGCGAAGGTGTCGGCGGCGAGGAGGTAGCCGAACTCGTCATGGATGCGCGGCGCGGGGAGGCCCGCGAGGCCGGCGGTGGCGGCGGCGCCGCCCGCGCCGAGGACGGCGAGCAGGAGCGCCGCGCGCCAGGGGCGCCGCGCCAGCCGGTCGAAGGCGATGCCGATGCGACGGGCGGGTCGCGCCCCGAAGGGCGGCGCGAGGGCGGCGACGAGGAAGGCGAGCGCGAGGATCGGGAGTTCGAGGAGATTCATCGGCGCTCGCCGCGGGGGCTCGATCGGGCGCGCCGCGACGCCGTCGGGCGGCGCGCGGTGCTCGCGCGCTCAGGATGGCAGGTCGTCGGGGCGGCGTCCATGCCGGCCCCGGGCGCGGGACGGCTCAGCGGAGCTGGCGGGCGAGCTCGTCGGCCTGCTGGAAGGCGTTCTCGACGGTGGCGACGACGTGATCGGGCTCGAGGTCGTGGTCCTGCCGCGCCGCCTCGACGATGCGCTCGACGTCGGGGTAGCGCTCGCCCTCGCGGACGAAGGACACGAGACGGACCGCGGCGAGGACCTCCGAGGAGTCGTCGTGGTGGTTCTCGATCGGGTGCAGGATGCCTTCGGGGATCCCCCAGTGTTCGCCGAGGAGCCGGCCGACGGAGCCGTGCGTGAGGCCGATCGCGTCGTTCTCCATCACCGAGAGGTCGGGGACCTGCTGCGAGTCCGAGAACCACTCGCGGAGCACGGGCGCGTAGTCGTCGCCCCGGGCCGCGGCGAGGACGGGCACCGCCATGTCCTGGAGGACGCCGATCGTGAAGCACTCCATCGCCTGCGCGGGGTGGAGCTGCTCGGCGAGCGAGCGCGCCAGGGCGCCGCGTCGCAGCGAGCCGCGCCAGAAGCGCGTGTCGTCGAAGCAGGCGGCGGGCTCGCGCGGGAGCGCCTCCCGCACCGTGAGGCCGAGCACCAGCGATTCGAGACGCCCGCGGCCGAGCACGCAGACCGCGTGGCGCGCGTCGGTGACCTTGCCGTCGAGGCCGAAGGCGGCCGAGTTGACCATCTGGAGCAGCCGGACCATGAGCGCGGGATTGGCGTTCACGCCCTCCGCGATCTCCATCGTGTCGGCGTCGGGATCGCGCAGCCGGCGGAGGAGCGAGATCGACGAGGCGCGGAAATTCGGCGGCACGTATCCGCGGAGGGCCTCGTCGAGGGCGAAGGTGTCGTGTCGTTCGATTCGCGTCGTCATCGTCTCATCCCGCGCGTCGGGCCAGCTTCTCGGAGAGGATGCTCAGCAGGCCGCCGAGCATGACGTAACCCAGAACGGCCTGCGAAACGGCCAGCATCTGGGCGGGAACGGAGGCGGGGACCGCGTCGCCGTAGCCGAGCGTCGTCATCGTGACGATGCTGAAGTAGAGCGGCGAGAACCAGGTCCGGTGATCGCCGTAGTCGATGTCCACGAAGTGATAGGCGAAGGCGAAGAAGAGCGACATCGCCCCCGTGCAGGTGATCCAGCGTTCCACGCTGCGTCCACAGTCACTCGTCAGCTTCCAGACGTGATAGAGGATGGGGTTCGCCCGCTGGAACTCGTCGAGGAAGTTCTGGTCGGCCACCCAGCGGCGGAAGCCGTAGGCGTGGGAGGCCTGGACGTCTCGGGCGTCGGCTCCGATCCAGTCCGCGGTGCGGAAGCCGACGAGATCACCGACCTGGGCGCCGCGCAGCACGGCGTCGCGGAACACGCCATCGTCGACGTGGGCGTCCGAGAGATCCGCGTCGACGAAGGAGGCGCCGGTGAAGTCCGCGCCCGTGAGGCGGGCGTCGCGCAGGCGAGCGCGGTCGAGACGCGCGCGCAGCAACCGCGCTCCGCTCAGTTCGACTCCGGGAAGGGAGGCGCCCTCGAGATCCGCCTCGTTGAGGCTTGCGTCGACCAGCTTCGCACGCCCGAATCCGGCTCGCTTCGCCTTCACGCGCTCGAGATTCGCTCCGGTCAGATTGGCGTCGCCGAACTCGGCCTCTTCCATCTGCGCCTCGAAGAAGCTCGCGCCGGCGAGATCCGCGCCGAAGAAACAGGTGCCGACGAGGCGGCAGCGAGAGAGGTCGGCCCCGGAGAGGTCGCGTCCGGCCAGGTCGAGTTCGGACAGATCCAGGCCGACGAGGCGTGCGCCGCGAAGGTCGGGTATCTCGGCGGACCCTCCCGCGCGCAGGGCGAGGAGCCAGTCCGGTCCGCGCGTACTCGTCCGTCGGGCTGGTTTCGGCGCGATCTCCTCGTCCTTCACGGCTTCCCCCGTCTCCTCTCGCGACGTCCGAGTCGGACACCTTCTTTCCCGAATCCTGATCGGCCGCCGGGACAGTCCGACCGAAGGGAATCCGAAGGCGGGGCGGGAGTTCAGTCGGCCCGGAGGTCGCGGAGGGCCCGGCGGCAGTTGAGGCTCTGCAGCCCGTCGAGCCGCTCGAGCACGGCGTGCCGGTCCAGGCCGGTGAGGCGGTCGTACCCCTCGCGACGGCGGCGCCAGGACGCGAGGCGGGCGCTCGCGTCGGGAAGGAGCGGGGCGCGGACCCAGTCGGAGAGCGCCATGCGGTGGCGCGGGGCGTGGCAGTCGAGCGCGAGACCGGTGGTCTCGACGAGTACGGCAGCCAGGCGGAGCGCCTCGCGGCTCTCCTCGCGGCGGGCGCGCAGGAGGAGGAGTTCGGAGCTGAGGATGAGCCGCGGAACGTCTGCGTCCCATTCGTCCCGGAAGCCCGGCCGCGCGAGGCGCAGCTCGCCGGCGGCGAGGCGTTCGTGCGCGACGACGAGGATCTCCCAGTCGAGGCGACCCGCCTCGTCGGCGAAGGCGCGGCGGAGCAGGCTCTCGTGGTGCGCGGCGACCGCGTCCAGCGCGGGGAGCGCGGCCGGCGAGGGCTCGTCGAGGGCGAGGCGGCCGCGACGGCGCTCGGCGAGGAGCGGGGCCAGCGCCAGACGCGCGCGGCGGTCGGCCGCGGGCAGCGCGCCGCGGGCTCGACCGGCGGGCTGCAGGCGATCGCCGTCCGGATCGACGAAGCCGTCGATCTGCGGGTGGGTCGTGGTCTCCAGGTCCTGCGCGAAGACGCGCGCGCGTCGGGCGAGATCGTCGCCGTCGGCCGCGGCGGCGGCGAGGATCCGGTGCCGAGCCTCCCGGAGGTGCCGCAGCGCGGCGAGTCGTCTCGCGCGACGTTCCTCGGCGCCGAGCACGCGGTAGTTCGGGACGGAGGCTCCGGCGTCGTCGAGCTCGCGATCGCGGGCCGTCGGGAGGCGGAGGGGCTCGCCCTCGACGTCGATCTCGAGCAGGGCCTCGCGGGCGCCGCGGACGAGCGGCGGCACCTCGACGCGCAGGAGGCCGGCCTGGAGTCGCGCCGAGGTCGCGCGCCCCTCGACGGTCACGCCCGCCAGCCAGGAGCGGGTGAGACCGACCGGGATCGCGATGCGTCGGCCGAGCGCCTCGCCGCGCGCGAGCGCGCGGAGTCGCTGCCCGCGCACCGTCGCCAGTCCCCCGAGCGCGCTCATGCCTCGAGCACCTCCGCGACGACGACGTGCTCGAGCGAGCCGAGATGGAGGCGACCGAGGAGCTCCTGCCGGAGGTCGGTCCGGTGGGCCCGGAAGATGCCGTCCTCGATCCGTCCGAGGTGTCCGACGAGTCGCAGCTCCTGTCCGGCCGCGCGGACGCGCCCGCCGGAGAGTTCGTGGTGGGGGCGGAGGTTGAGGGACCAGTGCTCGGCGCTCCCGACGAGCTTCCAGCCGCGGAAGAGCGCGAGGACCCGGTCCTCGATCTCCGCCATCGCGTAGCGCGTTTCCCGCTCCTCGGCGCAGCGCATCATCTGCGCGAGCAGGCCGATCTCCGGGTCGAGACGCAGCTCCGCCGGCCGCGACGGATCCAGTCCGCCGAAGTCGACGATGCTCGCCAGTTCGATCCGGAGCAGGAAGGGCACGGACGGAGGTCTCGGGGCGACGAGGGAATCCGGGCCCGAACGCGGCCCCGGCGCCCCCGACGATATCACGCGGGTCGAGGACCCGATCCTCCATGCCGGATGCGCGCGCGGGGAAGGTGCGAAGATGGGCGAGGGACCGTGCTTGCGGCGGGCGGACGCCGTCGGGCGCATGAAGATGCAGTCCGCGAGGCGCGTCTCCGGGCCCGGTTCAGTCGCCCTCGAGCTCCTGCCAGCGCTCGAAGGCCCGCTCCATCTCGCGATCGATCTCGGCGAGGCGCTCCGTCGCCGCCGCGATCTCGGGGCCCGGCTTCCGGTAGAAGTCTGGCTCGGCCATGCGGAGCCCCAGCGCCTCCTTCTCGGCCTCGAGCGTCTCGATGAGGCCGGGGAGGGCGGCCAGCTCGGCGCGCTCCTTGTTGCCGAGCTTCCTCGCCTTCGGGGCCCGGCTCGCGGCCGGCGCGGCCGCGGGCTTCGTCGTCTCGCGCGGGGCGGGCGCCGGGGCGACGGGGCGTTGACGCACCCAGTCCGAATAGCCGCCGACGTACTCGACGACGCGGCCCTCGCCCTCGAAGACGAGGGTCGAGGTCACGACGTTGTCGAGGAAGTCGCGGTCGTGGCTCACGACGAGCACGGTCCCGGGGAAGTCCGCGAGCCAGGACTCGAGGATCTCGAGCGTCTCGACGTCGAGGTCATTCGTCGGCTCGTCGAGCACGAGCAGGTTGCAGGGACGCGCGAGGATCGCGGCGAGCTGGAGGCGATTGCGCTCGCCGCCCGAGAGCTTCCGCACCGGGCCCCGCGCCTGCTCCGGGGTGAAGAGGAAGTCCTCGAGGTAGGAGATGATGTGCCGCGGCACGCCCCCGATGACGACGGTGTCGGCGTCGGCGCAGACGTTCTCCATCGCCGTCTTGTTCTCGTCGAGTCCGGCGTGGAGCTGGTCGAAGCGCGCGATCTCGACCTTCGTGCCCAGGCGCAGCGTGCCGCGGCTCGGCTCGAGCTCGCCGAGGAGGGCGCGCACGAGGGTCGTCTTGCCGCAGCCGTTCGGCCCGATGATACCGATGCGGTCGCCGCGCAGGATCTCGAGGTCGAGATCGCGGAAGACGAACCTGCCGTCGAAGTCGTGGCCGAGGCCCTCGGCCCGCAGCACGAGCCGCCCGGACCGTCCGGCGTCCTGCACCGCACCCTTGACCGCCCCCGTGCGCTCCCGCCGGGCGCGGCGCTCCTCCCGCATCTCGAGGAGCGCCTTCACGCGACCCTGGTTGCGCTTGCGGCGCGCCTTGACGCCGCGGCGGATCCAGGCCTCCTCCTTGGCGAGCTTCTTGTCGAACTGCGCGCGCGTCTCGGCCTCGGCCTCGAGCTCCCCCTCGCGTCGGGCGAGGTAGGTCTCGTAGTCGCAGGCGTAGGAGGCCAGGCGGCCCCGGTCGAGATCGAGGATGCGGGTGGCGCGCCGGCGCAGGAAGGCGCGGTCGTGGGTCACGACGACGATCGCCCCCGCGTAGCGGTCGAGCAGGTCCTCGAGCCGGAGGATGGCGTCCACGTCGAGGTGGTTCGTCGGCTCGTCGAGGATCAGGAGGTCGGGCTCCGAGACGAGCGCGCGCGCGAGCAGGACCTGGCGGCGGAGGCCGGCGGAGAGCGAGGTGACGTCGAGCGAACCGTCGAGGGCGAGACCCCGGAGGATCCGGTCGACGCGCTCGTCGCGGCGCCACTCCTCGTCTTCGGCGTGGATGCCGAGCGCGTCGCGGACGGCGTCGATCACCGTGCCCCGGCCGAGGTCCGGCACGAGCTGCGGCAGCTCGGCGATACGGACGCCCACGCCGCGCGTGATCTCGCCGTCGTCCGGGGCGAGGCGACCGGCGAGGACGGCGAGGAGACTCGACTTGCCCGCGCCGTTGCGCCCCACGAGGCCGATACGCTCGCCGGGCTCGATCTGGAGCTGCACGCCCTCGAGGATGGGGGGGCCGTCGAAACGGAGACTCACGTCGCGGAGTCCGATCAGCGCCATCGTCGATCCTCGGGCCGGTCCAGGGAGCGTCGGCGCCGTCCACCGCGCCCGCTTCCCAGGGTGTCCTCGCCGCGGCGGGACACAAGGGGTCTCGTCCGGTTCGGGCCCCGTGCTATCCTCGGGGAGCCGGGGGCCGCCCGGCCTCGCCAACACGGATTTCTCCACGACGGGGACACCCGTGCTCTATGGACGAGGTGCGTGCCGCCACCGTTCGACAAGGAGCAAGGACGATGACGAAGACACTGGGACTGGCCTTCGCGCTGGTCGCCTTCTGGAGCGGGGGGCTCGTCCTCACCGCCCAGGAGACCGCGGACGCGGCCGAGAAACCGGCCGCGAAGACCTCCGCAAACGACGAGGCCGTGGTGAAGGCCGCGGAAGAGCGCGCGCGAGTGACCGACGGGGAACTCAACCGCAAGATGAAGGAATACATGGCCGCGGAGCGCGAGAAGTCGCGCGCCGAGGCCGAGAAGGCCAAGGCCGAGGGGCGGAACGTCCTTCCCGCGATGCGCATGGCGCCGCCGGCCGAGTACTGGGCTGGCGATCTCGCGGTCTGGGAGAAGGCCCTCGCCGGCGAGACCGGCGCGGCCCGGATCCCCTACCTCTTCCGCGTCGCCCTGATCGCGTCGCGGGCGGAGATGCCGGAGCGCGCCGAGTCGGCGGCGACCGAGCTCGTCGAGAAGCATCTCGACTCGGCCTCGCTCGGCGACTACGTGGGCGCCATCGCCTACGGGGTCAAGGACCCGAAGCGCGCCGAGCTGCTCGGCACGCTCGAGGCGAAGAGCCCGCACGGTGACGTCCGCGCGCAGTCGATCGTCTCGCGCGTCGGCGGCGCCCTGAAGCAGGCACCCCTCGACAGCACGGCCTACGCCGCGGCGCGCGCCTCGGCCGTCAAGGCGATCGCGCTCGCCACGAGCCCGACGCTCAAGGCCGAGATCCAGTCGATGATCGACGGGCGCGAGAAGTTCGCGGAGGGCGTGATCGCCCCCGACATCTCGGGCGTCGATCTCGACGGCGTCTCCTTCAAGCTCTCCGACTACAAGGGCAAGATCATCCTGCTCGACTTCTGGGGAGATTGGTGAGGCCCCTGCCGGGCCCTGTACCCCCACGAGCGGTCGCTCGTGAACGAGATGAAGGATCGTCCCTTCGCCCTGATCGGCGTGAACTCCGACCGTGACCTCGAGGCGATCCGCGAGATCGTCAAGGAGAAGAACCTCAACTGGCGCTCCTTCCAGAACCAGCCGGAGGGCGCGACCATGGCGATCTCCAAGCACTGGGCCGTGGAAGGCTGGCCGACCCTCATCGTGCTCGACGAGGAGTTGAGGATCCGCCACCGCAGCCACAACGGACAGGCCGCCTCGGATCTGGCCGTGAAGCTCGTCGAGGAGCTCGAGAAGAAGTCGGCCCGCAAGGACTGACGCGAGTCTCGGCATCACGTGAAGGGGGGAGTCCGCGGCGTCGCGGGCTCCCCCCTTCGTCGTTCCCGGGCGGCCTTCGCGTCGATCAGAGTCTGTGAACTCATCCCCGCGTCGGCTCGAGACCGCGCGAAACGGCGTCGGTCGAGGAAGGCCGACGAGGCGTATCAATGGAAAGATACGGCGAGGAGGCATGACGAAGCCCGGCGCCGTTGCCGCCGGTCGAAGCCGGCGGGGATAGGTTCACAGACTCTCAGCCGATCCCGAGCTCGTCGAGGGCGGATGAGAGCTGCGACCAGCGCTGCTCCAGGCTGCCCGTGTAGCCGATCGACATGCGGACGAGGCCCCGCGCGATGCCGGCCGCGGCGAGATCCTCGTCGGACAGCTCGCTCGAGGTCGAGGCGGCCGAGCAGGACATGAGCGTGTCGTGGTAGCCGAGGCTCACCGCCATGTAGCCGAAGCGGTGGCGGTTCTGGAGAAGCTCCATCAGCTTCATCGCGATCTGCTCGTCGGCCAGGACGAGGCCGAGCAGACCGCCCGCGCCGTAGCCCGGATTCGAGAGCTCGTTCAGGAGCGCGTGCTGGGGATGGCTCTCGAGACCGGGGTAGACGACCTCGAGGCCGCGCGCTTCCAGACGGCGGGCGATCTCGAGCGCGCGACGACCGTGCTCGGCCATCCGCAGCGAGAGGTGGGGAGGCGCATGCTGAGGTCGAAGGCCCGTTGGGGGTCCATCGTCGGCCCGAGCAGCATGACCGTGCCCGTGTGGAGGTCCATGAGGCGGGAGACGAAGTCCTTCGTCCCGCAGATGGCGCCCGCGATGATGTCGGAGGCGCCGCTCATGTACTTCGTCATGCTGTGGACGACGACGTCGGCTCCGAGCCGCGAGGGCGACAGGATCACCGGGCTGAAGGTGTTGTCGACGACGAGCGAGGCCCCGCCCTCGTGCGCGATGTCCGCGAGGCGCGGGATGTCCGCCACGACAAGGGTCGGGTTCGAGATGCTCTCGACGTAGACCGCGCGGGTGCGCTCCTCCATGGCCGCCGCGACCGCCTCGTGATCGGTCACGTCGACGAAGGTCGTGCGGATGCCGCACTTCAGCGGCAGGAACTCCGACAGCAGCGCGAAGGTCCCGCCGTAGAGGGTGTTCGAGGCGACGACGTGGTCACCGGCGTCGCAGAGCTGCAGGAGGCTGGCCATCACCGCGCCCATGCCGCTCGCGGTCGCGTAGCCGGCCTCGGTGCCTTCCAGCGCCGCGAGCTCGCGACCGAGGACGTAGACGGTCGGGTTGAAGTGGCGCCCGTAGAGGGAGCAGCCGCCGGCGTCCGGCCCGCGCTGTCCGGCGAAGATCGCCGGCATCGCGTCGGGCGCCATGACCGTGAAGGTCGTGCTGCGCTCGATGGACATGTTGACGCCGCCGTGCTCGCCGAACTCGTGGCGGAGATTCGCGAGCTCCTCGCGCGGATCGATGGGGGACATGGGGTCTTCTCGTGGTCCGGAGGGGTCGTTGACCGGTCGCGCTCGACGACCGTCCCGGAGCTTCGCTCTCCGGGGAAGTTATCCTGTGCATTCGGCGGGCGGACTTCGACCTCGTCTCGAAACGTGAACCGGCCGCCGCCCCCCGGAGGAGCCGGCGGCCGGTCCTGGTCTCGTGAACGACCGGCTACTGCTGGGTCACGGTGACGTTGATCATGCCGCCCTCGAAGAGGGAATCGAGCGTCGTTCCGTAGCCGCCCGCCGGCAGGAACGAGAGACTGCCGCCCGGCAGGAACCACGGCCGGGGGCCGAAGGCCGCGGTGTTCAGGTAGTCGAGGAGCACCATCCGGATCTCGAGCGTGTTGGTCGCGGCATCACGCGCCCAGGCGACCTCGAAGGGAAACGTCGAGGAGGTTCCCGGTGCGGCGAGCGGATAGGTCAGCTCGGGCACGAAGACGACGGCACCGTTCGTCGGGAAGGCCGTGACCCCGACGATATCGACCGGGAGGATGTCGGCGCCGAGGTTGTACTTCGTCAGCGCGACGCCGGGCGCCGGCCAGGTCACGGGCGGGAAGAGGAGCATGTCGAGTCGCCACCCGAACTTGAAGGTGATGTCGTCCGCGCGGGCGCTGTTGAAGGGATCGAATCCCGTCGTCATCGGGATGCGCAAGGTCACCCACTCCCCGGCCCGGGAGAACCGGAGCGAGTACGTGACCGTCGTCCCCGAGACCGAGTGGACGGGGAGGCCCGTCGTCTGGTCCAGCGGCTGACTCAGGTCGTAGACGTGGTTCGTCTCCAGGTTCGCGGGGAAGAGGTTGCTCAGGATGCCCGTGCCGCCGGTGTGGTAGCTTCGATATTTCGCGGGCGAGCCGTTCCTCTGCACGTTGATGTAGCCGTGTGCTCCCGCGAGCTGGGCGAGATCGTCCCTGATCAGGAGCTGCGCGATCCCTCCCGCGCCGCTGCCGCTCGATGTGTTGTCCGGTACGACCCAGGCGTTCCACGCGGAGATCCAAGCCGGATCCGATGAGGTGGTCGGCGGGTTCGTCGCGGCGTAGGTGCCGTCCGGGAGCATCGTCCCGTGGAGGCCGCCGACGATCCAGGCCGGCGCCGCGTTCTGGAGGGAGGGAGACTGGGACGAGATGGAGCCGTCCAGATCGTAGATCGTCGCCTGGTTGACGCCGTTGGCCTTGGGAGGACCCTGTCGGAAGAAGACGGGGCGGCAAGGGGCGAGAAACGAGGTCGTCCGGATCGTGTTGCGGGGATCGACCGCCCAGGCCACGTTCTCGATCCGGTTGGTGATCGCCGCCGCGACCCGGTTGGCCCCGCTCTGCAGCGTCACGTCCTGGAAGTTCGCGAACTCCGCATCCTCGACGAAGATGACCCCGTCGTAGATCTCGAGTCCGAAGAGGCCGAGATCCCCGCCGCCGGTCCCGTTGGGCCGCACGCCGTGCTCCGGGAGGCTCCGCCCGACGAAGGTCTCGGCGGAGCTCCAGTCCGAGCCCACGTTGACCGAATCCCCGACGACGAGCACGTCGTCGAAGTGGGTCGTTCCCTGGCCGTCCACGAGGATGAATCCCGTGGTCGCCGCGTAGATCGCGACCTGGCAGTCCGAGATGCGGACGCTGTTCCACTTGTGATAGCCGAAGTTTCGCGTGAAGAGGCCGTAGACCCCGCACTTGTAGGCCTGATAGCTCTGCGTCTCGGTGAAGAGGTAAGGCCGGACCAGGTCCGCGAAGAATCCGTGGTAGCCGCAGGAGTGCGCCTTGTTCTCATTGAACACGAATCGCGTCGCGTTCGGAGAGGTCGGCACGGCTTCGGTGAGCTGGGCCGCGGGGGGCGGGGTGCCGCCGATCTCGACGCCGTGCGGGATGAAAGGCTCGTAGGTCCCTTCGAGCCAGTAGCCGGTCCCCTCGGAACCGGCCGCCACGTTGGCGACGAGCTCGGTCTCCTGCGTCGTCAGGTAGAAGGCCGCGGCGTGGATCGGACCAGGCTTGGCGATCGCCGGGTTGAAGAGGGTCGTGATCGCGACGTTGCCGTGGAAGCGGCAGTCCCGCTCGGAACCGTTCTCCAGGTAGAAGGCCTTGTCGACGGCTCCGTAGGTCACGCAATCCTCGACATGTACCCCCATCGTCTCGTGGATGACGATGGCTCGCCAGGGGTTGTCACTGAAGGTACAGGACCTGACCAGCGCCCCCGTCGAGACACCGGCGTAGTGAAAGTGCAGCGGATAGCGTCCCGGCTGGCTCGAGTCACCGAGACCGGAGAAGGCCACGCCTTCCAGGTGAACGGACGGCGCGGCTCCCGTGATCGGCGTCGAGGTCGGTGCCGCCTGGAGGCCGATCCGGACGTGGGCCGGACCGTCGACGGGTTGGGCATTGATCTCGATCGGTCGGTTGAGACGGGCGACCTCCGCCGCGATGGGGTGGGACTTCGAGGAGGCCAGGGCGCGAGCTCCCCGACGAAGTGGAGGTAGCTCGCGGCGTGGTCGAGACCGTAGGTGGTCATGCCCGTCAGCGGCGTGACCGACTGGATGATGAAGGTCTCGGCCTGCCGGCAATCGTAGTCGGTCGACGCGACGACGATCCGATCGCCGATGGTCCAGCCCGGGTTTCCGATCACGGTCGCGCTCGTGGCCGAGACGGCGAGGGACGTCTGGAGCGTCGTGTGCGATGAAGCGGAACCGAGGGTCGCGACCATCTCGATCGCTCCGCCGTACTCCACTCCGAGAAGTCCCGGATTGCCGGAGTCCGCATGGAGGGTGATGGACGCCCGACCGGGAAAGGGCGTGGTCGCGGTTCCCACCTCGAGGCGGCCGCCGTTGCGGACCCTCAGATCGGTCGCGCCGAGCTGGCGGATCGCGGGGGCGGTCGCCGCGCCGAAGACGAGGGTCCCGTCGATTCCCACCGCGCCGAGCGCGGGGACGTCGACGTCCAACGTGACGACGTGGCCGGCGGCGATGGTGACGTCACCGGCCGTGGGCGGCGTGCCGCCCCAGGTCGCGCTGTTGCTCCAGTTGCCGCTGGCGACGGAGGTGACCTGCCCGTGTACGGGCAGGAGGAAGACGCCGATCAGAACGGCGATGGCGGGGAGGCTGATTCGCATGGACGGTCCTTCTCGAGGGATCCCTCGACCCGTTCGAGCCGAGGCGGATACATCGGGAAGGTCGTCCGCGATGGCGCACGTCGACGGGGCGACCGCGGACGGTCACCCCGAGCCTCCTTCCCTCATGGAACCCGAGGCCCATCGCTGGTGAATCGACGGCAGAAATCCGGGTCGGGGCGGAGGCGTCGAGCCGACGGAGATCAGTCGGGGACGGGTGAGCGGCGACGCAGCGCGATCGAGCCGTAGGCGCCGTCCGACCAGTTCACGCCCACGACCTCCCAGTCGCGCGTGGCGAGCGCCTCGTGGACCGCGTCGAGGACGCCCGGGTGCCAGGGATCGTAGTCCTCGAAGACGACGAGGCCGCGCGAGGTGAGGTGGGGGGTGAAGCGTCGGAAGTCGTTCGCGACGCCCTCGTAGCTGTGGTCGCCGTCGATGTGGAGGACGTCGATCGGCGTCTCCCAGGGGAGCTCTCGGGAGTCACCGCGCAGCAGCGCGACGAAGCGATCGAGGCCGTACTCCTCCATCCGGCCGCGCGCCTCCTCGTAGGTGTCGAGTCCGTCCTGCTCCCAGCTCGGCGTGCCGGTGAAGAGGTCGAGGCCGTAGACGCGGTCGAAGCCGCGCTTGCGCGCCGCCATGGAGAGGAAGACCGTCGAGCAGCCCTTGAAGACGCCGATCTCGAGGGCGACGCCGCTCTCGCGATGGCCGTGCCGCAGGACCATGTCGTGCAGGAACCTCATGCGGGTGAGGTTCTGCATGTCGTCGAAGGGGGGCAACGGGAAGTCGAAGCCGCTCTCGTCGTTCATCGCCGCGATCCTCCCGGTTCCGGACCCTCGCGATCCTAACCGGGAGACTGGACAGGGCGAGCCGGAAGGGGGATCAGCCCTTCTCGCGGAACTTGCCGTGGCCCTTGCCCTCGTAGGCCTTGATCGTGTTCACGAGCTTCTTGGCCTTCGGCAGCTTGCCGTTGATCACCGCGATCTCGAGGTCGAGGACCACCTTCAGGGCCTCGATGTTCATCTCGCGGTACTCGCGGAGCAGCTTCTCCTTGTCCTTCCCCTCGAGCTTCTCGGCCTTGTGGGGCTCGGCGATCTTGCAGTCCATGAAGGCCTTCTCGAGCTTCAGGACCTCCTCGAGGCTCTCCTTCACCTTGTCCTTCTCGCCCACGATCTCGGTGAGCTTCTCGAGGGACTCCTCGATGGTCTTCATCGCGCGATCGATGTCCTTGCCGGCGTCATGCGGCGCGCCCATGGCGGCGGAGCGGGGACCGGGGACGAGGGCCAGCGCCAGGGCGGCGACGACGATCAGGGCGGGGGCGAGGAGGCGAGAGCTCATGGATCCATCTCCGGAGGGTGGGGCGCGACGGCCATCGCGCGGCGGCCGCGATTGTCGGGGGCCGCGCACCGCCCGGCAAGGAAGTTCGGGGTCTCGGGTGATGTTTCGCAAGCCCTTCGCATGAAAAGGCTTGAGCGAGTCGACTCCCCTCATCTCGACGCCGACTGCATGAACATGCGCCCGACGGCCGATAAGGACCGAGGAATCCCGGGCTCCGAGGGGGGAAGCTGTATGTCCGTCGCGAACGTCGCCGTCGACTCTCTCGCGTGGTTGCGCGCGAACCGCGCCGCGCCCGGAGGCGTCGTCGTCACCTCGCGGCGACCGCGTCCCTACCCTGAGGTTACCGGTTACTGGATCCCGACCCTGCTCCGCGAGGGCGAGACCGGGATCGCGCTCGACTTCGCGCGCTGGCTCCTCTCCGCGCAGCGCCCCGACGGGTCCTTCGCGGATCCGGAGGGCGTCGAGTCCTACGCCTTCGACACCGGTCAGGTCGTGCGCGGCCTCGTGGCGATCCTCGATCACCTGCCGGAGGCGGAGGACGCGATGCGCCGCGCCTGCGACTGGCTCGTCGGGTCGGCGGAGGCGAGCGGTCGACTCCGCGTCCCGGAGTCGCCGGACGCCTGGGACATGGGACGCCGCGGTCGCGTCAGCGAGGGGAATCACCTCTACGTGCTGCCCGGCCTGGCCGCCGCGGCCGAGCGCCTCGACGAGCCGCGCTGGGCGCGCTTCGTCCGCCGCAGCCGCGACTGGTACCTCGCGAACGTGCCCGTCCTCGACGCCGCGCGGCCGGAGATGATCACCCACTTCTTCTGCTACATCCAGGAGGCGCTCTTCGACCTCGGCGCGACCGACGAGGCCGCGCGGGGCATGCGCCAGCTCGCCGAGCGACAGCGCGACTCGGGAGCGCTGCCCGCCTACGCCGACTGCTCGTGGATCTGCAGTCCGGGCACCTTTCAGGCCGCGATCGTCTGGGACAAGCTCGGCGATCGCGAGCGCGCCCGTCGCACGGTCGAGTTCATGGAAGGATTCGTCAACGCTTCCGGCGGCTTCTACGGCTCCTACGGACCCGAGGCGGACTACTTCCCGGCCGAGGAGCCGAGCTGGGCCTCGAAGTTCCATCTCGACGCGCGCGCGCGCATCGAGGGGCGAGAGGACACGACGGTTCCCGTCGCCGGGGCGGTCGCCGCATCGCGCGCGGAGAGACCCCGTCGCGACCGCGACGCGGCGAAGTCCGCCGTTCGCGCCGGGAATCCGCGGGCGCCGCGCCGGCTCGTCGTCGTGCCCAGCGACCCGCTCCGGGCCTACGTCGACGCGGGCTATCCCGACCTCACGGGGTACTTCAACCCGGAGGGCTGGTTCGACGAGGTCTACGCGCTCGCCTGGCACGAGACGGAGGAGCACGAGCTCTACGGCGTGAAGGTCATCCCGACCCGGCCCGAGGACTTCGCGCGCCGCGTCCGCGAGCTCGGCGCCCACTGCATCCGGGCCTACGATCTGCCCGCCGGCCGCTACGCGGGACGCGAACTCGTCCCGGGCGTGCCGTTGATCGTCTCCGTCCACGACACCGACGTGCGCCGCTTCGAGCCGGGGCTGCCCCCGGCCGATCTCTTCCTCGCGGTGAGCGGCGCGGTCGAGGATCGCCTGCGGGAGTTCGGCGCGCGCGGGGAGCGGATCCAGCGCCTGCCCAACCGCGTCGATCTGGACGTGTTCCGACCGATCGACGACGAGGAGGGCCGCCGGGCCTTCGCGCAGCGCTTCCCCGGACGCCATCGCATCCTCCACGTCGGCCGGAAGACCGAGCAGAAGAACATCGAGACCGTCCTGCGGGCCCTCGCCGCGGCCGGGGAGGGTCACGTCGGAATCTTCGTCGGGCGCGGCGACGACGGTCCCTATCGCGCGCTCGCCGCCGAGCTCGGGATCTCCGACCGCTGCCACTGGGTCGAGTCCGTACCGAACGCCGAGCTCGCCGCCTGGTACTCCTTCGCGGATTGTCTCTGCGTGCCGAGCCTCTGGGAGGGATTCGGGATCGTCTTCATCGAGGCGATGGCCTGCGGCGCTCCGGTCCTCACCAGCGACATCCGACCGATGAACGAGTTCATCGAGGACGGCCGTTCCGGCCTTCTCCTCCGCGACCCGCATGACGCGGAGGAGCTCGCGGCGCGGATCCGGCTCGTCTGCGCGAGCGCGCCCGTTCGCGAGCGACTCGCGGTCGGTGCCCGCCGTGCCGCGGCCCGCTTCGATCGTCGCCGCATCGATCGCGAGGAGTCGGATCACTACCGCGAGGCGGTCGAGCGTCGCGCCGCCCGCCCCCCGATCGCTGTCGTCGGGCCGCGTCCGCTCGAGGTCGTCCCCGTGTCACTGTCCGACTCCCCGCTCGAGATCGCGCGCCTCCGCCGCGAGGACGAGGAGGACTGGACCTCGGTCGTGGAGACCTCGCCCGACGCCTTCTTCTTCCACTCCTGGCGGGCGCAACTCCTCAACGAGGAGGCCTGGCCGAGCGAGACGCTCAGCTTCGTGGTGCGGCAGGACGGTCGACCGCTCGCGGTCTGTCCGCTCCAGCGCTGGCGCGACCGTCCCGAGATCGGCTGGTCGAACATCATGGGCCCGGGCGGACCGGCGCTGCGCGGCGATCTCGCCCCGGCCGACCGGGAGGCGCTGCTCGGCGCCATCGACCGCGTGCTCGACGGGTTCCTCGCTCCGGGAGGGCTCGAGGAACTGAAGCTCATCCTGCCGCCGACGGCGCCGTCGTCGCGTCTCTGCTGGCGAACGGGGGAGAACCCGCTCGCGGCGCGCGGCTTCACGGACGGCTCGACCCTGACGAGCGTCGTCCCGCTCGGCCGCGAGCTCGAGGCGATCTGGCGCGACCTCCATCCGAGCTATCGCCGCGACATCCGCCGCGCGCGCAAGAACGGCCTCGAGGCGTCGCGCGCGGAGGCCACCGCGGCCGACCTCGACGCCTACTACGCGCTCCACGTCGAGACCTACCGCCGGACCGGCGTGACGCCGCACCCGCGGGCCTACTTCGAGGGCATCTTCCGCCACTTCGTCGCGTCCGGCGCGACCCGGATCTGGTTCGCGCGACGCGAGGGCCGCGTCATCGGCGCCGCGAACGTGGCGGAGTGGGGCGATTCCTCGCTCTACTGGACGGGCGCGTACTCGGCCGAGGGCCTCGAGCACGAGGCGGCCAAGCTCCTGCAGTGGACGGCGATCGAGTCGCTCCACGCGCGCGGCATCCTCTACCACGAGACCGGCGAGGTCTTCCCCGAGGCCGATCCCGCCTCGAAGGAGGCCGGGCTCACGCTCTTCAAGCGCCGCTTCGGCGGCAATCTCGTCCCCTTCTTCCGCGGCTCGCGCCGCCGCCCTTCGGAGCCGGACCGTGGCTGACAACCGCGAGATCTTCCGCCGCCTCTACCACGGCCGACAGTACGCCGGCGCCGAGGGAGACGGCTACTTCCCGGAGCTCATCCGGACGCGCCTCGCGGAGCTCATGAAGCTGCCGCCGGGCGCGCGCATCCTCGACGTCGGCTGCGGGAACGGCTCCTTCCTCCTGCCGCTGCTCGAGGCCGGCTACGTCGTCACGGGACTCGACTGCAGCCCGCCGATCCTCGAGGAGCTGCGGCAGCGCGCCCTCGAGCGCGGCCTCGCGCCGGAACGACTGCATCTCATCGCGGGCGACGCCTGCGAGCTCCCCTTCGACGACGCGTCCTTCGACGCGGTGTGCTCCTTCGCGACGCTCTACGCGGTCCCCGAGCTCGACCGCGCGCTGGCGGAGTTCGCGCGCGTGCTCGTCCCCGGGGGGCGGGCCCACTTCGATCTCGGACTGCGCGACAGCCTGAACGATCTCGAGGCCCGACGGGCGGTCGACGCCATCGAGCCCTGTCACCTCGACGCCGATGCGATGCTCGCCGCGATCCGCGACGCCGGACTCGTCGCGACCTCGGCGCGTCAGTTCCAGTTCCTGCCGGGATGGGGCGGGGCGACGCCGCGCGTGCGCGACGAGATCGTCCCGGTCCTCACCTCCCGGTTCTCCCGACTCCGCGACGGCCGCATGCTCGACGAGGCGGTCTCGTCGAGCTGGTTCGCGCGGCGCCACGCCTTCCGCTGGGTCTTCGAGGCCGTGCGCGGCCGGGCGACGCCCTGGACTCCGGCGCCGGCGCCGGGCGCGACCGAGATCGCGGATCGACGGTCGCCCGAACGTCGAGCGGAGCGCGAGGCCGCGGCCGGACTCGCGGACACCGCCGGCGCCGCCGCCGCGGCGACGGCGCTCTGCGAGCTCCTCGCGCGAGATCCGGAGGACACCGACACGCTCCTCGCCCTCGCCGCGCTTCTCGACGGACCGGAGGAGCGGGCGCTCGTCGCGCGCTACCGCGCCGAATGGGAGTCGGAGGTCCGGCGGATCATGCGGGTCGACCCCCGCGTCGCCGTCTCGCCGGAGGCGCCGCCCTCCGCGGACCGCGCGCCGCGCGTCAGCGTGATCCTCCCGACCTACAACCAGGCCGCCTGGCTCCCCGGCGCGATCCGCAGCGTGCTCGAGCAGACCTTCGAGGATCTCGAGCTCGTCATCGTCGACGACGGCTCGACGGACGAGACGCCGCGGATCCTCGCCGAGCTGCGCGATCCCCGCGTGCGCGTCATCCATCAGGCGAACGCCCGGCTCCCGCGGGCCCTCAACCGCGGCTTCGCGGAGGCGCGCGGCGAGTACCTCACCTGGACGAGTTCCGACAACGCGCTCGCGCCGACGATGCTCGAACGCCTCGTCGCCGCGCTCGACGGCCGACCGGAGTGCGGACTCGCCGCCTGCCACTTCTCCTGGATCGACGAGGCGGGGCACTTCCTGCGCCTCACCCGCGATCAGGACCTCTCCTATCGCTCCTTCCTCGTGCTCAACCCCGGGCTCGCGGGCTTCCTCTACCGCGCCGATCTGGCGCGCGAGGTCGGTCCCTACGATCCCCGGGCTCGAGGGCGCGGAGGACTGGGACATGTGGCTGCGCCTGGTCGAGCGGGCGCCGGCGGTGCTGGTGCCGGAGGTGCTCTACCACTACCGCACGCACGGCGAGAGCATGACCGCGCGCATCCCGGATCGCGTCGCGGCGGCGAGCCGCGAGGTGCATCGCCGTGGGCTCGAGCGCGCGCAAGGATCCCTCGATCTCGCGCGTCTCTATCCGGAGCTCGGCGCCGATCCCGCGCCGGAGGAGATCGCGGCGGCCTGCCGCGACTTCGCGGCCCGGCTCGCGCGCTCGCCCTTCGCCCGGGAGGGGCTCGCCGAGCGCTTCCTCGCCGCGGCGGAGGAGCAGGAGATGGTCGGCGCGGCGGGAATTTCTCCCGCCCGTTGACAGCCGCTCCCGGCGGGACGAAACTCGGACGCGTTCGCCGCGAGGGGTCGCGGCGCGCTTCGCGAGGTTCGTGAAGTCTTCATCCGACGCGTCGCGCCATCGGGCGGAGGTGCGGCGTGGGATGGGGATCGGCCACCGGCCGCGGCCCTCACGCTCCCGATCGGAAATCTCCGGTCGGATTCCCCGAACGCGATCTGCGGCTCCGGCCGCGCGGCGGCCCTCGGTCACCGCGCGCGTGGGCTACCCGTTCGCGTTCGTCCTCGATCATCGGCAGTCCTCGACCGGGCGCTCCCATTTGGCGGAGCGGCGCGGCGGAGGGCCCGTAGCACCGGGACGCGAGGTCCGGTTCCGGGACCGCATCGCGACGAGAGAAGGAGAATACCGTGACCGCTTCCTCGCCCCTCCGCGCCCTGGCCCTGGGCCTGTTGCTCGGCCTCCTCCTTCCCTCGCTCCGCGCGCAGGACGAGACCCCGGACGAGGCCTACGCCTTCGCGGCCGGGCTCCACGATCGGGGACTCCACGAGCGCGCCGAGAAGTCCTTCGCCGACTTCATCGCGCGGCATCCGAAGGACCGACGGCTCGCGGCGGCGCGCTTCTACCGGGGACAGTCGCTCGTTGCGCTCGGGCGCGACGAGGAGGCCCTGCCGCTCTTCGGCGCCTACGTCGCGAGCGGCGAGAAGCCGTTGCGCCGGCAGGCGCTCCTGCGCGCCGGCGAACTGCTCCAGCGGGCGGGGAAGGGCGCGGACGCGCTGCGGGCGCTGGACGCGCTCCTCCAGGAGGGCGCCGGCGACGAGGAGGAGGCCGCCTGGTACTTCGTCGGCGAGGCCGCTCGCCAGGCCGGAGACGGCGAACGCGCCGACCGCGCCCACGCGAAGGTCGTCGCGAGCTGGCCCGCGGGGCGGTACGCGCCCTGGTCGCGCCTCGCGCTCGCCTACCGGGCGCTCGAGGCGGACCGCGGAGAGGACGCGCTCGAGCTTTTCCGGGCCGCGGCGAAGGAGGACTCGCTGCGCCTCGAGGCGGAGGCGATGGCGGCCGAGTCCCTGCTGGTGCTCGGTCGCTTCGACGAGGCCGAGGCGGCCTACGGCGCGCTCGCGAAGGCCGCCACCGACCGCTTCGCGGCGCAGGTGAGTCTCGGCCGGGCGCGCGCCGCCTTCGGGCGCGGCGATCTCGGTCGTGCGATGAAGGCCTTCCGCGCCCACGCCGCGGCGCACCCCGACGATCCGCGCGCGCCGCGCGCGCTCATCCGGGCCGCGGCGAAGCTGCACGAGGACGGGAAGGGGAAGGAAGGGCTCGCGCTCCTGAAGCTCGTCAAGGGAGCGACGGGGCAGGACGCGGCGGACCTCGCGTACTGGTCCGGCCGGATCCTCGATGCCGGCGGCGACACCGAGGCCGCCCTCACCGAGCTGGCCGCCGCCGCCTCGCGTTCGCCCCGTCGGAAGTTCGCCTACGCCGACGCGCTCGCGCGGGCGGGGCGCTTCGAGGAGGCGCAGCGGACGCTCGCCGAGCTCACGGGCGAGACGAAGGACGCGGCCCTCCTCGACGAGGCCCGCTTCGCGCGCGCCTTCGCTCTCAACCGGCTGGAGCGCCACGAGGAGGCCATCGCGGTCCTCCGGCCGCTCCTTCGCGACGGCATCGAGGACGGCTTCGCGCGCGACGTCTTGTTCGCGCTGGGCGAGAACGCCTTCGCGCTCGAACGTCGACGCGAGGCCGAGGCCTGGTTCGACCGCCTGATCGCCCGCGGCCCCGGCGCCTGGCATGCCGAGTCCCTCTACAAGAAGGGCTGGTGCGCCTACGGCGAGGACCGCGCCCGCGACGCGGCGAAGGCCTTCGGCGCCCTCGTGGCGGCGGATCCGCGGGGGCCCTTCGCGGCCGAGGCGTCCTACTTGATCGGCAAGTGCCACGAGAAGCTCGGCGAGAACGCCGAAGGCGGAAGCGGCCTTCCGACGCGCCGCGGCGGTGGAGGGGGCCGGCGACTTCGGTCCGCGCGCGCGTCTCGGCGCCGCGGCGGCGGCGCGCCGCGAGGGACGGTCCGACGAGGCCGAGACGCTCTACGCCGCGCTCGTCCGCGAGAAGCTCGAACCGGCCCTCGCCGGGGAGGCCTGGGCCGGTCTCGGCGAGTGCCGCTTCGCGGCCGGGCGCCACGAGGAGGCGCTCGCGGCCTGGGACCGGCTCCTGAAGCTGGCGCCCGATCACCCGCGCGCGCCCGAAGCGCGCATCGGCCGGGCCTGGTCGCTCCGCGCTCGGTCGGCGCGGCGAGGCCGCGGCGGCCGCCGTCGCGGCCGCCCGCGAGGAGGCCGATCCCGGCCGTCGCGGCGGAGCGCTCTACCTCGCGGGACTCTCGCTCCACGAGGAGGGTCGGGGCGCCGAGGCCGCCGTGCCGCTGCGTCTGCTGGCGGAGGGCGAGGAGCATCCCCGACGCCGCGAGGCGCTCTTGTTGTGGGGCCTCGCGCTCGCGAAGGCCGGTGACGACGCCGGCGCGCGCGGACCCCTCGAGCGCGCGGCGGCCGACGCCGCGCTTCCCGGGCGGGACGCGGCCCTCTACGAGCTCGGTTCCTGCGCGATCGCGCGGGAGACGCGGACGGTCGGGACGCGGCCTTCACCGCGCTCGTGAAGGACTGCGCCGCGAGCCCGCTCGCGCCGGACGCGGGCTTCCGTCTCGGCGAGTCGGCCTACGCCCGCGAGGACTGGGCCGGCGCCCTCGCGCGCTACGAGCGCGCCGCGGCCCACGCCGCCGTCGGCGACCTCGCCGACGAGCTCGCCTACAAGCGCGGCTGGTGCCTGGTGAAGCTCGAGCGGCCGCGCGACGCGCGTCGCCTTCGAGGCCGTCGCCGCGGACGAGAAGAGCCCGCTCGCGGCGAGTCCGCCTACCTCGCCGCGGACGCGGCGGAGCGCGCGGGCGACTTCGCGGCGGCGGCGGCCGGCTTCGCGGCGATGGCCGCGAAGCACCCGCGCCACGAGAACGCCGCCGACGCGCTCGGGCGGCAGGTGCTCTGTCTCGCCGCCGCCGATCGCCCGGAGAGGACGTCGTCGCGCTGGCGCCGGTCGTCCTCGCGCGCGCCCGAACTCGCCGCGCGCCGCGCGGTCACAGGGTCGGCGCTGGCGACGCTCCTCGCCCGCGATCGCCGCGAGCGCGCCCGCGCGGCCTACCGCAAGGTGGTGGGCCTCGAGCGAGGCCGCTCGCGGCCCGGGCGCAGTTCCGGATCGGGGAGTGCTTCCGCGCCGCCGGCGATCGGGAGCGCGCCATCGACGAGATGCTCAAGGTCGCGATCCTCTACGCCCACGCCGAGTGGGTGGCGAAGGCGACCGCGACCGCGGCCGACCTCCTCGAGGAGGGCGGCGAGAAGGAGAAGGCGGCGAAGCTGCGCGCGGATCTGCTGCGCGAGCATCCGGACTCGCCGGAAGCGAAGCGCCTGCGCGCCAAGGGGGTGAACCGTGGTTGAGGGAATCGCCGCGCGGCGCGCGCGAGGGAGTCGCATCATGAAATCCGTCCGTTACGCCGCCCGCGTCGCCGCCGGCGTCCTGCTCGTCGTCGGACTCACGAGTCCGTCCCTGTTCGCGGCGGAGGAGGACCGCCTCCTCGGCGGCGGGATCGCCGACATCGTCGAGACCGGCGGCGCCGTCATGGTCGTCATCCTCGCGGGCTCCGTCGTCGGCCTCGCGCTCGCGCTCGAACGCTTCGTGAGCCTCCGGGCCTCGAATCTCGTGCCGAAGAGCTACGCGGACGCTCTCCGCGAGGCGGCGGGGCGCGACGACGTGGGCGCCCTGGGAACCCTCGCTCGCGAGGGGAAGGGGCCGCTGGCCCGCATCCTCGAGGCGGGATTCCGCGTGGGGCGCGGCGATCCGCGCGAGATGGAGCGCGCGATGGAGTCGATGGGGCAGCACGAGATCGGACGTCTCAAGCGACCGGTGCGACCGCTGGCGATCATCGCGACCGTGGCGCCGCTGCTCGGCCTCCTCGGCACCGTGCTCGGCATGATCACCACCTTCAACCTGCTCGGCGGCACCTCGCCCGCCGACCGCGTCGAGACCCTCGCTCCCGGCATCGGGAAGGCGCTCTACACGACCGCGGCCGGCCTCTGCGTCGCGATCCCCTTCGTCGTCCTCTACCACGTGCTGAACGGCCGCATCCAGCGCGCGGCGGCGGAGTGGGGACTGATCGGCACCGACGTCGTCGCGGCCTGCGCCGCCGCCCGCGAGGGCGGGAAGGGAGCGGCATGAAGTTCGACGCCGAGGATCGGGACGAGGTGGGCGCGATGGTCGACATGGCGCCGCTGGTCGACGTCGTCTTCCTGCTGCTGATCTTCTTCATGGTGACGGCGACCTTCCAGATCGACGAGCGCGACCTCTCGATCGCGGTGCCGGCGGCGGAGAACGGAAACCCGCTCCGCGACCTGCCGGAGACCCTCGTCGTCGGCGTCCGCAAGGACGGAAGCTTCTCGGTCGGGTCGACGGTCCTCGACCGGGAGTCGCTCCGCGCGGTGCTGGTGAAGGCGAAGCGCAAGAACGAGCGGCAACGCGTCATCGTCCGCGCGGATCGCGACACGCCCTTCCGTCATCCGGTGGACGTGCTCGATCTCTGCACCGGCATCGGCATCGAGACCTCGGTCGCCACGGCCGACGCGCAGGGAGGCTGAGACGGTGGAGCGCGATCGCGACATCCGGCGCCGCGTGCGCCGGGCCCTGGGGCTCCTGGCCATCCTCGTCGGCGTCGCCATCGCCGTCATCGGGGCGGCCGGTGATCGCCTCGGCGCCGATCGCTTCTTCAGCGTGGGCGACGATCGCGTCGGGTCCGCCGCCTGGGAGGGCGGCATGCGCTTCGTCTGGCGCGAGCAGGGACGGCTCGAGGGCGAGACGCCGCTCGAGGCGGACGATCGCGCGCCCGCCCTGGATCGCCGACGCGGCGATCTCTACTTCGCCCGCCGGACCGAGCACGCCGGCTGGGATCTCTTTCGCGCCCGGCGCCTCGGCGCCGGCTGGGGACGTCCCGAGCCGCTCTTCGAGCTCAACTCGCCGACCGACGACCTCGACCCGCTCGTCGTGACGGACGACGGGGCGCTGATCTTCGCGAGTCGTCGTCCCGGCGGGAGCGGCGGACTCGATCTCTGGCGCGCGGAGCGCGACGGCGAGGGTTTCGCGGCTCCGGTCAATCTCGGGCCCGGCCTCAACTCGGCCGGGGACGATCGCCATCCGACGCTCGACGCGGCGGGGGTGGATCTCGTCTTCGCGAGCAACCGCCTCGCGGAGGACGGACTCCGCTACGAGCTCTATCACTGCCGGCGCGAGGGCGACGGCTACGACGCCCCGCGCCCGCTCGAGGCGCTCGCGGCGGCGGCCCCGTCCGAGACGCGGTCTCCCGCGCTGTCGGCCGACGGGCGATTCCTCTACTTCGCGTCCGATCGCCCCGGCGGGGCCGGCGGCTTCGATCTCTGGCGGGCGGTGCGTCTGAAGGGCGAGTGGGGCGAGCCCCGTCTCCTCGACGGCGTCAACTCCGCCGCCGACGAGGTCGACCCGGCGCTCTCGCCGGAGGGGACGCGCCTCGTCTTCGCGCGGACCCGCGCGGAGGACCCGGAGGGGCTGCGCACCGCGCTCGAGCTCGCCGAACGGCGGGAGATCGTCGCCATCGACCGCCCGGGCGGACTGGCGCACCGGCTCCTCACCGTGCTCGTCGCGATCCTCGTGACGCTGCTCGCGACCTGGCTCTACCTGAAGTGGCAGAGCCTCCATCCCTTCGTGAAGTTCCTGATCATCTCGCTGATCATCCACCTCCTTCTTCTGCTGATGGCCGACCCCGGCGAGACCGAGGCGACGGCTCCGGGTTCCGGCGACGGTCGCGCGGTGCGCGTCACCTTCCTCGCCAGCGAGAGCGAGTCCGAATCCGCCCCGAGCGCGGCCCGCGGCGACGCCGTCGCGGCCGAGCGACGCGAGGTGGCGGAGGCCCTTCCCGCCGAGGCGGCGGCCCGATCCGCGACGGAGGCGCCGAGCGCGCCCGAGGCCCGCGCGAGCGCGCCTTCCGCCGCCGCCCCGAGACGCGAGGCGAGCGCCGCCGCGGAATCGGCGGCCGAACAGTCGGACGCGGCGCTGCCGGCGGCCGGCGAGGCGACCGCGCGCGAGAATCGCGCCGCGCCGGCCGGGCGGACCTGTCGCCCGGCGCGACGCGGCCGACGCGGAGGCGCCGTCCGCGGTGGCCGAGGCTGAGGGCTCGCGCGTGCACCGGCCTCGGCGAGGGCGCCCGCCGCGGCTGCTTCCACGACCACGAGACCTTCGCCGCCGGGGGCGTGACCGCGATCGAGGGACCGCGCCGGGTCGAGGTCGCCTCGCGCGGCAGCGGCGCGGCCGCGGAGGCGCGCCGTCCGCCCGCGCCGCCGACGCGCGGCGGGGGACTCCGCCTCCGCGCCGAGCACGGAGCTCGCCCGCGGCGGGGGAGAGGCCCCGCGTCGCGCCGAGGGCGATCCGGGGGCGGACGCGTCGGCCGAGGCCGCGCGGGCGCTCGAGGCCGCGGCGGCGGGGCGGGCGGTCGCGGCCCGCGAGAGCGCGACGGGCCGGGAAGCCGCCCGTCGGGATCCCTCCACGGCCTCCGCGCCGGACGGCGGCGCCGCGGCGCGCTCCCTCCTGGACGGTCGATCCGCGTCCGAGTTCACGGTCGAGGACGCCGCGAGCGGCCCGGACGTCGCCGCTCCGGTGGCGCGCGGCGACTCGCGTCGCGGCGACCCCGTGGCCCCGGCGGCCCTCGAGGCCGCGGGCCACGCTCCGGCCGGCGGCGAGGACGAGACCGTCGCCTCCGCCGTCGGGGGCGCGCGGACGCTCGAGCCGCGGCGTCGCGGCGCGACGGCGGCGGCGGAGGGCGCACTCGCGTCGGACCCCGGAACGGCCCCCGCCGCGCCCGCCGGACCGCGCGCGCTCGCGCCGCGTCCCCGCGCGCTCGCGGGGGCGCTCGAAGGCGGGGAGACTCCCGATCGCCCCGCGATCGCGGCGCGCGGTCCGCTCGGAGCCCCGCGCGCGGCGCCCGGTCCGCGCGCGTCCGATCGCGCCGCGTCGGCGACGGCGAGCGACGCTCCCGTGACTCCCGTCCGGGCCCCGCGGGCGCTCGCGCCCGCCCGTCGTCCTTCGGGTGAGGTCGTCGCCCGCGCGCCCGGCGAGCGCACGCCCTTCGCCACGGGCCCCGGCGCCGCGCCCTCGCCGCGCGACCTCCTCCGACGCCGCGACGTGACCCTCGCCGAGGCCGACCCCGCCCCGGCCCCGGCCATCTATGCGAACCGGAGCGGTCAGGCGCGCCTCGAGGCGCTGCGCCAGGCGGGCGGCACCGAGGAGACCGAAGCGGCCGTTCTCGCCGGACTGCGCTACCTGCGCGAGCGCCAGCGCGACTCGGGAGCCTGGGGCGACGACCGTCGCGACGACAAGTACGGCGACGTGCGCGTGGGCAAGTCGGCCCTCGCGCTGCTCGCCTTCCTCGGATCCGGTTACACGCACCGCAAGGACGGCGAGTTCCGCGAGTGCGTCTCCCGCGGCATCGCCTTCCTCCTCGCGGCGCAGGACGAGCGTTCCGGGCACGTGGGGAGGGGATCGGCCTACGGACACGGCATCGCGACCTACGCCCTGGCCGAGGCCTTCGCCCTCACCGGCGACGAGGCGCTGCGCCAGCCGCTCTGGCGGGCGACGCAGCGGATCCTCTCGGCCCAGGTCAGCTCGCGCCGCACCGAGCTCGACGGCGGCTGGTCCTACTACTACGCCGACGAGGACCGTCGCTACGACCGCTGGCCGCGTCTGTCGGTCGGCGTCTGGCAGATCATGGCGCTCGAATCCGCGCGCATCGGCGGCGTGCGCGTGCCCGACGAGGCGCTCGCGCGGGCGCGGACCACGTCGTGCGCGCCTGGGACGACCGTCTCGGCGCCTTCCAAGCTACAACCACGATCCCGACTGGCTCTCAGGCCGGTATCCGACGCTACCCGGCTCCTCGGCCGCGGCGGTCTTCGCGCTCCAGCTCCTCGGCCACGACCCCGCCGACTCCCGCGTGACGCGCGGCGTCGAGTACTGCCTCGAGCGCGCGCCGCGCTTCGCCTGGCGACGTCCCTCGCAGGACGCCTTCGTGCGCGAGGGTCGGGGCAACGAGTACTTCCTCTACTACGCGACGCTCCGCGCTGCGCATGCGGGGCGGCGAGGCCTGGGAGCGCTGGAACGACCGCCTGAAGCCGGTCCTCCTCGACAACCAGTCGCGCGACGGATCCTGGGAACCGATCTCCTACTACGCGGACTACGCGCAGGATCGGGACGGCGATCGCTGCTACACGACGGCGATGTGCGTGCTGATGCTCGAGGCCTACTATCGCTACGACACGCCGCTCCTGAAGAAGATGGCGGAGTCGCTCGCGGCCGTTCCCCCGGCTCCGCTGCGGGAGGTCGTCGTCGATCAGGTGGACGGGGCTCGCCGGCGGAGGCGGCGGGGCTGCGCGCAGGCGACGTCATCCTCCGTTCGGCGACGCTCCGGTCACGACGATCGACGGACTCGAGCGGGCGAACGACGCGCTGCCGCGCCGCGCGCGCGTCGAGCTGGAGGTCCGTCGCGGCGACACGACGCTGCGCCTCCGCACGCGCGGCCGCCTCTCCGGCTTCTCGGTGCGCGAGTCGCCTGAGGAATCGACGGGCGTTCCGGAATCGCGAGTAGGGTGCCAGAGGCGAGTACGGTGCCAGTCACCGGATGAGCATTTCCGGGCGAATCGGTCTCGCATGTGGACGCGGTGGAACGAGTGCTCATCCGGTGACTGGCACCGTACTCGCCTCTCCGGGCGATTCGCTCTCGTGACCGGACGCGGCGGATCGGAGATGCACATCGGGTGACTGGCACCTTACGTGCATCTCCTTCGCGTCGAAGGGGACCGCCTACATCACCTGGAACTCGTGGCCGTCCGTGGACTCGAAGATGCCGTTCTGGGCGCCGACCCAGGGCACGATCGCCTGGAAGAGGCCGCTCGTGCCGGCGAGGCCGGCGGGAACGAAGTAGGCCGCGTTGAAGCCCTGGGGCGGGATGAGCGCGGGGCCGAAGGGACCCGCGCCGTCGCCGACGAGGAGGAAGGTCGAGGCCGGGTTGCCCGTGACCGCGATCCCCGGGAAGGGCGAGGCGGGCGGGGCGCCGGTGGGGAAGAGCTCGACGACGAAGAGCAGCTCGAGGCCGACGAGGCCGCCGCCGGGCGAGGTGATCCCGAAGTTCATGTAGTCGCCGGCGGTCGTCGACTTCACGTCGGTGAGGTCCGGCGTCGTGAGTCCGACGCTGCTCGCGAGCACGAGGTCCGCGGCCGTTCCCGGGTAGGTGGCGGGCGGCAGCGAGTTCGTGACGCAGGCCCGGATGACCCAGTTGCCGTTGTAGGCGATGCCGCAGATCGGCGTGCCGCCGACGCTGAACTGCGTGACGTCCCACCAGCCCGCGCCCTGCGCGAGGAGGAGATTCGTGCCGGGCTGCGTCGTGCAGGGGCTTCCGGGTCCCGCGGTGTTGTCGGTGGCGAAGTCCGCGTAGTAGCCCCCCGCGCAGCCGAGGAAGGGGATGTTGTAGTTGAGGTTGATGTCCATCGTGAAGGCGACCACGAGCTTGCCCGAGGTGATCACGACATTCGAGGCCGAGATGTCGGCGGTGTTGAAGGCGTTGGGCGAGTACTGGAGCGCGCCCGTCGTCTCGTAGACCTTCGGGCCCAGCGTCGCGGCGCCGTTCGGAGCGATCGTCACGCCGTCGTAGATCTGCAGGCGGCCCGAGGCGGCCGTCGCGCCGCCCGACGCGGCGAAGAGGATGCCGCACTCGTTCACCGTCACGGTGGGACCGAGACTCGAGACGTCGAAGACGCTCGCCGCGGCCTCGCCCTCGCAGAGCCCCTGGATGATCGAGACGTTCTGCGCGCCGCTCGGATTCGCCGGCAGCGTGTCGTGCTTGAGGATCGTGCCCTGGGTGCAGAAGGTCTGGGCGCCGAGCGCGGCGGAGAGGAGCAGGCAGAGGACGGTGGCTCTCGCGAACATCACGGGGATCTCCGAAGGGTGGTTGCGCGGTCCGACGGCGGCGCGATCCGTCGAGGCTCGCCGATCGCCCGCTCCCGGTCAAGCGCACCCGGCGTCGCGGCGGTTCGCGCCGACCGCTTTCCCCGAGGGCGGACGCCGGAAGGGGGGTGGGGGACGGACCTTGCGGTCGGGCGTCCGAGAGGCGACCGGGAGGCTCACCCGGGCGTTTACAGGCGCCACCCGAACTGGCATCCTGGGCGGGTTCTCACGCCCCCGCTCGTCGCCCGGTCGTTCGCGCTGGCCATGCCCCGCGCCCGGCCGGCCGCGACCCCGCAAGGAGTCACCCCATGCGCAGCTTCGCGACCACTCTCGCTCTCCTCGTCATGGCCGGCGCCCTTTCCGCCCAGGCGGCGCTCTACACCTCGACCGAGTACTTCATCGTCCCGAACTACCGCGAGGGAATCAGCGGGAACGTGAGCTGGGACAACTTCGTCTTCGTGGATGCCATCGGCACGCCCCACATCACGACCTGGGACAACATCTCGCAGTCGGGCAACGGTCCCTTCGCGAACGGCGCCTACTTCCCGGACGGCGACTACAACCTCGAGGCCGTCTGGTTCGGCGTGAGCTTCAACAACGGCGTCACCGGCGGCCACGCGCACATCCAGGCGACGGGCGGCAACCCCGGCGCCTACGACCGTCCCCACTACAACGGAACGCCAGACCAGCTCCAGGGCTGGCGGATCACGCGCAACGACGGCGCGCCCTTCATCTTCGTCGCCGTCGACTACCTGAACACGCCCGTCTCGCTGCTGGTGGGGACGAGCTACACGAGCGGCTATCCGAGCACCTGCCAGTGGGACGTGCACGACCCGACCTCGGCCGGTCTCCTGATCGGGGACGCCAACTGGCAGACGCTGAACCTCTTCGACCTGCCGACGCCGCCGATGCTCCCGCCGGGCCCGGGTCAGCCCCTGCTTCCCGGTCTCGCGGTGATGAACGTCAACTCCGCGACGAACGCCAACGGGAGCCCCGTCAACGATCCCTGCGGCGACTGGAACGGCCCCTTCTTCACCTCGCTCGGCTCGACCACGAACCTGAGCTTCACCTTCAACGGTCAGCCCCAGCAGCCGATCGTCGTCCTCGGCTCGATCACGCTCAACCCGGGCGCCGCGGTCTTCGCGCCGATCGGTCAGGTGGACATCGGCCTGACGAACCCGATGGCGCCGTTCATCCCGAACGGCCTGTTCATCGTCGCGGACGGCACCCAGCCCGACTTCTTCAACAGCCTGTTCCGGACGAACAGCGCCGGTACGGCGACGATGACCTTCTCGAACCCGGGCTTCCCCGCGGGCACGGTCGTCGCCCTCCAGGCGCTGATCTACAACACGACGGCCACCGTCGCGAACCTGTCGAACGCCGTCGAGGTGACCTTCCAGTAGGAAGGACGCCTCGCGAACCGAACCCCCGCTCGAGGGCCCGCACGGATGGCGGGCCCTCGTCCGTTACCCGCCTTCCGGAGTCCCTTCGATGAATCGACGTCTCCTCGGCCTCGCGATGCTCGTCGCGCTGGCCGCCGCCCCGCTGCACGCCCAGACCGACTGGGAGCAGCAGATGCCGCCGAACAACCTCTTCCCGCGCTCCGAGTTCGGATTCTCCTTCGACCTCGTCCTCGGGGGCTGGGTCGCCTTCGGCGGCCGCGACATCATCAACAACTACCGCAGCGACACGCTGATCTGGAACGGTTCGAACTGGGCCACGATTCCCGTCACCGGACCGAGCGCGCGCGCGACGCAGATGGTCTACGACACCGCGCGATTCGTGCACGTCCTCTACGGCGGGACGAACACGGGCTTCCCGGGGCCCTCGGACACCTGGGAGTTCAACGGCGCCACCTGGTCGCAGGTCGTCACCGCGAACTCTCCCGGTCCGAAGTCCGAACCGGCGATGTCCTTCGATTCCGTCGCGAACAAGACGGTGCTCTTCTCGGGCGCCGGCCTGATCTCGATCTATCCCCCGGATACCTGGACCTACGACGGCACGAACTGGACGAACGTCTCGCCCACGCCCGCGCCGGGGGGCCGTCGTCGCCACCAGATGGTCTACGACTCGACGCGGAACAAGCACGTCATGTTCGGCGGCGAGAGCCACCTGCTGTTCTTCTACAACGACACCTGGGAGTACGACGTCGCCCTCAACACCTGGACCCAGGTGACGACGGCGAACGCGCCCTCGCCGCGCCGGCTCCACGCGATGACCTTCGATCCGATCCGCGGCGTCACCGTGCTCTTCGGCGGCGAGGACATGAACGGGAACACGCTCGGCGACACCTGGGAGTACGACGGCACGAACTGGACGCAGGTCACGACGACCACGACGCCCGCCCCGCGCAAGGGCGCGCGTCTCGCCTCCGATCTCGTCACCGGTGATTCGGTCATGCCCGGCGGCATCGTCGGCACGCTCGCGACCCAGGAGATCTGGAAGTACTCGGCGATCCCGCCGGCGCTCTACCCGGGCACCGGAGCCGACGCGAAGATCCGCGTCGCGACGAACGGAACGCTCACGAACTCGCCGACCGGCGTCTATCCGCTCACCTCGTCCGACACCTTCGCCCTGACGATGGTCTCGCCCCTCGGCACCCTGGACAACGCGGCGATGGCGCTCGTCTACTCGCTCTACCCGACGGCTTCGCCGCTGCCCGGCATCCCGCTCCTCGGGGCGGGCAACCCGCTCGACGTCTGGGTCGATCCCTTCAACGCGGTGGTCGTCTTCGACAGCCTGGCACCTCCGACCTCGATCCTGGTGCCGCTGCTCTTCCCGGGCGGCTACACCATCGGCCCGTACAACGTGCCGGCGGGACTGAGCGGAGCCTCCGCCAACCTGCAGCTCTTCGTGCGGGATATCGGGGCGAATCCCTTCAACATCTCGATCTCGGATGCCGCCGTGCTCCAGTTCAACTGATCACCTCGCGGGATCAGGCGGGGCCGACCGGACGCGTTCCGGCCGGCCCCGCGTCTTTCGGGGGGGCTGGGAGCGAGCGGGGGAGCCCTGCTATCCTCGCGCCATGACGAATCCGGTCGAGCGTCACTACCGCGTCCTGCTCGCGTCCTTCGGAGGCTCCGAGCGGGGTCGGACCTGGCGGAGCCGGCTCGGCGCCGATCACGCGCCGGCGGTCGAGAGCCTCCGCGTCGCGCTGACCGAGGGATTCGCCGCGCCCATCGACGAGCTCGACGGCGAACACCTCGGCGAACTCCTCCGCGCTCAGCTCCCCGGCCGTCTCGGCGGGCGGGAGTCCTGGGCGCCGGAGTTGCCGGACCTCCTCGAGGACTTCCTCACCTTCGCCGCGGACGAGGCGGGCGTCGCCCGAGCCTGGGAGTGGATCACCGCGATCGGCGCCCATCGCGGCGACTTCGAGCGGGCGCTCGCCGACGATGCGCGCCCCCGTTTCGCGGGTCCCCGGCGCGAGCCCGATCGTCGTCCCGCCGCGAAGCTCGGTCGGAACGAGCCCTGTCCCTGCGGCAGCGGACGCAAGTACAAGAACTGCTGTCTGCGCGGCTAGCGCCTCCCGGTCCTTCGCCGGACGACGCCTGGTTCGCGACGATGGTGGTCGAGTTCAACTTCTGAGCGAGGGGGGAGGCGCGACGCCCGCGCGGGCGACGCGCCTCGCCGCGTGATTCAGGGCGCGAGCAGGAGCGGCACCGGCCGCGTCACCGCGACGAGCGTTCCGCCGGGATCGAGGATTCCGGCCGCGTGGTGGCAGACGATGCCGGCCGCGACGCCGGGGATCTCGCCCGGGAAGAGCGTCACCGTGATCGTCGCCGTCCCTCCGGGATCGAGCACGCCGAGCGAGTTCCCGAGCGGGTGCTGGTTCGGGAAATCGAGCGTCTGCTGGAAGTAGAAGTCGACGTTGAGCGGCACGACGAGACCGTCGTGCAGGACGCCGGGCGAGGTGCCGCTGATCGTGCCCGCCACGATGTAGAGCGAGAAGGCGAGATTCGGCCCGACGTCGAGACTCAGGGTCTGCGTGCCGCCGGCCGAGACCGAGATCGAGGGGACGTCGCCGGCGAGCTGCTCGCCGATCCCGAAGTCGGCGTTGCTGAGGTCGGTGTAGTCGCTCGCCGTGTTGTCCTGGGTCACGCGGACGCGGACGTTGCCGCTCGAGACGAAGGGCGCGATCCACACGTAGCTGTGCATGGCGCCGGCCGTGATGTCGCCGGCGGGCAGACCCATCGCGATCGGGAGCCAGGGACCGCTGTCGCCGTTGGTCGAGTACTCGAGATTCCAGCCGATCGTGTTGTGCTGGATCAGGACGTGCCACTGGATCGTGATCGCCTCGCCGGGGCCGAAGGACTCGCCGCCGTTCGGCGAGTCGAGCGCGACGTGGGCGCGGAGCGGGGCGGCAGTGAGAAGAGCGAGGGCGGCGGCGAGGACGAAGGGACGGGAAACGGCGGGAAGGCCGTGCTTCATGGGGGTTCTCCTGCTTTCGGCGCGAATCCGAGAGCCGAGGAGTCCCACCTCCGGTCGTGAGTACCTCGCCGAGACGAGGCGCCGACCGGACGGCGCGAGGGGGAACTCACCGGTATCTACCCCGAGAGCCGGCGGAGGGCGAGGGATTTCGGGATCGTCGGGGACTCAGTCCGCGCGGCGGAGCTCGATCCGGACCGCGGCGCGCCCGCCCGCCCCGAGGTCGAAGGCCGTCCAGTCCGTCGCCCGGTAGCCCTTCGGGCCCTCCGCGAGACGGATCTCGTGTCGGCCGGGTTCGTCGACGAAGCGCCAGATCGCCCCGTCGTTCAGGACCGCGCGGCGGAGGAGGACGGTCTGGAGGGAATCGGCCCGGCGCAGCTCGTAGCGCAGCTCGAAATCGTCGGGCACGACCTCGTCGCCGCATCGGAGTTCGACGCGGAAGCCCTGCATCGGGGGCAGGTCGACCACCATCCGGTTCTGGCCCGGGTCGCGCCGGAGGTTGAGGTGACGCGCCGTGTCCTCGTGCCGGACGTCGATCGAGAAGCTGCCCCAGGTCATCGGGATCGGATAGGCGCCCCGGCTCTCGTCGAACCACGACCGCCCGGTGCTCCGCAGCGTGGACCAGTCGATCCTCGCGCCGGTGACGGGGCGGCCGTCCCTCTTCAGCTCGAGGAGCAGCGGTTCGCGGGCGGCGAGCCGCAGCGCGAGGTCGCAGCGACCGCTCGCCGGCACGGTGAAGGGGAACTCCTCCTCGTCGATCCGGATGACGTAGTCGCCGGGCGTCAGGTGGATCTCGTCGAGCTTCCGACGGAGCGGGTCCTTCGCGTCCGGCCGCAGGGCGCAGGTGCGTCGGCGGATCGCACGCCTCGATTCCTCTCCGACGGCGCGGATCTCGACCTCGGGCGTCCAGGTCCCCATCCCGACGTCGGGCAGGGTCACGACGCCGAACACCGGGATGAGCGTCTCGCGCAGCGGAGTCGTGTCGGCGCGGAGGCGGACCTCCGTGCGGCGGCCCGCCTCGATCTCGACCCGGACGGCGTCGAGAACGAGATCGGGGGCGCCGGGCGGACCGGATTCGAGACTCACGACGAGCGGGCCGACAGGAAGGTGGGTCGCCGTCATCTCCGGCTGTCCAGTCCAGGCCTCGTCGCAGAGCGGAGAGAAGGGGCTGTGGACGAGAAAGGTCCCGGCGGGCGCGGGGAGGAAGTTGAGACGGAGCCGGGGTCGGAGCGGCCCCGGGATCTCGCCGAGTTCGCCCTCGATCCGGACGAGAAGGTCGCCGCCCGGCGCGAGCTCCACCTCGAACTCGGCGGCGGTCGGAGGATACGTGAAGGTCCTCGCGGCGTGTCCCGGCGCGACGATCCAGTCGGTCGTCCGGAAGTGACCCTCCGTGAGAACCACGACGAGAGGGGAGTCTCCGCGCGCGACGAGACGTTCGTCGGGGAATTCCAGCGGGCGCTCACCCTCCGTTCCCGGTGCGATCTCGTCGAACCTCGCGGTCCCGACCCGGAGCGTGCGGTAGACGCGAACGCCTTCGAGTTCGTGCCGGTCGGCTGCGCCGCGGGCATGCAAGGTGAAGCGCTCCGCCGAGGTCAGCAAGAGGTCGATCGTCTCGCGCTCGAGGGTCGCTCGATCGTAGGTCGGCCACCTTCGGTTCGAGGCGTCGGTCAGGCGATGACCGGGGTCGAGCCACGCATCGGTGAAGCGGAGGGAGGCGACCTCCGGCGGGAGGTTCAGGTGCGTCCGGCCCTCGCGGAAGGTCACCGACGCCGACCGCCTCTCGCCCCCGGTGTCGGCCCATGCGAAATCGAGTCGTCCCGAGCCCGACCTGACGAGGCCGAGACGGTCGTCGACGACGGTCACCTCGACGAGGACCTCCAAGGGCGCGGCCTCCGCCCCCGTCTCGGGAACCGCTCGCATCGCATCGAGGCGGGGATCCGCCGGGTCGGGCTCCGCGATGCCGTCCGGATCCGGCTCGAGGGCGCCTCCCCTTCGAGCCGCCGTTGCGGAGTCCGCCGGGGTCGAAGCGCCGCTCGTCTCTTCCGTTCCGGCGAGCTGATCCGCGGCCGACGAGCGCGAGCAAGCTCGCGACGCCACGAGGACGATCGCCACCAGGAGCGCGAGCGCGGAGAGGAGGGGGAGCGCTCGGGTCATCGCGTCGGAACCTCGCGGGGCGGGAGGTGGGGAAGCTTCCCCGGCCGGATCGGGGGGCACCCCGCCGGAGGGTAGCGAATGCGTCCGGAATCCGGACGGGTGGAGGAAGTCCGCAGAGCGCGGCCGCGCCGCGACCGCCGTCTCGCCAAGGGTGGGACGGCGAAGGACCTTCTGTCGCGTCCGGTGTATCCGAATGGAGGTGGTGGATCGTGTAAGATGAATAATGCCATGGATTTGCGGGTTCCTGAGGGGTGCTTGGTCGGCGCGGGAGTCGAGGGAGTCGGAGCCTTTCCGGTCGCGAATCGGACCTGCGCGGCGACCGAGCGCGAGCGGGCTCGCCGCGGGGTGAACCGGCGGCACGGTCCTTGCTTCACGGAGATTGGACCGCGGTCTCGCGATGTCGTCGCGGGCGTCGGTCCACGCGCGCCCGTCGCGACGAGGGAACCTTCATGACTCATCGAACCGTCTCCGGTCGCGGGAGGATCTCCGGCCTCCTCGCCCTCATCTCGCTCTCCAGCGTCATCACGCTGGCCTTCTTCGCCCCGCGCTTCCGCGCCGAGGGCGCCCCGCCGCCGCCTCCGGACGGCAGCAGCGCGCCGCCGCGCATCATCGCCTGGAACGATCTGGGCATGCACTGCCTCGATCCCGACTTCTCGGTGTTCAGCATCCTGCCCCCCTACAACACGGTCAACGCTCACGTGATGGTCGGCGGACAGATTCGCGGCGCGGCCGAGGGCTATTCGGTCGAGTACGAGGGGATCGCCGACCCGAACGGCTCGATCAACACCACCTCGATCGGCAAGTCGAACTTCTGGGATCACGTGAACGCGCTCTTCGGCGTCACGCTGCCGCTCGACGTCGGACTGGCCGGGCACGCGATGCCGGGCCTCGCCAACGTCGCGCAGCCGATGACCTACATCCCCGCGCAGGAGTGGTTCCAGGGCGAGGGCATCCCCATGACGCCCATCGACGACGCGGGGCAGAAGAACCCCTACCCGATGATGAAGATCACGGCGAGGAACGCCTCGGGTCAGGTCGTCGCGTCGACGGTGACGACGGTGCCGAACTCGCAGGAGCTCGACTGCAAGCGCTGCCACGGTTCGGCCGGGAACCCGGCGGCCATGCCGGCGCAGGGCTGGGTGTTCCATCCGGATCCGCTGAAGGACGACCGCCTGAACATCCTGGCGCTGCACGATGACCGACAGCTCGGTCAGCCGCAGTACCAGGCGGCGCTCGCCGTCGCCGGCTACAACCCGAACGGTCTCCTCGCGACCGTCCTCGACGACGCCACCTCGATCCTCTGCGCGAAGTGCCACGCCTCGAACGCGCTCATCGGCACCGGTCAGCCCGGCATCAGCACGCTCACGACCGCGATCCACGGCCTGCACGGCGGGGTCAAGGACCTCGACGGCCGCACGCTCGACCAGATCACCGACCGCACCTCCTGCTTCAGCTGCCACCCCGGCTACGACACGCAGTGCCTGCGCGGCGCGATGGGCAAGGCGATCGGCGACGACGGCAAGAACTCGATGCACTGCCAGAGCTGTCACGGCTCGATGGCCCAGGTGGCCGATCCGGCCCGCGTGGGCTGGCTCGACCAGCCGACCTGCCAGAACTGCCACGCCGGCACGGCGACGCAGAATCCCGGACAGATCCGCTACACCGACGCCTACGACGCCGGCGGCAACCTCCGCACGCCGACGGTCGACACCTTCGCGACCGATCCCGACGTGCCCGCGCCCGGCTTCTCGCTGTACCGGTTCTCGACCGGGCACGGCGGGCTCCAGTGCTCGGCCTGCCACGGACCGCCGCACGCGATCTACCCGACGGCGCTGCCCAACGACAACGCGCAGAGCATGATGCTGCAGGGTCACACGGGCACGATCTCCGAGTGCGCGACCTGCCACGGCAATCTCGAGGACGACGAGATGATCGGGCCGCACGGCATGCACCCGGCCACCAACGGTTGGGCCTCGAACAAGCACGGCGACGTCGCGCAGAACATGGGCACGGCCTTCTGTCAGACCTGTCACGGCTCGGACAACTCGGGCACCGTGCTCTCGCTGACGAAGGCCGATCGCAGCTACAACACCGAGTTCGGCACGAAGACGTTCTTCAAGGGCTCGCGGATCGGCTGCTTCGCCTGTCACAACGGCCCGAACAGCGACAACGCGAACTCGAACCAGCGTCCGAACGTCACGAGCTTCGCGGTGGCGACGCCCAACGACCAGCCGCTCGCGATCCCGCTCTCGGGGACCGACCCGAACGGCGACCCCGTCACGCTGCGCATCGTCGACCAGCCGGACTTCTTCCACGGCACCGTCGCATTCGACGGCAGCGTGGCGACCTTCCTGCCGCGCGACGACTTCGTCGGGACCGCCCAGTTCAGCTACGCGGCCTGGGACGGCGAGATCGACTCCACGCTCGGCGTCGTCACCGTCACCGTGGGGCCGCCGGCCTGCGCGGCGACCGTCGAGCCCTACGGCTTCGGTTGCGAGGGAAGCGGGGGCTTCGTGCCCCAGATCTCGCTCGACGGCTGCCCCGAGGCCGGCGGGACGATCACGCTGAACCTGACCGGCGGTCGCGGTTCGGCCGAGGCGTTCATCCTCCTCGGCTCGGCGCGCGCGACGACGCTCCTGCCCGGCGGTTGCGTGATCCGCGTCGGCGCGATCTCGGACCTCTTCGGGCCCTACGTCCTCTCGCCCGGCGGTTTCGGCGACGGCATGCTCTCGGTCTCGACCACGCTGCCCGCCGTCCTGCCGCCGACCCAGCTCAACGTCCAGGTCTTCATCTACGACCCGGGCGCCGGAGCGATCGACTGGGCGGCCTCGAATGCCATCGAGGTCTTGATTCCTTGAATTTTAGGAGCGCATCGTCAAGAGAATCGGCAACCCATCGCCGCGCAGGGGAGCTCTTCGTTCACACGGGCGGGTCGTAGGCAGACGGTCTTGTCACACTGCTACCATCACTGCGATGGACGATGCCCGGAAGCAATGAACGAACAAGATGGGCGCGCTTCATGCGCTTCGTTGCTTGCAACCCGGCAGCATTGCGCAGCGCATCAAACTTGTGTCTGCCGATTGGGCTGAGAATTCGGATCCTCACGTTACTGAATCTTGCTCTCAGCTCCCGAAGCGGCGGTGCGAGATCCGAGTCGGCACTTACCAACAGAATTTGATCGCATCGCCCAGCGTGCGCGTCAGACAGCATCTTGACGGCGAGGTTTACGTCGGTTTCCTTCTCTTCGTGCGTAGTGTAGATCGCTCCACAGGCCTTGCACGTCTTCTGCCTCCTTGAACTTGCCGAGGACGGTCTTCACCTGAGGAGGCTGTGCCTTGACGAAGTCCCGGTGTCTCTTGAGAGACGTCGGGCGCCAACTTGCGTAGGCGGTACAGTAGACGACTTCGATTAGCTGGTCATCCGGACCCAGCACCTCGCGGCAAAGCTCAAACAGGTTGACCCAAAGAAGGTGCTTCTCGCCGCGGTCGTCGATCGCGTGGTAGAGATTGAAGCCATCGACGTAGGCGATTGTGCGAACGGGCGCCGCTATTGGTGCGCCGGTCATTGCCAACTTCCCGCGCACAAAAAATGACCGGCAGGCAACCTCAGTGAGATCACCTGCCGGCGCGGCCGGGCGAAGCCCGGCTCGGATGATGATGTAAGACTATCATCGGACAGGGACATGCTCAAGGTTCTGACTTCCTTCTGCAAGTTAACCCGGTGCCTGGTTCGATAGATCAACTTGCACCGTCCGCGGTGCTTGAGACACACCGGATGGTCTACGCGGTACAAAAAGTACCGGTGCTCGCACCTCCCGTCCAGACTGCAAGATCTCCCGACAGGCGACCGCCAAGACCAGCAAGATCCAGACAGTTGCCCTGCGTGCGGCGTACGATCAACGGCGTCCTTTCGGGGCGGACGTCGGGGATACTCGGCGAACCGTTAGGGGCTTTGGCTCGACTTCTTGACGTCTTCGCCTCCAAGCGCCAAGAGCTGCTGGCTGGAGCCGGAAACCGATCGACTGGGCGGCCTCGAACGCCATCGAGGTCTACACGCCCTGAACGCTTCCGGGCGGCGGTGGGGCATCCCCGCCCGCCGTCGTCCGGCCGCCCGTGCGCGGCGTCACGGGGCGCCCCTCTGAGCGGGTCAGAGGGGCGCTCCGCGGCGATCTTCCGCCTCCCGGCCCCCGGCGGGAGGGGGAGGGGACAGGGGTCCGGAAGGGCGTCCCCCGGCCCGAAAGCCGGGGCGGATTTCCCGCTGCCCTATCCTTCCAGGGCCGAAAAACGTCTACACTGCCGGCGGACGGAACGTCCGAGCCGGGATCCTGCGGGATCGCGGCTGCGCTGATCGCCGAATCTGGCGATCGAGAAGGAAGGAAGGGCAACCCGAGATTCCCTCTCGAGCCCCGGCATCGAGCGCAAACCTGGGGGGCCGGTCGGTCCGGCCTCAGGTTCGCTCCGGTTCCGGTTCGCGGTGCGTCCGCGGACGGGGCCTTTTGATCGTGAAAGACATGTCCGAAAAGAAGCTCTACGTAGGCAACATCACCTTCTCCACCACCGAAACCGATCTCGAGAACGCGTTCTCCGCGCACGGCCAGGTCGTGTCCGCGCGCGTCATCACCGATCGCGAAACCGGCCGCTCGCGCGGCTTCGGCTTCGTCGAGATGTCGACCCCTGAAGAGGCCCAGGCCGCGGTGGATGCCCTCGACGGCACCGACCTCGGCGGCCGCAACATCCGCGTGAACATCGCCGAGTCCCGCGATCGCGGCGGCGACCGTGGCGGCCGTGGCGGCGGCTACGGCGGTGGCGGTGGCGGCTACGGCGGCGGCGGTCGCGGCGGTGACCGCGGCGGCTACGGCGGCGGCGGTGGTGGCTACGGCGGCGGCCGCGGCGGCGATCGCGGCGGTGACCGCGGCGGCTACGGCGGCGGTCGTGGCGGAGACCGGGACCGCGGCGGCGACCGCTGGTGATCCTACCGGTCCTCCGCGACCACTGAACACGCGCGCCGCCGAGGGATCCTCGGCGGCGCGTCTCGTTTCGGGGCCTCGCGCATCCGCGAGTCGCCCGGCGACGAAGGCCTCGAGTGCCGACGCACGTCCGTCCTTCGAGCCCCGGAGACCGAACCATGCGGCACCCCGAGAAGGGCGGCGCCGTCCGGCTCCACACCGGGGGCCGGGTCGGATGCCGTGCGATGATCCGGCGCGACGGCCGGACGGGCCTCACCCTGATCTCCACGATCAACCGCGACGTCCGGGACGGGTCCCGGCTCGGGCGGCTCGACGCTCTCCTCGCGCCGCTCGCGTCCCCGGGGGGGCTCAGCGCGCGTTGATCGCCGCGAGGGCCTCCAGGTAGGCGCTCCGCAGCCTCTTCGTGGCGTCGACCGAGCGTCCGCCCTCCCACACCGTCGAGTACCCCGGCAGCTCCGCCAGGAGGCGAGCGAGGGCGGGGAAGTGCTTCCGGTCCGCGGTGCGCCCCAGTCGCGGGAGGGCCCAGAGAGCGAACTCGGGATCGACGCGTCGGTCGTCCTTCGCGCCAAGAAAGGCGATCACCGGTCCTTCGGCGCCCGCGAGACACTTCTCGTCGAGCGCGGTCGGATCGACGAAGCGGGCGGCTTCGAGATCCCAGACCCGCAGGCGGCGATCGCGCCATTCGGGATCGACCTCGTCGTACTTGTAATCGGAGCGGAAGCCCTCGTTCACCCAGACGAGCCGCTTCTTCACGTGAAGGACCGGGCCGTCGACCATCGCGCAGCGTCCGTCGCGTTGATCCGCGGGGTTCTCGACCTCGAGGATGCGGTGGTAGGGGCCGATCTCCGCGCGAGCGAGGTCGACCTTCAACCAGGCGATCTGCGCGCGGCCAATGCCGGCGGACCGCGTGACGAGGACGAGGTCTTCGAGGAAGTGGACCCGGCCCCCCGCATTCACGCTGAGGTCGGTGTAGCCGTGCGGTTCGACGTCGGTCGCGAAGCCGGGCAGGGGGTAGGGGAGCACGCGCCCGTCGGGGAGGATGAAGCGCGTCGAGTCACCCACCGGATCGAGAAAGACCAGGCCGTCCTCGCGGAGGAAGGCGTGGACGCGGCCCGTCGTCGCCTCCTCCCACAGCACCTTCGCCTCCTCCTCGCCCTCGCGGCGACGCAGGACGCGATAGCCGTGGCGCGGAGCGTGGGCGCCCGGTCGGGACGTCCGCACCTGGTCGATCACGAGCTGCCAGTCGCCTCGACGGACGTCGAGGACGACCCGCCGATCCGGCTCGGCGCCGGGGGCCGAGGGGACGGGCGGAGACGTGAGCTGCGAGAACGACGGAGTCGCGGCGGCGGCGGCGAGAAGCGTCGCGCCGAGGGCGCGCGCGAGGAGGCCGGAGACGGACATGGAGACTCCTCCCGGTGAACATCCGCCGGGGCGATCCTACCAGAGCGGGGTCCGGGACGTCGGGGAATCGACGCGGGCCCGGAGCCGCGGTTAGGCTGGTCGGCCGGCCGAGGTCCCCGTCGCGGGGGCGCGCCGATCCTCTCCCGGGACGACCGGAGGAACGACCGATGCCGAGGACTCCTCTCGCCCTGATCGCGGTCGCTCTCGCGGCCGCGGGACTTTCCGCCCAGCAGTTCACCGAGCGGAAGGACCTGCTCCCCGGTCCCGTCGTCTGGACCGAAGGCGTCATCCCTCTCGACGCGAACGAGGACGGTCTCCTCGACATCCTCTTCACGAACTGCAACGGCTGGCGGAAGCCCGGCGACATGGCCGCGCCCAGCGCCGACCCGCTGCGGCCGACGCTCCTCGTGCAGGTCCGCGACGCGAAGGGCGCGCTCGGCTTCGAGGACCGCACCGACGCCCTCCTGCCGGCCGACTTCCTCGTCCACGCGAAGAACGCGGCCGTCTTCGACGCCGACGGCGACGGTCACGAGGACATCGCCTGGGCGGTCGCCTTCGGAGCCCGGCAGCGCCTCCTCCGCAAGGATCCGGAGTCGGGGCGATTCGTCGACGCCTCCGACCGCCTGCCCGAGCTCGTCATCAACGCGAACCAGGTCGACTACGGCGACTTCGACGGCGACGGCGATCTCGATCTCGTGTGGGTGGACTCCGGTCCCAACTCCGACATGGAGCCCGGCGGCAAGGCCCGCCTCTGCCTGAACGACGGCAAGGGGCGCTTCACCGAGGCGGCCGATCGGCTCGGCGCGGTCGAGAAGGTCGGCGCGCAGAACCCCAAGATCGTCGACATCGACGGCGACCTCGACCTCGACATCGTCGTCGACGGGAAGTCGGACGTGACGCAGGTCTACCTCAACGACGGTCGGGGGCAGTTCAAGCTCGATCTCGACCTGATCCCCCGGCCGGAGGTCACCGTCGTCGAGACGCGGCGCGGCGAACGGAGGATCTCGGGCAAGCCCTACGAGATCGAGTGGGGCGATCTCGACGGGGACGGCGATCTCGACGCCGTCTTCATGAACTACTTCGGCGAGGGCCGTCAGCGCTATTCGAATGCGGTCCTCGCGAACCGTCTCGTCGAGAATGGTCGCCTGTCCTTCGAGGTGATCCGCGACGCCTTCGCGGGGCGGAACGCCGAGGACGAGAACGACTTCGCGCTGCTCGACGCGGACGGCGACGGCGATCTCGACGTGATCTGCGCCGTCCTCGTCTCCGGCACCTGCGAGGAGAAGCTGTTCCTGAACTCGGGCCGGATCGGACCCGGCTTCCTCGTGGAGAAGACCGGCGCCTTCACGCCCTTCGTCGACGGGACGCTCGACCTCGCGCTCGGCGATTTCGACGGCGACGGTCGATGCGACGTGATCACCGCCCAGGGCGAGAGCAACCGCCACGAGAGCTTCCGGAACCGCTACTACGCGAACACGGGCCCGAAGGACGAGCGGGCGCCCGTCGTCGTGCGCCAGACCCCGCCGGCGAAGCTGACGGCGGCGGCCTTCGCGCGCGACGGACATCTGGTCCGCGTGCAGCTCCGCGATGGCGCCGTCGACGACAACGTCGCGCGATGCCGGGCCGAGCTCCTGCTCCGGGTCGGCGACGCGCCGGCCGCGGAGGCGCGCGTGCTGCCGATGACGCACGCCGGCGGCGAGATCCACCAGCTCCGTCTCCGCCCGCCGACCGCCGGATTCACCGGTACCCTCCGTTACCGGCTCCGGGTCCGGGACCGGGCCGGCAACCGCTCGGAGACGGAGGAGGTCGTCGTCGAGATCCGGGCCGAGGAGAAGAAGTGACCGGGGTCAGCGCCGACGGCTGCGCCGCGGCTGCCAGGCGAGACCGAGGCTCACGATCCTCTGGATGAGCGAGGAGTAGTCGTAGCCGGCGCGCTGGGCCGATTCGGCGAACTCCTCGCCCCAGGCGAGCTGAGGGTTGGGATTGGCCTCGAGGACGCGCGGGCTCCCGTCGGCCGAGAGGCGGATGTCGATGCGGGCGTAGCCGTTCATGTCCAGGACGCGGTAGGTCCGCTTGGCGATGTCCTGGATCCGCCGCGCGAGCACCGGATCGAGGTCGTCGGCGGCCGCGTTCGTGATGCCGCGAGCCTCCTGGTAATCCACGTCGAACTTCACCTTGGCGGTGGCGATGCGCGGCGCCCGCTCCGGGAGGTTGCCGAAGAGGAGCTCCCAGACGGGGAGGACCTGCAGCCGGTAGTTGCCGAGGACGCCCACGTAGAGCTCGCGTCCCTCGATGTAGCTCTCCGCGATCGCGTCGGTCCCGACCCGCTCGTGCACGAAGACGACGCGCTCGCGGAGCGCCTCGTCGTCGTAGACGACCGAGGTCTGGGCGATGCCGGCGGAGGCCTGCTCGACCAGCGACTTCACGATGAGCGGGTACTCGAGCCGCGAGGGGCGCGTCACCTTCCGGCCGCGACGGAAGACCGCGAATCCCGGCACCGGGATCCGGTGGTAGGTGAGGATCTTCTTCGAGAGCGCCTTGTCGCGGGCGAGGATCAGCCCGCGCGGGTTGCAGCCGGAGTAGGGGACTCCGAGCAGCTCCAGGTAGCTCACGACGTTCTGGTCGAAGAAGATCTCGCCGTCGAAGTCGTCGAGGAGATTGAAGGCGAGGTGCGGCTGGAACTCGTCGATGGCGTCGCGGATCGGGCCGAGCTCGCCGCCCACCCCGAGCACCCGGACCTCGTGGCCGAGCTTCCGCAGGTGGGAGATGACATCGTAGTCCATCTTCCAGATCTGACGGTCGATGTCGATGCCCTCGACGTCGTCCGGCGGGACCATCTCGGTCTTGGTGATGGCGAGGATGCGTCGTGGTCTCATAGCGTCACTCGATGGCGGCCGCTCAGCACGAAGTTCATGGTCTGGACCGTCAGCAACACGGTCAGCTCGGCGCGAAGATCCTCCTCGGCTCCGCTCGCCCTCAGGCCGAGCTCTCGGCAGCGGGCGATCATGTCGTCGACCACCAGGCGGATCGTGTAGCGATAGGTCCCGGTGCCGCGGGCCACCAGCTTCGTCAGGTCCCGGCGGTGCGATCGGATGAAGGACGCCGCCGTCGAGAGGCTACGGTCCCCCGGCTCCCCGGTGAAGAGCCGCCGGAGATCGCGATCGAAGAATGAGGGATAATCGACGGCGTAGCGCTCGCGCTTCTGCTCGTAGTACTCCCCGAGCGTCATCCCGTTCCGAGAGATGCAGTCGACCTTGCGCCGCGTCGCGACGGGCGGCTTCGTTCCCGCGATCTCGCCCATGAGCTCGTCCAGGTACTCGAGCTTCCGCAGCGCCTTCCATCCCGCGTAGCGCCTTCGCCAGGGGAACTTCGGGGTGAACCAGACCGCGAAGGTCTCCGCGAAGTCCTCGTCGGGGTGGCTCTGCGCGTACCACTGGTCGAGGTGCCGGACGAAGCTCTTCGAGTAGGGCTTCGGGAGATAGGTCTCGGGGTAGGGTGTCGTCGCCGAGCCGAAGAGCTTCTGCCGGCGTCGACGTCGGCGGAGCTGCCAGGCATTGTCGACGACGTGGCCGATCTCGTGGCGGAGGATCCGCATGCACCAGTCGTGGGTGCCGCCCTCCACCTCGAGCATCTGGCTCTTCTCGAGCCGGGCGAGGCGGGGGTGGGCGAGGAAGAAGGGGATCGCGACCCCCGTCACGCCCATCGGCGTGAACCACTCGTCCGAGAGCCAGAAGGTCGGCGTGAGGCGGATGTCGCAGCGGTCGAGATCTGCCTGGATCCTCTCCACGCGACCCTCGAGCGCCGTCCCCTCGATGCGGAGATCCAGGTCGCGCAGGGGCACCTGCAGGAGCTTCTCGTCCGACCAACCCGTCCAGGCCGGCGGTCGGGGGCGTCGTCCCGTCTTCCGCGTGCTCATCGCCCCGATCTTGCCACAGGACTCCGACCCCATCCCCTGGTGCCGCCGCGTCGCCGCCCTACAATGACGCCCCCCCGCGCATCCTGCGAGACCCGCCGTGTCCCGTTTGCTGCTCCTCCTCGCACGGCGCGCCCCGTGGCGCGCCCTGCGCCGGACTGCCTTCCGGAAGTACTGCCGCCGCAATGCGGGGCTCGCGCTCGTCGCCCGGTGTCGCGGCGGGATCCGGCTCGCGGTCGAGATCGGCGACTCGGTCGACGACCAACTCGCGGTCTACGGCGTCTACGAGCCGGGGACGACGGAGGTCCTGCGACGTCTCGCCGTCGACGCGGGGGCCTTCGTCGACGTCGGCTGCAACCTCGGCTACTATGGCTGTCTGGTGGGCGCCGAGAACCCCGCGCTGCCCGTGGTCGCGATCGACGCGAATCCCGCGATGGTCGAGCGGGCCGAGGACAACATGCGGCGCAACGAGGTCGACGGGGCCGAGGTCCTCCACTGCGGGGTGGGGGCGGAGGAGGGCCGGCTCGAGCTGAGCGTGCCGCGCGACCGACACAGCCTGTCCTCGTTCGCCTACGTTCCGAAGAAGGGCGGCCCGTCGGAGACGATCACGGTGCCCGTTCGTCCCCTCGGACCGATCCTCTCCGAGCGGGCGCTCGCCTCCTGTCTGCTCAAGATCGACGCCGAGGGCTTCGAGTACGAGGTCTTCCGGGGACTCGGCGCCGGGGGCGTCGACCGTGTCGAGCGGATCGTCTGCGAGATCTCCGTCCCCAACCTCGGCCGGGCGGGGCGCGAGCTGGCCGAGCTCTTCGCATTGCCGGTCTTCGAGGAGTTCCGCCCCTTCCGGATCCGCGAGACGGTCCGGGACCCCCTGCGGGAGACGAGCTACGCGGAACTCGCGGACGATCCCTCCCAGCACGGGAACGTGCTGCTCGTCCGGCGCGACGCCGCGGCACCTCTCCTCTGAGGAACTCGGCGCGAGGCCGTCAGCGGCCCTCGAGGATCTCGCGGATGCGCGCGTCCTCGTCGGCGACGGGGGCGCTCGGCGCGACGAGATCCTCGAGCCCGACGAGCTCGCCGGGGGCGGCCGACGCGCCCTCGCGGAGCACGCCCTGCATGGCCGTGAAACGCTCGGTCGCCTTCGCGTCGAGGCGTCCGAGCCGCGCGACCTCGCGCTCGGTCGGGAGTGTCGCGAGCTGTCGCTCGCAGCGGTCGTCGAGATCCTCGAGGCGCGACACCGCGTCCTCCAGGCCCGCGAGCGCGCCGGTCACCGCCTCCCTCATCGTGCGCTCCGACCGCAGCTCGCGATCGAGGGCGACGAGCTGGCGCCGCAGGAAGTCCCGGTCGCGCGGGGTCTCCCGCCAGGTCGCGGGGTAGCCGCCGGCCTCCGCCGCGCGGTAGACCTCGCGCAGCTCGTCGAGCGCCGCCTCCCCGGCCGTGATCTTCCGTTCGGCCTCCTTCCGCCGGGCCTCGAGGCGGCCGCGCTCGGTGGCGAGCCGCGCCCGGCTCGCGGCGAGGGTCGCCCGGGTCTCGCCGGTCTTCCGCTCGACGTAGTCGAGGTAGCGAACGGGATCCTCGGCGATCGCGGCGGCGTTCCAGGATTCGAGCCGGTCGATCCCCTTCTCGACCTCGTGCGCGAAGCGCTCGCGCGCGACCCAGCTCACGACGGCGACGAGCGCGAACAGGATGACGATCACGAGGAGGAGGTTCGAGCCGCCGGCGTCACGGCGGCGCGACGGCGAGGCGGACGGACGGGGGCGAGGCGAGGTCCGGATCATGGGGGGTGCGCTCCCGGTCAGGCCGTGAGGCCGCGGATCGGCTCCGCGCCCTCGACTCCGACGAGCTTCTGGTCCAGCCCGCCGTGGAAGAAGGAGAGTCGGTTCGGATCCACGCCGAGCTGACCGAGGATCGTCGCGTGGAGGTTCTTCACCTCGTAGGGATCGGTGACGGCGCGGTTGCCGAGCTCGTCGGTCTCCCCGACGGACACGCCGCCGCGGATGCCGCCGCCGGCGAGCCAGACCGTGAATCCGTAGGCGTTGTGGTCGCGCCCCGTTCCCTTCTCGTACTCGGCCGTCGGCTGGCGCCCGAACTCGCCGCCCCAGACGATCAGGGTCTCGTCGAGGAGACCGCGGCGCTTCAGGTCGGTCAGGAGCCCCGCGATCGGGACGTCGGTCTCGCCGGCGTGCAGCTCGTGGTTGAAGACGAGGTCGTCGTGCGCGTCCCAGTTCGAATCGTTGTGGTGCCCGCCGGAGTAGATCTGCACGAAGCGGACGCCGCGCTCGACGAGGCGACGCGCGAGCAGGCACTGACGCCCGAAGGTGCGCGTGCGCTCCTGGTCCATGCCGTAGAGGCGCCTCGTCTCGTCCGTCTCTGACGCGAGATCCACCGCCTCGGGCGCCGAGGACTGCATGCGGTAGGCGAGCTCGTAGCTCTCGATGCGGGACGCGAGCCGCGCGTCGCCTCCGCTTCGCTCGAGGTGCGCGCGGTTGAGGTCGCCGAGCGCGTCGAGGAATCGACGCTGGCGACCGCCGCGCAGGAGCTCGCCGGGAGCGAGGTCGAGGATCGGATCGCCCTGCGAGCGCATGACCGTCGCCTGGTAGCTCGCGGGCATGTAGCCGCTCGACCAGTTCTTCGGGCCGCTGATCGGGCCGCCGCGCGGATCGAGCATGACGACGAAACCGGGAAGATCGTCGTTCACCGAACCGAGCCCGTAGTTGACCCAGGAGCCGAGGCAGGGGCTGCCGGAGAGGATCTTCCCCGTGTTCATCTGCAGCATGGCCGACCCGTGGATCGGAGACTCCGCCGTCATCGAGTGGACGAAGGCCATGTCGTCGACGTGATCGCCGAGGCGCGGGAAGAGGTCGGAGACGAGCTTCCCGCAGCGGCCGCGGGGGCGAAACGCCCAGCGCGGCTCGACGATCCGGCCGACGTTCTTCTTCCCGCCGCGACCGAAGGTGTCGATCTTGATCGTCTGGTTGTCCCGACCCGTGAGCGCGGGCTTGTGGTCGAAGGTGTCGACGTGCGAGGGGCCGCCGTACATGTAGAGGAAGATGACCGCCTTCGCGCGCGCCGGTCGGTGCGGCGGCAGCGGATCACCGGGCATCGCGGCGCGCGCCGTCGCGCCGAAGAAGCCGTCTCCGTCGAGGAGCCCGGCCAGCGCGGTGCCGACGAAGCCGGTGCCCATCTGCCACAGGAACTCCCGCCGGCGGCGGTGGGGGAGGGGGTGGTCGTCGCGGGACGCGGTCATCGGGTCGGTCTCAATCGAGGTAGATGAATTCGTTGAGGTTCATCGCGAGGAGCGCGAGGGCGCGGAGCGCCTCGTCGGGGCCGGCTTTGTCCGTCTCGCGGAAGGAGCGGAGGAAGGACGCGGCGCGCGCGACCTCCTCCTCGCGCGGTTCCCGGGAGAGCGCGCGACGGAGGACCCAGCGCGCGCGGCCCGAATCGTCGTCCGCCGCGTCGACGGCGAGGGCGGCGAAGGCCCGGGACTGCTCGTCGAGGAAGGTGCCGTTCATCAGCGACAGCGCCTGCGTCGGCTGCAGCGACTCGTAGCGCACGGGGCAGGTGAAGTCGGTGTCCGCCGCGTCGTGCGCGGCGAGGATCGGCAGCAGCAGCGAGCGCTTGACGTGGACGTAGACGCTCCGCCGATGGCGGTCCGGCGCCGGCGACACCGGCCAGCCGTCGCCGGGCTTCGACTGTCCCGCGAGCACGGCGGCCGGGATCGGCGGGTGGACGCTCGGGCCGCCCGATCGGAGATCGAGGAGCCCGCTCGCGGCGAGGATCGAGTCGCGCAGCTCCTCCGCCGTCAGCCGGCGGCGCGGAAAGTGCGAGAGCCGCACCGCTCCGGGGTCGCGCGCGAGCGTCTCCGCCGTCGCCGCCGCGGCCTGTCGCCAGGTGCGGGAGGTGAGGATGATCCGGTGCATGCGCTTCGCGCGCCAGCCGCCGCGGACGAACTCTGTCGCGAGCCAGTCGAGCAGCGCGGGATGGCTCGGACGGGCGCCCTGCAATCCGAAGTCGCTGCTCGTCTCCACGAGGCCGCGGCCGAAATGGTGCTGCCAGATCCGGTTGACGAAGACCCGCGCGGTGAGCGGATGGGCCGGGGCGACGAGCCAGCGCGCGAGCGCGAGGCGACGGCCGCTCGATCGTCCCCCGTCGCGCGGTCCGAGGTCCGGCGCGTCGCCGCCGCCGAGAACGACGGGGAAACCGGGGCGCACGCGGGCGCCCGGCGCGGCCGGGTTGCCGCGGGCGAGGATGCGCGTCGGAGGCGGCTCGGCGCCGACCTCCTTCACGACCAGCGCGCGGGCGAGGGCCTCCGGCGGCGCGGCGCGAAGCGACTCGGCCGCCGCGAAGTCCTCGCGGTAGGCGGCGAAGGCCGCGGCGTCGACGCGCGCCGGCACCTGCTTCTCGATCAGCTCGAGGCGACGATTGCGGTGGCGGAACTCCTCGTGCTCGACGGGAGCGAAGCCCGGCTTCGCGAGCGCCTCGACCGCCGCCATCCGGGCCTCGATCGCCGCCAGGTCGGACCGCCAGCGCTCGTCGTCCGCCGCGTGGCGCGCGCGGGCGGCCGCGTCGGCGATCACCGCGATGCTCGCCTCCTCGACCGACTCGGGGCTGCGCTCCCCGTAGCGCTGAACGCCGCGGAAGAGGGCGAGCATCCGGTAGTAGTCGCGCTGGGGGATGGGATCGATCTTGTGGTCGTGGCAGCGCGCGCAGTTGACGGTGAGCCCGAGGAAGGTCTGGGCGGTCGTCGAGACGAGGTCGTCGAACTCGTCGAAGCGCGCGAGCTCGGCGTCGGCCGGCTCGTCGTCCCACTGACCGAGGCGGAAGTAGCCGGTGGCGATGCGCGAACCGGCGCTCGGCTCGTCGATCTCGTCGCCCGCGAGCTGCTCGGTGAGGAAGCGGTCGAAGGGCACGTCCTCGGCGAAGGCCCGGATGACCCAGTCGCGGTAGCGCCAGACGAAGGGCTTGCGGGCGTCGCGTTCGAAGCTGTTGGTCTCGGCGTAGCGGACGAGGTCGAGCCAGTGGCGGCCCCACTTCTCGCCGTAGGCGAAGGAGGCGAGGTAGCGATCGACGAGCGCCGACCAGGCCTCGTCGCTCGGATCCGCCGCGAAGGCCGCGACCTCGCGCGGATCGGGCGGCAGGCCGGTGAGATCGAAGCTCAGCCGACGCACGAGCGCCGCGGGATCCGCCGGCGGCGAGAGCGCGAGTCCGTCCTCGCGGAGCGCCGAGAGGACGAAGGCGTCGACCGGATTGTCGGCGCCGGGCGTTGCCGGCGGATCGCGGTCGGCGACCGGCTGGAAGGCCCAGTGCGATCGGAGGGCCTCCTCGACCGAGGGGCCGCTGCGCGTGACGGTCGGCCGGGGCGACTCGAGTTCGGACGGGAAGACGGCTCCGCCCCGGATCCAGAGCTCGATCGCGGCGATCGACTCCGGGTCCAGCTTGCGGCCCGGCGGCATCTCGAGGCCCTCGTGACGCAGGGCGGGAAGGATGAGGCTCTCCTCCGGTCGCTCCGGATCGACGGCGGGGCCGGTCCGGCCGCCGGCCACGATGTCCTCGCGCCGGCCGAGGAAGAGATCGCCCTCGAGTTCGGACTCGGGCCCGTGGCAATCGAAGCACTCGCGGCGGAGGAGCGGCAGCACCGCCTCCTCGAAGTGGCGCCGGCGCTCGGCGGGACTCGTCTCCCGGGTCGGGTCGGGGAGCCGCACGAGGCGGACGTCGTCGAACCAGGCCGTCCCCGTGACCTGCCCCCAACCCCCGAGGGTGAGGTTGACGAGGATCTCGCGGCGGTCTCCGACCTCGAAGCGCGTCTCGAGGAGCGTCCAGTCCCGCGTGCCGGTCAGGCCCTCGCTGCGTCCGTCCTCCCCCAGCTCGTGCGGATTGACGAGCACGCCGTGACCGGCGCCGGCGACGTTCTCGAGCCGGACCCGGGCCGAGAGCCGGTAGCGCGCGTGCGGCTCCACGGTCACGCGCTGACTGAAGCTGACGTCGGCTCCCGCGGACGAGGAGATCCGCGCCGCCCAGGTCCCGTCCGGGGCGTCCTCGTCGACGATCGTGAGGGAGGCCTCGCCGCTCCAGGTCGAGCGGCGCCAGTGGAGCGGATCGCCGGAGGGATCGCGCGCCTCGAAGGAACCGTTGCGGAGCCGGTTCTCGGGCGGCGACCCCTGGGCCGCGAGCGCGCCGCAGAGGCCGAGGAGGACGAGCGCGAACCGCGCGAGACGCGGGAGCGACGGGGCTGGCATCGACGACCTCGGAAAGCGATCGGGCGGGCGGAGGCGGGGTCGCGGGACCGCGCCGACGTTCTCGGTGCAGCATGATCGATGGGGGCCCCGCTCGTAAAGAGCCGGCCGATCGCCCGGGCGGCCGCCTGGACAGCGCGGACCCTTCGGCGAAGATGATGCGGCCGATCCGGCATCCGACCGCGGTCTCGGAGATCCGACCATGCAGCGCTCCGTCCTCCTTCTCGCCTCGCTCCTCGTCCTCGCCGCGATCGCGGCGTCCCAGGGCCTCCGCGTCGTCGACCCCGATGCGGCGGGTGAGGTCTCGGCGCGCGAGGCCGTCGAGGCCTTCCTCGCCGACCGCGCCCTTCTCGGGCGACGGCACCTCGACGCACTGTCGCCGGCCGGCCGCGAGGCGCGTCGCGAGCGCTGGCGTGCCGCGCTCGGCGGATCCGAGGCCGTGCCCTTCGAGGCGCTGTCGGCGACGGCGCGGATCGATCGCATCCTCCTCGAGAACCGGCTGCGCCGTGAGCTCGAGGAGCTCGATCGCGAGGAGTCCCGGGAGGCCGAGGTCGCGGATCTCGTCGGGGCGGTGGCGCCCATCGTCGCGCTCGAGGAGGCCCGGCGCCGCTTCGAGTTCGCGCCGGCGAAGGAGATCGCGGCGACCTTCGCCGAGGTCGCCCGCGCGCTGGTCGAGTCGCGACGGGCGCTCGACGCGGGGGAGTTCGACCGCTTCGACGCGGTGCGCGCGCGCCGCGCGGCCAACGGGCTCCGGCGCGTCGCGTCCTACCTGCGCGACTTCCGTCGCTTCCGCGACGGCTACGATCCCGAGTTCGGCTGGTGGACGAAGGAGCCGGCGGGGAAGCTCGAGTCCGAGCTGCGCGGCTACTTCGAGGCGATCGAGTCGCGACTCGTCGCGGCCCGCTCCGGAGGCGACGCGACGCTCGTGGGTGAGCCGATCGGGGTGGAGGCCCTCCGGAGCGAGCTGGCGTTCGAGTACATCCCCTACGAGCCGAAGCGGCTGATCGCGCTGGCCGAGCGCGAGTTCGCCTGGTGCGACGCCGAGATGGCGAAGGCGGCGGCCGAGCTCGGCTTCGAGGACTGGCGCGAGGCCCAGGCGCACGTGAAGTCGCTCGCCGTCCCGCCGGGGAAGCAGCCCGAGCTCATCCGGGACCTCGCGAACGAGGCCGTCGCCTTCCTCGAGGCCCGCGATCTCATCACGATCCCGCCGCTCGCGAAGGAGGGCTGGCGGATGACGATGCTCTCCCCGGCCGCGCAGCGCGTGAGTCCCTACTTCCTCGGCGGCGAGGTCATCCAGGTCGCGTACCCGACGGATGCCATGAGCCACGAGGAGAAGCTCATGGCGATGCGCAGCAACAACCCGCACTTCTCGCGGGCGACCGTCCAGCACGAGCTGATCCCGGGACATCACCTGCAGGGCTACATGGAGGAGCGGCACCGTCCCTACCGGCGGGCCTTCGCGACGCCCTTCTGGATCGAGGGCTGGGCCCTCTACTGGGAGATGCGACTCTGGGATCTCGACTTCCCGCGCGGCCCCGAGGATCGCATCGGGATGCTCTTCTGGCGGAAGCACCGCTGCGCCCGGATCATCTTCTCGCTCGGATTCCACTCGGGGACGATGACGCCGAGGGAGTGCGTGGACTTCCTCGTCGATCGCGTCGGGCACGAGCGCTCCGCGGCCGAGGCGGAGGTGCGACGCTCGATCGGCGGCGACTACTCGCCGCTCTACCAGGCCGCGTACATGCTGGGCGGCCTGCAGATCCGCGCTCTCCGTCGCGAGACGGTCGAGGAGCGGGGCGCGAACGAGCGCCGCTTCCACGACGAGATCCTGCGCAACAACGCGATGCCGATCGAGTTCGTGCGCGCGCAGCTCGCCGGCACGCCGCTCGAGCGCGGTCACCGCGCGAGCTGGCGCTTCGACGGGCGCTGACGGCGGCGGTCAGGGGAGGCGGCGAAGACGCGTGACGCGGCCCTGACGCAGCCAGTCCATGACGTAAAGGTCGCCGCGCGCGTCCCAGGCCGCGCCGTGGGGCGAGACGAAGACGCCGGGGCGCCAGTCCTCGCGCGGGACGCCGTTCTGCGCGCGTTGCTCGGAGTCGGGGTTGTCGCCGAGCTGCGTCACGAGTCGGTTCTCGCGATCGAGGATCGTCACCCGCCCGGCGAGATCCGCCACCACGAGGTCGTCGCCGTGGAAGGCGACCGAGCAGGGGCGGCGCAGCATGCCCTCGGTGACCGAGACGAGCGCGCCGTCGAGGCCGAAGGTCTGCAGGCGGTGGTTCTCGCGATCGGCGACGACGAGGCGAGGCTCGGGGCCGCGGAGATCCAGCCCCAGGCCGTGGGGCGTGCGGAACTGGCCGGGGGCGGCGCCGGCCGTGCCCAGGACCCGGATCCAGCGCCGGTCGGCGCCGAACTCGTGGACGACCGACTTGCCGTAGCCGTCGGCCACGAAGAGGTGTCCGTTCGGGGCGACGGCGACCGAGGTGGGACGGAACTCCTCCGGCGAACGGTAGAGGCCGGACTCCATCGGGCAGCCCAGGATCCAGAGGACGAGGCCGTCGGGCGTGGCCTTGGCGACCTCGTGGCGACCGGTGTGCGTGAAGTAGAGGAACTCGAAGCCGCCCTCCTCGGCGAGGAACATCCCGTGGACGTTGCCGCGGAAGTCCGCGCCCCAGCTCCGCGCGATCGCGCCGTCCGCGCCGACGACGCAGAAGGCCCGCTCGGTGTCGGTGTTGAAGATGCCGCGGCCGTCGCGCGTGAAGATGATCGCGCCGTGCGTGTTGCCGAGCTCGCCGCCGTCCGGGAGGCGTCCCCAGCCCTCGGTCCACTCGTAGCGGTGGGCGCCCTCGCCGAGGCGGGGGGCCTGGGCGTGTGCGGTCGGGAGGACGAGGGCGAGGAGGGCCGCGAGGGCGAGGGAGCGCAGATCGGTCACGTCGGGTCTCCGGTTCGAGGCGCGACCATCCTGCCCGGTCGGTGCGGCCGCGGGAAGAGGGCGCGCATCAGCGCTGGACGGCGGGAACCCAGGCCGTCGTGCGGCCGCCGATCTCGAGGTGCTCGATCTTCTCGCCCCGCGCCGTCCGGGCCTCCGCGTCGCGGCCCCAGCGGTGGTGGAAGAGCCAGGTGCGGGGGAGGCGATCCTTGTCGGCGTTGGCGTCGACCGCGCGCGTGATCACGTCCCGGAGCACGCGACCGAGCCGTCGCGCCTCGGCGTCCGTGAGCTCGCAGGCGCGTCGACGGGGATCGATCCGGGCCTGGTAGAGGACCTCGTCGGCGATCCAGTTCCCGACGCCGGCGCAGAAGGACTGATCGAGGAGCACCGACTTCAGGACGCCCCGGCGGGCGCGAAGCCGCCGCGAGAAGTCCGACGGCTCGGGCATGGCGACGAGGGGATCGAAGCCGAGTCGCGAGATCGGCGCGCTCCCGAGCGGATCGTCGCGGAGGAGGATCCGTCCGAGCCGGCGGGCGTTCGTCATCACGAGCTCGCCGCCGTCCTCGAACTCGAGTCGGATCTTCCAGAAGCGGGGCGGCCAGTCCGGATCCGCCTCGCGCGGTCCCGTCGCGAGGCGCAGGTGCTCGCCGCCGGGAACGACGAAGGCGCCGGTCATGCCGAAGTGGAAAAGAGGGTGGGGCGGCGCGTCCATCTCGAACCAGAGCTGCTTGCCGCGTCGTCGCACCGCGACGACGCGACGCCCCTCGAGCGCGCGACGGAATCGCGCCGGAGACACCTTCTGGTATACGATGGCGTCGTCGGCGCAGCGGACGCGCGCGATGCGGCGGCCCGCCGCCACGGATTCGGCGAGTCGTCGGCCGCGTTCGACCTCGGGGAGCTCGGGCATGCGGAACTCTGTCAGCCGGGGACGGGCGCGACAAGCACTCGCGCGGTGCCGCTCGCTCGTGCTGTTCGTCCTGATCCTCCTCGGCGCGTCCTGCCGCCCGGAGCGGGCCGACCACGCCGCGGCGCCGGCCGAGGGTCCGACCCGCGTCGAGATCGCGGCCGTTCCCGCCTCCCGCGCCGACCTCGCTCGCTGGCGGGACGAGCTCGATCCCCGGGGTCTCCCCTCGGGCCCCGTCGTCTTCCGGACCCGCGAGGGCCGCGAGCAGCGCGGAACGCTGCGCCCGGCCGACGGGGACTTCCTCCACCTCTGGACGGAGGGGAGGCAGGACGAGTTCCTCTCCGTCGGCGGTCCCAGTCGCGATGGCCGCTACCTCGCCTTCGGCGTCCGCGACGCCGACGGGGGCGGACACCGGATCGTCCTCGCCGAGCGCGGCGAGGGAGCGGAGAACGCGACCTGGACCGAGGTCGCCCGCGCCGAGGCGCCGGTCGACTTCGCGGACTGGCCGGCGGTGTCGGATGACGGTCGGTCGATCTTCGTCTGGTGCGTCGACGAGCTGCGTCGCTATCGCCGCCGCGGCGCCGTCCTCGAGCCCGAGGCCCTGAGTCGCGGCATGGTGAAGTACTGGCCGGCGGTCTCCGCCGACGGCGAGCACTGGGCGGCCCGGGCGGTGAGCCTGGAGGAACGGAAGGGAACCGCGACCACGCTCGTCGTCGACGGGGAGACGGTCCACACGGGTTTCAAGGTGAAGGTCCCCCGCTTCGCGCCCCGCGGCTCGCTCTGGGCCGCTCCCGCGCGCCGGGACGGAAAGGCCTGGCTCCTCGCGGCCGGGATCGAGCCGCTGGGTCCCTACGAGGAGATCGAGGCGCTCTCCCCGGACGCGGCGTCGGGAGGACTGCGGGCGCGCATCCGCGTCGACGGGGAGATCCGCGAGGTCCATCTCGTCCGCTGACCGTCCGGCCGGGCTCGTCTCCGTCCGGATCGAGCGATACCCTGGTCTCGCGGCCGCCCGGCGGCCCGGCGAGAGGGGGGCGAGCCCGAGATGACGGTCCGGATCCTGTTGCTCATCGTCGCGACCCTGGGCACGGGCTGCGTCAACAACCGCACGACCGCCCCCGATCTCGAGGCCTGCCGCGAGGCCGAGGCCGAGGCGGGGCGGATGAAGGAGCGGATGCAGCAGAAGCTGCTCCGCCTCGCCCAGCGCCGACCGGACCGCCTCGAGGTGCTGCTGCTCTCGGGCGGCGGACGCAACGGCGCCTGGGGCGCCGGCGTCCTCGAGGGCTGGCGGCGGCATCCCGACCATCCCCGTCCCGCGCGCTTCGACCTCGTCACCGGCGTGAGCACCGGCGCCCTGATGGCGACCTTCGCCTTCCTCGGCGATCGCGAGCTGCCCTGCGGCGAGGACGGCGCGCTCCTCCCGGCCGACGAGGCGCTCCGTCTCGCCTACACGACGACGACCCGCGAGGACGTCCTCTACTCGCGATTCCTCCCGAACGCGTTGCTCTTCGGCGACGCGCTCAACGACGCCGAACCCCTCGAGCGCCTGCTCGAGCGCTACCTGCCCGACGCCGTCATCGATCTCGTCGCGGAGGAGGGGGAGTCCGGACGCCAGCTCTTCGTGGGGACGACCAACCTCGACTGCGGCCGCTTCGCGATCTGGGACATGGTCGAGCTCGCGCGCGAACGCCGCTACGACACCTACCGGACCGTCGTCCGCGCCTCGGCCGCGGTTCCGCTGGTCTTCCCGCCGGTCGAGATCGACGGCTTCCTCCACGCGGACGGAGGGATCCGCAAGCAGCTCTTCGTGCGCGACGTCTTCGAGCCCTTCTGCCGGACGCTCCTCGAGCGCGAGGACGGGCGTCCCCGTCCGCGGCTCGTGATCAATGTCCTCGTCAACGGGCCGATCGGAGTCCCCTCCGAGGTCGTGCGCGCGTCGATCGCGGACGTCGCCGAGCGCGCGCTCGTCATCCTCCTCGACGAGGCGCTGATCGACGACCTCGCGCTGGTGTCGCGGGCGACCGAGAACGTGGGGGCGGAGTTCCGCCTCGCCTACCTGCCCGACGAGGACGTCCCGCCCGGTCTCGTGACCGACTTCGACCCCGAGGTCATGCGTTCGCTCCACGCCCTGGGCGCGGCCTGGGCCGCGAGTCGCGAGTGGCTCGAGGAGCCGCCGTCCCTCGGTTCCGTCGGTCGCTGACCGCGGGCGGACGCTTTACTTCGAGGACGCGGGCGCGCCCGTGCCCTCGAGCTGCCCGAGGATCCGCGTCACGAACTTCTCCGAGTAGCCGGCGACGAAGCACCAGATCAGGAGCTTCCCCACGTCGCGCGTCGTCTCGGGGCGCAGCGCGACGAAGGTCCGCAGGGAAGGGGACACGCCTTCCTGCTCCGGCTGGTTGAAGCTGGGGAAGAGGTTCGAGGTGACGAAGCCGCGTCCTCCCTCGCCCGAGAGGACCCCGGACATGAACAGCAGGTAGGTGACGGTCGCCATGAGGCTGCCGAACATGAGCGCGATCCCGAGCGTCAGGTGCGTGCGGGCGATGTCCTCGACCAGGGTGGGCGACTGCTTGAGTCGCCGGCCGAGCGCGATCGCGGCGCCCAGGCCGCCGCAGAGGAAGGCGAACCAGAACGAGCCGATCGAGTAGCCCCCGCCCCGGTAGGACTCGATGAGGTAGCCGACGATCACGAGGACCAGTCCCGCCGCGACGAGCGCGGCCTGGGCGATGAGGAGCCTCTTCAGTGCGGTGTCGTGCGGGATGCGCTTCGCTTCGCTCATGGTTCCCTTCCTTCTCGTGACGCGCCTGGACCGGGGAACGTCGCCGCTCCCGGGACGTTCGATCCTGCCCGGGCGAGGCTCGCCGCGCGACGATCGGATCGGGTTGCGGACCGCAACGCGGAGCGCGGCCCGCCGAAAGCGCATGAATTCGAGCGGAAAAGCCGGACGTTCGCTTAACGTCGGGTTCCGCGGCGGCGTCCCGGAGGGACGAGCCCATGGAGGACGGACCATGCGAACGATGACGATGATGGCGGCGCTCCTGCTCCTCGCGACGGGGGCGGTGGCGCAGACGATCGAGACGAAGACGGACGCCGACCGGCGTGCGCTGCGGGAGATGCGCAACCGTCTCCAGCGGCAGGTGATCTCCGTCGACTGGAAGGATCGCGAGCTCGGAGACGTCCTCCGGGAACTCCGCGCGACGCTCGGCCTGAACCTCGTGGTCGCCCGCGCCCTGCGCGAGTCGGCCGCCGACGCCGAGATCTCGCTCACGCTCGACGGCGTGACCGCCTGGGACCTGCTCGCGCTGCTCCAGGAGTCGCACGACCTCGGCTTCCGCATGGGAGGGCGTCTCCTCTGGGTCACGACGCGCGAGGATGCCGTGCGGCGCGCGATGGTGACCCGCGTCCGCGACGCGCGGATGCTGGGCTACCGCCCGCCGGACTTCCCGGGACCGCGGCTCGGCCTCGATCTCGGTCGTCCCTCCGATCGCGAGGAGGTCACGGTCGAGCCGCGCGAGCAGATCGATGCCGGCGAGATCGAGGAGCTCCTGAAGTCGATGACGGGGGAGAAGGAGTGGGAGATCGAGGGCGCCTCGCTGTCGATCAGCGGCGGGCTCCTCATCGTGCGCCACACCGCGTCGATGCAGGCCAAGGTCTGGCGCGCCGCCGCCCGGCTCGAGACGCTCTGACCCGCGCGGGGTCGGTCCCGGGCCGTTTCCGTCCGGACCGACCCCCGAGTTCGCCGGAACTCGCCTCGCCTTCACGTCGGCGACACGCGGGCCGACGATGATCCTGTCGAAGGCCGGAAGCCCGCGGCGCGAAGGAGCGGCGGGACGGTGCTTCGGAGCGACGCCGTGCCGCCCTGCACGACCCGAGCGAGTGCCCCTCGCCGACCCCTCCCGGGGCCGGCCTCGCCGTCGCCCCTCCTTCTCCTCCGAGAGAGTCCGACATGAACGCGTCCCCGTCCGTTCCGGCCGGAGTCCGGTCGCCGTCCGCCCCGAGGCGCCCCGGGCGCTGGCGACGGCTCGCCGCCTGGTTCATCGTCTTCGCCGTGCTCCCCCTGACCGCGACGACCTGCCCCCTGCCCCGGGGTCTGGTCGTCGCGCCCTATCTGCAGCGCGTCGGCACGCACGAGGCGACGCTCCTCTGGGAGACGCGCCACCCCGGCGACTCCCGCGTCGACTTCGGTCCGACGGCCGAGCTCGGTCTCACCGCGCGCGTGGACGAGTGGGCGGCGATCCACGAGGTCCGTCTGACCGGGCTCGCCCCGGACTCGGAGGTCTACTACCGCGTCTCGAGCCGGACCCCCCTCGGTGAGGTCGAGAGCGAGATCCTGAGCTTCCGCACCGCGCCTGAGGACGACCGGCCCTTCAGCTTCGCGCTCGTCGGCGACACGCAGGATCAACCCGAGGTCTGGCGTCGGGTCGCGCGGCGGATCTTCGCCGAGCGACCGAGCTTCCTCGTCCACGCCGGCGACATCGTCGGCCACGGTCCGGTGAAGGACGAGTGGACGGAGGAGTTCTTCGAGCCCGCGGGGGCGATGTTCTCGCACCTTCCCTTCTTCGCGGTCATCGGCAACCACGAGCAGGATGCGGGCTGGTTCTACCGCTACCTCGCGAATCCCGATCCCGAGTACCACTACTCCTTCCGCTGGAGCAGCGTCGAGTTCTTCATGCTCGACACGAATCGCCCGATCGGGCCCGAGACGCCGCAGTACCGCTGGCTCGACGGCGCGCTCGCGGCCTCCACGGCGCGATGGAAGATCGCCTGTCACCACCACCCGGTCTGGACCTCCGACGACGACGACTACGGTGACACGCACCGGCATCCGGTGCCGCCGGGGGATCCCGACGCGCGCGCGCTGATCCCGCTCTACGAGAAGCACGGCGTCGACCTCGTGTTCTACGGGCACGTCCACGGCTACGAGCGCAGCCGACCGATCCGCGGCGATCACGTCGACGAGGACCACGGCGTGGTGTACCTGCAGTCGGGGGGTGGGGGCGGGCGGCTCGACCGCGTCGCGACCAGCCGACGCTGGCACGCGGCCAAGATCCGCTGCGACCACCACTTCGTCATGCTCGACGTGCAGCGCGACCGGATCGAGATCCGGGCGCACGACATCGAGGGCCGCCTCTTCGATCAGACCTCGATCGAGAAGGCGCCTCCGCTCGCGCGGGACTGATCCGCTCCTTCGCGGGGGATCAGGGGACGCGGAGCTCGATCTCGGCCGTCCGGCCGGGGAGGATCGTCACCGAGACGCTCGGGGCGTCCTCCGCGTCCTCGAGCTGGAAGCCGAGGTCGACGACGTAGCTGCCGGGCTCGACGGCGCGGAACCGGAAGCGTCCCCGGGCGTCGCTGAAGGCGCGCGCGACCTGCTCCGAGAGGATCATCCTCGAGATGGCGTCGCCGGCGTCGTCGGCGATCCCGCCCCGGAGTCCGACCTCGACGCCGGCGCGCGGGCGCCCCTCGGCGTCGACCACGACGCCCTCGATGAACCCCACCGGCGGCAGTTGCAGCTCGAGAGAGTCCAGCCCGTCCGGCCCGATCGTGAATTCGAAGGGCGAGGAGGTGCCGAACTCCTCGTGGCGAGCGCTGATCGCGTAGCGGGCGCCCGGGGTCAGGCCTCCCAGGTCGAAGCGTCCCTCCGCATCGGCCGTCGCCTCGAGATTCTGGGCGGGGTGGAGGCGGGCGACGCCGTTCGCCGGGTCGGAGAGGGACAGGCTCCCGGAGGCGAGCTCACGCTCGGCCAGCTCGGCGTCGCCGGCGTAGTCGAGCAGTCGCGCGGAGACCACGGCGCCATCCGCGCCGCCGCCGCCGTGGCGACGCACCTGCCCCGAGACGCGCACCTCCGGCGGGACCTCGATCACGACGAAACGGAGTTCGCCGCTCTGCATCGCCGTGGTCTCGAAGTACCCCTCGGCGTGGCCCGCGAAGCGCGCCTGGACGCGCAGCCCGGAGGCTCCGAGTCCCTCGACGAGGAAGAGCCCCGGGCCGGGCGTCTCGCGCAGCGCGCTCGCCGCCTCCTCGCCGCGCAGGATCCGCGCCTCGCTCTCCCGGCCGCGCCCGAGGTACTCGGTGAGCTCGAGGGAGAGGGGTTCCAGCTCGCGTCCGCTCGCCGCGTCCCGGAGGCGCGCGCCGAAGCGACCGGCGTCCGGCAGCACGATCTCGAGGTCGTTCTCGTCGGGGCGCAGCACGCGATCACGCGGCGCGAGGAATCCGGGCCGGCTGACGAACAGGCGATGCGCGCGCGGCGTCAGGTCGGCGAGCTCGAACCGGCCGTCGGCGCCCGAGCGCGCGCGACGCGACAAGCGGTCGAGAAGGAGGGCGTCCTCCGCCGCGAAGCCGGTCGGATCGAGACGGATCAGGGCGCCGGAGACCGCACCGCCCCGCTCGTCGCGGACCACGCCGCGGAGCGTCCGGCCGCGGGAGAGGCGCACCTCGACGGGCGCGGTGTCGGGGCCGACGATCACGTCGCGCGCGGCCCAGGGGAGGAAACCCTCCGCCTCGATCAGGATCTGTTGCGCTCCGGGCGCCAGCCCCTCCGCGCGGGCCGTTCCTGCGATGTCGGTGGCGATCGTCCGGGCGGCGGCCTCGTCGATGCCGGCGAGGAAGATGCCGCCGTCGCGGCGGTCGCGGCCGCGGCGACGGAAGGGTCCCACCTGGACGGCGGCTCCGACGACGGGTCGGTCGTCCTCGTCGCGAACGCGGACGTCGAGATGGCAGCCCGGGGCCAGCACGACGTCTCCGAGGTCCGTCGCCCGTCCGGTGAAGAGGAGATCCTCGCGAAGCCCGTCGATGCGTCCCGGCGCCTTCGCGCGGAGGTCCGCGCCGAGGTAGTGCTCGACGGCGAAGGAGAAGCGTCCGGTCGCGTCGGCGCGGAGACGCCGCGGCGGCGGGACGACGAGCGTCTCCGGCGCGCCGGGCGGGGCGCGGAAGGTCAGGGTGACGTCCGCCGCGACGGGGGCGCCGGTCTCGTCGACGCAGCGGCCCGAGAGATCGGCCGCGCCGACGGCCTCGGGTTCGGCGGGGCCCGCCTCGCGACGGGTCGCGCGGGGAGCCTCCGTCGGTGCGGTCTCGTCGCGCGTCGCGACCTCGCCGTCCTCGCTCCGGAGCGAGGACCACAGGGTGATCCCGGCGGCGGCGGCCGCCAGGACCAGGAGCGCGATCAGGAGTTTCTGCATCCGTCACCTCGCTTCGAAGACGCGCATGATCCGCCGTAGTATACAGTCGTCCGTCGCTTCGACCCGAGAGGGAGAGCGGCGATCGTCGCGCCCGGGTTCATCCCCACGGAGTTGCATGAAGATGTCGATCCCCTCTCCTTTCCTGCGCGTCCTCGTGCTGCTCCTCGTCGTCGCGCCGGCGGTCCTCGCGCAGCGGGACGACTCGGCCGAAGCGCGCTTCGAGCGGGGCAAGAAGGCCTTCGACCGGATGGAGGTCGAGGGCGCCCGGGAGGAACTCGAGGCCGCGCTGGCGGTCACCGAGGGCCCGCTCGCGGCGCCCCGGAAGCTCGAGGCCGAACGTCTCCTCGGCCTGATCGCCCAGTACGCGCAGCGCACGGCGGACGCCGTCACGTGGAACACCCGCGCCCTCGCGACCCTCACCGGAATCGAGGGCGTGAAGTCACCGGCGCTCGTGCCGCTGCTCGTGGAGCTCGCCCGCTCGCTCAAGGACGACGGCCAGCTTCCCGAGTCGCTGGCCCCGCTCGAACGAGCCCTCGTCCTCCTCGCGCCGGCGGCCGAGACCGAGGGCGAGCGGATCGCGGCGATCCGCTTCGACCTCGCGCGCTCGGCCAAGCTCGCCGGTCGTCGGGAGCTCGCGCTCGACAACTTCCTCCTCTACCTCGCGGCCCGGGAGAAGGCGCTCGGTCCGGACTCGGGCGACCTCGCCTACCCGCTCGAACAGATCGCGGCCCTCCAGATCGGCCTCGGACGCAAGAAGGACGCCCTCGCGACCTGGGAGCGCTGGATGGCCCTCTTCGAGAAGCTCAAGGGACCGAAGAGCCCGGCCCTCTGCCGCGGTCTCGACGCCACGAGTCGGCTCCGGATCGCGCTGGGTGACGCCGACGGCGCCGAGAAGGACGTCCAGCGCTGGCTGTCCCTCCTCCTGAAGGTCACCGTCGAGCACCCCGAGATCGCGACCGCCGAGCACCGCTTCTCGATGCTCGAGGACGCGCGCGGCAATCACGAGGAGGCGCTCCGTCACCTCGACGCGGCGCTCCTGCAGACTCGCAAGATCCGCGGGCCGGGGGCGCTCGCCTTCGGGAAGTTCCAGCTCGATCGGGCCGACCTGCTCCGGCGCATGAAGCGGCTCGACGAGGCGCTCGCCGCGGCCGAGACCGGCTGCGCGATCCTGGTGAAGAAGCGCGCGGGAGACGACGTGGAAGTCGTCCTCGGCTTCCTCGAACGGGGCCGGGTCCACCTCGATCGCGAGGAATGGGATCTGGCGGCCGCCGACTTCCGCCGCGTCACCGGGTCCTGGGAGCGGATCGGAGGTCCGAAGCATCCCGCGCTCGCCGAGCCGCTCGGCTTCCTCGCCACCGCCCTCGAGAAGAAGGGCGGGGAGGAGGCGGCGAAGGAGGCGGCCGCGCTGCGCGGGCGCGTGAAGGAGATCGAGGCCGCCGCGCGCTGATCCCGGCGGAGCCGGGGTGCCGGCACGGCGCCCCTCACCGGGTGAGCCTTTTGGGCGAGCCGGTTTCGAATGCGGGCGCGGTGGAACGGAGATGCGAGTACGGTGCCAGTCACCGGATGAGCATTTCCGGGCGAGTCGGCTTCGCATGCGGATGCGGTGGAACGGAAATGCTCATCCGGTGACTGGCACCGTACTCGCATCGGGAGTCCGGCAGCGCGCGCGCATCGGTGGGGCGAATCGGTCTCATGGACGGGCGGCGAGGATGCGCTCGACCGGTGCGAAGGAGATCGAGGCCGCCGCGCGTTGATCCGGCAGAGCCGGGGGTGCCGGCACAGGTGCCCTCACCGGGTGAGCCTTTCGGGCGAGCCGGTTTCGTATGCGGGCGCGGATAGAGCGGAGATGCGAGTACGGTGCCAGTCACCGGATGAGCATTCCGGGCGAGTCGGCTACGCGTGCGGGCGCGGTGGAACGGAAATGCTCATCGGTGACTGGCACCGTACCCGCATCGGGAGTCCGGCACCGCGCCGGTGGGGCGAATCGGTCTCATGGACGGGCGAGGATGCGCGCTCCCGACCGATTTGCGTGAAAGGAGATCGAAGCCGCGGCGCGCTGATCCGTCCGGATCAGGGTGCCGGCGACCGCCCCTCACCGGGTGAGCCTTTCGGGCGAGCCGGTTTCGTATGCGGGCGCGGTGGAATGCAGATGCTGTACGGTGCCAGTCACCGGATGAGCATTCCGGGCGAGTCAGTTTCGCATGCGGACGCGGTGGAACGGAAATGCTCATCAGGCGGCTGGCACCATGCCTCTCGGGCGACTCAGACGGCCGCCGAGAAAGAGAAAGGGGTCGGACCTCGGTGAGGTCCGACCCCTTTCACGTGCGCGCGAGGGCGCGTCGGATCAGTTGTTGACGTCCTTGTCCGCCGGTCCGAGATCCTCGCTGGGGTTCTTCGGCGTCCGCAGCGAGCGGAGCAGCGCGAGGACCTTCAGCTTCTGGCTGTCGGGCAGGTTGGCGAAGTTGTCACGCGCGGTCTGGGCCTCGCCGCCGTGCGCGAGGATCGCGTCGCTGATGGTCAGCGCGCGGCCGTCGTGCAGGTAGGGGGCGGTGTCCGCGACGCCCCAGAGGCGCATCGTCGTGAACTCGGCGTCGAGCGGCGAACCGAAGGACTCGGTGAGGCCCGGGCCCATGTCGTGACGCTTGAGGTCGGCGAAGCAGTTCACCGCGACGCCGGCGCCCGGCACGTTCTGGAAGCGCATCGGGTTCGACTTCAGGTTCACGCTCATGTAGACGTTGGCCGACGGGTCGGTCGGGTCGTCGGGGAACGAGAAGGTGTGCGTGTTCGAGTCGGTCGTCAGGACCGGCTTGTGGCACTCGGCGCAGCCGATCGAGGCGAAGATCTGGAGGCCCTGGGCCGCGCCCCACTTGGGCTTGAACTGCGGCTTCGGCTGCATGTTGGCGAAGACGTGGAGGACCGACATCTCGCCGATCATGAGCTCGTCGGTGACGCCGTCGTTGTCGCCGTCGACGCCGCTGCCGACGACCTCTTCCGGCTCCATGCCGAAGTGGAACTGCATCGCGCCGCGGTCGAAGTCGCGGGTCGTGTGGTTCTCACCCTTGCGACCGAAGGGACGGACGACGAGATCCTCGTCGACGCCCTCGACGCCGCTGTAGTCGAAGTCGGTGCCGTCGTAGCTGATGTGGCCGAAGCTGACACTGTGCGTGAGCAGCGAGACGACGGTCCCCGGGTTGGCGAAGGCCTGGGCCTTGGCGGCGAGCAGGTCGGTCGTCATCTCCTTGCCGAGGGCCTCGATGCCGCCCGCGCCGAAGAGGAAGGGCGGGTTGATCAGGCGTCCGTTGTAGTTCGCGAAGCCGTTGTTGTCGCTGTCGTCGACGTCGATCTCGGTCGCCATGAACAGCGCGCTGTTCGCGATGCCGGCGACGCCGCCGATGCCCAGCTCGGCGGGAATCGACGAGTTGCTGACGACGCCGTGGCACTCCTGGCAGGTCTGGGCGTCGAGGCCGTTGACGCGCAGGAAGGTGCCGTTGTTCTGGAGCGACGGGCGGTTCGGGAAGCTCGTGTGGTCGGGGTTGTTGACGTCGTAATTGACGCCGTAGCCGTCGAGCTTGTTGAAGGGCGTCGTGAAGATGCGCCGACCCTCGCGGCGGATCTGGTGGACGTTCATGCCACCGCCGGTGACGTCGGCCTGCGTGATGCGGTTGCCGAGGTTCGGGTCGTGGCCGACCTGAGCCGACACGACGCCGGCGAGAAAGAGCGACATGAGCACGGGGAGTGCCGCACTTGATGCGCGGAACGTCATGGTTGCTTCCTCCCAAGGGGCAGGATCGGGACCCAGGGGTCGTACCGGATTACTGGCGCATTGGAAAACGGCGACCCGTGGGGAAGCCGGGTCGTCCGCAGGATACCCGATGGCCCATGCCGCGGACGCGGGCGAAGTTACGCGGAACGCGTGGGATTTGCGGGGAAGAAGGCGCCTGGCGGCGAATGAGATCCAGTCTCAGATGCGGTGTCTCCGCGCCTCGGATCGAGTTCGAACGCGACGACGGCGGGCGCGCCGGTCGGAAGGAGGGTATCGAGGCGGAGATACGCCGATGGGGGCCGGCGCGAGTCGACGGAGTCGCGTCGGATCGACGGCGGAGAGGAGCCCTTCGAGGTCGGTCAGAAGCTGAAGCCGAAGCCGAAGTGGATCTGGAAGCTCGAGTCGGCGGCGAAGCGGCGTCCGGGGTTGATCGCGAAGTCGAGACGCAAGGGGCCGACGGGCAGGTAGTAGCGGAGACCGACTCCGATCGCGTGGCCGAAGGGGCCGCCGAAGTCGAAGGAGTCCCGGCCCACGGTGCCGAGCTCGTAGAACAAGGCGCCGTGAAGATCGCCGATCAGGCGGTGGCGCAGCTCGACGTGGGCGTCGAGCACGCTCAGACCGCCCAGCGGGTCGCCCCCGGGGTCGAAGGGTCCGAGCTCGGACTCGCCGAAGGAGCGGATCGTGGACTCGCCGCCGAGGAAGTAGCGCTCCTGGATCGGGAGGTTCGGAGCGTCGTCGAGGATGTGCCGTGTCGCGGCCCGGAAGCCGAAGGCGAGGACCGCGTCCTCCCAGAGTTCCTCGTGGTGGAACCAGCTCGCGCTGAGCTCGATGAAGTCCAGGTCGGCGAGGAGCGCGGGGCTGCTCCAGAAGGTCCCGGCCTGCAGGACGCCGCCCGCCGTCGGCAGCACCGGATCGTCCCGCGTGTCGCGACGGTAGCTCAGGAAGAGACCCGCCTCGCGGGAGTCGCCCTCGGCCGCGACGTCGTCCGGCAGCTCCGCCGTCACCTCCGTCACCGAGCTGAAGACGAAGCGGTAGCCGCCCGTGAGCGAGCTCTGCTCGTCGAAGTCGTGGCGCAGCGAGAGCGCGAAGTCGAGGGACGAGCGCGTGAAGCTCGGTTCGACGCGATACTCGGTGCCCGCCGTCGCGCGCAGGACGTTCGGGCGTCCGAGGAGATAGGGATCGGTGATTCCCACCTCGAAGCGCGCCGACTTCAGGGACCCCTGCAGCTCCGCATCGAGGACGCGTCCGACGCCGAAGAGGTTGCGATCGCGGTAGTGGACGCCGCCGCGCAGGAGCTCGTAGCTCCCGAAGCCGCCGAAGAACTCGACGCTGCGGGCCTCGGCCTCGGTGGGGGTGACCACCACGTCGGCCGGCTGGCGCCCGGCGTCGCCCTCGCCCTCGACGGGGACGATCTTCACGTCCACGCGCTGGAGGATGCCCGACTCGTAGAGGCGGTCGATCGCGGCGTCGAGCTCCGACTGGGCGATCGGTTCGCCCTCGCGGAGGTCCATGAGCTCGCGCAGGAACTCGGGGGCGGTGCGTTCGGTCTCGCCGATCTCGACCGCGCGGAGGGCGTGGCGGGGGCCGGGTCGGATCTCGAAGGTCACGCGGGCGACGGCGGATTCCCGGTCGAGCTCCGTGCGGGTGGAGACCTCGCCCCGGTGGTGCCCCCGCTCCTTCAGGACCCCGCGGAAGACGGCCGCGACCTCGGCCGGACGCCGCGTGTGGAACACGCGCTCGTCGGCGGGGGGGAGTCGCCGGCGCAGCTCCTCGCGGAGGTCCGCCTCGATGTCGGTGTCGAGCGGCGCGAACTCGAGCGACCAGCGCCGGCCGAGGGCGACGGCGACGAGCGGTCGGGCCGCGGCGCCGTCCTCGGCGATGCGGGGCTCGACCTCGGTCATCTCGACCTCGTGGAAGCCGGCCAGCAGCGCGGCCGCCTCCATCTGGGAGGCGGCCTCCGAGAGCACGGTCTCGCGGAAGGGCTCGCCGACGAGCGGCTCGACGAAGCGCCGCAGGTCGAGCCCTTCGGCCGGCCCCGTCACCTCGACGTCGACCTCGGTCACCGTGCAGACCGGTCCCTCCTCGATCTCGAAGACGATCTCGGACGCGGTCGCGGCGTCGGGGTCGGCGACGGGACGGACGGCGGCGCGAGGGCGCCCCGACTGACGGATCCGACGACGCATGGCGTAGGCCGCGTCGTCGAGGTCGGCGAAGCGCCGATGCTCGCGGAAAGCCGCGAGCTCGCGACGCGCGGTGAAGAAAGTCGCGGTCAGGACGGCGTCGTTGCCGCGCAGCACGACCGGCGGCCCCGTGGGCGCGTCTTCCGACGCGACGGAGCGTCGGTCGCGCGGAGGCGACGACGAGCAGGCGGCCGCGAGGAGGCGCCGCCGCGATCGGGATCGATCGGGCCGTCTACGGGAATCGCAGCCTCCAGGCCGAGGTCGAGGTTGTAGTCGTCGTAGCGATCCTTCTCGGCCCGCAGGTAGATCGCGCAGGACGCGATACTCGACCTCGAGCGTCGCCGCGCCGCTGCCGCGAGACGTCCGTCCTCGACCTGGAAGCGGTCAGCGAGCGACTCCCTCGTCGGGATCGCTCGGACCGAAGAGCGCAAGAGGAAGTCGTCGGTGAGAAGGCTGCCGGCGCGCGTGAGGGCGGCGCGGGCGAGCCCTCGTCCGCGAAACCCTGGCGCGTCGTTCCGGCTGAAGGAGGAAGAAGGCGTCCTCTGCAGGAGGTACGGGTCGGCGCGGACGATGACGCGCTGGTCGGGGAGTCGGCCGGTGACCTCCACCTGGAGGTCGTGGCCCCGCATCCGCGAGCGCCCGCTGATGGCGAGGCGCGGCGAGAACGGGTCGCCCGCGTCGAAGACGACGTCGCCCCGCTCGATCTTGAGCTTGCTGAAGGGCAGCCGGACGTCGAGATCCTCGAACCAGGCGCGGCCCTCGGGACGGGGAACGGCGCCGTCGCCGCCCAGATGCAGATCGACGGAGACCCGGCCCTGCACGAGCTCGTTCTCGACGCGGATGCTGCGATCGGCGTCGACGTCGAGGTCGAAGCGGAGGCCCGAGAGCGGCGGGCGCCGGAAGGTGAAGATCTGGAAGCGGTCGTCGGCGTTCGGGACGCCGGACCCCGCGAGCGAGAAGGGACGCGAGTAGAGCGCGTCCGTCACCGTGACCCGACCGGTGACCAGCAGCGCATCGAGCGGTCCCTCCGCCCGGAGATCGAAGTCGCTGCGCGCGCGCAGGTACTCGTTGCGGGCGACCAGGGCGTTGTCGCCGGTGGCGTGGAGCGCGATCGTCGGCCGGGCGGGATCCTCGCCGAAGTCCGCCGTCCCCGAGACGCGCACCTCGCCGTAGCCGAGAAGGCCCCGCACCTCGACGAGCTCGACGCGTCGGTCGGAGAGCGCGATCTCGATGCGTCCCCGGTCGAGCGTCGGCAGATCGCCCTCCGTGCGCGCTTCGAGGTCCTCGATCGTGATCCGTCCGTCGAGGCGGAGCGCGTCGAGGGGCCCCCGGGCGGCGACGCGGGCGTCGAGGCGCCCCGCGAGCTTGACGATCGCGGGCGCGAGGGCGGCCCAGGGCGAGAGATCGAGGGCCTTCGCCTCGAGGACGAGTTCGGCCGCCGCGCTCCGGAAGCGCGAGACGAGCGCGTCATCCCAGCGCTCGCCGAGTCCGGCGGCGAGCGAGCCCGTGCCCTGCAGCGCGAGTCCCCGGTGCGTGGGGATCTCGAGCTCGAGCCGCGTCGTCTCGGCTCCGACCTCACCACGCAGATCGAGGCGCGCGGGGAGTTCCTCGTCGGGAAGCCACTCGGTCGCGCTCGGTCCCGCCAGTCCGACGGCGACGCGGAGCGCGCCCGCCTCGAGGGCGCCCGTGAGATCGAGCGACGCGAAGTCGACCTCCTCCGGCAGCCCGAAGGGCCGCAGGGCGGCGGCGTCGTCCACGCGACCCGCGAACCGGAGATCGGAGTCACGCCAGGGCCGGAACTCGAGGGCGTCGTCGCGCCAGCGGAGCGGCAGGATCCCTCCGGCCGTCACCTCCGCCCCCGGCAAGGTCGCTCGCAGCGTCTCCACCCGGAGGCTCTCGTCGTCCTGCCGGAGTCGCGCCTCGAGGGCGCCGCCGGTGAGAGGACCCAGCGCGAGTTCGCGCCCGCTCAACGTGACCTCGAGGCGCGGCCGGGCGCGCGTCCCCTCGGCGCGGAGCTCGAGATCGACGAGCCCCGAGGCGCCGAGCTCGGGCACCTGCGCGAGATCGAGGGCACGCGCGCGGAGGCCCGCGTCGAGCGTCTCGCCCCAGCGGAGCGAGCCCGCGACCTCGCCGCCGAGCGCCTCGATCCGGAACGCCTCGCAGCTCGCCTCGCCCGTCGCGGTCCACGTGACGCGCGCCGGATCGGCGAGACGCAAGGGGCGCTCGCCGACGCGGCCCTCCAGTCGCGCGAGGCGCGCCGCGCCCCGCCGGCCGGCGACAGCGCGGCCTCGGCGGCGAGGTCGACCTCGCCCCAGTCGCCGCGCGCGCGCAGTTCGGGCAGCCGGAAGCGTCGCCCCTCGGCCTCGAGGCGCGCCGTGAGCGCGCCCAGCGGTCGTCCGTCGAGAGTCACGTCGCGGAGGTCGAGCGCGCCCTTCGCGCGCGCCTCCTCCCAGGGGAGGCCGCGCGCCTTCTCGGCCTCGCCCCGGAAGTCGAGGCGGCCGGCGACGGCGGGGAGATCGGCGAGGAGGACCGGGGCGAGCGACACGTCGAGGTCGCTCACCTCGAGGCGCGGGAACGCGACCCCCGGCACCTCGCCGCCCAGGAGGATCGTGCCCGCGGCGTCGATCCGACCCGAGGGCCCCTCCAGCTCGAGACGCGCGACGGTGACCGTGTCGCCCTCGGCCCGCGCGGCCAGCGCGAGCCGTCCGATCGGACGCCCTTCGATCGCCAGCTCGCGCCCCGTCGCCGCCACCGTGGCGCGCCAGCCCTCCGTCCAGGGGCCGGCGTCCTTCGCGATCTCGCCCTTCGCCTCCAGCGCGCCGGCGACGTCGCGCGGGAGCTCGAGGAGCGGTCCGAGCCGGTCGAGCGCGGCCACCGAGGCGCGGAAGTCGAGGCCCTCGACGCGCCCCGCGCCGGGCGCGATGCGCCCGGAGGCGTTCAGCGTCACCGGTCCCTCGGCGAGGCGCAGCTTCGCGATGTCGAGTACGTCCTCGGACCATCGGACCTCGAGCTCGCCGTCGCCGGCCGCCCGGCCGTCGACGACCAGATCGGCGACCTCGATCCGGAGCTCCGCGCGCGGGGCGCCGAGACTTCCCGTGACCTCGCCGACGAGCACCAGGCTTCCCTCCGCCGGAAGCGGATCGGGACCGAGGCCGGACGCGAGCGCGCCCGGGTCGTCGACGCGACCGCGGAGCGCGAGACGCGGGGCGAGGTCGCGCCAGTCCCCGTCGAGGGGCGGCAGCACGAGCTCGCCCTCGCCGTCGAGACGGGCGCCGGTCGTGGTGATCGCCAGCGAGCGGAGCTCGAGCGGGCGATCGAGAGGGCCGCCGAGTTCGAGGGCGAGGTCAACGGGATCGCGCGGCCAGGGAATCTCCGCGTCGGCGCCGAGGAAGGGAGCGGCCCGGGAGCGCAGGTCCGAAAGCGCGAGCGAGAGGGCGCCGACGGCGCGCGGCTGCCCGTCCGGCCCGAAGCGGAGCTCGCGTCCCTCGATCCGGAGGCCCTCGCCGTCGACCGTGAGCGTACTCGCCGCGTAGCCCTCGGCGTCGGCCGCGAGCGCGGCGCGGATGTCCAGTCCCTCGAACCGGTCGATGGCGAGGCCGAGGACCGCGAGTTCGGCGCCGATCCGCAGGGCTCCGGCGGCATCGCGATCAGCGCTGAGGTCGAGTCCGATCGCGCCCGCGGTCGGACGCGGGACGTCGGCGGGGAGGAGCGCGTCGGCCCAGTCCGGTCGCGCGGCGAGGCTGAGTCCCTCGCCCTTCGCGCGGGCCGCGAGCGCGCCCTGATCCGCCGCGAGGTGGAGCGAGAGTCCGAGTCTCGATCCGAGCAGCGCGAGCGCCGACTCGAGATCGAGCGCGCCGTCGTCCCCGATCGACGCCGTCACCGGTTCGAGCTCGATCCCCGCGACGAGGGGCGAGGTCTCCAGGCGGAAGCGCCTCGCGGCCTCGCGGACGAGGGAGAGGCGGGCCGTCGACGCCAGCGGGACGGGAAGATCCTCCGGCGCGGCGACGCCGTCGAGCGCGAGCGTGAGGGTCTCGCCCTCCGTCTCGAGCTCCAGGGTGCGGACGGCGAAGTCCCCGGCGGCCGTTCGGATCCCGACGCGGCCGGCGACGTCGACCTCGGGGAGCGTCGCCGGCAGGCGGTCCGCGAGGGCGCGGAGATCGGTCGGTCCCGGGTCCGGCGGCTCGGGCGCCGGACGGGTGAGGTCGAGGTCGAGCTCGAGCCCCTCGATCACGAGCGAGCGGAGCGCCGTCTCGGGCCGGGGGCCGAAGGCGTCGAGCAGGCGATAGCGGAGCGAGAGGCGATCGAAGGCGATCCCCGCCACCGGACCTTCCGTCGGGGCCTCGATCGTCCGCAGTCCGCGCACCTCGAGGCCGGTGAACCAGGTGCCGCCGATGCGATCGATCTCGAAGCGGCCGCCGAGGACCTCGCCGAGCCGGCCCGCGACCAGTCGACCCAGCGGCCGCCCGAGCAGGGGATCGCGAAAGAGGTAGACGAGCACGAGCACCGCCGCGAGGATGCCGATGATGCGGAGCGTCCACCGGCGAAGGCGTCGCAGGCGACTCGGTCGTCCGGTCGGGCTCGGCTGGCTCATGATTCCTCGGGTGCGGGGGCGCCGGGTTCGAGGGGTGAAGGTAACAGCCGTTCGGGGGAGACGAAGGCGTGCGCGAGTCGATCGGAACGAGAGGAGGGGCGGCGGCGCTCGTCCTCGCGGCCGCGGCCCTCCTGGGGGCGGGATGCGGGAAGAGCCCCTCCGGGGCGGAATCCGCGGGGGAGCCCGCGATCTCGCGACGGATCGTCGCGAACGAGCTCCGCGCGCAGGCCGTCTTCGATCGGGAAAACCCCGAGATCGCGCCGCTCGCGTCCGCGCGGCCGGGCGAGGTGGCGGTCCTGCTCTTCGTCACGACCGACTGTCCCATCGCCAACGGCTACGGGCCCGAGATCGGGAGGATCCGGGCGGACTGCGTCTCGCGCGGCGCGCGCTTCGCCGCGATCCACGTCGACCCCGAACTCGCCATCGAGGACGCCTGGCGGCACGCGAAGGAGTTCGACCTCGGGGAGTCGGTCTTCATCGACCGCCGCCATCTCCTGGTGGACGCGCTCGGCATCCGCGTCACGCCCGAGGCCGCGGTCCTCGTCGCGGAGGACCGCGATCACTGGCGCCTCGACTACCGCGGGCGCATCGACGATCTCTACGTCGACTTCGGACAGCGTCGGGCCGAGGCGTCCACGCCGGACCTCCGGCTCGCCATCGACCGCGCTCTCGCGGGTACGAAGGGAGAGCTCGTCCTGACCCGGGCGATCGGTTGCTACGTTCCCGAGCTCGGCGACCGGTGAGGCGGCGCCTCCTCCTCGCGGCGCTCGTCGCGCTCGCGATCCCCGGCTGCGGCGGCGAGGAGCCGTCCGCGTCCGGAGCCGCGGACGTCGCGCTGCTTCCCGCGGAGATCGCGACTCTCGACGGCCTGTTCGCGACGAACTGCGCGGGGTGCCATCGCGAGGGGGGACCGGCGCCCTTCGCGCTGCTCGACGCCCGCGATCGCCGCCGGCGCGCCCGCCAGATCGCGGAGGTCGTCGGATCGCGCTACATGCCGCCCTGGCTCCCCGATCGCGACCTCGAGCCGCTCGTCGGCGCGCGCGGACTCGATGAGGACGAGATCGCGCTCGTCGAGCGCTGGGCGCGGACCGGTGCGCCGGGCGCGGACCTCGCGCCGCCGGCGGGCGAGGGCGATCTCGGACCCCCGGATCTCGTGCTCGAGGCGGCCGGTCCGATCGCGATCCCCGCCGAGGGGGCGGGCATCCAGCACACGCTCGTGTACCGACCGGATCTCGCCGCGCCGAGGGACCTCCGCGCCCTCGCCTACCGGCCCGGCAACCCGGGCGCGCTCCACGGCGGCGGTCTGCTGCTCGACGCGAGCGGGGGGGCACGCCGTCTCGACGAGCGCAGTCCCGAGGCCGGCTACCGCTCGCCCGGCGGCATGGGCTACTCGCTCGTCGGTTCGCTCGACGCCTTCTCGCCGGGGGCGCGGCCGCAGCCCTGGCCGGACGACGCGACGCCGCGTCTCGCGCCGGGGGAGACGATCTCGCTCGAGCTGCACCTGAATCCGCGCGGTCGCCTCGAGGAAGAGCGCGGCGCGCTCCGGGTCTGGTTCGCGCCGCCGGGACCGCGCGACGAGGTCGTTCCGCTCGCGATCGGATCGCTCTGCATCGACATCCCGCCCGGCGCCCGCGACTACCGCGTGGAGGACGAGATCGAACTCGACCGGGACGTCCGCCTCGTCGGCCTCTTCCCGATGGCGCGCTACGTCTGCCAGGAGGTGACGCTGCGCGTGACGCCCCCCGGGGGAACCCCGCGGACGGTCTTCCGCATCCGGGACTTCGATCTCAACTGGGTCCAGCGCTACCAGTTCGCCGCGCCGATCGTGCTCCCGGCGGGGTCGCGGATCGCGATGGAGATGGTCTACGACAACAGCCGCGCCAACCCGCAGAACCCCCGCGCCGCGCCCGAGCGCGTGCGCGCCGGAATGCGGGCGATCGACGAGGCCGGTTTCGTGATCCTGCACCTCGCCGCCGCGACGGCCGACGACGCGGCGGCGCTGCGCCGGCGACACGAGGACGGATTCCGGCTGCGCCTGGAGCGTCGCCGGGCCTGGGAGGCGCAGCGACCGCGCTGAGGCCGGCCGTCGATCAGCGGATGCGGCGCGCCACCAGGTTCTCGAGCATCTCCTGTCGCGCCGAGGGGCAGCGGGGCGCGAGGTCCGCGTCGCGGCAGAGCTCGCCCAGCTCGGCGAGGGACGCCTCGCCGGCGAGGATCCGTCGGCCGAGCTCGCCGCTCCAGCCGGCGTAGCGCGACTCGACGAAGCGCGAGAGCTCGCCCCGCTCGAGGAGATCGGCCGCGTTGAGCAGGGAGCGCGCGATCGTGTCCATCCCGCCGAGGTGAGCGTGGACGAGGTCGTGCGGATCGACGCTGGTCCGCCGCAGTCGCGCATCGAAGTTGAAGCCGCCGCTCCCCATGCCGCCGGCGCGGAGGATCTCGTAGAGCGCCAGCGTCATCTCCTCGGTGGAGTTGGGGAACTGGTCGGTGTCCCAGCCGTTCTGCGGATCGCCGCGGTTGGCGTCGATGCTCCCGAAGATGTCGTTCGCGATCGCGTAGGCGACCTCGTGGTGGAAGCTGAGCCCGGCCAGGGTCGCGTGGTTGACCTCGATGTTCACCCGGAACTCGCCCAGGAGGCCGTGGCGCGCGAGGAAGGCGTGGACGGTCGCGCAGTCGCGGTCGTACTGGTGCTTCGTCGGCTCGAAGGGCTTCGGTTCGATGAGGAGCGTCCCGGTGAAGCCGATCCGATGCTTGTGCTCGACGACGAGGTGCAGGAAGCGCGCGAGCTGCTCCGCCTCGCGGCGGAGATCCGTGTTGAGCAGGGATTCGTAGCCCTCGCGACCGCCCCAGAGGACGTAGTTCTCGCCGCCGAGATGGTGCGTGAGCTCGAGCGCCCGCCGGACCTGGGACGCCGCGCAGGCGAAGACCTCGGGGTCGGGCGAGGTCGCCGCGCCCTGGGCGTAGCGGGGGTGGGAGAAGAGGTTGGCCGTGCCCCAGAGGAGGCGGACGCCGGTCTCGCGCATCCGCGCCTCGAGCGCCTCGCCGACGCGGTCGAGGAGCGCCTCCGTCTCGCGCCAGGTCGCGCCCTCGGGAGCGACGTCGCGGTCGTGGAAGCAGAAGTAGGGCACGCCGAGCACGCGGAAGAGCGAGAAGGCGGCGTCCATCTTCGCGAGGGAGGCGGCGAGCGGATCGCGCTCGACGAACCAGGGACGGTCGAAGGTGCCGCCGCCGAAGACGTCGCTGCCCGGCCAGCAGAAGCCATGCCAGTAGCAGACCGCGAATCGGAGGTGGTCCTCCATCCGTCGCCCGAGGACGACGCGATCCGCGTCGTACCAGCGGAAGGCGAGCGGGTTCTCGGAGTCGGGCCCCTCGAAGGGGAGGCGGGACAGGTCGGCCAGGAAGTCGGTCATGGCGGCTCTCGCGTCCGGGATTCGGCGGTGCGGTCGCATTGTCGGCGCCGCGACGGTCCTTGAACAGGCTCCGATTGCGCGGGTCAGGGGCCGAGAATGCGCACGACGGGGTGCAGGCGCGGCGTCTCGCCCGTCTCCCCCTCCGCGCCGAGAGCGGCGTCGAAGCGGTTCCAGGTCGTGAGCGAGTCCTCGCTCGCCGGCTCGAGGAGCTGGGCCGCGATCCGGGCGAGAGGCTGGCGCGCGCTGACGAGGAGGCTCCCCTTCGGCGCCCGGTGACGCCGGCGCGCGTAGACGCCCTCGACCGAGGCGATGCGGTGGCCCTGGAAGGGGCGCGCGGCCCGGGAGAAGGCGACGATCTCGAAGACCTCGGCCTCGAACTCCCGATCGGCGTCGAGGCGCTCGAACTCGATGCCGTGCCGCGCGAGGTCCCGGGCGACCTCGTCGACGGCCGCGGTCACGACCCAGGCCGACGGGTGCTCCTTGCGCCGTTCCGCGACGAATCCGACCTGGACGGGCATCGGACGGATCTCGAGGCCGGGCTTCACCACGAGACGCTCGCCCAGGCCCTCGAGCGGGACGCGGTCGAGCTCGGAGCCGAGCACCGCGCCGGGGCGGGGCGGGGCGAAGGCGGTGTTCCAGCCGAGGCCGGGGCGGCCCTTCTCGCCCGGCGCGAGACGGCAGCGGGCGTCGGCCGCCGCGCAGAGCGCGCCGATGCGCTCGGCGTGTCGGTGCGCGAGGCGCAGGTTCTCGAGCACGAAGGCGCGCGTCGCGCGGACGCGGGTCTCGAAGGACGCGTAGCTGTAGGCCTCCGAGAGCACGGCGAGCCGGTTGCGGAGCCCGAAGTAGTTCGTCGCGAAGCGCGGCCGGTGGTCGAAGGTCCGCCAGCCGGTCTCGGTCGGCACCGGCTCGAAGTTGCCGTAGTCGAAGGTGCGGAAGAGGTGGTTGGCGTAGACCTCGCGCCGCAGCTCCGGGAGCTGCGTCTCGACCTGGAAGCGGGCGAGGTCGGGATCCTGGTTCGGGCTCAGGCAGGGCGCGTAGGTCAGGTGGTACGCGTGGTCCGAACCGTTCGTCGTGTGGAGATCGATCATCAGGTGGGGATCGATCGCCGCGTAGAGACCGAGCAGGGCCTGCGCCTCGGGCGTCTCGGCCTTGATGAAGTCGCGGTTGAGATCGAATCCGTCCGCGTTCTCGCGGGTGCCGACGCCCTCGACGGGGCCGTTCTGGCTCACGCGGTGACTCTTCGAGATCTCGTCGTTGCCGTCGGCGTTGTAGAGCGGGACGAGGAAGTCCTGGAGGCGATCGAGCACCTCGGCGTGGCGCCCCTCGAGGAACTCGCGGGCGAGGATCAGCGCGACTTCCTTCCCCTCGACCTCGCCGCCGTGGATGTTCGCCTGCACCAGGACCCGCACCCGACCGTCGGCCCGGGCCGCGGCGCCGAGGGCCGCGAGGTCGAGCGGCGACTCCGGCTTCTCGCGGGGCCAGCCCCCGCGGCGGAGCGCCAGGACCTCGAGCTCCCGTCCTTCTTTGGACCGGCCGAATGAGGTCAGGGCGAAACGCCTCGATCCGTCCGCGGCGAGCAGCGCCGCGAGGAGCCGCCGCACCTCGGCGTGAGTCGTGGTCGCGGCGAAGCCGCTGCGCTCGGCCGTCGTCAGGAGGTCGTCCGAGGCCCCCCCCGAGATCGGCGACTGGGCGGCGGCGGCGCCGAGGCCGGTCACGAGCAGGAGGGCGGCGAGTCCGAGCGTGGCGAGCGAGCTCATGGAGGGGCTCCGGAGGGTCGGGGAACCGGCCGGGACGGCCGTCTCGGGCGGATCTTGGCTTCCGCGGGGCGGACTGTAAAGTCCTGCGGTCCGCAAGGTCCTGTCGGGAAAGGTCTTGCGCGAGCGATCGCGCCGTCGATCCGGTCCCGGGGAGGCCGGCGGCGAATCTCGGGGCCTCGACTTGGTTCCCGGCGGCCTCCGGTCTACTATTCCGGTCCGCGAAACGAGAAACGGATAGCAGGAGGCCGAGACTTGGCCATTCGAGTCGAACTCCGGGGCGACGAGCCCGTCGAGAAGGCGCTGCGTCGCCTCAAGCGTCTCTGCAACCGCGAGGGCGTCGTCCTCGGGCGTGGAGCGCAGCGCTTCTACGAGAAGCCGAGCGAGCGTCGCCGCCGCCTCAAGAAGGAGCGGATGAAGACGATCCGCCGCGCCGAGAAGATGCGCAACCTCATGTGATCGCGTCCGCCCGCGGGCGGACGAGACCGTGAAGACACAGCCCGCCCGGGTCGCCGGAGCGGGCTTTGTTCACGTCGGGACCGATCGCGCTTCGCCCGGGTCCGGGCACGAGCGGGGGTGAAACGGGAAGGGGGCGGACGCGCGAGCGTCCGCCCCCTTCCTCGTTGCGGCGCGCGGGCCCGGGCCCGCGCGGCCTCACTTCTTCGCGAGCGAGTCGCGGATCTGGGTGAGGAGCTCGACCTCGGCGCTCGGCTTCGGCGGCGGCGGGCGCGGCCTCTTCCTTCTTCTTCATCGTGTTGATCGCTTTCACGAGCATGAAGACGCAGAAGGCGATGATCGTGAAGTCGACGACGGTCTGGATGAGGTTGCCGTAGGCGAGGACGGGCACGCCGGCGCCGCGCGCCTGGGCGAGCGACATGTCGGCGACCTGCTTGACGGTCTCGATCTCCTGGTCGCCCACCTTCTCCTTCACCTTCACGACCTCTTCGCCGAGGTTGAGGAAGAGGTTCGAGAAGTCGACGCCGCCGAGCAGCTTGCCGATCGGCGGCATGATGACGTCGTTCACGACCGAGCTGACGATCTTGCCGAAGGCGCCGCCGACGATGATGCCGACCGCCATGTCGATCGCGTTGCCCTTGACCGCGAACTCCTTGAATTCCTTGATGATGCCCATCGCGTGATCGCTCCTTCTGGATGGTGGTCGACGGCGGCGTCGTCGCTCCGTCCGGAGCGGACGACGGTCGGGGGCCGGTCGGGATCGGGAATGTGCCGCATTCTGACCGCGCGGAGCGACGCTGTCAGGGGGGGCAGATCCCTAATCCCTCGGGGAATTCCCGCGCCGTCGTCGCGTCGACATGACGCGAGCGATACGGGGCATCTCGTCTCGGTGTCAGGGCGCGCGGAGTTCGACCCCGTGTGAAGATGCGAAGAAGCCGTTCGCGGCCGTGGGTGTGAGCGCGAGCACCTGCGTCATGATGCTGATGCCGACGAAGCCCGGCGGCACGAGGAAGGCGTGCTGGCTGCCGCCCGGCGGCAGCGGCACCGAGGGGCCGCCGAAGGGGCCCGGCTGGCTGCCGTCGAAGATGACGAAGGGCGCCGGCGATCCGCCGGGGCTCACCGCGGCGCCGAAGGCCGGAACGCCGGCCGGCGGGAAGCCGGGGGTGAAGTACTGCCCGAGGAGGACGAGCGGCGTGCCGTCGAAGGTGCCCATCGGCGAGTCGATCAGGATCTCCACGATGTCGCCGGCCGCGACCGGGACGATGTCGCAGGCCGCGGGCGGAACGCCATTGATCCGGAACTCCCAGCGGAAGTCCTCCTGCGTGCCGGGATGGAGCGGCCCCTGGAGCATCGTGAAGGTCCCGGCGCCGCCGTTCACGAAGCGGAGCACCTCGCCCGTCGTCGCCTCGCAGCAGGAGAGATCGAGGTCTCCGTCCGCGTCCGCGTCGGCGTAGGCGATCTCGCGGGGAACGTAGCCGCCCGGCAGCGTGATCGACTGCAGGATGAAGGGCGTGCCGTCGACGTCGTCGTAGACGCGGAGCACGAAGGAGGACTGTCCCGCGACGCGGCGCAGGACGATCGCCTCGTCGGGATCGGCGTCCGGCACGAGGTCGCGGAGGCTCTGCGCGTAGAGCGGCGGGGACGTGCCGGTGATCCGCGTGAAGACGAGATCGCGGTCCGCGGCCGAGACGACGCGGGCGCCGGAGGTCCAGCCCGAGTAGATCGCGATCGGATCCGTCGCCTCGAGCACGAGCTGGTAGCGGTGCTGCTTCGCCGGACCGGTGGGCTGCGAGGCGAGACCGGAGGAGTAGACGAGCTGAGGCGGGTTGCCGACGAGATCGAGGCGATCGATCGCGCCGTCGCCGTCCTCGTCGCCGAGGGTCGAGCCCAGCCAGCGGCCGAGGGCGGGGGCGAAGAAGACCTCGCCGGTCGCGCCGAAGAGCGAGTTCAGGAAGGCGTGCGTGCCGATCGCGGCGTTCTGCGGCGAGGGCGGCGTCCAGTTGACGAAGGTCGGCAGGCCGTAGCCGAAGGAGGAGATCGAGGATCCTCCCTGCGTGGTGTTCCCCGCGGATCCCGGCAGCATCAGGTTGAGGAAGTCGAACTCGAAGCCGTGCGCGACGACGAAGCCGCTGCGGCGATCCATGCGGTCGAGACCGGGCGTCGGATGGCCGCCGAAGAGCCGCCCCGAGAAGTCCGTCAGCGGCGAGGCGGGACTGCCCCCGTCGTCGGGTTCGGCCCGACGAGGACGATCCGCGTCGCCTGGTTGGCGCCCGCGTCGGCCACGATCGGCTGCGAGGAGAAGACGAAACCGATGTCCGCCGTCCCGACCGACGTCACGTGATTGAGGTGCACGAAGCCCTGCGCGTCGGTGAACTTCACGTGCGAGAAGAGCGCGAGCGGCGCGGCGGCGGGGAGTCCGTCGACGCCGAGCTCGAGGGCGAAGACGGCGCCGCTCGCGCGGTCGTGGAGGAGCAGTCCCCGGTCGGTCCCCGCGTTCGTGAGCGCCGGCGGGAGCGTGGGGTGGAGGCTGACGCCGTGCAGGCCCGGATCGGAGAAGGCGCCGGGGAGCGTGACGTCGGTTGCGGCGGGCGCGGCCTCGGGGAGGCCGTCGCCGTCGGTGTCGCGCCAGAAACGCAGGTGATGGGCGCCGGCGTCGAAGTAGGCGCTGATCGCGACGGTCTCGTCGAGGTCGTTGAGGAAGACGGTGGTCTGCGTGAGGAGACCCGGCGCCGGGACGACGAGGTCGCGGACGACGAGACCGGAGACGTCCGTCATCGTGCTCTTCGCGCGCGTGGCCGCGTCCGTGGCGGCGGCGTCGTCGAGACCGCTCTGGGCGCCCGATCCGTAGTAGCTCGAGGTCCACGCGGGATCGCCGAGGGCGAGCGTGCGACGGAGCGCGCGTCCCTTGCGCCGCCGGGCGAGCGCCTCCGCGAGCGCCGCGATGTCGCCCGGCGCGTCGGCCACGCCGCCCGAACCGAGGAAGGCCGTCAGGCCGACGATCGCGTCGCCGTCGGCGTCCATCGCCGCGAAGCTCGCGTGCGGCGTCCCGCCGGGCGCCCTCAGGGCCGCGAGGAAGCCGTCGAGGACGAGCAGGCCGAGTCCGTCGGCGTCCCGCGCCGCGTCGCACTGCGAGGCGGCGCCGAGGAGCGGGATCTGGAAGACGTGCGTGACCTCGGTCGCGAGAGCGGCGGCGAGGGTGAGGCCCCAGTACGCGGCGGGAAGTCCCGCGCTGCCCGTGCTCGCGCGGTCGAGGAGTCGGGACGCGACGACGATCGTGTCGGCATCCTGACCCTGGGCGAGGTAGGTCCGCGTGCGAGCGCGGATCGAGTCGACGCGGATCTTGCCGTTGTCGACCATGCGCGGGAGGTGGCCGAGGAGCTCTCCCACCGTGAAGGGTTCGCCGAACTGCGCGTCGTATTGCGCCTGCGAGGGACCGGTGCCGAAGTAGGCGGGCAGGGTCGCGCTCCGCACCGGACCGACGGCGCGCTTGGCGAGCACGGCCGCGCCGCGGACGAGGTCGCGTTCCGTCGGCGCGAGCGCCGACTGGGGCACCGCCTGGGCGAGGAGTCCGCCGGACGAGAGAGCGAGCGAAGCGAGGACGAGGACGGCGAGGGCCGTCCGGGGGGGCGCAACGATCATGGGATTCTCCGGGCCTGAGACCCGCAGTCTAGACGAGCCCGGCGCCGGAACGAAGAACCACCGGTTGCACCCGGCAATGCGAGCGGCCCCCGAGCTCGGGGCTCTCGCGGGCCGCCCGGATGCCGCTGACGGGGGTCAGAGGTAGGTGTAGCTCGAGACGGCGCGCTTGCCGTCGGGCGAGGTCACGACGATGTCGCTCTGTCCGCGCTTGCCGGGAGGCGTGACGAGAACGATCTGCGTGCCGGAGGCCGAGACGACGCAAGCCCTTTTCCCGCCGATGGTCACCTTCGCGTCGACGAGTCCGGTGCCGGTGATCGTGACCACCTCTCCGCCGCGCCGGGGGCCGACGTTGCGGGTGACGGCGGAGACGTTCGGCGGGTCATCCTCGAGCGTGGCGACGCCCTCGCCCGCGAGCGCCGCGGGGGAGAGGAAGGCGAGCAGGAATGCCGCCAGGGCGGTGCTGAATCCGAATCTGAGCGCCATGCGGCCGTCCTCTCTCTCCTTCCGCCTCGGGATTCCACTGACCTGACGTCCGGCGGGACGTCGGGGTTTCAGGGAATCTCGAACGGGGCGGAACTCCGATCGGCACTCCTCTCAGGAGTGCAATCCGGCTCCACCACGCCCGCCATGGTGCCCTGACGCGCCCCGCGGCCGAAGGCTCCGGACTTTTTCCCGGTCCTGACCCGCCCCGGCGCCCGGGATGGGACGGAGTGGGTGTGTCATCATTCCCCCCTTCGCGCGAAACCTCCCCGGAGAAACCCATGAAGATCGCGACCCTCGCTCTCCTGGCGGCCTTCAGCGCCGGCGCGCTCGCCCAGACCCCGCCTCCGACCCCCCGTCCCGACGCCCGCCCGGGGAAGACTCCGGAGCAGGAGGTGAAGAAGGGGGCGCCGGAGAAGAAGGGGGGCGACACCGGCCTCACCGGTGTCCTCGACGAGGAGAGCTTCGCCAGGCTCCACGAGCTCACCGGCGCCAAGGCGCCGCCGGCCCGCGGCACGATGATCACGCTCCCCTCCTCGAAGGCCTACCTGAGCCTCCCGGAGAAGGCGCGCGCGCCCCTGCCGGCGGTGATCGTCATCCACGAGTGGTGGGGCCTGAACGAGCACATCAAGCACTGGACCGACCGGCTCGCGGCCGACGGCTACGCCGCGCTCGCGGTCGACCTCTACGGCGGCGAGGTCGCCACGACGCGCGAGGAGGCGATGAAGCTCATGTCCGCCGCCGACGACGACGCGGCGAAGAAGGTGCTCGCCGAGGCCTTCGCCTTCCTCGCGAAGGACGAGCGGATCAAGGCGAAGCGCCGGGCCGTGATCGGCTGGTGCTTCGGCGGAGGACACTCGCTCCGGACCGCGCTGGCCGAGCCGGAACTCGACGCGGCGGTGATCTACTACGGACGTCTGCAGACCGATCCGGAGGTGCTGAAGTCGATCAAGGCGGAGGTCCTCGGCGTCTTCGGCAACCAGGATCGCGGCATCCCGCCGGCCACCGTCGACGAGTTCGAGAAGGGACTGAAGGCGGCCGGAGTGAAGCACGAGATCCTGCGCTACGACGCGAATCACGCCTTCGCGAATCCCTCGAGCGGTCGCTACGACGCGAAGTCGGCCGGAGCCGCCTGGAAGAAGGTGCGCGCCTTTCTCGCGAAGCGCCTGCGGCCCGAGGCGAAGGGAGCGGAGCATGCGCCGGCGGGCGAGAAGAAGGGACGTCCCTCCGAGAACGAGGGCGACGGGAAGGGCGACAAGAAGGACGCGCCGAAGGCGTCGAGCGAGGGCGGTCGCGAGGACTGATCATCCCGCGGCGGATTTCCTCCGCCCCGCGACGCGAACGAGGTCGGAATCCGCCGGGATTCCGACCTCGCGTTCGTTTCCGCACGACGGCGGCGATGCATCAGCTCGTGGTCACGAGCAGTCCGTTCGTCGTCTCCAGGTCGTAGCTGAAGCCGATCGTCGTGAAGTAGAGGTTCGCGCCCTGGAGGTAGAAGGTCAGTCCCGGCGGCATCCAGCTCGGGATCGGGATGGCGATCTGGTCCGAGAAGACGGGACCCAGCTCGAGGATGAGGTCGGGCGCGGCCAGCAGCGTGCAACCCGGCGAGATCGGGATCGTCGTCTGGGTCGCCGAGTTGCCGACGATGAGGTAACGCGAGGCCAGGAAGGTGTTGCAGCAGCTCGGACTGAAGCCGAAGTTCAGGGTCGCGGTGCAGCTCGCGGGATCGAAGGTCCCGCCGAGCGCCGGGGCGCTGAAGAGGAAGCTGCATCCGGTGCCGTAGGGCGTGAAGCCCATCCCGGCGATGCTGCACTGCGCGGGGGCGGTCAGGGAGAGGGCGGCCCCGAGGACGAGCGCCGCGACGAGGGTCTTCGCGTTCATGGGAGTTCCTCCTTCCGTTTCCGGACGGGTTCCGTGACCCGCCGCGGGAGGGGAGCGCAATTCGCGGGCCGTCCGGCCCGGATCAGTCCGCGCGCGCGGCGTCCTCGCGCGCCTGCGCCCGGCTCTTCAACTCCGCCTCCTTGCGCAGCAGCGACACGATCAGCGTCGCCGCCATCGCCAGCGCGAAGAAGATCCCGACCGAGAAGAACAGGATCTGGGGATCGATCCCGAAGGGCCCCGCCGACAGGAAGCTCGTCAACGCGCGTCGTTCCGGCCGACGTCGCCCTTCGAGGCGATCCACTCGGACAGCATCCGGATGCCTTCCTCATCGGGCACCGTGCTGAGGAGGCTCGGCATGCGGTCCCAGCCCACGGACCCCATCCGCTGGATGAAGCGCGAGTGGCGCGGGCGGCCGGGGACGGCCACGCCGCGACGCAGCTCGTGCGACTTCGAGGCGAAGATGCCGGTGTCCTCGAAGGGCGTGTCCAGGCGGAGGTCCATGGTGCCGCTGCCCGGCCCGCCGGGCTGGTGGCAGGACGCGCAGTGGACGTGGAGGTAGCTGCGGGCGCGCGCCTCGAGCGGCGCCGAGGCGTCGCGCGGATCCGCGAGGGCGGGGAGGGCGGCGACGTCGGCGGGGAGGCCCTGGAGGTGGCCCAGCTTCGCCATCGCCTGGAGCTGGTTCGGCGCGTCGGCCTCGCGGCGGGCGCGGTTGAGCTGCGCCGTCGTGACGCCGAGGATGCGACCGGTGGCCTCGTTGTGGCACTTCGTGCAGTCGCGCTCGCGCGCGATGTTCCAGAGCTGCGACTCCTGGCCGTGGTTGGCGTAGAACTCGTCGCCGTTGCGCACGAGGCGGGCGTCGGTGCCCTCGTCGTTCCACACGTAGACGCCGAAGCTGAGGTCGTCGCCGTCCTTGCGGATCACGCGCGTCTCGACGACGAGGTCATCCTCGTCGGCGTCGGAGAAGCGGAGCGTCTGGAGGAAGGTCGTGCCGCGCGGGAAGATCCAGCCGCCGTCCTCGCGGTAGCGGATCGCCTCGCCCTTCGGGAGCCGGAGGAAGCGATCCTTGATCGCGCCGTCCGACCACAGCCCGGAGTTGACCTCGTAGGAGATGAAATCCGCCGCCATCTCGCGCTTCGCGAGGTCGCGGAAGAAGCCGGTCTCGGAGAGCATCGGCGGGAAGGCGACGGTCGCGCCCTTCTTCGGCGCGGTGGCCACGGCGAAGAGGATCTCGCCGGCCGCGGCGCGGAGGTCGCGCGCCTCGCGGACGCGCGCCGCGAGCGCCTCGGCCTCGTCGAGGGTCGGGCAGGCATCGAGCGTCTGGAAGAGGAGGTTGCGGCCGCCCGAGCTGCAACCCGGGGCGCGCACCTGCTCGGCGAGCTCGAGGGCGCGCTTCGCGTCGATCGTCCGGTCGTCACGGTCGCGCGCCGCGGCGAGCACGACGGCGGCCGCCGCGTCGAGGTCGTCGGCCTCGCGCACGCGGGCGGCGAGCGCTTCCGCGTCACCGAGTTCCGCCACGGCGGCGAGCTCCTGGAAGAGCAGATTGCGGCCGCCGCTGCTGCATCCCGGGGCGCGGACGCGGCGCGCGAGCTCGCGCGCGGTCTCGGCGTCGAGGACGGGGGCGGCCGGGCGGGCGCGGTCGGCGAGCAGCTTCGCCGCGGCCTCTTCGTCGTCCGCCTCGCGCAGGAGCGCGACGAGCGCCTCGGCCTCGTCGAGGTCGGCGAGTCCCGGCACCGAGTTGAAGACGTCCGTCCGCGCCATCGTCGCGCAGGGCGCGCGCCGCGCCTTCTTCGCGATGGCGAGGAAGTCGGTCCCGGACTCGCAGCTCTCTCCGCACGCGCCGGCCGTACCGCAGGCACCCTTCGTCTCGCCGGTGGCCGTGCCGCCGCCGCACTGGGCGGAAAGCGGGAGGGCGAGGACGGCGATCAAGGCGGCGCCGCCGAGCGAGCGGCGGAGGACGTCGAGGGAGCGCGGGTTCATGGCGGAACTCCTGGCGAGCGGACGGGATCCAGGCGGCAAGCCTACCAGACGTAGGACCCGGACGGCAGTTTCCATCCTGTCTCCCCACCGGGCGGACCGCGGTCCCCGGTGCCGCCGCGAGGATCGGCGAGAGAGGGCGTCGGGGAGGGGAAGCCGCGACGCTTCCGGTATAGGATCTCGGCCAACGGATTCGCGTCGGCGGGGAGTGCGAGATGATCGAGACCAAGGGACGACGGCTGATCGTCATGGCGGGGCTCACGGCCCTCCTGGCCGGGCTGGCGCCGGCCTGCGCGGGCGACGGAGCCCGCGGCGCCGGCCAGGGGCGGCTGCTGATCGTCGGCGGGGGGCTCTCGGCCGAGAACGAGGCCGTGCACCGGGCCTTCGTCGGCGTCCTGGAGACCGACGCCCGGGCGCTCGTGCTTCCCACCGCCAGCGGCGTCCCGGCCGAGAGCGGCCCGGGCGCGGTGGAGCGTCTCCGCGCCCACGACGACGCGGCCCGCGGGATCTCGCTCCTCGAGGTCACGAAGGACGACGGCCCCCTCGCCGAGGACCCCGCCGTCGTGGCGGCGATCGACGACGCGGAAGGGATCTGGTTCACCGGCGGCGACCAGGCGCGGATCCTCGACGTCTTCCGCCCCGAGGGGCGCGACACCGCGGCGCTCCGGGCGATGCGGGATCTCATCGCCCGCGACGGCGTGATCGCGGGGACCTCGGCCGGCGCGGCGATGATGTCCGACCCCATGATCGGCGGCGGTCGCAGCCGGGAGGCGTTGCTGGTGGGACGCGCCGCGAACGGCGACGCACCCGGCGTCGAGGTCCGACCCGGCATGGGCTTCTTCCCCTTCGGCATCGTCGATCAGCACTTCCTCCAGCGCGGCCGCTTCGGCCGCCTCGTGGCGGCGCTCGAGGCCGCGGATCGCCGCTTCGGCTTCGGCGTCTCCGAGGACGCGGCGCTCGCCGTTTCCCTGGAGGCGGGACGCGGTCGCGCGCTGGGTGAGCACGCGCTCGTCCTCATCGACCGCGTCGGGGCCCAGCGCACGGGACTCTCGCGACTCGACCTGCGCGTCTCCATCCTCGGGGACCTCGACGTCGTCGTCCTCGAGACCGGCGAGGTCGAACCCGCGCCGGGCAAGCGACCGGTGGGACGTCGCGGGATCGTCGAGGCGGCCGGGGAGCTCGAGCCCTTCGGGCGCATGGGGCTCCTTCGGATGATCGAGCGGCTCGCCCTCGATCCCGAGCAGCCGGTCCGCGCGCGGGACGAGTACTTCACCGTCGTGGTGAGCGCGGACGAGCGGACGCGCTTCCTCGCGCGCAGCGCGCGCCTCGACGATCTCTGCGCGATCGGGGTCCGCCTCGATCTGGTGGCGAATCCGGGGGCCGAGGCCGAGGCCGCGCGTCTCGTCGCCGCCGCGACCCCGAGCGAGGGAGGGGAGCGATGAGCGCCGCCGAGTCGGCTCCGGAGTCCGGACGCCTCCCCTCGACCCTGGTGATCCTCGGCGCGATCCTCGCCCTCGCGGCCGGCGCGACCCTGGTCCTGCCCCGCGGCGAGTACGAACGCGTCGAACGCGTCTTCCCGCGCTACGTCGCGCACCGGATCGAGGCGGGAGAGACCCTCGAGCAGATCGCGCGCGCGGTCGGAGCCGAGGAGTCCCTCACCCTCGACGGGATCCACGACGCGAAGACGCGGGAGCCGATCACCGCGCTCGAGCCGGGTCGCCTCGTCCTCGTGCCGACGTCCGGCCTGACCCGCACCGCGATCGTCGACGGCAGCTACCGCCGCATCGACGACTCCGGACGCCCCTTCCTCGAGCGCGCCTTTGCCGCCGTCACCGCGGTCGTCCGGGCGCCGATCCGCGGCTTCGTCGCGCGCGCGGAGGTCATCGCCTTCGTCCTCCTCATCGGTGGGGCCTTCGGCGTGATCCTCGCGACGGGCGCCCTCGACCTCGCGCTGGGCCGCGCGGTCGAACGCCTCGGCGAGGGGCGCTGGCGCGGGCTGGTCGTGCCGATCTCGATGCTGCTCTTCGGCCTCGGCGGCGCGATCTTCGGGATGGGGGAGAGCACGATCGCCTTCGTCCTCGTCACGATCCCGCTCGCGATCCGGCTCGGCTACGACACCGTGACCGGCATCGCGATGTGCTACCTCGCATCGCAGATCGGATTCGCGGGCGCGTTCTTCAACCCCTTCACGGTGGGCATCGCCCAGAGCATCGCCGAGCTCCCGAGCGGCAGCGGGCTCGGATATCGGGTCGTGACCTTCGTCGTCGTGATGGGCACCGGGATCCTCTTCGTGACGCGGCACGCGAGCCGCGTGGCCGCGAACCCCGACCTCTCGCCGACGGTCGAGCTCGACCGACGCTGGCGCGCCCGGCTCGCCGAGGAGTCGTCGACCCACACCGGTCCCCTGGGATTCCGCGTCTGGTGGGTCGTCGTCTGCGCGCTCTCGACCGTCGTCCTCACCGGCGTGGGCGCCGCGCTCTGGGACTGGTTCATCGAGGAGATGGCGGCCCTCTTCGTGGCCGCGGCCCTGCTCGCCGGCTTCGGCGCCGGCTTCCGCCCCGGACGCATGGCGCAGGAGTTCAAGCAGGGCGCGGTCACGATGATCGAGCCCGCGCTCATCATCGCGCTCTCCGCCGGCATCATGGGCGTGCTCGAGGAGGGGAAGGTCCTCGACACCGTGCTCGAATGGATCTCGCGTCCGCTGCGTGAGAGCGGCACCGACCTCGCCGCGGTCGCGCTGATGCTCGTCCAGGCCGGCATCAACTTCTTCGTCCCCTCGGGGAGCGGACAGGCCGCCCTGACGATGCCGATCGTGACGCCGCTCTGCGACGTCATCGGGCTCGACCGTCAGGTCGGCGTGCTCGCCTTCCAGTTCGGGGACGGCTTCGGCAACGCGCTGATCCCCACCTCGGCCGTGCTCATGGGCGTGCTCGGGGCGGCGCGGGTCGCCTGGACGGCCTGGGTGCGCTGGGCCTGGCGCCTGATCCTCGTGCTGCACCTCGTCGGCGCCGGCCTCCTGATCGCGGCCGTGCGCGGTCCCCGGGTCTGGATGGAGTGGCCCGTCTCGTGATCACGCTCCTCGTCGATGCCGAAGTCTTCGCGCCCGAGCCGCTCGGGCGGCGCTCGCTGCTGATCGGCGGCGGCGAGATCCTCTGGATGGGGGAGGGCGAGCCCGCCCTTCCTCCGGGTCTCGGCGTCGAGCGGATCGATCTCGGAGGACGGCGCCTGGTGCCGGCCCTGATCGACGGCCACGCGCACGTCACCGGCGGCGGCGGCGAGGCGGGCTACGGCTCCAGCGTACCGCCGCAGCCGGCGGGCGTCTTCGCCGCGGCCGGCGTCGCCACCGTCGTCGGCGTGCTCGGGACCGACGACTGCGTCCGGACGACCGGCCAGCTCGTGAATGCGGTCCACGGCCTTCGCGCGGCCGGTCTCTCGGCGTTCTGCCACACCGGCGGCTATCACTACCCGCTGACGACGCTCACCGGCTCCGCGCGCGAGGACATCGTCCACGTCGATCCGATCATCGGCATCGGCGAGTTCGCGATCTCCGATCACCGGTCGAGCCAGCCGACGCCGGACGAGTTCCGCCGCGTGGCCTCCGAGGCGCACGTCGCGGGCCTGATGACCGGCAAGGCCGGGATCCTCCACCTGCATCTCGGCGACGGGCCTCGCGGCCTGGAGCTCGTGCGACGCGCGATCGCCGAGACCGAGCTGCCGGCGCGCGTCTTCCAGCCGACGCACGTGAACCGCAACGCGCGCCTCTTCGCGGAGGCGATCGAGCTCACGCGATCGGGCGTGGTGATCGACGTCACCGCGTCCCCCGAGGAGGGCCCGGGCGTCGGCGATGACGAGGTGCCGGCGACCCGCGCCGTGGCCGCCATCCTCGACGGTGCCGTCGATCCCCGGCGCTGGACCGTGAGCTCGGACGGCGGCGGCTGCCTGCCGGTCTTCGACGCCGAGGGACGGATCGCGCACCTCGACGTGGGGCGGCCCTCGACCCTTCCCGCGCTTCTCGCGCGGCTCCTCGACGCCGGCCGGCCGCTCGAGGCGATCCTGCCCGGCTTCACCCGCAACGTCGCGGATCTCCTGCGACTTCCGCGCAAGGGCCGCATCGCCGTCGGCGCCGACGCCGACCTGCTCGCCCTCGAGGACGGGAGTCACGGTGTGCGGGATCTCTGGGCGCGTGGGCGGCGTCTCGTGGCCGAGGGTCGGCTCCTGGTATCCTGAGTACGGTCGGAGGCCGGCGCTCGGCGTCGCCCTTCTCGTCGCGCTCCTGCGCACTGAACCCCGGTGGCACCATGAGAAGATCGATCGACATCGCGCTTCTCGTCGTCGGCGTTCTCGCGGCCGCCCTCCCGATCCTCTACGGGCTCAACTCCGTCTCGCCGATGCAGAAGGCCTTCCGGTGTCGCGTCACGGTGGAGAATGCACTGGACGGCCCGATCGAGGTGACCCCGCTGGGGCAGTGGGATGCGTCGTCCCGGAGGCGAGGACTTCCGATCCTCGCCGACGGGCCGTTCGCCGTGTCGGAGAGCCGGCGCGGCGCCATGCCGATCGGTCCCGGTGACTCGATCGAGTTCACCTACGACTGGGACGACGTGTACTTCGTGGACCTGGTCGTGAGAGACATCGAATCCGATGTCCTCGGAGTGATCGTCGTCGACGAGCCGACGGACTTCTCGCGCTTCCGGGCCTTGAGTCCGCCGAAGGTGCGCGTCGTGCCGCTCGCCATCAAATGGGAGCTGACGCCGGAGCAGTCGTCGGCCTGCGAGGAAGCCTCGAGACCCTCCACCTTCAATGGATGGGTCGTCATCCTGGCGGTCGTGTCTCTCGCGTCGTTCATCGCGCTCGGCGGGCGGATCCTCCGTCGCCGGAGGCGCGTCGCGGCGGCACCGATGGTCACGCCCGTCTGACCCGGTCGTCCTTCCCCATCCGGCGCCGCTTCGCGCGGTCTCGGGCCGATGGGGCGGTGGACATCTGCTTCTCGAGCCCCGCCGGATTTCCGGCAACCGGATCCGTCGCCGGCCGTGAACCGGGCGAGTGCGGACGAGAGGCGGCGGAGTGAGGGCGCGGTCAGGCATGGAGCGGATCGAGGAACTCATCGGTCGCAGCCGTCCCTCGCTCGTCGCCGCGTTGCGCGCCCGCGGTCTCGCGCCCGAGGAGGCCGAGGATCTGGCCCAGGAGTCCTCGCACCCCGCCCTGAGTTCGCGTCGCGAGCTCGAGACCGACCGTCCCGTCCTGCCCTGGCTCGTCGCGATCGCGATGCGCTGCCGCATCGATCGCTGGCGGAGGGAGCGGCGCGAGGAATCGGAGCGGGAGAACGAGGACCCCGGCGAGATCGCGACCCCGCTCGACCGCGCGATGGCGGAGGAGGACCGGAGCCGGCTGAGGGCCGGGCTCGCCGCGTTGCCGGAGGCGGATCGCCGCGCGCTCGACGACTTCTACCGGCTCGGGCTCGGCGTCGCCGAGATCGCCTCGCGCCACGGGGTCGCCGAGGGAACGATCAAGGCCCGGCTGCACCGGGCGCGACGCGCGCTGGCGGCGCGGCTGACGGAGGACGAACGATGACGGGGCATCCGACCGAGGACGAGGTCCAGGCGCGGCTCGACGGGGCGCTCGGCGAGGACGCCGTCCGGTCCCTCGACGATCACCTCGAGACCTGCCCGGAATGCGCGGCGCGGTTCGCGGATCTGATCGCGGTCGATCGCTGGCTCCGCGTCGAGCTGACTCCGGCCGCGACCCCGCGCCGGCCGCGACGCGTCCGCCGCGTCGCGGCGGCGGCCCTGATCGGCGCGGCCGTGATCGCGCTCGGCTGGACGCTCCGGTCGAGGAACGAGGACCCCGAGGTGCGCGAGGGTGGTCCGTCCGAGGTCGGATCGCCCGGTGGGGAAGGGGTGGTCGGAGTCCTTTTGGCCTACGAGGCGCGGGAGACCGTGCGGACCGCGGCCGGCGAGGTCGAACGCCGCTGGAGCCTCGATGCGGACGGGAGCTGGCGGCGTCACGAGATCCGCCGGCAGGGCGAGATGACGATCGAGACCGAGGACCGAGGAGGTGCGACGCGATGACGACGATGACGACGACCGGGCGCTGGCTCGCCCTTCTGGTGGTGCTCGGCGCGGGGCTGCCGCTCCGCGCGGCGATGGCGGACGCCCCCGCGTTCCAGGACGAGTCGCGGCTCGAGATCTTCGATCTCCGGGATCTCGTCCGACGGAACGGGGGCGACGAGACGGACGAGGAACGCCTCGCCGTGATCTCGGCCGGGCTGAAGCAGATCGTCGGCTCACCGGGCACCTACGAGGTCGACCGGAAGACGGCGAGCCTCGTCGTCCGCGCCGAAGCGGAGGCGCTGCGGCGCGTCCGAGACTTCCTCACGGATCTCCGCGCGCAGATCGGGCGCACCTACTGGCTCCGGCTGGTCGCGCTGCCGGCGGGCTCGGTGAAGGCGGAGCCGATCTCGGGCGCGGCCCGGTCGGAGGTCGGCGAGGCCCCGACGATCTCCTTCGTCCCGGCCGGGGTGATTCCCGGCGACGAGAAGGCGATCTTCGTCTCGGAAGTCACGACCTTCGTGCGGGAGCGATCGGAACTCGGTCTGACGCGACGGCTCCGCTACGTCACGGGCTGGAAGCTCGAGAAGGAGGTCACGGGGCACCCCGACGGCATCGCGGTCCCGACGATCGAGGACTTCCTCTGCGGAACCCGGGCGACGGTGAAGGTCGTGCCCTCCCTCCGCGCCGCGAAGACGCCGGTGGATCGCGGGGTCGTGACGCTCGAGATCGAGCTCGAATCGCGCGAACTCCGGGGTGCGGTCGAGCGCGAGACGCCGCTCGGAAAGGCGCACACGGTCGAGGTCTCGTCGCGCTCCATCGCGAGCACGGTCACGCTCGTGGGCGGGGGGGCCGTCCTCTTCCGCGGACGCTTCGCCCTGGCCGAGGGCGGGGCGCGAGAGATGGACCTCCTGCTCGTCGTCGACGAGATCGAGGACCACGACGAGACCGAGGAGGACGACGGCCGCTGAGCGGACCGGATCCCCGCGAGAATATCGCCGGGGGGCGGGGGTATGATCGGAGGCCGCCCGCCCGCGGGCGCGCGACTCCCGCCCCGATCCCGAGGACTCCGCTCATGCTCGCTCCCCGCATGACGACCGCGGCCGCCCTGATCCTGCTCGTGTTCTCCGGCGGGGTCCACGCCCAGTCGGAGCGTTCCGCGGTCTCCTTCCTGCCCGACGATCTCGACCTCGCCGTCGAGCTCGTCCGACCCGGAGACGTCTGGACGGCCTTCCGAAGTCATCCCCTGCTGGCGGCGGGAGCCGCGCTCGATCCGCGGTTCGACTTCTCCGAGAACGCGGATCTCCGCCGCCTCGAGCGGGCCTGGGATCTCCTCCGTCCCTTCGCGAAGGGGCCGATCGCGGTCGGTTTCCGCAACCGGAGCACGCCGCGACTCGCGCTCGTCCTCGGTGATCCGGAGGGCCTCGGGGCGGAGGCCTTCCTCCGTCGGTTCGCGCGCGCGATCGAGAAGGAGGACGCGCCGACCCCCGAGGGCGATCCGGAGGACGGCATCCTGCAGCTCGAGGGCGTCGGGCAGGCCGTCGCGCGCGAGGGCCGGATCCTCTTCGCGACCCACCCGCCGCTCCTGCGACGGATGCTGCGACAGGACCTCGACGGCAGCTTCGCGGCCCGTGAGGACTGGGTGGAACTCGCGACCGAGCCGGTGGAGCTGCGCGCCCTCGCTCCCGACCTCCCGCCCCTTCTGGCGAAGGCCGACGGCGGAGATCCGCCGAAGGACCTCTTCGGCGTCCTGCTCCTGGCGCCCTTCGCGGCCGACCTCGAGCGCGCGCGGAGCGCCCGTCTCCAGGGACGCTTCCGATCGGGCCAACAGGGCCTGCGCCTGGAACTCGTCGGCGAGGATCCCGCGCCGGAGGACTGGACCCACTCCGGTCGGGCGACCTCGCTGCTCCCGTCGGGTCCCGAGACCCTGGGGCGCCTCCAGCTCGATCGCGATCTCGCGGAGTTCTGGCGCCGTCGCTTCGAGCTCGTGCCCGCGGCCGGTCGCCAGGGGCTGGCCGAGTTCACGCAGGGCATCAACACCTTCTTCGCCGGCATCGCCTTCGACGAGGTCCTCGCCGGCCTTCGTCCCGGCACCGAGGTCATCATCGAGCGCAACGCGTTCGAGACCGACGTGGAGCCCGACCTGAAGCTGCCCGCCTTCGCGCTCGCCTTCCGTCACGAGATGGACGAGCCGATGAAGGATCGCTTCCGCGCCGCCTTCCAGACCGCGATCGGGATCATCAACGCCGACGGAGGCCAGAAGGGACGCCAGCCGATGCTCCAGGCGACGGCGAGGGTCGGCGAGGTCGAGATCCTCGCCGCCCGTTTCCTGCCCGATCCGCGCGAAGGATGCCGCGAGCTGCGCTACAACGCGACGCCGGCGATGGCCTTCGCCGGCGACCGTCTCATCCTCTCCAGTTCCCGAGTCCTGCTCGAGAGGATCCTGCGGCGGCCGTCCGCGGCCGGACCGACGGCGGCAGAGGACGCGGCGGGAGGCGACGGCGGGTACGTCCTCGCCGAACCGTCCCTCGAGCTCCTGCGCGCGAACCGGACGCCGCTCCAGGATTCGCTCCGGCTCGAACGGGGGCTCGAGGAGGACGAGGCCGGCGCGGCGCTCGACGCGGCCCTGGCGGCGACGTCGAAGCTCCGCGGGTTCTCCTTCTCGCGCGAGCGCGAGGGTCGGATCGCGCGCTGGAATCTCTCCTTCCGCCTCGACCCGAGGCGATGAGCGTGCGCGCCCTCGACGACCGGCTCGCGCCCTACCGCGTCGGCCGCGACGGTCCCTTCGGGCTCGACGAGGCGATCCACCTCGCCCGCCGCGTCGAGTGCGGCGCGACCCCGGCGCGGATGGCGGCGCTGGCCGCGGCCGGCCTGGAGGGCGCGCTCGACGAGGTCCTCTCGGACGCTCCCGCCTCGCCCGCGGAGGCCGGGCTGCTCGCGATGGGGGCCCGGATCGCGCGCCGGGGCGACACGGACGCGCTGGCCGCGGCGTGGCTCCTCCGCTTTCTCGGTGAACGTCCCTGGCGCGAGCACCTCGCGCTCTTCTGGCACGACCACTTCGCGACCTCGCAGGACAAGGTCGCCGACCTCGTCGCGATGGAGGTCCAGAACCGGATCCTCCTCGAGTCGGGCGCCGGGCCCTTCGCGGCCCTGCTCGAGCGCGTCGCGAAGGATCCCGCGATGCTCCTCTGGCTCGATCAGGCCGCCTCGACGCCGCTCCGACCCAACGAGAACTTCGCGCGCGAACTCTTCGAGCTCTTCACCCTCGGTCGGGGCCACTACGCGGAGAGCGACGTCCTCGAAGCGGCCCGGGCCCTCACGGGCTGGAGCCTCCGCGGCGGTCGCTTCGCCTGGCGCCCGGAAGCCCACGACGCGGGCGAGAAGACCATCCTCGGTGAGCGGGGCGCCTTCGACGGCGACGCCGTGCTCGCGATCGCGGTGGCGGCGCCGCGGAGACGACGCTTCATCGCCGAGAAGCTCTGTCGCTGGTTCGTCCGCGAGGAGATCGATGAGGAGCTCGGGAGCGGGCTCGCCGCGCTCATGGAGGAGGCCGGCGACGTGACGGCCGTCTTCCTGCGCCGGCTCCTCGCGAGCCGACTCTTCTTCTCGGAGGCGGCCCGCGGGGCTCTCGTCCGCAATCCCGTCCAGCTCGCCGTGGGCGCGCTCCGCACCCTCGACGCGCGCGTCGCGACGACGGAGCTCGCGCGCCGCGTCGCCGATCTGGGGCTCGCTCTCTTCCGCCCGCCGAGCGTCGAGGGCTGGAGGAACGGGACGGCCTGGCTCGACTCCGCCGGACTCGTGGGCCGCCAGAACCTCGGGGTCCTCATCGCCGAGGGCGAGGACGGACCGCTCCGCGTGCGATCACGACTGGAGCCCGAGACCGAGGGAGCCGCGGTCTTTCGTGCCTTCCTCGGCCGCGCTCCCGACGAGGAGGACCGGCGACTCCTCGTCGCGGCGCACCCCGACCCGCGCGCTCTCGTGGGCGCGCTCATGCAGGAACCGGAAGCGCAGCTCCACTGAGGAGGGAGGAACGATGCAGAGACGACGATTCCTCGGCGGACTCGCGGCCGGCGCGCTCGCCGCCCGCGGTCCCTGGCCCGTCCTCGATCTCGCGGGCGCGCCGGAGGACGCCGAGCGCGCGCTGGTCCTCGTCGAGCTCGACGGGGGCAACGACGCCCTGGGCACGCTCGTGCCGCGCGAGGACGACGCGTACTTCCGGGCGCGGCCGAAGCTCGCGCTGGCGAAGGACGCGACGATCCGCGTCGACGATGCCCTGGGCCTCCATCCGGCGCTCGCGGCGCTCGCCCCGCACGCGGCCGAGGGTCGCCTGGCCGCCTTCTGCGGCGTCGGCTTCCCCGAGTCCGATCGCTCCCACTTCCGCGCGATGGACGTCTGGCACAGCGGCGTTCCCGACCGCGAGGAGACGCGCTCGGGCTGGATCGGTCGGGCGGTGCGGCGGGCCGAACGGGGGGAGGGCGGAACGCCGCCCGAGGCGCTCTTCGCGCTCGCGCCGGGGCGAGCGCCACTCGTTCTCGCGGGGGCGGCGCGCTCCGTGACCGCGATCCGTTCCCTCGGTGACCTCGAGCTCCGCGGCGGCGAGGAGCAGGCGAAGGCGGTCGCCCGCGGGCTGCGCCGGTCTCGCGGCAAGGACTCGCCGCGGCTCGAGGAGGTCCGCCGCCGGGCCGAGCACGCGCTCGCCTTCGGGCGCCGGCTCGACGCGGCGGCAAAGGCGGCGCCGGCCGAGACGCGTCGCTATCCCGACTCGCCCTTCGCGGCCCAGCTCGCGCTCGCCGGTTCCCTGATCGCGGGCGGATTCCGGCGCTCGGTCCATCACGTCCGGCTGGGCGGTTTCGACACGCATGTGCGCCAGGACGAGACCCACCCCGCGACGCTGCGCGTCCTCGCCGAGGGACTCGACGCCTTCCTCGCGCATCTCGGCCGCCAGAAGAGGGAGAAGGACGTTCTCGTCCTCGTCTTCAGCGAGTTCGGGCGACGGGTGGCCGAGAACGGCGGGCGGGGCACCGATCACGGTTCGGCGGGGCTGGCGCTCCTCCTCGGCGAGGGATTGCGTCCGGGGCGGCACGGGGCGAGCTACGATCTCGAGACGCTGGAGCGGGGCGATCTCCGCGCGCTCCTCGACTGGCGCGACCTCCAGGACCGGCTCCTCTCCGAGTGGATGGGGTGGGCTCCCGAACGTCCGCTCCGGGACGGACTCGCGCTGCTCGCGAAGTGACCGCCGATCAGAGCGAAGGGGCCCGCGACGCCATCCAGCTTCGCGGGCCCCTTCGCGTCGATCGACGAGACGGCGCCGGGACTACCGGTCCCAGTCCTCCTCGACCGTCATGTCCATCACCGGGCCGGTGAGCTCCGGGAAGCGATCGATGAAGCTGTCGATCACGCCGTCGTAGGTCGGGGGATAGGGCCGGAGGACGACCTCGCCCTCGTGGTCGATGTCGGTGACCGGCTGCACCCAGATGTGGCGCGGCTTCTGCTTCGAGAGGACGTAGTCGCGGATCTTCAGGAAGGTGGCGTCGACCTTCGTGTACTTCTCGTAGAGCTCGCGACCGCGGTTGATGTCGGCCGTCGCCTTGTAGACGTTGAGCTTCCGCAGGAAGTCGGCGATGGCGCGCTTGCCGTCGGTCTTGATCTTCGCGCGGTCGAGGTGGACCTTCCAGTCGCCGGCCGCGTTCTTCTCGATCTTCAGGATGCCGGCCTCGCGCATCACCTGCATGAGGGCGAAGCGACCCTGCATGTGGGCCTGCCGCCAGCGCGCGCCCTCGGGGGTGTAGAAGGTGAGCCCGGAGATGCCGGCGCGCGCCATGTTGAGCCAGTTGATGTAGATGATGTCCTCGGCCTCCTGGCCCTCGTGTCCGAAGATCTTCAGGACCTCGGGCTCGAGGCACAGGTGGAGGCCGACGGCTTCGGCGCGGCACTCCTCGAAGGACGAGGAGATCGTGTTGAAGACGGTGCCCCAGTTGTCGCCCGGCTTGTACCAGCTCGCGACGCGCTCGCCGGTGACGGGGTTCATGACGGAGGCCTCGAAGTTGCGCGTGCCGTCGACCTTCTCCTCGAGGAGCTTGCCGGTGCCGTGGCCGAGCAGCTCGTGGAGGCCGACCTGCACCTCGAAGGCGGGGCCGATGAGGCGGCGGTAGAGCTCGCCGTCGGCATCTTCGAGGAAGGTGACCGGGCCGTCGCCGCGGTCGCCCGCGCGGAGCACGTTGCCGAGGCTCACGTTCTTGAAGCCGAAGGTCTGACGGATGTCGTCGTAGTTCGGGATGTTGATGCCGGCCGGGATGCCGCTGTTGGCGAAGCAGAGGACCTCGAGCGAGGTGAAGTCCGGACGCGTGAAGACGTCCTTCTCGAACTCCTGGCCCCAGGGGAGCATCGGGATGAAGGTCGTCGCGTTCTCGACGAGGACGCCGAACTTCTTCGTCTGCTCGCGGTTCACCACCGAGACGAGACCTTCCCACTCGGCGCGGACGCCCTGCGGATCGCGGTAGGTCTCGATGAAGCCGATGTTCGTCTCGACGATGGGTCCCTTGTCCTTGACCCACCAGCGCTGCGACTCCTTGTGGTCGTCGGTGTTGCCGCCCATGAAGTGGGCGATGTAGGCGACGACCATCCGGCGCTGCTCCTCGTTCGCGACGTAGCGGAGCGCCTGGGCGAGGCAGTCACAGACCTCGGCGAGGATCGGCGAGTAGTCGCCCCAGGTGAGGACGATCGTGCGGCCGCCGAACTCGAAGCGCTGGGGCGCGGCCTCGAGGACGGAGGCGAAGCGCAGCTCGAGGACCCCGGCGTCGTCCTTCAGCACGCGCGTGTTCCAGGCCTCGATCTGGCGCTCCTTCATGAAGGCGGCCACGACCTCGAGATCCTTCTTCGTGACGTTCTCGGAGTAGTAGGCCGACACGCCCTCGGACTCGAGGCCGAGCTGGAGCTCGTCCTTCTCGAGCGAGTAGACCCGGTCCTTGACGCGCTCCCAGATCTCGACGATCTCCTCGTCGTCGCCGATGACGGCCGCGGCGCGGACGACCGCCTCGAAGCGGTCCCTTGCGAGCCGGGGCACGAACTTCGTGTCGCCGAAGCTGAGGTAGTTGCCGCAGTTCGAGTAGCAGCTCGCGGCGTACTGCTTCAGCCAGAGCATCTCCTGGTCGGTGACGCCGCGTCGGCTCGCCTCGCGGCGGAGCGCGATCCGATCCTTCGAGAAGACGCGCTGGAAGAGCGCGAAGAGGTCGGGCGACTCCGGCGAGAGCTGCTCCCAGGTGATCCGGCTGCCGACCCAGCTCGCGCGCGCCATCCAGTGGGCGTAGAGCTTCTCGCGCGAGGTCAGGCCCGCGAAGGGCGCGGTGACGTCGAGCTCCTGGACCGGAAGGACCTCCGGCGTGACGTGGAAGGAGAGATCGTCCTGCGCGGACGAGGTCGGCGCGAGGGCGAGGAGCGCCGCGAGGACCGCGGCGACGGGGACGAGGGGCCTGGAGAGGATCTTCACGTTCTGGGGACTCCCGGATTCCGTTCCATCTGCGAGCCGGATTCTAACCGGCGATGCCCGGCTTGCGTTCCGAGGAACTCAGGGCAGCTCGATCAGCGTGTAGTAGGCCTTGTCGTGGAGGAGCGGGCGGCCCTTCCGGTCGCGGAGGCCGGAGACCGCGAGCTCGTGGACGTAGCCCCGCCGCAGGCCCTTCACATCGATCTCGATCGCGGCCGGACCGACGGCGCGGGCGGCGTCCACCTTCAGGGTCTTCCCGTCCACCTCCGGGCTACCGTAGGGCTCGTGCAGGCGGTAGGTGTAGCTCTTCATGCGGAAGGCCTCGGGCCGGACGCTCTCGGGGTCGACCTCGTCGGTGAACTCGAGGCGGAAGCCCGCGCTCCGCACCCGCATCTCGCGGATCTCGAAGGGCGTCTCCCCGGTGAAGACGATGCGCTGGACGCCCCAGGGGGTGCGGCCCTTCGAGCCCCATCCCCGGTTCGAGAGACCGCAGACGAGGCTGCCGTCGGCGGCGAAGGCGACGCGGATCACGCCGCAGGAGAGCCCCTCGCGGAAGGGGAAGCAGGCGCCCTGCCAGTGGCCTCGCACCCGCTCGAGCGCGACGCGCATGACCGAGGCGTGGTGCTGATCGCCGACGAAGATCTGGCCCGCGAAGGGACCGAAGCGCCCCTCGGTCCGGTCCCAGGCGAGACCGGAGGGCGACTGTCCCATCTTGTCGTAGGGGAACCAGACCGCGGGCAGCTTGAAGCTCGGGAATCGGCGGGCGACCTCGGGCATGAGCAGGCCGCCGTCGCGCTCGGCGACGAAGCCGGGCGGCGGGCAGAGCGACTCGGGACGCTCGCAGGAGTCGATCCCGTCGGGGTGGCCGTGGAAGTCGCCGACCGCGATGTGCGAGAGCTTGCTCGCGCCGCACCACTCACCCTGGTTGTCGGTGTAGAAGATCTCGCCGTCGGGCGAGGTCGCGACGCCGCAGGGCGAGCGGAGGCCGCAGGCCACGGGCTGCCAGACGCCCTCCGGGGTGATGCGGTAGGCCCAGCCCCGGAAGGGCGCGCGGCCGAAGGGCTCGTCGCCGAAGGGCTTGTTGGCGGTGACCCAGAGGTTGCCCTCGCGATCCTCGCAGGGACCGAAGAGGTACTCGTGGTAGTTGCCGCTGATCGACCAGTCGTCGCAGATCACGTCGACGGCGTCGCAGCGCCCGTCGCCGTCCCGGTCGCGCAGGCGCGAGAGCTCGCCGCGCTGCGTGACGTAGATGCCGTCCTCGCGCTCGAGGAGTCCGAGGGGCTCCGACAGACCCTGGGCGAAGCGGGAGAAGCCGGGGCGCTCGCCGAAGGGCTCGACGATCCGCCACACCTCGCCGCGACGCGTGCAGACCATGAGGGATCCGTCGGGTCGCGTCAGGAGGCCGCCGACCTCGAGCACGATCCCGGGCGGGATCGCGAGGTCGTCGACGCGGTAGGAGCGGGACTCGTCGGGCGGCGTCTGCGCGCCCAGGGACGCGACGAGGAGAGCCGCGGCGAGGGCCGCGAGGAGGGGGCTTCGCATCACCACGAGTAGGTCACCTCCACGACGAGAGCGACGGGTGCGTCCGGGTTCGAAGCCGACACGGGTCGGCGCAGCTCGCGAGCGCCGGCCACCTCGCGCACGACGGCTCCTTCGGCTCCGCCGATCTCGAGACCACCCTCGACGACGAAGCGACCACCGCCGAGGGCGGTGATCGACCGGCCGCGCGCGAGGCGGAGCTCGCTCGCCTCGCGGAGGCCGCGGATCTCGAGGCGGCGGACGAAGACGTAGCGTTCGCCTTCGCGCCGCGGCCGCAGGGACTCGCGCACTTCGAGGTCGCCGCGCGCGAAGACGAAGACCGGCGTGCCGTCCGCATCGACCTCCCGCCCGCGCATCCGCCACCCGGCGTCGCGTCCCGCGACGGGGAGCGAGGCGAGTTCGGCGGCGCTCTCGACGAGGGCCGGTCCCGGCGGCAGGTCGTGGACGGGGCGGTCGCCCGGTTCCGAGAGCGCCCCCGCGCGGCCGTGCCAGGTGCCGCGCGCGTTCATGAACTTGCCGCGCCACATCCGCGCGAGTCGCGCGTTCCCGGCGTCGAAGGCGTAGTGCAGCCGCTCGGGGAAGCCGACGCAGACGGTGCGGGCGCTGAGCCCGCGCATGAAGGTGGCGAAGAGCTCCGGGCCGTCCGTCGGCAGGAGCTCGTAGGCGGCGCGATCGATCCGCGCGCCCTTCGGCGGGATCGCGTCGCGGCCGCCCCGCAGGTAGGCGCGGATCGCGGCGGCCTGCCGTTCGGGGTCGCCGTCGAGGACCTCGGGGATCCCCGTGCGACCCCCGGTGAAGAACCCGGGCATCCGCGTGCCGGGGTTCGTGCGGGCGGGCTCCAGCAGCACCTCGCGCATCCAGGCCGGGCGGAGGCGCGCGGCCGCCTCGGCCAGATCCACCGTCAGACGGTTCTCGAGGTCGTGCCCGGCGAAGGAGTGACACTCGACACAGTTGAAGCCGTCGCGGCCGACGAGGCGCCGGCCCGCCTCGACGGCGGCGAGGTCGCTCGCGGGCTCCTCGGTCGCGTCGTCCGGCCGGAGGTCGGTCGCGGCGAGGAGGGCGGCGAGGCCGGAGACGTTTCCGGCGCCGAATCGGGGCATGCGCGCGTTGACGCGCGGCCGCACCTTCCGGCCCTCGACGAGGACCTCCGTCAGCGCGGCCTCGGTCAGCTTGCGGCCGACGCCGTCGAGGCGGGGCGGGAGGCGACCCTCGTCGCCCCAGTCTCCGTTGCCGGTGAAGCGGGCGAGCGTGGCCTCGTCGGGACCGCGCGCGCCGCGACGGTGACAGGCCGTGCAGTCGAGGCGGGCGAGGTGACGCGCGAGTTCGACGCCGGGAGTGGGGTTCTCGTCGCGCTCCGACAGCACGCGCGCGATCTCTCCGGCCTCGCCCGGGGCGAAGCCGAAGCGCGGCGCACCGGTCGGGGGAGTTTCGGAAAGGCAACCGCGACCGGTCAGATCGTCGGCGGGGAGGCGGGTCGGCGGGACCGGGGACTCCGCCTCGTGGCAGCGGGCGCAGCCGAGGCTCTTCCAGTGTTCGGCGCCGCGCCGCGCGCGCTCGGGATCGAGGACGAAGGGGCGATGGCCCTCCGGCGCGCTGCGGATCCGCGCGGTGCGGAACGCCTCGTCGGGAACGCGGCGAAGCTCGGTCTCGCCCGGGCCGCGCCAGAGGACCTGCAGTTCCTCGTCGCCGCCGTTCTCGAAGAACTCGACGCGGATCCGGTGGGCGCCCGCGGCGAGCTCGATCTCGGCCTCCTTCGTCTCGGCCGGGTGGGGGCCGTCGTTGTCGACGAGGAGTTCGCCGTCGATCCAGAGACGCGAGCCGTCGTCGGAGCGCGTCGCGAGCGTCCAGGCGCCGGTGCCGGGGATCACGATCTCGCCGGAGAAACGGAAGCCGAACCGGTCGTCGCGTCGCTCGCGCGAGAGGTCGGGGCGCGGCGCGATCCCGCGTCGTCGGGCCGGCGTCTCGGCGAACTCCCCCTCGAGCGAGTCCCATTCGCCCTCGAGGTACTCGTAGTCGAGTCCTCGGCCGAGGACCGTCGCGCGGGCGAGGGCCTCTCCCTGGAGCCGCGGAGCGAGGAGGTGGACGGCGAGGGCCGTCGACTCCTCCGGGCTCAGGCCGAAGTCGGGCATGCGGCCCCCGGGCCGGTGCACGAGCGGCGCGCGCAGGAAGGCCGCCAGCTCGGCCGGTCCGGTCTTCGCGAGCAGGGTCGCGCGGGGGAACTCGGGCCCGTGGCAGGCGAAGCAGCCGAGGTCTCGATAGAGCGTGGCGCCCCGCGCGGCGGCGTCGGGCTCGAGATCGAAGAGGAGGGGCTCGAAGGCCCGGCCTCGCGACACGAGGTAGTGGACGAGATCCTCGGCCGTCTCCTCGCCGTCCGGAGTCTCCGGAAGAAGCCGTGGCATCGGCGTCCCGGGTTTCTCCGTGTCCGGCCGGAGGATGAAGCGTCGCATCCAGCCCGCATCCGTCCGGGTGGCGATGCCTTCCGGAGCCGGGGCGCGGAGCGGCTCGAGACCGGCCGGGATCCGCCCGTCGGCGGGGACGTGACAGGCGAAGCAGGCCCGGTCGGCGATGGCGTGCCAGGCGGCGGCGTCGTCCGCGGGCGCTTTCCCCGCCGCGACCCCGGGAGAAGCGATGCCGGAGGTGAGGCGCTCGGCGTCGTCGCATCCGGTCGCCGCGAGGGCGACCGTCGCGAGGAGGCCGGCGAGGATCAGCAGGGAGTTTCTCATCGCGGCGCGGTTTCCCGGTTCAGGCCTCACCGATCTCGCGGGCGAGCTGCTCGCGGAGGGTGAGCATCTCTTCGCGGTCGGCGGCATCCGGGGCGGGGAACTCGAGCCGCAGCGACTCGAGCTGCTCGAGGATGATCCGGGCGACGGTGAGCCGCATGAAGGGCTTGTCGTCGGCGGGGATCGCGTACCAGGGCGCGTGCTTCGTCGAGGTCCGCCGCAGGGCGTACTCGAACGCCTCCTGGTAGGCGTCCCAGTGCTCGCGCTGCCGGACGTCGCCGGCCGAGAACTTCCAGTTCTTCTCCGGGTCGTCGACGCGCGCGATGAAGCGCCGCGCCTGCTCGTCGCGCGAGACGTTCAGGAAGAACTTGAGAACGATCGTCCCGTTGCGCGCGAGGTGACGCTCGAAGTCGGCGATCGACTCGCAGCGGTCCTCCCAGATGTCGGGACCGACCTTCTCGGGGGGGAGGCGCTGCGCATCGAGGATGCCGGGATGGACGCGGGCGATCAGCACCTCCTCGTACCAGCTCCGGTTGAAGATGCCGATGCGTCCGCGCTCGGGGAGGCGCTTGGCGCAGCGCCAGAGGAAGTCGTGGTCGAGCTCCTCGTTCGAGGGCGCCTTGAAGGAGCTGACCTGGAAGCCGGAGGGGTCGACGCCGCTCGTGACGGCGCGGATCGTGCCGTCCTTTCCCGCCGCGTCCATCGCCTGGAAGACGAGCAGGAGCGCGTGGCGGTCGTGGGCGGCGAAGGTGCGCTGGAGCTCGGCGATGCGCTCGATCACGCGCTCGAGTTTCTTGCGGCAGGATTTCCCGTCGGGAGCGTCCTTCGGCGGGCCGTGGGGAGCGTCACGGATCTTGAAGCGGCCGTCGGTGGGAACGAGATAGGGGCTTTTCGGGTGCGCGGGCACGGCGGTCCTCCGGGAAGGGCCGGATCATAGCAGGCCCGACTCCCTTCGTCGGGGGGACCGGGCGAGGTCGAGGACGGCGATCAGGCTGCCGGGGCGCGTCGGAGCGTCGCGGCGCGCGCGCTCGAGAAGGGCGGCCCCCTCGGCGCGGAGCGCGCGCCCCTCCTCGTCGTCGCGGAGGCGGGCCACGTGTTCCGCGACGAAGGCCGCGGCGCGCCGCGGAAAGGACGGGACGACGAGCGCGAGGCGGGCGTCCTTCATCTCGGGGAGGAAACGGACGAGATCGTCGCGTCCGTGGCCGAGCTCGTGCCACCGGCCCTCGTGGCGATCGACGCGACGGGACCAGTCCTCGATCGCGCGGCCCGCGTCCTGACCCGGAAGCGTGGGGTCGAAGGCCGGCTCGGCCGCCACGATGCCGCGGCGCGCGACCCGGCGCGCCTCGGCGAGGGCCCGGGCGGGGTCGGGGAGATGGTGCAGGACGTGGCGCAGCGAGATGAGGTCGAAGCTCGCGTCGGGGAAGGGGAGGGCCGTGGCGTCGCCCCGGAGGATCGAAAAGTCCGCGAGCCGACGCGGTCGGATCCCGGCCTCGAGTCCGACGGGGCGGAAGCCGCGAGCGCGCAGGGCGCGCGAGACCGCGCCGTCGCCGCATCCCACCTCGAGCAAGGAGCCCGGCGGAAAGGCGACGGCGACGCGCGTCGCGAAGTCGCGGATGAGGGCGAAGCGCATCGCGTCCACGGCGAGATCCTCCGCCGCGGAGTCTACGCCGGCGTTCAGCGCAAGACGATGGTCGTCGTGGCCGCGATCGTGCCGATCCCCGTGGGGTCGCCCGCGTCGAGGACGACGAAGGAGAAGCGCAGCGCGAAGCCTCGGGCCTCCGGGACGAAGGGGATGAACATCGCGCCGAAGCCGACGCCGTCCGCGTCGAGGACGCCCGAGAAGCCGAAGAAGGCCGGGTCCATCGGCTGGATCGAGAGCTGCAGGAGCGGATCGTCGGCGAGCCCGATCAGGCGGCCGTCGCCGAGCGCGATCGGCGGGCAGCGCTCGAAGGCCGCGCCCGCCTGGTAGGCGGCGCCGCCGTCCAGCGAGGAACGGAAGCGGAGCGGCAGCGCGCGTCCGAGCCAGGCCGGCGCGAGCGGGAAGATCCGCGCGTCCTGGAACGCGAAGAGGGCCAGGTCCGTGCCCGAGGCGCTGCCGCGTCCGTAGAGGAACTGGCGCGTCGGGGCCAGGGCGAGGTCGTTCGGCACGAGGTCGAAGTTGTCGCCGAAGGGCACCTGGAAGGTCTCGAAGATGCTCGAGAAGAGCTGGCAGCTCGCGTCGCGCTCGAGGCGCAGGTAGGTGAGGTCGGCCGCGGTGTTCGTGCTCGGCGCGGCCACCCAGCCGCCGCCGGGATCGACGACGGGGCGCAGCGAGTTCGTCGACACGTTCAGCGAGGCCGGAAGCGCGATGGAGTAGCTCGTGACCGGGACCCCGAAGGTGTCGATGTCGACGATCACGAGGTCGCTCGTCGTCGCGCTCGCGCCGTAGGTGGCGATGACCTCGCCGTCGTCCGAGATCGAGAAGTCGGCGTTCGTCCGGCGATTGGCCGACGAGGCGAAGAGGACGTTGTAGGGGGTCGCGGACACCGTGTTGGTGGCCGGGAAGTAGTCGAAGTCGACGACGACCAGGTCGCCGACGGTCGCGCTCCCCGCCGCCGCGACGTAGCGGCCGTCCGGCGACATGCGGAGCGGCGGCGCGTCGGCCGCGAGGAAGTTGTTCGCGGGGAAGGCGACGTTGATCGGCGTCCCGGGCACGCCGAGCGCATTCACCGGCACGAGGGCGAGATCGCCCGCGATCAGCGTCCCGGCCGTCGCGATCACGCGGCCGCGCGGGTCGACGAGGAGCGGCTCCTCGGGACGCGCCGCGTTGTTGTTCGAGGGCAGGAGCACGTTAACGGCCGTCCCGGGAACTCCGGCCGGGTCGAGCGGCGTCACGACGACGTCGCCGACGGTCGCGCTGCCGCGCGTGGCGACCCAGCGGCCGTCCGGCGAGACCGCGATCGCGACCTCGGGGTCGGGGATCTGGTTGAAGTTCGGATAGGCGACCGGGAAGACCTGGAGCGGCGCCGAGTCCGCGGGCGTGGGCACGCTCACGACGAGGAGGTCCTGCGCGGTCTGCACCCCGGGCACGATGATCGCGTCGCCGTCGCGGGTGACCGCGGGGAGGAGTCCGTTCGCGAAGGGCAGCGCCCCGTTCGAGGGGAAGGCCACCGGCAACGGCGCGGCCGGCGTCGGCAGTCCGTCGACGTCGTCGAAGATCGGCACGACGACGAGGTCCTGCGTGCTGCCCGAACCGATGCCGACGACGTAGCGGCCGTCCTGCGGGATCACGGGCCGGCTGTCCAGCGAGGGGACGTTCCCGCCGGGGAAGTCCACCGCGATCGTCTCGGTGTCTCCGTTGAGACCGCGGCGCACGATGATGAGGTCGCCGACGCCGCCGCTGCCGTAGAGCGCCGCGAAGCGTCCGTCGGGCGACATGACGATCCCGGGGTTCACCGTGCTCGCGTTGAGAGAGGAGGGGAAGCCCAGCTCCTGCACCGACACCGGCGCGCCGAGCTCGTCGATCTCCACCGCGACGAGGTCCGTCGCGCCGCCGCTCGCGGTCAGCGCCAAGAGCCAGGAGCCGTCCGGCGAGATCACCAACCCGTGCGGGTGATCGAGCAACACGGCGTTCGTGAGGACGGCGGCGGGCGAGAGCGACTGGGCCGGGAGGACGCGCACGATCCCGCCGAGCAGGAGGGCGGCGAGAGCGAGGCATCGGATGACGAACACGACGTGGCGGGCGGACATGGCGAGTCTCGATTCGAACCCCGGGCGCGAAGGAGCGCTCACCGCTCCTTGCATCTTCATCGACCCCTCCCGCGTGATGAGATGGGGTCAAAAATGAATAAATTGGGTCAGACCCAATTTATTCATTTTCACAAGTCTCTCTCTTGGAGCGGTTTGGGGGGATCGAGGCGGCGGGGAGGGGAGAAGCCGCGCCGTTTTCGGGGGGATCGTTGACGATAGTACGAACGCTTTCGTACGTTCTGCTTCGCACCCGACACGAAGGAGGCCCCCGGTGACCACGAGATCATCCCGACCCACCGAGTTCGAGCTCGAACTCCTGAAGATCCTCTGGGATCGCGGGCCGGCCACGGCGCGCGAGATCCTCGAGGCCATCGAGGAGCGCCGGCCCGTCGGCTACACGACCGTCCTGAAGATGCTCCAGCTCATGGAGAAGAAGGACATGGTCGCGGTGGACCGCACCGCGCGCAGCCACGTCTATTCGGCCGCGCTCGAGCGCGGTCGCACCCTCGGCGGTCTCGTCGAGGAATTCGTCTCGCGCGCCTTCGACGGCGCGGCGGAGGACATGCTGGTGCACCTCGTGAAGGGGCGCCTCGACGCCGAGGCGCTGGAGCGTCTCCAGCGTCGTCTCGAGGAGCTGAAGGAGGAGGAGAACCGTGGCTGATCTCTTCGACTGGCTCGACTCCGTCGCCTTCCCCATCGCGATGGACCTCGCCCTCCAGAGCGCGCTCGTGCTCCTGCTCGTGGCGCTCGCCGCCCGGCTCATGCGCCGCGGTCCCGCCGCGGGACGCCATGCGCTGTGGCTCGGCGGTTTCGCCCTCCTGCTCGTCCTTCCGGCGGCCTACGTCGCCTGGCCGAAGCACAGCCTCGTCGGCCCCGAGGCCGCCCCGGCGGCCGTCGCTCGCCTCGATGCGGTCGCGCCGAGCTATCTCCGTCGCGTCGACGTCGAAGGGGAGGGCATCGCGCGGCCCGAGGGGTCGGACCGCGGCCTCGAGAAGAGCCCGCGCGCCGTCGAGGCCGATGCGGGCCCCGCCGTCGCCGGCGATGCGTCCCGCCCGGTCCCCGCGGCGGCGAGTCCCGCGACCTCCGAACGAGCGGCGAGCTCGTCCGCGGCGCTCGGCTGGCGCGGCGGCCTCGTCGCCCTCTGGGGTCTCGGCGCGCTCGTCGCCCTGACCCGGCTCGCCCTGGGTCGCGTGCGCCTGGCGCGCTGGATCCGTCGCTCGCGTCCCGCCGCTCCCGCGCTCCGCGAGATCGCGCGCCGCGCCGCCGCGCGGATCGGCCGGCGCCCCCGCGCTCCGCGTCTCGAGCGAGCTGCGCGCGCCCGCGCTGGCGGGCGTCCTCCGCCCGGTCGTCCTCCTCCCCGAGGAGCTGGCCGAGAACGCCGAGGCGCGCCTCATCGAGCCCAACCTCCTCCACGAAATGACCCACGCCGAGCGTCGTGATCCCCTCGCGCAGCTCCTGTGCGAGGTCGCCACGGCGCTCTTCTGGTTCCAGCCGCTCGCCTGGTTCGGGCGAGCCGAACTCGGGCGCGATCGCGAGATCGTCACCGATGCCCGCGTCGTCGCGCTGCTCGAGCGTCGCTCGGACTACGCGGAAGGGATCCTCCGGGTCGTCGGCGCCGTCTCGGGTCGTTCGGCCGCGCCCTCCTTCGCCCTCGGCGTGGCCGACGGCGGAGCCCGCGAGATCGAGGAACGCCTCGAGGTGATCCTCGCCGGCGGCGGTCGCGCCTGGTCGCGACCGGGCCGCGTTGCCCGCGCGGCCGCCGTCCTCGGGATGGTCGCCCTCGGGGCCGGCGCGATGAGCGCGAGCCTCCGCGCCGAGCCCGCGCGCGCCCCGGAGGTCCGCCCGGTCCTCGGCGAGGACCAGGCGGACGTCGCCCCGACTCCCACGAAGGAGATCGTCAAGGACGACGCCATCATCCTGATCGTCGACCTCAAGGATCCGGAGAGCTTCGTCTTCGAGGGCGAGAGCCTCGACCTCGCCGGACTCCGCAAGGTCCTCGAGCGCTACGGCGTCGCACGGCCGGAGATGCGCCGCCCCGGCAATCCGCTGCTCTCGCGGGCCCGACTCCACTTGCGGATCGACGCGAAGCGTTCGTTCTTCAGTCTCGAGCGCGTCATGCGTCTCGCCGCGCGCCCGGAGATCGCGATCGCGGAGATCGATCTCGCACTCGTCGGACGGCCGGAGACCCGCGTCGAGATCGCGCTCCCGACCGACTTCGGCCTGCTCGACGGTCCGCCTCCCGCGCTGCCGGTGAAGATCGAGCGCGGCAAGGACCGGGGACTCGCCCGCTTCCGCGTCGCCGACCGCAAGGAGAGCGCCGAACTCTCGCCGGCGGCGGCGGCGCAGCTCGTCACGACGAAGCTGGCGGCGACCGAGGGCGCCGTCCTGACCCTCGGGCTCGACCGGATGCTGCCCTGCGGAACGCTCGTCGAGTTCCTCGGCTACCTGCCCGGCGGCACGCGCCGCGTCGTCGGCGTGACGATCGGCGAGCCCGCCGGCGGGATCTTCGAGGAGGAGATCGAGGAGGAAACGGAGGAGGAGCCCGTGGGGCCGCTGCCGGGACCGAAGGAGGTCGCGCAGGCGATGAACGAGGGTCTCGAGTACCTCGCGCGCATCCAGCGGGACGACGGCTCCATCTCGGCCGAGGAGTCGAAGCACGACGCCGTCGAGCTCGGGCGCACCGCGCTGGCCACGCTCGCCTTCCTCGGGGCGGGCGAGACGCACCAGGTCGGGCCGCACAAGGCGGTCGTGGCGCGCGCGCTGCGACGTCTCACGGCGCAGACGAGCGACGACGGCTGCTTCGCGTCGACGCGCAGCGTCCACCGCAACTACGGCCACGCGCTCGCCACGATGGCGCTCGCCGAGGCCTACGCCCTGACGAAGAACGAGAAGCTGCGGCCGCACGTCGAGAAGGGCGTGGCCTTCATCCTCAAGGCCCAGAACCCCTACCGCGGCTGGCGCTACGGCGTCGCCGACGGCGACAACGACAGCGCGATGACGTCGTGGATGCTGATGGCCCTCGTGGCGGCGCGCAACGGCGGGATCGAGGTCGGCGATCGCTCCTTCGAGTGGGGCTACGAGTTCCTGCAGGAGATGACCGACGAGGACACCGGACGCATCGGCTACAACCGCAAGGGCGGTCCCCCGGTGCGCGAGCAGGGAATGGCCGAGCGCTTCCCGGCCGAGTTCAGCGAGTCGCTCACCGCCGCCGGTCTCGTGGCGGGTCACCTGTCGCGGCCCTCGAACCGCGAGGTCCCGAAGACCCGGGAGGCGAGCTTCCGTCTGCTCGGTCGCCAGCTCCCGCGCTGGGATCCCGAGGCCGGTCGCTGCGACTTCTACTACTGGTACTGGGGAAGCGTCGCCTCGCGACTCGCGGGCGATCCGCTCGCCACGCGGTGGCGCGAGGCCGTCGCGCGGGCGCTCGTCCCGAATCGCGTCCGCGAGGGAGAGAATCGCGGATCCTGGGATCCGGTGGGACCCTGGGGGAGCGTCGGCGGGCGCGTCTACACGACCGCGCTCTGCGTCCTCTCCCTGGAGACCGTCTCCTTCGGCAAGTGAAAGAAGTTCTCTCGCGAGAGGATCTGAAGGAGGCCGGGGCCCGCTCGTCCCGGCCTCCTTCTCTTGCGTCTGTGGCGCTTGACGGGGGAGATGCACGTACGGTGCCAGTCACCCGATGTGCATCCCCTCGATCCCGACCTCGACGTCGTGGCGCGGTGCGGTGGGATGCACATCGGGTGACTGGCGCCGTACGTGCATCCGACGCCCGGCCTCCCGAACGCGTCGTGATCAGACGAGGAGCCGTCCGCCCTCGCCGAGGCGCTCGAGGTGGCGGCGGAATGCCTCCTCGACTCGACCCTGAACGTCTTCGGGGCCGCCGCGCGCCCGCACGAAGGCGCTCATCCAGCTCATGCAGTTGAGCGCCTTCTCGTCGTCGAAGAGGTCGTTCCAGGCGCAGAGGAAGGCGTAGGGGCCGAGGTTCTCGCGATGTCCCTCGCGCGCGACCCGGTGCACGAACGCGAGGTCCGCCTCCGCGAAGCCGGGCAAGGCGATGGTGAGGTGCCCGGGCTCGTAGCGTGCGAGCTGTTCGGGTTCGTACTCCCAGTGCTGACTCATGAGGAGCGCGCGGCGGTCGCCGTCGACGTCCTTGTCGTAGATGCCCAGCGAGAGAGGGCCTTCGGGAAGACCCTGATCGTCCGGCGTCACGATCTCGATCCAGGTGTGGTACCAGCGCGGCTTCAGGAGGGTGCCCCAGAAGTCGCTCGCGAGCCGGCGGAACCAGACGCGCGCGAGCGCACCGCCGCGTTCCTCGAGCCGGATGTCCTTCCAGTCCATTCGATCCTCGTCCCGGTCCGGGGCCGTCGCGACATGATACGTCGCGCGGCGCGGGGGGGGAGAACCCCGCGTCGCGCATTCGCGCGGGAAGGCCTATATTGAGCGGGCGCCCACATCGCGGCGCCTTCCCTCAACCACCCCACGCGGAGAGAGACCATGTCCGTCGCCAAGATCACCGAGATCAGTGCCGCCTCGGAAGAGAGCTTCGAGCACGCCGTGAAGACCGGCGTCAAGCGCGCCAACAAGACCCTCAAGAACATCACCGGCGCCTGGGTCAAGGAGCAGAAGGTCGACGTCAAGGACGGCAAGATCGTCCGCTACCGCGTCACGATGAAGGTCACCTTCATCCTCGAGTAGCCCGCGCGAGCCGCCGCGTCTTCCCGTCGCGGAGGACGCGGTGCGCACAACCCCCTGGTGCGTCCGGACCTCCGGCGTCGTGTGAATTGCCGGTGAGAGGTTCCGACCGCGGCTGGGATCCCCACCGCCTTCCGGGCATCCTGGGGTCATCCCGATCCGAGGAACCCGCCATGCCTCGCCTCGTCGTCTCCGTCCTTCGCTCGCTGCTCCCGCTCGTTCTCGCGCTGCCGGCGCTCGCCACGACCTGGCACGTCGCCCCGGGAGGGAGTCCGTTCGCGACGGGGACGCTCGCCAACCCCTTCGCGACGATCCAGCGCGGCATCGACGTGTCCCAGGCCGGCGACATCGTGCTCGTCGCGCCCGGCACCTACCTCGAGAACATCAACTTCAAGGGCAAGGCCGTCATCGTGCGCGGCGCGCAGGGGGCCGCCGTCACGATCATCGACGGCGGCCTCGTTGACTGCTGCGTCCTCATGGTCAGCGGCGAGGGCACGGCGACGAAGCTCGACGGCTTCACCTTGCAGAACGGCAAGGGCCTGAACGCGCCGGCGAATCAGATGACGCTGCCCTTCACGCAGTCGAACTCGCGCGGCGGCGGCATCCACATGGAGTTCGCGTCGGCGCGCATCGAGCGCTGCGTCATCCGCAACTGTCAGGGCGGGCGCGACACCTCGACAATCAGCGGCCAGCACGCCTCCGGCGGCGCGATGCAGATCCTCGGCGGCGTCCCTCTCGTCACGGACTGCGTGTTCGAGCAGAACCTCGGCGGTCTCGGCGCCAGCGATCCCGCCGTCGCGGGCGACGGCGGCCCGGGCGCGGTCTTCCTGCGCCAGTCGAGCGCCGCCTTCGTGAACTGCATCTTCCGCGACAACCAGGGCGGCGGCGGCGGCTTCGGCCAGTCCGGCGGACGCGGCGGCGCGGGCGGCGTCTCGTGCTACTCGATCCCCTGCGCGCCGGGCGTCTCGATCTCGCCGAACGCGCCCGCCTTCGTCGGCTGCTTCTTCCACGACAACACCGGCGGAGCGGGCGGTCCCGGCGATCCGACCCTCGGCGGCGACGGCGGGGCGGGAGCGCTGCAGGCGCTCGCCTCCGCGCCCGTGCTCTACAACGAGACGATCGTCCGCAATCACGGCGGCATGGGCGACACCGTCAACTTCGGGGCCAACGGCGTCGGCGGCGTGCAGAGCCTCGATGCCTGCGCGGTGGTCGCGCTCACGAGCTGCATCCTGCGCGACAATCTCGGGCCCACCGGGTCGCTCTCGAACCGCAACGGCGTCGTGACCCTCGCGAGCTGCAACTCGCAGGGCATTCAGCTCGCGAACGGCAACATCGACGCCGATCCGAAGTTCCGCGACGCGGCCAACGACGACTTCCGGCTGCGCGCCGACTCGCCCTGCATCGACGCCGGTCTCGACGCGATCGCGGGCATCGTGCCGACCGACTTCGAGTTTGAGCCCCGCCTGATCGGGCGCCACGTCGAGATCGGCGCCGACGAGTTCTGCCTCGCGGGGAGCCTCGAGGATCTCGGGATGTCGATCGCGCTCAACTCCGGCTCGCCTTCGCCGCTCTGCCGTCGGAACGTCGCCGTCGGCGATCTCGTCCAGGCCGCGATCACGTCTCCCGGCGGCACCTTCGCCTTCGCGCCGGTCTACCTGCTCGCGCAGTTCTGGTCGCCGCTCGCACCCCTCTCGCAGGCGGGCTTCCCCGAGCTGCACGTCAACACCGCGGGATTCACGATCCTGACGCAGTTCGGGCTGCCGCCCGGCGGCGCGGTCCCCGCGGGCGTCGCCGACGCCTCGCTCACGGGAACGACCCTGCGGCTGCAGGCGGTGGCGATCTCGCCGCTGGCCGCCAACGGCTTCTTCGCCAGCTCGCCGGCCTTCGACCTCGTGATCAACTGATGCGGGGGCGCGGGATCGCCGCCGTCCTCCTGGCGTTCGCGGCCGTCGGCCTCGCCGCGCTCGTGGGGCGCGGTTGCGATCCCGAGCGTCCTCGGCGAGCCTCGACTCCTCTCGTCGATCGCGGGAAGGCGTCCGAGACGGACCTCGTCGATCTCGAGCCGCGACTCCCGGCCGCGGGCGAGGGCGCCGAGGAGAGTCGCCACGCCCGGCCGCGGACCTTCGTGGTGCAGGTCGTCGACTTCGAGGAGGCGCCCGTCGTGGGCGCCCTCGTCTCGGTGCGTCGTCCGCCTTCCGGCCCCTCGTGGGGGAATGCGGGTCCGACGGCCCGGACGGCGGATCTTCCCGATGGGAACCGGACGGACACCGCGGGGCGCCTGGAGTTGCCGCTTCCGGACGAACTCCTCGAGCCCGGCCGCGGCCTCCTCGTCGAGGCGCGGATCCCCGGGGCCTATGGATCAGCGGACGCTCCGTCGATCCGGCGCGGTGATCTCGTCACCATCCGCCTCGCGTTCACGAGGTCGATCGCGGTCCGGGTCGAGGACGGCGATGGTCAGGGCGTCTCCGACGTGCTCGTCCTGCTCGATCGCGCGAATCCCGCGCCGCGACCGGCCCTGATGCGTCAGGAGTTCCAACGGGGTGAGGAAGGACGATGGGCCACCGCCCCGAGGGGATGGACCGACGCGGAGGGCATGATCCGCTTCGATATCCCGCGCGAACGGGGCACGCTCACCGAGGCGGTTCAGGTGCGGGTCGTGGCCGCGATCGAGGGGCTGGCCTGGCGGGACGTCGTGGCGCCCTGGCCCGAGTCGGCGGAGGAGGCGATCGTCGTCGCGGTCGACGCTCCCGCTCGTCACCGCTTCCGCCTCCGTGAGGCGGACGGCGCGTCCGTCCGGCGCCCGGTCCGCGTCGAGTGGAGAACGGACGGCAGCCTCCGTCAGCAACGCGAGATCGTCTCGAGCCGTCTCCGACTCCCCGTCGACTTCGCGCGGGACTTCGTCGTCGAGGGCGGCGAGTTCTCGCTCCGGGGTCTCTCGCCGGGAGACGTCGTCCGCTTCCGCCTCGATGGCGGGACGGACCGGCGGGTCATGCGGCAGGTCGAGATCCTCGACTCCGGGTCGACCGTGGATCTCGTCGTCGGCCCCGAACCGGCCCGGTTAACCTTCGACGTCCTCACGCCGGAGGGGAGACCCTTCCGGGGCGACGTCTTCCTCCGTTGGAGCCCGCCGGAGGCGCCGGGCGAGGATCGATTCGAGACCTTCCCGGCGCTCGATCTCCGCCAACGCAGCCGCTTCGCCCGCCTCCGGGCGCCGGGGAGTTTCGAGGTGGAGATGACGGCGGGATGCGCGCTCCGCCCGGAGTTCTTCCGCGCTTCCGGAACGGTCTCGACGGACGGCGACTTCATCGCCGCGGTGGAGCTGCCGCCACTGGAGCCCGGGTCCGTCCGGGCCGTCGGACCCTTCCGCGCGGCGAGCGTGCCGCTCGCGGTCGCGGGCCGGGTGAGTTTCGAGAGCGGACGGCCGGCGCCGGGCGTCTCCGTGATCCTCCTCGGACGTCGCTCGGGTGAGGAGCGACTCGCGGGACTCGTCCACGCGAGGACCGATCTCGAGGGGCGATTCGAGATCCGGGCGGATCGCGATCCGGCGGTGGAGGAGTGGGCCGCGCGGGCGGCGAGCGATGATCGTCGGCCGGCCACGGTGCCGATCGCGTTCGGCGACCGCGAGTGCGAGCTCGTCTTCACCGAGTCGGCCGCGATCCGGGCGCACATCCTCGGCTCCGATCCGGAGCTGCTCGAGGCCCTCGAGTTCACCGTGCAGGACCCCGGCGGCGGAAGACTCGCGATCGTGTCTCCCGATTTTGCCGGACGCGTCCACATCGGGCGACTCTCACCCGGGCCGGCCGTTCTCGTGGCGGCGACCGGGTCCGAAGGCGCCGGCGGCCCGCCGGTGCGCCTCGCCACCTTCGAGCTCGTCGCGGGCGAGACGCTGAACCTGGGTGAGTTCGACATCGACCGGCACTTCCGGTACGTCGGCGTCGAGGTCGAACGACCTTGCGGTCTGCCGGCCGCCTTCGCGAAGGTCGAGCTCATCTCCGTCGACACCGCAACGAGAGTCAGTTCCGCCACCGATCTCGTCGGTCGGGCTCGCTTCGTCGTCACTCCGGGTTCGCGCTGGAAGGTCCGGGCGACGAGCGATCTCGACGGATGGGAAGAGAAGGCCGTCATCGCCTCGCGAACCCGGCTCCGCTTCCTCGGCGCCAGCCAGATCACCGCGGCCTTCTCCGATCCGATCCCGCCTCCGCCCGACGGATCGCGCTGGGAGCTCTCCCTCATCGAGCGCTCCTCTTACCACGCCTCCGAGATCCCGGGGGGCCGCTACGTCGTCGTTCCGGTGCGATCCGGCGACGTCGTGGCGGACCTGGGAGCGCGCACCGGCGCGACCTACGGGATCGAGATCCGGGCCGTCCGGGACAGGGCGGCTCCCGAGGGGCGCGGTCCGTCCTGGGCCCGATTGTCCTCGCCGAGGTCGAGTCCCCGCGCGAGGCCGATTCCCGGGAGACGCACGTGATCGACCTCGCGCCGCTCCTCGCCGCCCTTCGCCGCTGACGGGATTCCGGAATCTCCGAACCGGATCCGCCCCCCGTCGTTACCCCCCGCCTCGACTCGAAGCCGGAGACGGGGGGCGCGCTCGGGATGGCACGTGAAACCCGCCTCCGGCTTCTCCTTTTCTTCATCCTGGTCGCGGCGAGCCTCGCCCTGACGCGCGGACGGCCCGGGGCGGCCCATGCCGTCCCCTTCGCGCCCGGCCCGTTTCGGGTCGTGTTCGAGGACGGGTCGCCTCGTCCGCTCACGCGCTCGCTCGAGATCCGCATCCGCGATCGTTTCGGCGATCCGATCCCGGACGCCGGGGTGCAGGTCTTCGCACCGAGGGCGCGGGGCGTCCCGGCAAACTTCGCACTCTCGCCGCGAGCCTGGGCCGAGCCCGACGGAACGCTCCTGACCGAGGGGAGGAGCGACGAGGCCGGGCTCCTCCGCGTGTCGTGCCTGCCGACCCGGGCGCTCGAGATCGTCGCCGAGAACGCCGAGCGACGGGGTCTCGCCCTCGTTCCCGCGGGGACGGGCTCGGCCGTCGAGGTCGTCCTGCGCCCGACGCGGCGCATCGAGGTCGTCGTGCGGGACGGGAGCGGGCATCCGGTCGAGGACGTACCGGTGGAAATGCAGGAGGCCGACTTCTCCTGGTCCTCGGAAGCCATCCACCACGATCACCTCTGGCGTCCCTCGGCCCACGAAGGAGCGCGCCGACTGACCGACGATCGCGGTCGCGCCGACTTCGTCCTCGTTCCCACCGTCGATGACGACGAGGCCTTCGGTCTGGAGTTCACCGCCGTCGTCCCCGGTGCGCGTCCCGTGACGCTCGTCCGGAGCTGGCGCGAGATCGACGCGGAACCGACGTGCCTCGTCGTGCCGGAGACCGGCCGCGGGACGATCGAGCTCGTCGAATCAGGAACGGGGAACCGGCCCGACGAGCTCGACGTCATCTGGTACTGGGACACCGGCCGGGGCCGAGAGACCCGCGCGGCCGGCGATCTCCGCGTCCACGGGGGACGGCTACCCCTGCGGGTCCCCGACGGTGGAGGCCGACTCCACGTCGACTTCCACGATCGCGGCGCCGCGTTCCTTCGCGCGAGCGCGGTCGTTCGATCCGGCGCCGCGCCGATCCGGTTCGAAGTTCCTCCGCCGCGTCGCGTGAGGGTGCGGGTCATGACGCCCGAGGGAAGTCCCTCGCGTCGCGAGATCGCCCTGGCCTGGCCGGGTCGCGAGTCTCCGGAGCGCGGGGACCGGATGGGCGGCGACCTCGGTTCGCAGGTCGCGTTGCCGGACGCGACGGGGCGCTGCGAGTTCCGGGTCCGGGCGGAAGGTCCGATCCCCGTGATGCTCCGCCATCCCATCACCGGCCGGTTCGCCGATGCGATCGATCTGCCGGAGGTTCCGCCGGACGCCCTCATCGACCTCGGCACCGTCGTCCGTCCCGAGCCCGAGGGCGACGATTCGCGGTCTTCCCTGTCGTCTCTCGGTGAGTTGCGATTCCGGTTCGCCCCCGAGGACCCCCGCGAGCTCGGATCCTGGGACCTCGCCTTGCTGCGCGGCGAGGACGAGCGAGGCGGGATGCGGCTCGGGGTCGACGGACGACCGAAGTTCCGGACTCATGCCCTCGCGGGACGCTATCGGCTCCGCTGGCGCTGGCGGCACGATCCTCGCGGTCTGCTCCTGCCGGTCGAGACGCGCGAGTTCGAGATCGAAGCGGGACGGATCGTCGACCTCGGCGATCTCGTCCCCTCGGGGCGCCTCCGTCCGGTCGAGCTGCGGCTGCAAGGACCGAACGGTGAGGAACCCCTGGCGGACGGCTACGAGTTCCGCTGCGAGGCCGCGGGCCTGCGTTTCGCGGTCGATCTCGTGGACCCGGCCGGTCAACGAGTGTTCCTGCCGCGCTCGGGCGGTTGGCGCGTGGCGGTCGAGGGTGATTCCGGCGAACGGGCCGAAGCGCCCGCGATGGGGGAGACGATCACCCTGCGACTCCGGCGGTGATCCGCGCCGTCGGGTCCCGCCGAACACGTCCCGAGGTGACGCCGCGCGCGATTCCGGTCATGATGCGCGGGCGTCGCGAGAAGGTGTCAGGGAGAGACCCATGGAACTGCTGTGGTTCGCGCTCATCGGGATGGTGTCGGGATGGCTGGCCGGTTCGCTCATGCGCGGCGGCGGCTTCGGCCTGATCGGAAACCTCGTCGTGGGCGTCCTCGGCGCCTTCCTGGGCGGCTGGCTTCTCGGAGAGCTGGGCATCTCCTTCGGGGGCACGATCGGCTCGATCGTCACCGCGACGATCGGGGCGATGGTGCTCCTCTTCGTGGCGGGGCTGCTCACGAAGAAGAAGTGACGGCGCGGCTCAGCGAGCCGGCCGGAACCAGACCGCGTCCGCGATGACGTGGCCCGCGCCCTCCGCGCCGTGGACGAGGACCGCGTCCCTCCCGTCGCCGGCGAAGTCGAAGGTCCCGAGCTCGGTCCAGACGCCGTCGACGGTCGGTCGGGCGCGCTGATCGAGCCGGAGCTCGGTGCGACCGCCGGCGTGAAGGATCTCGATGCGCGCCGCCGGCGCGCGATTGGCGTGGGCTGAGTAGGCGATGCGGACCGCGTGGCGACCGGCCGGAAGCGAGCGCGGACGGAAGCGGGCGAGGGCGCCCGCCGTCTCGCGTGCGCCGTCGTGACGGTATCCGCGGCCCACGAAGGGCCGCGTCGAACGGCTCTCCGTCCAGGCGCCCTCGAACTCCGCCTCCTCGTCGTCCACGACGACGCCCTCGAACGATCTCGGATCGATCTCGGGCGGCGGCGGCGTCCACGCGAGCCGCTGCCCGTCGGCGAGCAGCCGGGCCCGCAGACGCCGGCGATCGACGGCCTGCACGTCGACGCCCTCGTCGAGCGCTGCGACGGCCACGGTCGCCGCCGACTGGCCGAGGACCATGAAGACCGGCTCCATGCGGATCGAGCCGTAGGCGATGTGCGTGGCCGAGAGCGCCACCGGCACGACGAGGTTCCGCGCGTGACGGGCGAGGGGGAGCAGGGCATCGAGACCGATGGGGTAGGGCGGGAAGCCGCCGACCTGGACGTCGCCCTCGTTCGCGACGGTGTCGCCGATGACGACGCGGCGGACGTGGTGCGAGTCCATGGTGTAGGCCGCGAGTCCGACCGCATCGGGCGCGATGCGTCGTCCGAGGCAATGCGCCTCGGTCATCACGAGCCGGCCGCGCATCCGACGCCCCTCGCGGACGTAGAGCTGGTGCCCCCAGCCGTCGGTATCGCGGAACTCATCCCGGCAGAGTCCCCAGCGCGCCGCCTCGCGACGGATCGCCTCCGGCACGCGCGTCTCGTGGGCGAGTGCCCAGACGAGTCCCTGCTGGCGACGGCGGTGCTCGGCGAGCAGGGCGGCGCGCTCGGCGTCCGACGCCTCGGCCCAGGTCGCGGCGAGGCCGATTTGATCGAGCGACACCGCGTGGTTGTTGTTCACGTCGGTCTTGCGGTTCGGCATCGCGATGGCGTGCCAGGGCAGCGCGTCGAAGCCCGCCTCGAAGTGACGGAAGAGGAGCTCGTGGTCGACCGGGTCGTAGCCCTCGGGCTTCGCGACGGGGATGCGGTTGCGGGGATCGTCGGTGAGGCACATCCGGAAGCAGTAGGCCTGCACCCGGTCGTCGCCGGTCCCGTCCGGCTCCGGCGCGCCGGGTTCGATGCCGGGGAGGAGGCCGCTCGCCGGATCGCCCGCGATGCGGTAGGGACTGACGGGGAAGCGGAACTGGTGGAAGCGCGCCCGCGAGAGCTGCACGCCGTTCAGGGTCTCGCCGAAGGCGGCGTTGGACTCCCGGCCGACGCGGTAGGGAACCCCGGCCTCGGCGAGGAGGTCGCCCTCGTAGCTGGCGTCGATGAAGGTTTCGCCGCGGACGCGGCGGCCCGAGACGAGGCCGAGCTCGATGATGCGTGCCTCGCGGAGGCCGACGCCGCGTGGCCGGTCGAGGCGTTCGCCGCGGAGCACCCGGACCCCGGTCTCCGCGAGCATCGTCTCGAAGGTCGCCTCGGCGACCGAGGGCTCGAAGGTCCACATCGCGTCGTCCTCGGCGGAGAGCCGGGACGAACGGTACTCGTCGCGCCGCTGGAAGCGCCAGGCCTCGTCGCGCGAATAGTGGGCGCGGATGCGCCGGTAGAACTCCCGCGCGAGCCCGCCGATGGCGGCCTTGTTGCCGATGTCCGTCGCCCCGAGTCCGCCCGAGCTCAAACCGCCGAGATGGGAGCCGGGTTCGATCAGGAGGACCTCGCGTCCCATCCGGTCGGCCTGGATCGCGGCGATCACGCCCGCCGAGGTGCCGCCGTAGACGACGACGTCCGCGCGCAGGACGTCCTGGGCCGCCGCGCCGAGCGATCCCAGGATTCCGAGAGTGAGCGCGAGCGCGACGCGGATCATCCGGTGTTCCGAAGGCCGGCCGCGATGCCGTTGACCGCGACGTGCAGGGCGTCACGCGTCGCCTCATCCGGCCGCTCGCGGTAGCGCGCGAGCACGATGGCCTGGATCACGTTGAGCGGATCGACGTAGGGATTCCGCACCTCGATCGAGCGCCGGATGACCTCGTTCGTCTCGAGCAGCTCATCGTGTTCGAGCGTGCGGAGGACGGCGTCGCGCGTCCGCGCGAAGGCGGCGGCGAGGCGCGGGCCGAGCGTCGAGACGCCGGGCGGCGCCAGCACCTTCTCGTAGAGCGCGTGGACCTCGGGCTCGACCTTCGCCGCGACCATCTCCGCGAGGTGGAGGAAGCTGCGGAAGAAGGGCCAGTCGCGCGCCATGCGCCGGAGCTCGGTCGCGCCGTCGGGCGTGGCGAGCGCGTCCTCGAGCGCGGCCCCGATCCCGAGCCAGGAGGGCAGGAGGAGGCGCGTCTGCGTCCAGGCGAAGTTCCAGGGGATGGCGCGGAGCGACTCGACGCCGCCGCCGCTGCGACGCCGCGCGGGCCGCGAGCCGACGTTCAACTCGGCGAGTTCGGGCTCGGGCGTCACGCCGCGGAAGTAGGGCACGAACTCCGGGTCCTCGCGCACGACGTCGCGGTAGGCGGCGCAGGAGACCCGCGCGAGCTCGTCCGCGCGGGACCGCCAGGCGTCCTCCGGCGGGGCGGGCGGGGTCAGGCGGGCGGCCAGCATCGCGGTCGTCGACTGCTCGAACTGGCGGAGCGCGATCTCGGTGAGGCCGAGCTGCTCCTGGACCACCTCGCCCTGCACCGTGACGCGCATCGCGCGGCCGACGGATCCGCTCGGCAAGGACAGGATCGCCTCGTGGGTGGGGCCGCCCCCGCGTCCGACCGCGCCGCCGCGGCCGTGGAAGAAGATCAGCTCGACGCCGCGGCTCCGGGCCTCGCGGGTCATGTCCTCCTGCGCGCGCTGGAGGGCCCAGGCCGCGGCGAGGAGTCCCGCGTCCTTGGCGGAGTCGGAGTATCCGATCATGACCTCGAAACGTCCGCCGCGGGCGGCGATGCGCTCGCGGATCGGGGGCGAGTCGAGCAGGCGCGCGACGACGCGAGGGGCGCGTTCGAGATCGTCGAGGGTCTCGAAGAGCGGGACGACGGGCAGGGATTCCGCGACGCCGGCCTCCCGCTGGAGGAGCTCGACGGCGAGGACGTCCGAGGCCTGCCGCGCCATCGAGATGACGTAGTTCCCCAGGGCCTCGCGCTCGATCCCCGCGATCGCGGTGAAGGTCGCCAGGCACTCCGTGACCTCGTCGTCCGCCTCGAAGCGTCGCGGGAGGAGCGGCCGACGGCCCGCGAGCTCGGACTCGAGGAAGGCGCAGCGCGCGGCCTCGTCGAGGTCACCGTAGGGCGCGAGTCCGATCGCGCGCGTGATCGCGTCGAGCGCGTCGGTGTGTCGCGTCGATTCCTGACGGAGGTCGAGCCGGACGAGGTCGAGGCCGAAGACCGCGACCCGACGCAGGAGGTCGCGCAGCCGTCCGCGCGCGACGAGCTCCTGGCCCGTCTCGTGCAGGGAGTCGCGCACGACGAGCAGATCCTCGCGCAGCTCGGCCCGGCGGCGATAGGCCCGCTCGCGATCCTCGTCGGAGGCGACCTCGCCCCGCAGCGTCGCCCGCGCCACGGCGCGCGCGGCCGCGAGACGATCGCGGACGAGACCGAGCCAGCGGCGGTAGGGCTCGCGCTCCGGTCCGACGCGCGCGCGCAGCTCGCGGCCGGCGGTCTCGAGCGAGAGCTCGGCTCGGAGCTGGTCGACCTCCTTCCAGAGGAGGTCACAGCCCATCCAGCGACCGAGGCCGGCGACGCGGCGCGTCACGTCGGCGGTGACGTTGGGGTTGCCGTCGCGGTCGCCGCCCATCCAGGAGCCGAACCGGATGGGCGCGGCCTCGAGGGGGAGCGTCCGTCCCGTGTGGCGCTCGAGGCTCGCGTCGAGGGCGCGGTAGAAGCGGGGGATCGCCTCCCAGAGCGTCTGCTCGAAGACCAGCAGGCCGCCGTTCGCCTCCTCGAGCGGCGTGGGGCGTCGGCGCAGGATCTCGTCGGAGTCCCAGATGATGGCGATCTCGCGTTCGGTCTCCTCGTCGAGCCGGTCGTGCTCGGCCGGGGGGAGATCGACGCGCTCGCGCGCCGCGAGGAGCTCCGCGATCCGACGGTGACGCTGCAGGATCGTGCGGCGGTTGACCTCGGTGAGGTGGGCCGTGAGCACGAACTCGAGCTCGGTCTCGGCGAGGGCCGTCGCGAGATCCTCCGGCGCGACGCCGGCCGCGAGGAGACGCGCGAAGCCCTCGTCGAGCGAACCGGCCTGGGGAGGGCCGGCCTCGTCCTCGAGGTAGTCGCGGCGCCGACGCGTGCGGTGGTACTGCTCCGCGATGTTCGCGAGGGACAGGAAGTGCGCGAAGGCGCGGGTGACGGCCAGGGTCGTGTCGTGCGAGCGGGCGTCGAGGATGTCGCGGAGCTCCCGCAGCGCCGTCTCGTTCTCGGCGCGGGCCTCCTTGGCCAGGCCCCGCACCCGCTCGACGAGCGCGAAGACCTCCTCGCCCTCGCGGCGACAGACGACCCGACCCAGCATCGCGCCGAGCCGGCGGACGTCGTCTCGAAGGGGGGCGTGAGGGTCGAAGGTGTTTTCTGACATGGGCTTACCTCGCCGTCCGGCAGGGGGGCGGCTTTCCCCCGAGCGATCAGGATGCCACAATCTGCCGTCGGTACGCGCCACGTGACAAGCAGGAGAACGACCTTGAAGTCGCATCGAACCCCGCTCCGATTCCTCGCGCTCCTCGGATTGGTCGCCCTGACCGCCTGCCAGTCGGGCTGGGATCCGGACGACGAGAACGCCGAGACCGAGAAGGCCGCCATGCGCCGCGACGCCAGCGCGGCCACGACCGCCTTCAAGTCGGCCGATTCGACCCTGTCCCGGTTCTTCAACGAGTCGGCCGGTTACGCCGTCTTCCCGAACGTGGGCAAGGGCGGGCTCGTCGTGGGCGGCGCCCACGGCAACGGCGTCGTCTACGCCGGCGGCGCGGTCGACGGCTACTCGAGCCTCTCGCAGGTCACCGTCGGTCTCCAGGCCGGAGGTCAGGAGTACTCGGAGATCGTCTTCTTCAAGGACGAGACCGCCCTCGACGACTTCCGGCGCGGCAACTTCGAGCTCTCGGCGCAGGCCTCGGCCATCGCGGCGCGCGAGGGCGCGGCCACGGCCGGCGACTACAACGACGGCGTCGCGATCTTCTACCTGCCGAAGGGCGGGCTGATGTTCGAGGCCTCGGTCGGCGGCCAGAAGTTCGAATACTGGAAGTGAACCCGCGGGCGCCTCGGCGCCCGGACCGGATCACTCGGGCGGGGAGGGGAGCGATCCTCTCCCCGCTCTCGTTCGATCAGGCGCGCAGCGACTTCACGTGCCGGAGCGCGTGCTTGACCGCGTTCTCGAAGGGCTCGATGCGGCGCTCGATCTTCGCCACGAGCAGACCGCCCTGCATGATCGTGTAGCAGAAGTCGGCCAGCGCGACGGGATCGACGCCGCGCGAGAGCTTGCCCTCGCGCTTCATCCGCCCGAAGAAGTCCCCCAGCACGCCCTTCGCCGCGCCGAAGATCGCGCGGGCCTCCTCGCGGAGCGCCGCCTGCTCCTCGCCGAGCTCGGCGCCGATCGTGCCGATGGGGCAGCTCCGCAGGCACTGACCGCGCGTCTGCGCGTCGAGGAAGAACCCGAACCAGTCCTCGAGATCCTTCCAGGTGCGGAGCTCGGTCTTCAGCGCCGTCTCGCCCTCCACGATGCGGCGGCGGAACTCGCGCATGACCTCGAGCACCAGGTCATCCTTGCTCGAGAAGTAGTGGTAGAACTGCCCCTTCCCGGTTCCCGAGGCCTTCAGGATCTGGTCGAGACCGGTGGCGGCGACGCCCTGCGCGTGGAAGAGATCCAGCGCGGCGCCGAGGATGCGTTGACGGGCTTCGGTCGTCTTGGCCATGGATCTTGACTGGACTGGACCGATCGGTACAGTCGTGACGGCTCCCGGAGGCGCGAACGGTTCGGCCTCGTCCGGGGGAGTCTAACAGGCCGCATCCGGCCGATCGGGTCCACCCGAAAACGCGACGGGAACGCGGAGGCGTTCGACACCGCCCGGCGGGAGCTCCGGCGGGCGGCACGGTCGGGGTCCGCCCGCGGCGCCCGGGAACGGAGAATCGCATGTCCCATCCGCTCGCTCCCTACCTGCCCGCCTTCGGCTTCGCCACCAAGCTCGTCGGCGACGCGATCGCCGCCGTCGACGAGGGTCAGGCCCGCGGCCGTCTCGCGACGGGCCTGAACTCCTACCGCGGCGTCATCGCCCACCTCGTCATCGCGCGGCACGGCCTCTGCGAGCTGCTCGACATCGAGGTCGAGCCCTTGCCCTTCGGGGGCATCGGCGAGGGTTTCGACGCCGGTTTCGTCGAGGGGCCGGAGTTCCCCTCGCTGGAGACCCTCGGGAAGGTCTGGGCGGAGATCTCGCCGGCGCTCCTCGGCGGTCTGACCGGGGTCTCGGAGGCGGCGCTGCGGCGGCCCTCGCCGATCCCGATCCCCGGGCACGCCGACGCGGACGCCGAGGCCTTCGCGGGCCTCAACGTCGTCCACGAGAGCTACCACGCCGGCCAGCTCGGGCTGATGGCCAAGGCCTTCACCGGGCAGGGGCTCCTCAAGGTCGGCTGATCCCGGCGTCACCGATCCCCGAATCTCGCGCCGGGGCTTTGAGCGGGGCGGGGGAGCTTGTAGTCTTCGAACTCGGCGTCGATCCGGCGCCCAACTCCCCCGGTCCACCGCCCCCGGACCCTCGAGGGAGCAAAGGAGGGCTCGCCCCTTCCGGATCGCTTCCGGTCGCACGACGACTGACCCTGATGAACGACGTCGAATCCCTCGCGGGGCGGGCGAGGCGGTCGACGTCCGTAATCGGGAGTGACCGTCGATGACCCGCCAGGGTTCCCTCAAGAAGCTCATCCGCGAGCGGATGAAGAAGACCGGTGAGCGTTACACCGCCGCCCGCGCGATGATCCTGCGCGGCGCCGTGCCCGCCGCATCCCCCACGTCCGATTATCCCGGACTCCTGCCCGGCTACGACCGCTGGGGCGGCGTGATGGGCGACACCGCGTTGCTGGCTCGAGCCCTCGCGCACACCGGGCTCCGGCATCCGGAGACGGGCGAGCCCTACTCCGAGGCCATGGTCAACGGCCTCTGCGGCGGGGTCGGATTCCTCTACGCCGTCTTCGAGTACCAGGGCTGGCCGCCGATGCTGACGATGGTGCTGCGGAGCCGCTCGATGCCGCAGACCTTCGTCGCGGATCTCTTCGATCGCGTCGGCGCGACCCGTGAGGTGAGTCAGACCGGCAGCGAGGCCGTCGCCGCCCGGGCGCTGGACGCGGCGCTGGAGGCCGGCCGACCCGCGGTCTGCATGGTCGACGCGGCGCATCTGCCCTGGTCGGGCGTCCCGCAGGCGATGTCGGGCGCCGGTCCGCATCACGTCGCGGTGATCGGCGCGGACGGGGAGTCGCTCTGGATCGACGATCGCGCCCTGCGTCCGCTGGCGATGGACCGCGCCGACTTCGCGAAGGCCCGCGGCGCCTACCGGCAGGCGAAGCGGCTCCTCTTCACCGTCGCGCCGGCGGGGAAGGCCCCGGATTGGCGCGCGCGCCTGCTCGAGGCCCTCGCCGACACCGTCCGCACGATGAACGAGGGCGACCCGACCGTTCCCGCGAGCTTCCGCGTCAACTGCGGCTTCGCCGGACTCGAGAAGTGGCGGGCCCTCCTGGTCGATGCCCGCGACAAGAAGGGTTGGCCGCGCGTGTTCACTTCCGGCGACCGGGCCTACGCCGGACTCCGTCGCGTCTACGACTGCATCCACCACGACTACACCGCACCGGCCGGCGGTCGCCCGTTCTACGCCGACTTCCTCGACGAGGCGGAGGCGCTGCTCGGGCGACCCGGGCTCGGCGAGGCGGCCTCGCTTTTTCGCGAGGCCGGTGAACGCTGGCGGGACCTGGCCGAGCTCGCGGCCGGGGCTCCGGACGCCGCGGTGCGTCGCGCCTGCGAGCTCTCCGACCTGCGGGCGGAGGCGCTCGACGCGGGCGAGGTCGAGGCGGCGCGGGCCTTCGGTGAAGAGCGGGCGGGACTCCGCGAGTCCTGTTCGCTCGGCGCCGAGGAGGCCGGCGGCGTCTTCGCCGCGATGGCCGAGGCCCTCGGCGCGGTGATCGAGACCGAGAGGGCGGCGGTCGCCGCGCTCGCGGCCGCGATCGCCTGACCCACTCGCACCTCCGAAACCCCTGACGACCCTGCGTTCCGGAGGCGCCGGCCGGCGCCTCCGCATCCACATGCCCCGCGCGGCTCCGGCCGCGCCCAGGAGATTCACCATGTCCACCCCCCAGCGTTCGCTCCGGAGACGAATCATGATCTGGATTCCCGTCGCCCTCATCGCCCTCGTCGCGATCCTCCTTCTCGTGGGCCTCGCCCTCCCCGAGGACTTCGCCTACGAGGTCGAACGCGAGATCGCGGTCCCGCCCGCCGCGGTCTGGGCCGCGTTGCACGATCCTTCCTCGCATCCCCTCGGCGGACGACAGTGCCGCGGCGTCTCGCTTCTCGCCGAGCCGGGCGGGTCCTTCGCGTGGCGCGAGGATCTCGGCGCCTCGCGCGTCGACTACCGCGTCGTCGAGTCCTCGGAGCCGCGCCGCCTGTCCTTCGAGGCGAAGGACGACGTCGTGCCGATGAGCTTCCGCGCCGATCTCGAGCTCGAGCCGACCGCCGCCGGCACGCGCGTTCGCGTGCGGGTGAAGGGCGCGATCCGTCGCGGCACCTTCCACGTGCCCTTCTTCCGCCTCGCCATCCACCTCGGGGCGGCCCGCAAGGGACTCGACGACTGGCTGGGTCGGGTCGGCGAGGACTCTCAGTCGGCCGGCGCGAGGTAGCGCACGCCGTTGCCCGCGGCGCGGGCGGCGAGCACCGGATGGCCCCGCTCGAAGCGCAGCCCCTCCGCGAGGTCGTTCGCGCAGAGGGCGGGGCCGTCCATGTCGACCCAGTCGAGGAGCGGGAGCATCTGCGCGATCGGGGCGACGCCGACGGAGGACTCCGTCATGCAGCCGACCATCGTGCGGAGTCCGAGCGCGCGCGCCCGGCGGAGGAGCCGCAGGGCCGGCGTCGGCCCGCCGCACTTCATCAGCTTCACGTTGATGCCGTGGAAGAGCTCGGCGCAGGCGTCGAGATCGCGCTCGTCGCGACAGCTCTCGTCGGCGACGAGGGGGAGGGGGGACTCGGCGCGGAGGGTCCTCATGCCCTCGACGTCGCTCGCCGCGAGGGGCTGCTCGACGAGCTCGACGTCGAGCGCGACGAGGTCTTCCAGGCGGCGGCGGGCCTCGTCGAGCGTCCAGCCCGCGTTCGCGTCGACGCGGAAGGGGGCGTTCGTCTCGGCCCGGAGCGCTCGCAGGAGTTCGAGATCGTCCGGGCGGCCGAGCTTGATCTTGTAGACCGGCCAGTCGGGCGCCTCGTGGAGGCGGCGCACCATGGCGGCCGGCTCGGCGAGGGCGATGGTGTAACTGCTCGGCGGTCCCTCGCCGTCGGTCAGGTTCCAGAGCTCGCGGAGGGAGCGGCCGCGCCGCTTGCCGTGCAGGTCCCAGATCGCCTCGTCGAGGGCGCAGAGCGCGAAGGGGTCGTCGATCCGCGCCGCGAGCTCGGTCCAGAGCGCTTCCGGTGACTCGTCGTCGCGCCCCGTGAACCAGTCGCGCTGGGCTTCGATCGACTCCACGATGCCGGCGGTCGTCGTGCCGTAGTAGAGGTTCGGCGTGGCCTCGCCCGCACCCGTGATGCCGTCGAGCGTCAGCGTGACGATCACCGTCTCCTGGCTCGTCTTCGTGCCCCGCGAGATGCCGAAGGGGTGGCGCAGGCGAAGGACGTGGCGATGCAGTGCGAGCTTCACGCCGGCGCTCCCCGACGGAAGGCGGCGACGGCTTCCACCAGCGGGGCGGCGCCGAAGCGGAGGACGTCGGTGGCGGGAAGACCGAAGCGCTCGCCGAGTTCGCGGCAGCGGGCCCGGGCCGCCGCCTCGTCCAGGCGACGCGTGTTCAGGGCGAGGCCGATGATGCGGGACGGCGCGCGGAGCGCGGCCATCGACTCGTAGAGGGGAAAGATCGTCTCGAGCGGCGTCAGGGGGACGTGGTCGAGCCCCTTCGTCGCCGGGCGGTCGCACTCGAGGCAGAGGATCATCGCGTGCGGCGCGAAGCCGTGCAGCAGGGCGAGCGTCACTCCCGAGAAGCTCGGGTGGGCGAGGCTGCCCTGGCCCTCGCCGACGAGGATGTCGTGGTCCTGGTGCTCGAGGACGAGGCGCTCGGCCGCGCCGGCGATGAAGTCGGCGGGGACGGCGTCGATCGGCGCGCCGGAGCCGGCGATCGCGATCCCCGTCTGACCGGTGGCGAGGAACACCGCGTCGCGACCCGAGTCTCGCAGGCCGCGCGCGAGCTCGATCGCGGTCACCATCTTCCCGACGCAGCAGTCCTGACCGACGGTGAGGACGCGGAGGCGCGTCTCGTCGAGTCCCTCGGCGCGCGCGATCGGTCGGCGGTCGTAGCGTCGCAGATCCACGAGGGCGGTGCCCCGGGCCTCGGCGCGCGCGGCGATCTCCCGGTCGTCGGCGAGGAAGGCGTGGAGCCCGCTCACGACGGTCATGTCGCGATCGATCGCCTCGAGGATGGTCGCGCGCCAGCCCGGCGGCAGCGCGCCGCCGGCCGGCGAGATCCCGAGGAGGAGCGTGTCCGCCTCGGGCACGTCGGCCAGGGCGCCGACGACCACGGGCCCCTCACCGACCTCGAGGAGCGCGCCCGCATCGGCCCCGATCGCGGTCGAGTCGATGATGGCGACGACCTCGTCGCGCCGGTACCGCAGGACGCTCGCGGCCGTCTTCGCCAGGAGGGGAGTGGTGTTGCCCTCGGTGAGGATCGCGATCCGCCGTGCCGATCCGAACATCGTTCCCGTCCTCGCGCCGGTTCTCCGCGTGGAGTCAGTCTCGATCATTCCCCGCCTCCCGTCCAGCCGAGCGCGCGGCGGGGGTGGCGCGACCGGTCGCCCGCACGGTAGAAGAAGACCATCCGCTCACCGTCTTCGCGAGGTCGCCCATGTCCCAGGAGATTCCCGTCCTCACGCTCGCCGAACTCGAGGGTCCCGACTCGGACGCGCGCGACGCGAAGATCCGGCTCGCCTTCGGGCGCTACGGCATGATCTACCTCCGCGACCACGGGATCGAGGCGGCGCGACTCGAGGCGCTCTACGCCCGCTATCTCGCCTGGCTCGCCCGACCGCCGGAGGAGAAGGAACGCTTCGGGCGGGGCGAGATCTGGTACCAGCGCGGCTGGACGCCGCCGAACACCGAGAAGGCGGTCGTCGCCCAGGGCCAGCCGGACTTCAAGGAGTGCTGGTTCGCGATGGTGGAGCCGCCCGATCCGGCGCTCACCGCCCAGTACCCCGAGCTCTTCGCCGAGAACCTCTGGCCCGAGGGCGAGGACGAGTTCCGCACCCTCTTCCTCGAGATCGGCGGTCGCCTGCAGGCGCTCGGCCTCTCCCTGCTTCGGGCCTGCGCCCGCGCGCTCGACCTGCCGGCCGAGACCTTCTGCGAGCTCGTCCGGGGCGGGGCGCACGTCACGCGCGCGCTCAAGTACCTGCCGCTCGACGAGACCGCGATCGCGCGCGGGATCCTCTGGGGCGAGGAGCACACCGACTTCAACCTCGTGACCCTGCTCCCCGGCGGCCGCTTCCAGGACGCCGAGGGCCGACCGACCGCGCCCCCGGGCGACGGCTCGGGCCTCTTCCTCCGCACGCCGCCAAGCGCCGACGAGCCGCGCGGCCGTCTCGTCTCCGGCTCCCCGCCGCCCGGCTGCCTCGTCGCCCAGGTCGGTCAGGAGCTCGAGATCCTCTCCGGCGGCACCTTCCTCGCCACGCCCCACGTCATCACCGCGCCGCGCCGACCCGGCCTCTCGCGAACCTCGCTCGCGCACTTCGTCCACGTGCATCCGCACCGCACGCTCTTCCCGCTCGAGCCCTTCCGCTCGCCCGAGGCCGTCGAGCGCTACCGCCCGCCCGTCCTCGCCGGCACCTACGCCACGAAGACGATGGCCGACATCGGCCTCGCGCCGCCGTCGGTGCTCTCGCGTTTCGGCTACCGCCACTACGACCGTCTCGCGTCCTTCCGGGCCGAGGAGGACGCGCGCGGCGGGGAGTGAGCCGGGAGTCTCTCGCCCCGCGCCGGGGGTGGGGCCTCGTCCCCGTCGGCGGCGCGAGAGTGGAGAATCCTGGACCGCCCCCGGGCGAAGGAGCAGGATCCGGAGGCGGCGTTTCAGGCGCGTCGCCCGCGCATCTTCGCCCGAAGCGGACCGGGAGGCGCGCCTCCCGGTCCGGGGCGCGGCGCGGATCCGCGACTCTCACCGGAGATCGCCCATGACGTCGGGTCGTCTGCTCGCAGTCGCGAGCCTTCTCGCGGTCCTTGCCGTCGCCGTCGTCGTGTGGCGCTCCGCGCACGGGGGAGACGAGTCGAAGCGAGTCGACCGTCAGGACTCCTCCCTTCAGACCGGTCGACAGCGTGCGATCGCGGCGCGTCGCGAGCCGGACGTCGCGGCTCCGCCGTCCGCGCCGGCGGTGGAAATGCGCGAGGAGGCTGCGATCCTCTTTCGCTTCGACGACGGACCGGACGGACCCGAGATCGTCGGCCTGATCGGTTCGGTCCGGACGACCGGTGAGGAACGCGTCCTCGATGTGTCCGACGACGGCATCGCGCCGGAGTCCCTCGCCGCGCTGGTCGAGGAGGCGGGCATCGGCTGGTTCCACGCGAAGGAGTCCGGGCGTCTGAGGGCCCCGCTCGAGGGAGCCGCGCGCGCCTTCGCCGCGGAGTTCGAGCTCGAGCCGGGAACGGCGGCGGACGACGCCGCATCGCGCATCCGTTGCTTTCCGGATCTCTTCGGCGACCTTGATCGAGCTCGCGGATTCGCCGTCCACGTCGAACGCGAGGCGGAGTTCGCCGCGCTGCGCGCCGGTCTGGTCTCGGGGCCGCGCAAGGGCCGTCGTTTCGTCGTCCCGGGACTCGCCACCGCCGTTCGCGACGAGAGCGGCCGCGAGACCCCGATCGACCGGTTCGCGGTCCGGATCGAGGACGCCGAGGGCGGCTTCCGTCACGGTCGCGCCGAGCGTCGCGCCGATGGGAGCTACCTCGTGGTTCCTGACCACGAGGAGCGTCGGGGACTGCGGGGGACCGTGCGCGACGTCAAGGGGCGGGCCCTCTCCGGGGCGCGGGTCAAGGTTCTCGGGACCCGACTCCGGCTCACGAGCGATGAACGCGGCGAGTTCCTCGGGGTCATTCCGGCGACCCTCGCGACCGTGGCCGTCGCGGTCGAACTCGAGGGGTACGCGAGCGAGGAAGTCCGTTCGAACGTCAGGTCCGGGACTTCGGACCACGAGGTCCACATCGTGCTCGAGCGGCGTGCCGTCATTCGGGGACGAGTTCTCGATCAGGCGGACGCCGGTGTCGCCGGGGTCTCGCTCGCCTTCTTGCGCGATGATCGCGGGATCCCTCGAAGCGTTCGCTCGGAGGCGGACGGGACATTCGTCTTCGACAGGGCGTCCGAGGGCGTCTGGACGATGTCCGTCCGCGCGGAAGGGGAACTCCGCGAAGCCGTGTTCGTGCCCGGTCGTCGAGACGTGGAAGGCGGCGACGAGAACGTCATCGTGCGCGTTCGCCGTGTGGAAGAACGTCCGGTCTCGCTGACGGTCCGGGTCCGCGAGTGGCCCGGTGACGGCGCGATCGACCGCGGCACGGTGCGGGTCTGGGCGCGCAATCCTCTCGGAGGATCCTCGCCGCGCCAGACGGGAGAACTGGACGACGGCTCCCACCGTTTCGACCTCCCCTTCGCCGGCGAATGGACGCTGGAGCTCGAGACGCGACACGGAGCCCAGAGGCAGTCCGTCCGGATTCCTCCCGACGTGACGGCATTCGAGGTGAGTCTCCTCGTGGGACCGCCCGGGACGATCCGAGGTCGCCTTCGCGTTCCCGAGGGCGTGGAGGATCCGATCCACGTCCTCGTCCTCACGACCATCGATCGCCGTCGCTCGACCAGGGGGAAGTTGGGGACGACGAGATCCGTCCTCGTCACGAACCGGGAGTGGCCCGAGTTCGTCGTGAAGGACTTCCCGGCGAACCTCGACGTGATCCTCGTCGCCGACTCGAGTCCGAACACGCTGAGCGGCTTCGCGACCGTCCGGGTCCCTTTCGGGGCGGAGGCCGAGGTCGAGATCCTCCTCCGACCGAAGCGGCGCCTCACCCTCGAGATCCCGCCGGGCCTCGTCGGAGACGGCGACCTCGCCGGATTCGAGATCGATCGGCCCGACGGATGGACGACGCTCGGGACCGTAGAAACCTCTGCTGCGGCTCAGATCCTGGTCGTCAGGGCCGATGCGGCCGAGTTTCCCTGGCGCCTCGTTCAGCGTTCGGACGGTCGGGTCCTCGCCTCCGGCGTCCTGCCCGACGACGGTCGGGCGGAAATGAAGCTCAGCGTCGCGGCGGAGGGCCGCTGAAGGCAGGGCGGTACGGGTTCAGCGCCGGAGTTCGACGCCTTCGAGGACGCGGGAGGCGCCGGGGGCGAGGGCGGGGCGGAGGTCGATCGTCGATTCGATGATCGTGCCCCTCGGGTCGATGACCTGGAGCGTCGCCACGTCTCCGACGGCCCACACGCCGTGGAGTTCGAAACGGCCTTCGGCGTCCGTCCGCGGCCATCGCGCGGGATCCAGATCGAGGTAGGGGGAGAAGAGATCGTCCGGTCGGGGTGGGGCGTGCACGGTGAGTCCGACCGCGGGGCGGCTCTCGGAGTCGATGACGCGACCCCGGATCGTGACGGCCGGCCACAGTCGCGTCGTCTCGACGACGGCCTCGCCGCCGGTCTCCATCGCAAAGACGGTCTCCCCGTCCTCTCTCCCGCGGCCCCGAAATCGCTCCGACCAGCTCGGGGCGTGGTCGTCGCTCCAGACGATGATCCCGTGCCAGCCGAAGGGAAGGTGGTCGAGACGGTAGCGCCCCTCGGTGTCGGTTGTCGCGACCTCGAGCTGGCCGTCGCCGTTCCGGATCGTCGCCGCGATGCGGGCGTTCGCGACGGGCTCGCCGGTCTCCCCATCGATGACGAGGCCGGTGGCCGACCCTCGCCGCTCCGCGGCGAGGACGTCGGGGACGTCCGGTGACTCCGGCGTGACCTCGATCATGGCGAGTCCCCAGAGGGGCAGGCCCAGGTAGATGTCCTCCATGTTCTTGGACCGAGGAACGAAGCAGAGCTCCGGGTCCCGGAGAGCGAAGGCGGCGCCGAAGGTCTCGGACGCGAAGCGCTCGATCGTGAACCGGCCCTCGGCGTCCGTTCGGGTCTCGCGCGCGAGGAAACCGCCGCTCCTGGCGCACAGCACGGTCCGATCCGGCACCGGTCTCGAGTCCTCGTCGAGCACACGCGCGGTGAAGGGCGCGAGCGGCGAGACGACGATGTCGTCCATGTCGTGCAGGCCGTCCCTCGCGAAGTACTCCGGGGCCAGGATCGGGATCCCTTGCCCCAGCGTCTCGTGCTCCACGAAGCCCTGAGCGCGCTCGTCTTCGCGGAGGTCGAAGCGGAACGCGCCTTCGCCGTCGGTCGCGATGACCTGCTCGGACCAGAGCCGCATCATGGCGGCGTTGGTGTTGGTCGGAGGAGTGATCAGGAGGCGGATTCGTAGGTCGGGTCGACCTCGTCCCGCTTCGTCCACGAGGCGCCCCTGAAACCGCCGGTGGGAGCGAGGAAGGACCTCCGCGGCCCGCTGGGACCTCGCCGCCCAGTCCGAAGGATTGATGAAGCGACGGTAGTCGACGCGTCCGTCGGGGGAGACGAGGCTCACGCTGCAGGGCTCGTCGAGCGGAACCTCGATCGCGAAGCGGCCCTCCTCGTCCGTCGTCGCCTCGACCTTCACCGGGGGAATCGCGCACCAGCTCGCGGTTCGAAGCGAGGCGAAGAGGACGGTCGGATCGAAGGTCTCGAAACCGGGCGTACGCTCGTGGAGGCGGACGTGCACGCCGGCCAAGCCGCGCCCGGTCTCGTCGACGACGCGCGAGCGGACGACGATGCGGGAGCCGATCGCGATCGGGTCCGGGACGACCGCTTCGGGTGCGCCGGAGGGCGGGGCCTCGGGGCGGGAGGTCAGGTTCAGGATCAGGGCCGCGATCGCGATCGCGAGGATGATGCTGCCGACGATCCACCGCGTGCTCATGAGTTCTCTCGTTCTTCTTGTTCGCGACTCCCTCCGAACGGGAGGGGACGGAATGGCCGACGCTCGGGACGGCCGCCCGCAGCCGTCACCCGCGGATCACGATACCGACGATCCGCCGCGGGTGGTCCGGGGAACGCTTCGCGTCGCCGATCGGGACGGGGTGTTTCGTCTCCCGACCTCCCGGGGGGGAGACGAGGAGCTCGACGGTTGCGTTCTTCGGGCTCACCCCCTTGATCAGGAAGCGTCCGGTCGCGTCGGTTCGCGCCCGACGATCCGGAAAGACCCAGAAGAGGAGCGGGCCGAGCATCGCGTCGAGCTCGCCGTGGCGGACGAGCGCGTCGACGACCGGCTTGCCGCCCGGGTCGAGGACGAGGCCCTCGATCTCGAGGGCGGGCGTCAGGTCGCAGGTCGGCATGAGGAGCCGAGTGGGGGCCGCGGCCGGCGCGGTCATTGCCTCGTCGCCGGATTCATCGGGAGCGGGCGGGCCGATGACGTTTTCCCGGTAGTCCTCGTGCCAGACGGCGATGTCGAGGCGACCCGGCGTCACGTGCTCGAGCACGTAGCGTCCCGCGGCATCGGTCGACGTCGGACGAGGGAATCCGCTGGGGTGAGGCTCGACCGCCTCGACGCGGGCGCCCGCCACGGGCTTGCGCGTCACGGCGTCCCTGACGCGGCCTTCGACGGTGATCGTGGAGTCGGCGTGGAGGACGAGCTCTCCCGGCTTGCTGCCGTCCGCCTGGGACCGGGCCTTGATGCCTCCCGGTATCGAGCGACCCGAGCGAGACGCCATCTGCGTCGCATTGACGAGGTAGAGATCCGGCTCGCGAAGAAAGACCATGTGCCACAGTCTCGGATCCAGGCCGGTGAGCACGAAGCGCCCCTCGGCATCGGTGGTCGCGGAGACCTGCTGATCGACGTGTTCCTGGAGGCATGCGACGACCCGGCCCGGAAGCGCGCGACCTCGCGCGTCGACCAGGCGGCCGGCGAGGGACTCGCGGCTTTGGAGCCGGAGCTCGCCCAGATCCCGTTCGTCGTCCTTCCGGGACGTCGGATCGATGACGATCGGCCACACCTGAGTCATCCGGTCGAGGACCTCGATCGTCGACTTCCAGCCCTTGGGAAGGGCGACCCGGAAGCGTCCCTCGTCGTCCGATCGGAATTCGATCTCCGAGTACCCCTCACCGTGACCCGGTCGGCTGACGGCCCGGAGGTGGAGACCGGACGCGGTGAGGCCGTCGAGGTCGGTCAGCCTTCCCGTCCACTCTTCGGTCGGACGTTCGGGTTGGGTCAGCGGGTCCTTCCAGGTGGCGATCAGCCGGTCCGTGTCCATCGGTGGTGCGAACTCCCGCCGACCGTCCGGGAACTCGAGACGGAGGCGGGCCTCGACGTGGCGCGGAAGCTCGAGCGAGAACCGGCCCTTCTCGTCCGTCGTCGCCTCGGAGAGAACGGTCGCGGCCGGTCGGGCCTGGCCCGAGAGGGCGGAGACGACCGCTCTTCGGCGGGCGCGCCCGTCGGAGTCGTCCGGCGCCGCGGTCACCGTGATCCGGATTCCGGGCCGGGGTTCCCCGGCCGCATTCAGGACGCGAGACGTCAGGCGGACGAGGGGACTCGTCGGCGGCGGTCCTTCCTGCGCCGGCGCGGGGGCGACGGTCGAGAGGAGCAGGACGAGGATCGAGAACGGCGTGAACGGGCGCCGTCGGGGGTGGGTCGGGAGCATGGGATCCTCTCGCCGGGACGCGCCCAGACTACCAGAGCGCGCGGCCACCGCGCCCGGGGGTCCGGAATCGCGGCATCTGCCGCGTCCGGATCGTCCATGTCTTGCCTCTGCGGTCTTCTGGGGAGAAGATCACGGCATGAGCAAGCTTCGCATCGGAGAGGTCGCGCACATCCTCGGCGTCAGCGTCGACACCGTCCGCCGCTACATCGACGCGGGGGAACTCCGCTGCACGCGTAGTGCGGGGCAGCAGCGACTGATCGAGGGGGAGGAACTGGCGCGCTTCCTCGAGCGGGCGAGCGAGGAGGGCGGACCTTCGGCGGTCTCCTCCGCGCGCAATCACCTCTTCGGGATCGTCACGAAGGTGGTGAAGGACAAGGTGTCGGCGCAGGTCGAGATGCGCTGCGGTCCGTATCGCGTCGTGTCGCTCCTGACGCGCGAGTCGGTCGAGTCACTCGGACTGAAGCGCGGGGTCCTCGTCAACGCGGTGATCAAGGCGACGAACGTCGTCGTCGAACGCGCGGGCGAGGGAGCGGGGCGATGAGGCACGGGGGACCCGTCTCGTGGATCGTCGTCGCGGTCCTGCTCGCGGGTTGCGGGGGGGCGCGCGAGGACGGTCCGACGATCACGGTCTTCGCGGCGGCCTCGCTCGCCGCGCCCTTCGAAGCGCTGGCGCGGGAGTTCGAGCGGCGGAATCCCGGGGAGCGCGTGGCGCTGCACCTCGCGGGGACGCCGACTCTCGTGCTGCAGATCCGCGAGGGTGCGCCGGCCGACCTCCTCGCCTCCGCCGACGAGGAGAACATGGCGCGGCTCCGCGAGGCGGGCCGCGTCGCGGGGGATGCCGTCGTCTTCGCCCGCAACGCGATGACGATCGTCACGCCACAGGGCAATCCGCGCGGGATCGCGGGACTCCGGGATCTCGAGCGGAAGGACCTCGCGGTGCTTCTCTGCGGGCCCGAGGTGCCCGCGGGGCGCTATGCGCGGCGACTCCTCGAGCACGGGGGGATCACGGTGGCCTCGCGGTCGGACGAGCCCAGCGTCCGCGCCGTGGTGACGAAGGTGGAGCTCGGCGAGGCCGACGCCGGTCTCGTCTACCGGACCGACGCGCGCGCGGCGCGGGATCGAGTCGGGGAGGTCGAGATCCCGGCGGAGGAGAATGTCGAGGCGCGCTATCCCCTCGCCGTCCTCCGCGGACCGCGAGAGGAAGCGGCACGGCGCTTCGCCGATTTCGTCGTCTCGGAGGCCGGTCGGGCCGTCCTCGCCGACGCGGGATTCCTCTCGCCGTGAGGGGCGGTGTCGCGGTCGCACGCGGGGCCTCGCGGGCCGCCGTTCTCCTCGGCGCGGCGCTCTTCGCGCTGCCGCTGATCGGGCTCTTCTCGCGCGCGCCCTGGGGTGAACTCGGGGAGATCGTCGGCGACGGAAGCGTCGCGACCGCGCTGGGGCTCTCGCTGCGCTGTTCGCTCCTCGCGACGGCATTGGCGGCCCTGATCGGGATGCCTCTCGCCGCCTCGCTCGCCGGCCCTGCGACGGCCGGGCGGACGGCGCTGCGGGTGGTCGTGACGCTGCCGATGGTCCTGCCGCCGGTGGTGAGCGGCGTGGCGCTCCTCCTCGCCTTCGGCCGCAATGGAATCATCGGTGGGCCGCTGTACGAACTCCTCGGTCTGTCGCTTCCCTTCACGAGCGCGGGGGTGGTGCTGGCCGAGGCCTACGTCGCGATGCCCTTCTTCGTCCTCACCGTCGAGGGCGGACTCCGGGCCCGGGACCGCGGGCTCGAGGACGCGGCCCGCACGCTCGGCGCGGGGCCGGCGACGGTGTTCCTCCGCGTCACGCTGCCCGCGCTGGCGCCGACCCTCCGCGCGGCCCTTCTCGTCGCCTGGGCGCGCGCGCTCGGCGAGTTCGGGGCCACGATCACCTTCGCCGGCAACCTCGGCGGGGAGACGCGGACGATGCCGCTGGCGGTCTACGCCGCGATGGAGTCGAGTCCCGGGGCCGCGGTCGCGCTGAGCCTCGTCCTGGTCGCGGTGTCGGGGACGATCCTCGTCCTCATGCGTCGCCAGTGGTTTCCCGTCCGGTGAGCCTGCAGGTCGACATCGCGCTGACGCGGGGCGCGCTCGCGCTCGAGGTCGCCTTCACCTGCGCGGGGGGAGAGACGCTCGCGCTCGTCGGCCCCAACGGGGCGGGGAAGTCGACGATCCTCTCCGCCGTCGCGGGTCTCGTCCGGGCGGCGTCGGGCACGATCTCGCTCGAAGGAGAGATCCTCGACGGCGGGGCGGGCGGTCCCTTCGTCGAGCCCGGCGCGCGAGGCGTGGGCTTCGTCTTTCAGGATCACCGTCTCTTTCCCGGGATGAGCGTGCTCGAGAACGTCGCCTTCGGACCGCGGGCGCGCGGGATCTCCCGCCGCGCGGCGCGCGAGGAGGCGATGCGCTGGATCGAGCGCGTCGGGATGGAGACGCGAGCGCGCTCGCGGACGACCGTGCTCTCGGGCGGCGAGGCACAGCGCGTGGCGCTCGCGCGCGCGCTCGCCGCGCGGCCGCGGGTGCTGCTCCTCGACGAACCTCTCGCGGCCGTGGACGCCTCGGGTCGCCTCGCCTTCCGCCGGCTGCTGCGCGAGCACCTGGCGGCCTTCGCGGGCCCGCGTCTCCTCGTCGCGCACGACGTCGAGGACGCCGTCGCGCTGGCCGACCGGATCGCCGTCGTCGAGGAGGAGGATCATCCAGATCGGACGCGTCGAGGACGTCGTCGCCCGTCCGGCCTCGCGCTACGCGAGCGATCTCGTCGGTCAGAACTTCTACGAGGGCACCTGCCGGGCGGGTGCGGTCGACCTCGGAGCGACGTCTCTCGCCGTCGCGACGGAGCTCGATGGCGCCGTCGCCCTGACGATCCACCCCCGCGCGGTTTCGCTCTTCCCCGAACCGCCGCACGGCTCGCCGCGCAACGCCTGGCGGACCACCATCCTCGCGGTGGAGTCGAGCCTGGGCCGCTCCCGCGTCCGCCTCGGCGCGCCGCTGCCCATCGTGGCCGAGGTCACGCCCGCCGCCATCCGCGATCTCGGCCTCGAGGCAGGCCGTGAGATCTGGGCCGTCGTGAAGGCGACCGAGATCGTCGTCACGCGCCGCTGACCGCGCGCATGAATAAAAGGGGTCAGACCCCATTTATTCACTTTCGGCCCCTTCTTGAATAAATGGGGTCTGACCCCATTTATTCACATTCGTGCGTGAGGGGTGGATCGAGCGGCGCCTGATCTGTCCAGGGGCCGTGAATCTCGGGTAGGCTCGGTGACGGTCGGCCCGTCGCACGCACGTCGCGTAGCCGCGCGGCCGATCGATCAGGCGAGGATTCGACATGTCCAGAAGGTTCCTTGCGGTGCTCGGCATCGCCGCGGCGCTGTGCGGTCTCCCGGCGTGCGAGACGATCTCTCCCGGCTACCGGCACCACGAGTACACGGTGATCGAGGGAGAGACGATCCATCATCACCATCACCACCACATCAATGTCGACTCCTCGCGTCCGCACGTGACGGTTGTGCGCGTCGATCCGCAGACCCGCGAGAACATCAACCGCTACGTCCGGACGGAGACTCAACGCGACGGTCGGACTCACGTCGATCACCACCACTTCCACGAGCATGATCTCGCGAAGGAGCCGCCGCAGCCCGTGCGCCACCACGAGCCCATCCACGCCGCGAAGCACGAGAAGAAGGTGCGCAAGAAGTAAAGAATGACGAAGACGAGCTCAGGAGTTTCGTCGTGACCTCGAACTCCGGTTCCCGAACCCGCACGATGGCGTCGAGGTGATGGAGAAGACCGAATCGAGAGGAGGAGTTCCCATGCGACGAAACCCGTCTGCACTCGTGGCCCGGCTGTCATTCCTGGGCTGCTTCGTCGTTGTCGCGGCCACGGCCTCGTTCGGCCAGCAGCTCCCGCTGCGGTGGCAGTACGCGCCACCGGCCGGTTCGACCTTCGGCGACTGGACGGGACGCGTGCGTGAGATCGGTGACGTCACCGGTGACGGCATCCCGGAGATCGCGTTTCTGATGAGGGACGGCGTCGGGCTCACCTTCGCCTCGCGGTGGCAGGTCGTCTCCGGGGCCGACGGCGCCTCCTTCGGCGTCCGGGCCACACGCTACGGAGGGCCGGTCACCGGAGTCTTCGAGACCGTCGGCGATCTCGACGGCGATGGGCTCGCCGAGCAGGTGCTCGTCGACCGCGGCGCCTCGTCGCCGGGAGGACCGATCGAGCCGCCCTCCGTGCATCTGGTCGGCGGCACCGGCGCCATCCAGTGGTCGACGCCGGTCACGACGGATCCTCTGGCGACGCTCGACGGCGGTGACGTCGCCCGGCTCGGCGACCTCGATGGCGACGGGGTCGATGAACTGGCGGTGCTGCTGCGGAGCGCCTTCGCCTTCCCGTCGCCGGGTATCGCCGGCGACATGCCCACCCGGATCGTCGTCCTGAGCGGCGCGACCGGTGTCCTCTTGCACGAATTGATCGACGATCTCCGGATCGTCGACGCCATCGCGGCCGTCGGCGACACCGACGGCGACGGCGTGGGCGACCTGGGGATCGTGGCGCCGCGGTCGCCCTTCAACGGGCCGATCACGGGGGGAGCGGCCATCCTGTCCGGTGCGACCTTCCAGTATCTCCGATTCTGGAACGGGACCCTGAACTTCGAACGCTTCGGCAGCGGCATCGCGCCGGCCGGTGACCGCGACGGGGACGGCCTCGCCGACGTCTGGATCTCCTCTCAGGGCACCGATTCCGTGACCGCGTACTCCGGCGCGTCCGGCGCCGCGATCGAGACGTACCCTCTCCTGGCCTCCGCCGACGAGCGCGGGATCCAGGATGGTCCGGCGCTCGACTGGAACGGCGACGGCGTGCCCGATCATCGCTTCGGACTTCCCATCGAGGGCGGCAAGGAGATCCGCTCCGGCGTCGATTTCAGCCTGCTGGCGAACTTCTTCTTCACGCAGGTCGCGACGCGCGACACGAACGGCGACGGTCTCCCCGAACGAGCGACCTCCGCGCTCCCGGGCGGCCCGGCGGCGTCGCTCGAGACCCACATGGGGGCGGAGGCCTACGGTGCGGGAAGCGCGGCTCTCGGACTCTCGTGGAGTCCCGTCGCGTCCCAGCCTCGGCTCGGCCGGGTTCGTGTGACCGGTGGGTCGGCCTTCGGTTCGCTCCTCGTGGCCGGGAGCCTGGCACCGGCCGATACGATCATCGCCGGCACCAGCCTGCCGCTCCTGATCGATCCGGCTCAGCTCTTTCTCCAGACGACCGCGGTGCTCGATGCCTTCGGCGAGCTCGAGGTCCTCGTCTCGCTGCGGCAGCCGGCGATCGCCGGGAGCGTGCTGAATTACCAGGTGGCGGAACTGTCCCCGAACCTCGCCACGAGCAACGGTCTTCAGCTCCAATTCGCCTTCTGAATAGAAGGGGTCAGACCCCCTTCATTCAGGATCGGCCCCATTTTGAATAAATGGGGTCTGACCCCATTTATTCATTCGCGGTGGAGGGCGAGGAGGGAGCGGACCTCGTCGAGCGTTTCGCGGTCGGCCCGCGCCGTCGTCCGGAAGGCGACGTAGCCGTCCGGGCGGACGAGGGTGAGGCCGCGGCCCGCCACTTCCCGCAAGGCGACGATCTCGTGGAGCTCGTCGGCGGCCTCCCGGAGCGCCCGCGCGAAGGAGGGATGTACGTCACTTCCGTGCAAGAGGAGGAAGTGGCGACGGAGGCCGCGGCCGCCGCCGAGCGACTCGTCCCAGTAGCGTTCGCCCGCACCCTCGACGATGGGGCTGCCGCGGCAGGCCACGCCGAGTTCCGAGAGGTTGTCGAGGAAAGCGTGCTGGAACGGCGCGATCCGCGAGACGAGCGGGATGATCGCGTTCCGCAGGGCCTGCGCGATCCGGTTGGGGGTTCCCAGCGCCACCGTCATGAAGTGCGTGACCTCGAGGACATGTTCGACGACCGGAAGCCGTTCCCGCGCGTAGCTCTCGAGAAGGGCGTCGTGAGCGCGGCCGCGCACGGCGAGATCGAGCTTCCAGGCCAGGTTCCAGGCGTCCTGCAGGCCGGTGTTCATGCCCTGGCCGCCGAAGGGGCTGTGGATGTGCGCCGCGTCACCGGCGAGGAAGACCCGGCCGATGCGCATCCGGCGGACGTGCCGGCGGTGGATGTGGAAGTAGGTCGACCAGTGAAGCTCCCGCGCCTCGATCTCGGGGAGCGCGCGCTCGGCCAGGAGGAGCCGCACGAGATCGAGCGAGGGAGCCTCGCCCTCGGGCACCTCGATCATCGCCACGATGCGACGTCGGGTGGCGTCCATCGGGAACAGGGCGAGCGGACCCCGCTCGTGGGGGAAGATCTGCATCTCGTGGGCGGGCAGGAAGTCGTTGGTGTCGACGTCCGCGAGCAGGAAGGTCTCCGGGTACTCGCTTCCCTCGAAGGGAAGGTCGAGCGCGTGCCGGACGGCACTGTGCGCACCGTCGCATCCGACGAGATAGCGAGCCCGGATCTCGGAGGGCGCACCGCGTCGCTCGATCCGTGCGGCGACGTGGTTCTCGGCCCCTTCGACTCCGACGAGCGAGGTCTCGTACTCGACGTCTCCGCCGCGACTCCGGAGAGCTTCGACGAGCAGCTTCTCCGTGAGGTCCTGCGGGACCATCGCGACGAAGGGGTAGGGAGACTCGATCTCGTCGAAGTGCATGCGGGCGAGCGGTCGTCCCGCCGCGAGGACCGCCGCTTCGGTGACGCGATTCGCCCGCGCGAGGAAGGCCTCGACCACGCCCGCCATGTCGAAGATCTCGAGCGTGCGCGGCATGATGGCGAGCGCCTTCGAGTGGACCGACTGGGCCGGGCGACGCTCGATGATGCGGAAGCGGAGATCCCGGCGGGCGCACTCGGCGGCGAGGAAGAGCCCGACCGGGCCGGCGCCGACGATCAGGACGTCCGTATCGACGGTAGGGAGCGACATCGCGCGATCCTCGTCTCGGAACCCTCCCGCCCGAGGATACCAGTCTCGCGGCGGCGCGCGATGACTTCGATCACGTCGGGCCGCCGATGGCACGGGCCGGGCGGATCCGAAGGGAAATCTTCCGCACCGGGCTCCGAGTGCTGGTGAAGCTCCGGGACGTCACACAGGCTCGATGCGCGGTCGGGTTTTCGGGAAGAGGCGTGGCGTCGAGGACGGGTCTTGGTCGAATCGAAGAGTCCGTCGAACCCCGATGTGGTCGGTGCGGGTGGCACCTGGGCGCTCCTCCTCTCGAGCAGTCTGACCGTGATGGGCGGGGCCGTCGTCGCGCCGGCGCTCCCGCGAATCCACCAGGCCTTCGCCGGGGACTGGCAGTCGCTCCTTCTCACGAAGCTCGTCCTGACCTTGCCGGCGCTCGCCATCGCCGTGGCGGCGCCCGGCGGCGGACGGATCCTCGCGCGTTTCGGCAAGCGGCGGGTGCTCCTGGCCGGCCTCCT
>JAWKSY010000003.1:0-391656 GCA_041402125.1 Planctomycetota bacterium
GTCATCGACTTCATCTTCCGGGTGCTCGGTCTCGAGTACGAGGGCCGCACGGACTTCGTCCACGTGAAGCCGGCCGACGGCATGGAGGAGGGTCTCGCCACCGTCGCGGACATCGCGAAGGAAGAGAACGCCCGGGCCGATCTGAAGGCGAAGGAGCTCGGTCTCGAGTTCGAGGCGGGCCGGGATCTCGGCCGCTCGCTCGAGGGCGCGCGCTTCGAGGTCAGCGAGGGCGGACGCTCGGCGATCGGCGACCACCTCTCGAGCATGATGGGCGACGCGCCCTTCTGCGACGTCTGCGGACACGTGACCGTGCGCAACGGGGCCTGCTACAAGTGCCTCAACTGCGGCAGCTCGCTCGGCTGCTCGTGATCGCAGACCGAAGCGGTCGGACATGACCCCGAGGGACCCCGGAGCCCAGCGCTTCGGGGTCCCTCGTCTTCGTTACACTCCGGCCTCATCGCACTCACCGCGGGGGATCGAGCCATGGCGGCGCGCAGAAGTCTCTGGATCAGCGACCTTCCGGGGAACGTTCCGCTCGAGGACGTGGTGACCGTATTGCAGGCCGAGCTCGGCCTGTCGCGTCCCTGCGCGGTGCAGCACGCGGCCAACGTCGGGGCCGGAAGCATCGCGCGCTTCACCAGCGACGACGCCACGAGCATCGAGCGCGTTCGCGCCGCCTTCGGTCGCCTCGGCTGCCGGCTCGAGGACGCCTTCGAGAGTCAGGCGTCCTGACCGGACGGGAGACGAGCGAGCCGTGGAATCACCGTCGCGTTACGCCGGGGCCCTGGCCGCCGAGGACCTTCGCGAGTTGATCGCGTGCGGCGCGATCCGCGGCGAGACGCCGATCCGCGACGCGCAGATCCAGCCCGCGAGCCTCGACCTCACTCTCTCCGCCGAGGCCTACAAGCTCCCGGGATCCATGCTTCCGCTGCGCCACGAGGGCGTGCGCGAGCTGCTCGAGCGCTTTCACGCCCGCCCGATGGATCTCTCGCGGCCGACCTTCCTCGATCGCGGTCGCGTCTATCTGGTGCGGCTGAACGAATCCCTCGATCTGCCCGCGGGGGTCGGCTGCTACACGAACAGCAAGTCGAGCACCGGTCGCATCGACCTCCAGACGCGCACGATCGGCGACGGGAACCCGCGCTACGAGAAGCACCGCCGCGGCTATCGCGGCGAGATCTGGCTCGAGATCATCCCGAAGTCCTTCGACGTGCGATTGAGCGCCGGGGTCTCCCTGAACCAGGCGATCTTCTACGGCGACCGCCGCATCCTGGACGACGTCGCGCTGGCCGAGCTCGTCGCTCGCGAGACGCTCGTCCGCGACCGCGAGGGACGCCCGATGGGCGGCGACGCGATCGAGATCGACCAGGGACTCCTGATGTCGATCGCCTCGAGCAGGACCTCGTCGGGTACGTCCGCGCGGCGATCCCCGAGGCCCCTCGTCCTCGACGAACCTCGCGAGCACGCGGTGGGCTTCTTCGAGCCGATCACCCGTCCTCGAGACGGTCGCCTCTTCCTCATGAAGGGAACGCTACACATCCTATCAGCGCGACCCTCGAGTACCTGCGGGTGCCGAAGGACTTCGCGGTCGAGATGCTCCCCTTCGAGACGACGGCGGGGAATTCCGCGCGCATTACGCAGGCTTCTTCGATCCGGGTTTCCGGATGGGGAGACGCCGGCGAAGGACGGCACGCCGCCGTCTCGAGGTGCGCCTACGACGACGACCTCGTCCTCCGCCACGGCCAGCCGATCTGCAAGATGGTGTGAGCGCCTCACCCGCCCCGCGCGGCGGTGGCCTACGGCCCGCACCGGCACGAACCACTACGCCGATCAGCGCGGCCGCGACTCTCCGAAGTACTTCCGCTCGTCCTGAGCGGGCAGGCTCAGAGCCGCGGCGCAACCGAGTAGAGCCGCGCGCGGAGCAACGCCTCCTGGACCGCGACCTCGCACTCGTGCCCGGCGAAGCGCGCCGTGAGCCGCGAGCCCGGCGCATCGGATCCGCGCCGGACGAACCCCAGCGCGACCGGATGACCGAAGTCCGAGAAGGGCAGGGCGCTCGTGACGACGCCGACCTCCTTGTCGTCGACGACGAGGCTCGCGCCGGCGCGGAGCGTGGCGTCGCCGAGGATCGCGACGAGGCGCCGTTACCGAGCCGTAGGTCCGGATGCGCGCGATCGTCTCCTGGCCGACGTAGCAGCCCTTCGTGTAGGAGATCGCCTCGGGGATCCCGCATTCGGGCGGCAGGCGTCCCTCGGTGAGCTCGCGCTCCCAGGCCGGCACGCCGGCCTCGATGCGGAGCGCCTGGAAGGCCTCGTCCCCGGCGGGGAGGACGTCGGCGTGGGTGAGGATCGCCTCGCCGACCGCGTCCGCGTGCGCGAAGTCGAGCTCGACGAGTGCGGCGCGATCGCCGGTCTCCGGCCATCCGATCGCGCGCCGGATGTCCGCCGAAGTCGCGCGCGAAGTGCTGAGTAGGGGGTCGGCGCCGTCGCCGTGCCTGCCTGATCGGCGAGCACGTCGAAGGCCAGCGGCCCCGAGAGGAGGATGCGGGCCGGGTCGACCTCGGGGAGGACCAGCTCGCAGTCCTCGAGCATCGCGACCGGCGCCATCCGGTCGCGGACCCAATCGCGGCGCGACTCCGGCACGAGGAGGCGCACGCGATCGGCGGCCTCGATCAGGACGACGGCGTCACTCATGAGCCGACCCTTGCGATCGAGGAAGGCGGCGTAGGCGCCCTGGCCGGGGGCGAGCCCGCGGAGATCCTGCGTCACCTGGCCCTGCACCGCCTTCATCGCGTGGGCGCCGATCACCTGATCACGGGCGATGTGCTCGAAGAAGCCGGCCTTGCGGCGCGAGCCAGAGACCTCGTGCAGGGGATCCCGAAATGCAGGAAGCGGGGCGCCCGTCGTCAGGCCGAGGACGCCGCCGCGGGCGGCGAGGATCGCGGTCAGGGGAGTCGGGACGGGCATGCGGTTCCTCCTCGGGCGCGACGCGGGTCATCCCCGCCGGGCGAGGGTATCATGGGCGGGCCGGACCGAAGCCCCGTCAGGGCGGACGCGCCGCACCGGCGAAGGATGCGATGACCGACCGGCCGATCTACCTCGACAACAACGCGACGACGCCTCTCGACCCGCGCGTGCTGGAGCGATGATGCCCTGGCTCACCGGGGCCTTCGGCAACGCGGCGAGCCGTTCGGCATCGAGGCCCGGGCCGCGGTCGAACGCGCCCGGGGGCGGGTGGCGCGAAGGCCCTCGGCCCGCGCCGACGAGATCGTCTTCACCTCGGGCGCGACCGAGTCGACCAACCTCCGCCCTGCGGGGCCTCTTCCGGGCCCGCAGGCTTGGCTTCTCGATCGTCACCGCCCCGACCGAGCACAAGGCGACCCTCGACACCGCGAAACGCCTCGTCGCGCGCGGCGCCCGGCTGACGATGCTCGCCGTCGACGGTGAGGGGAGGATCGACCTCGGCGAGCTCGCCGACGTGATCACCGGACCCGAAACGGTGGTCTCGCTGATGCACGCGAACAACGAGATCGGCGTCCTCCATCCGATCGAGGCGATCGGCGCGCTCTGTCGCGAGCGCGGCGCGCTCTTCCACTGCGACGCCGCCCAGTCCTTCGGAAAGCTCCCGATCGACGCCGCGAAGGCCGGGATCGATCTGCTCTCGCTCTCCGCGCACAAGCTCTACGGGCCGAAGGGCGTCGGCGCGCTCTTCGTCGGCCCGAGGGTGCCGGGGCTCGAGGAGCAGATCCACGGGGGAGGCCACGAGGGCGGCCGGCGCTCGGGCACGCTGAACGTGCCCGGACTCGTCGGGCTCGGCGAGGCGACGCGGCTCGCGGTGGCCGACCAGGACGAGGAACGGGAGCGCCTCCTCGGACTCCGCGATCGGCTCCTCGAGCGCCTCCGGGCCGAACTGGACGACTTCCGGGTGAACGGCCCCCTCGACGACCGCATCGAGGGCAACCTGAACCTCAGCTTCGGCGGGGTCGATCCGGCGCTGCTGCTCCTCGCGATCCCCGATCTCGCGCTCTCCTCGGGCAGCGCCTGCAACAGCGACACCGTCGAGCCGAGCTACGTCCTGACCGCCATCGGCCGGGAGGGAACGGAGGCCGCGGCCGCCCTCCGCTTCGGCATCGGGCGCTTCACCACGCCCGAGGAGATCGAGCGGGCCGCCGACGCGGTCGTGGCCGGGGTCCGGGGACTGCGCGAGATGGCCGGCTGAGGGACCTCGTTCCCGCCGTTTTCCCGGGCGGCCCCGCGGCGCTATCATGGACCATCGACCCCCGGCGAGGAGCAGCCCAGCGATGATCGTCGTCACCGACAAGGCCGCGGATTGGATCCAGCGGCTCAAGAAGGACCACTCGGCCGAGGACACCGCCGGCCTGCGCATCACCGTCGAGGGCGGCGGTTGCTCGGGCTTCCAGTACAAGATGGACTTCGGCCCGGAGCGCGACGGCGATCGCGTCTTCGAGAACGGCGAGGCGCGGGTCTTCGTGGACCCGAAGAGCCTGATGTTCGTGGACGGCTCGGTCCTCGACTACAGCGACGCCCTCACCAACGGCGGATTCGTGGTGAAGAACCCCCAAAGCACCGGCGAGTGCGGCTGCGGGATGTCCTTCTCCGTCTGATCCCGCCCATGCGCGACGCCGAAGGCGGGCTCCGACCCTTCCATCTCGCGGTGCCGGTCGACGACCTGGGCGCCGCGCGTCGCTTCTACGGCGGCGTGCTCGGACTCAAGGAGGGGAGGAGTTCCGAGCGCTGGATCGACTTCGACTTCGGCGGCCACCAGTTCGTCGTGCACCGCGTCGAGCGCGGCACCGTCGAGGCGAGCCGCAATCCCGTCGACGGGGATCGAGTCCCGGTCCCGCACTTCGGGATCGTCCTGCGCCCGGAGGCCTTCGAGGCCCTCGTCGAGCGCCTCCGCGACGCCGACTGGCCGATCGAGATCGGACCGCGCCGCCGTTTCGAAGGGCGGGCCGGCGAGCAGTGGACGCTCTTCCTGCGCGATCCGGCCGGCAACGCGCTCGAGTTCAAGGCCTTCCGCGACGACCGGGCCCTGTTCGCCTCCGATCCCGACGCGCCGCCTTACGCCTGACCGTCGTCCGACGCCGCGATGGAACCCGATGCACGTACGGTGCCAGTCACCCGATGTGCATTTCCGGGCGACCCGGATTCGCATGCGGTGGCGCTGGATCGGAAATGCACATCGGGTGACTGGCACCGTACGTGCATCTCGACGCCGGCCTCGGAGAGACGCTCATCCGGTGACCGGCAACGAACCAGCGACTTCGCGATGCCCGAGGGGGAGACCCGACCCGCATCTCCGGCCCGAAACGCGGGAAGCCCCGAAGTCCTGGGGACCTCGGGGCTTCCGAGAGCGGGTGATGAGATTTGAACTCACGACATCCACCTTGGCAAGGTGGCGCTCTACCACTGAGCTACACCCGCGTGAGTGGGCAGATTTTATCGGCGTCGCCCCGACCCTCAAGGGGTTTTTGCCTCGGCTTTTCCGTCCGTCCGGGGCGTCTCGCCCGGCCGGTATAGTCCGGGAATGACGACCAAGACCGGATCTCGCCGGGCGACCCGCTTCCTGCTCGTGGCCTGCCTGACGGTGGTGGGCTGCGCCTCGCCCGGAGGCGGCGCCGCCGATTATCGCCGTGTGCTCGACTTCGCGTCCCTCCGCCTGGCCCAGGGCGACGCGGGCGGCGCCCGCGAGGCCCTCGTCGAGCTCCGGTTCCGCGAGGCCGAGGACCCGGACCGGCGTCGCTACTTCCAGCTCCTCGGCGACTCGAGCCTGGCCCTGGGGGCCTCGCAGGACGCCATCGACGCCTACCACCGCGCCCGGGCCCATGCCGCCGCGGATGACACCGAAACGATCCGCACCACCGGGATCGGCATCGCCCGGGCGAATCAGGATCTCCGGCGCTGGCGGGCGGCCGAGCGTCACCTCGAGGAGGCGCTCTCCTACACGGAAGCGACCGACCAGCGCGATCGTATCTACGTCATGCTGGCCGACGGCGCCCTCGAACAGGGTGACACGCCCGCGGCGCGCGACTGGCTCGGCAAGGTCCGCGACCGGGGCACCTGGCGCTACTCGGCGCTCGCCGAGCGCGCCCGCTCCGCGCCGGTCACCCGTCGTTCTCCCGTCGCCGATTCCTCGCGACCGCGACCCGTCCTACCGCGGCCCGTCCCCTCCGATCCGTCTCCCGCGCGCCCCCGGGTCGTGACCCCGCAGATCTTCGCGCGCGCGACTGGGGCGCCGGCAGCATCCGCTCGAGCGGGAATCCCGAGCCCATGGAGAAGCCCTGGCGCATCACCGTCCATCACGGCGGCGAGGAGCAGCCGGACGCTCCGGTCTCGAAGCGGGCGGCGATCGATCGGATGCGCTCCTACCAGTCCGCGCACTTCCAGCGCGGCTGGGCCGACATCGGCTACCACTTCGTGATCGACGGAGCAGGGCGGATCTGGGAGGGGCGCCTGACCCGCTGGCAGGGCGCCCACGCCGGCAACGCCGACCTCAACCGCGGCAACATCGGCATCTGCCTCATGGGCAACTACGAGGAGCGCCAGCCCTCCGCCGAGCAGGTCAGCGCGCTGCGTTCGCTCCTGACCTGGCTCACGACCGAGTAAGGCATCCGCGGGGCCGCCGTCGTCGGACACGACGAGGGCATGGCCGGCATCGCGAAGGGCACCGCCTGCCCCGGTCGCTACCTGCAGTCCGTCCTGCGCGAGATCCGCTCCCAGCTCTGATCCGCGCCTCTCAGCGCCGCGAGAAGGGGATGACGATCTCCGTCCCGGGCGGGATCGGACGACCCGGCGCGAGGTCCGGGTTGCTGTCGCGGAGGAGGGGGGCGAAGTCCCCCTCGCCGAAGTACTTCCTCGCCAGATCCTCGAGCGTGTCGCCCTCGCGCGCCCGGTAGCGGATGTCGCGGCCGAGGTCCCGCATCCGGAGCTCCTCGTCGTCGAGCGTCCGGCGACCCTCCACGTCGAAGACGTCCTCGAAGCGCGGCCCCTCCTCGAGCCACTCGCGCCCGCGCGGGTCGAGGGTCTTGTCGGGCTCGGGATTCGAGGACGGCGCCCCCGGGATCTTGTCGAGATCGGTGCCCCGGTTGCGAAAGGCGGCATCCACGACGAAGAACAGGAGCCCGAGGACCCCGATCGCGATCAGGCCGAATCCGAGGATGACGGGGGAGTTGCGTGACGCCATGCCCGCATCGTCGCACATCGGCGGCGCGGTCGGGAGGGTCCCCGCGAAACGAAACGAGCCCGTCGGAGCGCGGCTCCGACGGGCTCGTCTCGATCGGAAGGCGTCCGGATCAGACGGTGGCCGGGTTCCGGCTCGCCTTGCTCTTCTCGGCCGCGGCCTCCTCGCGGTTGTTCAGCCAGACGAGCACCGGGCTCGCGATGAACACCGAGGAGTAGGTACCGACGATGATGCCGACGAGCAGGGTGAAGGCGAATCCTTCCAGCGGGCTCTCGATGCCGAGGCTGCTGAAGAAGATCGCCGCCACCACGACCGCCGTCGTGGCCGAGGTGAGGATCGTGCGCGAGAGCGTCTGGTTCACCGAGCGGTTGACGACGTCCGCGAAGGTGCCGCGCATGTTGCCGCGGTTCTCACGGATGCGGTCGAACACGATGATCGTGTCGTTCAGCGAGTAACCGATGATCGTCAGGAAGGCCGCGATGACGTCGAGCGTGATCGGGACGTTGACGAGTCCGGAGACCTTGCAGGCCACCGTCACGCCGAGCGCGACGAGGACGTCGTGCACGAGGGCGATGGTCGCCGCGAAGCCGTACTTCACTTCCTTGAAGCGGAACCAGATGTAGCCGAGGATCAGCACGAGCGCGGCCAGCATGGCCTGGATCGCGGAGGACTTGAGGTCGGCGACGACCTTCGGTCCCACGAAGCGCACCTCCTGGAAGGGCGTCGAGGCCGACATCGTCTCGCCCGCCTCGCGGATCGCGTCGTAGAGGCCGGTCTCGACCGACGCCCGCTTGGCGGCGGTCACGGTGCCGCCGATCTGCCAGACCTCGGTGCCGTTGACCTTCGACTTGTCGATCTCCTGGATGCGGTCCGCCCGCGGCGTCTCGATCCCCGCCTTCCGCATCACCTCGAGGACCTGGTCCTGGGTGGCGGTGGAGGTGAGGTTGAGGCGCGCCTCCCAGGCGGTTCCCTCGTCCGAGAAGGAGACGCCGGTCAGCGTGCGCGAGACGAGCTTGCCCGAGAACACGCTCTCGATCTCGCTCTGGATCGCGTCGTACTCGTCCTCACCGTCGGCGCGCGAGGCGGCCGACTTCTCCGGCGGGTGGTAGTCGAGGTTCACCTTCACGACCCCCGACTTGCCGTCGACGGGGTCGATCATCGTGATCTCGATGTTCTCGTACTTGCCGAGGCCCGCGATGCGATCGCGGACGTCGGCCTCGGCGAGGGCCTCGTTGAAGGCCAGACGCATCGAGGTGCCGCCGTTGAAGTCGAGTCCGTACTTGCTGCGGCCCGTCGCGAAGGTGACGACGATGCCGAAGGTCGCCGCGAGGAGCGAGATGATCGCGAACTTCTTGAAGCGCGAGACGAAGTCGATCTTCAGGTGGGACGGCAGGACGCCGCGGTAGTTGAACTCCTTCATCCCGCCGCGCTTCAGGACCATGCCCATCATGGTCCGCGTCAGGTAGAGCGCGGAGAACATCGTGCAGACGATGCCGGCCATGAGGGTGATGCCGAAGCCCTTGATCGGTCCCTTGCCGTAGAAGTACAGCAGGGCCGCGACGATGAAGGTCGTCAGGTTGGCGTCGAAGATGGTGACGAAGGCGCGGTCGAAGCCGTTCTTCGCGGCCTGCAGCGGCGCCTTGCCCTTCGCGATCTCCTCGCGGATGCGCTCGAAGATGAGGATGTTCGCGTCGACCGCCATACCGACGGTCAGCACCAGACCGGCGATGCCGGGCAGGGTCAGCGAGGCCTCGAGGAGCATCAGGACGCCGAAGATCAGCACGAAGTTGGCGACCAGCGCGAGGACCGCGATGAGGCCCGAGCTCCGGTAGTAGTAGAGCATCATGCCGACGACGACGAGCATGCCGAACAGGAAGGCCATCATGCCGTGCTCGATGGCCGTCTTGCCGAGCGTCGCGCCGATCTCGTCCTGCGAGACCAGCTTCGGGCGCAGCTTGAGCGAGCCCGACTTGAGGCAGTTGATCAGCCAGGACTGCTCGGCCTCTGTGTAGCCGCCGCCCTTGGTGATCTGGACGTTGTCGGTGAGCGTTCCCTGGATGTTCGCGCTGCTCCAGAGCTCGTTGTTGAGCACGAGGCAGATCGAACGTCCGGTGTACTTGCCGGTGTAGAGGCCGAAGTCGTTCTGGTACTGCTCGAGGACCTTGTAGGTGACGGCGCGGCCGCCGTTCTGGTCGAAGTCCTTGCGGGCGTCCTTGATCGAACGGCCGGTGAAGCCCTCGTAGCCGCGCGACTCGTCCCAGTACTCGGGATCGAAGTAGACCCACTCGCCTTCGAGCTCCGCGGGACGATTGAGCTTCGTGTCGCGGTACGTGGCCAGCGCGGCCTCGTACTCCGCATCGGTCATCTTGTCCGTTCGCTGCGGCAGCCTCGGCACGAAGGCGAAGCCCTTCGGCGCCACGTAGGGCTGGCCGGCTTCGAGCTTGGCCCTCCGGTCATCGGTCGCCGTCCTCTTGTTGAAGCGGAAGCCGTCGTAGCCGAGATCGCGGTCTTCCGCGATGATCGGGAACGTGAGCTGACCGACCTGGGTCATGCGCTCGCGGATCTGGTCGGCCTGGGCCTTCGTGAAGTTCGCCAGGTAGAGCGAGATGTAGCGCTCGCCTTCCTGACGGATCTGGATGTCCTTCACGCCCTGGTCGTTGATGCGCTGCGAGATGACCGTGATGGTGTCACTGACCTCGTCGGCCGTGATGTCCTCGGCCTCGCTGGCGTTGCCGCCCGCGTCGAGCTGCTCGACCTCATAGGTCAGGATGCTGCCACCGCGGAGGTCGATGCCGAGGTTGATCGGCCAGTTGAGCGCGATGCAGAGGCCCGCGAGGCCCAGCACCACGATCGACACCACGTAACGGGTCATGAGATTGTTGGTCACCGCTCCAACTCCTTCGAGCGTGTATCAGCGTGAAACGAAGGCGTCCGGGCCGGGCGAGGAACGCCGGACCCGGACCGCGACGGACGGCCTCGCGGCCGGGGCGTCAGGCCTCGCTCTTGCCTTCGATCTTCTCCTTGACCTTCGTCGCCTTGCCGACGCGGTCGCGGAGGTAGTACAGCTTGGCGCGACGGATGTCGCCGCGGCGCACGACGGAGATCGACTCGACCTTCGGCGAGTGGAGGGGGAAGGTGCGCTCGACGCCCTCGCCCTGCACGATGCGACGGACCGTCACGGCCTCGGCCGGACCGCGGCCGCGGCGCGCGATCACGGTGCCGTTGAAGATCTGCGTGCGCTCCTTGTTGCCTTCCTTGATCTTCACCGCGACGTCCACGGTGTCACCGATCCGGAAGTCGAACTGGGTGGACTTCATCCACTGGTTTTCGAGGTCGCTGTAGTTGTCCATCGCTCTCACCTCTGCGCTCGCGTTCGGAGCGCCGTCGTTCAAGGCTCCCCGCGTCCAGCCGGGGAGCGATCGCCTCATCCGCGTTCCGACCTCTCGATCGGAGCGCGCCGATTGTCTTCCTCGAGCAGCTCCGGCCGCACGAGGCGTGTCTTCTCCATCGCGCGCTCGCGGCGCCAGGCCGCGATCTTCGCGTGGTCTCCGGAGCGCAACACCTCCGGCACCTGCATTCCCCGGAACTCGACCGGCCGCGTGTAATGCGGGTGGTCCAGGATCCCGCCGAGGGCGGGATCGAAGGAATCACAGTGGGCGGAGGCCTCGTCTCCGAGAACTCCGGGGCGGAGTCTAACGATGGAATCCGCCAGGACCAACGCCGCCAACTCGCCTTGGGTCAAGACGTAATCGCCGATCGAAACCTCGGTCACCGGAAGCCCCTCGAGGATGCGCTCGTCGAAGCCCTCGTAGTGGCCGGCGACCAGGACCAACCGTTCGGCCCGGCTCGCCTCGAAGGCCCGGGCCTGGTTCCAGACCTCGCCCTGGGGGCTCGTCAGAAGGATCGGACAGGACCCGAGTTCGGCGCCGAGGATCGACTCGAGGGCGGCGAAGATCGGCTCGGGCTTCAGGACCATCCCGGGACCGCCGCCGAAGGGGCGGTCGTCCACCTGGCGGTGCCGGCCGAGGCCCCATTCCCGCAGATCGTGGACCCGGTAGTCGACCGCGCCCTTCTCCGAGGCGATCCCGAGCATGCTCGTCCCGAGGACGGTTCGCACCATCTCGGGGAAGAGGGTCAGGATCTCGAGGCGGAGCGACGACATCAGGGGTCCAAACTCTTGGCGAACAGGACTTTGTGGCAATCCGTCCCGCGCTCGACAAGGGCGGGGCGGCGGAAGGGGCGCCCGGCGGGGGAGGATGGAAGATATCCGGCCGGGCCTTGTTCCCCGCGCACGATCTCAAGTCCCTTGCCGACCGCTGCTTGCGAGCACCCAGCCTCCTCGACCCGCCCCTTGGCCTCGGGCCCCGGAGTTTCCAACATGGCGGGCGTCGAGCGGCCGCGGGGGCCGGACGGCGCGGAGGAATCGCCCGTGTTCACCGGAATCGTGGCCGCCACCGCCCGGATCGAGGCGCTCCGCTCGCTGGGGGACGGCGTCGTCTTCGAGTGCGAGCTGGGCCCGCTCGCCGCCGACGCCGCCCTCGGCGACTCGATCGCGGTGGACGGCTGCTGCCTGACCATCGAGACCCTCGAGGGGACCCGGGCCCGCTTCCACGCCGGCCGGGAGACCCTGGGCCTGACCACCCTGGGCGCGCTGCGGGACGGCGACCGCGTCAACCTCGAGCCGGCGCTGGCCCTCGGCGAGCGCCTGGGCGGTCACCTCGTGAGCGGTCACGTCGACGGGGTCGCCGAGGTCACGGCCGTCGAGCCCGAGGCCACCCAGACCGTCATGCGCTTCCGCCTGCCTCCCGCGCTCGCGAGCCAGGTCCACCTGAAGGGCTCGATCTGCCTCTCCGGGGTGAGCCTCACCCTGATCGCGGTCGAGGGCCCGGAGGTCGCGGTGGCCCTGATCCCGCACACCCTCGGCGCGACGACCCTCGGGGAGCGCCGGGCGGGCGACCGCATCAACGTCGAGACCGATCTCATGGGCAAGTGGCTGCACGCGATGCTGCGGCCCGTCGTCGAGGCCGCCCTCGACGAACGCCTGGGCCCGAAGACCCGCAAGGAAGACCGTCCATGACCGAGCGCCCGATCTCCCTCACCGGCATCAAGCCGACCGGCGTGCCGCACATCGGCAACTACCTCGGCGCGATCCGTCCCGCGCTGGCGCTGACCGAGAAGTACCGCGGCTACTACTTCATCGCCGACTACCACGCGCTCACGTCCGAGAAGGACGGCGAGCGGATGCGCGAGAACATCGTCTCGGTCGCGGCGACCTGGATGGCGCTCGGCCTCGACACCGAGGCGAACGTCTTCTTCAAGCAGTCCGACATCCCCGAGGTCTGCGAGCTCGCCTGGGTGCTCTCCTGCTTCACCGGCATGGGGCTGCTCTCGCGCGCCCACGCCTACAAGGACGCGCAGGCGAAGCAGAAGGAGGTCAACCACGGCCTCTTCGCCTACCCGGTGCTGATGGCGGCCGACATCCTGCTCTACGAGACGAACGTCGTGCCCGTGGGCCGCGACCAGAAGCAGCACGTCGAGCTCTGCCGCGAGATGGCGGGTTCGGTGAACCACGCCTGGGGCGAGGACACGCTCGTCGTCCCGGAGCCTCTCGTGCAGGAGGAGGTGGCGACCGTCCCCGGCCTCGACGGCCGGAAGATGAGCAAGAGCTACGACAACACGATCGAGCTCTTCCTGCCGCCGAAGCAGTCGCGCAAGCGCTTCATGAAGATCGTCACGGGCTCCGAGGCCCTCGAGGATCCGAAGGACCCGACGAACTGCAACGTGATGGCGCTCTTCCGCCTGATCGCGACGAAGGACGAGATCGCCGACCTCGAGGCGCGCTACCGCGCCGGCAACTTCGGCTACGGCGACGCGAAGCAGCGCCTCTTCGACGCCTGGGAGGACCTCGTCGCCCCGAAGCGCGCGCGCTACGAGGAACTCATGGCCGACCACGGCGAGGTGAACGCGGCGCTCGCCCGCGGCGCCGACCGCGCCCGCGTCACCGCGAACCGGGTCCTCGACCGGGTCCGCCGGCGGGCCGGGTTCCGATAAGAACCCGCCGACTGCGGGTGCTCGCGGATGCGGTCGATGAGGAGGGGAGAGCGGCCGGCCCGCCGCTCCCTTCCCCACGCCACCGGAGCCCCTCCATGCGACGATTCCTCGCCCTCTGTGCCGTCGGATCCCTGGTCTGCGCCGCCGCTTGCTCCTCCGGAAGCCAGTCGGCCCACTACCGGGGCGAGTCCGTCCGGAGTTCCTCCTGCTCCTCGGCGAAGGGCGGCTCGGCCGGCTGCATGAAGATTCAAGTCGTGGCCCCTCGCGGACGATAGGGAGAACGAGGGTCCCTTCCGGCAGCGGACCCATCCCGGTCCGACCCGAGAGAGGCCCGACATGCGTACTCCCCTCGCGTTCACCACGGCGCTCCTGCTCGCCCTGAACTTCCTCCCCGCCTGCGCCTCCAGCGGCGCCGGCGCGGGTTCCGACTCCCGCTCGCGCGGCGAGACCGCCTCGGCCGCTCCGGCCCCGGCGCGCCGCACCTCCACGGACGATCTGCCCGAGCCCTCCCGGCTCGTCCACGATCCCGCCGAGGTGCCCGCGGCGGTGCGGAACATCGAGAAGCACATCGACCCGAAGTCCGGGCTCCTCGCCGACGAGGTCCTGATCGAGGTGTCCAAGAACTACCAGTTCGACGTCAGCCTGGCCGGTGACCGCGTCGGTCACGTCTTGGCGGGAACGGACGGAACCGACAGAATGGCGATCGGCCCCTCGATCGCGTTCGTCCGCAACCTGAAGATCAAGGCGGACCAGAGGATCCGGCTGAGGATCGCCGACTTCGGCACTCGGCCCTTCATCCGCATCACCGCGCGGGGGCGCTGTGCCCACGTCGTCGAGGGCGGAAGTCCCGGGAGCGTGAAGCGCGCGGATGCCATTCTCATTCGCAACGACAAGATCAGCTACCTCGACGGCGCGCAGACCGCGGCCGCCGCGGCCGAGTTCGTGGGCGTCGGCGCCGACGACTGATCCCGGCGGCGCGAGCCGTCCGATGATCCGCAGAGAGGGTGGGCTTCCGGCCGCGGCCGGTCGGCTCGCCCTCTTCGCATTCCTGCTCGCATTCTCGGCCTGCTCCGGCGGACCGCGCACGAGCGACCTCCCGAACGTGAAGGTCGACAGCCGGGTCGCGGCGCGTCGCGCCGCCCACGTCGGGGAGACCGCCCGCGCGGCCTCGCTCTGGCGAGACCTCCGCCGCGCCAACCCTCGCGATCTCGAGGCCTGGGTGGGGGAGGCCGACGGCGCCCGGGGCGAGATGCGCGCGACGCTCCACGCCGAGATCGAATCCTTCCGCTCCGGCCTCACCGAGAAGGACGACCAGGCCGGCGACTTCCGGGCACTCTCGGTCTTCACCGACCCCGCGAACGACCCCGCCGCCCGCGAGGCCGCGCTCGAGAATCTCCGCCGCCAGGGCGACGAGTCCGCGATCACGCGCGCGCTCCTCGGACGCATGTACCTCGAGCGGGGCGAACCCGCCCGCGCGGAGTCCGAGTGGACGCCGATCGAAGGCGTCCCCTTCGTGCCGCTCTTCGTGCTCGAGGGTCTCGCCGAGGCCCGTCTCGAGGCGGCCGAGCGCGAAGCCGCGCTCGAGGCACTGCTCGCCGTGGAAGAGCGCGGCGTGGACGACTTCCGTCTCTCCTACAACGTCGGGACCCTCCTGATGGAGGTCCGCGAGGACTACGAGGGCGCCGCCAAGCGCTTCGCCCGCGCGCGTCACTACCACCCCGACGACCTCGACGTGATCCTGAACCAGTCGAGCGCGCTCATCCTCGCCGGTAAGACGAAGGAGGGCGGCCGCATCCTCGAGGCCGCGCTCGAGGACCATCCCGACTCGCCCGATCTCCTCTTCAACCTCGGCGTCTTCTACGCCGACCACGAGAACTCCCCCTCGAAGGCCATCGCGAGCTTCGAGCGCTACCTCGAGGTGGGCGGCGAGTGGAAGCTGCGCGTCGAGCGCTGGCTGAAGGAGCTGCGCGAGAAGGAGGGCGACCGCTCGTGAGCCGCCACGCCGCCGAGACCGCCTGGATGCGCGCGCGCATCAGCGAGCTGCTCGAGGAGCAGGGCTTCGCGCGCGTCGTCGACCACTTCGACGAGGGCGGCACCTGGACGGGCGAGTTCCACCGCGACCCGGAGGACCCGGACGAGGGCATCGCGCTCTGGGTCATCAAGCCCGCCGCCGCGCCCTACGCGAGCGTCGGCCTCGTCGTCCCGCTCGCGCCGGCCGGCGATCTCGCCGAGCTCGAGGAGCGGCTCGAGATCGTCTCCGACCACGACCTCGCCTTCGCGCCGGCCCAGGGCGACCGCAACGCCCAGCTCAGCCTCCGCGTCCTGGCCTCCGGCCTCGCGCGCGAGGATCTCGATCTCCACCTCGCCAACCTCCTCGCCTGCCGCGAGAGCCTCCTCGACCGCGAGGACGAGGCGGTGCGGGCCGAGGCCGCGCGGCAGATCGAGCTCCTGCCGCTCGACGACGAGGACGCGCTCGCTTGAGGGTGGTGCTGCAGCGCGTCGCCCGCGCCTCGGTGCGGGTCGAGGGCGAGATCGTCGGCGCCATCGAGCGCGGTCTCCTGCTCCTCGTCGGCATCGCGCCCGGCGACGACGAGAAGACCCTCGTCTGGATGGCCGACAAGATCGCGGGCCTCAGGATCTTCCCCGACGAGGCCGGCCTCATGAACCGCTCCGTCACCGAGGTGGACGGCCGCGTCCTCGCGGTGAGTCAGTTCACGCTGCTGGGTGACGCCCGGAAGGGCCGCCGCCCGAGCTTCATCGGAGCGGCCCCGCCCGAGATCGCCGAGCCGCTCTTCGATCGCTTCCGCGCGCTCCTCGCCGAACGCTGTGGCGAGGTGGCCGCCGGCCGCTTCGGCGCGCACATGGAGGTCGAGCTCCTGAACGACGGTCCGGTGACGCTGGTCCTCGAGCGCTGAGGAACGCGGTCAGAGCCGACCGAGCCGGGCGGAGGCGCTGCGCGCGCTCGGCCCGCCCTCCATCGCCAGCGTGAAGGCCAGCGCGAGCGCATCGCTCGCATCGAGCGGCTCGGGGGGCGCGCTCATCCGCAACAGCCGCGTCAGCATGAACTGCACCTGGGTCTTGTCGGCCCGGCCGTTCCCGACGAGCGCCTTCTTCACCGAAGCGGTCGGGTACTCGTGCGTCTCGATCCCGAGCCGGGCGCAGGTGAGGAGCAGCGAGCCCCGCGCCTCGCCGAGGCGCAGCGCCGACTGGACGTTCTTGCCGAAGAAGGCTTGCTCGATCGCGACCGCGTCGGGCCGGGTCCGCGCGAGCAGCGCCTCGAGCCCCTCGGTGATCTGGAGCAGGCGACGGGGGAGGGGGGTGCCGGCCGAGGTCTTCCAGCAGCCGTACTCGACGCAGGAGAGACGCGAGCCCTCGCGCGAGACGAGGCCCCAGCCCGTCACCGCGGTTCCCGGGTCGAGCCCCAGGACGAGGCGGCCCCTGCGTTCGATCCCTTCACCCATGCCGGCATCCTACCCGAATGGGGCCCGCCCCGAGGCCCGGCGGACGCCGCCGCCCCGCCTTGTTAGATTGCGCCCCCTGGATCGGAGAAGCGGGCGATGAAGACCGGTGTGGTCATCGTGGCGGCGGGACGCGGCGAGCGTCTCGGGTACGACCTCAGAAAGGCGATGGTCCCCCTCGGCGACCGTCCGCTCCTCGTGCACGCGGTCGACCGCTTCGCCGAGGCGCGCGATCTCGTGGCGGAGATCGTGCTCGTCGTCCACGACGACGACCGCGAGCCCCTCACCCGCGGCACCTGGTCGGCCCATCTCGCCGCCCAGGGCGTGACCCACCTCGTCGAGGGAGGCGCGCGCCGGCAGGACTCCGTCCTCAACGGCCTCCGCGCCCTCTCGCGCGACTGCGAGGCGGCCCTCGTCCACGACGCGGCGCGCCCCTTCTGCTCGCCGGGCGTCGTCCGCCGCCTCGTCGCGAGCCTCGCTTCCTCGGCCGGCTCCATCCCGACCGTCCCCGTCACCAGCACGGTCAAGCGGATCACCTGCGACGAGATCGTCGCTGGCACCGTCGATCGCCGCGAGCTCCGCCTCGCCCAGACCCCCCAGGCGGCGCGTCGCGAGATCCTCGTCGAGGCGCTCGAGCGCGCCGAGCGCGAGGGACGCGACGTCACCGACGAGGCACAGGCCCTCGAGTCCGCCGGCCACAAGGTCGCCGTCGTCGAGGACTCCCCCTGGAACTTCAAGATCACGACCCCGGACGACCTCCGCCTCGCCGAGCTCGTCCTCGAGCGCCGCCTCTGGGAGCCCCAGCGATGACGACCCCCGATCTGCGCGTCGGCCTCGGCTACGACATCCACCGCCTCGTCGAGGACCGTCCGCTCATCCTCGGCGGGGTCGAGATCCCCTATGAGCGCGGCCTCCTCGGCCACTCCGACGCCGACGCCGTCCTCCACGCCGTCACCGACGCGCTCCTCGGCGCCACCGGTCTGGGCGACATCGGCGAACTCTTCCCCGACGACGACCCGAAGTGGAAGGGCGCCGACTCTTCGGCGCTCCTGCGCGAGGTCCTCGGCCGCGTCCACGCCGCCGGCTGGACCGTCGTCAACCTCGACCTGAACGTCCTCGCCCAGAAGCCCCGCCTGAAGGACCACAAGCCGGCCATCCGCGGCTCGATCGCGAAGCTGCTCGAGGTCCCCGAGGCCCGCGTCAACGTGAAGGCCAAGACCCGCGAGGGTCTGGACGCCGTCGGCCGGGCCGAGGCGATCGAGGTCCACTGCGTCGTCCTCCTCGCCGCCCGATAGAGGGGAAGCGCCCCCGAACGCGGAACGGCGACCCGCCTCCGGAGAGAGGGGTCGCCGTCGCGAGAGAGCAGGGCGGAGGCAAGCGCCCCCGACCGTCGATCAGTGGTGGTGGCCGCCGGGCCCGTGCGGGTGCCCGTGCTCCATCTCGTCCTTCGTCGCCGCGCGCAGCGAGACGACCTCGATCGAGAAGTTCAGGGTCTCACCGGCCAGCGGGTGATTCGGATCGACCGCGATGTCGTCCTCGCCCACCTCGACGATGTGCAGGGTGATGAACTGCCCCTGCGCCGTCTCGGCCGAGAGCTGCATCCCGACCTCCGGCTCGAAGTCGTCGGGAAGCTGCGTCTTCGACACGCGCTGGACCGCGTCCGGAAAGCGAGCCCCGTAGCCCTCGTCGGGTGACACGCTCACCTCGAAGCGCTCCCCGGGCCCGCGCCCGGTCAGCTCGTGCTCCAGCCCGGGAACGATGTTGCCCTGACCGTGCAGATAGAGGAGGGGATCACCCCCGCGGCTCGAATCGACCTCGCTGCCGTCATCGAGCTTCAGGGTGTAGTGAATGGCCACGACCACGCCGTCGCCGATCGTCTTGGGATTGGAATTCGTCATGCCCCGACCCTAAGAATCCTCCCCCTCCCGGTCCACTCCAGCACCCCCGAATCACCCCCTCCCGCCCATTTCTTCCCCCTTGACCCCCCGAAACCCCTCGGCTATCACCATCCCACACACCAAGCGGGTGTAGCTCAGTTGGTAGAGCGTCAGCTTCCCAAGCTGGATGTCGTGGGTTCGAACCCCATCACCCGCTCTCAGTACGCTTCAAGAATGAGCCGGCCAACGAAGTAACCGCTTGGCACCGGCGCGACGCCCTATCTGGTGCGAAACTCGGCAGTGGCAGGGTTCGTCGACACCGTTGCTCACGTCGCACCCCTCCCTTCGGGCTGAATGCAGAACGCAGGGGCAGCGGTTGCCGTCCTCGATGGCCAAGATAGCGACCTCGAAACGCACCACACCTCCGAAAGCTGAGCCCGCCACGAAGAGCTACCTCAGCGTGGCTGACGAAAGTGCCGCTGTCTTCCTCAGGTTCACCCTACGGTGCGGAACCGGCGTGGGAAGACGAGCGTCGCAGAGACGTCAGGCTCTTCATGAGGAGGAACGAGCGGCACGAGGTCATGAACTTCAAGCCGCCCCCCCCAATACCACCGGCTCTCGCGCCGCACTTCCACTAGTCACAGGTCGCGTCGCCGAGTTGTAAGCTGGCGACTGCGGCCTCACCGCGTGGCGACGATGCAGAGAATGGTCTTCTCGCCACGACGTCTACCGGAGCTACCTCATCCGAGCAGCCAGCCATAGCCTTCACGATTACCTCTGGAGGATCGAATTGGAGGTCATTGTGGCGGAGCGTCTGCTGAAGCACCTTCTGGTCGACGGACTGAGAATGGGATGACGCGCAACGCGAGGGCTCAACTTGAAGGTGGGAATTGCCACCGTCAGACGCTGAGGGTAGCCTCGTCCTAGTCATGCGCAGACCATCGCACCCAAGAAGCCCCTGGATGTTTGAATCCGAGCGCCAGCTCCAGGAGATGGTTGCCGCAATTGACTTCGATCTTCCCGGTTCGTTCACCACGACCTACGCGAAGCGAGAAGTACCAGTTGGCGAGTGCATTCCAGACATGCTCATCGTCCGACTTCGCACCGAACCTTGTCCCACCACCAGACTCGCAAAGTGGTCACTTCGACACGCTTTCGTGATCTCACTCCTACGACGACAGCGACGATTGCGACCGGAGACCATCGCTCGGAAAGCATTCGAGCCTCTCACGCGTATCGAGCCAACGATTCGCGACCTGCTGTCCTCCGGAATCGCGACGAAACTCGAATCCGGGGCAGTCTCTCTGGACACACCGGTCTCAAGCATCTCCGCTGAAGTTATCGCTGTCGAGGCGAAGTTGCGACGCTGGAGAGACGCACTCAAGCAAGCGAGGAACTACCGGCGCTTCGCGGACCGCACTTTCGTCGCCCTTGATGCACAGCAGATTGGGCGCAATGTCGCTTCGATCCGCGAGACGTTCCAACGTGAGGGAATAGGGCTTTGCCTAATCTCGAGGTCCGGCGGCCACGAGTGGATCGCCAACTCAACAAAGGCTGCGCCGCAATCGCGACACGAAAGAGAGTACGTTGTGCTCTCTGCCGCGTGGCAGCGTCCTCAAACACCATGGGACTGCCGGTAGCGGGCAAATGCGTCCCGCCATGCAGCAACATGAGCAGTTGAAGTTTTTGAACGGCGACCCAACTGGTCATCCACCATCTGCGCCCGACGCGCACACTCGTCCAGCCACGTTGCGACGGCATTGACTCTCTCGTCTTCTGAGAGTTCCTCGAGCGAGTCGTCGAGTCCGAGGCACGAGTGGTAGAAATGCTCCCGCGCTGACTCGACGTTCGATTGGGCATACGCCCAGCCAGGCACATCTCTGGCTTGCCTGCCCGCTGCAGCAGCATCCAGGAGAGATCGCGACGCCGCAGTTTCGTCCTTTAGCTCGTTGAGTACCGGGGAAGCCGCAAGGAGATCGAAATCTGTCTCAAGATGAACGTCGAGTGCGGCATGGCGAGTCCAGTAGGAAGGATATGCCCGCCCAGTCGTCGCTCTATCAGCCATCCGAAGTCGGATCAGACTCTTGTACCACGCACTGCACCAGAAGTCGGCTCCCGCACCTCTACACGCCGCTCCGAATGCGCCGAGGAAGTTTACGCCAACAATCAACTCCGCGTCACGAGCGAAAGCGTGTGTGAGAAACAACACCGACTCCAGAGTATTGGCGTTGCCACATTGCCGCGCTTGTTCCGGTTCCGAAGCGAGTTCTACAACGATGTAGACACCGTCCACCTCGCGCGAGCTGACGGCATCCGCCACTCCCGAGAGAAAGAGACTCTCGGTTGGCGCGATGCTCCGGAGGCATACGTCACTAAGCGCAACGGTGGCGAAGACGGGGAGTTCGATCCCACCTATTGACTGCGCGTACTCGAGTCCGGCATCAAGCCAACGAAGCTCTTCCTCATACGAGGAGGTTGGCGTCACACAGAGAGGGCTCGGAAGGATAACTCCAGAGCAGCCGAGTTCCATCTGGAGATCAATGCACGCCTTGACGTGTTCGGGAATCGAAGTGACCGGAGCACGTGATGGCCAGCGATTGGCTATGTCTCGTTCCGCGTCAGACTTCCACTCACTCTGCTTCTGCTCTCCGCTATCGTAGTTCTCAGTCTCAACGCCGAACCAGGAGTAACTTGAAAGGTAGGTGCAGGTCGTGCTGGCTTCGTGAGCGCCCAACCCGGCCAGGTACAGCTGAGGATCAAAAAGCCTATCCTCGAGGTACGGTCGGCCCTCAGGATCAATTCTCCTGCGCGTCAGCTGATGCCGTGGGAGACCACTTGCGAGAATTATTGCGCCGTCGGGCGAAGCTTCGCCCGGCAGCTTGAACCTATATCCGAGGGTTCCGAGGAATGACATCATTGACCTCCATCTCTCAATGCGTGCGTTGAGAGCAGATCGAGCACCGCCTGCGGGAGCGGTCTCTTGACGGGAGATTGCTGGAGCAGTTGAACTATGAGCGCGGCGTGCTTCCACTGCTCCACAGGGTCAGGGAGTGGCCGTTGAAAGACCATGTTCATCAAAGCGAATTGGTCCCTCGTGGTAGGATGAAAACCGGTGCCTGCCTCAAGAAGAATCACTCCGAGAGAGTAGAGATCCGACTTGCACGACAGTTGTCTGATGCAGCGTGCCTGTTCAGGCGACATGTACCCACGTGTTCCCCATGTAGAGTTCAGTGCCGTAAGTGAACTCTGCTCTAGGTGGCGAGCAACGCCGAGGTCGATGACGCACGCACGTCCGTTAGCTCTGATCAGGATGTTGGCGGGCTTCAGGTCCCGATGCACGATGCGCTTGGCCCACATCGCCTTCACAGCCTGCGCTACGTCGAATGCCACAACCCCCATCTCATCACCCGACAGAGGCCGCCGGGAAATGCGTTGTTCGAGGACTTCGCCATCCACATACTCGGTGGCCACGACCGATAGTCGCAACTGGTTGGAAACAAGAACCTCTCCAGACCAAAGCAACTTCACAAGGCTCGGGCAATCGATATTCGACAGCGCGTTGATCTCTCGCTCGACCCGCCGCTCAAGTTCTTGGCCAGGCAAATAGACTTTTACCGCAGCATCGATAGAGCCGACGGTCCCTCGATGAACAACCGCTTGTCCACCCTCGGCCAGCTTCTCGCGTATCTTGATTTCGTCGGGCAGCAGAGCTGCGACGAACTCAGGGGACTGCAGCTGCTCACGCAGCTCATCGCGTCCGGCCATCGGCTTCCCTCACGTTCCTGAAGTCCCGTCATCGACCCGGTGGCGGTCGGGGGATTACGCCTACTCCATGCAAGAAATTAGCACGTTTCGAGGACATCGAGATGGCGGCCCGCGAAGACTGCGAGACCCCGTCCGCATCTTGACAGTCAGGATCGATCGCAAGGGCATGCAGTGAAATGTATTACATCCTTCTTGATGCGTATTGCGACGCACGACGGCCCTTAGCAACTGTCATCGCGCGATCTGCAATCAGCGTGTTGCAGGGAGCGCTCTGACTCGCTGGACGACACAATTGTCTCGTCAGATGCTGATCGGGGCGGCGGCAGACTCCGAGTCGCTGAAAACCGCTCTCATTTCTTGATCGCATGAAGTCGTTTCGGTCGATGGACAAGAGTTGCAGGTGGCAGAGCGTGAGCACGCATTTCCGCGATGGAGCGGAAGGTAAGACCGGGAGCCAGCCATGACCTTGAAGGTCGTGTCATCTTGTTCTCCGCCTGGAACGTTCGAGCATCAATCGACGAGGAGACAGCCCGATGGGAGATCAGAGCGGCTTCCATTCGGGATCACGTGGAACTTCGGGCGATGGCGCCTGGACGTGTGGGAGGGCATCCCGGTCGTAGGCCCCGAACTCCCGGAAGTTGGCCTGCGCCTCGCGAAGTGAGGGCCCGTTCGCGCCGCCCCTGAAGTCGGGGTCCCCGAACTGGACGGGATCGTCCTCCCAGAAGCAGACCCCGCAGATCTCGAAGGTCCCGTGACCTCCCTCGGTGAGCTGCAGGTATCCGCAGCAGGCACAGGGGAAGCGCAGGTCAGCGCCGCGTGACATCAACGATCTTCCACGATCATCGTGGGTCTCGAACCCCTCGTCGAGAGCGTGTCGTCATCGGCGATCGCCTCAGAACAGGTCTTGTCCGGGCTGACTCGCGGCCTGACGGATCCAACCGCAGAAATCCTCCTCATCGATCTCGTCGCCCTCGTGAAGGTGGAGGTAGCGGACCCCTTCCTGCTTCGCCGCGAGGGGCGGGAGGGGCCGCAGCGCGGCGCCGTTGAGGAAGGTGATCTTCACGTAGTGCGTGAAGCAGTGGTAGCTGAGGAACCACCCCCGACGCTCGACGCCGTAGAAGGGGGAGTTCCACCGCACGGCCTTCCGAAGCCCCGGTACGGTCTTCGTGACGAGAGCATCGAGCCGCTCGCCCACGTCTCGCTTCCATCCGGGCATCGCGGCGAGGTAGTCCCTCACCGGCGCGTCCCCATCGGCCTTCGGGATCTGAGGGTTGCCGCCGGAGAGGAGTCGCGGCTTCGCCTCGGCCTCCGCGTTCGACTTCTTCTTCGCGGTCACGCTCACTCGCCCCGGATCGCGCCCTGAGTCTGGACTTTCGACCGAATCGTCACCGTCGATGACGCACTTGTCCAGGGCGCGGTAACATCAGACCGCCTCGAAACCGTCGCGGAGGAATCGATGTTCTCACGGCTCAAGACGCTCGAACCTCTCGCCGCGGCGATCCTCGCCCTGGCCGTCCTCTCTGGCTGCGGCAAGCCCGCCCCCGGCGAGCCCGTCGCCGATCCCCGCGCCTACTGCATCGAGGCCGTGCAAAAGGCCGACCTCCGCGCGTGGTGGGGCATCTACCGCAACCCCGACCCCGAGTACATCGGCGCGATCGTCGACGAGGCGGCGGAGAAGGACCGGAAGGGGATGCCGGCGGAGACGCGCGGGCTCGACCGCTTCGTCCAGAATCGCGTGGTGCCGAAGTACAAGCTGCGGATGGAGGAGTCGGACGAGGGGAAGGCTTTCATCCTGGCGCGAGCGCAGGAACGCTACGACGATCCGCCCACCCGCGTCTGGGACAAGAACGGCCGCTTCGCGCTGCTCGACTACCACGTGCTGCCCGGGACCTGGAAGACGGTCAGCCGGACGAGCGAGGGCCTGAAGGACCCGCCGGCGGTGGCGCGCCTTCCCTTCCTGAAGCCGGCCGTGCTGGCCCGGAGCCTCGAGCTCCTGATGGCGGCGCACCCCGAGGCCAAGGTCTATCAGGTGCGCTATGCCTTCCACTTCGGGAGCGAACTGAAGACGGTGATCATGGAGATCGTGCCCGACGCGCAGCTCGTCTACCGGGAGGGCGGGAGGACCCCCTTCACGGCGAAGCCCATGGCCTGGAAGGACCTTCTCGCGGGCCGGGTCGATCTCGAGAAGCTCGACTGGGACGAGGAGATGGAAGGCTACGATGGGCCGGACATCCACCTCCCGCCGCGTGAGATCCTGCCTCTGACCGACTGAGGCCCGACGAGGTCCCGGAGAGCCCCGCATGAGCACGGATCGTCCCGCCCTCGACGTGATCGAGAACCGCCTTCTCGACCTGACCGCGCGCCAGGTCGACCTGCGCCGGGAGGTGATGCACCTCGACCAGAGGCCGACCGAGGATCTCGGGATCGACAGCCTCGACATCATCGAGTGGCTCATGGAGATCGAGGAGCACTTCGACGTCTCGCTCCCCGATCCGGATCGCCGGGCCGAGCAGGTCTACAAGGAGGTCTTCTGGCGCCCGCGGTTTCGCGTTCGCGACATGGCCGAGCTCATCTACCTGCGCTGGGGCACGGGCGACCGGAAGAACCTCCGGAACACCCCTCAGGCCCACGCGGAGCCGACGACGGCGACGTTCACGCAACTCAGCGGCCGCCTCCGGGAGCTTCCCGCCGTCCTCTACCGCGACATGGGCCGGGCGGCGCCGCTCCCGGCGTCCTTCCGGCGCATGACCGATGGCATGGCCTCCATCCGGATCCCCGCGGGGAGGGTGGAGATCGGCTCCGACTCTCCCCGCGCCGGGGCCGACGAGCAACCGCGGCACGAGGTCGATCTCGAGGCCTTCCTGATCGACGTGGAGGACGTCTCCGCCTCGGCCTACGCCCGCTTCCTCAACAGCATCGGCGAGGTCGACGAGGAGACGCTCCGCGCCTGGTTCCTGATCGGGGAGGGCGAGCGACGCTTCGAGCATCAGCTCCTGCGTCGCGGTGAGCGGGGTTGGGAGCCCGTTCCCGGCGCGGCCGAGCTGCCGATGGTGCTCGTCTCCTGGTTCGGGGCGCACGCCTACGCGCTCTGGGCCAACGGCGAGAACTGGCGACGCTGGAGGCGGGACGACGTCTGCTTCCTGCCCACCGAAGCGCAGTGGGAGTACGCCGCGCGCGGGGCCGTGGCCCGCGAGTGGCCCTGGGGAGACCGCGAGCCCGCGCCGGGCGAGATCAACGCCGGACACCACACCCGGCGGCGCACCTACGGAGCCGTGGCCGAGCTCCCCCTGCGCCCCGTCACCGCGAACTCCGCCGTGTCACCCTTCGGTCTCCGGCAGATGGCCGGAAACGTCTGGCAGTGGTGCCGCGACTGGTCCGACCCCGAGGCCTACGCGCGCCGCGCCGGCGCCGCCGAGGCATCGGGCGTCGCGACGGGCATCCGGAGCGAGCGGGGCGGGAGCTGGATCGGCTCGGTGGATCTCTGCCGCTCGTCCTACCGACGGGGCCGGGCGCCGCACGCGCGCGGACGTTGCCTCGGATTCAGATGCGTTGGAGAGACTCGCGTGTGACTGCGGCTCGATCCTGACCGTCCGGCGATGCTCGATCGCTGCCAACCGATGCGCCCGGTCGACTCCGGATGGAAGAATGCCGTACCGGGGTCAACAGATGTAGTGTGCGAAGCCCAGGCCCTGATCGGCGGTCCGCTGCGCGAAGCTCTTCAACGTCGCGAAGTGGTGGAGGCAGTAGGCGAGCGCACCGTCTTCGCTCGGGTCGTCGTCCCAGATCGTCGGATAGATGTCGCGAGCCAGCATCGTCTCTACGTCGTAATGATCCCTCAACGTCGACTCATCGACCCGGGCGAGAGCGGCCGCGATTTCACGCACCTCGCCGCTCCGGCGGAGGAGAGCGGGGCAATAGCCGACCTCGATGTCTCCGGCCGGCGTGCCTCCCGAACCGAGGAAACCTAGCGGTGACGTGTCCGACCCTCCGTCGGAGGCGGTCAGGAGGAAGTTCAGGCCGTCCCATGACTTGTCGAGATCAATCACCTCTCCCTCACCGTCCCCGAGGACGAGGTCGGCGGTGTCCTGACGGCGGCGTCCGAAGAGCCGCGCGAACAGCCCTGGCGCCGTCTCTCGATGAATCCGATCCTGGGTCGCCGAGACATCACGATCAACGAGCCGCCGGATGAGTGGCGGGTGCGCGAGGATCCGGTCGATGTTCTGATCGCTGACGGAATGGAGGACGAAGCACATTCCCATCAGTAGACTCCTTCCTCGGCGCCCGATGCTGGTCTGCCGCCTCAGTTCCCTGTCTCGAGCGAACCGTGAATCCGCCCGACGCCGACTCGCCACCCATCCTCTCCGTCGGGACCCAGGTCGTGACGCGGGTCGCGGTGCGGGATGCGGACGGGCGCGAGCTCCGTCCGGCGGGTGGCGTGGGCGCCATCATGCACGCTCCGATGGACAGGGAACACCGCTATCGGATCCGATTCGCGGACGGGGAGTCGATGACCTTCCGGCGCCACGAGATCGAGGTGCTGAGTCACCACCAGGAAGGAGCCCTCGGAGCGGGGTCGGGGGGCGATCTCCGCGAGCACGTGATCTACCGCTGCATCGTGGGCTCGCGGGCCTTCGGCCTGGACGACGAGGGCTCCGACGTCGACGTGCGGGGCATCTTCCTGCCTCCGGCCCATCAGCACTGGTCCCTGACCGGCGTGCCGGAGGTGCTCGAGAGCCCGGACGCCGACGAGTGCTACTGGGAGCTCCAGCGCTTCCTCGTCCTCGCCTTGAAGGCCAACCCGAACATCCTCGAGTGCCTCTTCACGCCGCTCGTCGAGCACTGCGATCCGATCGCGCGGGAGCTGCTCGATCTCCGGCGCTGCTTCCTCTCCCGCTTCATCCACAAGACCTACAACGGCTACGTCCTCTCGCAGTTCCGGAAGCTCGAGAAGACCCGGGAAGGCGGAGGGGCGATCAAGTGGAAGCACGCGATGCACCTCATCCGGCTCCTGCTCTCGGCCGAAGCGGCGCTCAAGACGGGGGAGCTCCGGCTGGACGTGGGCGAGCATCGCCCGCGCCTCCTCGCGATCAAGCGGGGCGAGATGGCCTGGGACGAGGTCGAGGCCTGGCGACTCGACTTGCAGCGACGGTTCGACGCCGCGATCGGCCGCTCGCCGCTGCCGGAGCGGCCGGACTACGAGCGCGTGAACGCCTTCCTGATCGAGGCCCGGCGAAGCCGGGTGAATCCACGATGAACTTCCCGGACCTTGTCACTCGCGTGGTCGGCGAGCAGCCGTACCCCTTCGTCTTCGTCACGATCAGCGGCGCGCACCTCTACGGCTTCGCCTCGCCCGACTCGGACTACGACATCCGCGGCTGCCACGTCCTGCCGGCGCGCGAGGTCGTCGGGCTCCGCAAGGGCCCCGAGACGATCGACGTCTCGGATGTCCGCGAGGGCCTCGAGCTCGACCTCGTCAGCCACGACGCCGAGAAGTTCTTCGGGATGATGCTGAAGAAGAACGGCTACGTCCTCGAACAGGTCTTCTCGCCGCTGGTCCTCCACGGCGGCGAGGACCACGATCGGCTGAAGGAGATCGCGCGGCGTTGCGTGACGCGACACCACGCCCATCACTACCTCGGCTTCGCCCGCAATCAGTGGGACCTCTTCGCGAAGGAGACCCCGCCGCGCATCAAGCCGCTGCTCTACGTCTACCGCGTGATCCTCACCGGGATCCACCTCCTCCGGAGCGGCGAGGTCGAGGCCGACCTCACCGTCCTGAACGAATCCTTCCGCCTGTCCTTCATCGCCGACCTCGTGGCCCGGAAGCGAGAGGGAGCGGAGAAGTCGACCCTGGACGATGCCGATCTCGCGCTTCACCGGCGCGAGTACGATCGACTCATGACCGACCTCGAGGAGGCGAGGATCCGCAGCACGCTGCCCGAGGAACCCTCGGCCCGCGGGGACCTGCACGACCTTCTCGTCGAGCTCCGACTCAGGCCTGCACGATGCTGACGGCGTGTCGGCCACGACGCGATCGTCAGTGGAAGACCGGAGCACCTCGCGAAACGTCCACTTCCAGCGCAGGTGGCTTTCGGCCGTCCGCCCGCAGGAGGACGCCGAGAATCGGGCGACCGGCGACCTCGTCGAGGGGGAGGATCACGCGGGCGTTCGGGTCGACCTTGTCGGCCGAGAGGACGACCACCGGCGGTCCCTCGGAGAGCTCGATCAGGAACTCGAGATCGCGGGCGACCCGTCGCCCCGCGAGATCGAGGAGGAGCACGTCTCGCGGCTCGGGAGAGAAGGGCTCCACGAGCGAGATTGCAGCCGTCCAGGTCTCGTCGTTCATCGTCAGCTCCGGCGTCGTCGCCTCGATCGCATCGAACTCGAGGTCAGTGACGAGTTCGATCGAGTCGATCTGCACGCTGGCCTTGTCGCGCGAGAGAAGGCCGAGATTGACGATGGAGACGTCATCGACCGAGACGACCGGCATGACGATCTGGTCGCGACCTGCCTCCCATCGCCCGTGCAGACGCCGGCCCGTCCCGTCGACCCGGACCTCCGCGTAGCCGTTCTGGACGCGACCGCGGAGACGCACCGAGACGCAGCCGTTGCCGGGGAAGATGAAGGCGCCGCCGAGGGTCCGGGTCGTCGACGTACCCTTCGACGGGAGCGGGCCCGGGATGAGCGTGGAGTTCTCGATCCAGGGAAACTCCTCGGAGAGTGGCGCGAGGTCTCCGGCCCTCGCATCCGAGAAGACGCGCCCCATGCCACGAAGCGGACGGGAGACCGAGAAGACGTTGTGCATCGGGATCTCCCAGACGAGCTTCTCGGGAAGATCCTCGAATTGCCGCGTGACGTGATCGACGGCCTCTTCAAGCGGGGCGACCGGGCCCGCGGCGCGTTTCGCCGAGGTCCAGACGGGGCGGCCCGCGAAGTGTCCGACGAAGTCCTCGAACAGTCGCCCGTCCGAAAAACTCGTGCCGGAAAAGGCCAGCGGGGCCTCCGCCCCGAGCCGCTTCGTCTCTCCGACGTCGCGCCCCTCGTCCTCGACGCGCCACACCTCGACCTCCTCGTCGCGACCGAAGGTCTTCACCCAGGCCTCCGGAACATCGATCTCGATCATCGCCAGGATGTCGCCGGGCTGGGGCTTGGTGAACTTCTTCTCGAGGGTGAAGCGCCGCGCGGCCGGGGGGGCGAGCATGTCCCCGTCGCGCGCGGTGCGCTCGGCCGCGACGATCATCCCGACATCGCTCCAGTGGCTGTCCACCTTGTTGTAGACGTGCTCGCCTTCGTGCTTCTGGAAGGCGTCGAGAAGATCGGCGACGAGGACGCCGCGGCGGCGGAGATCCGCGATGAGGGCCCGGTAGGGACGGTCGTCGACCGCGAGGCCGCGTCGGAGCGACTCCGCCTGGACCGTTCCCTTGCGCGGGACGGGACAGACGACGAGCTCGATCCCCCGACCCCGGAGCCGGCGATCGAGGGCCTCCGCGAGGTTTGCGGTGAGGGGCACGTTCTCGGAGACCGCCTCCGGCACCGTCGTCAGCCGATCCCGCAGGAAGAACCAGCCGTCCTCGCCGGCGACCGCCGAGGAACGCGTGAGGCCGAAGTAGCGGTAGAGAAGGAAGGAGTAGTAGGGACCGATCGCGTCGTGAACCCGGCTCCTGCGCCGGAGGTCGTCCTCGAAGAGGCGCGCCGCGCTGCCATCCGTGATGCGGGCCTCGGCCCGTCGCTTGTCATCGGCTTGCTTCTCGCGACCGACCGGGGCCGGAGGCTCGATGGGCCAGATGCTGTCGATCAGGCCGATCCCCGCCGTCGTGAAGACGAAGAGGAGGGAGATCGCGACCGATAGCGTGCGACGCAACGGTCCCCTCGCGATCGCCGGATCGTGGGGGATGAGTCCGTCAACGCCGTCGAAGACGGCGTCCCGCGGTTCAGAACTGGTAGTAGAGGAAGGGCACATGGTCCTGATACTGGAGCTGTAACAGCGCGACGAGGAAGAGCGGCTGCAGGACCACGACCCAGGTGAGCGGGGCCCGTGAAGCCAGACGTTGGGTGGTGAAGGGCAACCACGCGACGAGCATGCCGATCGCGAGCACGCCGACGTGCAGGGGCAGGATCTCGAGCAGCGGTCCCTCGGGAGATCCGCCGAAGAGCGATCCCAGATAGGTCAGGCAACCGTCGAGAGAGCTCGCCCGGAAGGGCACCCACCCGAACATCGCCACCACGAAGGTCGCAAGGATCTGGAGGGGCTGGGGCAGCGCGAACCAGAAGGCGCGCTTGCCGAAGGCCCTTTCCGCCGCGAGCCAGATGCCCTGGTACGCGCCCCAGATCACGAAGGTCCAGGCCGCCCCGTGCCAGAGCCCTCCCAGCAGCATCGTCGCCATCAGGTTGACGTAGGTCCGGAGGTTCCCCTTGCGGTTGCCGCCGAGCGGCACGTAGAGGTAATCGCGAAGCCAGGACGAGAGCGAGATGTGCCAGCGACGCCAGAAATCTGTGATGCTCGTCGAGCGGTAGGGCCCGTTGAAGTTGACCGGGAACCGGAAGCCCAGCATCAGTCCGAGACCGATGGCCATGTCGGAGTAGCCGCTGAAGTCGAAATAGATCTGGAGCGTGTACGCCAGGAGGCCGGTCCAGGCGTCGACGAGCGGAAGCGCTTCCGTCGCGAAGGCCGGATCCGCGACCTGACCGAGGGTGTCCGCGATGAGGATCTTCCTCACGAAGCCCGACTGGAAGCAGAGAACGCCCTGGTAGAACTTCGCGAAGGTGTGGCTGCGATGGCGGAGCTGCTCGGCGACCGTGCTGTAGCGGACGATGGGCCCGGCCACGAGCTGCGGGAAGAGCGCGACGTAGCACATGAAGTCGCTGAAGCGATCGACGACGGTCGCCTCCCGGCGATAGACGTCGATCGTGTAGCTCATCGTCTGGAAGGTGTAGAAGGAGATGCCGACCGGGAGCACCACCTTCGGCCAGTCGAGCGGTCCGACACCGAAGTTCGCGGCGATGGCGTTGAAGGAATCGACACCGAAGTTCGCGTACTTGAAGTAGCCCAGCAGGCCGAGATTCACGGCCATCGAGACCAGGAGCCAGGTCTTGCCTCGTTCGCCTCGTTCCTGGGCCGCGACGATGCGCCGGCCGCAGAAGAAGTCGACCACGGTCGAGAAGAGCATCAGACCGACGAAGTCCGGACGCCACCACCCGTAGAAGATGTAACTCGCGAAAGCGATGACGAGGGACGATGCGCGTCGAGGGAGCGCGTAGTAGGCCGCCAGGAAGACCGGGAGAAACAGATAGAGGAACACCCCGCTCGAAAAGACCAACGCGAAGCTCCGAGCTCGGGATGTGCGGGAATGCCTGAGCAATCGACCATAGAGGAGCGTCGGGCCGAGCTGGGAAGAAAGCTCGGAGAATCTTCTCGTGCGTGCCAAATGGCGGCGGCTTCGAGGTCAAGAATGCGTCAAGAGCCGTAGAGTGGGCAGCATCAGCACCCTCACGCGCCGAGCTCGCGCCTCAGCTCGGCGGTGCTGATGGCGGGCAGGTGTCGCCGGAAACCTCGAGTGCCGCGATCAGGGCGTCGTCGACGATCGCGAGGTGATCCGTGACTCGAACGGGACCCACCCCGGATCGACGGCTAAGGCCGGACCTCTGACTCCCAGCCGTCGTAGCGGCCGCCATGCCGTTCGGCGAAGCGCATCATCTCGTAGGTGGCGAGGTCGACGGACCGGGGCGCCAGGTCGATGGCCTTCGCGAAGACGACGAAGAAGGGGAGCGCGGCCTCATTCGTCTCACCTCGCTCGTGCTCGCGATAGAGGTAGAAGGTCGCGATCTTCACGAGCTCGTCCCGGGCCTCGACGCTCGGAACGACGATCCGGTGCCGGACTTCACGCACCACCTCTTCGCGGTCCTGGTGCAAGTGGAACGACTCCAGGCATCGCCGGTTCTTCAGCCGCTGGAGGATGGTGTCTCTCGGGAAGAAGAACTCGAAGTACGTCGACCATTGCGGGTCCGGCACCGCTCGGACTCCGACCCTGTAGAGCGGGAATCGCGCCAGGGTGCGCTGGAGGAGCGTCGCGCCGCGATCCCCGTCGGCCGCGTAGAAGCAGAAGTCACGGTTGCCGTCCCAGGTGAGGCGGCCGACGAGCCGCATGGCGACCTCGCCCGATCCGGCTGCCGCGTGAAGCGCATCCTCGATCGCACGGAGCGTCGGTCCCTCGCCGTTGCTCGGGAGCCCGTCCGGCCGCGGAGATCGCATGGGAACGCGGAGACCGATGCGATGGGGCAGGTCGGGAAGGGGGGCTGACTCGGCGACCTCGAGATCCAGTGAGATCTCCGCCGGCTTGTCGTCGATGTGACAGAAGTAGAGGTCCCACCAACCGCTCATGGCGCTGATCTCGACGGATTGATGGTGTGTGCATGAAAGCACGGGAGTTCGTCACCGAGCGACGCCGCGATCCTGTCATGCTCACGGGACCTGTTCGAGGATACTCGGATCCTTGATCTGATCGTCGCGCGCGAGGAGGAGCGCCCTTTGCGAGAACCACCGCCGTGCGCGGGTCGTCGTCCGCGAAGAGGACGACGATCCGGCCGCTGCGAGTAGCGGGAAGCGCGACTACTATTGGACCTGCGTTTCCCAGCCGTCGTAGCGGCCACGCCGCTCACTTGCGAGGCGGAGGAGCTCGAGCGTCGTGTCATCGACCGAGGTCGGATGCATGTCGATCATGTTCGCGAGGACGAGGGTGAACGGGAGATCCGACTCCGACGATTCCTGTCGCCGGAGCTCGCGATAGCCGAGCGGTGCGACCTCGCGGGCCAGTGCTTCCCGATCCTCGCTGGAGCCGAGGTGGATCCAGTGGACGACCTCGCGCACGACGTCGGTCCGGTCGCCGTGTGAGGCGAGGACCTCCAGGAGCCGGCGGTCGGCCATCCTCTGGCGGTCCCGTTCGCTCGGGTAGAGGAAGTCGAAGTAAGACGACCACTCAGGATCGGGGCGGGTTCCCGCTTCGAAACCGTAGTCGGGGAGTCGCGACATCGCCTCCTCGAGGGCCGTTCGGCAGGCGTCGCCATCGGCCGCGTAGAAGTACAGGTCGCGACAGCCGTCGCTCGTGCATCGACCGACCCCGCGCGCGGCGCCCCCTCCCTTCGTGATGGCCGCTCCGAGGGCGTCCTCGATCGCGAAGAGCGCCGCGGCCTCGTCGGAGCTCGAGAGTCCGTCGGGCCGCGGCGATCTCATGTACACGCGCACGTAGACCATGTGAGGAAGATCCGAAACCGGTGCGATCTCGGCGACGCCGAGGTCGAGGGAGATCGACGCCGGCTTGTCGTCGACGTTGCAGAAGTAGAAGTCCCACTGCTCGCTCATGGCGAAGTCCTCGACGTTGGGGCAGGAGAAACAGGGGTCATCATTCCTCGGACGCCAAGTTGGGTGAGCCGGCCGTCTCGAAGCGGAGAGACTGACGAAAACTCGTCCGTCTTCCCCCTCCGCCCGTCACCCGCCCGCCAGGAAGGTCAGCCGCAGGAAGACGAGCTTCGAGCCTTCCATCACCCAGACCGGCGCGTCGAGGTCGTGCTGCTCGATCTCGTCGATGAAGACGAGGTAGAGACCGTCCTCGAAGGCCTGGAGCGCGGTCGCGACCGCGCGCTCGACGTCGACCTTCGACCCGGGGTTGCGGCCGCCGGGTCGATCTTCCCGCGCTCGCGGCCCTCGGCCATCTCCGTCTCGGTGAGCACGCGCACGAGTCCGCGCCTCCTGGCGAGACCTCGAACTCCCGCACCTGGATGCGCACGACGCGCTCGATGAGCTTGGCCAGCGTGAGGCGTCGTCGTACCGCCCCCGATCCGTCGCCGGGGACGGGGACGGACCAGGCGGGAACGAGGGCCTTGCGGCTCCGAGCGTGCGCGCTTCGACGGTGATCACGGGAGGTCTCTCCGGCCATCACCGAAGGATACCCGGAGGGGCGTTCTCGGCGGAAGACCCGGACGGTTGTCGGGGAGGGGATCGGTTTCGGGCCTCGTGCGCGAACTCTCGATCTCCCGAGCACGCTCGGATCCTTGATGCGGTCGTCGCGGGCGAGGAGGAGCGCCTTCGAGAGGACCTCGGCCGTGCGGGGGTCGTCGTCGGCGAAGGGGAGGAAGACGCGTCCCCGGTGCTGGGAAGGGACGGCGCGGATGACGAAGAAGCGGCCGTTGACGCTCGTGGAGGCGTGGCCGAGGTGCAGAGTGTAGAGACCGAAGCGACCGCGGATGACGGCGGTCGAGGTCTGCACGACGACGTTGTCGAGCCCGAGCAGCCGACAGGTCTCGCGAAGGAGCTCCGCGCGCATCGCGAGGGTGGACGCGCTGACCTCGGGGTCGACGCCGCCCGCGTGGGCGACGCTCACCGCGAGGTCGACGTCCCGCATCGTCTCGCTGAAGAGGATCGAGGGCACCTCGGCGAGGTCGATCGGGAGGACCTGATCGCGACGGGTGAAGACGACGGACCGCAGTGTCACGCCCTCGATCTCGGCGGGACTCGCGAAGTCGTCGGCGGCGACGAGCCAGGCGGTGAGCCCCTCGCGGTGGTCGGTCTTCCCCAGGCCCTCGCCCGGGCGGAGGACCCAGCCCCGCGATCCCAGGACGCCGACGGCGCGTCGAACGTCGAGCTGGTGACCGGCGTAGCGTTCGGATTCGAGACGCTGCTTCCGCTCGGTCTCGGTGATCGGATAGAGCTCGCGGAAGAGCTGCTTGAAGGGCTGGAGACGCTCCCGGACCAGACACTCCCGCTGCCAGGTCCTCCAGTCGCCGCGGCGAAGGAGATCGTGCGGATGGGCGATCCGGAGGCGCTCGGTCGGGCGGAGAGGCTCCTGACGTCCCGAGGCGTCGCGCAGGACGAGGCACTCGCGGTTGGGATAGCCCGCGATCTCCTCGCCGACGAAGACGAGGCGACCGAGGAGCGAGGCGAGGAGCGGGTGCACCATGAGGCCGCGCAGTTCCTCGGCCGTGAAGGCGTCGCCGCGGCACATCGCCGCCTCCAGATCGAGGCGCACGCGGACCGTCTGCTCCCGGAGCTCCCGGACGCGCGACTCCAGTTCGAGCACGTCCTCGTCCTTCCGGATCCGGGTCGGGATCGACTTCAGGGCCCGGCCTCCGCGCGAGAGGCTCAGCACCGGTCGAGCGTCGTCGTCCAGGGAGAGTCGGAGGAGCACGCCGTCCCGCTCGAGCTCGAGCGGCCCCGCGGCGAGATCCCGGCCCGCCTCGACCTCCATGGCCCAGCGGAGCCGCGTCGGGTCCTCGTAGCCCGCCGTGCGCGCGAGGTTCTCCATCGCGATGGCGAAGGCGCGCCCCTCGCTCTCCCGACGGTGCGCCCCGAAGCGACGGCTCTCACGGCGGAAGCGCTCGAGGAGGAGGAAGCGCCGGCGCAGTTCGGCGTCACGTCCCTCGCCGGGTTCGAGGGGGATCAGTCCCACGGCGCGCAGGGCGTCCGGATCGCGCTTCTCGTCGATGCGGGAGCCGAGGACTTCGAGCGAGACTTCGCCGAGCATCGCCGAGGCGAAGAGGCAGGCTCGGCGGTCGCCGGCGCGCGACGAGGCGAAGCGGGCGGCCTCGTGGACCTCGGCCCAACGTTCGGCGCCGAGGAGCGTCCGGGCCTCGGTGAACCACCGCACGTCGACCGCGCCGTCCTCGAGCTCCGACGCGGCGAGCGGCGTCCGCTCGGCGATGGAGGCCGCCCATTCCTCTCGCGACGCCTCGAGATGGTCGGCGCCTCCGCGCGTGTGGGCATGGATCCACCAGACGGCGCTCCCAAGGCCCGGCCACTCAAGCGCGGCTTCCACGAAGGAAGCCCACTGGGGCGCGAAGGCGGCGAGCTCGACGAGCCGGACGGTCGGAAGGCCCGACGAGCGGGCCCAGGCGGCGAAGGCCGACGGATCGTCGTCGTCGCGCGGCGCGCTGCGCGCGACGATCCGCGCGAGCATCTCGGCCCGCGATCTCTCCAGGGTCCGACCCGTGGTCGCGCGGCTGAGAGGCTCTCCGCCGAGGGCGTCGAGGGCGGCGGTGAGCGCCTCGAGCCCTCCGGTCCACACCAGCTCCAGGCAGAAGGCCGAGGCCGCGGTCTCGCCGTCCCCGCGCGCGCATTCGATGGCGACGAGACGCCGGCGGACCCGGTCGACCGCGGCGATGAGCTCGGCGTGCGGCGCGATCGCGGTAGGGGGACGCCGCGAAGAGACCCGATGAAGGAGGCTCGACCCGTCGACGCTCGCGACCGGTCCGACGAGGAGATCGATGAACTCCGCCGCGCCTTCCTCCCCGAAAGCGCCGGCCTCCTTCGCGCGGAGGAAGTCGGCGAGCTCCGGCACGAAGAAGTGGTGGCCCCCCGACTCCCACATCGCGCGCCGCTTCAGGGCATAGGTGCGCCGCGCGTGGGCGGGGCGATGGAGGTCGGGGCCGCGGGTCCGGACGAGGTCGAGGGTCGTTCGCGCGTCGCGGATCCTCCTCAGCCGGAGGAGGATCGAGTCCGGCGTCGCCAGGGGGATGTGCCAGGGGAGCCGCTCGATCCGGCTCCAGATCTCCGGCGCGACGTCGTTCAGCCGATCCTCGAGGTCGTCGAGGAGGAGATCGAAGACACCCTCCGATGCCTGCCAGGCGAGACAGCGGTCGAGAACGAGCTGGAAGACGTCGAGCCGGGGAACGCGCGTCCACGCCTCGTCATCTTCGGCCATTCCCAGCCGTTCGCGCCAGGGCTTCTCCTCGTGCGGGAAGAGACGCGCTCGCAGGAGTTCGAGGCCATCGTCGTCGCGCAGCTCGGGACCGCGCTCCCGCTCCCAGGTCCGCCAGAGGTCCTCCAGCGGGAGGGATCGCGGATCCGGCTCGGCGTCGTCGAGCTCCCGGCAGTACTCGAGGAGCGTCATCGTTCCGAACCCGGTCTCGAACTCCGTCCCGCCGTGCTCGAACATCAGGCGCGCGAGCGAGTCGATGCAACGGTCGGCCGCCTCCGAGCGCAGGACGACGGGGCGCGGCCCGAATGCGGGCCAGCTCCGCCGGTCGGAAGGCGACACGAGACCGAAGGCGTCGGCACGGGAAGGCAGGTCCGGAGCGTCGCCCGCGATCTCCGCCGGCGCCGCGGCGAGGATGGCCTCGAGGTGCGCGACTTCCTCCGGATCGAGCTCGCGACCCGAACGATAGTCGAGCGCCAGCGCGCGGGCGTCGGCGTCGAGGCGAGACTCGGCGAGCCCGCGTCGGAGGAGTTCGAGGCCGGCGTGGCGCCGCGGCGCGCTCTTCTCGCCGAGGAGCCGCCGCGCCAGGTCGAGAGTCGGACCTCGCTCGAGCCGGGCCAGCCGATCGAGCGCGAGGCTCCGGACCTCGCCGGTCTTCCGCCCGAGGAGTCCGACGAGCGTCTCGATCTCAGACTCGTCGACCGGCGTGGCGCCCAGGGCCAGGGCCGCGGCGTTCCGCGCGAGCGAGGACGCGTCGCCCAGCATGTCGATCACGACCTGGCGTTCCGGTCGTGCGATGGCGCGGCGCGCCGCCTTCGCGGTCCCCGATCCGCCGACACGCGCGACGTCGCCGAGACCCCGGACGAAGCGCCCCCGATCATCCGGGTCGAGGTCCCGAACGTGCTCCAGCATGCACCGCGGATGGTCGCCGTGGCGGGAGTGGCGCTCCATCGATCTCGCCACGTCGCTGCGAAGGACCTCGAGCTTCCACCAGGACCAGACCAGCGCCGGCAGGACGGTCTTCTCCTTCTTCAGCCGCGCCTTCAGGCGAGCCAGGGCGTCGAAGACGCGAAGGGGGTCCACCCATTCGGCGGTGTCCTTCCGGAAGCAGAGCTGAGCGTGGGCGGCGATCCGGAGGTTCTCGTCGTCGAGACGCTCGAGCAGGACGGGCAAGGCGTCGGACCACTCGAGCTGCGCCAGGAGATGGGTCGCCGCGAAGCGACGCTCGACGTCGTCGCAGGCCGCGAGGCGTGACGCCGGGGCGACGGCGGTCTCGACGTCCTCGAAGGCGAAGGTCCAGAGCGCCAGGTAGACGACCTCGGCGTCGTCGGACGCCAGGGCCGCCTCGCGCGCCTGGGGTTCCTCGAGAAACCGGAGGACGAGCTCGAGCGCGCGGCGCATCCGGGGGGCCTCGGCGACACTCCAGTGGAAGTCGAACCAGTGATTCGAGATCTGGAGAACGGAGGAAAAGCGGAGCAGGTCCCTCTCGAGCACCAGGCGCAGGGCGCGACGGAAGACGACGGGCGAGGCCTGGGAGGCGGCCTCGAACACCGCCCGGCGCAGGCCCTCCTCGCGGCCGGCCTCCAGGAGGAGCCGTTCCACGATCGCCCCGGCATCCTCGCGGCCGGATCCCATCAGGGCGTGGAGCACGGGAGCGCCCATCACCGCGACCTCGTGAAGTCCCTCCGCCGTCGCCTCGAGCACGGCGAACACCTCCTCGGCGGACGCCTCGTTCGCATCGAGCGCACCGGCCAGGAGCCATCCGACCGCATCGCTCTCGGGCCCGATCCTCCCGGTGCGGACCGCGAGCTCGACGACGTCGCCCTCGAACTCGTCGAGGAGACCGACGAGCGAGGCGATCATGCCGACGCCGGTCGAAGCGATGGCGAGCGGGTCTCCGGGGTAGCGGAACGGAAGGGAATGCGATCCTCTCGATCTCGGACGTCCCCCCAGCGACGACCAGGCCCGCTCGAGCGCGGGCGCGAGCTCGGGCCAGAGAACCGCGAAGAGCCGCCCTCGCTCCGCGGCGGTGAAGCCGGCAATCCGCTTCGCGAGTTCGTCCTGCCGCTCGAGGTGCTTCCCGTCGACGGAGAAGCGTCCGAGGGCCTTCCAGAGCAGCCTCCGGAGATCGTTCGGAAGCGACGTCGCCGCCCCGACCCGGCGCCAGAGGGCCGACCGAGGTTCCGCGTCTCCCTGGAGGTCCGCCGCCGTCACGTCGCGCCCACGCGTCGGTTCGAGACGCCTCCGTGCCCGCGGAGTCGCTGCCGCTCGCGTTTTCGGAAACCCTTCCCGTCGTCCGGTCCCACCCTGCCCTCCACCTCAGAGGTCCTTCCGGAAGACGATGACGCGGCCGACCTCTTTCAGGCCGAGCGCGCGATGCGCGGCCGCGCTGACCTCGGTCTCGACCTCGGTGTCGGAGGCGAACTCCCGGCAGCCCTGGGCGCGGCCCCAATCCTCGACGGCGCGCACGAGGGCGGCGCCGACGCCGCGGCGACGGGCCGAGGGCTCGACGTACCATCCCTCGAGGTAGACGACGCGGTCGCTCTCGCAGCCGTCGGCGTGCGGACGGACGGTGGCCTCGGCGAAGCCGAGAGGCTCGGCTCCGTCATCGCGGGCGATCAGGGTGATCGCGGGGAGGAGGAGGGCGCCGGCGAGGTACCGCGCGATCTCCTCGTCGTGATCGTCGGTCTCGTCGGGCCAGAGGCGGCCGCGCATCGCGCGCCAGCTCGGGACCTCGGCGGGGCCGACGGGGTGGATCTCGATGGGGGTCGCCATGCGGCGGATCATACGCGCCCGCGGGTCGATGCGCTCGACGATGGGGTTTCTCGAGGGCGAATGTCCATCCGAGGTCGCGGCCGAGCGATCAGCGGCGCTCCGGCGGCCGCAGCCCCGCCGCGTCGAGGTCGAACTCCATCTCGACGAGATCCTCGTCGAAGCCGAAGGTCGCGATCAGGGTCGATCGCCGCAGCACGAGATCCACGAGGCCGAACCGGTTCGCGGGCGAGGTCCATTCGACGGGACGGAGGTCGGGATCTTCGTCCGGTCGTTCGAGATCCCCCGCGAAGGGGATCTCGATGGTGAACTCTCGCAGGCTCCCGGTCGCCAGGTCGACGGCCGACATCGGAAAGCGCAGGGAGGAGTCCCGGGGAGCGACGACGGAGAGCCCCTGCGGCGTCAGGACGGCGGTGTCGGGACCGAGGGCCGGGCTGGCGATCGGCCACCGGGACGTCCGCCAGTCCGACGAGGGGCGATGGGGCGCGCGCCGCATCCAGTCGAGCATGATGAGGTGGTCGGTGTTGCCTCCCATGCCGTGGGCGATCGGAGGTTCGGGCACCGGGCGGAGCCGGAAGAGCGTGGCGTCGTCGCCGGCCCAGATGACGCCGTCCGCGTCCGCCCGGTGGTTCCAGCCCTGGAGGACGTGGGGGAGATCGACGAGCGCGATCACCTCGCCGAGGGTGTCGACCTCGTAGACGCGGCAGTGCGACGTGAATCCGGGGTATTCCTGTCGCCACCGTTCGATCACGACCGCGACGAAGGCGCTGAAGGGGCCACCCCACTTCGATCCCGCGGAAGGGACGACGATCGGGCCCCCGACGACGGCGCCGCGGTAGTGACGGTAGAAGTCCTCTCGGGTGTCGACACGCCTCGGCGGCGCGTCCTCCTCCTCGACCTCGTCCGGCTCGCCGGACTCTTCTACTTCGAGGTTCTCCTCGTCCTCGAGAACCAGATTCTCATCGTCCTCGGGCGCGATGTCCGGGTCTTGACCGAAGCGCCCGACGAAGTGCGCGAAGACGCTGGGTCCCGTGAAGCCGCGCTCGAACTCCCAGATCCGTTCGAGCTGCCACTCGGTCTCGCCGGTTCCGGCCTTCAGACAGACCAGGGGCTGGAGCGCTTCCGCGCAGACGAGCAGGGACTCGCCCATCCAGGCGACGGGGGTCGTCGCGGAGGAGGCGTGATCCGGAGGCCGGATGCCGCTCACGTAGACGCCCGCGTAGGGGCGCGTGGAGGAGACCTCGAAACTCCGGGTCCAGAGCGGCGCCGTCGTCCCGTCGCGATAGAGGGCGAGCGAGTAGCCCTTCAGCGCATCCTCGCCGCTCTTCCGGGTGCCGTGGTGCACGAGGACGGCGAGCCGGTTCTCGTGGACGGCGACCGCGGGCGGTCCGAGGAGGTCGCGGAAGGGGAGATCGATCGGCTCGAGCCATCGTCCCGAGACGAGGTCGAGACGGAGGATTCGGTTCGACGTCTCGTGAGGCACGACCTGTCCGTACCCGTCCCGTTCGATCGAGAGGAGAAGCGCGGTGGAACCGACGCGTCCGGCCGACCCGAGCTCGCGGGAGTCCGGGCGGGTGACCTCGAGACGGGTCGTCTCGCCGTCGGCGGAGGTCCAACGGAGACGCGCGTCCTCCTCGATGAGCCGCCCGTCCTCCCAGCTCCCGAGGACCCGGAGCGGAGGTCCGATCCGGTCCGGACGCGCCGAAGCCCCGCCGGCGGTGAGTCTCGCCTCGCCCAGTCGGATCCGGACATCACCGGCGACGAGATCGGCGACCCGGGTCTCGCGGGGTGCCGGCGGGGAAGGGGATTCCCCGCAACCCGAAAGGAGGGCGAAGGCGAAGAGCAGCGCGAGGCGGCGCGGGAGGGATCGGGTCACGTCTCGGCGCTCCGGGGCGGGGAACTCGCATCATTCTCGGACGAGGGAGAGACGTCGGGGGGCGTCCGGGGGTTCGTTCGCTCGCGAGGGAACCCCTCCGGGATGCGACGGTCGGTCGCACGCGGACCCCGGGGTCAAGCCCGGGTCATCCCCCTCCCTCGGGGGCGCGGGGTCTTGCTACCCTGACGGGCCGCGGGCCTCCCGAGCGAGACGCCGACGGCTTGCCACCCAACGAGAGATGCCACCATGTTCAAGCTGCTGAAGTTCGTGATCCTGCTCGTCGTCGTCCTGGGCGTCGTCGGCTACTTCCGGGGATGGTTCGAGGTCAGCAAGTCGGGCGACGACTCCTACAACGTGAAGATCAACCGGGAGACGATCGATCAGGACACGAAGAAGGCGAAGGAGACGGCGAAGGACGCCGTCGGGAAGCTGAAGGACGGGCTCGCGAAGGACAGCGAGGTCGTCGGACAGCTCACGTCGCTGAACGTGCTGGGCGGGACCTTCACCGTCACGACCGCGCAGGGCGAGGCCTCGACCTTCAGCATCGGCAAGGACATGAAGGACAACACGGACGCGCTGACCGTGCTCGGCGCGCTCGAGCCGGGGCAGGACGTGAAGGTCTGCTTCAAGAAACTCGAGGACGGGAAGCTCGAGGCGACGTCCGTCGAGCTCGTCCACTGACGCGAGGATGCGCGACGCGCCCGCCGCGGCGCTCCTCGGACGAGGAGGCCGTGACGGGCGGGCCGGGTGGGGTCAGCGGACCTTGACCTGGACGGTGTTCATCACCGAGAAGCCGAGCGGGGCGGTCTCGTCGCGGATCGCGCCGGTGAGGGCGAAGTCGATCGGCATCGGGAAGCCCGGCAGGTAGGTGAAGGACCAGGGCGCGGGCGTCGCCTGCAGCAGCGCCAACCCCGGGAAGTTGCTGTCGGCGAGCAGGAAGAGATCCGGGTTCGTGCTGTAGCCGGGCGCCTTGATGCAGAAGGTGCCCAGCCCGGTGAAGAAGTGGTCGTCCTCGCCCGGGACGCCCATCATCCCCCAGACCACGAAGGGGCTCGCCCCCGCGTTGAGCACCGGCGCCGTCACGTCGAGCACGAGCGGTTGGCCGAGGTCGGCGAAGACGGTGCGGTCGTCCTCGCCGTCGCTGCCGTTCACGAGCAGGTTCGTGTCCGGGTCGCCGAGCGCGATGCCGACGTTGCCGGCGCGGCAGGGATCGAGGAAGACGAAGGTCGGCCGGAGCAGCTCGGTCACGCCGTGGCCGGCGAGATTGCCGAGCACGAGTTCCCGCTGGTCGTCGCCGTTCGCGTCGATGGAAGCCAGGACGTGCGGACGATCCAGGGCGAGGTGGTCGCCCGGCAGGCCCGTCTCCCACTCCGGCCGCGCCGTGAGCGTGAGCTGCAGGTCGCCCTCGCCGCGCCAGAAGCGCACGACGCGGCTGCCGTTGTAGAAGTCGCCCTCGACGGTGACGCCCACCATGTCGAGGATCCCGTCGGCGTCGACGTCGACGAAGTGGACGCGATCGTCGAAGGCCGGGAGCGCGTTCCCGCCGGCCGAGGTCGGGGTCGGGACGGCGGTCAGGTAGGGACCGCTCGCGGAGGTGTTGCGGAAGATGCGCAGCGCCGCGCTGTTGTAGCCGCCGGCGGCGAGGTCCTTGCGCCCGTCGCCGTCGAGGTCGACGGCGCGCAGCGGATAGCTCGGCACGGCCGTCGGCGAGAGGATCTGCGCCGTCGCGGCGACGGTCGTCCCGGCGGACAGACCACTGAAGATCTCGATCATCGAGCCGCCGCCGCCGATGGGCTTCGAACGGATGGCCTCGATGCTGCCGTCGCCGTCGAGGTCCGCGACCACGAAACCGGTCGGAAGAGACGGCGGGATGAGAGGCGTCGTGACCGGCGTGAGGCCGGTGGGCGAGCCGAGGTAGCAGAGCAGCGCGCCCACGAAGGGGATCTGGCCCACCACGTCCTGGATGCCGTCGTCGTTCAGATCGACGGCCTGGCGCAGCACCATCGGCGAGGGACCGGGCGAGACCGGCGCGAGGAAGACGTGCGCCGCGAAGGTGCCGTCGCCGTTGCCCTTCGAGAAGGACTCCTGCTGGTTCGTCGGGCCGCCGGGGATCATCGGGCCGTTCGCGCGCTGCGAGACCAGATCGACGAAGCCGTCGCCGTCGAAGTCGCCGAAGAGCGGGTTCGCGCCGAGGGTCCAGCCCAGGGGCGCGAGCACCGCCGTCCAGCCGTCGGCGCCGTCGCCGAGGAGCGAGACGACGCGACCGTCGTGGTCGAGGCCGATCAGATCCTCGTGTCCGTCGCCGTTCAGATCGGCGACGTGACGGAGCTGGACGTCCGGCGCGGTCGGGAGGGACTCCCAGGCGGCCGGCGGCTCGGCGGAGGGCGCGAGGACCTCGACGGTGATCACGGAGTTGCCGGTCAGCGCGGCGAAGCTCGCTCCGCCGGCATTCGGCGCGACGAAGCTGCCCGCGGGCTGCTGCACCCCGAAGAAGAGGAACTTGATCTGGTGGAGACCGACGGCCGACGACGCGCGCACGGTCATCTCGAAGGTCGCCGTGTTGCCGCCCGGTGCGACGCTGCCCGGGCCGGGCTGGAAGGCCTCGACGTGGTGGCCGGTCTCGACGACGAGATTCGCGAGCGCGGCGGGGGTGCTCCGCAGGACGGGGATCGCCTCCGCGCCGCGCTGGCGCAGGTCGAGGACGGAGAAGCCGTCGGGGAGCTGCACCGCGAGGTAGGGATCGATCTGGGGGTTCGCGACCCAGTTCAGCTCGAAGGCGACGTCGAGGACGCGGCCCGGAGCGACGGCATCGTCGTGGTCGACGGCGACGATCGTGGGGATGCAGGAGCAGAGAACGGTCGTGAGACCGAGGAGCATCCCCCGGAGGAGTGCCTTGGCGATCATGTCGGGTATCCAGCGCGAGATCGAGGACGGTCCCCGCGTCTTCGGGGCCGCAGGACCGTCCTGCATGGGCCCCCATGTTAAGGGAGCCGCCGTCGATCACGAAGCCTCACATCGGGTATTCACGTTCGCGGGAAGATCGAGACGCAAATCGCGGTCGGAAGGGCGGAAAGGGACGCCTTCGGATTGTCCGTGGCCCCCGGGCGGCGCCGGAGGGTACCCTCCGGGGGTCCTTCAGGCGCGCCCGTCCCGGAAGAGAGAGACCATGTCGCCCGTCCTCCGCCTCGCCCTCGGCCTCCTCCTGCTCCTGGGTTCCGCCGCCCGGAGCCCCGCGCAGACGCTCGACGCCGAGAACTTCGTCCTCGGTCAGGTCGCCCGGCTCGACCTCGCCGGCGCGCCCCCCTTCGCCTCGGTCCTCTGGCTCTACTCGCTGCAGGGCGCGGGCGCCGGGACCTGCTATCCCAGCGTGAATCTCTGTCTCGGCATCGAGGAACCCGTCACCCTGGCCGCGATCGGGAGCGCGAGCGGGGCGGGGGAGGCGAGCTACCTCGTCTACGTCCCGCCGAGCCTCCCGCTCCTCGACCTCCACCTGCAGGCGGTGACGCTCGACTACTCGTCCGGCGTGAGCCTCCTCGCCTCGAACGTGGTCTCGACGACGCTCGCCGAGGTCTCGGCCTACGACGACGCCTTCGACGGCGGCTCGCTCGACGCGCAGTGGCAGATCCTGAATCCCGCCGCGGCCCAGGTGACCGTCGGCGGCGGGCAGCTCGTCCTCGAGCCGATCCTGAGCGGCCCCGCCGCCACCTGGTTCGACGACGGGGAGGGCGTCTTCGTCCATCGCGAGATCACCGGCGACTTCAGCGTGACCGCCACCGTCCGTTCGTCCTCGCCGGCCGATCCGATGCTCCCGCCGCCGCCGGCCTACCGGCTCGGCGGGCTGCTCGTCCGCGACCCCGGCGGCACGCCGGGCAATCGCAACTCGGCGCACGTCGCCTTCGGGTCCGGACCGGCGAACAACCCGGTTGGCGTCGAGCACAAGACGACGACCGCCTCGGTGAGCAGCTTCACGATCGTGCCGACGGCCGAGGCGGCGGGACAGCTCCGCATCACGCGCAGCGGCGCGATGATCGGACTCCACCACCGCGGCGACGCGTCCCAGCCCTGGACGACGCTCGCCACCTACGCGCATCCGGAGTTCCCGCCGACGGTCCAGGTCGGCATGATGTCCTACTCGTTCGGCGTGCCGGCGCAGATCGTGACCCGCTTCGACGAGGTCGTCTTCGAGGCGAACTGAAGCGGCGTCTCCGCTCCGGCGGCGCCCTGGTGCGGAGGGAGCGATCATGATGGAGACCGTCCCCTACGTGGAGCCGCCCCCGGTCAATCCCCGGGGCGTGCGATGGCCCGTCTTCTGCTGGGCCTTCGGGGTCATCCTCCCTGTCATCTGCGTCCTGCTCGCGGGATCGCCGTTGACCGCCGAAACGGTGGGCAATCCGCTCCCGCGGCCGATCAACGCGCTCCTGATCCTCCTCGTCTCGGCGACGCTCGGCTATCTCATGTCGGTGGACCTCACCCGGATCACCCCCGGTCGGGCGACGCTCCTCTCCCTCCTCGCCGGCTCGATCGCCACGACCTCGGGGCTCTACGCCCTCTACTTCGCCCCCTTCTTCCCGCTCGGCGTGCTCGGGCTGGTCATCATCCTCGGACTCCTCGTCCTCACCCCGCCCCTGAGCTTCGTGGCGGTCCTGCTCGTCCTCCGGCGAGCCCGTCTCCTCAAGCGGGGCGGGGCGCCGGCCATCGCCGCCTTCGCGGTCGGCGCGCTCGTCACCGTCGGCCTGCTCTTCGTGCCCGAGATCCGGGAGCAACGACGGGCCGCGATGTTCCGCGCGGTCGAGACGGCGGGGCCCGGCCCGGAGCAGATCGAGGCCCTCGCCGCGCTCCGAGGTCTTCCCGACGAGGAGATCCTCGAGGCCTTCGTCTCGCAACCGGAGCGCGGCCTCTGGTTCAACGGCGGCGCCTTCGAGTTCTGGGGACGGGGAAGAGGGCAGGGACCGCGGAATCTCTCGGCGGAGACCTACTTCCGCATCACCGGACGGCGCTTCGACCTCGATCTCGATCGGCGGGGACCGATCGACCGGCGCCCCTGGGCGAACCGGGCCTGGGACCGTCGGGATTCCGAGTCGAACTGGGAGACTTTCAGTCCCTGGTGGAGTCGACGCACCCGCGATTCCGGCCTGAAGCTCTCCGCCAGCACGGTCGAGAGCAGCATCGACGCCGTCGGGGCCTCCGCCCACGTCCGCTGGAGCTTCGTCGTCCGCAACGAGCACAACGGGGCCGCCGAGGGCTGGTTCGATCTCGTCCTCCCCGAGGGCGCCGTCGTCTCCCGCGCCACGCTCCGCGTCGGGGACGTCCATCGCGAGGCGGCCTTCGCGGTGGACGAGACCGTGCGGAACGCCTACTTCACGATCTCCGGCGTCGATCCGAGCGTCGCCCTCGACGAGTCGACCACGACGCGGCTCGCCTGGCGGCAGGATCCGCTCCTCGTGCGCGAGGTGAGCCCGAGGCGCGTCCGCCTCCGCTTCTCGCCCGTCCCGCCGCTCGGTTCCATGCGCTTCCGGATCGGCATCAGCGTTCCGCTCGAGATCCTCGCCCCGGATCGAGCCCGCCTGATCTTGCCCGGGATCTCCTACGGCAACGTCGCCCCCACGGACACGCTCGAGCACGAGATCTGGGTGGACACCGCGGTTCCGGTGAGGACCGAGGTCGACCGCTTCGAGACGATCGTCGACGCGGAGGCCGGCACGAGCAAGATCTACGGAACGGTCGACGAGGACGGATTCCCCGGACTGGGCGGGCTCGGTTTCGGCATCGAGCGGCCGGAGATCACGCGCTGCGTCGCGGACGATCGTCGGCCCTCGCGCGGCGATGACGCACCGCGGCTGGTCCAGACGCTGGCGCCCGCGCCCGCGCCCACGTCGGCCCGGGTCGTCGTCGCGATCGACGCGTCGACCGAGCTCGCCGGCCTCCACGAGGGCCTGGCCGAGGTGCTCGCCGCCGTGCCGGCGGACCTCGTCGTCCGCGTCATCATCGGCGGCGACCGGCCGATCACGCTCGCGCCGAAGGATGCGATCGAGCGCCTGCGCACCCTGAAGGCGCGCGGCGGCTTCCCCAACGAGATCCTCCTCCGTCAGGCCCTCGAGGAGGGAAAGCGGCTCGAGGCGACCGACGTCGTGTGGCTCCACGGGGCTCAGGCCCACGAGCTCGCGGAGCCGGTGCAGCTCGGCGGCTGGAGTCGCGCCGCGGCCTCGACGATCGTCCTCCACGACCTCTCCTGCGCCTCGGGACGCAACCGCGCCACCGATCCGCTCTCGCCCGCGCTCGATCGCCGCGAGACCTTCGTGGGCCGTCGGGCCGCGCCCGCCCTCGCGACGCTCCTCGCCCGCCTCGGGGGGAAGGAGTCGGTCTGGCGCCGGACCTTCGCCACCGTCTCGCCCGCGGACGTCGACGGAACCCTCGAGCGGGGAAGTGGGGACCTCGTGCGGATCGAGGCCTCCGAGCGGGTGCGCGCGCTCGCGGTGAAGGAGCCCGGCGAGGCGGCGAGGATCGGCATCGACGCGAAGATCGTCACGCCGATCACGAGCGCCGTCTGCCTGGAACGCCCCGAGCAGTACGACCGGTTCGGTCTCACCGCGTCGGACGGCGGCGAGCTCCCGCACCTCGAGGTCCCCACGATCCCCGAACCCGAGGAGTGGATGATGATCGCGCTCGCGGCGATCCTTCTCGCCGTCTTCCTGCGGCGCGGACGCGGCGCGTGAGATCCCGTCTCGCGGTCATCCTGCCGACGCTGGTCGCGAGCCTGCCCTCGCTGGTCTGGCTCGGCTCGGAGATGACGAAGGCGGCCGATGCGCGCTGGGGCGGGCTCGCGCTTGCGCTCGGATTCGGCTTCCTCGTGCGCGACGTCCGCGGCGGGGGACCGGCGCGCCTCGGGCCCGTCCTCCTTTCGCTCTCGCTCCACGTGGGCCTCGGCGTCGCCGGCTACCGGACCTTCGCGGCCGGCGCGGCGCTCCTTGCGCTGGCGCTCGCGCTCGTGCCCTCCGGAACGAGACGACCGCGCCCGGCCGCGGCGATCGCCCTCGTGCTCATGGGGCTCCCCGTCCTCCGGGATCTCCACTACGTCGGCGGGTATCCGCTGCGCCTCGTCTCGGGCGAACTCGCGGCAGGACTGCTGCGGCTCCAGGGACTGGCGGTGGAGCGCGTCGGGACGGGCATCCTCTGGGGCGATTCCCTGGTCGAGGTCGACGCGCCCTGCAGCGGCATCGCGATGCTCTGGACGACGACCCTCCTCGCGCTCGTCGCCTCCGCCTGGCGTCGACTCTCCGTCCGCCGCACGCTCGGCACGCTGCTCCTCGTGCCGCCGATCGTCGTCCTCGCGAACGTCGTGCGGTGCAGCGCGCTCTTCCACCTCGAGTCCGGTCGCATCGAGGCGCCGGCCTGGATGCACGACGGGACGGGGCTCCTCTTCTTCGGCCTCGCCGCCGGAGCGACGCTCCATCTCGTCGGGCGCCGACCGGGAGAGGTCGCTCGATGATGCTCCGCGCCCTCCACCTCGTGCTCTGCCTCGCCGCCGCCTCGCTGCCCTGGTGGACGACGACGCCCGCGCCCGCTTCGGCCGAGGCCGCGAACTTCCCCGGCTGGCCAGAGTCCTTCGAAGGTGCTCCGCTCGACGAGGAACCGGTCGAGGAGATCGCCCGTCGCTTCGAGTCGGGATACCCCGGTCGCATCGGACTCTTCCAGCAGGGCGGGCGCCGCGTCGTCCTGCACTGGATCGCCGCCCCGACGCGGGCCTTCCACTTCTCGGGCCGCTGCCTCGAGGGGCGCGGCTGGAGTCTCGATCCGCGCCCCCGGATCACGACGCCCGCCGGCGTGACCTGGGCGCGCTACGAGGCGACGCGCGGTCAGGAGACGGTGCGGCTCCGCCAGCGCATCGTCGATGACGAGGGCCGGGCCTGGTACGACGAGTCCGCCTGGTACTGGGCGACCCTGCGCGGCGGGACGAAGGGCCCGTGGACGGCCTGGACCGTCGTCGAGCCGCTCGCGCCCGACGACGAGGCGCGCTGACGCCGCGCCGACGGCATCGGGATCAGAAGATCGTCAGGTCGTACGCGTCCGAGGCGGCGAGAAGCCCGTCCCTCGCCAGGGGCGTGGGGGCGAGCGCCTGGATGCGCACCGTCATCCCCTCGAGCCCCGGCGGAACGACGAAGGCGAATGCCGTTCCCGGAACGTCCACCGCGAAGGGGCCCGTCGCGAGAACCACCGGCCCCTCGCCCGGCAGGGGCTGCGCGTTCACCCACACGGCGGGGAAGCCCGCGATGGGGATCGGTCCGGGACCCCCGCCGGCGTAGCCCTGCGCCAGGAGGAAGGTCGTCACGCCCGAGAGACCGCCGCACGGCGTGGAGGAGTGAAGGACGATCTGCGATCCGGCGCTCGCCTGACGCGCGGTGACCCAGGCGGTGGGATCCACGTCGACCTGGAGGCTCATCCGGAGGTCATCGATGCTCCCCGGTCGCGTCGGCCAGGGGCCGCTCTCGAAGCATCCCATGTCCACGCTCGCGGCCGCGACGCGCGGCGCGCCGGCGAGGTCGACCGGCGACGTGAAGGGTCCGATGCACCCGGAGTCGATGCCGGGGGATCCGGCTCCGAGCCGGAAGTCGCCCCCGACGGCGTCGACGAAGAGCGGGTCGGCGTCGATGTTCCCCGTCCCCGCGAGGCCGCCCTCGACGTTCGAATACTCGACGACGGCCGTGGACGCGATGGGGAAGACGAATCCGACCGGATCGGGTCCGTTGCCGCGAAGGATGGACGAGCCCAGATAGGCGTCGAGGAAGGCCGGGGGAGGAGCGTGCCCGAAGATCGCCCCTCCGCGTCCGAAGTCGACGCCGCCCGGCATGCCCGCGGCGTTGCCGACGAAGGTCGAGTTGAGGACGCCGAATCCGAGCGACGCGCCCGTCGTCGCCACCGCGATCGCGCCGCCGGAACCGCCCCCGACCGGACCGTTGCCGGCGCGGTTGCCGACGAAGAGCGAATCCCAGACGCCGAGCCACATCACCAGCGCCGGCGTCCCCGCGAGGCGCGCGATGTCGATGGCGCCGCCCGGGCCGCCGGACTTCGTGACGGAGTCTCCCGCGCGGTTGTTCTCGAAGCGCGAGCCCACGATCTCGATCTGACCCTTCCGTCCGGTCATCGAGATCGCGCCGCCGCGGCCGCCGTCGCGATCGATGCCGTCACCGGCGCGGTTCTGCACGAAACGACAACGCCGGACGCGCAGCGCGTAGGGGAGGGGTCGGTGCTCGACCAGCCGATGGCCCCCCCGCGTCCGGGAAAGGCGAGCTGGACGGGCGTCGCGTCCGGACTCTCGTCGGAGGCGTGATTCGCGACGAAGAGACAGTCCTCGAACGCGATCTCGACGAGAGCGCCCGAGGTCGTCGCGCCGACGGCGCCGCCGCGCGAGCTGCCGCCGTTCGAGTCCTCGCACGAGTTGAGGGTGAAGTCGCACCGGACGAAGGTCACGTGGACGCCGCCGAAGATGGAGTCGCAGAAGACGCCCACCGCGCCGCCGACGATGAAGGTGCCGTCGCTCGCGACCGAGTTCGAGAGGAAGCAGCAGTCCTCGAATCGAGGGGAGGCGTGCTGCCCGCTCGGGGTGGGCCGGATCACGACGGCGCCGCCGTGACCGCTCCCGCGACATCCGGTGAAGCGGCAGTTGCGGATCCGGGGGGATCCCGCGCAGACCAGGCCGCTGCCGCCGGTGGTCGAGTCGCCCACGGTGTCCACCGCGTTGACGATCGAGAAGCCGTCGAGGATCGCGCCGACGGTCTCGGACGAGTCGATCCGGACCGCCGCGGGGAGGCCCGCTCCGTCGATGACGGTCACCGAGGGGCCGAGAAGCGAGCGGAGCTCGACCGCCTTGCCGAGGAAATCCAGTCCGCCGGGATAGACGCCCGGAGCGACGAGGATCAGGTCGCCGTCACTCGCCGCGGCGAGCGCGCTCGCGGGATCGGGATGGTGCTGCGGGACGAGGATCGTCGCCTGCGCGCCGAGTCCGCCGCCGACGAGAAGAGCGAGAATCAGCCCGGGAACGAGGGAACGCGACATCATCGATCCTCCACGCCTCGGCCGGCGGTCCGCTCGCGGCGCCACGCGGCCAGGGGAGCGTAGGATCAGGGGAAACCGCTGTCAATTCTCCATCACAACAATGACGCCGCATATCCTGCGGTTTCGGGCTACCGCTCCGCCCCGATATCCTTCAGTCGAAACGGAAGTCGACCCAGACGAGCGCGTGATCGCTGGCCGCGTCGTCGCCGTGCATCAGGCCTCCCTCCGGATCCGCGGCCCGCGGCCAGAAGACGCCGGAGCCCTCGATCACGAGGTCGCGCGAGGGCAGGACGTAGTCGAGGCGACCGTAGTCGGAGGTCTGCTCGGCGGCTTCGCCCTCGTAGGGCCGCGACACCTCGACGCCGCCCGCGCCACGCGGTCGGGGATCGCGGACGCGCGGGTGCTCGAGCAGCGCCGCGATGGCCGGCCCATTGCCCACGCGCACACCGTGCGGATCGGCGTTGAGGTCGCCGAGGACCACGAAGGATGCCTCCGGCGCGAGCCCTCCCGAGCGTCCTTCATCGTCGACGATGTAGCCGGCGACCGCGCCCCCCGAGAGGTGATCCGCCCAGAAGCGGATCTCGTCGGCGTTGCGGCGACCGTTGCGATCCTCGGGGCCGTCGAAGACCGGCGGGGTGGGGTGGCTGGCGAGGACGTGGAGTCGATGTCCACCCACGAGCACCGGAACATCCCAGTGGCTCTTGCTCGAGAGCCGCAGGATCTCGCGATCGCCGGCGTCGTAGAAGGCCGGGCGTCCGTCCCGCCCGTCCGGCAGTCGCGCGCCGGGCATCGCGGCCCAGCGCAGGTGCCGGAAGGTCCGCGCGCCCTCGCGGTCGATCGGGAAGCGGCTGAGGATCGCCATCCCGTACTGACCGGGATAGCGCCCGAAGCCGTGCGCATCGGCCGGTCCGTCCGAGGCGCCGTCCTTGTCGAGATCGCGCCCGCTCGGCTCTCCGGTGTTCACGGGCTCGAAGAAGATCTCCGGGTAGTCGAGAGGTTCGAGCCCCGGTCTCTCGGAGCGCAGGAACCTCTCGACGAAGAGCCGGGCGTTCTCGCGACGTTCCGCATCGAAGTCGATCTCGTTCACGAGCAGGACGTCGGGTCGCACGCGCCGGATGATCGCGGCCGCGTTCAGGAGCTGCGGATGATCGAAACGACCGTCGTCACCGCGCCGGTCGAGCTTCTCGCCCGAGAGTTCCCGGATGTTGAAGGTCGCGACGCGCACGACGGTCTCCTCTCCGGCCGGACGCCCGGTGGACTCACAGGCCGCCAGCAGGAGCAGTCCCGCCAGGATCGCGATGCTCCGGATTCCCGTCATCGGCGACCTCCGCGCCTTCGGACCCCGTTCGCCGCCGGGAAATCGTCGAGAACGACCCTGTCGCGACCGGCCGGAGTAGAGTGACAGGCCGCGGCGACAGGGGACGGTCGACGGAGTGCGAACGATGAACCGGCCATCGCGAAGCGTGACGTGGCGGTGCGGGTTCGGCCTCCTGCTGGCTCTGCTCATCTCGAGCTCGCACGCGCCGATCCTGGCCGCCGACCAGGACCACGAGGCGACTCCTCGCTACATCGACAAGGACGAGGCACTCCAACGATTGCGGACATCCGTGCCGCTTTCCGAGGGTGAGATCGCCGCGCTCGCCGAACTGATCGGTCGCAATCACGTCGGGGCGTCCCCCGAGGAGTGGGAGGAACTCCTCCGGCGCCTTCCTCGCCAGGGAGCGATGGCGCATCGGCTGCAGGAAGAGGTCGACGAGGTCTGGGGTTCCGGTGCGTTGGAGCAACTCGTCCGCGCCCTCGACGCGATCGGCGCCTGGCACCGGGATACGGACGCCCGGTTGCGGGCGCTGGTCCGGTCGTCGAGAAGCGCTGACGTCACGCGCGGCGCGATCGAACTTCTCGGAAGACACGGACCGGCGCGAGACGAGGAGGTGCTGGCCAACCTCACGCCCTTCTTGAAAGTGCGGTCGTCGGGCACCCGGATCGCGGCGCTCCGGGCTCTGGCGAGCCGCGGCACGGCCTCGACGCCGGCCGGTCGCGCGATCTGGTGCTGCTACGTGGAGACGCTCCCGGAGTTCGAGACCTGCATCCGCCGTCCCGCGGAGGAAACCGACCACACCGGAGTTCGTCACGCCGCGGTGGACGCGCTCACGCGGTTGACCTCCATTCCCGACGACCTGATCCGATCGATGCTGGAGGTCAGGAACCACGGCGAATTCGAGGCCGACTTCGAGCGGCGCCAACTCCTCGGAGCGATCTGCCATGTCGCCCAACACGACGAGAGGGTGCACGAGGCCTGGCTCAAGGCCGCATCATCGACGGACGAGATGGAGCGGATCGCCGCGATGGAGGCCGCTCTCCCCAGGCTCGGCGACGCACGTGTCATCGAGGTCGTCACGGATCGGCTGGCACGAGACGAGTCCCGCTGGGTCCGGCACCGCTCCTTCGACGCTCTGCGGCACGCCGGGTTGCCGATCTCGCGCTATCGGACGGCGCTCGAGGCGGCGATCGCTCAGCCGCGGCGCTGGGCGCTCGACGGATACCTCGATCATCTCCGCGTCGCCGATCCGGGGTCGGAGGAGATCGTGCGGGCCCTCCTGCCGGTCCTGTCCGACTCCGGCGACCCATGGGACGTGCGCAACGCCGCACTGGTCCTCGCGACGGTCGACGTGGACAGCCTCACGCTGCCCTCGCCCAGAGCACTCGGCGAGGACGCCACCGCCGACGAACGCTTCCTCGCTCTCATCCGGCTGGCACGCGAACCCGAGAGACTCTCCGAGTTCCGGGAGATGATCCGTGACCCTCGCTTCACGAGATCCGGAACGGAGTCCCTGCTGGTGCTTCGTCTCATGGCGACCGATCCCCGGGTCGAGGATCTCCCGGCGGTCGCCCTCCATCTCGACGCGATCCCGGGTCACGTCGCCGGCGTGCCCCGGGTCGAGTCGCGGGTGGAGCCGATCAGAGATTTCGCCATCGCCTGGTGGAGAGTGATCACCGTTGCCGCCGCGGCGGTCGTGAAGCCACTCGGGCCGGAAGCGGACGATCTCCGGCATCGACTCGATGACCTGGACAGGAAGTGGAGGCCGATCTTCGATCCCTGTCCCTTCGCAGCCGCGAAGACACCCGATCCCGTTTCCTGTCGGATCGAGTCAGACCGGTCCACGAGAATCGAAGCGACGACCTGGCGGGACCGAGTCCAACGCCACGCGTCGCGCGCCCGACCGGCGGAGGGGCAGGGCTGGAGGTTGATCATCGAGGACCCCTCCGCGACGGAGAGGGGAGACCGGATCGAACTCGTGTTCGATCGACTCGAGCGACGCGGCATGACCGTCACCGCCGAATGGGGCGAGTTCGACGTGCTCGCGGTGTCGAGGCGCCGGCGAATCCCGGTCACGGCGGGCACCATCCGGCTCACCGATCCGTCCGGCACCGAGCCCCTCATCCGCGGCCGCTTCGAGATCGAAGCCGGGGAGAAGAAGGCGCGGGGGACCTTCGTCTTCCCCAATCCCTTCGCTTCGCTCGAGGGCGAGGCGCCCATTCCGCGCTGAGCTCGGCTTTCCCTCCGTTCGGGTGGGGCACCGCCACGTTCTCGAGGTCCGGACGAACCATCCTTCCCTCGCCGCGTTGCCGGGGGCCGGTGTAGGGTGGCGTTCGATACGACATCCGACGTGGCGTCGAGGAGAGAACCATGGCGAAGGCGAGACGCGCGAGGCGGATGACGCTCGTGGTCGGCATCCTGCTCGGCCTGATCGGCGCGATGCCGGTCCCGGAGCTCCGGGCCGAGGTCCAGGACGGTTCGCCGTCCGAGCGATTCGACTCCGTTGCCGATGCACTCGTCCGGCTCCGCGAGGAGCGACGACTTTCACCCTCCGAGTGCTCCGCGCTGGCCGAGCTGATCTCGCGCTCCCGACTCCGGACGACGGGGGAGGAGTGGAACGAGCTGCTGGAACGGCTCCCGTGGATCGGCGATCTCGCCCGTCCTCTCCTCGGCCGACTCGAGAGGACGACCGACGACCGCTCGGCGTACCAGCTCGTGCTCGCGCTCGATGCGATCGGCACCTCGATCCACGAGACGGACGCCCGCCTGGCTCATCTCGCCCGCGATGACGACAGGCCGAGGCTCGCCACCATCGCGATCAACCTCCTGACGCGCCACGGCAGGGAGCAGGCCGACCACGCGCGTTCGCGACTCGTGCGCCTTCTCACCGTCTCGTCGTCCCACGCGCGACGTCGCGCGCTCGACGCGCTCGGGACCATGGGGCCCGACGCGAGGCCGGCCGCCGACGCGATCTGGCGGTGCTACGAGGCGACCTACGTCGACCGGGGCTTCGAGGAGTCTGAGATCGCGGGGATCCGGAACGACGCTCTCACGGCGCTCGGCAACCTCGGAGAGCAGCCTTCGGAGTTCGTGGCGGCCCTCCTCGCGCGGCGAGAGGCCGTCGACGACCCGGACGAACGAGCGGACCTCCTCGACATCGCCTGTCGCATCGGGTCCCGCGACCCGAAGGTCATCGAGGCCTGGACCTCGGCCGCCTCCGGGGAGGACGCCTCGTCCGTCCACCGAGCGATGACCGCGGCGGCGCCGCTCGTCGGTGAGCGGCGGGTCGTGGAGATGCTCATCGATCGCCTGGGTCGCGACGAGAGTTCCGACGTCCGCCTCGAGGCCTTCCGCACCCTCCGGCGGACCCGAATCGAGACCTCTCGCTACCGGAGCGAGCTCTGCGCCGCCATCGCGCAACCCGCCCGATGGGGGCTCGCCGACTACGTCACGGGGCTGAGCGACGCGGACCGGCGAACCCGGGAGGTCGCGGAGGCCATGCGGGCCGTCCTGACCGACGAACGAGATCCGGACGACGTCGAGATCGCCGTCGAGACGCTCGATCTGGTCGAGCCGACCTGGCTCCCCGAGCCCGGCCCGGAGACCCTCTCGGCGGAAGCGGCCGCGGCCGAGCGGAGAGCGGCGCTGATCCGTCTCCGCCGCGACGACGAGCGCGTCCGCGAGCTTCGCGAGCAGCTCCGGTCGCCCATCTTGACCGCCTCTCCTCTCGAGTCCTGGCTCGTCCTCCGCATCTTCCGGACCGAGCCGGACCCCGGCAACATCGACGCGCTCTCGCGCCACCTCGACGCCGCGCTCGATGAGAGTCGACGATCGGAGGACTGGCCCGAGCTCCTCGTCCCGACCGCTCTCGAGGCCATCGCCGCGCTCGGCCCGGCGGCGAAGGAGCTGCGACCTCGCGTCGCGGAACTCTGGCATCCCGGAAGTCCGCCCCCGCCGCTGACCGCGTGGGTCCTCGACCGGATCGACTCGCCGCCTCTCGCCCGCTGTCGCATCGAAGCCGCCCCCGGATCGACCGTCGATCGGACGACCTGGGGCGAGACGGCACTCGGCCGCGAATCACAGGCACAGGCCGACGTCGCGGGGCGGTGGCGTCTGATCGTCGAGGACCCGGCCGCGGCCGATGCCGGCGACTGGATCGAACTCGTCTTCGACCGGAACGAGGAGGAGGGTCTCGTCGTCACGGCCGAGTGGGTCCACTTCGACGTCGAGGCGGACTCACCGACGAGCAAGGTCGCCGTCACCTCGGCGACCCTCCGTCTGCCGGATCCCGCGGGGGTCGGTCCCGTGATCCGGGGCCGGTTCGAGATCGAGGCGGGGGAGAGGCGCGCCGCCGGCTCCTTCGCCTTCCCCAACCCCTTTCCGCCCCGGCCGGACGCCGGGAGGAGCACGCGATGAAGCCCCTCCTGATCCTCCTCCTCGCGGCTCTCTCTCTTCCCGCGACCGACCGACCCGCCGACGAGAGGCCGGTCTTCGCCACCTGGAACGAGCCCTGGCACGACGAGGTCGTCCGCGGATCGGCGGCCTTCGTCAAGGCACGCGTCATCCGCAACGAGGACGGCGTCCGGGTCTGGTTCCGACGATCGAAGCATCTCGCCGGGATGGATGTCCCGCCCGTCTTCTCGGTGGACCGCTACACCCGGATCCGGCTCCAGAGCTACTCCACCGGGAGCTATCCCGATCTGAACTTCGCGGTCGGAGAGGAGGTCTACCTCTTCCTCGATCGGGAGACGCGGCCTCCGGGCTGGGGCCTCGCCACTCCGGCGTCGGCCGTGGCCGGCATCAGCCCGCAGGGCGTCTCCGCGACCTACCGCATCAGCATGGACCAGGCCCTCGTTCCCCCGGATGTCTACGAGCGGAGCCAGGTGGCGATCTTCCGCCACCTTCACGACGAGCCCGTCGACCGCGCCTGGGCGGATGAGTTCATGGAGACCTGGCTCCGCAAGCCGCCGGCCGAGCTCGTCATCGGGAGCGCGGAGGCCAGCGGAGACTTCTTCATGCAACACGTGGCGCTCGAGCTCTTCCACCGTCTCGGAGGGGACGAGGACGTGGCGCTCCTCGAGCCCTTCCTCACCTGTCCCACGGCGCAGACCCGGGTGTCCGCGGTGCGCGCACTCGGTCGGATCGACACCGAGGCGGCGCGTGAACGCCTCCTCGCCTACCTGAAGGCGAAGAGCGACGGCAACTCGCGCTGGATGGCCGTCGAGGCGCTCCGGCGGCAGGACGCCAGAGCCCTGGCGCCGCGACTGCGCGCCCTCCTCGTGAACCTCGACGACGAAAGGGCCGGCTTCCGCCTGAACATCATGGATCCCCGGGTCGGAACGCGTTTCCCGTCGACCGTGCGGGATGCCATCCTCGGTCTCCTCCATCATTGGGAGCGCTGAGTTCCGGAGCCGTCGTCGAGGCGCGGGAATCCCGAAGGGCTGGACCTTGCGCGCGGATGCAATAGCCTGACGGGGCATGGAAGACATCACGCGGCTTCTGCGAGGCGATCAGGAAGGGCTGCTCGAGGTCGTCTACGAGCAGCTGCGGGAGATCGCGGCCGCGCGGATGAGCCAGGAGGCGCCGGGGCACTCGCTGCAGGCGACGGCGCTCGTGCACGAAGCCTACGCGCGGCTGATGGCGGGGCAGGATCAGGACTGGCGCAACCGCGGACACTTCTTCCGGGCCTCGGCCGAGGCGATGCGCCGGATCCTCATCGACCACGCCCGCAAGAAGAAGAGCGAGAAGCGCGGCGGAAGACGGGGACGGACGCCGCTGGAGGGCCTCGACCTCGGAGCGGACTACGATCCGATCCGGGTGCTCGAGCTCCACGAGGCGCTCGAGACCCTGGCCGACGAGGACCCGCAGGCGGCCGAGGTCGTGCAGCTCCGGTTCTTCGCCGGGCTCGACATGGCGGCGACGGCGCGGAGTCTCGGCATCTCGGAGCGCTCGGCCGCGCGCGACTGGGCCTGGGCGCGGGCCCGCCTCTTCTCGCTGCTCGAACCGGAGGCGGAGTGACGATGGCGGACGAGCGGGCGAAGGAGCTGCTCTTCGAGGCCATCCAGCGGCCGGAATCCGAGCGCACGGAGTTCATCGCGCGCGAGTGCGCCGACTCGCCGGCGCTTGCCGAGGAGGTGACGGCACTCCTCCGGGCGCACGACGCCGCGGGCGGCTTCCTCGGCGCGACGGAGTTCGCGCCCAGGCTCGAGGCCCCGGCGCCGCCGGAAACGATCGGTCCCTACCGGATCGTGGGACGCATCGGCAGCGGTGGGTTCGGCGTGGTCTACCTCGCCGAGCAGAGGGTCCCCGTCGAACGTCGCGTGGCGCTGAAGGTCATCCGCCCCGGGCTCGAGTCGGACGAGATCCTCGCACGGTTCGAAGCGGAACGACGGGCGCTGCAGCGCATGCGGCACCCGAACATCGCGGGCGTGCTCGACGCCGGACGGACGGCGGCGGGGCAGCCCTACTTCGTCCTCGAGTACGTCGACGGTCCGACGATCTCCCACTTCGTGCAGAGCCGCGATCTCGACGTCCCGGCCCGCTGCGAACTCCTGCGGACGGTGGCGCTCGCCGTCCAGCACGCGCACGAGAAGGGCGTCATCCACCGCGACATCAAGCCCTCGAACGTCCTCGTGACGGAGGTCGACGGCCGCCCGGTGCCGAAGGTGATCGACTTCGGTCTCGCCAAGGCGATCGAGGGGAATCTGCTCGACGAGCGCCCTCACGATGCCGAACCAGACCGTCGGGACGCCGCAGTACATGTCGCCCGAACAGGTGAGCTTCGGCGAGCGCGACGTGGACACGCGCACCGACGTCTACTCGCTCGGTGCCCTGGCCTACGAGGTCCTCACCGGGCTCGCGCCCTTCCCGTCGGAGCTCCTCCGGGGCGCCTCGCCGATCGCCCTCGAGCGCCTGATCCGCGACGAGACGCCGACCCGTCCGTCGCGCCGACTGCTGGAGACCGGTCCCGACGACGCCGGCACGAGACGCCGCGCCCGCGAGATCGAGGGCGAGCTCGACTGGATCATCGGGCGCGCGATGGAGAAGGAGCGGAGCCGCCGCTACGCCTCGGCGGCCGCCCTCGCCGAGGACCTCGCGCGTCACCTGCGCGGCGAGGCCGTCGCGGCCGGTCCGCCCAGCCGCCTCTACCACCTTCGCAAGCTCGTCGCGCGGCATCGCGTGGCCTTCGGGGCGGCGACGATCGTCCTCGTCGCTCTCGTCTCGACGGTCGTGGTGAGCCTGCGCGCCGCCGAGCGGGCGCGACGCGACCAGCGGGAGACCGCGCGCCAGCTCGAGAAGTACGAATCGGTCGCCGACTTCGCCGAGGGGATGCTCGTCGGACTCGATCCGCGCGTCGCCCGCGGCGCCGACACGGCGCTCCTGCGACAGATGCTGGAGACGGCCGCGAAGCGCCTCGACGAGGACGAGGCTCGCGACCCGGAGGTCGAGGTACGCCTGCGCACGATGATCGGGCTCGCCTACCTCGCGATCGCCAGACCCGAGGAATCCCGCGCGCAGATCGAACGCGCGGCGGCGGTCTCCACGGAGAGGCCTCGGGAAGGACGATCCCCCGCGTCTGGCCGCGTCCGCCCTCGGGCGCTTGCGAGCGGAAGGGGGAGACCTGGAGGAAGCCCTCGACCTGTTCCGCGAGGTGCTGGGGCGTCGCCGTGAGCGAGTGGGGCCCGACGATGCGTCGACCCTCGAGGCCCTCTCGAACGTGGCGGTCGTCCTCGAAAACCTCGGGCGCTCGGAGGAGGCGCTCCCGCTCCACGAGGAGCCTCGTCGCGCGCCGGACGCGCACGCTCGGCGCGGACGCCGAGGACACCGTCGCGAGTCGCAACAACCTCGCGGCGACGCTCGGCAGCCTGGGACGCAAGGCCGAGGCGAGCGAGATCCTCGAGGGCGTCCTGGTGCGCCAGATCGCGACGCTCGGCGAGTCGGATCCCCGGACGCTCGCGACGCTGAACAACCTCGCGCTCGCCTACGGAGAGCTGGGCCGGCTGCCGGACGCGATCCGGATCTCGACGCAGCTCCTCGAGGTGAAGCGTCGCGTCCTGCCGGCCGGCCATCCGGCATCGTCGTCGGCATGAACAACCTCGCCTCCCGCACGGCGAGAACGGAGAGCCGGAGCGCGCGGTGGAGATCCTCGAGGCCGCGCTCGCGATCGCGCGTCGAGCCGGTCGGCCTCGACCTCCGCGCGCTGACGCTCCTGAACAACCTCGGCGCGAACCTCGCCCGCGCCGGTCGACCCGACGACGCGGCGCGTGTCCTCCGCGAGGCGGCCGAGGGCCTGGAGGCGAAGGTCGGCCTCGCCCACCCGCACGCGGCGGCGGCCTGGTCGCAGGTCGCCTCGCTGATGCTCGAGGGCAAGAAGCCCGGCGAGGCGCTCGTGATCGTGGATCGCCTGATCGAGGCCGCCCGCGAGGCCCGGGCGGAGGTCCGACCCGACGTCCTCCGATCGCGGGCGCGAGCGCTCGCGATGCTGGGGAGGACGGACGAGGCGGCGGAGGAGTTCCGCGCCTCGCTGGCCGCCGCCCGCCGGGCCTTCGCGGAACGCCCGGATCGACTGCACGACTTCGTGCGCTCGATCCTCGAGTTCCACGAGGGAGTGGAGGACGAGGCGGGCGTGACCGAGTGGCGCGGCGTCCTCGACGCCCTCGGCCCGCCCGTCGACGGCTGACTCCTCCGGCCGGGATCAGGCCGTCGCGCCGCCGTTCTCCGGGAGATCCCGCGCGCGGTCGCCGCGCGGGAGGAACATCCCGACGCGCGCCTGGTAATCGCGGTACTCGGCGCCGAACTCGTGGACGAGGTCGGGCTCCTCGAAGACGATCACTTCGAAGATCACCCAGGCCGTCGTGACGGCGGCGAAGACGAGATGGGCGAGCGTCATCGTCGGCGCGGCCCAGAAGGCTACGAAGAATCCGAGGTACATCGGGTGGCGCGAGAAGCGGTAGAGCGAGGGCGTCACGAAGCCCTTCGGCGCCGGCGCGCGGTCGCGGAACTCACGCCAGGCCTGGGCCAGACCGAAGAGCTCGAAATGATCGATGAGGAAGGACGTGACCAGCACGATCCCGAAGCCGGCGAGCGAAAGCCCGGTGAGGACGTTCCGGAGCGTCGGCGCACTCGCGTCCCAGATCACCGCGGAATGGCCGTGCCAGCCCGAGATGAGGAGGTTGAGCGCGATGCAGGTCGCGAGCACGAAGGTGCTGCGCTCGGCGGCCGGCGGGATGATGCGCGTCCAGCGACGCTTGAAGCCGCGACGCGCCATCACCATGTGCTGGACCGCGAAGAGGGAGAGGAGGCCGAGGTTGATCGCCCAGTCGAGCGGCCCGCGGGCCGGCGGCGCCGCATCGAGGGTGGTTCCGGGACCGATGCCGCTGATGAAGGCGACCGCGCGCAGGAAGGTCGCGAGGAAGCCGACGTAGACGAGGACGCCGTAGGTCAGGATGGCGAAGCGCTTCATGGGATGATTCTCCGTCCCCTCCGTGGGGCTCATCCTCCCTGGCGCGAACGGGGCCGATCGACTGCCAGATCCGGGGCCGGTTTCTCCGGAAAATCCTCCCGGCCGGGCGGCGAGGGGAGGGGCGACGGAGCGAGTTGGGTGAAATCCCGGCGATCAAAATCTCTCCCAAGTCTCATCATGGCCGTCTCTTGCGACGCTCCTCGAGAAGCGGGACCGAAAAAGTCCTGATCCTCGGACCCGTTTCCGCGTTCGAGCGCCCCCGTGGATGAGAGTGTCTCTCATTCACCTTCACACGTCGCGTCTCCCATGCCCCCCGCAAGGACGAGAACTCCCTCCCATGAAGAAGAACCTCCGCTCCCAACAGGGTTTCACGCTGATCGAGCTGATCGTCGTGATGGCGATCCTGACCATTCTCTCCGGCCTGATCATCCCCAAGCTCGACGTCTTCAAGCTGAAGGCGAACAAGGCCCAGTCGGCCGCGAACATGTCGGGCGTCGACCGCTTCGTCGCCTCCTACAAGGTGCAGCGCGACCTCTTCCCCGACGGTAACGACTCGCTGCTCGAGGACGGAACCAACACCTTCTACGCCCAGCTCGATCCGCAGCTCACCGGCTCGACGACGGGTTCGCCGACGAAGCTGACGACGACGACCATCGCGAACGACTCCGAGCTGCGCTCGCTGCAGCGCGTCGGACTGACGACCGTCAACGACCACGACCCGGCGGCCGGCTTCCCCGGCGACAGCGCCGCCGGCACCACGCCGCGTACGCTCGCCGTGAACGACACCATCGCGACGATCAACGCCGCCGACTCCGACGGTCAGGCGATCCTCCGTCACCTCTACCCGCAGACGGACGGCGTCGTCCCGGCCAACGAGAAGGTCGTCGTCTTCGGCCTCGGGCCGCGCAACGCCATGATCCCCGACACGCTGCACGTCGCGCCCTTCTACGCCAACACGGCGCAGACGAGCTACTACAACCGCTTCCTGCTCTGCTACGCCCTCGACACCGGCGGCGGTCGCGCGCGCTTCCTGGCCGCGCTCGGCTCCGACGCCGACACGATCTCCGAGGAGATCAACGAGTTCTACGAGATCAACTGAGGCCATGATCGGCCGCAGGTCGGACGATCGAAACCTCGAGACGACGCCGGCCCGGACCTCCGCGATGGAGGTGCCGGGTCGGCGCCGTGGCCGCGGCATGACCCTCGTCGAACTCGTGGTCGTGGTCGCGATCCTCGCGATCGTCGCCGGCATCGCGCTCTTCTCCGGCCGGGATGCCCTCGACGGAGGAGGGCGCAAGACGACCCTCGCCTCGATGGCCGCCCTGCGCGACGCGATCGTGGGCACGCCCGAGGCGCCCGGCTTTCGCGACGATCTCGGCGCCCTGCCGAAGTCGATCACGGATCTCTTCCTGCGACCGGACACGCTCGTGACCGGCGGGGCGGTGACCGACTGGGACCGGTTCTCGCGCCGCGGCTGGCGGGGCCCCTACCTGCGGAACGCGACCGGCACGTACCGGAGCGAGGGTCAGGAATCGCTTCCGCCCGGCTACGGCAACGAGGGCGACCCCGCGATCGTCGACGCCTGGGGGGCGGCCATCGTGTTGCAGCGTCCGGACGCCGGGGCGCCGGGAAGCCCCGAGGTCGAGGCCAACGCACGGCTGGTGTCCGCGGGCCCGAACGGCCGCATCGACTGCCCCTCGAACCTGCTCCGACCCGACCCGGGTCCCGGGGGCGAGGTCGGCGACGACATCGTCCTCTATCTCCAGGGAGGCGACTCGTGAGATGCGATGCCACGCCCTCGGTCCGCGAGGGCGGCCTGACCCTGATCGAACTCCTCGTCGTCCTCGCGATCCTCGCCGCGGTCTCGGTGGTCGCGGTCCGCGGCCTCGACGGCATCCAGGATCAGCGGCGCTTCGAGCGGAGCGAGGCGATCGTCGCCGCGACGGCGCGCGTCATCGTCGGCGAGGACGGCACCGAGGACGCGGTGAGCAACTTCCTCGAGGACGTCGGTCGGCTCCCCGCCGTCGCGCCGGGTGGGGACGCGCCTCTCCGTGAGCTCTGGGAGCGGCCGGCCGGCCTGGCCTCCTCCCATCTCGCCTTCGACACGATCGACCCCGAGATCTCCCTCGCCGTCGGCTGGCGCGGCCCCTACGTCCGGCGCGAGCCCGGCGACGACACGCTGCGCGACGGCTGGGGCAACCCGCTCGTCGTCGAGACCGCTCCCGGACTCTGGCGGATCGTCTCGCGAGGCGCCGACGGTCTCCCCGACGGCGCGGGCTACGCGACCGATCTCGACTTCGTCGTCATCGATGCCGCGACGGGGGTCGACGAGTCCGGAGCGGAGATCTCGGGATCCGTGCTCGTCTCCGGGCTCGACCTCGAGACCCCCTGGACCGTCACCGTTCTCGCCTACGGGCCCGACCCGACGAGCGGCGAGATCCTCGCCCGGGCCGAGACGCCCGATCACGAACAGGTCGATCCGACCGCGCACGAACCCGCCGACGCCGAAGCGGGTCCGATCCGGTTCGACTACTCCTTCTCCGGCACGAACGCCCTGACCCGCGGCCGGCGCGTGTTCCGCGCCTACGCGCATCCGGTCGGACAGGATCCGAGGACGACCGCCTTCGCGCGGAGCGTGCCCGTCCGCCTTCGCCTCCGGCGGGGCGCGCAGAACCTCGATCTCCGAATCGGCGGGGGGAGCGACTGATGGCGCGATCCGCCGGATTCTCCCTCATCGTCGTCGGCCGCCGACACTCGCGACGTTTCGACTTCGCCTCGAGTCGGGCCGAGGGCGAGGTGACGCCGCACGAGATCGCCGCCAGCGGCGTCGCCGCCGACGACGTCGCGAACCTCGCGGCCCTGGGACCGATGCCGCGGCGCGCGACGGTGCTGCTCGACTCCGCCTGGATCCAGACCGTGGAACTCCCGGCCGCGGCCGTCCGGGGCCTCGGGATCGAGGATCTCCGTCGCGCCGTCGCCTTCGAGCTCGAGGGACTGTCCGGGCTCTCGTCGGCGACGAGCGAGGTCGCCGTCGGCGAGGAGATCCCGGGCTCGGCGGGGAAGGTCCGGTGGGTCGCGGTCGAGGTCCACGACGAGACCGCGGCCGGGATCCGGTCGGCCCTGGGCGAGCGGGGCTGTGGCGCGGTGACGATCGGGCATCCCGCATCACTGTCCCTCGCGAGCGAGGAGCGGATCCCCTTCGTCGAGGTCCACGAACGGGTCACGATCGCTCGCGATCCCGACCGCGGAGCCGTCGTGGTCATTCCCGCGCGCCCCGGTCAACGCTCCTGGCGGGGCAGCGTCGAGCGCTTCGTCTCCGAGACCGACGCGCGACCGATCCGCTGGCAGGGCATCGTTCCCTCCGGCGAGGTCGAGGACCTCGCGGCCGCGTTCCGCGACGAGGGCGGACTGCCGATGGAGCTCGATCCCGTCGGCACCGCGCGCCGCTGGGCGCGCGACCTCTCGGCCGCGGGCGAGCGCCTGCCGCTCGTCGGCCCCCCGCGCGCGGCGCGCAGGAGCCCGGGACCGCTCGCGATCGGGATCGTCGCGACGGCGATCGCGATCGGCGCCGTCGGCTTCCTCCACGTCCGACGCCGGCGCGAGGTCGAGGACCTCGAGGCGCGCGCGGTGACCGTGTCCGCCGACCTCCGCCGCATCGCCTCGGCCGAGCGTGCCCTCGCCGTCCTCCGGCGCGAGACGAACGACCGCGAGCAGACGATCCGGGACGCGGAGAAGTCGCTCGAGACGATCGCGGCCGGGTTCGAGACGCAGCGCGCGGGCATGCGCCGTCTGCTGCGAGGGATGGCCCGTCTCCGCGTCGCCGGCGTCGCCGTGACCTCGCTCGAGAGCCGACCCGACGGCGCGGTCGAGATCGAGGGCCTCGGGGCGACGACGGCGGCGATCGACGCCTACGTCTCGGCGCTCTCGGGCGACGCGAGGCTCGGCTGGGAGATCCGGCCGCCGCGCTGCGAGGCCCGGCCGCGCGGCGACGGCCGCGAGATCCAGCTCTACTCCTTCCGCGCGGTCCCGACCTCGAAGGGCGCGGTCGACGACGGAGAGACCCGATGAACGCCCTCGGCCGACGCGATCGCTACCTTCTCGCGCTGCTTCCCGCGCTCGTCGCGGCGGCGCTCCATTTCTGGTGGCTCGCCCCCGAGCTCGACGCCCGGGCCGAGAAGGCAGAGCTCGCGCTTCGTCGCGCACCCGACCCGGGGACGATCGCCGTCCGCGAGGCCTCGCTGGCGCGGGCCCGCCTCGAGGCGGACGGTCTCGGGCGTCGCGAGTCGAGCCTGGCGGCGCGACGTCGCGAGCAGCTCGCCGACTGGACGGATCCCGCGCGTCGCGCGGAGGCGAGCGTCGCGCTGTCCGGCGCGCTCTCGAGCCACGGTCTCCGGGTCATCCGCTCCGAGATCGCGGAGCGCGGCGGCCCCGTGGGCTCTCCCGCCCAGCGGGAACTCGCGCGCGGCCTGCAGAAGGAGGGCGGGGCGGCGCCCGAGGTCTGGACCTGCGAGGCGCGCGGGACCTGGGAGTCCCTTCTCGAGGCGCTCGACGCGGTCGATGGCCTCTCCGTCTTCGCACTCCCCGTCGCCCTCTCCCTGACGTCCGATCTCGGTCGTCCCGAACTCGAGGTGAAGCTGTGGATCTGGATCTGAGCGCGCGGGCCGCCGACGGCGACTCCGGAATCACCGGGACCCCCTCCGTCGATCTTCGCGAGGTCCGCATCGACTCCGCCCTGGCCCTGTCGATCCCCGAGTCGCTCGCGCAGCGTCGCGGGCTTCTCGTCTTCGGCCGGGACGAGGAACGCGTCTACGTCGCCTGCGCCGATCCGGACGATCTCGGGGGACTCGAGGCCATCGAGCGACTGACCGACCGACCGGTCCTCGCCTTCCGCGCGGAGCGTGTCCTCATCGACAAGGCCCTGCGGCGGCTCCATCATCGACCGGGACTCGATCGCGGTGACGACGCCGTCCGCGCGGTCGACGAGATCCTCCACGGCGCGGTCACCGAAGGGGCCTCCGACGTCCACCTCGAGCCGGGCGCCGAGTCCGTCCGCATCCGCTACCGCATCGACGGCCGGCTCGCCCGCGTCCGCGAGGTCTCCCGGGATCAGCTCGCGGGGATCGTCAACCGCCTGAAGATCCTCTCCGGAATGGACATCTCGGAGCATCGCGCTCCTCAGGACGGACGGTTCAGCTACGGCGAGGGAACCGGCGCGGGCGTGGACGTGCGCGTGGCGCTCGTTCCCTGCCGCTTCGGCGAACGCATCACCCTGCGTCTCCTCGGGCGCCAGGCCGAACAGCTCACGCTCGAGCGCCTCGGCATGGGGCCGAAGGAGCTCGGGCGGTTTCGCGAGGCCCTGGACGCGCGCGGAGGCCTCGTCCTCCTCACGGGGCCGACCGGCAGCGGGAAGTCGACGAGTCTCTACGCCGGACTCCGCACGCTCGACACCGAGACGCTCAACGTGATCACGATCGAGGATCCGGTGGAGTACGACGTCGCCGGCGCCACGCAGATCGAGGCCGCGAGCGAGGACGGGGAGGGCTTCGGCCGCGCGCTCCGCTCCGTCCTGCGCCACGATCCGGACGTCCTGATGATCGGCGAGATCCGCGACCTCGCGACGGCCGAGGTCGCCATCCGCGCCTCGCTCACCGGACATCTCGTGCTCTCGACGCTGCACACGCGCTCGGCCGCCGGTTCGCGGGCCCGGCTCGTCGACATGGGAGTCGCACCCTACCTCGTCGACGCCACGCTGAAGCTGGCGATCGCCCAGCGCCTCGTCCGGCGCCTCTGCCAGCGCTGCCGACGTCCGTCCGAGCTCACCGCGGAGGACGCCGCGCGTCTCGGCGACGCGGGCCTCGCGGGAGCGGCGGTCTTCACCGCCGCCGGCTGCGGATTCTGCCGCCAGACCGGGTTCGTGGGTCGGATCGGACTCTTCGAGTCCCACCGGCCGACCTCCGGAGAGAGCGCCGAGGCCCCCGTGACCTCGCGCGGTCTCCGGGACGACGCGCGCGAGAAGGTCCTCGCCGGACTCACGGCCGCCTCCGAGGTGCTCCGCGAGCTGGAGGTCGACTGATGCCGGAGTTCGCGTACCGCGCGCGCAACGCCTTCGGACAGGACGTGAAGGGCCGGATCGAGGCGGCCTCCTCGTCGCTGGCGGTCGAGCGGCTGAAGGCGCGCGAACTCCTCGTCCTCTCGGTCGCGCCCGGCGCGGCGACGGTCGTCGCGCCCGCGGCTCGGGGAGCGATGCCCTTCGGTCCCCGCAGTCGGTCGGTCGAGCTCGCGCTGCGGCAGATCGCCCTCATGCGACGGAGCGGCCTCACGCTCCTCGCCGCCGTCCGCGGCGCCGCCCGCGTGAGCCGGAGCCGCGCCCTGCGACGCATCCTCGAGGGCGTGGCCGCCGAGGTCGAGGAGGGCGCGGGTTTCGCGGGATCGCTCGCCCGTCACGCCTGCTTCCCGCCGCTCGTGGTCGCGCTCGCGCGCGCGGGCGAGACCTCGGGCACGCTCGAGCGGGCCCTCGAGCGGGGAGCGGAGCACCTGGAGAAGCGTCGTCGGCTGCGGGCGTCGATCCTGCAGGCGCTCTTCTATCCGGCCATCGTCGTGTCGGCGACGGTCTTCGTCACCGGGTACCTCGCCTTCGAGGTCATCCCGGAGCTCGAGACCTTCCTGCTCGGCTTCGACCGCCGTCTGCCGCCCATGACGCAGGTCCTCCTCGACGTCACGCACTGGCTCGACGCGCACCTCGCCCCCCTCGCGATCGGCGTCGGAGCCGGGCTCCTCGCGGTCGCGATCCTCGACCGCTGGCCGCCGACCCGACGCCTCTTCGACGCGGTCCTGTATCGCGTCCCCGCCCTCGGCGGCCTGCGTCGCTCGGCCGGAACCGCCGTCTTCTCGCGCGCGCTGTCGGTGCTCCTCGACAGCGGCATCGACATCCTCGCCTCGCTGCGACTCTGCCGGGACCTCATGCCCCGGCCGCTCGCGCGCGACGACATCGACCGGATGACCGGCGAGGTCGCGGCGGGGGAGCCGCTCGCGCGGGCGATGGGAGAGTCGCGCTCCTTCACGCCGCTCCTCGCCTCGCTCGTCGAGGTGGGAGAGGAGACGGGAAACCTGGACCACGTCCTCGACGAGGCCGCGCAGCACGAGGAGACGCGGGTCGCCGAGTGGATCGCCCGTGCGAACGCCCTCATCGAGCCCGTGATGACGGTGGCCGTCGGCGCCGTCGTGGGCTTCGTCTACATCGCCTTCTTCACCAGCCTCTTTGCCATTGCCGGAGCCGGATGATGAACAAGACCTCGATCCTCGTCGCCCTCGGCCTGCTGGCCGGGTCCGCCGTCGCGCAGGATGCGCCGGCGCCGCCGCCGGACCGGAACGGGAAGACGGAGTCGCCCTTCAAGCTCGATGACGTCCTCGAGAAGCTCCTCGGCGCGAAGCGCCCGGAGTCGCCCGAGGAGTTCCATCGCCTGGAGGAGCGGCCGGCCCTTCCCGCGATGTCGCTGCGGGGCCTCGTCCGGATGAAGGGACGCAAGACCTACGCCGCCCTGGTCGAGATCGAAGGGGTGGGGCGCTACACCGTCCGCGACGGCGACCGGCTCGCCTTCACGGTCACGGCCCGCCGACCCGCCGGGCCGGTGGCGGCCCCCACGAAGCCGACGCCCGCGGCCGGCGCGGCCCCCGGAGATCCGCGCGTCGTCGTCGAGAACCCGCCGGCGCCTCGCGTCTCGCGGCTCGAGAGCGTCCCGCTCGTCATGAAGATCCTCCACGTCGGACGGGACGGCGTCGTCGTCGAGCTCGGCACGGTCGGCGAGGTGTTGATCATCCGATGAGACGTCCCACCCCTCTCCCCGCGGTCGCGCTCCTCGGGCTCTTCCTGACCCTCCTCTCGTCCGCCTCCGTCGCGGCCCAGTCGCCGCGACCGGAGCCGGAAGGTCTCGACGCGGTGATCGAGTTCCTCGAGCTCCGGGAGGCGCCCCTTCGCGACGCGCTCCGGCTGATCGCCGACGAAGCCGGGATCAACCTCGTCGCCTCCGAGGAGGCGGCGGAGAAGTCGGTCGACATCTTCGTGCAGAACCTCACCGTCCGGCAGACGATCGAGTCGCTCGCCAAGAGCTACGGCATGTGGTACCGGGTCGACGACGACAGCGGCGTCGTGCGCGTGATGACGGCCCGCGAGCTCCAGCGGGACATCGTCCTCTTCCGCGACGAGAAGACCGCGGTCTTCACCATGCTCTTCCCGAACGCGCTCGACGTCGCGCTCGCCATCCGCAACCTCTTCGGCGACCGGGTCGAGCTGAGCCTCGACCGCGACGCGCTCGACGACGAGTACTTCGAGATGAACCAGCGCTTCCAGCGCTTCGATCTGCTCGATCGACGGGGGCAGAGCCTGGGGATCCTCGATGGCGGGTCCACCTACGTCCAGGGCGGCGGCAACCTCCAGGGCGGCCTCTCGAACCTCGGCCGAGACGAGGGGCGGAACCGTCTCCGACGCGACGCGAACGGCCGCGACGAGTACGCCGGACGCGATCGTCGACTTGACGAACAGCGGGCCCCGAACCTCACCCCGGATCAGATCGCGGCTCTCCAGCAGCTCGCCGACCAGGAGAGCGGCCGGCCCCTGATCGATCCGATCGTCCTCGACCGGCTCCAGGGAGCGCGGACCTCGATCTACGTGACGCTGCTTCGCCGCAGCAACACCATCGCGGTGCGCAGTTCGGACGCCGTCGCCCTCGAGGAGATCGAGAAGCTCGTCCACCGCCTCGACACCCCGGTGCCCCAGGTGCTGCTCGAGGTCAAGGTGCTGAGCGTCGAGCTCGGTGACGACGAGCAGACGGCCTTCGACTTCAGCTTCGACGACGGCAACAGCAGCGCCGGCGTGAACGGCCTCGACTTCCTCACCGGTTCCGGCGGAGCGGGCGGCCTGATCTACCGATTCGTCAACGATCAGTTCCTCGCGCGCCTGCAGGCCGTTCGCAGCCGGAAGAAGATGACCACCCTGGCCTCGCCGACCCTGCTGGTCTCGAGTTCGGAGGTCGCCCGGCTCTTCGTCGGCGAGGAGCGGCCGGTCGTCCGCAACATCGCGACGCAGACGACCGTCAACCAGAACGTGGTCACGACGACCCCGAGCAGCACCGTCGAGACGCGCCCGGTGGGCACGACGCTCCTCATCACCCCGAACGTGAACGCCGACCGCACGGTCACCCTTCGCATCCTGCAGGAGACCTCCGAGATCCGGCGCGGCGCGGCCACGATCCCCGTCGTCACCGGCAACGGCAACGTGATCGACCAGCCCGTCGACGTCGTCGGTTCGCGCTCGGTGTCGGGCACCGTGGTGGCGAAGGACGGACTCGCCCTCGCCCTCGGCGGCCTCGTCGAGGAGGGCGTCCGGGAGGACGTCTCGGGCGTGCCGATCCTGATGGACATCCCGCTCCTCGGACTCGTCTTCCGCCATGACGAGGAGATCACCTATCGCCGCGAACTCGTCGTCCTCGTCCGACCCCACGTGCTCTTCACCGCGCAGGAGGGCGAGGCCATCTCGCGGCAGCTCGCCGACGATCTCGTCCATCCCTCGGCGCCGAGCCTCGGCGGGAGTCTCGGCGTGCGCGATCCGGAGCAGGAGGTGAAGTCCGGTCTTCCCGACGAGGCCCTCCGACGGCACCTGAAGTTCCTCGGCGGCAAGGCGGAGCCCCGTCGATGAGGCGAGCGCGCGCCGGAATCCTCGTCGTCGTCCTCGGCGTCGCCGCCGGTTGCCGCAGCCCCGAGAGCGGGGATCTCGGACCGACGCCGCAGGTGCGGGTCGAGGGCAGCCAGATCGCCACCGGCTCTCCGGAGCGGCTGGCGGACTTCGTCGGCCGGCTCCGCGAGATCCCCCCGGCGGCCGTCGTCGCGCGCCTCGTGGAGCGGAATCCCGATCTCGCCCTGGCCGCGCTGCGAGGCGAGGGGGGACTCGAGGAGGGAGCGCGGCGTCGGCTCCTCGCCTTCTATCCGTCACCCGCGGAAGGCGAGGAGGACGGACGCGCCGCGACGCTCGCCGCGATCGAGGCGGCCCGGATCCAGGGCGCCTACGATTCCGCGGCGGAGATCGCGGAGGACGCGGGCTGGGATCACGCGGCCCTGCACTGCCGACTCGACGCCCTCGAACGTCAGACTCCCGGGGCCGACGGCGCGGCCTTCGCGCGGGCGCTCGAACTGGCCGACCGGGTGAACGGACCCGCGGCCTGGGCGCGGCTTCTCGCGCTCGACGGCGGAGACTGGCCGGCGCGGGCGTCCCTTCCCGGCCGGGCCGAGGCCTGGGCGCGCTCGGCGCGTCTCTCCCTCGAGCGAGGTGACGCCTGGAGCGCCTTCCTCGGCTGGCGGCGGGCCCGGGCGATCGCTCCGGATCACCACTTCGCGGACGACTGGCGTCTCGGCGCCGGCCGCGCGCTCCTCGAGCTGGGACGTCCGGCCGAGGCGGCGCTCGAGATCGCGCCGCTCCGGTCCGCCGGAGGCGATCACGCCCGTTCCGCCGAGGCCCTCCTCGGCACGATCGAGGCCCGGCTCGATCATCTGTCGCGAGCGATCGGCCACTTCGAGGCGGCCCTGGCGGGCGACGACGGCTGGGACGGAGCCGGTCGCGCCCTCGCCGACTGGGCGACGACCGAGCTCCTCGCCGGCCGCGACCCCGCGGGACTCGAGCTGCTCACGCGCGCGGCCGAGCGACTGGAACGCGACGCCGACTGGGAGGCGCTGGCGACGCTGCTCGCCAACGAGATCGCCTGGGCCGAGGCGCGCGACCACGGGGAGCTCGCCGGGGCGGCGCGCTCGCGGCTCGCGAGGCTACGCGAGGAGGAGGGCGTCGAGGTCCGCTGACCCCGAACGGAGATCACCAGCGGTCGATCTTCCAGTCCACCCAGAGATCCTCGACCTTCTTCCGCGCCCAGGGCGTCCGTCGCAGGAACTTCAGGCTCGAGCGGATCGAGGGCTCGTGCGTGAAGCAGCGGATCGGGATCCAGCTCCCGAGGTCGTCCCAGCCGAATTCGTCGACGAGCTCGGTGAGGAGCTGCTCGAGCGTCACCCCGTGCAGGGGATTGCGGGGCTGCTCCTCGCTCATGCGTTGCCGTCCTCGTTTCCCGCGAGAAGCAGCTTCAGCTTGGGCCCCGCGAAGACGAACCCCTCGCGCTCGTAGAAGACGCGCGTGCGCGTCCAGCGCGGGTCCTCCGGGATCGCGACGTCGATGCGACGCCAGCCTCTCTCGCGACCCCGCTCGGCCGCGGCCGCGATGAGGGCCGCACCGACCCCGTCCGAGCGGTGCTCCGGCCGGACGTAGAGCTCGTTGATGATCCCCGCCGCGCCGCCCGCGTAGAAGGCGAAGGTCTCGACGAGGGTCAAGGTGCCGAGCGCCCGACCCGCCGCGTCCTCGGCCAGGAACACCGAGTGTCCGTCCGACCGGCTCCGCGCCCGCGCGGCGAGACCGGCGCGATCGAGGCGTCCGCTCTCGCGCGCCTCGTCGCCGAGCTCGTCGAGCAGGGCCTGGACGAGCTCCAGCGCCGGATCGAGGTCGTCCCGGACGGGATCGAGGACGCGGATGCGAAAGGGAGCCGGGGAAGAGGTCAAGGCGAGGTCGCTCCGACGATCATCACTTCGGAAGAGCCTCGAAGGGGAACTCGACCTCGAGTCCGGCCCGCGCGTCGAGGGTCCGCCGCGACACACGGTAACCCGGACAACGGGCCTCGACGATGATCTCTCCGGCCGGAACGCGGAACTCCCAGGCGCTTCCCCAGCGCTCGGTGAAGACGTAGGCATCGTCGTGCAGGGGGCGTCCCTTCGCATCGAGGATGCGGAAGCCGTAGGGCCCGGAAGCACCGGTCGGCTTGAACTTCACCAGGACCCCGGCGGCGAGTCGGATGACGAGGTCCTCGCCGGGAGGACGGGCATCGACCGGGACGAGCGCCGGAGCGTGCGGCTCCGACTCGATCGAGAGGAGACCCGGCACCGGGGCGACCGACCTCATCTCGAAACGCCCCTCGGCATCGGTCCGGACGAGGCCCCTCCCCGGATGGGAGGTCACCTCGCCGGCCTCGGTCAGGAGCCGGACGGCGGCCCCGAGGATCGGATCACCGGCCGCATCGACGACGCGGCCGCGGATCCGACCCGTCGCGGGCCGCAGGCGCACCGTGACGGACGTCGGGGTTCCGTCCTCCCGCAGCTCGAGGCGCGAGAAGCTCGCCGCCCGGCCGGGACTCGACACCGCCAGCGTCGCCGGACCGAGCCGCAGGTCCGAGAGCGTCGCCCGGCCTCCCTCGTGCGGACCTTCCGACCGCTGGGCGTGCCCCCAAGGCGCGAGCGGATCGCCGAGCCCGGTGGAGATCTCGATCGTCGCGTCGCTGACGGCGTCACCGCTCGCGTCGTCGATCAGGACGACCTCGAGACCCCGGCGCGGCTCGAGCGCCGGCAGGGCGGAGAGGTCCACGACGAGATCCCGCTCGTCCTGGTCCGTCGTGATCTCGTACTTCGCGACGCGCGCGCGCCCGACCCAGAGGGAGATCCAGCGGAGCTTCGGCCCGTCGAGACCGATCTCGTAGGTCGATCGGGCGAGGTCGACCTTGCCGCTCCGGTGGCCCAGATTGAGGTAGTTCGGATCCTCATCCGGATCGGAGTAGTCGGCGTAGACCTGCACTCCGTTCGTCCGGCGCCATCGCGCGTGCTCCTCGCCGGCGATGCGCCGCGCCTGCTCGTCGAAGTCGACGAGCGCGCCGCTCTCGTCGACGATCCGCCCGTTCAGACGTCGCGCCGGAGTCAGCGTGAAGTCGCAGCGGACCTCTCGTTGCCCCTCGAGCGGCTTCACGTCCTTCCAGGTCGACTCGTAGCCCTCGAGCGAGTTGATCGAAGGGTGGAATCCGACGAAGGGCAGGGGAGGGGTGCGATAGCGTCCCTCGGCGTCGGTCGCAGCCGCGCAGACGTGGGAGTAGCGCTTGCCGTCGGCGCTGGCGGAGACGTGGATCGGCACCTCCGGCAACGGCTTCCCGTCCCGGTCGCGGACCTCTCCGAAGATCACGGTCCCCGTCTGGACGACGATCTCGACCTCGGTCTCCTCGCCCTCGAGTCGCACGCCGCCGCGCAGGCCGAAGCCGATCTCGGGGTGATGGGCCCCGACCTGGACCACCTGAGCTCCTTCGGGCGCCGGGATGACGAAGCGCCCCTCGGCGTCGCTGCGGCCCCGGACCCTCGGATCCGAGTGGCGGGCGCCGATCGCGTAGACGAAGGAGGGCAGCACGTCGAGGAGACCGGTCCCGGCCGGCTCGCAGAAGAGGTCCACTCCGGCGAGTCCGGTCCCGTTCGCGTCCCGGACCCGCCCTCGGATCCGACGGGCGGTCGTCTCCTCCTCGACCGTCGTCGGCCCCGCGTCCGGCGCGGGTCCCTCCGGTTCGACCTCGGCGTCCCTCGATTCACGCTTCGCCGCGTCGGGCAACGCAGCCCCTTCACCGGCCGCGGCACGCCGCGCCCCACGTGTCTCGTCCGTCCCCGTCGCGTCCTCGTGCTCGATGGCGAGCGTGTCCTCGCCCTGCGACCGGAGGTAGACGAAGGTCCCCAGACCGGCCAGCAGACCGACGAGGCAGAGAACGAGGACGAGGGTCGAGCGCGACATCACCATCTCCCGTCGTGGTCCGCGTCGGACCTTCCCATGCGGACCACGACGGCACGAAGTCGGACCACCGTCGCCTCTCGCACCGAGCGGCCGTTCGACGCGGGCCTTTGCCTCTCCTTACCTTCATTCCCGGGCGAAGGTCCGATCAGGAGACACGCCGCGACGACCTTCACTTCACCAACCGCTCCAGCGGAAGCTCCACTTCGAGACCGCGTCGAGCCTTGACCTTCCTCGTCGACGGTCGATGGCCCGGGCAGACGACTTCGACGATGAGGTCCGTTTCCGGCACGCGAAGGGCCAGGGCGGGGACCCACCGCGTCATGAAGTCGCGGTGGTCGTCGTGCAGCGGGCGGCCCCGGGAGTCGAGAACCCGGAAACTGAAGGGCCCCTTCGCCCCGGTCGGTTGCAAGACGATCACGACTCCCGGGTCGAGCTTCACCAGCAACTCCTCGCCCGGGGGCGTCGCATCGACGGCGATCAGGACCGGTGCATCGTCGTAGGGCGCGACCGACAGGAGGCCCGCGACCGGCGCCAGGTGCTCCATCTCGAATCGACCCTCGACATCCGTCCGGACGAATCCCGTCCAGGGATCCGAGGTCAGCTCACCGTCCGGAGTGAGGAAGCGGAGCCTCGCCTTCGGGATCGGCGCGCCTTCCGCATCGACCACGCGCCCGCGCAGTCGCCCCGTGGCGGGCCGGAGCCGGACCGTGACGGACGCGGGCGTCCCGTCCTCTCGCAGCTCGAACCGGGCGAAGCCCACCGCGCGACCCGGGCTGCGCACGGTCATGATCGCCGGACCGTGTCGCAGATCCGTGAGTCGGGCGCGTCCGCCGGGATGGGGACCCTCGCGCGTCTGCTGCATTCCTCGGGTGCGCATCGGGTCGTCGGTGCCGGTCCAGATGTCGATCGTCGCGTCCTCGACCGGACTCGAGGTGGCGTCGTCGACCAGGATGACCTCGAGGCCCCGTCGCGGCTCGAGCGGCGGCAGGGCCGCGAGGTCGACGACGAGATCGCGTTCGTCCTCGCCCTCGGTGATCTCGTACTTCGCGACGAGGGCCGGCCCGACCCGGAGGGAGATCCAGCGGAACGAGTCGTCGTCCAGTTCGATCTCGTAAGTGGACCGAGCGACGTCCAGCTTCCCCTCCCGGTGGAAGAGCCGGTTGTAGTTCAGATCCTCACCCGGATCACGGGGGTCGGCGAAGATCTTCAGTTCGTTCCCGGCGAGCCACCGAGCGTGGTCGTTGCCGGCGATCCGGATCGCCTGGGCCGCGAAGTCGACGAGCTTCCCCTCCTCGCCCACGACCCGCCCGAAGAGCCGACGCGCCGGTTCCAGGGTGAAGTCCTGACGCACCTCGCGCTGGTGCGGCACGGGCACGAGATTCCCGCCAAGCTTGCTCCGGTAGCCCGGGACGCGCGGCACCGAGAGTCGGAACAGGGGATACGGAAGGGGGTGGGTCCGGTAGGCACCCATCGCATCCGTGGTCGCGGTCGCGACCTCGATGATGCCGCCTTCGGCGATCATCGCGCTGACATGGACCGTCACCTCGGGGATCGCATCCCCGCTCGCGGATCGGACCTCGCCGAAGATGACGACTCCCGACGCCATCTCCACCCGCACGTCGGTGAGCGGTCCTCGGAGCCGGACGCCGCCCTCGAGCCCGAAACCGTGGACCGGGTGGAAGACGCCCACCTGAACGACCTTCGCTCCCTTCGGCGCCGCGAACCGGAACCGCCCCTCGACGTCGCTCGTCGCCCTTCGATCCGGGTCGCGCCGGGCCTCGTCCGAAGACGCGCCGAGGGCCGCGGTGAAGCGGCGCCACTCGTCGAGCGGCCCCGCTCCCACGGCTTCGCAGAAGATCTCCGCGTCGGCGATCCCGAGCCCGTCGGCGCCGACGACGACGCCTCGGATTTCCCGGGCCTCCTCCTCGACGACCGGCTCCGGCCCGACCTCGACCTCGTCGGTCTCGGACGGCGGACTTCCGTCGTTCGGCCTCGGGATCGTCGTCGGCTCATCGAGACTCTCGCCGCGCGAGCGTCGCGCTTCGCGAGAGCCCCCTTCGACGCGTGAAAGACCGTCATCGAGATCGGGGGCCGACGGGCCGGAGGAACGGAGGAAGACGAAGAGCGCGAGAGAGACGACCAGCAGCAGGAGGAGCGCGGCGATGATCGGAGCGGAAGGCCTCATCTCGATCTCCTCGTTCCGACCGAAGCTCTTCCGGCGGCCAGGATCACCATTCGCCCGCGTAAGCCGTCTCGCCGCCCTCGACGATGAGATCCGAGGCGTCGTGGAGGCGGGTCAGGATCTGGCGGAGGTGCAGGCGGTCGTGGTCGAGCCAGGAGGCGAGAAGGTCGCGGGCGCCGATCGCGCCGAAGCGCGGGTGGAGGTGGATGCGGTGCCAGTCCGCGTCGGTCTGCTCGCGAAGCCAGGCGACGGAGTCGCGACGGGCGGCGGCGAAGGACTCGAGGGTCGCGGCGAGATCGCGGGAAGCCCAGTCGCGACCGGCGACGCGGGCTTCGGGGTCGATGCCGGGCCAGGGGCGGCCGGGATCCTCGAGGGTCGAGGCGACCCGGAGGCGGAAGTCCTCCGTCTCCTCGTCGAGCAGATGACCGTAGATCTCGGCGATGCACCAGCCGCCGCGGCTCGGCACCCAGCGGACGAGTTCGCGCTCGAGGCCGCGGCCGAGCTCGACGAGCGTCCGACCCTGGGCCTCGAGGAGATCCGCCGCGCGGGCGACTTCGCTGACGTCCATTCCACGTCCTCCGTCGGGACGGGGTCAGCGTACCAGGGATCGTGGGAGTCGTGCGAGCGGGACGGGGGTCAGGAAGGCTCGGGCCATCCTTCGAAGGCCCCGATGATGCGACGGAAGTCGTCGGGGACGCGCATCGGGCGGAAACTCTCGTCGATCGCGACGTGGGTCGTGTAGCCGACGGCGACGAGGCGATTCTGCTGACGGTGACGGATCTGGAACTCGAAGGTGAAGCTCGCCCCGCCGATCTCGCGGACCCGGACGTCGATCGTGAGGGGATCGTCGAGCCGGGCGGGCGACTTGAAGTCGAGGTGCGCGGCGGCGACGACGTTGTCGAACTCCTTGATGGGACGGATCCCCTCCGAGAGTCCGAGGTTCCGGAGGTAGTCGACGCGTCCGACCTCGAGATAGGTGAAGTAGTTGCCGTGGAAGACGATGCCCATGGCATCGGTCTCGGGCAGGCGGACCCGGACCTCGGTCCGGAAGGGGAAGGAGGGGGTGCCTTCGCGGCTCATCGCGGGCCTCGTTCACGGTCGTCGGGGCGGAGCGCGCCTCGAGGACGAGGCGGCGAGGGATCCTATCAGCGCGGCGGGGCGCCCCAAGCGCCGCCCGTCCTCCGGTTCGAACCCCGGAAGGTCGTCCAGCGGTTGCCGCCCTCGGGGCTCCCCGCGCCGGCCCGCAGCGCCCAGGCGCGACCGCGGTTCTCCTTCGCGGTCGGACCCGATCGCCCGCGTCCGACGACGACGAAGACGTCGAGCCGCCCGTCGCCGTCGAGATCGTCGATCAGCGGGGCGTGGTCGATGTGGTCCTCCGGCGCCGTGGCGAGATCGAAGGCGAGGATCTCTTCCCCGTCGCGCGCGCGAAGGGCCCGGAGCACGCCTCCGGTGCCGAAGACGAGGTCCTTCGCGCCGTCGCCGTCGAGGTCGGCCACCGCCACGCCGCGCGCGATGGAACGCGGCCCGTAGGTCCGTCGCCAGCGCCGCTTGCCCTCGGCGTCGAGGACGTGGACATGTCGCCCGCAGACGACGATCTCGGGCGGGCCCTCGCCGTCGGAATCCACGAGGGAGGTCGGGCCGAAGACCATGCCCTTCGCTTCACCCTCGAGCTCGGCCTTCCAAAGGACGGCGCCATCAGTCCCCTTCAGCATCCACACCCGCCCGCCGCGATCGGCGACGACGATCTCCGCCTTGCCGTCGCCGTCCCGGTCGAACGCGGAGACGCCGTGGTAGACCCAGTCGTCGGTCGCGAACTGCCAGAGCTCGCGCCCCGTGCGTCCGTCGAGCGCGCGGAGCCGACCGTCACCCATCCAGTTGGTGACCAGCACCTCGAGATCGCCGTCGCCGTCGAGATCGACGAGGGCGGGCTCGCTCTGGATGTGCCCGGGGACCTCGACCATCCACCGGAGCTTGCCCGTCGCTCCCTCGAGGGCGACGACGCGGCCGGCGCCGCCCTTCACCTTCATGGTGCCGTAGACGATCTCGGGTTTTCCGTCGCCGTCCAGATCCGCCGCGGCCGGCGGGGAGTCGGTCCCGCTCGGACCCTCGAACACCCAGCGTTCACGGCCGGCGGCGTCGCGACACCAGACCGTTCCCTTCGCGGAATCGGCGTAGACGACCTCGAGTCCCTTCTCGCCGTCCAGATCGGCGACCAGCACGGAGGCGTCGAGCGGGCCCCCGCGAGATCGGCTCGCCCAGCGGACCGCGCCCGTGCGAGCGTCGAGGCAGCGGAAGACCTCGTCGTTGAAGTAGGCGCCGAAGACGACCTCGGAGCGACCGTCGCCCTCGAGATCGGCGATCGCGCCCGAGCCGAACGAGGGGGCGAGGAGCGCGATCGTCCAGAGGACGCGGTCCGCCGGAGGCGCCGCCGGCTCCGGCGCCTGCGGCAAGGTCGTCGACGCGAGCAGGAGCGCGAGGAGCAGGCCGGAGATCGTTCGCGACATCGGATCATCCTCCGGAGCGGGTCGGATGCCCGCATCCTACTCCTCGGGACCTCGCGGTGACGAGGGCGAACCGCCGCGCGATTGACACGTTCGCGGACCCGACCGAAGATCGATCCGTCGCGCCGCGTGTTCAGGCCACGCCGCGCCGCCTTCGACCGGAGCCCGGGACGCCGACGCGCCGGGCGTCGTCCCCGACGAGAGGAGGGAGAGCATGTCCCCGATCCGCATCACCGTCGCCCTGGGTTTCATCCTGCTCGTCGCGGGTTGCGCCGACTACCGGATCCGGAAGGTCCCGAACGCCTACGAGCGCGCGCTCGTCGGACAGACCTGGACGGAGGCGGATCAGCGCTCGGTCGAGGAGATGGAGGGCATCCGCTTCTACATGTCGCGGGCCTACGTCGACGTGCACAAGCCCTTCCCGATCGACTCCGACGTCTTCGTCGTCGACGGCACGGTGTCGGCGGACGGGCGCTTCCTCGTCGTCGACCGGCCGACGGGATCCGGCTCGGAGGCGGACGGGAAGGCGTCCCGCTATCTCAGCTCGGCCGGCGGCGGCGCGCTGCGCCTCGGCACCCAGCGCATCGTCGTCTCGGCGACCGGGTCGAGCGCGGCCCCGAACGCGGCACGCGCGGGGGCGCAGAGCGCCACCGAGGGCGGGGCCGACCCGGCGGTTTCGGACGGGAAGGGCCCGCCGACGCCCTCCAGCGGTCAGGAGAGCTTCAAGGTCTCGACCGATCTCAGCGCGACGGCGCTGGTGCCGACGCGGGACTTCTTCGACGTCATCTTCCTCCCGGACTACAGCGAGCAGTACGTCATCCAGACCGAGGCGAACCTGGGCGAGCTCGACATCACGCTCACCTACGGGCCGGGCAACGTCCTCATCGGTCTCGACGCCAAGGTCGACAACAGCGCCGTCACCGGCCCGCTGATGGACTTCTACCGCGACGTGATGAAGGCGGGGACGGCGGCGGTGAAGTCGCAGATCCTGCCCGCGGCCGCGCAGAGCGCCACCGAGACGATGCGCGGCGAGGAGTACGCGGGGTCACGCGTCTCGGTCGCCGTCCACGTCCTGCGCTTCGCGGCGCCGGGGCTCTATCCGATCCAGAAGCCGAACGAGAGCTTCGCGCTCCTGCAGGATTCCATCTCCGCGCCGGAGGAACACGTCCTGATCGGACGCCCGCCCGCGAGCTGCGTCTCGATCAAGTACTACGAGGTGCTGGTGGCCGAGCTCCTCGGCGCGGGCGCCCGGACGGCGACCTCGGTCCTCGACGGCAGCGTCGAGCGCGCGCCTCGGGCGGCCCTCCCCGCGCCGAAGCCGAACTCGGCCGGCCCGACCGCGCTCACGCCGGCGGCGCTCGACGAGTTCAAGGCGAACCTCCAGACGCTCCTCGGCCCCGACGGCTGGGGCGTCGACTCGGTGAAGGCGAAGGACGGCGGCATCGCGGTCACGCTCCTCCAGACGGCCTTGACGCCCGGAATCACCGCGACGGCGGCCCAGGACTTCGCGGTGGAGAAGGGCGAGGACGCCTTCGGCGTGCCCGTCACCGCCACGATCGCGACGCCCTGAGACCATGGACCGCCGCGACCACGGGCCGGACGACTGGCAGGAGGCGGTCGATCGTCCGCACCGCATCCTCGAGGCCGCGGCGCGCTTCCTCCGCCGATCCCGCCCGTGGCGACGGCGACTCGAGGAGTGGGGGGTCGTCGACGTCTGCCCGGGGCAACGTCTGGTGGGGCGCCGCCAGAAGTGCGCCGGCCAGCTCGTGCTCGTGCTCTTCGTCGAACGGAAGTGGACGAAGACCGAGGACCGCGAGCGCGACGAGGAGGGACGCATCCCGCGGGAGCTGACGCTCCGGTTCACCTTCGAGGGGATCCGCGGACGCTTCCGGATCCCCGTCGACGTGCGCCCGCGCGTTCGCCCGCGAGCCCAGGGGACGAGCCGCGGCCTGGCCGTGCCGCGCGACGGAGAGACCTCGGCGACGCTCCCCTTCGAGAAGGGGGCGGCCTGCACCGTCGTGCGACGGCCGGGCTTCCAGGCCGCCTATCTCCTGAGTTGCCTCCACGTTCTCGGATCACCGGACTGGGTCCCGGGGTCCGGCCTGCCGGCCCGACTCGCGGTGTTCGAACGTCCGGACGGGAGCGGCGACGAGAAGCGCCTCGCGGCGAACCCCTCGATCCCGGCCCGATTCGATTCCCGACAGGCGACCGACGCCGCTCTCGCCGCGCTGACGCCGGACGGCGAGCGCAAGCTGGCCACCAAGACCTTCTGGGGCCGGGCGCGGCCGCGTCGCGCCGCGCTCACTCGCGCGGAGATCCGCGCCCTCCGCCGTTACGAGATCCACCGTCCGATCGGCCGCGCCATCCGCTGCGAATGGGTGAGCGACCACGACCGCCTCGAGGTCGAGATCGCGCGGCCCGGCGGCACGCACGTCTACGTCGTCCACGACGTCATCGGCGTCCGCTGCACGAGCACCGAAGGCGGACGACCGGCCCGGACCGAAGGCGGCGACAGCGGCGCCCCGGTGATGGCGGGAGACGTCCTCGTGGGGATGCACTTCGCGGGGAGCGGCGAGCTCGCGTGGTTCGTGCCCACCTCCCGACTCCTCTTCGACGTGGCGGCCTTTCCGGGCGGGCTGCGACTGGCGGCCGATCTGTTGCCCGAGCCGGTCACTCCCTGAACGATCCGTCTTTCCCGCCGGCGACGAGAGTCCCTATGATCGGCGGCATGAGAACCCTCACGACGCTCGCCCTGCTCCTCGTCCCGATCCTCCCCGCCGCGGCAACCCGCGCTCAGATCATCCGCCACGAGACGAGTCCGCAAGAGCTCCCCATCGACAGCCGATGGGACGCGGAGGTGCGCCGCGGGACCGTCATCACGCGCGTCGTCGACGCCGACCGAGGGCGGTCGGTCGCCGGCGCCGTTGTCCTTCTCGTGCGCGAGGTCGATCAGCCGCTTGGCGGCCCCCCGGAGCCCGCCGCGCGCTTCGTGGCGGACGAGGACGGACTCGTCACGATCATCGTCGACGAGGAGACGCCGCCCTGGAACTGGCTGATCGCCGATGCCCCCGGCTACGCGCCCCTGGGAATCTACTCCTACCCTGACGAGGAGATCCGCCTGCGCCGCGGTGAGCGGCGCGCCGTCCGATTCGTCGATCCCCGCCTCCGGCCGCTGAAGGGACTCGAGCTGGAGTGCATCGTGGGATGCGGCCACACCCCGACCGTTCGTCGCGGGCGGGCGGACGTGGCGGGCGTCGTCGAGATGGAGGACGTGAGCGACCGATCGGACGGGATCCTCGAGTACTGGGTGCGGCACCCGAGCGTCGCGCCCGAGTACGTCAACATCCCCGAAACGTGGAGCGAAGGAGTTCCGCCGACGCTCGTCCTGCCCTTCGGTCGGGAGTTGAGCGGGGTCGTCCGCGACGCCGATGGTCGTCCGCGAGCGGACGTCCGCGTGGGAGGCTGCGCGGGGGCCCATCGCGGCCCCTGGGCCGCCTCGGACGCGGAGGGGCGCTTCCGGCTCATGGGGATCCCGCTCGGCACCCGGGAGGTCGAGGTCGTCGTGCCCGAGCGACTCGTCCCCGGCACCGACACCTGGACGGAGGAGACGAGTCGTTTCGTGACGCTCCCGCCGACGGGAGTTCCGCTCGCGCTCCGGATCGGACCGGACGGACGCGTCGAGAAGGGGCTCGTCATGCGGCAGGTCGAAGTCACCTTGGAGGACGATCAAGGGTCGGTCCTGCCGGGGCCGGGCATCGAAGCCGTCCTCTGGCGTCGTGAGGACGGCCGGAGCGTGCGCGGCCGGTCCGGGGCCTCGGGACGCATCGCGCTCCCCTACGAATCCGGCGATGACTGGATGCTGCAACTGAGCGATCCCGGTCTCGCCTTCCGGCCGCGCACTCTGCCGATCGTCGCCGGAGAGCCCGCGATCACGGTGCGTCTCGAGGCGCGCCCGACTCGCGTCGTCGAGCTCCGGACGCCAATCGGTCGCTACCCGGCCGCGCTCTCCCTCCTCGTCGGGGACCGCGCCCACGAGATGAAGGACTGCTTCGAGTTCGTCGCCGAGAGGGTGGAGGGCGAGGATCAACCCCACGACCTCTACCGCGCCCGTCTCCCGATCGTGGAGGAGGGGAACCCGGTATTGAGCCTCACCTGGGAAGGGGGGTATGAGATTTCCCCGACCCTCGTCCCCTTCGAACCGTCGACCGAGCCCCTGATCATCAGGCCTCCGGCGCTCCGGCGCTTCCGCGTCGTCGCGTCGCGAGCGCCCGACGGATCCGCGGTCGGCTTCGACGCGTCGATCGTGGATCTCCGGGACGAGGGCATCGTCGACCTGGACGCCCTGGCCAGCGACGACGAGGACGACGAGGACACCCCCGGCGCCCCTCGCACCTTCGCGCTCGGGGACGGCGAGACCAGACGGCTCTGCTTCCTTCCCGATCAGACGGACCTCGAGCCCATCGTCATGCCGTCGAGTCTCTCCGGATGTCCTCGCGGCGCCGACGGGGTTCCGGAACTGTCGCTCGACTTCGTCGCCCTGCCGCCGCCACTTCTTCGCGTGTTCGAGGCCGACGGTTCGGAGTCGATCGGTGCCTACGTCGAGCTCACGCCGGATCACTCCGTCGAACTCGAGGAAAGTGGGTCCTGGTCGCCGCCGACCGTGATCGCGTCTCGCTGGCGCGGGCGGACGGCGAGGATCTGGCCGCCGGCACCCGACCCGGAGCACCGGATCCCGATGACGGTCGAGATCCCGTCGTCCGGCACGCTCGACGCCCGCTGGCCGGCCGGGTCCGTCGTTCTCCGGATGCCCGCCGGGGAGGATGGGGTCGGCCGGTGGCTCGACGTCATCGTCGACGGCGGCAACCTGATGCACCTCGAAGCCGAGGCCGAGAGCGCCGAGGGTGACGCCCGGGTCCACGTGCGCGGCCTTTCGCCCGGGAGGCATCGGCTCCTCGTCGGCCGACGGGGCTTCCTCACCGAGCGCATCGAGTTCGAACTCGGAGAGGGGGCGAAGGAGCTGGAGATCGACCTCCTCGCGCGGCGCCCCTGATCGTCCTTCAGCGCCGGACGAAGCGGAGGGTGACGAGGCCGTGGCGATCGTTCCGCCGCGCCTCGCGCCAGTCCCGATCCAGCTCGCTCCGGTGTCGCTCCCGCCAGGCCCCGAGGCCGCCCGCGTCAACGATCACCGAGAAGGCGTCGGAGCGAAGGTCGGGCCGCGCCGCCAGCGCGGCGCCGAGGCCTCCCTCCGGATCGGTCACGACCACGAGTCGCCGCGATGCGTTCCGCGCCGCGGACTCGCGTTCGAGATCCGCCAGCTTCTCCTCGAGGAAGGCCCTCGCGGATGAGGCGAGCGATGCGGGAAGGAGGCGGTCCAGGCGCCCCTCGAGCTCGCGAGCGAGCCGCGCCTCGCGCTCGAAGGCGCTGCGCTCGCCGATGCCCGGCTGGTAGTACTCGAGCGGCTGGGGACGGAAGGCGGCGGTGAAGAGGGCGGACGGGGGCCCGGACGGCGCGAAGTCCGCGGCGAGATCCCGGGCCGCGCCGGCGAGATCGGCCTGACGCCAGCGACGTCCGTCGCTCGCCCAGGCGACGAGCACGGTGGCCACGAGGGCGAGCCCCACCGGGACGGCGATGCGTCGGACGGGAGCCGACAGGCCGGCCACCCCCGCCGCCACGAGGGTGAAGAGGAAGGGGAGGCACCAGAGCGCCGCCCGGGGAACGAAGAAGCCCTGACGACCCAGGAGTCCGACGAGCAGGAGGAGGAGGGGCAGGCCCAGCGCCATCGCGGTGATCGCCCCGCGAGGCGCCACCGCGCGCATCGTTGCCGTGGCCCGAGCGGAACGCGTGCGGAGATCCGCCCCCAGCCCGATCAGGCCGAGACCGCCCGCCACGCCGAGGACGACGATGCGAGCGACGCGCCAGGCGGGAGCCTCCGCGGCCAGGGGCCGGAGGACATCTCCCCCGAGAGCCCACTCGCCCACGAAGCCCCCCAGGCCGGCCAGGTCGAACCCGCTCAGGTGCTCGAGGGTCGTGGGGAGGGAGCCGAGTCTCGAACGCACGAGGAGGTACGCCAAGGCCGGCAGGGCGGCGAGAGAGGCGACGGCCAGACCGTCCCGCCGCCCGCGGGCGAGCCCCCAGGCGACCTGGATGACGGTGGCCACCGCCGCGTAGTGGTGCGTGAGAGCGCCGGCCGCCGCCAGGAGCCCCCATATCCAGCGTCGGCCGGCCCCACCCGGGGCCGCCATCATCCGCCGGAAGGCCGCGAACTGCGCGAGGACGAGAGCGACCAGGGGCATGTAGGGCCGCGCCTCGGTCGAATACTCGATCATGACCGGCGAGGTCGCGACGAGAACGGCGGCGATCCGTCCCGCGCCAACGCCGAAGGTCGAGGCCGCGAGGCGCGCGGTCTGCCAGATGACGAGCAGGCCGCAGAAAAAGGGCAGGGCGCGGACCGAGACCACGCCGTCCCCGAAGACCGCGATCCACGCGGTCATCACCAGGTGGTGGAGCGGAGGGTGGACGTCCTGGAGGAGCGTCGCCCCGAGCCGGGGCCAGCTTCCGAGCTTGAGCCCGGTCGCGAAGAGCTCGTCGTACCAGAGGCTCTCGCGGAGGTGGACCAGCCGGAGGCCCAGGCCGAGGAGGACGGCGAGCGGCACGACGGCCCGGTAGCGGTCGCGAGACGGCGGAGACGGCTCCGGTTGGGCATCGGGGGTCGACATGGCTCGTCAAGATGCACGTACGGTGCCAGTCACCGGATGTGCATTCCTCCCCCTGGACGTCTCGGACTCGCGACCCGTGTACGCGGAATGCACATCCGGTGACTGGCACCGTACGTGCATCCGCGCCGGCGAGAGCAGCGTACGCGGTCCCCGCGGCGAGTGGAAAAGAAACCGGGCCCGCACCGGATGGTGCGGGCCCGGTTCAAACGCTCTTCGCGTCGAGATTACCGGCGATCAGATGATCACTGGACCTCGAACACGCGACCGTCCGTGATGGCGAAGAAGCCGTTCGCCGCCATGTTGGAGATCGACAGCGACTGCAGCAGGACGCTGTTGCCGGAGAGGAGCGGATCGAGGACGGAGAAGTTCAGGGTCGAACCACCGGCCGGAGCAACGACCCAGTTGAGGCCGGCACCGGACGCGGTGTTGTGGCCGTCGAGAACGACGACCACGGTCGCGCTGATGTGGACCTCGGGGAAGTTGATCGGGCTGATCGGCGCCGGGAGCGGACCGGCCGTCGCGAAGAGATCGGCCAGCAGCGCGTAGGGCGCGTTGGTGTAGGTACCCATCGGCGAATCCGTGCGGATCGTCAGGGCGTCACCGATGTTCACCTGCTTGGTCTCGGAACCGAGGCTGTTGTCCTCGGCGCCGTTGACGCCGGTGCTCAGGGTGAGGTCCTCGCCGGAACCCGGGAAGGGAACGATCGGCTGGAAGATCATGAAGTCGTCGATGGCGATACCCTCGTCCTGGACGCTGCCGTCCGAGCCGAAGGTGAGACGGAACTCGACCGACGGAGCACCGGCGAGGAAGAGCATCGAGTGCTGGGCCGTGACCCAACCGCCCGAGCCGTTGCCGGACAGGGTGCGGCCCGTCCAGCCTTCCATCGAACCACCGGGGTTACCGTTCAGCGTGTTGTCGGTGTACCAGTTGCCCTGGTCACCGAAGGCACCGACGTTCGCCCAGGTCAGACCGCCGTCGACGGAGTACTGGAGGTTGGTGCCGTCCCAGGAGAACTCGCTCTCCCACCAGACGCTGAGGGAGACCCAGGGGTTGGAGAGACCCGAGAAGTCGAAGCAGGGGCTGCGGATGAAGCCCTGCTCGTTCGCGTTGTAGATGCCGGTCAGGTTCGTGACCCAGGCGTTGGTTCCGGACGCGGCCGCGTTGATGACGGCGTTGGCCGGGGTGCCGAGCGCGAAGGTCGTGGTGCCGCCGACGGCCCAGCCGGCCGAGCCACCCTCGAAGTTCTCGCTGTAGGGGAACGTGTTGATGACGGCGGTCGCGTTGACCACACCGCTCAGGATGTCGTTCGCCGCGACGAGGTCACCGGTGAGCGAAGTGATGACGTCGATGCTGTTCGGGCCGGCGACGAAGTTGCCGGAAATCGAGAAGGTGTGCTGGATCGTCTGGCCGCCCGGGATCGGGCCGGCGATCACGTCGGTGACGACGAGGCCGCCGTTGACGAGAAGCGAGACCGGGACGTTCGACTGCGGATTGGTGCCGAAGTTGCTGATCGTCGCGGTGACGTTGTAGTTGCCGATGCAGATGTCGCTTCCGGGAGCGTCGATCGAGACCACACCGATGTCGTCCGACTGGGCATCGATGAACTCGAAGTCGTCGACGGCCATGTCGGAGGTGAAGTTCAGGCCGCGGACGCCGCGGATGATGATCTGGAAGGTGAAGCCGTTGCCGTAGGGCACGAGCGCCGGGGCGATCGGGACGTTCTTCTTCTGCCAGAGATCCTGGGTGTCGGTGAAGGCCGGGGTGATGTCCTGGATGAGGCGATCGTGCTGGTAGCTGATCGGGCCTTCCGAGGACACGAAGTTCGGGGTGACCTCGAGAGTGAAGTCGTCAATGACGGTGACGATCGTGTAGACGCCGTCGTTCATCGTCGAGCCGCTGACGGTGATCGTGTCACCGGGAGCGCCGGCGGTGAACAGCGAGCTGCCGGCCACGAAGGTGCCGTTGGTGGCGCCCGGGACCGTCACGCCGTCGTTGCCGGCGTTGATCTGCTGCTTCATGTCCACGTGCATGGTGCCCATGCCCGTGTCCGTCGCGTACATGTGGTACCAGAAGCCGATCTGGGGGTTGGCGGCACTCGTGATGTCGAACAGCGGGCTGTTCAGCAGCGCGAAGATGCCGGCGGCGCCGCCGGAGGTCTCGGTGTAGAGGTACTTGCCGGTCGCGGTGCCGGTGGTGTGGTCGACCGAGGGGCCGGTGCCGAGGGAGCCGGTGCCGCCGACGTCGACGGTCCACTCGAGGGAATCCTCGGGCGCGGTCGAGTTGTAGAAGAGGCCGACGAGCGGGCAGGCCTGGTTGAAGCCGACGCCGCAGGTGGGCTCAGCCTCGAAGTTCTCGAAGAACGGCGCGAGCTGCGGGCCCTGCGCCGATCCGATCACCGCGAAGCACGCCGTCACGATGACGGCGAGAGTCGCCATGCGATTCATGGGGATCTCCATGTGTAGATCGTGGGTTGGGAAACCGAGCCGGCAAAGGGCTGCTCGGAGAACCCAGAATCAACCATCGGGGGGGGACTCGTCAAGAACCGAATTCGGTTGCCCGGGTGAGGCCGCGTAACGGAGACGTTTCCGTCCTCGCGTTCGCAACCGGACGTTCTTCGGAGCGCCGTCCCACGGCCGACCGAAGACCGCCCGCCCTCCTCGGTTGCGACGATCGCCGACACGCGAACGCCCGGCAGGAAAGAAGCGGAGCGGTGGCGCATCCGGGGAAATCCGCGCCTCGTGAGTTCCGCGTTCGACGACGCTCGCGAAGCGCCCATGAAAAGGGCCGCGCCCGCCTCTCCGGAGAGAGGCGGGCGCGGCCGGAGCTTCGGACTGCACCGCGGAGCTCGAGGCTCCGGGGCGATCTGCGGCTGCGATCAGAGGATGTCGAACACCCGTCCGTCCGTGATGGCGAAGAAGCCGTTCGCCGCCATGTTGTTGATCGTCAGCGACTGCAGCAGGACGCTGTTGCCCGACAGGAGCGGGTCGAGGACCGAGAAGTTCAGCGTCGAACCACCACCCGCGGCGATGACCCAGTTCAGGCCGGCGCCGGACGCGGTGTTGTGACCGTCGAGGACGACGACCACGGAGGCGCTGATGTGGACCTCGGGGAAGTTGACCGGGCTGATCTTCGTCGGGAGGGGACCAGCGGTGGCGAAGAGGTCCGCGAGGAGCGCGTAGGGCGCGTTGGTGTAGGTGCCCATCGGCGAATCCGTGCGGATCGTCAGGGTGTCACCGATGTTGGCCTGCTTGACCTCGGAACCGAGGCTGTCGTCCTCGACACCGTTGATGCCGGTGATGAGGGCGATGTCCTCGCCGGAACCCGGGAAGGGGATGAAGGGCTCGAAGATCATGAAGTCATCGATACCGACACCCTCGTCCTGGATGCTGGCGTCCGAACCGAAGGTCAGTCGGAACTCGACGGCCGGAACGCCGGCGAGAGCCGCGAGGTCGTGCTGGGCCGTGACCCAACCGCCCGAGCCGTTGCCGCTCGAGATACGACCGGTCCAGCCTTCCATCGAGCCGCCGGGGGTGCCGTTGATGGTGTTGTCGGTGTACCAGTTGCCCGCGTCGCCGAAGGCGCCGACGTTCGTCCAGGTGGCGCCGCCATTCGTGCTGTACTGCAGGTTGGTGCCGTCCCAGGAGAACTCGCTGTTCCACCAGACGCTGAGCTGGACGTAGGGGTTGGTCAGGCCGCTGAAGTCGAAGCAGGGGCTCTTGATCGCGCCCTGCTCGCTCGCGCCGTAGAGACCGGTCAGGTTCGTCACCCAGGCCTGGGTGCCCGAGGCGGCCGAGTTGATGATCGTGCCGGCCGGGGTGCCGTGAGCGAAGGAGGTCGAACCCTGGACCGAGAAGCCGGCCGGGCCCGCCTCGAAGTCGTTCAGGTAGGGGAAGGTGTTGATCACCGCGACGGCGTTGACGCTGCCGCTGAGCAGGTCGTTCGCGCCGACGAGGTCACCCGCGAGCGAGGTGATGACGTCGATCGTGTTCATGCCGGCGATGAAGGCGCCCTGAACGCTGAAGGTGTGCTGGAACTGCGCACCACCGGCGATCGGACCGGGCAGGATGTCCGTGACGACGAGGCCGCCGTTCACGAGCAGCGAGACCGGGACGTTCGACTGGGGGTTGGTGCCGAAGTTCGCGAGCGTGGCGGTGACGTTGTAGCTGCCGGTGCAGATCTCGGCGCCGGGAGCGTCGATCGACACGACGCCGAAGTCATCCGACTGCGCGTCGATGAACTCGAAGTCGTCGACGGCCATGTCGGAGGTGAAGTTCAGGCCACGGACGCCGCGGATGATGATCTGGAAGGTGAAGCCGTTGCCGTAGGGCACGAGCGCCGGGGCGATCGGGACGTTCTTCTTCTGCCAGAGATCCTGGGTGTCGGTGAAGGCCGGGGTGATGTCCTGGATGAGGCGATCGTGCTGGTAGCTGATCGGGCCTTCCGAGGACACGAAGTTCGGGGTGACCTCGAGCGTGAAGTCGTCGATGACGGTGACGATCGTGTAGACGCCGTCGTTCATCGTCGAGCCGCTGACGGTGATCGTGTCACCGGGCGCGCCGGCGGTGAACAGCGAGCTGCCGGCCACGAAGGTGCCGCAGGTGGCCCAGGACCGTCACGCCGTCGTTGCCGGCGTTGATCTGTGCTTCATGTCCACGTGCATGGTGCCCATGCCCGTGTCCGTCGCGTACATGTGGTACCAGAAGCCGATCTGGGGTTGGCGGCGCTCGTGATGTCGAACAACGGGCTGTTCAGCAGCGCGAAGACGCCGGCGGAACCGCCGGAGGTCTCGGTGTAGAGGTACTTGCCGGTCGCGGTGCCGGTGGTGTGGTCGACCGAGGGGCCGGTGCCGAGGGAGCCGGTGCCGCCGACGTCGACGGTCCACTCCATGGAGTCCTCGGGCGCGGCCGAGTTGTAGAAGAGGCCGACCAGGTTGCAGGTCGAGTTGAACGCGGCGGTGCACGTCGGCTCGGCCTCGAAGTTCTCGAAGAAGGGCGCGAGCTGCGGGCCCTGCGCCACGGTGGTGGCGGTGAAGGCGGCCGTCGCGAGCAGCGCCGCACAGGCGAATCGATTCATGGGAATCTCCGGGAAACGATGAGGGATGTCGGCCCGGCGGCAAACCGGACCAGGGGTGAAGGTAGTGGGGCGGGCCCCCTTCACGAAAAACATTCGATTTCACCCGATGCGGGAATTCCCGAGGCACCCGCCGCCCGGGCGGAGGACCGGGGACCGCGGGCGGACCCGCGCGGGGGGGCCCGCGGGGTGTGAACCACGCAAGAGACCCGCGAGACCGCGTTCCGGGTGGCAGGGCGGATGGCAGGCCGGGGGTTCCCGACTCACCGACCGGAGACCGGGAAGCGGCGGGGGCCTCCTGCATGGAGACCCGGCCGGGAGCCCCCGGGCCGAGCTCAGAACGTGAAGACCCGCCCGTCCGAGATCGCGAAGAAGCCGTTCCGGGCGGTATTCGTGACGACCATGCCCTGGATCAGCACGCCGAGGCCCGCCAGCCCCGGATCGAGGACCGAGAAGTTCAGGGTCGTGCCCGCGGGTCCGATCACCCAGTACAGGCCGAACGCGCCGGCGGACGCGTAGCCGTTCACGGCGACGACGACCGAGGAACTGACGTGGACCTCGGGGAAGTTGATCGGGCTGATCTTGATGGGATAGCCCACCAGGGTCGAGTACATGTCGGCCAGCAGCACGAAGGGTGCGTTCGTGTAGGTCCCCTCCGGCGACACGATGCGGACGGTCACGGGAGCGCCGAGCGGGGCCGCCTTGATCTCCGAACCGAGGCTGTCGTCCTCGAATCCGCCGACGCCGGTGATGACCCGCAGATCCTCGTGGGATCCGGGGAAGGGCACGACCGCGTCGAACACCGAGAAGTCGTCGATGGCCACTCCGTCGTCCTGGACGCTGCCGTCGGACGCGAAGGAGAGACGGAACTGAACCGAGGGGGCTCCCGCGAGCGCCCAGAGATCATGCTCGGTGGCGGCCCAACCGCCGGAGCCGTTGAGCGTCAGGTTGCGTCCGCTCCAGCCCGGCGCGTCCCCTCCGGGCGCGGCCACGATGGACGCCGCGTTGTACCAGAGGACCTGGTCGCCGAAGCCGCCGACCGTCACCCACGAGAGCCCGCCATCCGTGCTGTACTGGAGGTTCAGACCGTCGAAGTCGGCCTCGCAGTTCCACCAGATCTTCATCCGGACGTAGGGATTGACCGCCGTGGTGAAGTCGAACGTCGGACTCCGGATCGCGCCGTTCTCGTTCGCCGCGTGGAGGCCGGAGGGGTTGGTGACCCAGGCGAAGCTCCCCGATGCCGCGGTGTTGATGACCGCGCCCGTCGGGACGCCGTGCGCGAAACTCGTCGTTCCCTCGACGGTGAAGCCGCCCGGACCCGTCTCGAAGTCGGCCAGGAAGGGCAGGGCGAGCGGCGCCTGGGCCCGGAGACCGGAAGTCAGGACGGACGTCGCCAGGAACGCCGCGAGGACGAAGGTACGCATGGGGAACTCCGATCGGAGGGTTCATACGGCATGCCGGACGCCGGGCCGGCGCGCCGATCCTATTCGGGTGGCCCCGGTCGAGCGAAACTCCTCCCGAATCAGCCCCGGGCGGAGCCGCCGGACCGAACGCGGGAGGCAGAGGATAGACTCGCGCGCGCCGCGGCCGAGATGTCCGCGGCGTGACCGCGGCCCGCGACGAGGGGAACGATCCGGATGCCACGATTCTTCGACCTCTCGGGCCGCGTGGCCCTCGTGACCGGGAGCAGCACCGGGCTCGGCCGGGCGATGGCTCTCGGCCTGGCCCGCGCCGGAGCCGCGGTGGCGATGAACTACGCCCACGACGAGGCGCGGGCGCGGCGGTCCTTCTCCGAGCTCGAACGGATCGGCGGACCCTGTCATCTCGTGCGCGGCGACGTCACGGACGAGGATTCGGTCGGACGTCTGACCGAGGAGGTCGCGACTGCCCTCGGACCGATCGACGTCCTCGTCTGCAACGCGACGCCCGACCAGCCCCAGCGACCGATCGAGGACTACGACTGGGCCTTCTACCAGCGGATGCTCGACTTCTTCGTGAAGAGCCCCTACCTCCTGACCCGCGCCGTGCTGCCGGGCATGAAGGCCCGGAGCCGGGGGCGGATCGTGAACATCGGCTCGGAGGTCGTGCACCGGGGCGTCGCGCCGTTCTCGGCCTACGTCGCGGCGAAGGGGGGGCAGAACGGCTGGTCGCGGGCGATGGCGACCGAACTCGCTCCCTTCGGCATCACCGTGAACACGATCTCGCCGGGGTGGATCCCGGTCGAACGGCACGAGAACGACCCGCCGGAACTGAAGGCCGGCTATCTCGCCGGGATCCCGGCCGGCCGCTGGGGCGTCCCCGAGGACGTCGCGGGGGCCTGCGTGTTCCTGGCCAGCGACGAGGCCGCCTTCATCACCGGTCAGAATCTCCACGTGAACGGCGGCACCACCGTCCACTGATCCGCGGCCTCGCCCTCACGGACTCTCAGTGCGAGCGGATCCGCAGGCGTCGGAACTCGCAGGGGTGGCTCTCGGCCTGGAGCGAGATCGTGCCCCGCTTCAGGGCGACCTCGCCGCCCGCCGCCTCGATGAGTCCGCGTGCGTCCGCGTCCCCGGGATCGAGCTGCGGCGCGCGGTACTCGAGCACGAGCTGGTCCTCGATGAAGTGGCGGATCGAGGTGTCGCCCCGGACCTCGACCCGCGCGCGGACCCAGCCGTCGCCGGCGTAGGTGGGCGAGCTCGAATCGGTGACGTGGCGCGTCACGAGCTCGTCTCCGATGACGACGTGCGTGCCGGGCGTGCAGAGATTGCCAGTGGGGCGCGCGTTCTTCCCGTCGCCGCCCAGGATCTGGAACTCGATCGAGACCGGGAAGTCCTGGTCCACGCGCATGCTCTCGGCCGATTGTCCGTGGACCATCGCGCCGCTGTTGCGGAAGGCCCAACCCGGCCCGCCGGGCGTCTGATCGCCGAGGAAGCGGTACTCGAACTCGAAGTCGTAGTTCTCGTGGACGCCGTCGAGGAAGAGGTGCCCGAAGCGACCCTCGAAGCGCTCGTAGTCGTCGTACACCACCGCGATCACGCCGTCGCGGACCCGGAAGGTCCCGAGCGGATCCTCGCCGAGCGGCTGACCCTTGATCTTCGGCGTCCAGCCGTCGAGCGACTTTCCGTCGAACACCACGCGCCATCCGTCCGCGGCGGGCGCGGCCACCGGCGCCTCGGCGTCGCGGCATCCCGGGAGGAGGAGCGTCGCACCGAGGACCGAGGCGAGGAGGATCCGGATCATCGCGTCTCCCGTGCGCGGCGCGACGCCGCTCGAGGGTCTCCGTCGGGGGCGCCCGCGCGTTCGCGCGCGAGCCTTCCGAGCTCCCCGGCGATCCGAAGATAGCGATCGGTGGGGGCAGGGCCCCCCGAAACGAAGGGCGAGGCGCCCACCGGGCCGCGCTCGAGACAGGGCATCACGGCCGTCGCCTCGTCGACCTCGTCGAACATGGCCACGAAGAGCCCCCGCGCCCCGGCCGCGAGGAAGGCCCGTCCCTGGGCCTCGAGGAATCGACCCTCGCGGCGCGGGATCTCGTCGAGCGGAGACTCGCGACCGAGGACCCGCGAGAGGTTGTGCCAGCTGAAGCCGGGGAAGACGACGGGCAGCAACTCGACGCCGTGGGCCTCTCCCCAGGCGAGATCCCCGCGGAGGGTCGTCCCGGCGTGGAGCCGCGCTCCCTCCTCGTCGCGGTAGCGGCCGACCGTCCAGGGCACGAGGACGTCCGCCTCGCGACAGAGGCGGCCGAAGGCCGGATCGGCCGTCGCGTCGCGCTCGCCCGTCCGCCACCAGGTCGGGACGCCGAGCGCGATCGCGAGCCCGCCGGGGCGGGCCTCCCGGCGCAGCCAGCCCAGGAGCTCGGCGACCTCCTCGCAACCGTAGTCGCGACCGTCATCGAAGCCGACGCCCCAGATCTCGACGAGGGGTCGGCCGCCGACCCTGAGGTAGCGCGGGTCGTCGTCCGGGCCGGCCAGCGCGAGGACGTGTCGGATCTCTCGCCGGAGAGGAGCGCCGAGCTCCTCCCGACGGAGCCCCGAGAGGTCGAAGGCCACCGCCCAGACGCGGTCGTGACGGCGGGCCGAGGCCCGGAGCGCCCGGAGGACCCGGTCGGCGTGGGCGCGGCGAGCGGGAGAACGCAGGAGGACGCCGAATCGCTGGAGGACCGGCCCGTCGATCCCGTGCCGCGCCATGAGCGCGAGATGGTGATCGACGATCTCGGCGCGAGCGGAGGAGTAGACGCGCGCCGGTGATCCGTCCGGCAGTCGAAAGGGGCTCGGCTCGGTCCAGGAGGGGGGATAGCCCGCGAGGTCCGGCCAGAGATCGATCGTGCAGCGGCCGGGCTCGAAGGCCCCGGGGCCCCAGTGCATCCAGCCCGTTCCGTCGGAGGGAGTGCCGAACCAGCCCTGGTAGCCGACGAGGACCCGCCCCGCGAGCCCCTCGGCGGCGGGAGTCGGGACGGAACGGCCGCCGACGCGGGTCCTCTCCGTCCCGCAGGCGAGGATCAGGAGCGGAACGGCGAGGAGAAGGACCGACGGAGACCTGCGCATCGGCGCGATCCTACCGCGACCGACCCCCGCCGATCCGATCCCGTCGCCGCCGACGACTGGCGCCGCGGGCCGCGCGCTGGTTGAATGTCGCGGCGGGGGGAGCGGTCCTCCGCGCGGGAGAGACGACCATGACGACCGAGCGCGAACGCATCGCCGCCCTCGACGCCGACCTCGTGAAGGCCTCGAAGGGCATCAAGGTCCTCTCGCATCTCGGCTGGCCGAAGAACTGCGCGAACGAGTTCATCGAGTCCCACCAGCGCGGCGAGGCCCGTCTGCCGGAGATCCGCTACGCGAAGGTGAGCTTCGCCGACGAGCGTCGGGCCCTGAAGAAGGTCATGGAGCGCTGCGACCGCTCGCATCCGGTGGAGGACTTCATCCACAAGACCGCCCGCAGCTACGACCGCGTCGCCGAGCTCATCGAGAACCTCGGCACGCCGCGCTTCCGCGATCTCTCCGTCGCGATCTACGGCTCGCCCAAGGACGCGGTCGCCGTCGACCACACGACGACGCTTCACGCCGCGCAGCGCCTGATGGAGTCGACGCGCGACTTCGCTCAACGCTGCGCTCACGACGAGGCCGACTACTGCGTGACCCCCGAGGCGGTGGCGGCGGCGCTGCGCAAGGAGTGCGAGTTCTTCACCGGGCACGACATCCAGGTCGTCGTCGATCCCTCGCTCTCGGCGAAGGCGGCGGCGGGCGCGCTGCGCATCCGCATCCGCGGCGGCACCTGCTTCACCGACGACGACACGGCACAGCTCCTGCACCACGAGCTCTTCGTCCACTCGCTGACCGCCCTCAACGGCCGCGAACAACCCGTGCTGCAGAGCCTCGGCCTCGGCGCGCCGCGCACGACGCGGACGCAGGAAGGGCTCGCGCTCTTCGCCGAGCTCATCACGAACTCGATCGACATCAACCGCCTCCGCCGCATCGCGGCGCGCTGCGTGGGCATCGACCTCGCGCTGGACGGCGCGAACTTCATCGAGGTCTTCCGCTACTTCCTCGCCACCGGACAGACCGACAGCGAGAGCTTCTCCTCGGCGCAGCGCGTCTTCCGCGGCGGCGACGTCCGCGGCGGGGTGCCCTTCACGAAGGACGCGGTCTACCTGCAGGGATTCGTCCGCATCCACAACTTCCTCCGCGACGCGATCGGGAGCGGCAAGCTCGACTTTCCGCACTTCCTCGTCGCCGGTCGACTCCGCGCCTCGGACGTTCCGCGCCTCGAGCCCTTCTTCCGCTCGGGCCTCATCGCGTCGCCGCGCTACGAGCCGCCGTGGTTGACGCGCCGCTCGTCGCTCACCGCGTTCCTCCTGCACTCGAGCTTCACCAACGAGCTCCATCTCGGATCGCGTTCGGCGAGCCTGGGCGAGGAGCCGGAAGAGGCCGCGAAGGTCTGACCTCCGGACTCGGCGGGGACCGCGAAGCTGCTACGATGACCGGCATGAAGAAGATCGCGTCTCCGGAACCCGACCGACTCGCGCCCGCTCTCGGGCGCCCCTTCCTCCTCAGCGTGGCGGGGGACGGCTCGAACTGCGGCAAGACGCGACTCGTCACGCTCCTGCTCGCCGCCGCCGCCCGCCGCGGCCGCGTGGGGGCGCTCAAGGTCTCGACCTCGACGCCCGACCACCGCTGCGCGAGGACCGGCCTCGCCTGCGGTTGCCTCCGCTTCGAGGGGCAGATGCGCTTCCTCGAGGGCGAGGAGTACACGCGACGCCGCGGAAAGGACACCTTCGCCTACCACGAGGCGGGCGCGCACCGGGTGGCCTGGCTCCAGACGACGAGCGACTTCGCCGCCGAGGCGGGCGCGGAGGCGGCTCGCGAGCTCGCGAGCTTCGACGTCGACCTCGTCGTCGTGGAGGGAGCGGCCCTGGCGCGCGCGGGTCGCACGGACGCGCTCGTGCTCGTCCGCCGCGAGGACCGCCCCGAGAAGGCCGGATTCTCCGAGCTCCTGCCGCGCGCCGACCTCGTCCTCGCGAGCCGACGCGGCGGCGGAGAGGGGACCTTCGATCCCGACGGCGCGGAGCTGCCCTCCGGACTCGAGTCTCTCCTGGACCGGATCTTCGCGTGAGCGTGCGCTACGAGTACCCGCGGCCGGCGCTCACCGCCGACGTGGTGGCCTGGCGGCTCCGCGAGGACCGCATCGAGGTCGCCCTGATCCGGCGGGCGCGTCCGCCCTTCGCGGGACGCTGGGCGCTCCCCGGCGGCTTCGTCGATCCCGGCGAGGCGCCGGAGCGGGCGGCGGTGCGCGAGCTCGCGGAGGAGACGGGCCTGCGGGTCCGTTCCCCGCGCCTGCTCTGCGTGCGGGGCCGGCCGGACCGCGACCCGCGCGAGCCCGTGGTCAGCGTCGTCCAGATCGGGGAGCTCGGCGCGAACTCGCGCCCCGGGCGGGCGGGTGACGACGCGGCCGCCCTGGAGTTCTTCCCGCTGCACGCGCCGCCCCGACTCGCCTTCGATCATCGCGCCGTCCTCACCGAGGCGGCCGCCTGGCTGCGCGAACGGGCCCGCCGCCGCCCGGTCGGCCTCGACGCGCTGCCGAAGACCTTCACCGAAGCGGATCTCCGCCGCCTCCATCGCGCGCTCCGCGAGGGCGGCGCGCCGCCGCGCGGACTCGCGGGACGGCTGCGCGAGCTCGGGCTGATCGTCGGTCCGCCCGAGGCGAATCGCTTCGACCGACGCGTCGCGCGATCCCTCGAGCGCGACGGGTTTCCCTTCCTCCTTTAGTGCCGGTCCGGAGACGAGGATCTTGATGCAGAACACGTGGCGGACGCGCGCGAGCGCGGTGGGCTCGGGGCCTGGCCTCGTCCGGTGGGCGATGGGGCTCGTCCTGCTCGTCCTCGCGAGCCCGATGACGCGCGCCCAGGAGGGAGAACTCGCCCGGGCGAAGTGGATCTGGAGCGCCCCGGACGCCGCGACGAGCCGTCCGACGGGCGAACGGATCTTCGTGCGGCGCGCCTTCCGGGCGCCGGCCGACGCGTCCTTCCATCTGGAGGTGACGGCCGACAACCACTTCCGGGCCTGGATCGACGGCCGCCCCGTCCTCGCGGGAGACGACTGGGCCGCCCCGGGCACCGTCGAGGGTCGCCTCGGAGGAGAAGGGGAGGAACACGTCCTCGCCGTCGAGGCCTGGAACGACGCCGGAGCGGCCGGCCTGATCTTCGCGCTCCGCATCGACGGCGGCGCCCCCTCGACGCGCGTCGTCTCGGATGCCGGATCGCTCGTCGCGAGCTCCGGCCCGGACGGATGGACCGCGGTCGGGCCCGTCGCCGGCGACTGGTCGCCGGCCGCCGTCGCGGCCGACTTCGGAGGCGGTCCCTGGGGACGTCCGCGCGCCCCGCGGCCTCCGAGCTTCCGGCCGCGCCCCGGCTTCACGGTCGAGACCGTGGCGGAGGGCGTCGGCAGCCTGATCGCGATGGGTCGCGAGAGCGACGATCGTCTCTGGGTCTCGCGGGAGAGCGGTGGGCTGCTCCGTCTCGACCGCGACGCCGAGGGCCGCTTCGCGACCGGCCTCGAGCTCCCCGCGTACTCCTACGCCCAGGGCCTCGCCTTCGCCGCCGGCCGTCTCTTCCTCACCGGCTTCGGCCCCCAGGGGCTCGGGCTCTACTCCGTCGATCCCGTGACGGGCGAGGGCCGGCGTCTCGCCCGTCTGGAGGGCGCGGGCGAGCACGGCCCCCACGGCATCGTCGTCCGCGGCGATCGCCTCTGGGTCACGCTGGGCAACCACTGCCGCCTCATGGAGCCCTGGGCCGCCGATTCTCCCTACCGCGGCTGGTACGAGGGCACGATCCTCGAGGCCATGCCCGACCCGCGCGGCCACGCCAACGGCATCCTCGCTCCGGGCGGCATCATCTTCTCGACCGACTTCGAGGGGACGGCCTTCCGCGTCGAGGCGGGCGGCATGCGCAACGTCTACGACCTCGCCTTCGACGCGCGCGGCGAGCTCTTCGCCTTCGACGCCGACATGGAGTGGGACATCGGTCTGCCCTGGTACCGGCCCGTGCGGCTGTACCACGTCGCGCCCGGGGCGGAGTTCGGCTGGCGGCAGGGTTCCGGCAAGTGGCCGCGCGCCTTCGCCGATGCGCTCCCGCCGGTGCTCGAGGTGGGGCGGGGGAGCCCGACCGGCCTCGTGACCTACGACGGCGACTCCTTCCCGTCCGCCTTCCGCGGCGCGATCTTCGGCGCCGACTGGTCGCGCGGCCGCATCCTGAGCTTCCGCGTCACGCCGAACGGTCAGGGCTACCTGGGACGGAGCGAGACTCTCCTCGAGGGGCAGCCCATGAACGTCACCGACCTCGTCGTGGACGGCGCCGGCGACCTCCTGTTCTCCTGCGGAGGACGGGGCACGCGCGGCGGCGTCTTCCGACTGCGCTACGTGGGCCCGGGCTCGGAGCGGGAGGAGCGCCGGTCGACCGGGTCGTGGGAACGCGCGCCGAGGACCGCGCGAAGCTCCCGCTCGCGGAGCTCTGGCGGCGCCTCGATCTCGCCGGAGACCGGACCGCCCGCTACCTCGCCGCGCGCGAGCTCGAACGCCGCGGCGCCCTCACGCCGCCCGACGGCGTCCGTCCGGGACCGCTCGCCCGAGCCGAAGCCGATCTGGCCGCGGTGCGCCTCGATCGCCGCGCCGGCCGCGCCCCGGCCGATCGCGCCGCCTCGCTCCTGAGCGGGCTCGCCGCCGCCGCCACGGCCGACGAACGCGCCCTCCGGCTGCGCTCGCTCGCGCTCCTCGTGGAGCGCTTCCCCGGTCGCCTGGACGAGAAGGGAGCCCGGACCCTCGCGGCGCTCCCGTCCGATCCGGACCCCGTCCTCGAGGAGCTCCGCGCCGCCATCCTCGTCCGGACCTTCCCGGCTCTCGCGCGCGAGGGGCTTCTCGACCGGCTCGCCGCCGCGAAGACCGACGAACGCCGCATCGCGGCCGCCGAGCTGCTCTCCCGCCTGGGGGCGGCGGCCGACGCGGAGAGCGACGCCGAAGCCCTCGAGGCGCGCGCGCGGGCGCGCGGCCTCCCGGGTGGAGCGAGCTTCGAGGGCTTCCTCGAGCGCGCCGCCCGCCGCATCCTCGATCGGGCCGGCTCGGAGGAGCTGGACGGGGTCTGGGCGGCCCACGCGCCGGGCGGCGAGGGCGTCCAGCGTCGCGAGGCGGCCGGCGCCCCGCGCGACGCGCGACGGCTCGTCGCGGTCCTCCGCGGCCTTCTCGAATCGCCCTCCCGGGATCCGCGCGAGGGTCGCCTCGTCTTCGAGCGGGCCTGTGCCTCCTGCCACCGTTGCGGCGCGGCCGGGAACGCCGTCGGTCCCGACCTGGGCGACGTGGCCGCGCGATTCGGGCTCGCGGATCTCGTCACGGCGGTGGTCGAACCCGACCGCGACGTGAGCGACCAGTATCCCGGCCTGCTCCTCGACCTGGAGGACGGTCGGAGCCTCCTCGGGCTGCTGGCGGGGCAGACCGACGAGCGGGTCACCATCGTCACGACCGAGGGCAAACGCGAGGAGATATCCGTCGGCGCGATCCGCGACCGGCGCACGACCCGGTCCAGCATCATGCCGGCCGGCCTCTTCGACGAGCTCTCACCCGTCGCGATCGCCGACCTCATCGCCTTCCTGCGCGAACCCGACACCGTGGCGGAGCGCCCCCCGGAATCGAGCTGGTCCGACCTCTTCGACGGCAAGACGCTCACCGGCTTCGAGCCGGACGAGGAGCGCTGGCGCATCGAACGCGGGGTCCTGATCGGGGCCGCGAAGGGGCTCACCGAGAGCCGGTTCCTCGTCACCGAGGGGGAGTGGAGCGACTTCCGCCTCGAGGCCGAGGTCCTCGTCGTGCGCGGCAACAGCGGGATCCAGTTCCGTTCGAAGCTCCTCCGGCCGGGTGTGCTGGGCGGCTACCAGGCGGACATCGGCGAGACCTGGTGGGGGTCGCTCTACGAGGAGCGCGGCCGGGGCGTTCTCGTCCAGGCCGACGCGGCTCTCTGGGAGCCGACGCTCGACCGGGGCGGCTGGAACCATCTGCTCGTCGAGGCGCTCGGCGAGGAGATCGCGATCAGCCTCAACGGAGTCCCGACGGTCGTTCTGCGCGACTCGGGAGCATCCCGCGGCCGGATCGGACTCCAGCTCCACGCGGGAGAAGGAACCGAGGTCCATTTCCGGAATCTCCGCCTTCAAAGCCATGACAAGAATCACGTTTCAGGCCACTGACCCCCGACAATCACCCCGATGAGCGCCAGTTCGCATGACAAGAACCAACATGACATGCGCACGAGGAGTCCGGGGCCGGGCCTGATTCCGGTCCTCTCGCTCGTCGCGGGCGGTCTCGCGGTGGCTCTCGCGGCCTTTTGGGCCCTCCAGGGCGAGTCCCGCTCCAACCGGTTGCAGCAAAAGGACTTGCAGACGGCCCGGGCACACTCTGCCCTCGGGGACGCCGTCGGCGCGGCCCGACGCTCGGCGGAGAGCCTGGTCGAGAAGCTCGACCTCGCCGGTCGGGCCGGACGCCTCGACGAGAACGAGATCGAGTTCGTGGCAGCCGGACCGATCGGGCTCGTCGTCTCCACGACCCGCGAACTGCGATGGCCGCCGTCCCGGCCCGAGGTCCGGCTCGACACCTGGCTCGATCGCCTTCCGGTCTCGCGGCGTGAAGCCGTCCTGACCGCGCTCGGCGAGGCGGGCCGCGGCGTCGATCGGCGGGGGCTTGGGGGACCTCGCGCCGGGGAAGACTCGGGGCTGGAGGCCGAGCTCGAGCGGCTCCGGCGCCTCGTCCTGATCGGCGGCCTCGCCGCGACGGATCCGGCGGGGGCGAGGGCGCTCGCCCGGGCCGAGCGGCTGGCGGGAGGGTTCGAGCGCCTTCCCAGCGCGCTCGGGCTGGAGGCGCTGCGGATCGAGGCGGAGGGGGGCGAGACCGGCGAGGCCGCGGCGCGAGCCTGGCGGAGGACCGTCCTCGCGCTCCTCCACGCCGATCCGGACGGCGCGATCTGGCTCGTCGACGCACCGGCCGCCGCGCCCGCCGGCTGGGTCGAGGAGCAGCGCGCCCGGGCGCGCACGAGACGGGATGCGGCGGCAACGGCGGCGCTCGAGGAGGGATGGTCGGAGCGGGGCGAGAGCTTCGCCGGCGCGGCCGGACCGGGCCTCGTGTCGGTCGCGCTGATGCCCACGCCCGCTCCGGATCCCGCCCAGGGGCGCCTCCTGGCGCCGGGTGAGGACGCGCCCGGCGCGTTTCCCCTCGCGGCGCCCTTCGAGGACCGCCGGTTCCTTCCCGCCGACCCGCCGCCGGCCGGACCGCCCTGGCGCAGCCTCCTCGTGGGAGCGGCGCTCGCGATGGCCTTCGCGGGCCTCGGGGCGAGCGTGTGGTGGAATCTCCGCCTCGTCGCCCGCGAACGCTCCCGAGTCGACGCGCGGGCGGAGTTCCTCGCCGCGGTCTCGCACCAGCTCAAGACGCCCGTCGCGAACCTCCGGCTCTTCGCCGAGACCTTGCGCCGGGGCGGGGTGGAGGAGGGAGCGGACCGCGATCGCATGACCGCGATCCTCGAGAGCGAGTCGATCCGGCTCGGCGACTACCTCGAGCGGATCCTGACCCTCTCCCGCATCGAGCAGACGGCCTTCGCGGACGGCGAGGCGCGCTCCCTCGCCGTCCTTCCGATCCTGGACGAGCTCGCCCGCCGCTTCGCCCCGCGCGCGGAGCGCCAGGGCGTCCGGATCGCCGTCGAGACGCTGCCGGAATCGCACGCCCTCGTCCGGGGCGAGGAGAGCGATCTCCTCGAGGCCCTCGGAAACCTCGTCGCGAACGCGCTGGATCACGCGCCGCCCCGCACGACGATCACGCTGCGGGCCGAGGCCGCGGATGACGAACTGAGGCTGCTGGTGCGCGACGAGGGCCCCGGGATCCCGCCCGCGGAGCGTGAACGCGTCTTCGAGCGATTCTTCCGCGGCGAGGGGGAGCGCAAGCGCCGCGGCGAGGGAACGGGGCTCGGCCTCGCGATCGCCCGCGACCTCGTGCGGGGGGCGGGAGGTAAGCTCGCGATCGAGGCGACCGGACCGGAGGGCACGACGATGGGCGTCACCCTGCCGCGGGCGGACGGAGGAAAGAGCGCGTGAGCCGGCTGCTGATCGTCGAGGACGACGAGAATCTCCGCTTCGGCCTCCGCTTCAACCTCGAGCGGGAAGGGCACGAGGTCCGCGAGGCCGACAGCGCCGAGGCGGCCGAGACGATCCTGCGCGAGGGTCGCGCCGAGCTCATCCTGCTCGACGTCATGCTGCCCGGGCGCAGCGGACTGTCCTTCCTCGAGGCGCTCCGCGATCGCGGCGACCGCACGCCGGTCGTCGTCCTCACCGCGCGCGCCGACGAGAGCGACGCGGTGACGGCGCTCTCCCTGGGCGCGGACGACTACGTCCGCAAGCCCTTCGGTCTCAGCGAGCTCGTCGCCCGGATCGGCGCCATCCTCCGCCGCGCCGCACCGCGCGGCGGGACGGCGGCGGGCCGGCTCGTCGTCGGCCCCTGGACCGTCGACCTCGGCACCCTCGACGCGCGCCGCGAGGGCGGCGAGGAGCGGCTCACCCACCTCGAGGCGCAGGTCCTCGAGGCCCTGGCCCAGCGTCGCGGCGAGGTCGTCTCCCGCGAGCACCTCCTGGCCGAGGTCTGGGGCATCTCGGGGGGCGCGACGACCAGGACCCTCGACAACCACGTCGCGCGCCTGCGCAAGAAGCTCGAGCGCGACCCGCAGAGCCCCGAGTTCATCCTCACCGCCTACGGCCAGGGCTACCGGCTCGCCTCCGACTGAGACGTCCCCGCCGGCTTCGACCGGCGGCAACGGCGCCCTCCGACCCCACGCCCGGCCGCCGTGACGTTTCGCGACAATCTCGGGACGGCTTCGGGACCGCAATCCGGCCAGTTTCCGCGTCTGATGGGACACGAGCGGAAACCGGAGACACACGATGCGACGACCGATCCTCCTGATGGCCCTCTTCGCGACCCTGACCGCGACCAGCCTCGCCGCGCAGGCCGGCGGGCTCGCCCCCGAACTGGCGGCGGCGGTCCGCGCCGAGGAGACCGAGCCCGCGGCCGAGCGCGTCCTCGCGCTCTACGACCGCCTCGCGGCCCGCGACGACCTCGGCCCCGACGCCGGCTGGCGGATCGAGGCGGGACGGGGTCGCCTCCTGCTCCGCCTCGGCCGACTCGACGAGGTCGACGCGGCGCTGACGCGGCTCGCCGGGCCGGCCGAGACCTCCGCCGCGGCCCGTGAAGTTCGCGACGAGCTCGCGCGCCGGCTCGCGGGCGCCGCCGGCAACAGGACGAGGAGAAGGTCACCGCGGCCGAGATCGCTTCGATGAAGCAGCTCCTCACGAACAGCAACGACCAGGGGATCTCCTTCCTCGGCGACAAGGCCTACGACATCGCCCTGGCCCTGATCGAGAAGGGGAACTTCCTGCCGCACGAGTTCACGATCCGATCGAAGGCGATCGAGCTGATCGGCAAGATGCGGGACGATCGCACCCTGCCTTACCTGATCCGGATCTTCGCCAAGAGCGACGCCAACGGCCGTCTCGAGACCTTGACGGCCGCGGCCCACTCGAGGCTGCGCGGCGTCGACTATGCCCCGTTGACCCGCCTCGGCCTCCGCGACGAGGATCCCTCCGTCCGCAACAAGGCGCTCTTGCTGATCGGTCGCTCGCCCGGCCTGAGCGAGGCCGAACTGGCGGGAGTCCTCGCGGATCCGGTGGCCACGATCCGGGTCCAGGCGTTCAGGTCGGCCATCAACAACCAGGCCGTTCTCGGGCCCGATCGTCTCGCGGAGCTGGCGCTCGCGGACGCCGACCCCGCCGTGCGCATTCTCGTGTTCGCGGGATACGACACCTGGCAGTCTCTCCTCGCGCAGCGTCCGGAGCTGATCGATCGCGGCCTCGAGGATACGGACGACAATGTTCGCGCCGCGGCCTACCGGGCGCTCTCGCGGGTCGCCTCTCCGTCGCGTTACCGACCCGCCGCGCGTCGCGGCCTCGGCGACTCTTCCCCGGAAGTACGCGATCATTGCATCGAGCTGCTCTCGCGCGATCCTTCCCCGGAGGACGTGCGCGCCCTCGTCCCTCTCCTCGCCGATCCCAGCCGGTCCTGCTCCGAGTCCGCGGCCGGGGCGCTGCGACAGACCTCGGCCGAGGATCTCGTCGCCGCCGCCGGCTCCGAGGCCCTCTTCGTAGCCGGACTCAACTCACCCGGGGACTCGGTCGCGACGCTGTGCTACTCGGTACTGGCCCGCGTCGGCTCCCGCGAACTCCTGCCGCGATTCCGCGAGGCGCTCTTCCGCCAGGAGAACATCTACCAGCAGGCCGGCCTCTACTTCATCATCCGCCACGACGCGGTCGAGGCCATGAACGACGTCCTCGACCGGCTCCCCTCACTCGGCAGCTCCGGCCTCAATCCGATCCCGCAGAACTTCCAGTACCCGCCGGAGATCCGCGGCCGCAGCAACGCGGCCTGGGTCCTCAACTGGATCGCGCTCCGCGAGCACCGGGACGCCTTCCGCACCTTCCTCGAGCGCAGCGAGGGGATCGATCTGCGACAGACCGACTCCCGCGAGGCGATGGTCCTCGCGGTCCGTCGCCTCGTGTCGGACGGGGAGCGCGAGTCGGTCTGTCGGCGTCTCGGCACCTGGCCGGACGTCGGCTCGCAGCTCCTCACCGATCTCGACGACTGGATCCCCGACGCCCCCTGGGTGGAGGCCTTCCTCGCCGAGCGCGTCGAGGCCTCGAAGAGCTGGGAGCGGCTCAGCTTCGCCCGTCTGCTCGGGCGGCGCGCGACGACGGCCGGCGGTGGGCGCCTCGTCGATCTCATCGCCCGCGCCGAGAGCCCGTCCATCGCGGAGCCGATGGAGGCGGCCCTGAGCCGCGTGATGGACGCGGCGCTCGCGGCGCGCGTCGCCGGGATCATCGACGGTCGCCCCGATGCCGACCTGGCGGCGCGCTACCTCCGCGCTCTCGCCGGGAGCGCGATTCCCGAGGCCGGGAACGCCATCCATGACCTCGTGGCCTCGGATCGCCTGGAGACCCCGAACCTCCGTCAGGTCGCCCTCGAGGCCCTCGCGGATCGCGATCACCCGGACGTCGTCGAGCTGACGCTGGCCTCCATGCGGAAGTACGCCGACACCGTCCCGAACGGCAACTCGCGGCCGCGCGGTCCGACTCGCCTGCAGCTCCTCGGCGCGGGAGAGGCGCGGGTCGGTCCGGAGTCGGACTGGTCGGTCGGGCTCACCGTGCTGCATCGCCTTCCCGGCAAGCGCTACCTCGAGATCGCCGAGACCATCTTCCGCGACCGGAGCTGGAGCCCCGAGATCCGGGCCCAGGCGATCCTCCTCCTCGGGGTGACGATCCTGGGTGACGACTTCGTCGAGGAGGACGGTCAGCGCCGCAACCTGAAGGACGAGAACGACCAGAACCGGAAGGGCTGGATCGCGACGGCCCGGGACGACGAGGACGCGGTCGTGCGGCGGGCGGGCATCCACGCGACCGGACACCTGCTGATGTTCGAGGACTCCTTCCCGTTGCGGGGCGCGCTCACCGATCCGGAGACCGCCGCCGCCGCGAACGCGGCGCTCCTCCGATTCGCGCAGTTCGGCTTCACGCTCACGCGTTGAGAGGAAGCGCCCCCGCGGCGTCCGATCCGGGCGCCGCGGGGGCGCATCTTCCTCGGCCCCGGGAGGGCGGCGCTTGAAAGCGTCGCCCTCGCCCGTCAGGCTCGATCAACCCCAGTGGAGATCGCAGCCATGACGACCGGATCCGTGCTCTCGCCCGCGACGCGGCGCCACATCGAACTCGAGGAGCGCCACGGCGCCCACAACTACCACCCGCTTCCGGTCGTGCTCTCGCGCGGCGAGGGCGTCCACGTCTGGGACGTCGACGGCAAGCGCTACCTCGACTTCCTGAGCGCCTACTCGGCGGTCAATCAGGGGCACGGTCACCCGAAGATCGTCGAGGCCCTCGTCGCCCAGGCGCGGACGCTCGCCCTGACCTCGCGCGCCTTCCACACCGACGCGCTCAGCGAGTACGAGCGCTACGTCACCGAGCTCTTCGGCTACGACAAGGTCTTGCCGATGAACACCGGCGCCGAGGGCGTCGAGACCGCGATCAAGCTGTGCCGGAAGTGGGCCTACCGAAGAAGGGCGTGCCCGCGAACCAGGCGAAGCTGATCTTCGCCGAGCACAACTTCCACGGCCGCACCCTCGGCGCGATCTCCGCCTCGACCGACCCCGAGTCCCGCGACGGCTTCGGACCCTACGTTCCGGGCTACGTCATCGTCCCCTACGACGATCTCGGCGCGCTCGAGCGGCGCTGCGCGACGAGACCGTCGCCGCCTTCATCGTCGAGCCCATCCAGGGCGAGGCGGGCGTCGTCGTGCCGAGCGAGGGCTATCTGCAGGGGGCGGCCGAACTCTGCCGGCGCGCCGGCGTCCTCTTCGTCGCGGACGAGGTCCAGACCGGCCTCTGCCGCACCGGTCGCCGCCTCGCCTGCGATCACGAGGGCGTCCGACCGGACCTCGTGATCCTCGGCAAGGCGCTCTCGGGCGGCGTCTATCCGATCTCCGCCGTCCTCGCCGACGACGAGGTCATGCTCTGCATCCGCCCCGGCGAGCACGGCTCGACCTACGGCGGGAACCCGCTCGCCGCCCGGATCGCGATCGCGGCCCTCGAGGTCCTGGAGGAGGAGGGACTCGCGGCCCGGGCCGAGGCGATGGGGCGGCTCTTCCGGGCCGAGATCGAGGCCCTCCGTTCGCCGGCGGTGAAACTGGTCCGCGGCCGCGGCCTCCTCAACGCCATCGTCGTCGCCGAGCGTCCCGGCCGCAGCGCCTGGGATCTCTGCCTCGCGATGGCCGGGCGCGGCCTCCTCGCGAAGCCGACCCACGGCGACAAGATCCGCTTCGCGCCGCCCCTCGTCATCAGCGAGGACCAGGTGCGGGAGGCGGTCGAGATCATCGCCGCGGCCCTCGAGGAGCATCTCTCCGCCTGACGGGCGCGCCTCCCCGAAGCGGGAAAACCGCGGACTTCTCATGAAGATGGTGTTGTCATCCGATCAAGAGACCAGCATCATCGCACTCGGGAGTCACGGGCCATCTCGTGGATGAGGGGAGGAGACGGCATGCCGCAGTCGCACGGCATGAAGCTCGACGCCGCGCGCATCCTGCTCGTCGAGCCGGAGGACGCCACCGCTGAGGCCTTCGTCGCCGCCCTGCGGGCCGCGCCCGGCTTCCAGCTCACGAAGTGGGTCCGGGCCCTCGATCACGGCTCGGCCCTGGTCGCGCTCGACCGCGACCGGTTCGACGTCGTCGTCATGGGGGAGGGCATCGGCGAGCGCGGGGACGTGGAATCCGTCCGGACGCTCCTGGCCCGACGCCCCGAGGCCGTCATCGTCTGGCTCGGCGACGCGGAACCCGACGAGCGCGTCCTGCGCGCCGGAGCGCACGATCACCTCGTGCGGTCCGCCCTCGATCCCGAGATCGTCGGGCGCTGCCTGCGCCACGCGATCTCGCGGCGCCATTACGAGGACCGCCTGCGGGAGCTCAGCGACCAGCTCGCCGCCGCTCACGCCGACCTCGCCCGGCAGATCGCCACCGACTCCATCACCGGACTCGGCAACCGCCGGGCCTTCGATCGGGCCCTCGACCTCGAATGGCGCCGTTCCGCGCGGCGCTCCGAACCGCTGGCGCTGCTCATCGTCGACCTCGACGGGATGGCGGCCGTCAACGATCAGCACGGTCTGCCCACCGGAGACGACGCCCTGGGACGCGTGGCCGCCGTCCTGCGCGAGACCGCGCGACGGGCCGGGGAACAGGCCTTCCGCATCGGCGGGGACGAGTTCGCGGTGATCGTGCCGCGGAGCGACCAGGAGGCGATCCAGCGCCTGGGCGGCCAGATCGTCGACGGCGTCCGCTCCCTCGACGGCGTCCTGCCGATCCGCGTCAGCGTCGGCGGCGCGCTCATGACCGCCCTCGCCGGCCACCACGCCCAGGAGCTCGTCGGCCGCGCCGACGAGGCCGCGTTCCGGGCGAAGCGACAGGGAGGTGATCGCGTCATCGTGCTCTCCGTCCCGGCGCCGCCTCGCGAGGGCGAGGACGGCTGAGAGCCGGCGAGGACGTCCCCGACGGCGCCGACCGGCGTCCCGGGGCATCGTTTCCCGGCCGACGTCGGGTCGATCTCTCCGACGCCGAGCCCCCGCTGCTCGCGCCCCCTCCGATCCGACCCTGGGTCGATCCGCCGCCTTGGATTCAAACAGGTGTTTGATATCCTCGGGAACCCGCGGTGGAGAGGCGACGTGTCCCGACCCTGGCTCATCACGACGGCGATGGTCCTGCTCGCGCTGGCGGGAGGCTGCCGACTTCACGACTACCGTGACTTCGAGGCGCCGCCGCTCGAGGTGCCCGACACCTGGGCGCGCGCGGAAGGCGCGGGGAGCGAGCGGCCCGCGCGCTGGTGGAGCGCCTTCGGCGACGCCGAGCTCGAAGCCCTCGTCGAGCGCTCCCTCGACGCGAACCTCGACCTCCGTCAGGCCTGGAGCCGCATCGACCAGGCACTCGCCCGGGTCGAGAACGAGAACGCCTCGGTCCTGCCAGCGGTCTCGATCGACGGCAACGCCCGCTTCGACAAGTCGATCCGCAGCACGATCGCGTCCGGTGCCTTCATCGGAGGCAGCCCGGCCGGGGCCGACACCCACGGCTACTCCGTCTCGCCGCGCCTGAGCTACGAGATCGACCTCTGGGGTCGACTCGCGGCCCGTCGCGACGCGCGGACGCTCGAGCTCGAGGCGACGGTGGAGGACCTCCTGGGGACGGGCCTCGTGCTCGCCGCCGAGGTGACCGAGGCCTGGCTCGACCTCCTCGAGCAGCGTTCGCTCGCCTCCGTCCTCGAGGCGCAGATCGAGACGGGAACGCGACAGCTCGAGCTCGTCGAGCTCCGCTTCGCCAACGGTCAGGCCAACGCCCTCGACGTGCTCCAGCAGCGGCAGCAGGTGGCGCGGATCGTCTCGCAGCGACCGGACGTCGCGCGCGCGGCGGCGCTGGCCGAGAACCGTCTCGCGATCCTCTGCGGTCGCGCGCCCTCCGACGCTCCGGCGGTCGGGCGCCCCGGACTGGATCTGGTCCTCCCGCCCCTGCCGTCCCCGGGCCACCCCGGCGACCTCCTCGACAACCGCCCCGACCTGCGGGCGGCCCGGGCGCGCCTGCGCGCGGCCGATCGCGACGTCGCGGAAGCGGTCGCCGACCGCATGCCCCGCCTCGATCTCTCGCTCTCCTATCAGTTCAGCGCGACGCGCGGCGGCGCGCAGTTCGACCGCGAGATCCTCGACGGCGTGCTCTCGCTGCTCGCGCCGGTCTTCGACAACGGGCTGCGGAGCAGCGAGATCGATCGCCGCGAGGCCCGCGTCCGCGAGCTTCTCGACGCCTTCCGGGCCGCCTACCTCGTCGCCCTGCGCGAGGTCGAGGACGCCCTGGTGGGGGAGGCGCGCCCGCGCGCCCGGCTCGCGGCCCTCGAGCGCGAGCTCGCGCTGGCGGACGAGACCCTCGGCGAGGCGCGGGCGCGCTACGCCGGAGGCGTCGCCGAATACCTCAACGTCCTCACCTCGCTCGAGACCCGGCAGGGCCTCGAACGCACGCTCGTGTCCGAGCGTCGCGAGCTGCTCGGTCAGCGCGTGCGACTCTATCGCGCCCTCGGCGGCGCCGGTCTGGAGGGGCTTCGACGCCCCGACGACCTCGAGATCGAAGGAGAACCCCGATGAGCTCCTCCGTGAAGAAGTACGACCTGAGCGCCCTGGGCGTCCTGTTCCAGATCTTCGTGGCGGTGGCAATCCTGGCCGGCGCCGTGGCCGGCGCGGTCTACCTGATCCGGAACAAGACCGAGCCGCCGAAGGTCGAGTTCGAGCGCGAGGCCCTCGTCGTCGAGACCCGGCCCGTCGCCACCGAGGAGGCGCGCGCCTTCATCCGCGCCTTCGGCAACGTGAAGGCGGCGCGCGCCGCGACCCTCCAGTCCGAGGTGGCGGGGCGCGTCCTCGAACAGAATCCCGACCTCGTCGTCGGCGGGATCATCCCCGTCGGCGAGCTGCTCGTCCGGCTCGACGAGCGCGACCACGCCCTCGCACTCGAGCAGGCGCAGGCGGAGATCGCCACGGCCGAGGCCGAGCTCGCGCTCGAGCTGGGCCGACAGGCGGTGGCGAGGCGCGAGTGGGAGATGCTCGGGCGGACGGTGGAGCAGACCGAGCTCGGACGCTCGCTCGCTCTCCGCGAGCCCCAGATCGCCCAGCGCCGCACCGCCATCCGCCAGGCGAAGCTCCGCGTCGAGCGCGCGCAGCTCGACGTCGAGCGCACCCGCATCGTCGCGCCCTTCAACGCCCTCGTGCTCGAGGAGTCGGTCGAGGTCGGCGAGCTCGTCGGCGTCCGCGCCTCGGTCGCCCGGATCGTCTCGACGGATGCCTTCCACGTCGAGGTGAGCGTGCCGCTGCGCGACCTCGAGGCCATCGCGAACCTCCAGCGCAACGGCGAGGAGGTCGAGGTCCACGTCGAGCAGGAGCTCGGCGACGGACGCGTCGCCTCCTTCCCGGGCCGGGTCTTCAAGCTCCTCGGCGCGCTCGTGCCGGAGAGCCGGATGGCGCGCGTCGTCGTCGTCGTCCAGGACCCGCTGCGCCTCGCCTCGTCGGATCGGAGCGAGATCCCGCTCCTCCTCGGGGCCTACGTCCGGGTCCGGATCTCGGGCGAGCACCATCCGAACGCCGTGCGTCTGCCCCGTGAAGCGCTGCGCGGAGAGAACATCGTCTGGATCAAGGACGCCGATTCGAAGCTCGAGATCCGCCGGGTCCACATCGTCGATCGACTCGAGAACGAGGTCCTCGTCGCGGAAGGCCTGAGCGCGGGCGAACGCCTCGTCGTGAGCGCCATCCCGACGCCGGTCGCGGGGATGGCCCTGCGCGAGCTCGATGTCGAGGCGCCGGCCGCGGACAGTGAGAGCGGCGCGGCCTCGCCCGCCGGGGACGCGCGATGAGCCAGCTCTCCCGCATCGAGAAGGCGGCCCGACGGCCCGCCTGGCGGCAGGGGTCCATCGCGTGGATGGCCTCGAACTCCGTCGCCGCCAACCTGCTCATGGCCGTCCTCATCCTGGGCGGCATCCTCTTCGCCTCGCGGATGAAGCAGGAGGTGTTCCCGGAGTTCGCGACGGACCGGATCGCGATCTCGGTTCCCTATCCCGGCGCGAGCCCGGCCGAGGTGGAGACCGGCATCCTCCTCGCGATCGAGGACGCCGTGCAGGGCATCGACGGCGTGAAGGAGGTCACCTCCAACGCCAACGAGGGCGCGGGCAACGTCTCGGTGGAGATCCTCACCTCGGCGGACGCGGCGAAGGTCCAGCAGGACGTCAAGAACGCCGTCGACCGCATCCAGTCCTTCCCGCTCGAGGCCGAACGACCCGTCGTCAGCCTCGTCGAGCTCCGCAACCAGGTGTGCTCGCTCATCCTCTCCGGCGACGTCGAGCGCGGCGTGCTCCGGGACCTCGCCGAGCGCATCCGCGACGAGCTCCTGGCGCGACCCGACATCACGTTGGTCGAGATCGCCAACGCCCGCCCGCTCGAGGTGGCGGTCGAGATCCCGCGGGCCGACCTGCGCCGCTACGGCCTCACCCTCGACGCCGTCGCCGCCCGCATCCGCGAGAGCGCGCTCGAGCTCCCGGGCGGAGGCATCCGGTCGCCCTCGGGCGAGAAGCTGCTCCGCGTCCAGGAGCGCCGCGACGCGGCGGAGGAGTACGCGGACATCCCGATCGTGGCCGGGATCGACGGCTCGATGGTGCGGCTCGGCGACCTCGCCGACATCCGGGATACCTTCCGCGAGACCGACCAGGAGGCGACCTTCGACGGCCGGCCCGCGATCAAGGTCGACGTCTTCCGCGTCGGCGACCAGACGCCGCAGTCGGTCTCGGACTCCGTCTACGCGTTCCTCGCGGAGGCCGGCCCGAGTCTCCCCGAGGGCGTGAGCGTCGCGGTCTGGGACGACCGCAGCGAGCAGTACCGCGACCGCGTCCAGCTCCTCCTGCGGAACGCCGCGATGGGCCTCGGCCTCGTGTTGCTGCTGCTGGGGCTCTTCCTCGAGCCGCGGCTGGCCTTCTGGGTCACCATGGGCATCGTCGCCTCGGTGATCGGCTCGTTCCTCGTGATCCCCTTCACGGGGGCGAGCATCAACATGATCTCGCTCTTCGCCTTCATCGTGACGCTCGGCATCATCGTCGACGACGCGATCGTCGTCGGCGAGAACATCTACGAGAAGCGCAACGAAGGCGTGGGGTACCTGCGCGCCGCCATCGAGGGCGCGCGCGAGATCTCCGGCCCGGTCGTCTTCGCCGTCCTCACCAACATCGCGGCCTTCATCCCGCTGCTCTTCGTGCCGGGCGCCTCGGGGAAGTTCTTCTTCCAGATCCCCGCCATCGTCATCGCGGTGTTCGTGGTCTCGCTGGTGGAATCGCTCTACATCCTGCCCGCGCACCTGGCGCACAAGCCGGCGGACAACCTCTTCTGGCGCGCGCTCGACTGGCCGCGGCGGGTCTTCACCGCGGTCCTCGACGTCTTCATCCTGAAGATCTTCCCGCACTTCGTCCGGTTCGTCATCCGCTTCCGCTTCATCACGATCGGGCTCGCCTTCGCGACCCTCATCCTCGCCGTGGCCTCGGTCCCGGCGGGCCTCGTCAAGTTCAGCTTCCTCCCGCGGATCGACGGCGACATCGTCCGCGTCCAGGTCACGCTGCCCTTCGGGGCGCCGATCGAGCGGACGCGGGAGGTGCAGCAGCGCCTGGTCGACGCGGCTCTCGCGACGGTGGAGGAGAACGGAGGGCGACGGATCCTCCGCGGCATCTACACCCAGATCGGCTCGACGATCGACCTCGGCTCTCCGGGCGCCATCCCCTCGACGGAGAGCGGCGCCCACATCCTCTCGATCCAGCTCCAGCTCGTGCCGAGCGAGCAGCGCGATGTCTCCGGCGTCCGGTTCTCGGAGCGCTGGCGCGAGCTCACGGGGAACATCTCGGGGCTCGAGACGATCACCTTCACGGCCGAGATCGGCCGCAGCACCGGCGCGCCCATCGACGTGCAGCTCAGCCACCGGGATCGCGCCACGCTCGACCGCGCGGCGGAGGATCTCGCCGACGCCGTGGCCGCCTACTCCGGCACCAAGGACATCGACGACGGCGTCCAGCAAGGCAAGCCGCAGAAGTCGTTCACCGTCCGACCGGAGGGTTTCGCCCTCGGTCTCACCGCCGAGTCCGTCGCGCGACAGGTCCGCGGTTCCTTCTTCGGCTCGGAGGCGCTCCGCCAGCAGCGCGGTCGGAACGAGGTCCGCGTGATGGTGCGGCTCCCCGAGCGCGAGCGCGAGACGCTGGAGACCGTGGAGGAGCTCGTCCTCCGGACTCCCAGCGGCGGCGAGATCCGCCTCGAGGAGGCGGTCGACGTCGAGGACGGCTACTCGTACACGCAGATCCGACGACGAGACGGCCGCCGCGTGGTCGCGGTGACGGCCGACGTCGAATCGACGACCGGCGGCCCGAACGCCACCGAGATCGTCGCCGATCTGAAGGCGAAGGATCTCCCGCGGCTCATCGCGCGACACCCCGGACTGAGCTGGACGATCGAGGGCGAGCAGAAGTCCCAGGGCGAGTCCCTCGCGGCGATCGGCGTCGGCGCCGTCTTCGCGCTGCTCGCCATCTTCGCGATGCTCGCGATCCCCTTCCGCAGCTACGTCCAGCCGATCATCGTCATGCTGGCGATCCCCTTCGGCGCGATCGGGGCCGTGCTGGGCCACGTCCTGCTCGGTTACGAGCTGAGCATCATCTCGATGTTCGGGCTCATCGCCCTCGCGGGCGTCGTCGTGAACGACTCGATGGTGCTCGTCGTCACCGCGAACCAGTTCCGCGACGACGGCCTCCCGGTGCGAGAGGCGGTCCTCCGGGCCAGCGTGCGCCGCTTCCGGCCGATCATCCTGACCTCGCTGACGACCTTTTTCGGGCTCGCCCCGATGATCTTCGAGACCTCGGTCCAGGCCCGATTCCTGATCCCGATGGCCGTCTCGCTCGGCTTCGGGATCCTCTTCGCGACGATCATCATCCTCCTGCTCGTCCCCGCCATCTACGTGGCGCTGGACGACCTCGCGCGGCTGCTCTCCTGGATCTTCCCGGACCTCCACCCGGACCGCGTGCGCGCGCAGAGGATCGAGGACGACGCCGACGCGGTTCCCGGCGGCCCCTGATCCGGAGTCCGCGATCTCATCCCCGGGTCGGCCCGAGACCGGCGCTCTCGTCGCCGGTCGAGGCGGCGGGGGATGAGGTCACGGACTCTCAGTCGAGGACGACGCTCTCGCCCCAGTTCTCGCGCGCCAGCTCGCGGAGGAAGTCCGCCACGGGTCCGCGGACGCCGATCCCGACGGTGTTGATGCGCACGCGCAGGAACCGGTTGGCGCGGCGGATGGCGATGCGGATCTCGTCCTGATCGACGTACTTGCCGGCGCTCGGCGAGCCGTCGGTGAGGAGGAAGATGGTGTCGACCTCGTCGAGCTCGAGGGCGCGTTCCAGCGAGTCGTAGATGTTCGTCCCGCCGCCGGAACGGAGATCGGCCACCCACTCCGTCGCCGTCGCCTTGTTCCGCCGGTTGGCCGCGATCAGCTCGCGCCCCATGAGCTGCGGTGCGTTGCTGAAGGAGAGGATCTGGAAGCGATGATCGCCGGTGAACCCGCCGATCGCGGCGGCGAGCTCGCGCTTGGCCTGCTGCAGGCGCGTGAAGGCCTCCCCGACGCGCACCGGCGCCTCCATCGATCCCGAGGTGTCGATGACGAAGGCGACGCGCTTCGAGGTGACGTCCATCCCGTAGAAGCGCCCGTAGCGGTCGTTGCCGTCGCGCTTCGCGGTGCCGCGCTCCTTCTTCGGAGGCAGGGGATAGCCCTCGCGGACCTTGGTCCACCAGGTCCGCCAGCGCTCGGGATCCGGTCCCCAGTGGAAGGTCGTGAGATCGGTGAGCGCCTCGGAGACCTCGAACTCGTTCCGGCCGGATTCGGCCTCGAGTCGCTCGATCAGGAAGTCGACCGTCTCCTTCTCCCGCAGCCAGGTGAGGGCGTCGTAGGCGGCGGTGCGCACCGACGGCTTGCGGTGATCGGCGTTCGCGCGGAGCGCCTCCCGGGCGCGCGTCGCGTGCTTCGGGGCGAGGAGTTCCATCGCCGCGACCCGGAGCTGCCAGACGCGGGAACGAGCGGCGACCTCGACGAGCCCCTCGATCACGTCGTCGGCGCCGTCGGAGCAGGCGAAGTGGGCGGCCATCGCCTCGGCGGCGAGGTGGACGTCGCGGCTGCGTCGGAGGTCGACGAGGTGGGCCTCGGCGTGCTGACGCTCCTGGTGTCCGAGGGCCTCGACCGCCTCGATCGCGAGCTGGTCGTCGGAGCACTTCGCGAGGCGCGCGAGGGCCCGCGGATTCTCGGCGTGGGGATGCGCCCGCATGCTCCGGATGGCGGCGCGCCGGGTGCGTCGCTCGTCGGAGGAGGCGCCCTTGTCGCGGAACCACTTCAGGACCTCGGGGTCCTTCATGTCGAACGCGGCGCCGAAGAAGGCGCGCTCGGTGTTGACGTCGGGCGCCTCCGCGAGGTCGAGCACGAGGCGCAAGTGATCCATGTCGTCGTAGGCGGCCGCGAGGCCGATCCAGACCCCGTTGATCCCGGGCTGAAGGCCGGCGCCGTCCAGACGACGGAGCTCCTTCGCGAAGCGGGGGTCGCGGGCCCGACCGAGGGCCTCGAGCGCGGCGCGGACGAGGCGGGCGGGTGCGCTTCGCCGCAGGTGGGGCTTCACGAAGGGCTCGTAGGCCTTCTCGAGCCCGAAGACGCGCGAAGCCGTTCCGGTGACCGCCGCGCTCACGCCCTCGTCGTCGAGCCCGTCGAGTTCGAGGAGCGCCGGCCAGGCCTTCTCCTCGCCGCGTGCCGCCACGGCCGCGACGACCGTGCCGGCGAAGTTGGCGTTCTCGCCGCGACGGAGGAAGTCGCGGTACCAGCCCGCCCAGTCGATGTCGAGATCGGCCACCGCCCGCACCGCGGCCGCCCGCACCGCGAAGGGCTCGGACGCATCCGCCGCCGTCGCCAGGATGAGCGCCATCACGCCCTCGCCGCCGGGGTCGCGCGCGAGGCCGTAGAGCAGGTAGGACCGGAGGGTGGGATCCTTCTCCTCGGCGAAGGTCTTCGCGAGGAATCGCGTGCCGAGCTCCTGGCGGAGGCTCCCGATGCGGAGCGCGATCCGGTACTTCTCCGGACCGGTGACCTTCTCGTCGCGCCACTGGGCGGACAGCTCGTCGAGGGTCGGCGGCGTCGCCTCCTGGGCCGCGCCCCTCGGGGCCAGGCCGGCGAGGACGATCAGGGCCAACGTCGTCGCGAGCAGCGGGAGTCTCGGCATCGGTACCTCCGGATCGTGCGGTCCGCGAGGCCCGGCCCGGGCGGCCGCGCCTTGCTATGCTCCCCGGCCGACGGCGCCGCAGGGGTCGGCGCGGCGGGGGAGGGACGATGATGGCGAAAAGGCGTCGCTTTCGAAAGAAAGCCCGAAACCCGGCCGAACGCCGGCTTCTGGACGAACTCGGCGCCGGCCGGCCGCTGGCGGTCCCGGACTGCGCCCATCAGTCGGACTGCGGCGGCTGCACCTGGCAGCGGATTCCCTACCGCCGCCAGCTCGAGTGGAAGGACGAGACGATCCGCGAGGCCTACCGGGCCGCGGACTGGGGCGAGATCGCACTCGAGGGCGTCCTCGCCTCGCCGAAGGCCTTCGGCTACCGCAACCACATGGAGTTCTCCTTCTCGGCCCGCCGCTGGCTGACCCGCGCCGAGATCGCGCGGGGCGCCGAGGAGGAGCGCGACTTCGCGCTGGGTCTCCACGTCCCGGGCGGGGTCGGCCGGGTGATGCGGATCGACCGCTGCTCCCTGCAGGTGCCGGGAGCGAACCGGGTGCTGCGGGCGCTGCAGGAGTTCGCGGCGGGGAGCGGACGAGGAGCCTGGCGTCACCGCGAGCACACGGGCTTCTGGCGCTTCGCGCGCATCCGACACGCGGTGGGAACAGACGCGATCCTCCTCGGCGTCGTCACCGCCGAACGCGACGAAGCCGTCATGACGGCGCTGGCCGAGCACCTCGAGCGGAGCGGGGTCGCGCTCTCGGTCCTCGCGAACGGCGTCACCGATCGACCGGCGGACACCTCGGAAGGGGCGACGTGGTACGTCGATCGCGGGGCGGGAACGATCGTCGAGCGCATCGACGGCCTCGAGTTCGAGCTCTCGGCCGAGACCTTCTTCCAGCCCAACTCCCACACGGCGGGGCGGGTCTTCGGGCTCGCGGCCGAGATGGCGGGGGCGCGAGGCGACGAGCGGGTGCTCGATCTCTTCTCGGGCACGGGCACGCTCTCACTCTTCCTCGCCCGACGGGCGAAGGAGGTGAGGGGGCTCGAGCTCGTCCCGGCCTCGGTCGAGTGCGCCCGGAGGAACGCGGCGCGCAACGGCATCGGGAACGCCGACTTCGAGGTCGTGGATCTCCTGCGCGGCGTCCCGGACGAGGAGCGCACGCGCGGCTACGACGTCGTCGTCAGCGATCCGCCCCGGGCGGGCATGCATCCGAAGGCCTTGCGCGCGATCCTCGAGATGGCGCCGCCTCGATTCGTGTCCGTCGGCTGCAACCCCGTGACGCAGGCGCGCGACCTCGCCGTCCTGGTGCGGGAGGGCGGTTATCGGGTGACGCGGATGGTCGGCGTCGACCAGTTCCCGCAGACGCCCCACGTCGAGTGCCTCGTGGCGCTCGAGCGCGGCTGAGCCGCGCCCGGAGCGTCAGGCGAAGAAGGCCTCGCGGAAGTGCTCGGCCGTCGCGGCGAGCGCGCGCTCGAGCGCCGGCGTCGGCCCGGTGAAGGGATGGCGGGCGCCGAAGACGTGATCGGCGCCCGGCACGCGCAGGACGTGGGCGCGGCCGCTCGCGGCGTCCCGGAGCTTCATCGCCGCCGCCACGGGCACGGTCGGGTCGTCCTCCCCGTGGACGAGCAGCAGGCGCTCGCCGATCCGGGGGAGGCAGGGCGCGAGGTCGAGCTCGGCCGGCAGCGGGACGACGTCGTCGTAGGCCGTCCGATCCAGCTCCATGATCTGGCCCGTGCGGGCGTTCGGCACCCGCAGCACGCCGTCCGCCTCGAAGGCGGCCGCGGCCGCCTCACCCCAGACCAGGGTCGGGACGGAAGCCCAGGTGACGACGGGAGCGGTCGACGAGTCGGCCGCGGCGAGCATGGCGATCGGACCGCCGCGACTGTGGCCGAGGAACCCGATGCGCTCGAGAGGAACGCGCGCCCCGCCGGCGAGCTCGCCGCGGGCGAGGGCGGCGCGGACGGCGCGGAGATCGCGCAGCTCGTAGCTGGGGCGGTTGCGTCGGAAGAGATCGAGGCGCGTGAACTCGGTCGCGTCACTCCCGAGACCGACGCCGGCGTGCGACGCGTTGATCCGTACCGCGGTGAGGCCCTGCTCGGCCAGCCGCTCGGCCAGCCAGGGGAAGAAGCCCCAATCCTTGAAGCCCTTGAAGCCGTGGAGGATCAGGACGGCCGGACTCGATCCGCGCCGTTCGGCGGGATGGACGTCGTAGGCCACCGGGCGCCCGGCGGCGCCCGAGATCGTCCCCGAGAACATCAGAGGGCGTGGTGGAAGCGGAGCGGACGATCGCAGCTCCGGCCGTCCTTGGGGTCGTAGACCCGGCAGAGCGTCGCGGGATCGCCGTAGGTGTGGATGGTGTAGGTCGGCGCGGTCCCGGCCGCGTTCGACATGCGATGGATGTTATGGGTGCGCGGCGGCAGGATCGCGATGACGTCGCCCTCGTGCGCCATGCAGCGCCCGGACTCCGCGAGCGAGCCGTCCTCGGCCGGCGGCGCGTAGTCGATGACCTCGATCTCGGAGTGGTAGGTCCCGACGACGCCCCAGCTCTGATGATCGTGGATGGGGGACTGCTTGCCCGGCGCCCAGGCGAGTGCGATCACCGAGAAGCGACCCTGCGGATCGGAGTGGAGGAGGTTCCGGGTGTAGGGAACCTGATCGAGCCCCTCGAGGAAGCGATCGGGGACGAGTCCCGGAGTGGCGAGGAGCCTCCGCTTCAGCGGCACGATGGCCTCGACGATCTCGTTCAGCGGGCGTCCGGAATCCATGAGTTCGGTCACGGCGCCGACGTACTCGTCGAGGGTCATACAGTCCATCGGTCTCGCTCGGATGCGTTGCGGTCGGGGCGCGATGCGCCGGAAGGCACGCCGACGACGGCGGCGCGCGACGGCCCGAGTATACGCGGGAGGGGGCGGACGCTGAAGGTGTCGGCGAGGTGGGGGAGAGCCGCGGGGCCCCGAGCCCGGCGCGGCGAGCCGGGAGCCCCGTCGATCCGAGCCCGCGCTCGCGAGACTCGGGGCCCCACCCCCGCCCCCCCTCACCCCCCTTCGCGACGCGGGCGAGGTCGACGAGCGACCGACCCGCCCGCCGAGCCTCGGCGGCGCGAGCGAGGCGCGACCGCCCCCGACCCGGCCGGCCGGGAGCCGGCCCTCCGCGACGGTTGCCGCCGGGACCCGCTGCCGGGAGTGGATTCCCGCCGTCGCGGGGCCGGGCCGGGGCGCGATCGTCCTCACCGGAAAGGACGGAAGCCGTGGCGCGAGGTGACGCGGGATCCGATCAGTTCGAGGGGCCGAGGGTCCGCCAGGCGGCGACGAACCGACGCACGCGTTCACGCGAGACCGGGTTCTCGACGTAGCCGTCCTCCTTGAAGGCCGACCCGACGATGAATCCGCTCGCGGCACGGAAGGCGCCGAGGTTCTCGGCGGTGAGACCGGAACCGATCAGGAGCGGCGCGCCCGCCCCGAGACCGTCGCGGAGCTCGCGCAGCTCCTCGGGATCGGCCGCGGACCCCGTCGCGGAACCCGAGAGGATCACGGCGTCGGCGCCCCCGCGCTGGAGCAGACCGCGCACACCCTCGACGCGCGGAGGGCGGTAGAGGGGCGTGCCGTATTTCACCTCGAAGTCGGCCGCGATGCGGACGTCGGCGCCCAGCGCCCGACGCGCGTCGAGGACATCGCGCGCCCGGCCGGAGACGAGCCCCTGGTCCGTCGCCGTCGTTCCCGTGAGCACGTTGACGCGAATGAACTCCGCCCCCGCGGCGGCGGCCACCGCGAGCGCCCCGCGGGCATCGTTCCGCAGGACGTTGATCCCGAGGGGACCGCGATGCAGTTCGCGGACCCCCCGCGCGATCACCGCCATCGCCGCGATGATCTCGGGCGGGTTCGACTCGGCGTGGAAGGGCGCGTCGCCGTGATTCTCCAGGACGAGACCCTCGATACCCTCCTCGAGATAGCAGCGCACCTCGGCGGCCACGCGCTCCCGGATCGCCCCGAGTCCGAGCGCGGCGCGCGGCGTTCCCGGGAGCGGGGGGAGGTGCAGCACGCCGAAGAGGCGAGGACGCGCGCCCACAGCCGACGAGAAGGGGGAATCCACGCTCATCGAGGGTCTCTCTCCTTGGGGAAGGAACGGCCGTGGCGGCTCGCGGGGAGGGCGGCCCGAACCGGTCAAGCGCCTCCGCTCCTCGGGACGATAGAGGAAGCGGGATTCCATCGTAAGGGAGGGCGCGTCCCTTGGCCTTCCGGATCGTCATCATCGCCCTGGTCCTCGGCTTCGCGCCGGGATTCCGCCCCCTCGCGGCCCAGGGGACGATGCCGGAGGCGGACGCCGGCGCGACCTTCCTCCACGAGCTCGAGGTGCTCCTCGAGGTCGGGGTCGTCGACGAGGAGATCGTCGCCCACGCCGACGGCCGCGGCTGGCCGGAGGTCATCAGCCAGCGCGACTTCGCCCGTCTCGACCGGCTCGAGCCCGGCCCGGCGCTCCGCGCCCGCCTGCTCGCCCGGATGGAGGGAGGCCCGGCGCTGCCGTCGGTGCGGCGCGGCTACCAGCCGGCGGAAGCGATCCGCGACGATCGCCTCCGGGCGAGCTTCCTCGCGCCCCGCGAATGGACCCTCTCCGCGCACGATCGCGGTCATCGGCTGGATCTCCACCCGGGTCGCCAGGTGGGGGAGTGGTTCGCCGAACCGCGACTCTTCGTCTGGCTCGAGGACGCGCCGGGAGAGGCCCGCGCGCACCACGCTCGGGGCTACGGACGCCTCGCCCTCGATCTCCTCGGGAGCGAGCTCGGCGACCAGGGCATCACCCTCGGGACCGCGCTCGAGGAGAGCCTCGCCCTGCCGCGCGAGAGCACCGCGGCGCCCCTCTTCGACGTCGTGGGGCAGATCGAGAGCAGCGCCCGCCGCGGCCGCCTGCTCCTGGCGACGCGCGTGGACCCGACGCATCGTCTCGTCATCGTGGTGGGGCTCGTCGCGCCGTTGAAGGGCGAGCGCGACGACCTGCCGGAAGCGCCCCGGGACCTCCTCGCGCGCGTCCTCGACTCCCTCGAGTTCCATCCCCTCGGGACGGCTCCGACCGGGGACTGACCGGCCGGGGCGGCGACCTTCTCCGACATCTCGGTCGTGAAGGCGAAGGCCGGGCGGAGCCGCGTGCCGGCGCGCTCGCGGATGGCGCACCGCGTCGCGTGAGAAGCATCATCGATCTGGTCGAAGTCCCCGAGTCGCCGTCGGTTCCTCGCGCCGTCTCGGCGCGTCCGGGCGTCAGTTCTCGAGGGTCGTGAGGCGGGCGGACGGGAGGGAAGAAACTGGAAAAAGGTTCACGGCGAGGATGTGTAGGTGTGCCGTAGATGAGGTGTGTTCAACGTACCCTTTTCTTTGCCAATTGTGAGGTGTGCTGAGCCGATCCCCTTTTTCCAGATCCCAATCCAAGGGACTTGTCGACCGACAGCTCGCACCCGCTTGAGGCGAACCGCCGTCCGCGACGTCCCGGCCGATGGGGAAGCCCTCGCGGAGGCCGCGAGTCCGGGGTCGAGACAGCCCTACGGTGCCGCTCTCGCCAGGAGGACAAATCGTACAATCTGGCCCTAAGTCTGTGAAACTGAATCTCGAAGGGACCTTACCCGGGTGTTCACAGCTTCTTGCGAGGGCTCGGATCGGGCTTCTTCTCGGTCGGGGCCGCCGGTTTCTCCTCGGCGGCGTCCTTCGCGGCCTTCGGCTTCGCCGCCGGCTCCGGAGGGCCGATCCGCCAGGCGCGCCGCCAGCTCTCGGAGGAGACGCGGAGCCCGGAGAAGCGCGCCCGGAGACGCTCGTCGAAGTCCGGCATGTGAGCGGCCCCGTAGAGGATCGCGATGCGCTTCGCCTTGCCCTCCTTCAGCACGACGTCGAGCTCCTTCATCGCGGCCGCGTTCCGCAGTCCGACGATCACCTCGTCCCGCAGCCGGCCGTCGCCGGTCTTGAGCGCGTCGTAGAGGGCATCTCCGTCGCCGAGGGCCTTCGCGAGCGAGAGCTTCAGGCGGTCGCGGACCTTCTGCTTGAAGGGGCTCGGCTCCTCGCCTTCCTCGGGCTCGAGCATCTTCAGGGCCGAGCCCACGAAGGGCCCGAGGATCTTCAGCACGCCGGCCCCCGGGATCAGCTCGATCTCCCGCTTCGCGAGCTCGGCCTTGATCGCGGCCGACCCGAGGTCGGCGCGACGGAAACGCTCGCCGGTGGTCGGGAGGGCCTCCCGCTGATGGGAGAGACCGAGGGCGCGGCCCATCTGCCGCTGGAGGCGATCCACGAGGGTGAGGATCTCGTCCTCCTCGTCGCCCTCGTCCATGCGGACGCCCTCGAAGAGCACGAGATCGCTCTCGGCCAGGACCTTCTTCAGACCCGCGTAGTAGTCCGCGTCCGCGACGTGCACGGCCGCGACGAGCGAGATCTGGATCTCGTCGTCCTCGGTGGCGTAGGTCCGGACGCAGGTCTCGAGCGCCGACACGCGCTCGCCCTTCGTGAAGCGGAGGAAGTCGGGGCGGTCCCGGTCGAGGACGGCGCCGACCGCGTCGGAGACCGACTGGGCGGCGAGGGGCGCCGCGACGAGCGCCAGCACCAGGGGCAAGGCGAGAGCCAGGGGCGAGCGACGTGACGACATCGTGTTTCTCCGAGGAACTGTCACCTCGTGATCCTACAAGAGTCCGGGGCGCAGGGCCCGAGCGGAGACGGATGCCGTCGCCGCCGGGAAGGGACGTCCGGTCGGCTTCTTCGCGCCGGAGGGCGCGGAATTCCGGCGCCGCGGCCGCGAATATGCCCCCGTCGCCGCCGAAGGTCGCGGATCCGAGTGCCGGAAGGGGCCGAAGTTGAACGCACCCAGCGACGAGACGGCCGCCCTGCGGGTCGAGTCCCTCGCGGTCAGATACGGCCGTCACGAGGCGCTGCGGTCCGTGGACCTCCTCTTCGACGGGCCGAGTCTCGGCCTCCTCGGACCGAACGGCGCCGGCAAGAGCACCCTCATCAAGACCCTGCTGGGCCTCATCCGACCCCGCTCCGGTCGCGCGCTGGTCTTCGGACGAGACGCCTATCGCGACCGCCTCGAGATCCGGCGGCGCGTCGGCTACGTCCCCGAGCGCGACTGCCACGTGCCGGACATGTCGGCGGTCGACTACGTGACCCTGGGCGGCGAGCTCGCCGGCATGCCGCGGACAGAGGCGATCCAGCGCGCCCACGAGATGCTCTGGTTCTGCGGCCTGGGAGAGGCCCGCTACCGGGCGGTGGACGGCTACTCCGCCGGCATGAAGCAGCGGACGAAGCTCGCGCAGGCCCTCGTCCACGATCCCGAGCTGCTCCTCCTCGACGAGCCGACCAACGGCCTCGATCCCGAGGGGCGCCTGCATCTGCTCGGCATCCTCCGCGACCTCCAGGACCGGAAGGGCATCCGCGTCGTCCTCTCCTCGCACCTCCTGCGCGACGTCGAGTTCGTGTGCCGCGAGGTCGCGGTGGTCGCCAAGGGCCGGGTCGTCCGGAGCGGCCGCATCGAGGACCTGAAGCGCATCTCCGACCGCAACTGGCGCGTCAAGGTGCGCGGCGAGCTGCCGGCCTTCGTGACCCGGCTGGAGACCGCCGGCGCGCGCCTGGAGGCCTCGGACGCGAGCTTCCGCGTGGAGACGCCGGACGCCGACGGGAGCCGAGCTCATCGTCGCGGCCGCGGCCGCCGAGGGCGTCCAGCTCCGCGGCCTCGAGCGCAGGTCGCCTCGGCAGGCCTTCTCGACAGCCTCGAGCCAGGGGCTGAGACATGCCGGTACAGATCTCGGCTACCGACACTGGGAGGCGACTTCCGGCCGTCGCGCCTGCGCTGGCTGCCGATGGTCCGCTACCACCTCAAGATCCAGCTTCGCCAGAAGCTCCTCTGAATGCTGCTCTTCGCGTCCTTCGTGCCCGCGGTACAGTGGCGTCCTTCGCCGATACGTCGCCTGGCGGCAGGCTGACCTTCCTGTCGGGGATCATCGACGGACTGGGCGGCGGCGCGACGGAGGACCTCACGCAGGCCGAGGAGTACCGCCGGATCGCGAGCGTCGGGATCGTCTTCATGCTCGTCCAGCTCCAGTCGCTCTTCGTCCTGCCGATCACGAGCGTCGTGGGGTCGGGACTCATCGCCAAGGACGTCCGCTCCAACGCGCTCGAGGTCTACCTGACGAAACCGATGACGCGGGCGGACTACGTCGTCGGCAAGCTGGCCGTGATCGCCTGCTTCGTCTTCCTCGCCACCTTCGCTCCCGTCACCGCGGTCTGGGGGATCGCGGCCTCGCTCCTCGAGGGCTTCGCCGGGGCGACCTGGGACTTCGTGCCTCGCGTGCTCCTCGCCTGCGGCCTCGTCTCGCTCGTCAACGGCTGCGTGATCCTCGGCCTCTCCTCGCTCGCGAGATCGGGACGCTACGCGACCGTGATCTGGTTCGCGCTCTGCTTCTTCAGCTTCGGCACGGCGCAGACCCTCGTCGCCGTCACCGGAAACCCGGTGTTCTCGCTCGTCAGCTACCGTGACGGATTCGCGCAGCTCGTGTCGCGACTCATGGAGGTCGACGGGCTCCCGGAGATCCTGATCGCCCGCGACGTGCCCTTCGTCGCGACCGTCCTCGTGCTCGCGGGTTACGTGCTCCTGTCCCTCGCGATCATGCGGCGGACGATCGAAGCGGTGGCCGCGCGATGAGCCTCGTCCTGCGATCGAGGGGACTGAGCAAGTGGTACGGCGAGGTCATTGCCGTCAACGACCTCGATCTCGCCATCGACACCGGGATCACCGCGCTCCTCGGCCCCAACGGGGCGGGGAAGTCGACCCTGATCGGGCTCGTGACCGGCCAGCTCCGGGCCACGCGCGGCACGGTCGAGGTCTTCGGCGAACCCGTCTGGGACAATCCCGCCCTCAACGCGCGGATCGGTCTCTGCCACCAGTACGACGACTTCTACGAGGACATGACGGCCCGCGAGTTCGTCCGGCTCATGGCCCGCCTGAGCGGCTTCTCACGCGCCGACTCCCGCCGTCGCGCGGACGAGACGCTCGAGCGCGTCGGCCTCGAGGCGGAGGCGCGCGACCGGAAGATCCGCGGCTACAGCAAGGGCATGCGGCAGCGCACGAAGATCGCGCAGGCCCTGATCCACGACCCCGACCTCCTCCTCCTGGACGAGCCGATGACCGGACTCGATCCCGTCGGCCGCCACGAGGTCACGCGGCTGATCCAGGATCTCGCCGCCGCCGGGAAGAGCGTCATCGTGTCGACCCACATCCTCCACGAGGTCGAGGCGCTCACCGAGCGCATCCTGGTCCTGGCGCAGGGTCGTCTCGTCGCCGACGGCGATCTCCACGAGATCCGCGAGTCGCTCGAGAATCACCCCTACGCGATCCGGGTCGTCTGCGATCGGCCGCGGAGACTGGCGGAGATCTTCGTCGCGCTTCCCGGCGTCAGCGAGGTCGAGGTGAAGGACGAGACCGCCGGCGCGGAGGAGCTCGTGATCCGCACGAAGCGCGCCGACCTCGTCTTCGCCGAGCTTCCCCGCCGGCTCCGCGAGGAGGGCATCCGGGCCACCGAGATCAGCTCGCCGGACGACAACCTCGAGGCCGTCTTCGACTTCCTGGTCTCGTGAGGAGCGCACCATGACGACGGCGGAACTCGGCGCACGCGCACCTCGATCCCGACCAGGTCTGCGGGCGATCGGTCCCATCGTTCCTGACCGCGACGCGGCTGCTCCGCCGATAAAGTAGCGTCGTCTTCCTCGCGATCCTCTGCACTGGAAACATCCCCGGCCTGATGCGGCCATCATCCGGCACGAGGCGGGGGAGGGCGGTCGCGAGGTCTTCTCGATCTTCGCCCCGATCGCGTTCCTCTTCCTGCTCGCGCCCATCGTCAACGTCTTCCAGACCGCCGGGATCTTCGCGGACGAGGTGGACGACCGCACGCTCGGCTATCTCCTCGTGCGTCCGATCGCGCGGGAGTACATCCTCTTCGGCAAGGCGCTCGGGGCCTGGTTCGTGGGCAGCGTCACCCTCGCGGCCGCGGCGGCCGTCGCCCACCTTCCCTTCCTCTGGCGCGGCGACCTCGCATCGCTCGGGGACGGAGCGCGCCTCGCGCCGCTGGCGGGGTTCGCGGGTCTCCTCTCGATCTCCTCGGCGATCTACGTCGGCTACGCCCTGATCGCGGGGATCCTGCTCAAGCGTCCGGTCCTCTGGAGCCTCGGCTACGCGATGATCGTCGAGGTCGCCTTCGCGATCTTCCTCGACGGACCGCCGGCCCGGCTCGCGGTGAGCCACCACGTCTCACGGCTCCTGCCGGAGGCCTACCGCAGCCCGCAGGAGGTCCTCGCGGCCGAGCGACTCGCGACCCTGAGCGAGACGCAGCCGGTCGCGGTGCTGGCCGGACTGGGGGCGCTTGCGCTCGCGGTCTACGCGGCCGCGGTCTTCGCGGTGAGGCGCTCGGAGTTCCCGGTCAAGGACGACTAGGGGACGATCTTCAACTTCGCCGCGTTGAGGGCGGTCCAGGTCGCGGGGGGCGCCGTCGGACCGCCGTAGAGCACGCCGCTGACGTAGAGCTCGAAGCCGACGAGCGAGGGGATCGGCGGGATCCAGCTCTGGGTCGGCGCCCGTCCGGCGGCGTCGAGGACGCCGTCGAAGTACGCGAGCTCGGCGGGGCGGGGGGTGGTCGTCGAGTAGGCGAAGAGGCTGTCGGGGTCGAGCGGGACGACCTCCGAGCCGCCCGGGATCGGGATGCCGACGTTGGCGGTGACGCTGAGCGCGAGCGCGAAGTTCTCGCCGGCGTGCGCCGGCGCGTCGAGCTCGTACTGGGCCCAGGTGCCCAGCTTCGCGGGCGTCGTCTGGCGGAGCGCGCTCGTGATGTCGATGCGGTAGAGCTGTCCGGTGGACATCGAGACGACGAGATTCCCGTCGGCATCGAGGGCGAGGTCCTCGGCGCCGCTGGTGTTGCCGCCGAGGTTGAGCGCGAGGGGCGTGACGAGTCCGGTCGCCGCCTCGATGATGAGGACCTGCGCCTGGTAGATGCAGGTCACCGCGAGCAGGCCGGGCCCGATGGCGAGGATGTCGCTGGGCAGGAAGAGGCCGCCGACGGGCACGTTGACCGCGCCGGTCGAGAAGTCGAACTCGAGGAGGTCGATCGATCCCAGCGAGGAGGCGTAGGCCTTCCCGTTGTTGCCGAAGGCCACGTCGGCCGCGCCCGAGAAGTTCGTGATGAAGGTCCGCGAGGTCTCGGCGCCGTTCGCGTCGAGGTCGATCTTCCAGAGCGTGTTGACGCCGAAGTTGAAGTCGTTGTCGGTCTGGTCCACGACCCACATGTCGCCGGCCGCGTCGAAGGCGATGTCGATGGGGACGTTGAATCCGCCGCTCACCGCGCTGCGCTGGTTGGTCGTGAGGTCGAATCGCACGACCTCGCCGGTGAATGCGTCGCCGGAGTAGAGCTTGCCGTCCGGCCCGTACTCGAGCGAGAGCGACAGGATCGGGGCGGTGTTGATGAAGGTGAAACCCGTGACCGCGCCGGTCGACACGTAGCCGACCGCGTTGATGTCGGTGCGCGAGACGATCCGCTGACCCGTCGGCAGGACGACGACGTCGTCCACCGCGCCGGGGAAGCTCGCGATGAGCTCCTGGAAGCGCGACACCGGGAAGGCCGGATTCTGCGCGGCGAGCGTATCGCCGAGCATCGCGCAGAGGACGGCACAGAGAACGAGTCGCATCGGAGGCATCCGGTCGGGAAACGGCACGCGGGGGCGGGATCATGGTAGCAGGCCCGAAGCCGCCCACGAAATACACCCCCCGACCCCGCGGGAAACTCCTAGCCGTCCGAAGCGCTTTCTCCGTCGACGCTTCCGTCGACGGGACCGGAATCGGGAGGGATATCTCCCGGAGCGCCGGAATCCCGGGGGCGCCAGATCTCGGCTGCGGTCCCGGCGAGCCAGGCGGCGAGGGAGGAATGACGGCGACCGGCGTCGTTCCTCGCGATCGCCCGTTCGAGGGCCGAGCGCTGGCCGAGGATCACGAGCCGGGACCGGGCGCGCGTCACCGCGGTGTAGAGGACCGGCCGCGCGAGGAGCATGTAGTGGTGCGCGAAGAGCGGGAGGATGACGGCGGGATACTCGCCGCCCTGGCTCTTGTGGACCGTGATGGCCCAGGCGGGGCGCAGGTCCGACAGCGCGGCCCCGCGGTAGCGATGATCCTCGCCGTCGAACCGGACGGTGAGGGCCCGGTTCGCGGCGTCGACCTCGGTGACGCGGCCCACGTCGCCGTTGAAGAGCGCACGATCGTAGTCGTTGCGGACCTGCATGACGCGGTCGCCGAGCTGGAAGCGTGCGTCCCCGACCTCGACGCGGTCGCGCCCGCGTCGGATCCGCTCCTGTACCCGCTGGTTGAGCGCCACCGCTCCGGTCGGCCCGCGTTGCGTCGGCGTCAGGATCTGGACCGCGTCCGGACCCTCGAGGCCGTCGCGGCCCGGGAGCTCCTCGACGAGGAGTCGGGCGGCGACCTCGGCACCCTCCTCCGGATCCTCGACCGGAATGAAGACGAGCTCGCCGGTCCGCGCGTCGTCGAGATCGAGCGCCTCGCCGCGCAAGAGCTCGTGGGCGAAGGCGACGATGCGACTGCCCGAGGCCTGCCGGAAGATCCGCGTCAGGCGCGCCACCGGAACGCGCCCGCTCGAGATCAGGTCGCGCAGCACCTGACCCGGCCCGACGCTGGGGAGCTGGTCCGCGTCCCCGACCAGGAGCAACCGGGCGCCGAGCGGGAGCGCCTCGAGGAGCTGGACGAAGAGGGGCAGCTCGAGCATCGAGGTCTCGTCGACGACGACCACGTCCGCGCGGACGGGCTGCTCGCGGCCGTGCACGAAGCGCGCCCCCTCGAACTTGAGGAACCGATGGATGGTCGACGCCTCGAGACCCGACACCTCCTCGAGGCGCTTCGCCGCCCGGCCGGTGGGACAGGTGAGCGCCACCTCGAGACGGCGATCGCGCCAGATCCGGACGAGGGTCCGCAGGACCGTGGTCTTGCCGACGCCGGGACCGCCGGTGATCACCGCCACCTTCTCGCGCAGGGCGAGCGTCACCGCCTCGACCTGCTCCGGGCTCAACTCCCGCGCCGCGTCGAGATGGAGTCCGGAGGGGAGCCGGAACGAGAGGGGATCGGCCGAGTCGAGGAGTTCGACCAGTCGCTCCGCCGCCCGCCGCTCGAGGGCCCAGGACTCCGCCGAGTAGGCCAGGTAGTCCGGCGCGCCCTCCGGGCGGGCGATCACGAGCTCGCCGCCGGCGGTCAGGCCGCGAAGGGCCTCGCGGACCCGCGCCTCGGGGACGCGGAGGAGCTCGGTCGCCTCGGCGACGAGACGCGCGCCGGGCAGGGCGAGGTTGCCCTGTTCGCGCGCCCGGTCGAGCGTGAAGCGAAGCCCCGCCGCCAGACGGGCGGGCGCGTCCTCGGCCATCCCCTGCGCCCCGGCGAGCGCGTCGGCGCGGCGGAAGCCGAAGCCCTCGACACGCCCGATCACGCCGTAGGGATCGCGGCGCAGGGTCGCCAGGGCGCGGTCGCCGAGCGCGGCCTCGATCCGCGCGCCGAGCCCGGCGCCGATCCCGTGGCCGGCGAGGTAGATCCGCAGCTCGCGGCGCTCGCGTTCGGCCACCCAGGTCTCCGCGATCTTCGCGGCGCGCTTCGGCCCGATCCCCGGGACCTCCGAGACGCGCTCGGGGGTCTCGTCGAGGATCTCGAGCGTCTTCGTCCCGAAGGCGGCGACGAGACGCCGGGCCAGCTCGGGCCCGACCCCCTCGACGCGGGGACCGGTGAGGTAGAGCTCGATGCCCTTGAGCGTGCGCGGCGAGACGGGTTGCGCCGAGACGACCTTCAGGCGCGGCCCGAAGCGCGGGTGGGTCTCCTCCTGCGCGGTCAGCCGCAGCTCGTCGCCCTCGACCACGGCGCCGAGCTCGCCGACCGCGGTCTTCCGTTCGCCCGAATCGAGCGACACCTCGACGACGGCCCAGCCCGTGTCCTCGTTGGCGAAGACGACGCGCTCGACACGAGCTTCGAGGATGCGGGGGTCGCCCTCGGGCATGAATCGACGGCTCCGGGGCGGGATCGGCGAACGACGGCGAGCGGATGGACTCGGCGCCGTCTTCCTACCATAATCGCCGCCCGCGACAGGCGCCGACGGCGGCCGCCCGGGACGCGGCGCGGTGACGCCGCACGGTCGACGCGAGGTCCCGGCGAGGGCGGAGGCGATGACGGCGAAGAGAGTGCTCCGCGTCATCACGCGCCTCAACGCCGGCGGCCCGAGTCGTCACGTCGGGCTCCTGGCGCGACACCTCGATCCCGCGCGCTTCGTCCAGCGCGTCGTCCACGGCGCGCTCGACGCGGGTGAGGCGCCGATCGCGCCGATGCCGGAGGGCGACCTCGTCTCCTGCCCGCGCCTCCGCCGCCCGATCGCGCCGCTCGACGACCTCGCCGCCGCCCGACGGCTGCGGGAGATCATCCGCGCGTATCGACCGGACCTCGTCCACACCCACCAGGGCAAGGCCGGACTCCTCGGTCGCCGCGCCGCGCGACGCGAGGGCGTGCGCGCGATCGTCCACACCTACCACGGGCACACCTTCCGCCGGTACTGGTCGGCGGGCCTCGGCCGGATCCTGCTCGCCGTCGAACGCGGTGCGGCCCGGCTCAGCGACGCGCTCGTCGCCCAGTCGACCAGCCAGCGCGACGAGATCGCGGCCGCGCTCGGCCCCGCGGCCGAGGCGCGGCTCGTCGTGATCCCGCCCGGCGTCGACTTCCCGGCGCTGGCCGCCGATCCGGGCCCCGCGCCTCCACCGCGTGAAGAGGGCGAGGTCCGCGTCACCTTCGCGGCTCGCCTCGCGCCGGTGAAGAACGTCGAGGGCTTCCTCGAGGCCTTCGCGCTCGTCGCGCGGGAGCGACCGGAGATGCGGGCCTGCGTCGCCGGGGGCGGGACGCGCGAGGCAGAGGACGACGCCCGGACGCGGGCGGGCGCGCTGGGCATCGCGGAGCGCGTCCGCTGGCTGGGGCCGCTCGACAATCCGCGCGCGCTCCTCGCCTCGAGCGAGGTCCTCGTGTGCAGCTCGCGGGCCGAGGGCACGCCGCTCGGGCTCCTCGAGGGTCTCCACGCGGGCGCGAACGTGGCGAGCTTCGCGGTGGGGGGGATCGCGGATCTGATCGGGGGCGAGGCCGGGGTCCACCTCGCGCCTCCGGACGATCTCGCCGCGCTCGCCGGGGCCATCGCGCGCGCGGCCGACGAGGCGGGAGCGGTGGATCGCGAGGAGAGACGCCGGCGCCTGGAGCGCGACTTCGGGCCCGCGCGGCTGGCGGCGGACCTGACGGCGCTCTACGAGAGACTGACGGGGGTCAGCCGTCCCGGCGCAGCGAGTCGGTGATGAAGCGGCGGATCTGGTTCTGGGCTTCCTCGTCCTTCCAGCCGATCCACCAGAACTCGACCCCGACGTCGAAGGCGCCGGAGCGCTCGCTCGAGGGTCGGCACCAGACGACCTTGCCCATCGAGATCACGGCCATCGGGAAGCCCGGCAGCTCGACCTCGAGCGCGAGCATGCGACCGCGCTCGACCTCGACGGGGTTCGTGAAGCAGATGCCTCCGCCGGAGATGTTGTTCATCACGGCGTCGTTCTTCTCGGCCAGCCGCTCGAGCTGACCGGCCTCGTCCATCGCTCGCCAGGCGAGGTGGCAGTTCGCGCTGACGCGGGGGAAGCTGCGCTTCTCGTCGAGGGCGGCACGGCGGTTGGAATCGCTCATCTCGGGCTCCTCGGGCACGTGGCTCCGATGATCGAAGGCCGGAACGGGGACGCCCCTGGCGCGACGGGGCCCTGTCGTCACTATCGTCCTCGCGGGCGGGGACCTTGAACCAAGCGCCCTTGACCCCGTCCCCGCCGCGACGTTGAATGACGCCTCGCCTCCCCGGACCGAGGACCGACACCGTGGCCCAGACCGCCCGCATTTCGCCGCCCCGTCGCAACTTGCGCGCCTTCCTGACCCTCGGGATCGCGATCGCGACCCTCCTCGCCTTCGCCCGGGCCCCGCAGGCGCCCCAGGGCGACGTCACGACGGGGGAGAGCGCCTTCAGCGTGAGCGTGGTCGGGGAGAGGACGCCGGTGACCGGCGCTCCCATCGACCTCGTCGTCACCCATCGCGACCGGAACGGCGATCCGACCTCCGACTTCGACTGGTTCGGCGGCGGCGTCACGATCTGCGGGCTCCGCGACCTCGAAGACCGACCCCTCGATGCGCCCGTCGCGATCGCGGCCGATCCGGGCGGCCGCCGGACGACCACCATGCAGGTCGACGCCGAGGGCCGCCTCGAGGTGAGGCGCGCGCTCCTCGACGGTCCGCTGGAGTTCGCCCTCGCCGGCCGCCGGCCCGGAGGCATCCCCTCGCCGGTGCCGGGATGGATGGCGCTCGCGCCCGCGATCCTCGCCATCCTCCTCGCCATCCTCTTCCGTCAGGTCTACATCGCGCTCTTCGCCGGCATCTGGATCGGCGGCTGGGCGATCGCCGACGGGGCCTGGGCCGGCTTCAAGCTCGCCGTGACGGACATCATCCCGGGCGCGCTCGCCCAGCGCGACAAGATCAGCATCATCGTCTTCTCGACCCTGCTCGGCGGCGTGGTGGCCATGGTGGCCCGGATGGGCGGCACGCGCGCCCTCGTCGAGATGGTCGCGAGCCGGGGGGAGAGCCGCCGCGGCGCGATGTTCTCGACCTGGATCGCGGGCGTGATGATCTTCTTCGACGACTACGCGAACGCGCTGCTCGTCGGCAACACGATGCGACCGGTGACCGATCGCTTCCGGGTGAGCCGCGAGAAGCTCGCCTTCCTCGTCGACAGCACCTCGGCGCCGGTCGCCTGCATCTTCATCATCAGCACCTGGATCGCGACCGAGATCAACTACATCCAGGACCGACTCGCGAGCGAGGTCGTCCGGAACGCGACGGGTTTCGCGGCGGATGGCGGCTACGACGTCTTCCTGCAGACGATCCCCTTCAACTTCTATCCGATCTTCTGCCTCTTCTTCGGCCTCATGATCTGCATCACCGGCCGCGACTACGGCCCGATGCTGCGCGCCGAACGCCGGGCCGCGATCGAGGGCAAGCTCGTCCGCGACGGCGCCGTGCCGCTGAGCTCGAAGGAGATGGACGAGCTCGAGCCCGTCGACGCGTCCCGGACCTACTGGTGGAACGCGGCCCTCCCGGTCCTGACCATCGTGGCCTCGGTCCTCGGCTTCCTCTGGGCGACGGGCGGGGCCTCCATCGCGGCCGACGCCGACGTCGTCCGGCACGAGATCCGGGTGGTCGAGCGCGGCCTCGCGGACGCGAAGGCCGCGGCCGCGCCGGACGCGGCGGCGATCGACGCCCTCGCGGCGGACCTCGCGACGAAGCGGGAGACGCTCGGGGAACTCGACGCCCCGGGCCTGCGGGACGTCTTCGGCGCCTCGGACAGCTACTACGCGCTCCTCATGGCCGCCTTCCTCGGCGTCATCGTGGCTCTCGTCCTCGCGGTGGGGCAGCGGCTCATGAAGCTGGAGAGGCGATCGAGACCGTCACCGCCGGCATGAAGGCGATGATCCCGGCCGTCCTCGTCCTCGGCTTCGCCTGGAGCCTCCAGGCGGTCTGCGAGCGGATGGGGACGTCGCAGTTCCTCGTCCAGCACGTCAGCTTCAACGTCTTCCTGCTGCCGACCGTGATCTTCATCCTCTCGGCCTTCGTCGGCTTCGCCACCGGAACGTCCTGGGGAACGATGGGCATCCTCGTACCGCTGACGATCGACTACGCGATCGGGCTCGCGGCCGAGCAGCACTTCGACCAGGTGGAGTCGGCGCATCTCATGGTCGCCTCGATCGGCGCCGTCCTCGCCGGGGCGGTGTTCGGGGACCACTGCTCGCCGATCTCGGACACGACCATCATGTCGTCCATGGCTTCGGGGGCGGACCACGTCGACCACGTCAAGACCCAGATGCCCTACGCCCTCACCGTCGCCGGCATCGCGATCCTCTTCGGGTATCTACCCGCCGGCCTCCGGGTGGTGGACTGGCTCCCGAGCTGGATCCGCGCCCTCGCCGAACCCCTCTACCTGTTGCCCCTGGGCGCCACCGCCTGCTTCCTCGCGGTCCGGTTCGTCGGCCGGCGCATCTGAGAGTCCGCGTCCCTATCTCCACCGGCTCCAACCGGCTGCAACGGCGCCGGTCTTCGTCGTGCCTCCTCGCCGGATCCTTCCCTCGATCCGCCTCGTCGGACTTTCCCGCCCGACGCGGCCTCGTTCGATCTCGGGCCGACGCGGGGATGAGTGGACGGACCCGGAAAACCTCCGGAGGACCCGCCCGGGTGGGGGAGGCGCGTCTTCGCATGACGTTGGAGATCCGTCGCGCATCCGCTAAGACGGGGGCGGACGGGTCCCCGCGCGGGAATTCCCGATCCGACGACGAGTTTCGCGGCGCGGCCCCACCGGGAGTCCGCGAGCGGTGCTCGCGGCCGTGAATCCGGGTCGGCGCGACCGACCCTCCGGAACCGAATGACGAGCCGTGGACTGGGGGCGGGAGCCCCGAGCGCCCGGCGGACTCCGTGGGGCCCGAATCCATCATGCAGAAGTTCATCCCCTTGATCCTCGTTCTCGCCCTGGTCGGCTTCGGCATCGCCGCCTGGAAGCACTTCGGCCAGGAGCCGGTGGGCGACGCCCCGGCCGCGGACTCGCGGAAGGACGGCGAGGAAGAGTCCACCATCCCCGAGGTCCAGCCGAAGCGGGACGACACGGCCCTCGTGCCCGAGCGCGTGACCATCCCCAAGCAGGGATCGGCGCCGGTCGTCGAGCGCGGAGACGCCGAGGTGCTCCAGGGGCGGACCCTCGACGAGTCGGGCCGTCCGCTCGCCGGCGTCGCGATCGAGCTCTTCCGCTTCGAGTACATCCGGCCGACCGCCAACAGCACCGGCCGCCAGCGGATCCGCTTCGACGAGAAGACGGTGACCGACTGCGTGAGCGACGGCGAGGGTCGCTATCGCTTCGCCGGTGTCTTCGCCGACGACATCCCGAACGGCTACGCCATCCGCGCCCGCAAGGCGGGCTACGCCACGGTCCTCAAGGACAACGTCGGCAAGGGGAACATCGTCGACTTCACGCTCGAGCGCGGCGCCGTCATCCGGGGCCGGGTGCTGAACTCGGCCGACCGCCAGCCGATCTCGGGCGTCGTCGTCGAGGGCAACCTGAAGCGCGACACCACGGACATGCACCGCTACACGCGCTGGGCGGCCAAGGCCGAGACCGACGGCGAGGGCCGCTTCGAGCTCGTCGGAGCGCCGAGCGGGTCCTTCAACATCTACCTGACGCACCCCGACTTCGAGATCGCGTTCTTCGGCCAGGAGGGCAACCTCACCGTCGGCGCCGGCGAGACCTTCGAGGAGGACTTCCTCATGCTCCCGGGCATCGCCGTCGAGGGCCTCGTCGTCGATGCGTCGACGAAGAAGCCGATCGAGGGCGCGGTCGTCGTGCTGAAGGACATGGGCATCATCGACGCCTACCGCGAGGTCACGGGCGCCTTCGGGGCCTTCCGGATGAAGGGCCTGCGCCGCGGGAAGCAGACCTTCCAGATCCAGGCGCCGAACTACACGCTCTTCCAGGAGAACCGCGACCTCGGCGAGAACGACGCCGAGGGCGTGATCCGCTTCGAACTCGTGCCGGCCGGGCGGGCCAGCGGCGTCGTGTACGACGGCCGGGGCAACCCCGTCGCCAACGCCGACATCTTCGTCGCCGAGAACAAGTCGTTCCTCTACCAGGTCCGGGGCTACCGCGAGGCGCAGACCGACGCCGAGGGACGCTACGAGGTCGCCGGCCTCAACAACGGCCAGCGCTACCGCATCGTCGCGGCCGCGTCGGGATTCGTGCCCTCGGGCTCGGCCGACTTCGAGGCGGCCGGCGGCGCCAACGTCGAGGGCAACATCATCCAGCTCGAGGAGGGCGCCCGCATCCAGGGCCGCGTCGTCGACAAGGCCGGCGTGGCGATCCCGGGCGCGCTCGTCGCTCTCGAGCGTCCGCCGCACCCGGACGCCTGGTTCCCGCCGCAGCTCGGCATCGGTCAGATGGAGGCGCTCACCGCCGTGACCGACGACGAGGGCGCGTTCAGCTACTCCGGCCTCTGGGCGGGCAGCTACAAGCTGGGCGCCGAGCACCAGGACTACATCGAGGCGACCGACCGTCGCTTCCGCATCGATTCGCCCCACGAGTCGCTGAACCAGGAGTTCGCGCTCGAGGAGGGACGGACGATCTCCGGACGCGTCGTCGACTCGTACGGCAACCCCGTCGCCGGAGCGACCGTCGAGGCGCTCCTCAACCGAGGCGGCTCGAACCGCAACCGCGCGACGACGGACGAGGAGGGCAACTACGTCATCCGACGCCTCCGCGATCGCCCGCACCGCGTCTGGGCCTACTCGCGCGACGCCGTCGCCACGGCCGTCGATGACGTCCCGGCCGACAGCAGCCAGATCGACTTCGCGCTCGAGAAGTACGGCAGCATGACCGGTCGCTTCCTCGGCCGCGACGGCGAGCCGATCCGTCGCTTCACCGCGGTCGTCATGCCGCTGGCCGACGTCGAACACCGAGGCACCAAGGTCAACGTCCGCGATGGTCTCAAGATGATCATGACGCACGAGGCCTACGAGGAGCGCGACATCAGCACCTCGGACGGTTCCTTCGTCCTCGACAAGGTGATGCCCGGCGACTACTACGTGGAGTTCCGCTGCGAGGACTACCGCGACGTCGAGAAGGCCGGCATCTCGGTCGGACCGGGCCAGAACACCGATCTCGGCGTCCTGCTCGCGCCGAGCGGCGGACGCCTCGAGGGGCGCATCGTCCTCGCCGACGGCACCGCCGTCCTCCCGGACGAGGTCCGCATCGCCCTGCGTCCCGGCTCGGGAACGCTCCGCTCGACGAAGGTCGAGGGTGGGCAACGAACCGAGAGCCTCGGCCGCTCCAACTGGCGCGGCAAGACCGTCGCGACGCAGGCCCAGGGCCTCTACTCCGCCGGCGGACTTCCCGGCGGCCGCGTCGAGGTCGAGCTCTCCTCGGTGCGGTACTGCGTCCCGAAGAAGATGGAGATCGACCTCGACGACGGTCAGATCACCCGCAAGGACTTCGAGGTCCAGCTCGCGGCGAGCATCCACCTCGCGATCAAGGACGAGAACGGCGAGCCGGTCCCGAACGCGGGCCTGCAGCACGCGCTGCTGGCCTCCGGCGAGATCGCCGAGGTGGACGGGCGCCGCGTCACGGGACGCGGCGACGTGAACGGCGAGTTCGTGATCCGGAAGATCCCGCCGGGCAGCTACCGCCTCTACATGCGTCGTCAGAACTACGAGACGGCCGAAGTCGAGATCACCGTGGGCCCCGGCGAGCGGAAGCGCGCCGAGGTCACGATGAGGAACCTCATCCGCTGATCGCGCCGCGCCGGCGGAGATGTCGAGGAACCGCGACATCTCCGCCGGCGGGGTGACCGGACTGGACACCGCTCCGCAAGCGGTGGACTGAACGGCACTTGCGGCGCGCACCACGCCTCGCGGTGAAGGGGAGATGTCGAGGAAACTCGACGGCGCGACCGGCCGGGTCGCGGAACCCCGAGTGGGTGAACACCCACAACCGACCGGGTCGCTTCAGCTTGAGAGAATCCGGGGTGGTCGTCGGGATTCCGGAACGGGATTTGTGGGGGAGGGGGCGTCCTCGCGCTCCGCGAGCGGTCGAGGGCGAAGAAAAAGAGCTTTGGGTTTCAGAGAACTTTCCCTCCCCAACCGCCCTCTGGCTCAAAGTTCTTTTTCTTCGCCCTTCGACACCTTCCTCGAGCCTCCCGGCTCACTCACGCCTCCTCGACGACCGACTCGATCTTCGCCAGCCGACGTGCGTGGCGACCGCCCTCGAATTCCTCCTCGAGGAAGACGCGGCAGCAGGCGCTCTGCGTCACGGGGGAGAGGATCCGCGCGCCCAGGCAGAGGACGTTCGCATCGTTGTGATGCCGCGACATCCGCGCCGTCTCCTCCGAGTGGCAGAGCGCGGCCCGGATCCCGTGGTGGCGATTCGCCGCGATCGACATCCCGATCCCGGTGCCGCAGAGCAGGATGCCGCGCTCGACCTCGCCGTCGAGCACGGCCCGACAGACGGCATGCGCGAAGTCGGGGTAGTCGACCGAGGTCTCGTCACCGGCTCCGAGGTCGAGGACCTCGTGCCCCGCGGAGAGCAGGAGCTCGGCGAGCGCGTTCTTGGCGCCCACCGCGGCGTGGTCGTTGGCGATGGCGATCTTCACGGGGTTTCCTCCAGGCGTCGACGGATCAGTCTCGCGATGTTCTCGGCGCAGGCCGCGTAGTCCTCGGGGCCGCCACCGAAGGGATCGATGACGTCCGCGCCGTCGGGGTCGAGAAGCTCGGCGCGGTCGGCCACCTCCGGGATGGCGTACACGAGGTGCTCCAGGTGGGCGCGCGTCATGCACAGGATCCGGTCCATCCGCGAGACGAGGTCCGCGGTGACGGGTCGCGTGCGGTGGCGGGAGATGTCGCCGCCCTGCCGGGCGACCGTCTCGACCGCGAGGCGCGTGGCGGGCTGACCGGGGAGGGCGGCCATGCCGGCCGACAGGACCTCCCAGCGCTCGTCCTCCGGGCCTCCCCGGCGCTCCTCCTCGGCCTTCCACAACGCCTCGGCCATCGGACTGCGGCAGGTGTTGCCGGTGCAGACGACGAGCAGGCGGCGCTGGAGCTCGGCCGCCACGACCTCGCGACCGATCTCACCCTCGCGGAGCACCGACCAGGCGCCGTCGGCCCCGATCCGGAGCACGGTCGAGGCCCGACCGCCGATGCCCGCGTCGTCGGCGACGACCAGGGCGAGACGCGAGCCGAAGGCGGCCGCGATCTCCTCGGCCGTGGCGAGGGGCGGTTCGCCGGCGAGATTCGCGCTCGTGCCGAGGAACGGCGAGGGCATGCGCGCGGCGAGCCCGGCCGCGAAGGGGTGGGAGGAGCAACGGAAGCCCTCCGTCACGCCATTCTCGCCCTCGACGACGAGAGTCAGCGGACCGGGCCAGAGCGCCGAGGCGAGACGCATGGCGGCCGGAGGCGCCGCGCCGAGCGTCTCTCTCATGCGCGCGGCCGAGGGCACGTAGCGCGCGAGAGGCTTGTCCGCGTCCCGCCCCTTGATCGCGTAGAGCGCGCGTCGGGCCGCGGGATCGTCGGCCGCGATCGCGAGTCCGTAGACCGTCTCGGTCGGGAAGGCGACGACGCCGCCGTCGAGCAGGGCGAGCCGCGCGCGCTCGAGCGCGGTCGGATCGGCGGCGTCCAGGATGGGGGCGACCTCGGGCATGCGGGACCTTCTTCGCAGCGGAACCGGAGCGAGCGCGCGCGCGGCGCGCCTGACCCTATCCCCCCACGGGGACCTCGATTGATGGTAGCTCCGGCAGCCGGTATTATCCCGCGCCGGACGGGTTTCGAGCCGTCTCGCGCGGCGCGATGCACCGTCGCCATCCCGGGGCCCCGCAGGGGACGCGCCCATGAGCAGAGATCCCGCCGACGATCGCCTCGCCGAACTGACCCGGCTCGCGGGCGGACTCGCCCACGAGATCAAGAATCCGCTCTCGACGATGAACATCAACCTGCAGCTCCTGCGGGAGGACTGGGCGCGGGAGAGCGGCCCGGTCGCGTCGCGATCGGTGGCGAAGATCGACGTCCTCATGCACGAGGCGCGGCGGCTCGAGCGGATGCTGGCGGACTTCCTGCGTCTGGTCTCGCCGAACGAGCTCGACCTCGCGACGCAGGATCTCGGTCTCGTGATCGAGGAGGTCCTGGCCTTCCTCACCCCCGAGCTCTCGAAGCGGGGCGTCCAGGTCACGAGCCAGCTCGACCGGGGCCTCAACGCGGTCGTCCTCGACCGCAATCAGTTCAAGCAGGCCTTCCTCAACCTGGTGAAGAACGCGGCCGAGGCCATGGACGAGCGCGGCGGGACCCTGACGATCCAGACCTCGCGGGAGGGCGATCAGGCCGTCGTCAACGTCATCGACACCGGACCCGGCATGAAGGCGGAGACGCGCGCCCGGATCTTCCAGGCCTACTTCTCGACCAAGGCCGACGGCACGGGACTCGGACTCTCGATGGTGAGACGCATCGTCGAGCGTCACGACGGGACGGTGAGCTGCGAGAGCGAGATCGGACGCGGCACGCGGTTCCGCATCGCGATCCCGGTGGTGGGTCCCCGGCCGCGGACGGGGGAGGGCTGATGGAACGCGACATCAAGGTCCTCATCATCGACGACGAGGCGAACCACGCCCGCGCCACGGCCGAGATCGCCGAGCGCATGGGCTACGACGTCGCCGTGGCCACGAGCGGACGGAACGGACTCAAGACCCTCGAGGCAGATCGCTTCGACATCGTCGTGACCGATGTCGTGATGGGGGAGACGAGCGGGCTCGACATCCTCGCCCGGGCGAAGGAGATCGACGACCAGTGCGAGGTGATCCTCGTCAGCGGCGAGGGTAGCGTCGAGAGCGCGGTCGAGGCCATGCGCTACGGGGCGGCGAGCTACCTGATGAAGCCGCTGAAGGTCGACGAGTTCCGGCAGCAGCTCCGCGACGCGGTCCGCCGCGTCCGGGACCGGAGGAACGGAGCGGCGGAGGAGCCGCTCCGCGTCGTCGCCGAGCGGGTCCACGAGGACGAGGATGGCGACTTCCCGGAGTTCATCGGCAACTCGGCGGCCCTGACGCGCGTCTTCGACACCATCCGCAAGGTCGCGCCGACGCCCGCGACGGTCCTCGTCACCGGCGCGAACGGCACGGGCAAGGAGCTCGTCGCCCGCGCCCTCCATCGCCTGAGCCCGCGGGCGAAGAACCCCTTCGTCGCGCTCAACTGCGGCGCGATGGCCGAGAACATCCTCGAGAGCGAGCTCTTCGGCCACGTCCGGGGCGCCTTCACCGGCGCGACGCAGAACCGCGAGGGCCACTTCGAGCACGCCGACAAGGGCACGCTCTTCCTCGACGAGATCGGCGACACGTCGCTTTCCTTCCAGGTCAAGCTCCTCCGCGTCCTCCAGGAGAAGGAGGTCACGCCGATCGGCGGCAGCCACGCCAAGCGCGTGGACGTGCGCATCATCGCGGCCACGAACCGCAACCTCGACGAGGAGGTGAAGCGGGGCAACTTCCGCGAGGATCTCCTCTACCGGCTGAAGGTCGTCCACATCGCGATGCCGCCGCTCAAGGAGCGCCGCGAGGACATCCCGGCCCTCGTCGCCCACTTCGTGGCCGACGCCAACGAGCTCTTCGGGCGCGGCGTGCGCGGCGTCGAACCGACCGCGATGCAGCAGCTCATCAACTACGACTGGCCCGGCAACATCCGCCAGCTCAAGAACGTCGTCGAGCAGATGGTCGTCCTCACCGAGAGCGACCGTCTCGGACCCGCCGACATCCCGCCGGAGGTCACCGGCACGACCAGTCGGAGCCAGGCGCTCGCGCCGCTCGAGATCTTCGAGTCCCTGTCGCTCTCGGGAATCGAGGAGTTCATGATCCGGCACCACCTGAAGCGCTTCGACGGCAACCGCGCGCGGGTCGCCGAAGCCCTCGGGATCTCCGAGCGGACGCTCTACCGCAAGCTCAAGGAGTACGGCATCTCCGCGCCCACCCCGGGCGCGAAGTGACAAACTGGCAGCGCGGGCCCGACGGCCCGCGGCTCCTGCCAAAAAGGCAGGGGACGGCGAGCGGCGCCCGAGACCACAAGTCTCGACAATGTCGGAACTTGCGACAACACACCTGAATCCCCTCGCTGGAACCCCATTTGCTCCTCCCGGTCGCAGCCACCAACGGAGGAGCGCGACATGGGCAAGATCATCGGCATCGACCTGGGCACGACGAACTCCGTCGTCGCCGTCATGGAGGCGGGCCAGGCCACGGTCATCACCAATGCGGTGGGCAACCGCACGACGCCGTCGGTCGTCGCCATCACCGACTCGGGCGAGGAGCTCGTCGGTCTGAGCGCGAAGCGCCAGGCGGTCACCAACCCCTTCAACACCATCTTCTCGATCAAGCGATTCATGGGCCGTCGGCACCGCGAGGTGGCGGAGGACGAAAAGAAGCTCCCCTACAAGCTCACCGGCGCGGGCGACGAGCTCGTCAAGGTCGAGATCCAGGGCCGTTCCTACGCGCCGCCGGAGATCTCGGCGAAGATCCTCAAGGCGCTGAAGGAGACGGCGGAGAACTACATCGGGGAGAAGGTCGAGAAGGTGGTCGTCACCGTTCCGGCCTACTTCAACGACAGCCAGCGCCAGGCCACGAAGGACGCCGGCAAGATCGCCGGACTCGACGTGGTGCGCATCATCAACGAGCCCACCGCCGCGGCGCTCGCCTACGGTCTCGAGAAGGAGATCTCGGGCAAGATCGCCGTGTACGACCTCGGCGGCGGCACCTTCGACATCTCGATCCTCGACGTCGAGGCGTCCGAGGACGACGAGGTCGGCAAGACCTTCGAGGTCCTCAGCACGAACGGCGACACGCGCCTCGGCGGTGACGACTTCGACGACGTCCTCCTGAACTGGATGGCGGAGGACTTCCAGAAGACGAACGGCGTCGACCTGCGCAAGGACAACATGGCCCTGCAGCGCCTGAAGGAGGCGGCGGAGAAGGCGAAGTGCGAGCTGTCGCAAGCCGTACAGACCGAGATCAGCCTGCCCTTCATCACCGCGAACCAGAGCGGCCGCCTGCAGAAGACGATCACCCGGGCGAAGTTCGAGCAGCTCGTGCAGCCTCGTCGAGCGGACGCGCAAGCCCTGCCTCGACGCGCTGAAGGACGCCGGTCTCTCCGCCAAGGAGGTCGATCGCGTGATCCTCGTCGGCAGCTCAAACCCGCATCCCGATGGTCCAGAAGATGGTGCTGGAGCTCTTCGGTCACCGAGCCCGACCGCGGCGTCAACCCCGGCGAGGTCGTGGCGATCGGCGCCGCGATCAGGGCAGCGTGCTCGCCGGTGAGCGCGACGACGTCGTCCTCATGGACGTCACGCCGCTCTCCCTGGGCATCGAGACCCTCGGCGGCGTCGCCGGCGAATCATCGGGAGCTGTTCGACGATCCCGACCAAGAGTCGATGCCGCCCTCGACGGCCGACGACAACCAGACCCAGGTCAGCATCCACGTGCTGCAGGGCGAGCGCGAGATGGCGGCCGACAACCGGACGCTGGGCCGCTTCGACCTGACGGGCATCCCGCCCGCGCGCGGGCTATGCCGAAGATCGAGGTCGCCAGCATCGACGCGAACGGCATCCTCCACGTCGCGGCCAAGGTCAGCACCGGCAAGCAGCCCAAGGACATCCAGATCGTCGCCTCTTCGGGCCTCACCGAGGAGGAGATCCGAGCGGATGAAGCGCGAGGCGGCCGAGAACGAGGTCGAGGACAAGAAGAAGCGCGAGATGGTCGAGCTCCGGAACAAGGCCGACATGATGGTCCACGAGACCGATCGGTCGCTGAAGGAGCACGGCGACAAGCTCTCCGAGGACGAGCGCAACGCGATCGAGGCCGCCAAGGACAAGCTCCAGAAGGACCTCGAGGGCGGCGATCACGACACGATCAATCGCTCAACGCGCTGATGGAGGCCTCGCACAAGCTCGCGAAGATCCTCTACGAGTCGAAGCAGGCCGAGGAGGGCGCAGGCCGCAGGCGGGCGGTCCCCAGGGCGGGGCCGGCGGCCAGGGCGAATCCGACGACGACAACGTCATCGACGCCGACTTCACCGTGAAGAACTGATCCCTCCGGGATCGCGCAGGGTGCGGGGGCGCCAGCGGGTCATCCGCCGGCGCCCCACTCGTTTCGAGAGACGTCGCCGCGGCGGGATAGCGTGGCGGCATGACGACCGATCTCGCCCTCGCGCAATCCGTCTCCCGCCGCGGCGCGTCTCGGCACGAACCTCGCCGAACACCGCCGGCTGGCCCTCGCCGCAGCGGAGGAGGGCGCGGCGCTCGTCCTCTTTCCCGAGCTCTCCCTCACCGGCTACGAGCTGGACCGCGCCGCGGAGGACGCCTTCTCCGTCGGCGATCCCCGCCTCGACGACCTCGCCGCGCTCGCCCGGGACGCCCGGATGGACGTCGCGGTGGGTCTCCCGCTCCGCCGGGAGGGCGCCCTCCGCATCGCGACCCTCGTCCTGCGCGGCGACGGCTCGATCGCCGTCCACACCAAGCGCCATCTCGGCGCCTTTCCGGCCGGCGCGAATCCCGGCGGAACGGTCCCGCCCCGCGAGGACTCCGTCTTCGCCCCGGGCGAGGAGCAGCCGATCCTCGAGGTCGGCGATCTCCGCCGCGCGGCCTTCGCCATCTGCGCCGAACTGGGCCGGCCGGAGCACGCCGCCCGCGCCGTCGCCGGCGGGGGCGGAGGCCTACCTCGTCAGCGCCTTCTCGATCCCGGCCGACCGGGCCGAGGACGGACGCCGCGCCTGCGGGAGCGCGCCCGGACGCACGGCCACGGCCCCTTCGCCAACCACGGCGGCCCGAGCGGAAGCGCGAGCGGCCGGCGCGAGCGCCGATCCACGGGCCGGACGGTTCGGTCCTCGCGCCGCGCTCGACGGCGCCGGTCGAGGGCCTCGTCTGTCATGACGTCGACGCCGGATGTGGCGCGGACGGACGCGACCCCTCTGACGCCGGACGTCGGCGTTCGAAAGCCGCGCGGCCGCAATCTCCGGCGACGATCCCGCGCGTCCCGCACCACTCGGAAGGGTCGGCTCTCGCGTCGCGGGAAAGGCGGAGAACCGCGCCCCGAGGGGCGGTTCGCGGACGGCGCAGGCATCCCGCCGTCAGGGTTCCGCCTCGCCGGCCGTTGGTGCGAGGCTTGCAAGGGATGTGTTAGCGTTCGCCCCGCGGCCCGGCCGGGCGCCGCCGGCACCAGGTCACGAGGAGTGCGGATGATCGAGGTCGGGATCTCGTCAAGCGATTCAGGCCTTCGAAGCGCTGCGCACATCGACCTCGAGGTCGGGCGCGGCGAGTCGGTGGGGCTCCTGGGCGAGAACGGCGCCGGCAAGACCACGACGATGCGGATCCTCTCCGGCTTCCTCGCCCCCACGAGCGGGACGATGCCGGATCGGCGGGGACGACGTCGTCTTCGAGTCCCGCCGCGCGCGGCAGCGGATCGGCTACTCTCCCCGAGAACGTCCCCGTCTGCGGCGACATGCGCGTCGAGGGTACCTCCTCTTCCGGGCCCGCCTGAAGGGAGTCGGGGCCGCGCCGCGAAGAGGCCGTCGATCGCGTGCTCGGTCTCGACCGCTCGTCGACCGCCGCCGCAGCCTCGTCCGCAACCTCTCGAAGGGCCTCCGCCAGCGCGTGGGTCTCGCCGACGCGATGGTCCATTCGCCGAGCTCCTGATCCTCGACGAGCCGACGGCCTCGATCCCTCGCAGCGGATCGAGGTGCGCCGATGGTGGAGGAGCTGAAGGCGCACCACACGCTGCTCATCTCGAGCCACATCCTCCCCGAGATCAGGCGACCTGCGGGAAGCCGGTCGTCGTCGTCCATCACGGGCAGGTGGTGGCCGATACGCCTCAGGAATCGACGCGCCAGCGAAGGCGATCGCTTCCGCATCGCCATCGAGGAGCGGACGCCGGGCCCAGCAGGTGCGGGCCTCCTGGAGGAGGACGCCGAGCTCGTCCTGGACGAGGTCGAGGATCTCGAGGGCCGTCTTCGCGTCTCCACCGGCTCGCGGAGACCGTTCCGCGCGCGGGCGGTCGCGCGCCTCGCAGCGAGGCGGATGCGACGTCATCGAGGTCGAGGGCGCGGAGAAGATCTCCGAGGGCTCTTCGTGCGGCTGACCGACAGGGAGGACCGGGCATCGTGAGGGCTTCCTGTTGCTGTGGCGCCGGGAGGGTGGGGGTGACACCTCCTTCGGCTTCTGGGCGATCCTCGCCGCCGTCTCCGCCTTCACCGCCTGGAGTATACCGTTCGGCGCTCTGGCAAGCTACGGCGACCTCGACCAGGCCCTCTCCAGCTCCTTCGGATGGCTGTTCTTCGTCACCGCGATCGTCTCGCCGCTGCTCTCACGATGAGGCTGCTGGCGGAGGAGCGACATCCGGCTTTCCTTCGAGCTGCTGTTCACCGCCCCGGTGAGCGAGGCCCAGGTCGTGCTGGCGAAGTACGCGTCGGCCCTCGCGATCTTCCTCGTCTACCTGGTCCCGATCTGGATCGTCCGCTCATCCTCGCGCGCTTCTTCGACTCCAGGCCGGACTGGGGACAGCTCGGGCGATGACGATCGGACTCGTCGCGCTCCGCGCTCGTCTTCCTCGCGGTCGGGCTCTCGCCTCCGCCGCGACGTCCTCACCAGCTCTGGGCGGCCCTCCTCGGGATCATGAGGATCGCGGCGCTCTGGGCGGCAGGATGGCGCACGCTCCTCGACCGGATTCAGACCTCGCCGCGGTGATGCGCGCGGGGTCGCTCTACATCCACGTCGGCACCGCGGCCGCCGGCATCGTGGACGTCCGACACCTCGTCTTCGCGGGGAGCCTCACCGCTCCTCCTCGCTTCTGGACCGTCCGGTTGCTCGAATCAGGAGGTGGGCACTGACGGACCCGAAGCAGGGCCCGGCCTTCGACCGCGGCGTGGGCCCGCATCGCGGCCAACGCGTGGTGATCATCGGCGCTCGCGGTCATCCTCGCCGCCTTCGCGGCTTCGGCGCCCGCGGCAAAGTCGCGCTCGCTGCTTCGACCTGCCGCGAGGGGACTACCTGCACGCTGGACCCGTCGACCCGACAGGTCGTGGCCGACCTCGACGTCGACATCGACGTCTACTGCCTGACAGCGGAGTTCGACGACCGGATCTCGCCGCGGCCCGACCGGCCGCTGCAGGCCAACGCCCGACAGCCTCGTCGAACGTCTCTACCGCCCCCAGCTCGCGTCGATGATGAGGGGACGGCTCGAGGAACGCTCGGCAGACCCGGCCTGAACGAGCGCCTCCACTTCACGGCGGTCGACGGCTGCGTCGGATCAGGACGCCGATGAAGTGGCGTCGCGAGCTCGAGCTCGACGCCCGCGAGCTGGTCCCGACCACCTCGTCTTCCGCAACCGCGTGACCGGGGGCGGCGCTCTTCGATCTGTTCCGGGTCTTCGACGTCCGCCTCGGCGGACCCGGCGCCCTCGGGCACGTCCCGCCGGAGGTGCGCGGCGACCGCATCGATCACTTCGTCGTCGCGGCATCCGGGCGTCGCACCCAGGAGCGCGCAAGACGGTCGGCTTCGCGATCGGGGCACGGCGAGGAGCACCTCCCGGCGGCCAGACCGTGATGCAGGCGGAGGATCGACGTCCGGCCGCTGGACCTCGGTCGCGTCGCGGAGATCGACGCCGACATCGACCTCGTCATCGTGGCCTCGCCTGACCCGCGAGTGGCGCCCCTGCGAGCGCGTCGCGCTCTCGACCTAGGTGGAGCGGGGCGGGAGCGTCCTCATCACGCAGGGCCGCCTCTCGCAGGAGGACCACGCGGAGCTCCTCGGGAGCGGGATCGATGCCGCTCTCCGTGCAGGTGGCGCACCCCCGCCAGCACGAGATCACGCGCGGCGAGTTCGAGCTGCGCGGCGCCGACTTCACTCGCGCCGCCGAGAGGTCGGAGCACGCCCATCCCATGAGCGGCTCCTGGCGACCGACCGCCTGCCGGTCTACCTCCTGGCTTCTCGCGGGCCTTCCGCTTCACGCCGGACGCGATGACCGAGGATCTCCCGGGACGCGATCACATGGCGGCCCGGACGCGCAGCCGGTCGCCTGGGTCTTCGGCCGGGGCGGCTGGCGCCAGGCGCCCGACCGCGAGACGATCCGCGGGAGGACCTCGCGCTCGCCGTGGCCGCGCGCCGCGAGCTCGACCTGAGCGCGCGCGACGGCGTGGTCCCGGAGGCGCGTCTCGTCTGCTTCGGCGGCGAGGAGTGGCTCTCGGCGCGAACCTCAACCTCGGCTACAACCTCGCCAACCGCGACCTCCTGCGCAGCACCGTCAACTGGTTGCTCGGCCGCGAGCGCATGATCACGAAGACGCCCCGCGTCTACACGCGCCACCTCGCGCGTCTCGAGGAAGACGATCTCAAGACCTTCTCCGCCCTGACGATCTGGATCCTGCCGGCCCTGTCTTCCTCGCCGGCCTCTGGTCTTCCTCGTGAGACGCCGAGCATGAAGAGCCGCAACCTCGTCGGCGTGATGCTCCTGCTGGTCGCCGCCGCGGCGGCGCGCTCTACTTCACGCAGGGCGAGGACGAGGGTCACGCCGGCGCGCGTCCTCCAGGACGTCGACTTCCTCGCTGTCCTCCATCTCGGTCCGTCGCGCCGAGCGGCGGAGCTGGACGATGCGGCGCACCGAGGCCGGCGACTGGCGCGTTTCGCCGCAGCTCTCCGGCGCGTCGACTCCCGGCGGCCACGAGGCCGCAGCGACTGATGGGAGGACTGCGCGGCGGCCTCCGACCGCGGACGAACGTCCTGGACCTCGACCCTGAGGCCCAGGACCTCGCCGACCCGGAGCTGCGGGTGACACTGGTCGACGCCAACGGCACAGTGGAGATCGAGATCGGCAAGCCGCACATCGACGGCCCTCGTGGCCTTCCGCCGCAAGGGAGACGACGTCGCCTTCCGCGTGCACTACGGCGTCTCTTCGACGACCTCGCGCGCGATCGCCTGGTACCGGGACCCGTCCGTCGAGTTCGACTTCGGCGATCTCCAGACGCTCGAGGTCGAGCGGAGCGGCTTCCGGACGACGCGCCTGGAACGGCTCGGCGGGCGCTGGACCGTCCGGGGGCCGGACGGCGTGAGCCACAACGGCGAGCAGACGAACTGCGACCGCTTCGCGGCCGGCGTCCTCTCGCTCTCGGCGAGGGCCGCTCGATCCGGCCCGCGCCGGGAGATCCCGCGCGAGTCGCCGCACACGCGATTCACGATCCGCACCGTCGACGGGCGCACCGGGAGATCGACGTCCTCGCGGTGGATGACGCGCGGAAGGAGATCATCGCCTCGCGCCGACGACCCCGAGCTGCGTCTCGGCGGGCGCGACGCCTGGCGCGTCCTGCCCAGGACCTCGACGAACTGGCGAAGGCGGAAGCTGCTCGAGGTGGAGCACGAGATCACCGCGCTCGAGATCGAACGCGAGGACCGCCTCCCGACGCTGAAGCTGAAGCACTGGAACCGGACCGCCTGGTACCTCAAGCCGCGGACGTCGCGGATCCGAAGGTCGATCAGGCCCGCTTCGAGGTCTTCCGCGACCGTCTCCTCCAGCCTCCGGCACCGCACGCGGACCCCGAGAGAGAGGAGCCCCGCCCACTGGCTGGTCCGCGTGCCTTCGACGAGGCGACGGGAGCCCGCCGCTGGAGGTGAGACTCTCGGCCCCGGGCCCGGACTCGTCACGGGTGGCCCGCTCGGACGGCGGCGGGGGCGGTCTCCGCACGGAGCCAGGCGATCTCGACTTCCTCGACCAGCGCTGGTGGGACCTCGCCCGGCGATTCGTCGCGAGCTCGCGCGAGGACCAGATCGCCGAGATCACCCTGCTCGACGGACGCGAAGGACAGGACCTTCCGTCGAGATCGGGATCAGCGACGACGGCGAGCGCAACGAGTGGCACCTCGGCGAGCGCACCGTTCCCGACGACTTCGTCCCGGCCGCTCCTCGCAGCTCTCCTTCCTCGGCGTGGAGGACTACGTGGACTGGCGGCAGATCGCGGATCTCCGCCGAGGAGCCGCGCGCTCACGGTGGCCTGGCACTACGTCGCGGCGAGCGCCGGCCCGTGGTCAGGTAGACGACCTGGAAGGTCCCTGAAGCGCCTCGACGACGAGCGCTGGGCCTGCTCGATCGACTCCTTCCCCGGCCTGCTCTTCTCGATCCGGGGCGAGGAGCTCCTGCCGATCGAACGCCCTGCGCGGTCATCGCTCCTGACGCCGAACCGGTCGACGCCGGCGCGAGGCGAGACGCGAGGACCGCGGCGGGGATCAGGAGGAGAGGACGCGTTCGCCTCGCCGCCGTCGGCGCTGGCGAGGACAGGTCCGGTCGCCGCCGGCTCCTTCGCGGCCTTGACGGCGACGTTCGCCTGCTGGAAGAGCTCGTCGCCGTCCCCGCGCGTCGATAGGGGAAGGACGCGACGCCGACCGAGGCGTCACCGAGGCGTCGAGCTCGGGGATCGCGCGCCGGAAGTCGAGCGTCGAGACGGCGTCGCGGACCCGGTCGATGAAGCTCGCGCGCGAGCTGCCGCCGTCGATGGGGCGACCGGTCTCGGGGAGTATCACCGCGAACTTGTCGCCGCCCCAGCGGGTCACGATGTCCGAGTCGCGGAAGGTGTCCCGGATGCGCTCGGCCACGAGGCGGATCACCTTGTCGCCGATCGAGTAGCCGTTGCGGTCGTTCAGGCCCTTGAAGTCGTCGATGTCGAGGAGGGCCAGGGTCAGCGGCCGGCCGTAGCGCCGCGCCCGCTCGATCTCGCGCGCGAGCTGGCGGTCGAAGTGCCGGCGGTTGTAGAGCAGCGTGAGCGGGTCGATGACGGTGAGCTCCTGCAGCTCGCGCAGGGTCTCGGCGTTCGCCATCGTCGTCGCGAGCTGATCGGCCAGCATCATCACGTGGACGAGGTCCTCGCGGCTGAAGGTCCGCGCGGCGCTCGGATCGGCGAGGTTGATGACGCCCAGCGTCGCGTTGCGGTCGCGGATCGGGACGACGAGGCAGGAGTCGGTGTCGTAGCCGCGCGGTGGGCGGTCCGGGAAGATCTTGCGGATGTCCTCCGCGAGGAAGGGCTCGTCGCTGGCGAGGACGCTCCCCGCGACGGGCTCGCCCCGCTTCACGAAGAGGTCGCCCGAGGGCTCCTCGGGGAAGCCGGCGTGCCGGACGACGCGCAGCAGGTCGCGATCGGCCTCGCGCAGCATCAGGGAGCCGCGCCGCGCGGAGACGAGCGCCATCGCGGCGTCGAGCGCCCGGTCGAGCAGCGCCTCGCGATCGCGTTCGAGCTCGCTGAACTCGCGGGCGTAGTGGACCACGCGATACACGGGCGGCAGGCCGGCCAGGTCGCCGTCGCCGCGTCGATCGCGCGGATGGCCGCCGTCGTCCTCGTCGACGCCGAGGGCGCGGAGGAGCTGGGCGTAGGAGAAGGGTTCCTCGAGGACGACGTCGCCGTCGACCGCGCGCGGCGCGCCGTCGCCGGGCCTCGTCGAGAGCACGCAGCGCTCGGGCTCGGCATGGGCGCGGAGGTCGTCCAGGAACTCCGCCACGGACCCGGGCAGGAGGCTCGCCCGGGCCACGAAAAGGGCGCCGGGGCGGCGGGCGAGGAGGACGGCCGCCTCGACCGGACCGGCGGCCGCGAAGACGGACCAGCCCTCGTCCTCCAGCATCTGGAGGTAGTGCTCGAGGTTCGGCTCGTCACGCGTCAGGACGACGACGGGCTTGCGCGCGGTCATCTCGCCCCCTCCGCCGGACGATCTCCGACGCGCCGCACGCCGGCGCGGTCCGAGCCGAGTCCGGTGCCGATGGAACGGAAGCGCAGGCACACCGCCAGACGCTGGCCCGATTCCGAGCGGACGTCCATGTCGACGGCCTGTCGCGCGAAGAGCCGCTTCGCGAGCGGGAATCCGACACCGCGTCCGAAGGAATTGTACAGCAGGGATTCGCCCGGGGCGCAAAGTCGGCCGAGCTGATCCGCGTCGAGCCGGTGCCCCTCCTCGATGATGCGGAGCTCGACGCCCCCGGCCTCCTCCCGGGTCCGGATCGCGATGCTCTCCGGGCGCCCGGCGGGCTCGAGGGCGCCGCGCAGGAGGCACTCCAGCGCGAGACGCGCGAGCTTCGGATCGGCCGCGATCTCGGGCAGATCCTCGGACAGCTCGACCGCGATCGGGACCGAGGTGACGCCCACGCCGCGGATGACCTCGCGCACGAGCGCCGGGAGGCTGACCGGCGCGATGTGGGGGGCCGAGGTCTCGTCCGCGAGGCGCAACAGCTTGAGATGGCGATCGAGCTCGCGCATCTCGCGGCGCGCGTGACTGATGTGACGGTGCGCGGGATCGCTGGGCCGGATGTCCTGGAGCAGGAGCTGCAGCCACCCGTCGGCGGAACTCAGGTGCGGCCCCAGCGCCCGACCGATCGAGCCGAGGAGCCGGGCCGCGAACTCGGGATCGCGACCGGCGTCGGGCGCGGACTCGACCGGAGCGGGGCCGGCCACGGCGCGCGGAGCCGCGCGGACGAGGGCGGCGAGCCGGTCCGCGACCTCCGAGAGGAGGTAGGGCTCGGCGATCGTCGCCACGCGCGGTTCCTCGGCGGCGCCCCCCTTCGCGCCGGTGGGGCAGATGCAGAGGACGTGATCGGCGACGCGCGCGAAGCTCGCGCGAGCCAGGGCCTCGCGCACCCCGGGCGCGTCGCGGTGCACGAGTCCGCGCGTCGCGGGGTCGTCCTCCAGCCGGCGCAGGAACTCCTCGACGCGGCGGCAGGGGTGCACGTCGAAGCCCTGGCGGGCGAGGTAGGCGCGCAGCGCGCGTTCGTTCGGACCCTCGGGGTGGAACGACGCGAGAGGCATCGACTGGTGAGAGGTGCTGGTCACGACCCGATCCGGCAAAGGCGTTCCCCGAGATACGGGATCTCGGACGGCACGGATCGATTGCCGGGGCTCGCCGCGGGGCGCGCTTCGCGGAGTCGATCCAGGAACATAAACTTGCACGGAAGCGCCATTTGCGACAGGCTTCCGAAAGGGCGTCTCGGAGTATACCGATTGGGTCCCGAAATGCGACGGGGCAGGTCGGGGCGCGGGGGGAGAGCGAGCGTATGTTTCTCGTTATCAAGCGTTTATTGCGGGAGCGAAAAACCCGATAAGGATGCGGTGGAGAGGGGCGCCGTCACCCGGACCTCCTCCGCGCCGAGACCGCCCGATCCGGACCGGAGCTCCATGGACCTCGACCTCTCGATCATCGTTCCCGTCTTCAACGAGGAGGAGAACGTCGCGCCCCTCGAGGAGGAGCTCGCCGCGGTCATCGAGACCCTGCCGGGCGCGAGCGAGGTCGTCTTCGTCGACGACGGTTCAAGCGACCGCTCCTCGGAGCGCCTCGCGGAGGTCGTGGCGCGACGCCCCTGGGCCCGCCTCGTGCGCCTGAAGCGCAACTTCGGCCAGACCCAGGCGATGGCGGCCGGCTTCCATCACGCGCGCGGCGCCGTGCTCGTCTGCATGGACGCCGACCTCCAGAACGATCCGCGCGACATCCCGCGCCTCCTCGAGGTCATGGACCGCGGCTACGACATCGTCAGCGGCTGGCGCCGGGACCGGAAGGACAAGATGCTCACGCGGCGTCTGCCCTCGATCTGCGCCAACTGGCTCATCGGTCGCCTCGTGGGGGTGAAGATCCACGACTACGGCTGCTCGCTGAAGGCCTACGACGCGCGCGTCATGCGCTCGCTCCACCTCTACAGCGACATGCACCGCTTCCTGCCCGCGCTCGCCTCGAAGTGCGGCGCCCGCGTGACCGAGATCCCGGTCAACCACCGACCGCGCCGGCACGGGGTGAGCAAGTACGGACTCTCGCGCATCCTGAAGGTCGTGATCGACCTCACCGTGATCAAGATGATCGTCGACTTCTCCGGCCGACCGGCGCACGCCTTCGGCAGCATCGGGACGGTCTACCTGCTGATGGCGCTCTTCACCGTGCCCTTCCTCGCGATCAACCTCACGGTGGGTTACCGGAACAACATGGTGATCCCCTCGGTGCTCGTCCTGACCGCGGTCGGCGCGCTCTACTTCTACGCGATCGGCGTCCTCGCCGATCTGATCGTCCGGGTCGGCGAACACGACGCGAGCGAGTACGCCCGCTCGACCGCGGTGGAACTCGGATGATGGGGGAGACGATGACCGAATCCGCCGCCGCCTCGAACCGCGCGCCGGCCGTCGATCTCCACGAGTTCGACGTCTCGCTGATCGTGGTCGCCACCGAGGTCGAGGTGGACCTTCCCAGCTTCGCGGAGATGATCGACGGCTTCCGCCGCGTCTTCCACGAGTCGAACCTCAAGGCGGAGTTCATCGTCGTGGACGACGGGATCGGGGGCGCGTTCTACGACGCCCTGGTGTCCCTCAACCGCAGCGTGCCCAACTTCCGCGTCATCCGCTTCCGCCGGACCTTCGGCGAATCGACCTCGCTGCGCATCGCCTCCGAGCGCGCGCGGGGCGAGTTCATCATCACCAACACGTGGTACGTCCAAGTCAAGCCCGAGGCGGCCCTCGACGCCATCAAGGCGCTCCGCGACGGCGCCGACTTCGTCGCCGCGGTCCGGACGCCGCGCGTCGACTCCTTCGTCGCGCGGCTCCAGAGCTGGGGCTTCAACACCCTCACGAAGCTCCTGACCAAGGTCAGCTTCCGCGACCTGAACTGTTCCTTCCGCGGCTACCGGAAGTACGTCCTCGACGCGATCCACTTCCACGGCGACCTGTTCCGCTTCGTGCCCGTGCTCGCGCACGGCCAGGGATTCCGCGTGGAGGAGATCGAGGTCGTGCACGTGGCCGAGAAGGGGCCGAGCACCTTCTTGAACTTCAGCCTCTACGTGCGCCGGTTCCTCGACGTGTTCAGCCTCTTCTTCCTCACGAAGTTCATCAAGAAGCCGCTGCGCTTCTTCGGGCTGACCGGATTCGGACTTTTCTTCCTCGGCGTGGCGCTCGCCGCCATGCTGCTCTTCCAGAAGTTCTTCGGCGCGGGGACGGCCTTCGACGGGTCGCGCGGTCGGGGCGTGGTGGACCGCCCCGAGACGATCATCGCCGTCCTTCTCATGGTCCTGGGGCCGATCCTGCTGTCGATCGGACTGATCGGGGAGATCATCATCTTCACGCACGGGCGAGGGCTGACCGACTACCACGTCGATACGATCCTGGGGGGGAAGGATGAGGATGAGAGAGAGCGTGACGATACCGACGCCGCCTGAAACCGAGGGCCGCGTCGCCCCCCACGCCCCGACCCTCCACCGCCTCGCGGAGACCGACCGCGGGGAGTGGACGGACTTCGTCCGCTCGCACCGCGACTCGACCCTGTTCCACACGCTCGAGTGGGCGGACATCATCGAGCGCACCTTCCAGCACCGCCATCACTACCTCCTCTGCCGGCGCGACGACCGCATCACGGGCATCCTCCCGATGACGCGGGTGAGTTCGGCCTTCTTCGGCACGACGCTCATCTCCGCCCCCTTCGGGGTCTACGGCGGCATCCTCTCCGAGGACGCGGAGACGACCGCGACCCTCGTCGAGGGCGCGCGGAAGGTGGGGGAGGAGCAGGGCGCCAAGTACGTCGAGCTCCGACACCTCGTCCGTCCCGAGCTCGAGCTGCCCCACAACGACCTCTACTGCACCTTCATCGAGGACGTCCCGGACACGGCCGACGGCTGCCTCCAGCGCCTGCCCCGGAAGGCCCGGGCCGAGGTCCGGAAGTGCCTGCGCGAGGACGAGCTCGAGATGGAGGAGGAGTCGATCTCCCTGGAGGAGTTCCACCGGCTCTTCTCCCTGAACAAGCGCAAGCTGGGCTCCCCGCTGTTCCCCTCGAGCCTCTTCTGGCACATCCGGAACGTCCTCGGGGACCGGGCGGTGATGCACGTGGTGAAGTGCCGGGGCGAGACCGTCTCGGCGGTCCTGTCCTTCATCCACGGCGACACGCTGATGCCGTACTACTCCGGCGCGGTCGCGGCGGCGGAGCGATCGCGGGCCAACAACTTCATGTACTTCCGGCTCATGGAGTGGGCGTCCGAGCGGGGTCTCGCCCGCTTCGACTTCGGCCGCTCGCGCAAGGAGACGGGGTCCTTCGCCTTCAAGAAGCACCAGGGCTTCGAACCGCGCCCGCTCTCCTACGACTACATCCTGGTCCGGGCCGACGAGCTACCCTCGCTCAATCCCAGCAACCCGAAATACGAGATCGCCAAGAAGGTCTTCGCCCGGATGCCGCTCTGGATGGCCCAGAAGGTCGGGAGCTGGCTGGTGAAGCGCGCGCCCTTCTGATCGGAGCGCGGCTCCCGCCGCCGATTGATCGAACGCCCGGCAATCCCTAAACTCCGTCGTCGTCGATTCGGGCGACGGAGGAAGACGATTGAAGGTCCTGATCGCGGACGACGAGAAGAGCATCACCGCCACCCTCTCCGAGGATCTCCAGGAGGCGGGGCACGAGGTCTTCTGCGTCCCGGACGGCCAGCGGGCGCTCGAGTACATCAAGCGCGAGCAGCCCGAGTGCCTCGTGACCGACCTGAACATGCCGGGCCTCGACGGCATGTCGCTCCTCGAGGAGGCGCGGCGCGCGCGGCCGGGACTCCAGGTCATCGTCATCACGGGCTATGCGACGATCGAGAGCGCCGTGAAGGCGATCAAGCTCGGGGCCGCCGACTACGTCCAGAAGCCCTTCCTCAACGACCACATCGTCTCGATCCTCGAGCGCATCACGAAGCTCGTCGAACTCGAGCGCGAGAACGCCGTGCTCCGCGAGCAGCTCGACGAGATCCATTCGGTGGAGAACATCGTCGGGAAGTCCCGGCCGATGCAGGACGTCGTCCGGACGATCAAGACCGTCTCGCGCACCGACTCGAGCATCCTCATCGTCGGCGAGACCGGAACCGGCAAGGAGGTCATCGCCAAGGCGATTCACAACCTCTCGAGCCGCAAGAACGCGCCGATGGTGACGATCTCGTGCGGCGCGATCCCGGCGACCCTCCTCGAGGACGAGCTCTTCGGGCACGAGAAGGGCGCCTACACCGACGCGCGCGACCGCAAGATCGGACGCTTCGAGCGGGCCGACGGCGGCACCTTCTTCCTCGACGACATCGACGACATGCCGATGGAGACGCAGGTCAAGCTCCTGCGCATCCTCCAGGAGCGGGAGTTCGAGCGACTCGGCGGCGAGAAGACGATCAAGATCGACGTCCGCGTCATCGCGGCGAGCAAGGTCGACCTCCGCGGACTCGTCGAGGAGGGGCGCTTCCGCAACGACCTCTACTACCGCCTGAACGTCGTCCCGATCCAGCTCCCGCCGCTGCGCGAGCGCCACGGCGACATCCCGCTGCTCGCCGCGCACTTCGTCAACCGCTACGGCGGGGGGCGCCGCTACGAGATCAAGGCCGACGTCATGGCGGCGATGGAGGCCTACTACTGGCCGGGCAACGTCCGCGAGCTCGAGCACGCCATCGAACGGGCGATCGCCTTCGCCGGCAACGGGCACGTCCTGAAGAAGGACTACCTCGTCGAGACCTCGCCCATCCACAAGAAGGCGCTCGCCGTTCCGACGAGCCTGATGACGCTCAAGCAGTTCGTCGAGGAGGCGGAGCGCGAGCACATCGAGAACATCCTGAAGACCACCAACAGCCACAAGGCGCAGGCGGCCGGCGTGCTGGGCATCAGCCGGAAGAACCTCTGGGAGAAGATGCGCCAGTACGGCATCGAGTCGGAATGAACGCCGACGCCCGCGCGATCTGGTTCGTCTCGGACGTCCACCTCGTCCAGGGCGATCGACCCTACCTCGAGCAGTTCCTGGCCTTCCTCGACCGCGCCCTCGCCGAGGCCGACGAGCTGTGGATCGTCGGCGACCTCTTCGAGTTCTGGATCGGCGAGCGTCAGACCCGCGACGGCTTCTACGACGACCTCTTCGCGCGGCTCGCCGAGTTCGGGAGGAGCTGCGGACCCGTCCACGTCGTGCACGGCAACCGGGACTTCCTGATGGGGGAGGAGTTCCGGCGCGCGGGCTGCCGCCTCGAGCCCGACCGGAACCGGCTCGAGCTCGGCGGCCTCGACGTGCACGTCTCGCACGGAGACGAGCTCTGCGTCGACGACCTCTCCTACCAGCGGGCCCGCGTCGTCATGCGGTCGCGACCGGCGCGCTTCGTGGCCGCGCTCCTGCCGGGCGCCCTCGGCGGCTGGCTCGCCCGCCGCTACCGGCGGATCAGCGAGCGGAAGAAGGCCCGCAAGAAGGCCGTCACGGGCAACCGCTTCCACACCATCGAGCGGGGCCTCGAGGAGCTGGCGGCCCGGATCGATCCGGACGTCGTGATCTGCGGGCACATCCACTTCCCGGCGGACCAGGTGCTCGAGTTCGCGGGCCGGTCCCGGCGCATCATCACGACCGGCGCGTGGGAGGAGGGGCCCAACTACATCGTCTGGCGCGCCGGCGACTTCGAGCTGCGCCGGTTCGACCCCGCCGCCCCTTGCCCAAGTCCTTGACTTTCATAACCTTGCCCTCCCGCCCGGCCCTCCGGGACCGGCGGGGCGCGGACGAGCGGCCGACGCCGTAAATCCTTGTCACACAGAGGGTCATGCGCCTGCTTCGAGTCGTCACGATCGACGGTCCCGCGGGGGCTGGCAAGAGCACGGTCGCGCGCCGGCTCGCCAGGAGGCTGGGATTCCGCTTCCTGGACACCGGCGCGATGTATCGCGCGGTCACGCTCTGCGCCCTCCGGGCGGACGTCGCGGCCGACGACGACGCGGCCCTGGCGACGCTCCTCGAGGGATGCGGCTGGACTTCGACGGCGAAGCGGGCTGGAGCTCGACGGCGTCGTCCTCGGCGAGGAGATCCGGACGCGCGAGGTCACGTCTCGCGTCTCGGCCTACGCCGCCCACCCGCTGGTGCGAGCGGCGATGGGGCGGGCGCAGCGTCGGATCGGCGAGGACGGCGACCTCGTCTGCGAGGGCCGCGACATGGGGACGGTCGTGTTCCCGGACGCGGCGGTGAAGATCTATCTCGACGCATCGCCCGCGGAGCGGGCCCGGCGTCGGACGGCCGAGCTTCGCGAGAAGGGCGAGGCGGCCGACGAGCAGTCGATCCGGACCGAGATCGAGCGGCGCGACCGCCTCGACTCGGAACGGGAGGAGGCCCCGCTGCGGCGGTCTCCGGAGCAGGTGTACGTCGACTCGAGCGCGAAGGATCGCGACTCGGTCGTCGCGGAGCTGGAGCGCCTCGCGCGCGAGCGGCTCGAACAGTTGACCTGACCGGTCGTCGACCGGTCACGGGGACGCGACACGTCCCCGGGCGCCGCGTTCCTCGTCGTGAGGGGCGGGCGTCTCGATCGAAACCCCGATTCCCATCGGGACCCGTCGTCGGTGTCGGACGGAGCGGGCCCCGCAGCGTGACCCTTTCATGAGCATTTCCGAGAACATCAAGCGCCACATGCCCTCCGAGGACGAGATCGCCAAGATGGTGGCGGCCTGCGTCGGCGAGCGTGTCGAGTACGAGTCCACCGTCGCGGAGTTCAAGCCCGAGACCATCCTCAACGGGAAGATCGTCGGTCGCCACGGTGACGACGTCATCATCGACATCGGCTACAAGTGCGAGGGCGTGATCGACGTGGCCGAGTTCGGCGACGTCGCGCCCAAGATCGGCGACGAGGTCGAGGTCTTCCTCGAGGAGGTCGAGGACTCCTACGGCAACGTGGTCCTCTCGAAGAAGAAGGCCGACCGCATGCGCGGTTGGGAGCGGGTCATCGCCGATCACAACGAGGGCGACGTCGTCCGCGGCGTGGTCACCCGGAAGATCAAGGGCGGTCTGCTCGTCGACATCGGCTTCCTCTGCTTCCTCCCGGCCAGCCAGGTCAGCATCCGTCGGACGCCCGACGTGTCGACCTACATCGGCAAGGAGATCGAGGCGCGGATCATCAAGATCGACGAGGCGCGGATGAACATCGTCATCTCGCGCCGGAAGCTGCTCGAGGAAGGACGCGACCAGCTCAAGTCCGAGCTGCTCTCGACCCTCAACGAGGGCCAGCTCCGCGTCGGCGTGGTCAAGAACATCGCCGACTTCGGCGCCTTCGTCGACCTCGGCGGCATCGACGGCCTGCTGCACATCACCGACATGAGCTGGGGTCGCATCAGCCACCCGTCCGAGATGCTCGGCATCGACGACGAGGTCGAGGTCAAGATCCTCAAGTTCGACAAGGACTCGGAGCGCATCGCGCTCGGTCTCAAGCAGAAGACCGAGAGCCCCTGGAAGAAGATCGAGGAGCGCTACCAGCCGGGCATGAAGGTGCGCGGCGAGGTCGTCAACGTGATGTCCTACGGCGCCTTCGTGAAGCTCGAGGAGGGCGTCGAGGGTCTCGTCCACATCTCCGAGATGAGCTGGACCCGTCGCGTGAACCATCCCAGCGAGATGGTGAACATCGGCGACGTCGTCGAGGTCGTCGTGCTGAACGTGAACCCCTCCAAGCAGGAGATCTCGCTCGGCATGAAGCAGGTCGAGGACAACCCCTGGACCCAGGTCGAGGAGAAGTACCCGGTCGGCACGATCATCAGCGGCCGCGTCCGCAACCTCACCAACTACGGCGCCTTCATCGAGATCGAGGAGGGCATCGACGGCCTGCTCCACGTCAGCGACATGAGCTGGACCAAGAAGATCAGCCATCCGTCCGAGAGCGTGAAGAAGGGCGACGAGGTCGAGGCGATCGTCCTCTCCGTCGACCAGGAGAAGAAGCGCGTGGCCCTCGGCCTCAAGCAGCTCTCCGAGGACCCGTGGGAGACCGACATCCCGTCGCGCTTCCGCGTCGGCGAGGAGCTCGAGGGCGTGGTCACCAAGATCACGAACTTCGGCGTCTTCGTCGAGATCGGCGACGATCTCGAGGGTCTGATGCACATCTCCGAGCTGTCGGACGCGAAGGTCGATGATCCCGAGGACATCGTCAACGTCGGCGACAAGGTCTCCGTCCGCATCATCAAGGTGAACACGGACGAGCGGAAGATCGGCCTCAGCCTCATGGAGGTCATCGAGAAGGCCGCTCCGGGCACCGTCCCGGCGCCGGCCGCCGTCGAGGCCACCGAGGACGGCGACGCCGCGGGCGACGAGACCCCGGCCGAGGACGACTCGGCCGAGGGCTGATTGCTCGAGATCATGACGGCACGGCCCCGGATCGCTCCGCGATCCGGGGCCGCGTTCATTTCTGCGACGGGCCCCGGGCCTCGACGACCCGCCCGATGCTGGGCGGATTCGGGCCCCCTTGCTATCGTCGTCGGCCGTCGGGAAGAGACCCGGGAAGAGGTGGATTCGATGCCTGCATGCCGCGCCGTCGCCCTGATCGCGCTCCTCCTCGTGCCGCTCTCAGGCGGCTGCGCGGAGGTCGAGTCGACGCCCGACGCCGGCGCCGAGACCGCGCTGCCCGCCGCCGGCGGGCGGACGGACTGGGAGACGCGGCACGCGATCGTCGCCGCCGCGGTCGATGAGGGGCGCCACGCCGACGCCCTCGACCTCGTCGACGCCGTCTTCGCCGAGGATCCGCCGCCGGTGTGGAGCGGGCGCTTCCAGCTCCTCCAGTTCCGGGCGAAGCGCGAGTTCCTGCGACGCGATTGCTTCGACGCGGAGATCGTCGTCGACCGCGAGCACTACGTCATCGGAGACGTGATCGACGGCGAGGTCGTCCTCCTCAACCGCTCGCGCTGGCCGGTCCGGATCCCCGCCGTGCGGGAGGTCCCCGAGCCCGACGGCCGCGGCACCGTCGCGTCGAAGACGATCTTCGCGCGCGCCGTGACCTACCGGGAGTACCGGCCCGACGACACCGTCGTCACGCAGACGGACTCGCGGAACATCATCGTCGACGAGGACGTCCTCCTGGAGCCCGGCGAGTCCTTCCGCGTCCCGGTGGCGCTCGACACGACGGTCAACAACATCGCGGGGACGATGCTCCGCACCTACACCTTCGCGTGCTCGCTCCGGGCGGCGCAGATCGAGGTGGGGGAGCGGTCGTTCAACGAGGAACTCGAGTTCCGCCCCGTCACGGTCCGCGTCTACCCGCGCAACGCCGACCACCTGGCCGAGGATCCCCTCGCGAGTCTCGGCGAGGCGCTGGCCCGCCGAAGCCCGGTCCACGTCACGCTCGCGGCGTCCTTCGCGGCCGAGCTCGAGGACCGGGAGCCCCTGTTCGCGGCCCTCGAGACCGCCCTCGCGGACGAGTCGTACCCCGAGGTCATGCACCGCGCGATCATGACCAGCCTCGTGATCGCGACCTCCGTCGACGGAGAACCCGTCCGGAGGGACCGCGACGGCTGGCTGGACTGGCTGAGAAGGAGACTGAGGTGACGACCCCGGATCAGGATCCCGCCCTCGAGGCCGAGGTGGAGCGCCAGATGGCGGAGCTCCGTCGCGGCGCGACCCAGATCGTGTCGGAGGAGGGCCTGCGGGCCCGCATCGCCCGGTCCGTCCGGACGGGAAGGCCTCTGCGCGTGAAGCTCGGCGTGGATCCCACCGCGCACGACCTCCACCTCGGCTTCACGCTTCCGCTGCGCAAGCTGCAGGTCTTCTCCGAGCTCGGCCACCAGCCGGTCCTGATCATCGGCGACGCCACCGCGATGGTCGGCGACCCCTCGGGGCGCAACAAGGCCCGGCCGCAGCTCACGCGGGAGATGGTCGACGACTACGCGGCCAGCTACCTGCGGCAGGCCTCGAAGGTGCTCGACCTCGAACGCGTCGAGGTGCGTCGCAACAGCGAGTGGCTCGGCGAGCTCGGCTTCAGCGGCATGATCGGACTCGTCGGTCACGCGACCGTCGCCCAGCTCCTCGTCCGGGAGGACTTCGCCAAGCGGTACCGCGAGGGGACGCCGATCTACCTCCACGAGTTCGTCTACCCGCTCCTGCAGGGCTGGGATTCCGTCGTCGTCCGCGCCGACGTCGAGCTCGGCGGGCAGGACCAGCTCTTCAACCTCCTCATCGGACGCGACCTGCAGGAGGCCGAGGGCCAGGAGGCCCAGATCTGCATGATGGGGCCGCTGCTCGTCGGCCTCGACGGCAGCCGGAAGATGTCGAAGTCCTTCGGCAACTCCATCGGCCTCGACGAGGCGCCGGGCGAGATGTTCGGCAAGGTGATGAGCCTCCCCGACGAGCTGATGCGTCCCTGGTTCGAGCTCGCGACGACGCTGCCGCTGGATGAGATCGAGGCGATCTTCGCCGCCGGGTCGCACCCCCGCGACCTCAAGGACCGGCTCGGCCGCGAGATCGTCGAGCGCTTCCACGACGAGGCCGCCGCGCAGGGCGCCAGCGACGAGTTCCGCCGCATCTTCACCGAACAGCAGCTCCCGAGCGAGATCGAGGAGCTCCCCGTCCCGGCCGACGCCCTCGACGCCGAGGGACGGATCTGGATCGTGGCGCTGCTGCGCCTCGCCGGCTTCGTCACGTCCAACGGCGAGGGCATGCGCCTCGTCTCCCAGGGGGGCATCAAGATCGAGGGAGAGGCGGTGGGGGACCCGAAGGCCGAGGTGACCTTCGAGGACGGCGCCGTGCTCCGCGCGGGCAAGAAGCGCTTCGTCCGCCTCCGCCGTCCGGAGTGATTTCGCCGCCGACGTCCCCGTTCCGTACTGTGATAGAGTCCACCGGCGGCGCTCCGACGCCGCCGTCACCCGCGAGCCCCGGAGCCTCGAGATGCGATCCCTCTCCTTCCTCATCGCCGCCGCCGTCGCCGTGGTCCTGGCGACGCCGCTGCACGCCGACGAGATCACCCTCAAGTCGGGCGAGAAGATCCTCGACTGCAAGGTCATCAAGAAGACCGACGACAAGTGGCGCGTCGAGCTGGTCGACGGCAAGAAGATCTGGATCGAGGTGGGCGACATCGTCACGCACATCGAGAAGGAGACGGTCGGCGACGAGTTCGACAAGCGCGCGAAGGAACTCGACAAGAAGGACGTCGCGGGGATGATCGCCCTCGGGCGCTGGGGGCTCGAGAAGGGCGTCAACGTCGAGGCGAAGAAGCTCCTCGCCAAGGTCGTCAAGCTCGACTCGGAGAACGCCGAGGCGCGCGAGCTCCTCGGGCACAAGAAGTGCGACGACGGCAAGTGGCGCTACGGCTCCGCGCTCGAGACCTACGAGCGCAAGAAGATGGAAGGCGAGTACAAGGCGCGGGGATGGGTGAAGCTCGACGACGAGTGGGTGCCGCCGTCGGTCGCCGCGCGCCGCAAGGCCGGGCTCGTCGAGCACGAGGGGCGCTGGGTCACCAAGGAGGACCAGGGGCGACTCGCGAAGGGCGACACCTGGCTCGGCAACGACTGGTACTCGAAGGAGGAGCTCGCCCGCATCGAGGCCGGCGAGATCCGTGAGGGCGGGAGCTGGAAGTCGATCGAGGAGCTCGACAAGCTCCACCGCGATCCGACGAACCCCTGGGTCCTCCAGTCCGAGCACTTCGTGGTGCTCGGTCCGATCGGCTTCAAGAGCAACATCCTCGTCCTCGAGCAGGCGGAGAAGATCTGGAAGCACGCGGCGGAGCTCTTCGGCGACGAGCCGGTCTGCTTCGACCGCGCGACCCGGATCCCGATCTTCATCACGCGCGACCAGGCGAGCTACGCGAAGACCTGCAACTCGGTGCAGCCGAAGCCGGGGCCGCGACAGGACGCCTACTGCAGCTGCCGCGGCGCGATCTGCGCGTCCCGCCAGGGCGTGATCGCGTACTGGTACAACGCGGACTTCACGTCCCAGTGGATCCGACACGCCGCGTCGCAGGCCATCATGGACCGGCTCTGGGGCTACGACCGGCTGGGCTCGAACGGCTTCGAGGCGCTCGGCGCCTACTTCGAGGCCTGCGCCAAGGACGGGCGCTTCGGGCCGACCGCGGCGACGCACCAGTACCTCACGGGCTGGAATCTCGAGGACGCCAGTCCTTTCGCCGCGCTCACCGAGGTCAAGGTCTCGCTCGGCCAGCACAACGGGACCGAGATCGACCGCATGTGGGCCCGCGCCGGCTACGCGATGCACTGGATCATCGAGAACTACCGTCCGGCCTTCGACGCCTGGATGCTCGAGTTCCAGACCGGCAAGGCGACGCACAAGGAGCTCATCGAGGGCGTGAAGGCGGCGTCGGGGATGACCGACGACCAGATCCTCGAGGACTTCCGGCGGCGGCTGAAGACCTTCCAGCGCGAGTACCGGACGCCGCCGGGGCTGTGAGGGCATGACGGGGAGCGGTGACGGGACGCCGGATCGACGCATCCCGGCGCAGGGCGGCCTCCGAGGCCGAATTCGCCCCCCGCGGAAAAATCACATAACAAACATTATCGGACCTTATGGGGATCGAGACGGGGTGGCCCCGAAGGCCCGCCCGACCGCCTCGCCCCGCCCGTCGAACCGGCCAGGGAGAGCCGCGTGAGCAAGACCGAAGAACAGACGACCCGCGTCACCCGGAACTTCAGCGCCCCGGACATCGACCTCTACGGTCTCTCGCCGTTCGCGGCCGCCAGCTACTTCTTCGATCGTGCCGCCGAGCGGCTCGAACTCTCGGAGTCGGTGGCGAGCATCCTGCGGACTCCCTACCGCGAGATCCGGGTCCAGCTCCCGCTGATCCGCGACGACGGCGAGACGATGATGAACTTCGTCGGCTACCGCGTGCACCACAACGGCGCGCGCGGGCCCTACAAGGGCGGCATCCGCTACCACCCGGACGCCGACGCCGACGAGGTCCGTGCCCTCGCCGCGCTGATGACCTGGAAGACGGCCCTGGTCGACATCCCCTTCGGCGGCGCCAAGGGCGGCATCGACTGCGACCCGCGCCAGCTCTCCCAGGGCGAGCTGCGCCGGCTCACGCGCGACTTCGCGCGCAAGATCCGCATGGTCATCGGCCCCTACCGTGACATCCCCGCGCCGGACGTCGGCACCAACGCCCAGATCATGGCCTGGATGATGGACGAGTACGGCCGCAGCGCCGGCCACTCCCCGGCCGTCGTCACGGGCAAGCCCGTGGAGCTCGGCGGCTCGCTCGGCCGCAACGAGGCGACCGGTCGCGGCGTCGCCACGATCACGCGTCTCGCGTGCGAGAGCGCGGGCGTCGAGCTCAAGGGCGCGCGCGTCGTGATCCAGGGCTACGGCAACGTCGGCTCGCACGCCGCCCGGTTCCTCGACGAGATGGAGGCGCGCGTGATCGCGGTCTCCGACGTCGGAGGCGGCGTCTTCCACGAGGGCGGGCTCGACCTCGAGCTGCTCGACACGCACGTCGCGAAGACCGGCACCGTCGCGGGCTTCACCGAGGCGCAGGCGATCAGCAACGCCGAACTCCTCGAGCTGCCCTGCGAGATCCTGATCCCGGCCGCGCTCGGCGAGGTCATCCGCAAGCGCAACGTCGACCGGATCGACTGCAAGCTCGTCGTGGAGGCGGCCAACCACCCCATCACGCCCTACGCGGATCGGGTGCTCGAGGAGCGCGGCATCCTCGTGGTGCCGGACATCCTCGCGAACGCCGGCGGCGTCACCTGCTCGTACTTCGAGTGGACCCAGAACATCCAGCAGTTCCGCTGGGAGCTGGAGACCGTCAACGCCGAGCTCGACAAGACGATGACCCGCGCCTACCGCGAGGTGCAGAAGGTCGCGCACCGCGAGAAGGTCAGCCAGCGACTGGCCGCCTTCATCATCGCGGTGGACCGCGTCAGCCGCGCGAGTCGCCTCCGGAGCTACGGCGACAAGTAGGGCGCGCGCCGCCCTTTCAATGGACCGCCCCGCCGCCCTCTCGAATCGCGAGGGACGGCGGGGCGGTTCTCGTTCGAGGACCTGACTTCAGTTGATCGCGAGCTGCACCGCGTCGGAGACGCCGATGCCGAAGGGGCGGTTGACCGGATCCGTCGGGTCGAGGCAGAGCGCCTGCACGTTGACGCTGCGGTTGATGCCGCCGAGCGAGGCCGGCACCGTGCCGCCCGCGACGTAGCCGCCCGGCAGGAGCACCGGCGAGAAGAGCGCGCCCGCCGCGCTGAGGCCGTCCACCATGATGAAGGGCGAGCCGGTCGTGTGCACGCTGGCGCCGACGAAGTCGCCGGGAATGGTGAGCGGCAGGAAGGAGGCTCCGGTCGGCAGGTCCTCGAAGATGACGAGGAGCGGCGATCCGTCGAGCGAGCCGCCCGGCGAGCTCATCGTGAAGGACACGAGATCCCCGGCGTTGACGGTCGCCGCGTCGCCGGCGACGGGCGTGCCGTTGACCGCGATGCCGACGCCGACGTCCGCGCCGTTGCCGGGCAGGATCGGGTTCGCCGCGCCGAAGGTCGGCGAGGGATCGATGAACCAGTCCCCGGCGGTATCGCCGGAGCCGTCGTAGGCGAGCGACATGCCCTCCGGCGGGGTGGCGACGAAGGTCCCGGAGACCCACTCGCCGGCGGCGTTCGCGATCGTCTCGCGGAGGTGACCCGAACCGCCCCACTGGACGAAGTCCATCATCGCGGCCGGGTTCGTGAACTGCGGCGTCGAGTAGAGACCGATCGCGCCCGTCGCGTCGAGCGGCGTGCTGCCGGTGTTGAAGAGGAAGTTCGCGGGCGCGGTCCCGGTGTAGAAGTGATTCACCGGGAGCGGCGGCAGGGGCGCGAAGCCGCGCCAGTGGATGACCATGCTCTCCCCCACCGCCAGCGAGACGCCGGCCGGCAGGAGCCAGTAGTGCACGGTGGTCGCGCCGTCCTGCACGCAGAGCGACTCGTTGCCGGTCGTCGTGTAGACGCCCGGGCCGAAGTTCGTGAGCTCGACGAGCTCGAAGCCGTCGTCGGCTCCGACCGGGTCGACGAGGATCTCGCCGAAGGCGAGCTGCGCGGGGGCGTGAGCGGCGAGCGCCGCGAGGGCGAGCACGAGAGCGAGGAACGAACGGAGCATCGGGGGTTACCTCCGGGCCATGCGGTTTCGAACGGCGGAGGATCCGATGCTCACATCGGGCGAGACCGCTCGCGCGAGGCGAACGGTCGCGAGGGAGAATCGGGGGTCTCACGCCGGACGGCCATCGGACCCGATCGGCGGCGCGAAGTCACGTGCGATGCGAAATTCGCGCGCCGATCGCGACGACGCCGAAGATCCTCCGGCGCGTCTCGCGACGAGGGAACCGTCTCGTTCAGTTCGCCCCGCGACGCGCCGCGAGGTAGTCCATCAGATGATGGAACTGGAAGTGGAGATCGTGCTCGTCGACGCCGAGGGGCCGCTTGAAGAAGCAGGCGAGCTGGGTCATCAGACCCTCCTCGCCGCTGCGGTGCGCGTAGTCGGCGAGTCGCACCATGTCGAGCACGATCGGCGCGGCGAGGATCGCATCGCATCCCTGCCACGTGAACTGCAGGCTCATCTTGTAGTCGAGGAAGCCGCGGAAGTGGATGAAGTCCCACGCGGTCTTGAGGTCGCTGAGGCTGGGCACGTAGTCGATCGCGACGTGCGTGTGCAGCGGGTAGCCGAGGATGCGGTTCAGGACCCCGTCCTTGGTCTCGACCTTCGAGGCCTTGTTCCGCTCGTCCGCGAGCACCTGACCGTCGCGATCACCGAGGATGTTGTAGCCCTGCCAGCTCATCACCTCGAGGTGGCGATACTTGAACATCGGCGCCAGCGCGCTCTTCACCAGGGTCTCGCCGGTCTTGCCGTCGTTCCCCATGACGGGGACGCCCTTCTTCGCCGCCAGCTTGAGATGCGCGGGCAGGAGCGCCGCGTTGCTCGGCGTGAAGTTCAGGAAGGGGAAGCCGAGCGAGATCGCGGCCCAGGCGTAGAGCGAGCTCGCCCGCACCGCGGTGCGCCGATCCTCGGCGACGAGCCGGCGGAAGCCGGCGATCGACTGGTGGTCCTTCTGCGGCTCGAGCCGCGGCTCGGTGGACGCGAGGTTGACGACGACCACGTCGCGGAGACCGTGGAGATCGCGGAACTCCTCGAGGTCTCGGGTGATCCCGTCGAGCGTGTCCGCGAGGGACTCGCGGCGGCGCTTCGCCGCCTTGCCGGCGAGCGCGGTCACGGCGGCGCCGCAGTTGACCACGGTGCCGAGTCGCAGGTTCTCGTCCACCGCGTCGAGGTCGGCGCGGATCGCCTCGAGCGGCTCGAAGGGGATCGTCCCCGTGTCGCGGTGGATCTCGAGCGCGCTCGCGTGCAGCGACACCGGACGGATGTCGTGGCCGCCGAAGACCAGGTCCCCGAGGTCGGCGACCTCGAGGTGGGAGAAGGCCGGCGTGCTGGTGACGAGGCCGTTGTTCGAGGCCAGGCCGCGGGCGATCATCCGCGCCCCGCAGACCATGGTCGTCGCGAGGCCGCCGCCGAGGCCCACCACCCAGACGCCGAGGCGTCCGCGGGCCGGGCTCTCCGCGCCCTTCTCCGTCTTCGATCCGCCGCGTCGCGCGCTCATCGCCGCTCTCCCTCTCGCTCCGGCCACTCGACGCGCTGCGGGCCCGCCGCGAGTCGCTTCCGCCGTCCGACCCCGAAGGCCTTCGCGCTGACGCGCAGCCCCGGCGGCATCTGTCGCCGCTTGTACTCGTTCGCCGAGATCCGGTCGAGAACGCTCCGGACGATGCCCGGTTCGAATCCCTCCGCGACGATCTCGTCCTCGCTCGATCGATCCACCACGAAGCGCCGGATGATCGGGTCCAGCACGGCGTAATCGGGCAGCGAATCGGTGTCGCGCTGGTCCGGGCGGAGCTCGGCGCTCGGCGGACGCTCGAGCGTCCGGAGCGGGATGATCTCGCCGTCCCGGTTCAGATGGCGCGCGAGCTCGTAGACCTCGGTCTTCAGCAGATCCGCGATCACCGCGAGCGCTCCGCACATGTCGCCGTAGAGCGTGCAGTAGCCGACGGCGAGCTCGGACTTGTTGCCGGTCGCGAGGAGCAGCGCTCCGGTCGCGTTCGAGACCCCCATCAGGAGCGTGCCGCGCAGGCGCGGCTGGAGGTTCTCGAGGACGATCCCGGCCGGCTCGCCGTCGAGAGCGGGCCCGAGCGCGGCCCGCATCGCGGCGTAGGCCTCGCCGATGGGCGCGACGCGGTAGTCGAGACCGAGACGTCCGGCCAGGGCGCGCGCGTCCTCCTCGCTCATCGACGCCGAGTACTCCGACGGCATCGCGACCGCGGTCACGCGATCGGGCCCCAGGGCCTCCGCGGCCAGGACGGCGACCACGGCCGAATCGATGCCGCCCGAGAGGCCGAGCACCGCGCGCTCGACGCCCGTCTTGCGGAAGTAGTCGCGGATGCCCATCACGAGCGCGCGCCGGACCTCCTCGATCGGCGCGAGCTCGGTCGCCGCCGCCTCGGATCCGGCGGCGTCGACGTCCACGACGGCGATCTCCTCCGCGAAGGAGGCGAGACGGCGGATGACGCGACCGCGGGCATCGACGAGGACCGAGCTGCCGTCGAAGAGCACGTCATCGTCGCCGCCGACGAGATTGACCAGCGCCACCGGCCGACCGAGACGCGTCGCGACGCTCGCGGCGAGCGCGGTGCGGTGCGCGGGGCGGCCGTGGGAGTAGGGTGACGCCGAGAGGTTGAGGACGAACTCCGCTCCCGCCGAGACGAGCTCGGCGGCCGGGTCGATCCCGTAGTCCGGGACCTCGAGCCCGGTCGGCTGACCGGCCCAGAGATCCTCGCAGATCGTGACCGCGGCGAGACGGCCGTCGAGATCGACGGGACGGCGCTCCGTCGCCGGTCGGAAGTAGCGCGCCTCGTCGAAGACGTCGTAGGTCGGCAGCATCGACTTCGCGCGACGGGCCAGGATGCGCCCGTCCCGGATCGCGAGGGCCTCGTTCCGGAGGGCCTTGCCCGCGCCCTCCCCCGCCCGGCCGATCGAGCCCACGAGGACTCCCAGGCCCGCGGGCAGGCGCGCCGCGAGTTCCGCCTCCCAGGCCGCGAGGGCGGCCACGAATCCGGGCCGAGCGAGGAGGTCTCCCGGCAGGTAGCCGGGCAGGGCGAGCTCGGGGAAGACGGCCCAGTCGGCGCCCGCCGCTCGGGCCTCGTGCGCGGCCTCGACGATGCGCCCGAGATTGCGGCGGGGGTCACCCTGGACGGTGTCGATCTGGCAGAGTCCGAGCCGCAACGCTCCTCCTTTCGCCGGCGCCGTGCGCGCGGACGAGGGGTTCTAACAGGCGGAGGCGCGTTTGCACCGCTCCTCGGAGAAGCGGCCCGGAATGCCGCCCCGGAGGAGGGTCGAGCGTCCGGAGCAGGGGTCGGGAGGGGCCCGGACCCCCGGGTGTCGTTACCTCGAGGTGACAGATCGGGCCCCGGTAACCCCACTCGGAGGCCCGCAGGCCCCCGCCGCGAGGGCGGCCCGGCCCAGGAGTGACCACAAGCCACTCAAAGGCAATGACTTGAGTTCATTCTCCAGATTCTCCCCCGAAAAGCCCCGGGAGGGCCATTGGCACCCCCCTTGCTCATCCAGGGTGGCGCGACCGGTCTCGTTGGGAGACGGTCGGCAGCCGACAGCACTCAACCGATCACCGGACGGAGTGGAAACATGAAGAAACTGGTCTATCTGGCCTCGTTCGTGGGGGCGTTCATGCTCGTCGCCGGGCTCGCCCTCGCCCACGGCGGCAACTACTCGGGCCCCGGCGGCGGTGGCAGCTCCGGTGGCTTCGCTCCGGGCGGCGGCGGCACCCCCGGCCCCGGCGGCGGACCCGCGGGCGGCGGCACCACCGGTGGCGGTGGCGGTCAGGGCCCCGGCGGCACGACCGGCCCCGGCGGCGGTGGCGGCGGCGCGACCGGCCCCGGCGGTAGCGGCGGCGCGGGCGGCGGCCTCCCCGGCGGCGGCGGCGGTCTCCCGACCGGCGGCGCGACGGGCGGCGTGAAGAAGGCGAAGAGCGACGCGAACGTCACCTGGGCGGCGTGGTGGTTCTTCAACGACGACCGCTTCCTCGACCTCAAGGCCAAGGTCCGCGCGAAGGACGCCGAGACCGAGAACGCCGACCTCTTCGTCGGCGAGGTCGACGGCGCCGCCGGCGTGACCAAGGTCCCCGCGAAGAAGATCCGCGAGGGCGTCATCCCGAACCTGCGCATCGCCCTGAAGGATGAGTTCTACGACGTGCGTGCCGCGGCGGCGATCGCCCTCGGCAAGTGCGGCATGGACGAGGCCCGCGCCGACATCGAGTCGGTCATCAACGACGACGACCAGCGCGTGCGCGAGTCGGCCTGTCTCGCCCTGGGCATCCTGGGCAACAAGGAGGCCGTCCCGCTCCTCATCGAGATCATGAACGACACCAAGGATGGCCGGAAGCGTCTCGGCCGCGGCACGAGTGACATCCTGCCCCGGACCCGCGCCTTCGCCGCCCTCTCGCTCGGTCTGATCGGCGCGCGTCACTCGGACATGAGCGACACGCAGGCGGTCTCGGCCCTCATGGCCGCGCTCGACCAGAAGAAGGTCTCGCACATCGACCTCGAGGTCGGCCCGATCGTCGCCCTCGGCATCATGCGCGCGAAGGAGGCCGTCCCGGCCCTCATCAAGTTCCTCGAGGACCCGAACAACACCGCTCGCTCGCGCGGCTACGCCGCCACGAGCCTCGGCAAGATCGGCGATCCGGCGGCGATCTCGACGCTGATCGAGCACCTCGACGACAAGCAGAACGAGGTCGTCCAGTCCTCGGCGATGGCGCTCGGCTCGCTGGTCAAGCCCGACCAGAAGAAGAACGTCCAGCGTCTGCAGAAGATGACCAAGACGGGTCGTGACCTCGCGGCCAAGAACTTCTCGATCATGTCGCTGGCCCAGGTCGGCGGCGCGGAGAACCGTAACTTCCTCTTCCGCCTTCTCGACGGCAACAACTTCGAGAAGACCTTCGGCGCTCTCGCCCTCGGCGTGTACTTCCACGCGGAGGAGAACAAGAACGACGATGCCAAGGAGGAGGTCGCCAAGGCGATCCACAAGGAGTTCAAGAACACCAAGAGCCCCGATGAGCTCGGCGCCTACGCGATCGCGCTCGGTCTGATGAAGTACGATACGGCCGGACCGGACATGCTGGAGACCCTGAAGAAGGGTGGCCAGGCCAGCATGCGCCAGCACGTCTGCATCGGTCTCGGTCTCCTCGACTTCGACGACGCGATCCCGACGGTTCGCGAGATCGTCCAGGAGAAGGGCGACATCGACCTGCGTCGCAACGCCGCCATCGCTCTCGGTCTCCTCGGTGACCGCGAGGCCATGAACTTCCTCCAGAAGGAGATGGAGCGCTCGACCAACAGCCAGGCCGTTCTCGGCGCCGTGACCCAGGGTCTGGGCTTCATCGGCGACGTGAGCGCGGTCAAGCGCCTCGGCGAGATGGCGACGGATCGCAAGGAGTTCAAGGACAACACCCGTGCCTTCTCGGCGGTCGCCCTCGGCCTCCTGGGAGACAAGGACAACCTCCCCGCCCTCTTCGCGATCGCCGAGAACAACAACTATCTCGCGCGCACCGACGCGATCGGCGAGGTCCTGACGATCCTCTGATCGCCGACCCCGCTCTCGCGAGCGACTGATCGATGAGCCCCGGATCCTCGGATCCGGGGCTCATCCTCTTTTTGGGGTCCCCGGCTCTTCCGCTGCCCGGCTCGCTCGCACGCGCCCGGCCCCTCGACTCCGGAGCCGCCCGCCCTTCGCGGGTCTCCGCCTCGCCTGCGTGCCTCGCCTGCGTGCCTCGCCTGCGTGCCTGCGTGGGTTGCTCCGCTCCCCCGTGCCTGCCTGCCTCGCCGCCCGACCGGCGGGATTCGCGGGCGCCTCCCCGCCGTCTCTCGCCCCCGCCGCCACCGCTCGCCGCGGACCTCGAGCGGCAGACACATCACATGACACTGAATCCATCGCCGGCCAACCACGACCGCATGACATCCGCATAGCTTTGCTGACCAGGAACTTGTGGCTGGCTCGGGCATCGCTCGTCGGCAGACATTACGCCTGACATTTATCCGTGACGGGACCGGCCGACCTCCGGATTCCCCGTGCACGGTCGTCGCCCCCCTTTCGAGATCCGTCACCGACCCCTCCCGGCGTTACCGCCACGACACGACACCCGCCCCCGTGGGCACGCGGACTCGAAGCGAGGAAATCGCTCGGATCGGCGAACGGAGCGCGAATTCAGCCGCCAGGCCGCAATCGGTGCGAGAACGGCACCGTCCTTGCGAAACCGGCCCGCGGCGGAAGGGACGCGGCGAGAACCTGCCTCGTGACGGCAACCCCTCCGCCAAGGCGACCATGAGGAGATGAGGCCATGCGAGCACTCATCGCGACGATCGCGTCCGGCGCGATCATTCTTTGGCTGGCCGGCGCGGCTCACGCGCACGGCGGCTTCTACGGCGGCCCCGGCGGCGCCGGTACGTCCGGAGGCTTCGCCCCCGGCGGAAGCGGAACGCCGGGACCGGGAGGGGATCCCAACGGCGGCGGCACGACCGGCGGCCGGGGTCAGGGGAACGGCGGCACGACCGGGACCGGAGGGAAGATCGGCGGTTCGACCGGGCCCCGGGGCTCGGGGAACGGCGGCGGACTCTCGGGCAACGGCGGCGTCCCCGGACTGAGCGGCGGCGTGTCGGGAGGCCGCAAGAAGGCCTCCGGCGGCATGCGCTGGGACGACTGGTGGTACATGAACGACGAGCGCTTCCTCCGCCTCAAGGCGAAGCTGCGCGCGCGAGAGATCGAGACGACGAATCCCGACCTGTTCGTGGGTGCGGATCGCGCCACCGCGGCCGGCGGACGCGTGGCCGAACGCCGGGTCCGGAACGACATTCTCCCCCGTCTCCGCGCGGCCGGAGGTGATTCCTTCTACGACGTCCGGGCCGCGGCGGTGATCGCCCTCGGGAAGTGCGGTGAGGAGGACGCCCGCGTCGACATCCTCGCGGCGCTCGACGACGAGGACGCGGTCGTCCGCGAGTCAGCCTGCCTCGCGCTCGGCATCCACGGCTCGGCGAAGTCTCTCGGCGTGCTCGAGGCGATCGCCCGCGACGACGCCTCGGGACGGAAGCTCCTCGGGCTCGGCGGACGCGAGATCGAGGTGCGGACCCGCGTCTTCGCCGCGATCGCGATCGGCCTGATCGGCGACCGCCAGAGCGGTCTCGACGAGGACGGCTCGGCGCTGGCGACCCTGCGCGCGCTGGCGAGCCCGCGCGCCGACGCCCGGGCGGCCCAGGACGACCTCACCGTCGGCCCGGTGATCGCCCTCGGCATCTGCCGGAGTCCGGCGGTCGTGCCCGACCTGCTCGGCGTCGTCGCCGACGAACGACGGGCGCCGGCGATCCGGAGCCACGCGGCGACCAGCCTCGGCAAGCTCGGGGATCGCGCGGCGATCCGGGGCCTGATCGAGGCGCTCGGAGACAAGCAGAGCGTCGTCCGCCAGTCGGCGGCGATCGCGCTCGGCCGGCTCCTGCGTTCCGACGACCGGGAGGTCGCGCGCCTCGTGCGCGCGGCCGAACGGGAGAAGGACACGGCGGCGCGGCGCTTCGCGATCATGGCGCTCGGTCGCGTCGGCGGCGAGACGGCCCACGACGCGCTCCACCGCCTGCTGGACGACGGCAACACCGAGATCCGGCCCTTCGCCGCCCTGGCGCTCGGCGCCTCCTACCACGAGCGGCCGCTGGCGCCGTTCCGGGAGGAGACCGGCAAGCTCGTCCTGAAGCAGTTCCGGAACGCCGCCTCGCCCGAGTCCCGCGGCGGCTTCGCGATCGCCCTCGGGCTCCTACGCCATGCCGGCGCGAGCGAGGACCTGCTCGCGGTGCTCCGCAAGGAGGGCAGCGAGAAGCTCCGCACGCACGCCTGCGTGGCGCTCGGGCTCATGGAGTGCCGCGCGGCGATCCCGCTCGTGCGAGCGGCGCTGGACGAGCCGGGCCGCGAGGATCTGCGCCGCTACGCCGCGATCAGTCTCGGACTCCTCGGAGATCGCGACGCCATCGAGATCCTCCGGACCGAGCTGGCCTCCGAGCACAAGTCGCTCGCCGAGCTCGGCTCGATCACCCGGGGCCTGGGTTTCATCGGCGACGCGAGCGTCGTCGCGCCGCTCGGCGAGATGGCGACGGACCACGTGGCCTACCAGGACGCGACGCGGGCCTTCGCGGCGGTGGCCCTCGGCCTCCTCGGCGACAAGGACGAGCTCCCCATGCTCTCCCGCATCGCCGAGGACACGAACTTCATGGCCGCCGGCGCCGCCCTGTCGGAGCTGCTGTCCCTGCTCTGATCCGGGTCGGGATGCGAAGGACCCCGCTCGCGCGACCTCGCGCGGGCGGGGTCCCCTACGATCCGCGGCGTCAGCCGCGCCGCATCACCAGACGGTGCAGCGAGGCGGCGGCGACGACGAGCAGGACGAGGGCGCCGGCGAGTCCGGCGCGGAGGCGGTCGGTGCGCGACCGGGTCGCGGTGACGCTCGCCTCGAGCGCGGCGGCGCGATCGGCGAAGTGGCGACGCTGCTCCTCGTCGCGGGCGCGGCGAGCGGCCTCCCGGAAGCCGGCGATCGCCTCGTCCTCGGCGCCGAGCCCGGCAAGGAGCGCCGCGCGATCGCCGACGACGAAACCCTCGTCGGGGGCGAGGCGGGCGGCGCGGGCGTACTCCTCGGACGCGGCGCGACCGAACTTGGCGTCGGCGAGCGCGCGGGCGAGGAAGTAGCGCGCCCAGGGGTCCTGACCGTCGGCCTCGACCGCGTCGCGAAGCGCTTCGACCGGGCGCGAGGCGTCCTCGTAAAGACGCCGGGCGCGGTCCCACCGGTCGTCCTGGGCCGCGACGCCGGTCGCCAGCAGGAGCGCCAGGCTCACGGCGCGAACGACGGGGCCGGTGACGCTCACCCTTCGCCCCCGAGCGCGCGCTGCGTCAACCACTCCACCGGCGCGTTGCCGTCCACCAGGCGGGGTGCGTCGGCCCGGGGCTCGACGGGACGGCTCAGCCGGCGCAGATCGCGGGCCGCCGTCTCCAGGGTCTCGGGCACGGGGCCGAGGCGGGCCGGATCGAGACGACCCGAGCGCGCGGCGTAGAGGATCGCGTTCCCCCAGTGGCGCACCGGCGCCACCTGCACCTCGTCGAAGCCGGCGTCGCGCAGGCTGCGCAGGAGGGCCTGGACGAGGTCGCCGTCGAGATCGAGAGCGCTCGCGTTGAGGGCCAGCACGCCGCCCGCGCGGAGTCGAGAGTGAGCGAGCCGGAAGAACTCCACCGTCGCCATGTGGGAGGGGATGTCGATCTGACGCGCGTAGGCGTCGACGACCAGGAGGTCGAATGCGTGCCGGGAGAGCCGGAGGAAGGCGCGACCGTCGAGCGCGAGCGAGACGTCCCGCCCCTCGACCGGGCGCCAGCCGAAGCGCTCCTCGAGCGCGAGCACGGCCGGGTCGACGTCAACGTTGACGACGGAGCCGATGCGATTCCCCCACTGTTCGCGGAGCATGCGCGCGGTCGTCCCCGCGCCGCTGCCGAGGATCGCCACCTCGAGCTCGCGGTCGGCCGGAAGGAGGGCCGGCATGAGGGCGACCGTGTCGTAGTACTTGCCGCCGGTGTCGGGGCGGCCGTCGACGAGCACCGAATGGAAGTCGCGCAGGCCCTCGTCGATCTTGAGCACCGTCTCGAGGCGGCCGGCGAGAGCGGGCTCGCGCGGCGTCTCCCGCGCGACGCGCAGGTACTGGTAGGCCGACTCGATCTCCTCGACCTCCGCCTCGGTCGCGATCGCGGCGCGCAGCGGCCCCCCGCTCGCCGCGGCGCCGATCCCGAAGGCGAGCGGCAAGGCGAGGAGCATCGCGAGCCCGCCGCGGCGCGTCGGCCCGAGGAGGACGAGGAGACCGGCCACGGCCAGCATCCCGCCCGAGGCGACGATCGACATCCGGCTCCCGAGGAGCGGGACGAGGAGATAGGTCGGGAGGAAGGTGCCCACGAGCGAACCGAGGGTCCCGACGGCGAAGACCCGTCCGGCCGCCCGGCCGGGCTCGAGGCCCGAATCCGCGAGCTCGGCGATGACCTGCGGCGTGACCGCCGCGAGCAGAAGGACCGGAGGCGCGAAGAGCAGGATGGCGGCGACGAGCGAGGCGAGCTCGAGCTGGCGACGCGCGTCACCGAGGGCGATCGAGTCGATCGGATCGGGACTGAGCCACCCGGCCAGACCCGGCGCGGCGAAGGGGATCGCGAAGGCGATCAGGGCGGGCGCGATCAGCAGCGACGCGATCCGTCGCCGCCGGCCCGGTCGCTCGGCCCAACGACCGCCGAGGAAGTAGCCGACGGAGAGCGCGACGAGGATGACCCCGATCACGTTCGTCCACACGAAGCTCGAGGCGCCGAACCAGGGCTGGACGAGGCGCGGGGCGACGAGCTCCAGGAGCATCGTGCCCGCGCCGGAGAGGAAGACGACGCCGAGCCACAGGCCCCGCGAGAAGGTCCCGGAGGCCGGAGCGGTCAAGCCTTCAGCCGTCCTTCTTCTCTTCGCCGTCGGCGGAGGCGCCGGCCGGCTGCTCGCCCTCGCCGGCGGGCGCCGTGCCCTCCTCCGGCTTGACGGTCAGGACGACCGTCGACATCCGGTGCTCGGAGAGCGGACGCTGCCGCATGCCCTTGAGCATCTCGGTGAGCGAGCGCGCCTGACGGTCATAGGCCCAGCGGACGCCGTTGACGGTCACCTCGATCGAGCGGTCGAGATCGATGATCTCGTCGTTCAGGAAGAGCGAGATCTTCTGGAAGCCCTGTCCGGTCAGTCGGATCGCGCCGGCCTTGTCGTCCACCTCGACCGTGACGTCGATCGTCGCGCCGAGCGTGATGTCGTGCTGCACGAGCTTCAGGAAGGCGGCCGAGACGAAGATCGGGTTGTCGGTCACGAAGCGGAACTTCTTGGGGTTCGCGACCGCCGTCGTGTTGGCGTAGAACTCCGCGATCTTCGCGTTCGCCTCGATGAAGGGCTCGACCTGCTGACCGGCCTCGGCGGCCGGGTTGAGGGACTCGACCGGGCCCTCGGACTCCTCGATGGTGACCTTCTGCCACTTGCGCTCGGCCACGAGGGCCTTCGTGGCCTGCCAGGCCTTCCAGCGCGCGTCGCCGTCGCCCTTCTCCTTCGCGTGCGGCGGGCGCTGCGCGAACATCACCGGGAAGTCCTGCAGGCCGTCGATGACGTTCATGTGGTCGGGGTGGAAGGTCCCCTGACGCGCGACGACGCCGGCGAAGGTGTCGAGACCGTAGATCGCCGCGAGGTGGAGCGCGACCGCCGCGCCGGTGCCCGCGCCCTCGACGAAGACCTTCGACGGGTCGGTGTTGAGGAGCTGCTGGACCTCCTTGAGCGGGCGGAGCATGTAGTTCGCCTGCTCGATGTCGAACCACTGGAACTCGTGCTCGGCCGTCGTCTCGCCCTTGTAGTCGCCCTTCATGATCTTGGTCGACTTCGTCTTCTGGACGAGGGTCGGCGCGACGAGGATGAACTGGTCGGCGAGCTCCTGGTTGGCCTTGCCGGTCAGCCAGACGCGCTTGATGTACTCCTTGCCGTCGCTCTTCTCGTCGTGGAAGCAGAGGACGATCGGCATCGGCTTCGAACGGTCGTAGGAGCGCGGGAAGCGGTAGGCGTACTCGATCTGGTAGAGCTCGCCCTTCCGCTTGAAGAAGACCTCGCCCTCCTGGAGCGAACCGGGGCCCTTGGCGCGCTTGTCGAACTTCTCCTCGCGGTAGGCCGCGTGCATGCGCGTCCAGGCGGAGACGTCGGAGAGCGGATCGGCCTTGCCGTTCTTCTCGGACCAGGCGGTGAGGGCGTCGTTCAGCTCCTTCGCGTGCTTGGCGACGTTCGGCTCGTCCATGGCGGCCGCGAAGAGCGGCTGCAGCGCCTCGATGTCCTTGTCGGAGAGCTTCGCCTTCGGCGGCGCCTCGCCGTCCTGAGCCGCCGCCGCGCCGAGCGCGAGGACGAGCGTCGTGGACAGGAGCAGGAGTCGGGTGATGAAGGTCATGACGGTCTCCTTTTCGCGTTCGCGGAGGATTCTACGGTCGTCGACGCCCCGGGGCCAGTTCGGGAGATTCCCCGGACTTCAACGTCCGGCCGCGATCGCCCGGGCCCGTTGAAGGTGATAGCGGGCGCGCCAGCGGGGCTCCCCGCCGTCCGCCTCGGCGGCCTCGACCACGCGCGCGAGCTGCACTGCCGCCTCCCCCGCGTCCCCGCGCTCGATCAGGGCGACGCCGAGGTTCTCGCGGGCGTCGAGGTTGTCGGCGTCGACCTCGAGCGACCGCCGCAGCGTCTCCAGTTCCTCCTCCGGGCGGCCGAGGCCGGCCCGGCAGAGGGCGAGATCGTTCAGGTAGCGCGACCGGGTGACGCGGTCCACGTCGTCCCGTTCGATGAGGGCGACCATGATCGCCTCCGTCTCCTCGAGGCGTCCGAGCTCCTTCAGGAGACTCCCCTGATCGCGCCGGAGCGCGTGATCCTCCGGCGTCGCGGCGAGGATGACCTCGTGCAGCGAGAGCGCGCGCTCGAAATCGCGCGCGGCGACCCGGGCGGCGACGACGTATCCCGCCTGCTCGCGCACGACGGGATCCCGCGGGGCGAGCTCGAGCGCGCGCCGGATGACCTCGTGCGCCACGTCGACGCGACCGAGCTCGAGTTCGGCGCCCGCGAGGTGACGCATGGCGATCGCGTCGTCGGGGCGGCCCTCGAGGTAGCGGCGGAAGACCTCGGCCGCGCGGGCGTAGAGGTCCTTCGTGCCGCTCTGGTAGGCGGCGAGGGCGTAGGTGTACCCGAGGTAGAAGTCGGCGATCGACGCCTCCTCGTCGGGGATCGCCTCGCGCGCCGCCTCGAAGAGCGCGAGGCGCTCCTTCATGGCCTCCCCTTCGGACCAGGCGTTGCCGATCGCGACCCAGGGCTCCCAGCGGTCGGTCTCGGTCGTCACGAGGGCGAGGAACTCGCGCCGGACGTCCGCGCCGCGTCGCATCCGGGCCAGGGCCTCGACCCGACGGGTCGCGATGAGGACGCTGCCGTCGCCGGTCTCGGCGCTGCGCTCGACGAAGGCCTCGAGACGGCCGCTCAGGTAGAGCGCCGCGAGTTCGGCCGCGCGGGCCCGCTCGTTCTCCGGATCGCGCTCGAGGATCCGCCGCGCGGCCTCCAGGGCCCGCTCGTGCGCGCCGAGGGCCATCGCGACGTCCACCACCTCGGTGAGCGCGACGGTGGGATCCTCGGCCCGCGCCGCGGCGTCGCCGAGATGGATGAGAGCCTCGTGGAGATCGGTCTCCCCATCCACGCGACCGGCCTCCGCCTTCTCGGCCGCGCGGCGGTGCGCGATCCGTCCGAGATAGAGGAAGGCCTCCGGACGCTTGCGGTCGACGCCCTGCGCCATCGAGAAGTAGGTCATCGCCCGGGCGGACTCGTGCAGGCGATAGAGCGCCGTCCCGGCGCCGATCAGGTCGTCGTAATCCTTCCGCTCGCCCTCGAGCCGGCGCTCGAACAGGGCGAGCGCCTCGCGGTAACGGCCGTCCTTCAGGGCGGCCGCCGCCTCGTCATCGTTCTGGGCCCGGAGCGAGGTGGCGGCGACGACGAGGATCGCGAGGACCGAGAGAGCGCGGACGAGAGGCATGCGGACTCTCCGAACGAGGGTCGGGCGTTACCGGGACGTGACGCCGGACCACGAGGAGAATGGATTCCGACGGGAACGACGCAAGCGGCGTTCCATCGCCCCCGGCCCCGGGGCCCGCGTTGAAGGCGGCTCCCGGGCCTGCTCTGCCAGTGACGCCGGTGGAACGTAAGAGACCATCCGAACGAATCTTGCAACCCACCGCGAATCCCGCGGGCGGCGGAGAGGACGGCGATGAAGAACATCGGGATCTTCGGGTCCACCGGCTCGATCGGCGAGAACGCCCTGCGGATCGTCGAGAGCCACCCGGAGGCCTTCCGGGTCGGTGTCCTGGCCGCCGGTTCCAGCGTCACCCGCCTCGTCGAGCAGGCCCGGGCCCATCGCCCCGAGGTGCTCGTGGTCGGCCGCGCCGAGAACGAGGCCGCCCTGCGCGAGGCCCTCGGCGCCGACGCCGGCTCCTTCGAGATCCTCTCCGGACCGGAGGGCCTCCGCGAGGCGGCGCGCGACCGTCGTCTCGACGTCGTCCTCTCCGGCGTGACCGGCGCCCAGGGCCTCCCGGTGAGCCTCGGCGCGCTCGAGGTCGGAACGCGCCTCGGCCTCGCCAACAAGGAGTCGATGGTGATGGCGGGGCCGATCCTCGACGCGATGGCGCGCGAGACCGGCTGCGAGATCGTCCCCGTCGACAGCGAGCACTCCGCCCTCTTCCAGTGCCTCGCGAGCGGGCGCAAGGAGGACGTGGGACGCCTCATCCTCACCGCCTCCGGGGGTCCCTTCCGGACGCGCCCCTTCGAGACCTTCGGCGACATCACCCTGGCGGAGGCGCTCAAGCACCCGACCTGGGACATGGGCCCGAAGATCACGATCGACTCCGCCACGATGATGAACAAGGCGCTCGAGATCGTCGAGGCGCGCTGGCTCTTCGACGTCCCGCGCGCGCAGCTCGACGTGGTCGTCCACCCGCAGTCCATCGTCCACTCGATGGTGCTCTGGCGGGACGGCAGCGTGATCTCGCAGATGGGCGCGCCCGACATGCGGGTGCCGATCCAGTACGCCTTCACGCATCCGGCGCGGATCGATGCGACCCTCGAGACCTACTCGCCGGAAATCTTCAACGGCCTCGAGTTCTACCGGGCCGACACGCGGAAGTTCCCGTCCATCGAGATGGGCTTCTTCGCCGCCGAGCGCGGCGGCACCTACGGCGCCGTCTTGAACGCGGCGAACGAGGCCGCGGTCCAGCGCTTCTTCGACGGCGAGATCGCCTTCGTCGAGATCTTCGAGCACGTGGGCCGGGTGCTCGAAAGCCACCGGCCGATCGAGACCCCGGACCTCGCGCAGGTCCTCGACGCGGATGCCTGGGCTCGGGAGGAGCTTGCTCGATGCTGACCGTTCTCTACGTGCTCGCCGTCGTCTTCTCGATCGGCTTCCTGATCTTCTTCCACGAGCTGGGACACTTCCTGGCCGCGAAGAAGGTCGGCATCCGCGTGCACGCCTTCTCGATCGGCTTCGGCCCGCGCCTCTTCGGCTTCCGCCGCGGCGAGACCGACTACAAGGTCTGCCTCATCCCGCTCGGCGGCTACGTGGGCATGGCCGGAGAGGCGCCCGGCGAGGGCTCGGGCGATCCGCGCGACTTCTCGAGCAAGACGATCGGACAGCGCGTCCTCGTCGTCTCGGCCGGCGTCATCGCGAACGTGATCCTCGCCTTCGTGTTCTTCCCGCTGGCCTACAGCGTCGGCGTCCCCGAGAAGACCGCCGTCATCGGCGACGTCGTTCCCGGCGGCCCCGCCTGGGAGGCCGGCCTGCGCCGCGGCGACCGCTTCGTCCGCATCGACGACCGCAAGGTCCACGGTTTCTCGGACGTCCAGATGGACGTGGCCTTCGCGGACGAGGTCCTCGAGGCCGTCGTCGAGCGGAACGGAAGCGAGGTGCCGCTGCGCATCCGTCCCGTCTACCAGGAGGCGGCCGGGCTCCGCACGATCGGCGTGAGCCCCGCCCTCGAACCCCACCCGCTCATCCCCGAGCCCGGCAAGCTCGGGATCGACGTCCCCGCGAACTCGAAGATCCTCCGGATCGACGGCCGCGACGCGACCCGTCTCGAGGAGGAGCGTCTGCACCTGTCCTCGTCCTGGCCCGCCGCGAAGGGCACGAAACTCGCGCTCGAGATCGAGACGCCGGGCGGCGAACGACGGACGGTCGAGGCCCCGGTCGAGATCGAGCCGGCGAAGGACGACGCGCCCTGGTCCATCGGCGTCGTGTTCGCCCAGCTCCGCGTCGAGGAGGTGACGCCGGGAACCGCCGCGGCGGCGATCGGCCTCGCGAACGGCGACCGGATCCGGACCGTGGACGGCGCGCCGGTCGCCCACGAGATCGCGCTGCGGCGCGCGATCGCCGACGGAACGGGCGCGGAGCTCGCGCTCGGCGTCGTCGACGCCGGCGGGACCGCGCTCACGCGACGCGGCGCGGTGAGCGCGGCCGACCGGGCGGACTTCCTCGATGTCATCCTGCTCACCGGCACGCCCCGCATCGCGCGCGTCCAGCCCGGCAGCCCGGCCGAGGCGGCGGGCGTCGCGGCCGGCGACGAGCTCGTCCGCATCGTACGAACGCAGGCCGAGGGCGGCGCCGACGACACCGCCGACCTCGTCTCCGCCGTCCGCGACAGCGTGGCCCGCCTCGCGCTCGGTCTCGTCCGGAACGGCGCGGAGGTCGCGCTCGAGGTCACGCCGGCTCGCGCCGGACGCAACGTCACCCTCGAGAACCTCCGCGTCTACCGCGAGCGTCTCGACGAGGTCCGAGCGGGCTTCCCCGAGTCACTCGTCCTCGGTTTCCGTCAGACCGCGAACCAGTTCGTGAAGATCATCCTCAGCTTCCGCGCCCTGCTCACCGGCAACGTCTCGGCGCGGAACATGGGCGGCATCCTCACGATCTCCTACGTGAGCTACACCTTCGTCGAGCAGGGCCTCGGGAAGATGTTCTGGTTCATGGCCTTCCTGAGCCTGAACCTCGCCTTCCTGAACATCCTCCCGATCCCGGTCCTCGACGGCGGCCACCTCATGTTCCTGATCTTCGAGAAGATCAAGGGACGTCCGCTGTCGGAGCGCGCGATGGGGCTCGCGAACCTCGGCGGCTTCGTGCTGATCATCGGCCTGATGGTCTTCGTGACCTTCAACGACGTCGTCCGCTTCTTCTTTTGAGCCGCACTCCGCACCAGGGAGGCGCGCGAGGATTCCTCGCGCTCCTCCGGCTCACCCGCTTCCCGAACGCCCTGACGACGATCGCCGACCTCGCGGCCGGCGTCGCGGTCGGCATCGCCGCCGGCGGCCGGGCGCCCTCGTTCGGCGACGCGGTCCTCCAGTCGATCGGGCTCGTGACGCTCTACATGTTCGGCATGGGGCTGAATGACTGGGTCGATCGCGCGAAGGACGCCCGCCTCCACCCCACGCGTCCTCTCCCCTCCGGCGACCTCGGCGAGAATGCCGCGCTCGCGACGGTCATCGGCACGCTCGGATTCGGTCTCGCCGTCGGTCTGTCCCTCGGCGGGGCGTCGGCCGCCACGACCGTCGGACTCGTCCTCGCGATCCTCGCCTACGATCTCGCCGCTCGCGGACACGGCCCCTGGGGCGCCCTCGCGATGGGGAGCTGCCGCGCCCTCGCCATGGGCCTCGGCGTCACGCTCGCCGGCGCCCCGGCCTCGCTCGACGCCCTCGCCCCGCCGCTGGCCTACGGCGCCGCCGTCGCCGCGCTGACCTGGGTGAGCCTCTGGGAGGATCGCCGGCCCTCGGCCGGTGAGCGTCGCGTCGGGCTCGCCGTCTTCGCGACGGCCTGGATCGCCACCGTGGCGACCTCGCCGCGCTTCGGGTTCGCGGCGCTCGCGGTGGCCCTGCTCGTCGTCCTCGTCACCGCGCCCGCGCGTCGGCACCCGCCGATCTGGGGGCTGGTGGTCCGGAACGCGGTCTTCGCGCTCCCGCTGCTCGACGCCGTCGTCGCCGCGGCGCACGAGGACCTCGGACGCGCCGGTCTCGCCGTCATCGCCTTCATCGCGGCGCGCCTGGCCGCGCGGACCATCGGGCGGCGCGGAAGCTAGTCCGCGCTCGCGACCCGCGCGCGGACCAGTCGCGTGCCGCGTCGGCCGTCGCGACCCGCCCCTCGAGTTGCTCCACCCGCAGCCGTCGCAGCACCCGTCCCATCGACGGGCCTTTCGGCACGCCGAGCGCGGCCAGCTCGTTCCCGCGGAGGAGCGGCGCGGGCAGCGGCGCCGGCGCGATCGCGAGCCGCGGCACGACGCGGGAGGGGTCGGCGACCACCGCCTCGAGATCGCGGAAGGCGACGAGACGGTCGAGGTCCTCGCGCGCGGCGAGGAGAGCCCGACGGGTCGCGCTCGGGCGCGCCGGGAACAGAAGACGATCACGGAGCGCGACGGGCGCCGCGCAGGCCGTCATGAGCTCCCGCGAGGAGCGCAGCCGCTCGAGGACCGCGACCGCGGCGCGCGCGCAGCGCGCCGGCGCGGCGGGTCGTGACGACTCACCCCGGGGATCGGCGACGAGGTCCTCCAGGAGGACCGCCCAGACCATCGCGAGATCGGCCGGTCCCCGTCCCCGGGCGGCCAGGAGGCGGCGCGTCCGCTCGAGTGCGTTCAGGCCCCGGCCCTCGGGATCGAGCCGCGCGTCGCCGACGAGGGCGGCCTTCGCGGCGACCTCGGGGAGGACCACATCGAGCAGCGCGAGCTCCTCGAGGAGCCGGAGCGCACCGGCGGGATCCGCCTCCGACCACATCCGCCCCAGCTCGCCCGACACGCGCTCGGCGCTCGGGTCGGCGGCATGGGCGGCGAGCTCCCGGATGGCCCCGGCCGTGTCGGGGTCGATCGCGAAGTCGAGCCGCGCCGCGAATCGGACCGCGCGCAGGATGCGGAGGCGGTCCTCGCCGAAGCGCTCCCGCGCGTCCCCGATCGTCCGGATGACGCGCCGTTCGAGATCGGCGACGCCGCCGACGTGATCGATCACCTCGTCGGTCGAGGGATCCTGGAGGAGGCCGTTGATCGTGAAGTCGCGCCGGCGGACGTCCTCGACCGCGGTGCTGAAGACGATCTCGTCGGGACGTCGACCGTCGCCGTAGGCGCCGTCGGTGCGGAAGGTCGCCACGTCGAAGGCGTCCTCGCCGTCGAGGACCACGATGACGCCGAATGCCTTGCCCACCGCGAGCGTCCGGCGGAAGAGCCTCTGGACCTCCCCGGGGCGCGCCGAGGTGGCGATGTCGATGTCCTTCGGCGTGCGCCCGAGGAGGCGGTCGCGGACGCAACCGCCCGCGAAGTAGGCCTCGTGCCCGGCCTCGCCGAGCCGGCGGGCGATGCCGCGGGCCTTTTCCAGGACCTCGCTCATGCCGCGGCACTCCGCGCTCGACCCCGGGGTCCCGGGGCGTTAACGTCCGCAGACCATGAACGGCGCTGCCTCGACATCGGGTCGCTTGCTCCTGGAGGCCGGGATCCTCGTCGCCTTCGCGGTCGCCGGGCTCTGCGCCTGGCTGCCCTCGCGTGCGAGCCGCGACATCATAGCCCGCGAGACCGGCGCCGTCCGCCTGCTGAGAGGACTCCAGGCCGCCCAGGACGACCACGCGGGGCGCCACGGTCGAGCCGGCTTCCTCGAGGCGCTCGTCGGCGAGAATCACATCGGTATCGACCTCATCCCGGACGACGAGGATCGTCCCGCCGCGATCGCCCGGCACGAGGGCTACCTCGTCGCCGTCTTCCTCGCCGATCTGGAGGGGCGCGGTCGCGGCCGCGCCACCGACGACCCCATCCGAGAGGACTTCTGGATCGCCTACGCCTGGCCCGAACGATTCGGCGTCACCGGCCGTCGGATCTTCGTGGTCGACTCCAGCGGCTCGATCCGCTACTGGGAGAATTCGCTGGGAACCTTCGACGGTCCCGAGCGGATACCGTCCGCCCACCTGGCGCCGGCGCCCCCGGGCGTCGACTACCCTCTCGACCGGCCCCGGCTGGGATTCCTGCGATCGGTGGAATGGACGGATGTCGACGGCTCCCGTTGAAGACGCACTCGCCGCGACCCGGCGCCGCCTCGACGAGCTGGTGCGGCTCGCCGAGCTGGCCCGGCATCTCCCGGGCGAGGGGTCCGACCGTCGGCGCGAGGGTCTCCTCGAGGACGCCGCGGCGCTCCGTTTCTGGTTCGCGCGTCGCGCCGACCCCGGGCTCCCGAATCTCGTCGTGCTCTTCGGCGGCTCCGGAGTCGGAAAGAGCACCCTCTTCAACGCCCTGGTCGGCGGCGAACCCGCCTTCGTGTCGAGCGTCGAACGACCGGCGACCCGCGGCGCGCTCGTCGGCGGCGCCGCGGAAGCGATCGACCGCCTGCTGGAGCAGGACCTCTTCCCCACCTTCGAGTGCGGAGCCGCGCCGGAGCGCGAGGAGCGCACGCGCGGCGCCGAGGGGCGCCTGAGCTTCGTCGCCCGACCCGACTCCGCGGGAGGGCTCGTCGTCGACTGCCCCGACTTCGACACCCACATCGACGCCAACCGACACATCGCGGAGCGGCTGCTCTCCTGGGCCGATCGCGTCGTCTTCGTCACCTCGGTCGAACGCTACGCCGACCGCAGCGCGGCGCCCTACCTCGAGCGCATCCGTCGCGCGGGCTTCGATGCCCTCTTCGTCCTCACCAAGGTCGGCGAGGGCGAGGCCGAGCTTCCCGCGGCCTTCGCGCGGCAGCTCGGCGCCGATGAGGGTGGCGCCGCGCCCCGCGTCATCGCGATCGAGCGGGCCCGCGCGAGCGCTGGCGTCCGGACCGGCCTGACGGCGCTGCGGGCCGAGCTCGCGCGTCCGATCGACGCCGCAGGAGGCGAGCGACGACTGGCCGACCTTCTCCGGCGCTTCGATCGCGACCTGCGCGCGCCGCTCGCCGAGCGTGCGCGGCGCGACGTCGCGCTCGTCCGCTCGCTCGCCGAGGCCGGTCGCGGCGAGTCCGGCCTCGAGGTGCCGCCCGATCTCGAGAACCTGCGCCGCTTCGAGCTCGACACGAAGCCGCTCCTGAAGCTCGGACCGCGCCCCGCGCTGCGGCTCCTCCGCACGCTCGTGGCGCGGCCCTCGCGCGAGGAGCGCCGCGAGCCCGCGGACGAGGCCCCTCCCGGCACGGATCGCGCCGCCATCGCCTCCGCCCTGCGGGATCAGGCCTGGCGCGTCCTCGAGCGCGTGCAGATCGAGACCCGGGATCGGCTCGACCGCTCCGACCACGCCGCGCTGCTCGGAAGCGACGATCTGGCCGCGGCCGAGCTCGACGCCGAGGCGCTCGACGCGCACCTCGCGCCCGTCGTCGAGGAGCTGAGCGAGTTCGCCGAACGCGCGCGCCGCCGGCACCTCGAGCGACGACCCGGCACCGGACTCGCGGACCGGATGCGGCGGATCGTGCTCGACCGCGTCCTCCGCCTGCTCGGCCTGCTGCTCACCCTCCTCGTCGTGCCGGCCGTCGTGCACGAGGCCCTCGCGCGATTCGGCATGAAGGACTTCGTGAACGAGATCGAGGAGGTCCTGGCCCGGAGCCGGCGCCGCTTCCGCGAGATCCTCGACACCCTCGTCGAGGAGCAGCGGCGCCGCTACGCGGATCTGATCCGCACCCGCGGCCCCGCGGCCGAGGACCTCGCGGCGCTCGACCGCGTCCTCGACGGATCGGGAGGGTCCGGCGCATGAGTCTCTTCGAGGAGCTCCTGCGCTTCGACGCCGACCTCGCGACGCTCGAGGCGGACGCCGTCGTCCGCTACGGGCCGGAGGCCCGCGCCGCCCGGGCCGAGCATCCGGACTCGGGCGTCCCGGAAGACGTCCTCACCGTCGGTCTCGTCGGCGGCACCGGCGTCGGCAAGAGCACGATCGTCAACGCCCTCGCCGGCCTCGACGTCTCGCGCAGCTCGGCGCGCCGCCCCACCACGGATCGCGCGATCCCCTACGTCCATCGCGACCGCGCCGAACTGCTCGATCGCATGGGATTCATCCGGGAGCACCTGAGCGAGGCCCGCACGCTGCACGACGTCGACGCGCTGCGCTCGCTCGTGCTCTTCGACCTTCCCGACATCGACAGCATCGCAGAAGGTCACGGTCGCCTCGTGGAAGAGGCCATGCGGGGTCTCGATCTCGTCGTGTGGGTGACCTCGCTCACGAAGTACGGCGACCGTCTGCTGCTCGAGTGGATCGCCCGGCACGGCCGACACCTCGACCGCGACAACGCCGTCTTCGTGGTGAACAAGATCGACCAGATCGACGACGCCGATCCCGACGCCGCGGTGGCCACGCTCGAACGACGCTTCCGCGGCCTGGTCGCGGAGGCGCTGGGGTCGTCGGACGACGCCGGCGACGATCTCGCGGTCTTCCTCGTCGCCGCCCGGGACCGCGCCGGCGGGGGCGCCAACGACTTCCCCGCCTTCGCGCGCCACCTCTTCCGGGAGCGCGACGATCGGGAGCTGGCCCGGATCAAGTCCTCCAACCGCCTCGCCGACGCCGAGCGCCGTCTGATCCACCTCCGGGGGGCGCTCGATCTCGACCGTCGGACGGCGCGGATCGACGAGGAGGTCGCGGTGGCCCGCGAGGCGCTCACCCGGGAACTCGACGACCACCGCGTCTCGCGCGAGCTCGACCGCGTCCTCGAGACGAGTCCGGTCCCGGGGCGCCTCGCCGACCTCCACTACCGGAGGTCGCTCGCCGGCTGGCCCCTCCTCTCGCACCTGTCCTTCCTCGCCAGCCCCTTCCGCCGGCTCGTCGTGCTCCTGCGGCAGCTCCACCGCCTCACCGGCCTCGAGGAGGCGGACCTGCGTCCCGAACGCGAGGAGGTGTCTCCGCTCATCGAGGCGCTCGAGGCGGTACAGCACGCGCGGAGGCGCCACCGCAGCCGCCGCGCCTCGCTCGAGCTCGAGGCGGGATTCGCGGGGCGGGAACGCGAGGTCCTGCAGAAGGACCTGCAGCGCTTCCAGAACGAGTGCGACCTCGCGCTCGAGGGCGCGCTGGACGAGGAGCGCCGGGTGGGCGCTCCCTCGGGCCGCATCCCCGCCTGGCGCCGCGCCGTGATCTGGGCGCCGCTCGCCTGGTTCCCCTTCCTCCAGCCGCTGGTCCTCGAACTCCTCGAGCCGGGCGACGGCTCCGCGTCGTTGCTCCGCCGGCTCGGCGCCCGCGTGGCCCAGATCGCCGGGGCGACCCACCTCCTGGTGTCGCTGCTCTTCGTGCTCCTCGTCTACCTCGGCGTGCTCCTCGTCCTGCGCGCCGCCGCCTTCGCCCGCGCGCGTCGCCAGTGCCGACGGCATCTCGAGTCGAGCTCCTGGCGGACCTTCGTCCAGCGTCGGCTCGAGCGACTGGCCCTCGAGGATCTCGACGCGGAGGCGGGACGGCTTCGGGCGGAGGCGGAGCGGCTCGACGACCTCGAGACGCGGCGTCGCGGACTGCAGGCGCGGATCGAGGGCTGACGACGCTCCGGCGCCCCCGGCCCGCTCAGTCGACGATGTGCTCCATCGCCTCGACGATGAGGTCGGCGAAGCCGACGATGCTCACGACGTTCACGAGCGACACGAGGAGCGCGAGCGTGACCACGACGGGCACGCCGAAGCCCACCAGGGTTCCGACCAGCGCGATCAGGGCCGCCGTCACGACGACGTTGACGCCGATCGCCACGCTGATCGGCCGGCGCAGGCGCCCGAGCTTTTCCAGCGTGTCGGCGCGACGCCCCGTGCGCAGGTAGCCGTCCAGGTGGGCGCTCTCGAGTCGGAAGTAGAGGGCGTCCATGCGGGTGAGGATGCGCCAGGGCGCGCTGACCGTCCACACCAGCCAGACGCTGCGCTCGTCGACGTCCTCCCGCTCCGGACCGAGCCGGACCTCGAGGACGCAGGGGAGCGTCTCGATGCGGGACGAGAGGAGACGCGTGCCGACCGAAGGGCGACGCTCGAGGGCGAGGTCCGGGCCCGTGTCTCCCTCGTCCGACGAACGCGCCGCGTAGCCCTCGCCGAGGAAGTAGGCGCGCACGCCCTCGAGGATCGACTCCCGATCGCCGCCGGCGGAGATCCGTCGTTCGACCTTCACGCCTTCAGTTCCGCGCGCGCCCGACCTCGAGCAACGCCAGGTCCTGGCGCTGCACGCCGGACCGGACGTAGATCTCGAGACGGGCGTTCCCGGGGATCGCGCAGGACGCGAGGTGATCGCGGGCTCGCGGCGAGGGGATCGACGCGAGCGCGCGGGCCAGCGCGGCGAAGCGCTCGGTCTCCTTCTCGGCGTCCATCGACCGGATGAGCGGATCCACCGCGACCTCTCCGAAGTCGGCGAAGCGCTTGATCGCGAGGTCGCCGATGAAGTCGCGGCGGAGCGCGAGGCGCTCCAGCAGGGCCAGGCCGGCCGGCGTGCGACCGACGCCCACCGCGGTCAGGAAGACCTTGATCTCGTCTCCCGACATGCCGTCGAGACGTTCCTCGACGTGGCGTAAATCGGACTCGTCGGCGCTGCGGCCGAGCGCGAGGCAGGCGCGACTGCGCTCGCCCGCGTCGAGCGACTCCAGCGCCGCGCGGGCGCGTTCCCGGGCGGTCGCGTCGCCGGCCCGGACGAGATCGCAGAGCGCCTCGCCCGCGAGGAGCGGACCGGCGCCCTCGAGGATCTCGCGGTCGAGCGCGATCCCCTTGGCTCCGGTGAGTTCGAAGTGGAACTGGAGCGCCTGGGCCCGGTTGCCGTCCGCCCGCGCGGGGTCGCGGACGACCGCGGCGAGGCGATCGAGACCCGAACCGCGACCGAGCCGGGCCAGCGAGAAGGCCGCGAGGACCTCGACGTCCGGATCCTCGTGCCGCAGGAGGCGTTCGAGGACCGGGATCCCCTCGCGGTAGTTCGCGCCGGCGAGGATGGGGATGCCCAGGATGATCGCGTCGCGGTCGAGACCCGGGAGGTGTCGCCGCACGACCTCGACCGCGGAGGCGGTGCCGATCGCGCCGAGAGCCCGGACGACGCGCATCTGGAGGTCGCGCTCCGCGTTCGCCAGCGCGGCGTCGAGGAAGGGCACCGCGCGCGCGGAGGCCTGGACGCGCGCCGCCTCGACGGCGTTGACCTGCGGTTCGTAGTCGTCGTGGTTGACCGCGCGGACGAGCAGCGGCTCGAACTTCGCGTGGCGGACCCGCGAGAAGATCTCCATGTAGGCCGAGAGTTCGGCCGTCGGCAGGCGCGGGTGCGCCTCGAAGGAGGAGACGATCATGTCGACGACGGCCTCGTCCAGGCAGAGGAGCGCGATCTCGTCCTTCATCGGGCCGGCCTGTTGCGCCGGCACGGAGGACGAGGTCATGCGCGAGAGGCGGAATCGCGCCGAGGCCAGGCGCTCCTCCGTGTCGCAGCGCCGGTACCACATCGGGTCCGAGGGGAGCCCCGCGGTCACGTCGGGACCGCGGTCCTCCTCGGTCGCGCGTCGGGGTTCGTGGAAGACGAGCCAGGCGAGGAAGCCGGCCACGACGACGGCGAAGGCATAGGCGAGGATGGTCTTCATGCCGCCCTTTCGCTGGGGGTGCTCGCGCTCCGACACGCGCCCTCAATCATGCGATGGCGGGCCCGGCATCGCAAACGGGACGCGCTTCCCTTCCGGCACCACGACCACCGTGTCGGCCGCGAGGTCGCCGACGCGCTGGCGCGCGCGGTTGAGGAAGATGCAGATCCCGGCGAAGAAGAAGAGATCCACGACCAGCAGCGCGCGACGCTGGAGGGCCTGCAGCCAGGTCGGGTTCCCGGCGCGACTCCGCACCGCGAGGCCGAGGAGCCACTTCCCCGGCGTGCGTCCGGTCAGGCGCTCCGAGACCGCGAGCGCGGCCACGAGCACGCCGAGGGAAGCCAGGAGGCGGAGGGTCGTCGCCAGATCGGGTTCGAAGGAAACGGCGTCCGCCGTCCCCTCCGCCCCGGAGACCTGGAACCACTCCCCGAGCCCCGCCGTCCAGTCGAATCCCCGACCCGCGAGGGCGGCGACCACCACGCCGCAGGCCTCCGCGATCGCGAGGTCGACGAGCAGGGCCGCCAGCCGCCGCAGCAGGGGCGCCGGTCGGGCCCCGACGACGACGAGCGGTTCGGAGCGGACGATCGCGCGGACGACGCCGCCGCCCAGGGCGACGAAGACCGGCGCGAACAGGAGCGCGAGGATCAGCAGACCCCACCAGGGCGAGGGAAGACGGCCCTCCTCACGCGCGAGCGCGATCCCGTTCCCCTCGGGCAGGACGGTGACGAGCGCCCGGTTCATCCCGAACACCGCTCCTTCGGCCTCGGGACCGCGGAAGGCGCCGGCGGTGAAGGGGAGATCGGGATCGAGGGTCCGGGTGGCGAAGGGCTTCTCCGCGCCCGGCCGGTACCAGGCGAGTTCGAGGTCCGCGCCGCGCCGGCCGACGAGGAAACCGCGTTCCCCCGCGCGGCCGAAGGCCCAGGGCCCGACGACCGGGCCGTCGAGCGTCCAGCGACCGAGTTCGACCTCGGCGCGACCGGGGGTGACGTCCCGCATCGTGAGGCTCAGCCCGTCGGCCTCGAGGATCCACGCGGCCTGCAGCCGGTCGTCGGCCGCGGAGAGCGCGGCCGAGATCAGCCGCTGCCCCTCTTCGAGTCGGACGAGATCACGCCGGCGGCGGCCGACCGGTCCCGGCTCGAGCAGGACGAGGCGGCGGTTGTCGTCGTCGCGGGCGAGGACGGCGAAGTCGCCGCTCCAGGGCGCGAAACTGACGGCGCGCGTGGCCACGTTCGCGAGCTCCTCGCTCTCGTCGTCCCGCGCCCGCCGGAGGCGATCGTCGAGCAGGATCGCGAAGCCGTCGCCGTCCGCCGCCACCTCGCGCGCCACGCCCGGCCCGCTCACCGGCTCCGGCCCGCCCGTGACGCGCCAGTGCCCCGGGGCCAGGGGGCGACCGTCCTCGTCCACCGGCGCGAATCCCGGAGCGAACTGGCGGCCCTCCAGGAGTCGCGGGCCGTCGGAGGTGACGGCCGCGGCGAGCGTGCGATCGCGACCGAGTTGCTGGACGAACTGGATGCCGGCGAAGACGAGAACGAGGAAGCCGAGGAAGACGAAGAAGACGACGCGCTCGACGATGGGACGCCAGCCGGGTCGTCGCGCGCCTTCCGCCCCGCCCTCGCCCTTCAGCGCGTCGCCAGCGGCCACTTGAGGACGTCCGGGGTCGAGCCCATCGCGAAGGCGAGCTCGGCGATGGCGATGCGATAGTCGACGCGGGCGCGGATGAGCTCGCTCTGGCGGAGCGCGAGGTCTTCCTGGACGCTCAGGACCTGGAAGTTGGTCGAGACCTTGTTCTCGAGCTTCACCTGCTCGTTCTCGAGCTCCTGCCGCTTCAGTTCCTCGGCGCGACGCCGCGACGCGATGGTCCGCCGCGAGAGCTCGACCTTGCGGAAGGCCGCTCGCACCTCCTCGGCGGTGCTGATGCTGCGGTCGCGATACTCGAGCACCGCGCGGTCGCGTTCGAGGCGGCGCTGCGCCGCGCGGCCCCGAGCGGTCTGGTTGCCCAGCGGCACCTCGAGCACGAGCCCGACGTTCCAGGTCTCGGCACCGCGCCGACCGAAGCTGTCCGTGATCGAGTCGTCCGCGTCGGTCGCGAGCCCGGTCCACTGGGCCGAGCCGGTGAGGTCGAGCTTCGGCAGCGTGTCGCTGTCGGCCGCCGCGACCGCCAGGGCCGCGCTCTCGAGACCGAGCCGCAGCTCGGTCAGGTCGGGGCGCTCGGCGAGCGCGACGTCGAGGCAGCGATCGACGTCCGGGACCTCGAAGGCCCGATCGTCCGCGACGTCGACCGTCGCGATCTCGGTCTGCCAGTCCGACGCCAGTTCGAAGGGGAGGATCAGACGTCGCAGTCGATCACTCGCCTCCTCCACCGCGTTCTCGGCCACGAGCACGTCCGTCACGCGGTTGGCCACGCCGGACTCCGCGGCGGCGATCTCGATCGGCGCGAAGACGCCGGTCCGGACCTTGACGCGGTTGATCTCGAGGAGGCGCTCGGCGAGGGCGAGCGACTCCCGCTTCACCTCGAGGTCGCGCCGCGTGAAGACGAGTTCCCAGTACGCCCGGTGCACGTCCAGCACCTTCTGCTGCACGTCGCGGCGGAAGCGCTGTCGCGACTGCCCCTCGGCGAATCGCGCCTGGCGCAGCGGCGCCAGGTTGTACTGCTCCCAGGCCGACCGGAGGAGCGGCTGCGTGATCGCGAGCCGCGTGGTCGTCGAGAAGCTCGGGTTGATGAGACCTCCACCCTCGCGATCGCGATAGTCGGAGTTCATCGAGAGCTCGTAGGTCGCGCCGGTGACGAACTTGCCCCAGGCCGGCCTGGAGATTCGCACATCGTGCGGTCGTTGACGATCGTCTGGAAGAACTCGGGGCTGCCGTCGGGATTCGTGCCGCCGGTCGGGAAGATCTGGGGGAAGACGACCTCGTTCTTCCCCGTCGAGGCCTCGGCGAAGAAGGTGGGATCGAACTCGCCTTTCGCCTCCTCGATGCGCGCCCGCTCGACGAGGTGATCGAAGTAGCGCGCCCGGAGCGCCGAGTTGTTCAGGGTGGCGAGTCGCACGGCCTCGTCGAGGCTGAGCTGGAGGCGGCGCGGCGCCTCGGCGGCAACGCCGGCCGGAACCGCCGTCGGGGCCGGCGCCGGAACCGGCGCGTCCTGCGCACGCAGCGTCAGGGCCGCGCACAGCGACAGGAGGACCATCCACGAAACGCGTGCTCGCGTGTCGACCGCCATGTCGCAACTCCCTGCCCCGTGAGGACTCCCGACGTTACCACCGGGTCCGGGCGCGATCAATTCCCGCCGCGGGCCACCGGCCAGCGTTGCCGGCGCTCCTCGCGCGCCTGGGCGAGTTCGCGACGGAAGCTCGCGCTCAGGAGATGCACGAGCCGGGCCCGGTCTTCTTCCGCGGCTTCGGGATCGGCGTCGAGAGATTTGCGGAGGTCCTCGAGGAAGAGGCGGGCCTCGCCGCTGTTGACGGCCGCGAGCGCCCGCAGCGCCGCGTGCCGGGTGTCCGAGCGCTCGACGAGGCGGAGAAGGGTCGGCACCGCCTCGAGCGGCGCGATCTTCTCGAGGGCCTCGACGGCGGACGGGTGGAGTTCGCGGTCCTCCGAGCGGCCGAGCAGCTCGAGGAGGCCGGCGACGCCGGACCCGGACTCGAGCTCGCCCAGGAGATGCACGCAGCGCCCGCGGATCTCGGGCTGGCGGTCCGTGAGGCCGCGCGCGAGCAGGGGTCCCACCGCGCCCCCGAAGCGACCGGCGGCGAGATCGAGGAAGCGGAGGCGGGCCGCGACGTCCGTGCCGGACTCGTAGGCGGCCAGGTCGCGGAGGAAGGAAGCGCGCTTCTCCTCGTCCGGGAAGTCGAGCCCGCGGCGCACCCAGTCGATGGCCAACGTCTGCTCGAGCGCGATCAGACCCCGCCGGAACATCCGGCGCTCGGTCTCCGGCAGGTCCGCGATCGGCATCGCGCGGAGGCGCCCGACGTCGGTCGTCTGGAAGGTGGACGGAGCGTGACGTCGCAGACCGTCGAACTCCCGGGCCGCCACGCGACGCACCCAGGCGCTGTCGTTCCCGACCGCGTCGAGGACGAAGCGGCGCAGGGCCGCGACGCGCTCGCGTTCGAGGACGAGATCTCCGACCGCGAGGAGCGTCCTCACCGCCTCGAGGCGCCGGCCGCCCTCCTCGCCCTCGAGATCCACGAAGTCGACGATGGAGTGGAAGGAGCGACCGCCGGGGCGATCGAGGAAGAGCAGGCGACGACGATCGGAGTTCTGGCGGTAGGCCTCGGAGGCACCCACGACGAGGACGTGCTGCGTCTCCTCGCCCCGGATCACGCGGTCGAGGGCGATGCGGGCGATGCGCTCCCCGTTCGGCAACTCCGAGAACTTCTCGAGCTTGCCGACGGCGATGAGGTCACGACCCGCGAGGACCGCCGTCTCGAGCCAGGAACGGTAGGAGGGCGCGCCATCGGCGACCTGCGCGGGGAGGCCCGACGCGAGGGACGCCAGCGTGAGGACGATGAGGAGGATGGCCGCAGGACGCCGCATGCGGGCGTTCTAACAAAAGAGCGCCGTCGGCCGGGACGGCGCTCCGTTTGGTCGGCGCGGGACGCGCCGGAGTTCGGTCGGATCCGGACCGGCGGCGGGCTCCGCGCCGGAGCACCCCGTCCGATCGGAACGCGGAATCAGCCCGCCTTCGACGCCCGCTCCATCTCCTGACGGAGCAGCACCTTCTCGTTGTGGATGCTGATGAAGCGCTTGCACTCGCCGAGCGTACCGGTGAAGACGTCGTCGCCGTCGGCGATCACGTCGTAGTACCGCACCCCGCGGATCGAGTTCTTGTAGCGGATGATCGCGGCCGGTTCCCCGTGTTGGACCGATGACTCCGTCACAGGAACTCATCGCAAAGACCATGCCCGCGACTGGAGAACATCGCGTTCGGCGGGTTTTTACCGGAATCCAAGTGTGCTTCCGGTAACGACTTCGACACGACCTCCAACGAAGGCGCGGCGCTCCGGGAAGAGCGCCGCGCGCAGGCGTGACGATTTGGGGCAGCGCTGGGCCCCGGGGGAGACGAGATCGTGAGATCTCCGACGGAGTTCACTTCCCCGCAGGGGCTTCGCCAGTTCGTCGGTGGGCAGGCGATCCCGGCTCGCCGGACCTCGTCACCCACCGCGTCGGCGGGGGCGCGCCTCCCGGTCCGGATCGGGAGCCAGAGAAGGCGCCGGCAGGACCTGCTCCCTCACCTCGAGCGTTCTCGGCCGCGCGGCGCGCGTCCCGAGATGTCGAGGAAGAGCGAAGCGGGTCAGACCGAGCGCGAGGGCGCCCGGCTCGCCGAAGCGGGAACGCGGTCGAGCGCCCCAGGAGCTCGCGCCAGGTGGCGGCGAGCGACCGAACCACACCCGCAGGCCTCGAACGGAAGTCCTCCGCGACGTCGTCCTCGACCCACTTCACGAGGTTGCGGCGCAGGGCCGCTGCCCTCGGGGCTCGTCTCGACCGCGGCGAGGACGCTCGCGGTACCGACCGGTGAGGTCAGCTCGGTTCGGACCACGCCGAGAACTCGGGGTTCTCCGCCGCCTGGGCCTCGAGATCGGGATGCGGGAAATCGGTGGTCATGGCTCGGGGTCTCCTTCCGTCTAGCTGACGGCCTTCAGCAGCTCGCGCAGCCGGCGGACGGCGTTGAACATGCGACTCTTCACGGTGCCGACGGGGATCTCGAGGATCTCCGAGATCTCGGCGTATTTCAGGCCCTGGAACTCCGCCATCGCGAACACCTCGCGCTGCCCGTCGGGAAGCTGCGAGAGCGCCACCTCGATGGCCTCCTTCAGCTCGAGGTTCTCCATCGCCTCGAGCGGGGTCTCTTCTCCCGAGGGCACGAAGGCCCCCGCTCCCGGTCCGTCCTCCCCCTTGAGCGGGCGATCGAGCGAGTACTCGGTCCCCCGCTTGGAGGCGGCGCGGCAGGTGTCGATCCAGTGGTTGCGGGCGACGCGGTAGAGGAAGGTCGTGAAGCGCGCGCGGGGCTCGTAGTCCCGTCGCGCCCGGAAGATCTTCCGCCACACCTCCTGGGCCGCATCCTCCGCTCGCTGCCGGTCTCCGACGAAGCCGAAGAAGAAGCGCACGAGCGGCCGCTGGTGACGGTCGACGAGGACCGCGAAAGCGTTGTAGTCCCCGCGCTTGAAGGCGAGCATCAGGGCCACGTCGTCGTCGACTTCGTCGGGCATGACCCCGCCAACGTCAGCGCTCTCCGGCAGTTCGCTCATCGCTCGACATTTTCTCGAGTCGGACCTCGACCGCGGCTCGGGCCCCCGCCTCCACGCTCCCCTCGACCGTCTTCGGACGGAAGCCGGGTTGCCGCACGTCGATACGATACGCCCCGGCGGGGAATCGGGAAAACACCAGGCTCCCGGCGCCGTCGGTCCGGGACGGGATCTCGCCCTCGATCCGCCCCGCCCCGTCGAAGAGCGCGAGGGCCGGATTCTCCCCCGTCGCGACGACCTTGGCCCCCGGAAAGGGCTTGCCGAGGTGGTCGAGGACCGTGACCTCGAGGACGGCGGGCTCGCCGAAGACGCCGTCGACGATCGGACGCCCGCCGACGGGCACGTCGACCTCCCCGAGGAAGCGGGGCGGGTGTCGATGCCCCTGCCCGATCACGGCGTAGGTTCCGGGAGCGAGCCCGCGGATCTCCGCGAATCCCTCCCCGTCGGCCCAGTGGATCCGATCGTCCTGGATCTCGGTGTCCCGCTCGTCGAACAGGAGGACGCGCCCCCCCGGGATGGGACGGCCCTCGAGATCGCGCAGGGTGACTCCGAGCGCGCCGGGGGCGCTCAGACGGACCTCGGCGCGCTCCACCCGGACGCTGCTCGCCACCGCCACGTCGTGGACGACGCCGAATCCGAGGTCCTGGCCGCGGACCTTCACGTCGTAGTGGCCGAGCGGCACCGCGGCGAAGATCGCGGTGCCCGATCGGTCGGTCCGCGCCTCCGCCACGACCGCGTGCTCGCGTCGGTACTGAGATCCGGTCATCAGGCCGCGCCAGGCCGCCGCATGGAGACGGACGACGGCACCCTCGACGAAGCCGTCGCCGACGAGCTTCTGCACGACGACCTCGAGGCGCCCCGTCGCGACCCTCAGGTCGGGCCGCTCGCGCCGACGCGCCGATCCCGAGAAGGGGATGCGGTGGCGGTAGAGGACGCCGAGATCGTCCTCCCACTCGAAGTGCAGGGCCCACTCGCCGCCGTCGACGCCGGGATCCCGCAGCCGCCCCTCGGGCGTCGTCAGCCGGCGCATCTCCGCGACGCCGTACCGGTAGGCCTCGTCCTCGAGGGGGACCAGAGCGAAGGGCCAGGAGATCAGCCGACGTCCTCCGACGGTGAGGAAGCCGTCGAGGGCGCCGCCCCCCTTCGAGGGCGACCCGGCGTCGAAGCTCCAGCGGCGACGGAGGAGATCCCGGCGACCCGGCCCCATGTCCTCGCCCCCGGGCCGGAGGCCGTACTCGTCGACGACCAGCTCGCCCGGCAGCGGATGCGGCGCGGCGGCGATCGGCCGACGCGGCGCGGTGGCCGCGACGGCGCGGCGCACGAGGTCGCCGCGTCCCATCCGCCCTTCCGTCTCGGTCTCGAAGCGCCAGATCTCGGCGTCGATCGCGCCGGAGGCCGGACGTTCCGAAGCCGGGATCGGCCCCGTCTCGAGCGCGATCGCTCCCGGTTCGGCGAAGCCGAAGGGTTCGAGATGCATCTCGACGCGCGCGCCGAGGCGCCGCCCGCTCACGCGGAGCTCGCAACCTCCGGCCGGCACGCCCGCGAGATCGAAGTTCCCGTCGGGCGCGGAGCGTCGCGCGGGACGCCGGAAGGCGAAGGGCGCCGTCGCGCGCTCTTCGAGCGGGCGGAACGCCATCGTCAACCCTCCCTCGTGCAGGAGGTCCTCGGGGGCGGCCTCGAGTCGTCCGACGACACGCGCCGACGCGGGGACGTCCACGAGCACCTCCGTCGCGGCGCCGCGGCCCACGTCGAGTCCGACGCCGAAGGGAGGAGAGAAGACCTCGCCGTGATCGGGAGCGAAGACGTGGATGACGTAGACGCCGCGCGGAAGGTCGACCTCGAAGGAGCCGCGGGTCGGCTCGACCTCGAGACGCAAGGGCGTGAAGCCCGCCGGAGCGCCGACGGGAACCAGGAGGGCCGTGAGCGGTCGCCGGTCGGGCGCGTCGCCGCCGAGGAGGATCCGCCCCTCGAGCCGGTGTCGCGGGTAGGCGTCGAAGGTGACCGCCGGCTCGCCGGGCAAGCGGAAGCGACGCGCCCCCTCCCGCCCCTCGCCCGGCCAGGCGCCGGGCTCCTCGGTGGTGGTCGGCGGCTCGTCCCCGAAGTGGAGCGGAGTCGCGGTCCAGGCCCCGGGCGGATACTCCACGAGATCCGGAGGAGGCGATTCCCCGTATCTCGCGACGTGGATCTCCGGGAGCTCCGGATCGTCCGGAACGAGTCGGACCGCGCGGTCGGCCGGAATCGTCATCGGGGCGGCGAAGGACTCGGGAAGGCGCCAGATCAGGTTGCCGAAGTTCTCCCCCTCCCCGAGGGAGAAGGCCTCCGAGAGGAAGGGAGCGCGGTCGCGCGCCCGCGTCATCACCCGATAGCGGCCGGGCGGCAGCCCGTCGAATCGATAGACGCCCTCGCGATCGGTCAGCACGTGCGCCACCACGGGCGCGGCGCGGCGGGTCGCGAGTCCGGGATCGTAGAGGGCCGCGTAGCCGAGCTTGACGTCCACGATGAAGACGTCGATGCCGGCGATCGGTCGGCCCCGGAAGTCGTCGATCCTACCCTTGCCTCGCGCCCCGGGACGGCAGGACAGGATCGCCTCGTTGTGCGCCCCCGCGGTGACGCGCTCGCTCTCGCCGACGCCGCGATCCTCGTCGGACGTGAGCGCGAAGAGGCGCACCGAACCCTCCTCGAGGACGGCGGGCGCCCGGAAGGCGCCGCTCGCGTCGCTCCGCGCGATGACGCGCAGTCCGTACGCACGGTTCGGAGGGTCCTCGACGGCGACGTGGGCCCCTCCCTTCGGTTCGTCCCGTCCGTCGCGGATCGACCCCACGAGCGCCGCGGCGCGGACGAGCGTGAACTCCCGGATGCGCGACGAGCCCAGGGCCTCGGCGAGGAGCACCTCGCCTTCGAGCCGCGCGTGTCCGTCGGCGACGATCTCCAGCGGCGGCGCGTCGACGGGGATGCCGAGCGTGAAGCGGCCCTCGTCGTCGCTGACGACGTCTCGCGAGCCGACGCGGACGACCGCGCCCTCGATCCGGCGCCGCGTCCCCTCGGCCACCACCCGGCCGCGCAGGACGAGGTCGTCGACGAGCGCGACCTCGCGGAAATCGTACCCCGGCACGGCCTCGACGCGGGCGCTCTGACCGCGGCTCTCGAAGCGCGCGTCGACGATCCCGGGCACGACGTGTTCGACGACGAGCTCGTGGAGGCCGCCGCCGAGTCCGCGTGCGCGGGCGCTCCGGCGGAGCGCGATCTCGCGTCCGCCCTCCGGTCTCCAGGCGCCGCCGGGAAGCCGGAGGTCGGCGATCACCGGACCGGCGGCGGTGCTGCGCGCCCGGAGCTGTAGCTTGCGCCCCTCCTCGAGCCGGATCGGAGGCAGCACCGCGTCGGCTCGTCCCATCCGCCAGAAGACGACCCGCGGCGCGACCCGGCTGAAGCCGTCGCCGATCACGAGCGCGCAGGGGCCGGGCGGCACCTGCGGCAAGATCGCGGTCCCCGGCTTGCCGAAGCGCGCATCCGCGAGGGGAGGCAGGTCGAGGTCAACCTCGTCGTCCTCGTCCTCGAGCCGGTAGAGCAGCACCGACGCCGCGCCCGGCTCGAAGCCGGCGGGAAGCCCCTCGGCCAGCCGGACCGTCAGCTTCGCGCCCTGGTCGAGGATGAGGTCTCCGAGCAGGAGTCCCGCGCCGAAGGGGGTTTCGCGGAGCGCAAGGACGCGCGGCGCGAAGCCGGCGGCCTTGATCGTCAGCCGCGCTCCGCGCGGGAGATGCCCGGACGCGATCGAGAAGCGACCCTGCGGATCGCTCTGGGTCTCCGCCGCGAGCGCGCGGCGATCACCGCGCGGCAGGGTGAGCTCGATGCGCGCACCGGAGACCGGCCCCATGCCGAAGGCGCTCAGGAGGCGACCCTGCACGTGGCCGGCGGTCCGGTCGGAGGCGCCGCCTGGGCGGACAGGGACGGAGCCAGGACGGCGAGGACCAGGCCGAGAACGACGAAGACGATCGGTGACCTCATGTCAGCTCCGATGGCGGTAGCCGCCGGCGTCCAGGCGCTCGCGGCGTCCCGCGTGCTCCAGGAAGAGACCCGGCTCCTCGATCATCCGTCCTAGGACGCGAACCGGGGCCGGCGCCTTCCATCCGTTCTCCAGGGATTCTCGATTCGCGGCGGGCCAGGTGAAGAGGAGTTCGAAGTCCTCCCCGTCGTGGAGCGCGTGGTCGAGGGGATCGCGGCCGCTGCGCGCGGCGTGATGGCGTGCGTCCGCGTGGATCGGGATCGCGGCCGACTCGAGCACCGCCCCGACGCCGGAGGCGCGGGCGAGATTGTCGGTGTCCCGCGCGAGGCCGTCGCTGACGTCGGTCGCCGCCGTGGGCGGTCCGAGCCGGGCGAGCTCACGAGACTCCTCGAGGCGCGGCGTGAAGGCGGCGTGACGGCCGAGGATGGAGCCGCCGAAGGCGCCGGTCGCGCAGAGGAGATCGCCGGGCGCGGCACCGGAGCGCCGGAACACCGGACCGCGCGCGGCCCCGATCACGGTGCCGGAAAGCGTCAGGGGGCCGGGACCGACGACGGTGTCGCCGCCGGCGAGCGCCATCCCGAAGGCGCGGCACTCCGCGGCGACGATCTCCATCACCCGATCCGCCACCTCCGCCCCACCCCGCGGCAGGCCGAGACCGAGCAGGAACAAGCGCGGCTCGGCTCCCATCGCCGCGAGATCCGAGACGTTCGCCCGGACGACCTTGCGCGCCAGCTCCTCCACCGCGAAGGCTCCGGAGGCGTGGACGCCGTCGACGACGGTGTCGAGCGCGACGACGAGGCGGTCGCCCGCATTCCACGCCGCCACCGCGGCGTCGTCGCCGTTGGGGACCTCGAGCCCCGCGTCACCGAGCCCGAAGGAGGCGAGACGTCTCAGCAGGTCGTACTCGTCGAAGGAACCGCTCATGGCGACGACCATACCACGGCGCCCGCCCGCCTCGCCGGGCCCCGGGTCGGATCAGAAGAACTCGAGCGGGACGACGATCTTCTTGGCGATCGAGGACCGGGGGATCAGCCCGAGGCGTCGGCTGTCGGGGAAGGCGCTGCCCCCCGCGATGATCCGGTCGCCGTGCAGGATGAGGTAGTGCCCCTCGGGAATGACGCCCGAGGCGAGCTTCTGTCCCGGCGGCAGCTCGAGGGTCTCGCGACGCCCGCCGACGACGAGGACGCCCAGCTCACCCTCGTCCACGCTGACCTCGAGGGCCTCGCCGGGAAGCCCGGCGATCTCGCCGTAGCAGAGGGCATCGCCTCCGGCGGGCGCCCGGTAGATGACGACGCTCCCGACGCCGAGCACGGTGTCATCGTGCAGGTCCATCGTCACGACCCGCGCGCCGGGCGGCATCCGCTGCGGCGAGAGGTGCGGGAAGTTCGAGGGGATCGACTCGAGGTCGTAGCGCCACACGAGGAAGAGCGCGCCGAGCAGCGCGGCCGTGTAGCACACGCGCTTGATCCACCGCTGCAGGGTGCCGATCTCACGGGCCTTCATGGTGGTCCTCCTCGCCTCGTCCTCGCGATCCCACGGGCCGCGCGCCGGGATACCAGGCGCGGATCGAGGCCACGCCGATCGCCCCCGCGCCCCGCGCGCGCTCGGCGTCCTCGGGCAAGAGAACCTCCGATCGCCACGACCGGAACGTCGACGGCGCGCGAGAGTTCGCCTACCGCCTCCCAACCCAGCGGAGAGACGAGCCCTTCCTTCGAGGGCGTCGCCCGCACCGGGCCCAGCACGAGGAAGTCGTAGCCCTCCCGGGCGCGGCCGAGCCCCTCCTCGACCCCGTGCACCGAACGCCCGATCGGGATCGCCTCGCCGAGACGCGCGCGCAGGGCGCCGAGGTCCGGGGACCGGAAGGTCGCCCAGAACGCGTCCGGCCGCAGCGCGTCCGCCGCCTCGAGGCGCTCGTTGAGGATGAACCAGGCGCCCCGCGCCGCCGCGACCGAGCGGAGCGCGGTCGCGCGCCGGACGAAGGCCGGGTCGTCCAGGCTCTTCTCGCGGAAGACGATCCCCGTCGCCCCGGCGAGGAGCGCCGCCTCGGTCTCCGCGACGAGACGCGCGTCATCGCCGGGTCCGCGGTCCGGGGTGACCGCGAGTCGGGCCAGTGCCTCCGTCCGATCAGGCATGCGCGGCCCGTTCGCCCTCGTCGCGGTGCCAGGGTCGACCGCGGTGCAGCGCTCCCGCGATGAGCCGGTCGATCAGGCCCGAGAAGCCGATCCCGGCGGCCGCCGCGGCCTTCGGCGCGAGCGACGCCCGGGTGAGGCCGGGGATGGTGTTGGTCTCGAGGACGCGGAGCCCCTCCGGCCCCAGGATCGCGTCGGTGCGGGAGATGCCGTGGCAGCCGAGGAGTCGGTGGACCCGGACCGCGAGTTCCTGCATCTCGCGCGCGACGTCGGCCGGGATGCGCGCGGGAACGATCTCGTCCGCGCCTCCGTCGGCGTACTTGGACTCGAAGTCGAACCAGCTCTCGCGGCGCGGGACGATCTCGACCACCGGCCACGCCTCGGGCGTCTCCTCGTCCGCGGTCCCGAGGACCGCGCAGGTCAGCTCGGTCCCCGCGACGAAGGCCTCCTGGAGCGCCAGCGGAGCCATCGCCGCGCAGGAGACGAGCGCCGCCTCCGCCTCCGCGGCGTCGCGGACCATGTGCACGCCGTAGCTCGATCCCTGGTCGCAGGCCTTCACGACGGCCGGGTACCCCGTCCGGGCCGCCGCCCGACGGGCCGCCGCGGCCGCATCGCGACGCACCTCGTCCGCGGTGAGCAGGGTCCACTCGGGCGTCGGGATGCCCGCGTGGTCCGCGAGCGACTTGAAGGCGACCTTGTCGAGGGCGAGGAGACTCGCGCGCGGTCCGGAGCTCGTGTGCGGCAGGCCCGCCCACTCGAGCCAGGCCTGCAGGCTGCCGTCCTCTCCGGGCGAGCCGTGCAGCGCCACGAAGACGACGTCGGTGCCGAGGTCGGCGAGGAGGCGCGTTCCCTCGAGGAGCGAGCCGCGCGAGAGCAGGAAGGGCGAGTCGTCGGGGAGTTCCGGGGCGCGCAGCAGACGTTCGAGCTCGACCTCGTCGGCCGGCGTGCGGCCGACGCGCAGCTCGGCGCCGGCGTCGAGCACGACCGGGAACGCCCGCCGGCCCCGCGCGACGAGGTCGCGCAGCACCTCGGCTCCGGTCAGCAGAGAGATCGAACGCTCGAGCGAAGGCCCGCCCATCAAGACCGCGATCTTCATCGCACCCCTCCCCTCATCGGGGGTCGCCGCCGCGGTGCGCGCCCTCCGCGCCCGCGACCGCCGCGAGTGTATCAGGTCGCCGGGGCGTGAGGCTCCGGAGACCTTCAGATCAGGATCGGACCCGAGGGATCGATCGCGGCGAGATCCTCGTCGGAGAGATCCGCCGCCTCGAGCGCGCGGAGCGGCGAGATCTCGATCTCGTGACGGGGCGCGCCCTCGGCGTCGCGCGGAACGGCGACTCCGCGGGCCTCGAGCCAGTCCGCGAAGAGCTGCGACTGGGCGCGACGCGACGAAGCGGGCGAATCCTCGCCCTCCGCGTTCTTGATCGGCGCGAACTCGCGGCGACGATCGACGGAGAGGACGACCGAGTTCTCGCACCGCGCCAGGGCGTCGAAGACGAAGGTCTCGAACTTGAAGCCGGTGACCTCGCGGACCTCGCCCTCCGCGGGATGCCAGGCCGGGATCCGCTTGCGGGCGACGTGGTACGGCAGGTCGAGCCCCTCCGCGGTCAGCGAGGCGACGAAGTCGCGTCGCAGCGCGTGGACCGCGATGTTCCCGGCCGAGAAGCGCAGGCCTCCGCTCTCGTCGCGCGCCCGGAGCTCGTCCTCGCCGAGATCCGAGTACTCGATCACGCCGTAGCGGCCGTCGATGAGCCCGACGACGCCGACCTTCTCGCTCCAGTCGCGCTTCGGCACGACCTTGGTCGACATCTCCGCCCCGCGGGCGGCGTGATAGCCGAGGAAGATCGGATCGGCGACGACGACCAGGGGGTTGTCGACCTGGAAGTAGAAGATCTCGTCGATCCCCGCCGCCTCCATGCGCGCGAGCGCGCCGCTGCGCGCGAGCGCCAGGAGCGAGCCTCCGTGGCCGTTCGGGCTGCGGAACAGCTCCCCCGGACCGGCGAGAAGGATGCGTCCCTCCTCGTCGAGCGCCGGCAGCATGTCCTGGGCGAAGAAGTGCACCTGATCGGGATCGAGACCGAACCAGTCGGCCTCGCGGAAGGCCGCGCGCGTCTCGGCGTCGTTCGCCTCGCTGGTCATCAGGAACCAGGGCAGCGGCCGACCGTAGCGGCGCCCGACCGCCGCCACCTTCTCCGCGAAGACGCGGAAGAGCGACTTCCCCGTGATCGGCGTCGCCGCGAAGAGACCCTTCGGTCCCTCGAAGCCGAGACGCGAACCCTGGCCGCCCGCGACGGTGAACGCGGCGACCCGGCCCTCTCGGAGCAGGGCCTCGCCCCGCTCGCGGGCCGCGGCGTCTCCGGCGGGGTCGACCCCAACTTCGATCCGCGGCGCGGGCGCGAGCGCCGCCGCGGCGCCGCCCGCCGAGGCGCCCGTGAGCGCCTTCAGCTCGTCGAGCAGGTCCCAGTCGAGCGCCGCGAGCTCCGCCGCGAAGGAGCGACGGCGCGCCGCGTCGAGCGCGTCCAGGCCGGCGAGGAGGTGCCCCTGGCCCCGTCGCTCCAGCTCGCGCCCGAGCTCGTCCCAGTTCGGCTCCTCGCTCACCGGATCAGCCCCGGAACTTGCGGAAGGCCAGCGTCAGGTTGTGGCCGCCGAAGCCGAGCGAGTTGGAGAGCGCGGCCTCGACCTGGAGGTCGCGCGCGGCGCCCTTCACGTAGTCGAGGTTGCAGCCCTCGCCGGGCGTCTCGTGGTTGAGCGTCTGATGCACGATGCCGCGCTCGATCGAGAGCGCGCAGACAAGCGCCTCGACCGCGGCCGAACCGCCGAGGAGGTGACCCGTCATGCTCTTCGTGCTCGAGACCGCGATCCGGCGGGCATGGTCGCCGAGGACCGCCTCGATCGCCTGGCTCTCGTTCGGATCGTTGATCGGCGTCGAGGTGCCGTGCGCGTTGATGTAGGAGATGTCCTCGGCGTTCAGACCGCCGTCGGCCATCGCCGCCCGCATGCTGCGCTGCGCGCCCTCGGCGCCCGCCGCCGGCTGGGTGATGTGGAAGGCGTCCGCGGTCATGCCGGCGCCGACGAGCTCGGCGTAGATCTTCGCGCCGCGGGCCTTCGCGTGCTCGAGTTCCTCGACGACGAGGATGCCGGCGCCCTCACCCATGACGAAGCCGTCCCGATCCTTGTCGAAGGGACGGCTCGCGGCCTGCGGATCGTCGTTGCGCGTCGAGAGCGCCCGGAGCGAACCGAAACCGCTCATGCCGAGGGTCGTGATCGCCGCCTCGGAGCCGCCGGTGACGACGAGGTCGGACTCGCCGTACTGGATCGAACGGAGCGCGAGCGCGATCGCGTGCCCGGCCGAGGCGCAGGCCGAGGCGGTCGCGAAGTTCGCGCCCTTCAGGTTGAAGGTCATCGAGACCTGACCGGAGAGCGCGTTGAGCATGAGCTTGGGAATGAGGAAGGGCGAGACCCGCCGCGGCCCCTTCTCGAGGAGCTTCTTGTGCTGGTCCTCGATCTCCTCGAGACCGCCGATGCCCGAGCCGGTGATCACCGAGGCGCGGGGGGCGATCGACTCGTCGACGCCGTCCGCGAGGCCCGCGTCGCGCATCGCCTCGTGGGCCGCGATCATCCCGAAGACCACGAAGCGATCGAGCTTGCGGGCGGCCGCGCCGTCCATCAGCGAGGCGGCGTCGAACTCGGGCACCTGGCCCGCGATCCGGGCCGGGTAGTCGGAGACGTCGAACCGGTCGATCGTCCGCACGCCGCTGCGGCCGGCGAGCAGACCTTCCCAGGTGTCGGCGGCGTTGAGTCCGAGAGGGCTGACGGCCCCCAGGCCGGTGATGACCACACGTCGTCTTGCAACCATGTTCGTCCGTTCCGTTCCGTCCTGAACGTAATGAGGCCGTGAGCCACGTTTCCCGGGCCCACGGCCTGAATCTCACGGCGCACTCGCGAGGAGTGCACGCGACGGCAACCGGGGCCTCAGCCCGCGATCACTTCGCCGCGATGGCCTTTTCGATGTAGGCCACGGCGTCCCCGACGGTCTGGATCTTCTCCGCGTCGTCCTCGGGGATGTTGATGTCGAACTGCTCCTCGAGCTCCATGACGAACTCGACGGTGTCCAGCGAGTCGGCGCTCAGGTCGTTGACGAACGAGGTCTCCATCGTGACGCGATCAGGGCTGGTGCTCAGCTTGTCGCACACGATCTCGATGACCTTATCGGCAACCTCGGAATTCCCGGCCATGTCTCTTCCTCTTCAATACGACCCGTTCGCCAGCCCGTCGATCTCTCGGCGACGGCGCGTGTACGGGACCGCGATGACGGCCCCGAACGAGCAAACGGTGATACCACGAAGGGCCCGGCCCTTCAATCTGGCGCCGCCGAAATCGGGACGCCGAATCCTACCGCAAACTCATGGCGGAGGGAGTCTTATATCGCCATCCCGCCGTCGACCACCAGGGTCTGTCCCGTGACGTAGCCGCCGCTGCGACCGGCGAGGAAGCAGACGGCGTTCGCGATGTCCTCGGCGGCGCCGAAGCGCTGGAGCGGGATCGCCTGGCGCATCCCCTCCCGCATGTCGCCCTCGAAGCCCGAGGTCATGTCCGTCTCGATGAATCCGGGGGCGACCGCGTTGACGCAGACCGACCGCGAGGCGAGCTCCTTGGCGAGCGCCTTCGTCATCGCGATCAGGCCGCCCTTGCTCGCGGCGTAGTTCGCCTGCCCGGCGTTCCCCTGGAGGCCCACGACGCTGGCGATGTTGATCACGCGCCCCGCCTCGCTCTTCATGAGCGGTCGCGTGAGCGCCCGGGTCACGTTGAACGCCCCCTTCAGGTTGACGTCCAGGACGCGGTCCCAGTTCTCCTCGCTCATGCGCATGAAGAGACCGTCGCGGGTCACGCCGGCGTTGTTCACGAGGATGTCGACCCCGCCGAAGTCGGCGGCGATGGTCTTGCCGAGCTCCTGCGCCGCCTCGAAGTTCGAGACGTCGCAGCCGTAGCCCCGGGCGTCGACGCCCTTCTCCGCCGCCATCGAGACCGTCTCGGCCACGCCGCCCTCGCTCGTCGCCACGCAGGCGACGGCGCAACCTTCCTCGGCCAGCGCCAGGGCGATCGCACGACCGATGCCGCGGCTCGCGCCGGTGACGACGGCGACCTTTCCTTCGAGTCCGAGCTTCATCTCGCGTCTCCTCGTCGCGGGTTCGATGCCGGGCGACCGCGTCGCGCGGGGGTTCTCAGAGGGCCTCGAGGTCGGCGACGACGTCGACGTTACCGCTCGTCACCTCGGGGGCGATCTTCTTCATGAGGCCGGTCAGGACCTTGCCCGGACCGGGCTCGAGCACGTGGCCGATGCCCGCGGCGACGAGAGCGCGCATCGCGCCCTCCCACTGCACCGGGCTCGTCACCTGCGCCTCGAGGCAGCGACGGATCGTCGCCGCGTCGCGCATCAGCTCGCCGCCGACGTTGCCGGCGACGGGGATCCGGGGGTCGCGGATGTCGATCTCGGCGAGGTCGGCCGCGAGGCGCCGGGCGGCCGGCTCCATCAGCGCCGAGTGGAACGCGCCGGCGACCTTGAGCGGGATCGCGCGACGGATGCCCATCTCCTTCGCGACGCCCACCGCGCGCTCGACCGCCGCGAGCGTGCCGGAGAGGACGATCTGACCCGGCGAGAGCAGGTTCGCGACCGAGAGGACCTCGCCCTGCGCCGCCGCGTCCGCGACCGCCTCGGCCTGCGCGAGATCGGCGCCGAGGAGCGAGACCATGCCGCTCGGCGGATCGTCCGAGGCGTCCTGCATGTAGGCGCCGCGTCGCTCGACGAGGCGGAGACCGTCCTCGAAGTCGAAGGCGCCGGCGTACCACAGCGCGGTGTACTCGCCGAGCGAGAGGCCGGCCGTCGCCGCGATGCGATCACGGTCCAGCTTGCCCTCGGCCTCCATCACCGCGACGATCGCCGCCCCGGTGAGGTAGATCCCCGGCTGGCAGTTCCGGGTGAGGGTCAGCTCGTCCTCGGGCCCCTCGAGGCAGACGCGACTCAGGTCGCGGCCGAGGACCTCGTCGGCGCGCGCGAAGAGCTCGCGCGCGGCGGCGTGACGAGCGACGAAGTCGCCCCCCATGCCGACCTTCTGGGCTCCCTGACCGGGAAAGAGCAGAGCGGTCGCGCTCATCGATGCCGTCCTCGCGGGGTTCGGGGGAAGGTCCGGGCGGCGGTGCCTACCAGCGGACGAGGGCGGAGCCCCAGGCGAGGCCCGAGCCGAAGGCGACCATGCTGATGAGGTCGCCCTTGTTCAGCCGGCCCGCGCGCTTCACCTCGTCGAAGGCGATCGGAACGCTGGCGGCCGAGGTGTTGCCGAAGCGGTCGAGGTTGACGTAGACGCGATCGAGATCGATCGCGAGGGCGTCGATGGCCGCCTCGATGATCCGCTGGTTCACCTGGTGCGGCACGACGAGCGTGAGGTCGTCGATGCCGTGTCCCGTCTGCTCGAGCGATCCCTTGATCAGGGTCCGGAACTTGCGGACGGCGAACTTGAACACCTCGTTGCCGCGGATGCTCATCAGGTGGCGGCGTTCCTCGATGATCTCGTGCGTCAGCGGCTCGCGGCTGCCGCCGGCCGGGCGCTGGATCACGTCCCACTGCGCACCGTCCAGGCCCGAGTCGGTGAAGAGGATCCGCCCGTCCGGCGCGTCGGCGCGCAGGATCATCGCGCCCGCCCCGTCGCCGAAGAGGATCGCCGAGGTCCGGTCCTGCCAGTTGAGGATGCTGGAGAGCTTCTCGGCGCCGATCACGAGCGCGGTGCGGATGTTGCCGGAGGCGATCAGGCCGCGGGCCGACATCATCGCGGAGAGGAAGCCCGTGCACGCGTTGGCGATGTCCCACCCGCCCGCGTTCACCGCGCCGATGCGGTTCTGGACGAAGCAGGCGGTGTTCGGGAGGAGGTAGTCGGGCGTCACCGTGGCCACGATGATCAGATCGATCTCGGAGGCGTCGATCCCGGCGTCGTCGAGGGCGCGTTCGGCCGCGATCACGCAGAGGTCGGAGCAGGCCTGATCGTCGGCCGCGATGCGGCGGGCGCGGATGCCGGTGCGCTGAGTGATCCACTCGTCCGAGGTCTCGAGGAACTTCTCGAAGTCGTGGTTCGTCATCGAGCGCTCGGGGACGTAGTGGCCGGTCCCGATGATCCCGACCTCGCGCAGCTCGTTCATCGCACTTCCCCTTCGGACGGAATCAGGATTCGCTCGATTGCGTCGTGGAGACGCCGGCGGCGATGCGATCGACGACACCGGCGCGCACGAAGCGGGCCGCGGTCTTCACCGCGTTTCCGATCGCGCGGCGGTCGGACCGCCCGTGACAGATCAGGACGTTGCCGTTGACGCCGAGCAGCGGCGCCGCGCCCTCCTCGGCGTAGTCGGTGTTCCGCCGGAAGCGCCCGATCGTCTTCTCGAGCTCGGGGTCCTGGTTCGCGCGGACGTAGCCGCCGAAGACGCTCTCGAACTCGCGGTGCATGACCTCGGCGAGTCCCTCGCTGACCTTCAGCATGACGTTGCCGACGAAACCCTCGCAGACGATCACGTCCGCCTTGTGCGCGAAGACGTGGTTGCCTTCCGCCATCCCGGTGTAGTTGAAGGGCGCGGTCGCGAAGAGATCGCGCGTCTCCTTGACGAGCGGGTTTCCCTTCGCCTCCTCCTCACCGATGTTGAGGAGCGCGACGCGGGGGTTCTCGATGCCGAGGATCTTCTCGGCGTAGATGGACGCCATGACGCCGTAGTGCAGGAGATGCACCGGCTTGCAGTGGACGTTCGCGCCCACGTCGATGACGACCGTCTTGTTGTCCCGGGTGCCGAGCGCGACGGCGATGCCGGCGCGCCGGATTCCCGGGACGAGCTTGAGGACGAACTGGGACGCCCCGACGACGGCGCCGGTGTTGCCGGCGCTGACGAAGGCGTCCGCCTTCCCCATCGCCACGAGGCCGATGGCCTTGACGATGCTGTTGTCCTTCTTCTTGCGGAGCGCCTCGACGGGACTCTCGTGACAGTCCACCACGTCTTCCGCGTGGACGATCGCGAGACGGTCGCCGAAGTCCGGGGCGCCCTCGAGCTCCTTGCGGATCGCGTCCTCGCGACCGACGAGGATCACCGTGGCGTCCGGCTCGTCCTTCAGCGCGCGGAGCGCGCCCTGAACGACCTCGGCGGGGGCGTGATCACCCCCCATGGCGTCGAGTGCGATCCGCATGGCGGACGTCGCCTCAGGCCGTCAGGTCGAGGTGGAGGACGTTGCGACCGCGGTAGAAACCGCAGTTGCCGCAGACGCGGTGCGGGAGGACCGCCTGGTTGCAGTTGCCGCAGCGGATCATCGCGAGCGGGCTGATGTTGTGGTGGGAGCGGCGAATGCGCTTCCGGGCCTTCGAGGTACGTCGCTTCGGAACCGCCATCGTCCCGCCTCCTGAATGTCACGGGGTCGCGTCAATTCGCGTCCCAACTCACCCGCGCCCAAGGCCTTACCGGCTCCCCACCGAGACCTGACGCGAAGGAGCCGATTCTATGCAGGGGCCCGCGGACTCACAACGGGACAGCCGAGGCGCTTTCCCCGATACGGATTTCGCGCGGAAGTCCCTGCGGGGTCACCACTTGAAGCGACGAGGGGCGTCGCCGGGCCCCGATCGGCCCCGGCGACGCCCCCCGCGCCCCGCCTTGCGGCGCCGCCGTATCAGGCGCCGGCCTTGGCCGCCTCCGCGACCGCGGCCTCGGGCGCGGCGGTCTCCTGACGGCGCGGATCGAGCTTGTCGAGGAGGCTCTCGCGGATCGCGTCGGCGATCTCCGGGTTCTCCCGGAGGAAGTCCTTCGCCCGCTCGCGGCCCTGTCCGATCCGGGTCTCGCCGTAGCAGTACCAGGAGCCCGACTTGTCGACGAGCTTCTCGTCCACGCCCTTGTCGAGAAGGTCGCCGAGGGTCGAGATGCCCTCGTTGAACATGATGTCGAACTCGACGACGCGGAAGGGAGGCGCGATCTTGTTCTTGGCCACCGAGACCTTGGTCCGGTTTCCGACGACCTGATCGCGATCGCTGATGCGTCCGATGCGGCGGATGTCGAGGCGCTGGGAGGCGTAGAACTTGAGGGCCCGGCCGCCGGCGGTGGTCTCCGGGCTGCCGAACATCACGCCGACCTTCTCGCGGATCTGGTTGATGAAGACCACGGAGGTCTTCGTCTTGGAGATGATGCCGGTCAGCTTCCGGAGCGCCTGCGACATCAGGCGCGCCTGCAGGCCGACGTGGCTGTCGCCCATCTCGCCCTCGATCTCCGCCCGGGGCACGAGCGCCGCGACCGAGTCGACGACCACGACGTCCACCGCGTTGCTGCGCACGAGCAGCTCGACGATCTCGAGCGCCTGCTCACCGGTGTCGGGCTGGCTGACGAGGAGGTCCTCGAAGTTCACCCCGAGCTTCTTCGCGTACTGGGGGTCGAGGGCGTGCTCGGCGTCCACGAAGGCGCAGATGCCGCCCTCCTTCTGGGCGTTCGCCACGACGTGGAGCGTCAGCGTCGTCTTTCCGGAGCTCTCCGGGCCGTAGATCTCGATGATGCGTCCGCGCGGCACGCCGCCGCCGAGGGCGAGGTCGAGCGAGAGACAGCCCGTCGAGATGCACTGGATCCGCTCGAGCTGCTCCTCGCCGAGGCGCATGATCGCGCCCTTGCCGAACTGCTTCTCGATCTGCTGGAGAGTGAGGTCGAGCGCCTGACGGCGCTTGCCGTCGTCCGACGGCTTCGGCGGCAACGCCGCGCTCTTGGATGCGTTCTTGGCCATGGGGCCGTCCTCCTGTCGCCGCTCGGACCACCGCGGCTCCGAGCAGGGCAAGGTAGAAGACGAGGGGGACGGCCCGGACGGACCCGTGGGTCCCGGAATTCCCGCCCCGGACGGCCCGGGCGGGACCCCTTCAGCCCAGCCGGGCGGCCAGGAAGGCCTCGATCCGGTCGTAGGCCGTCTCGAGGAGGTCCTCCGGCGGGAGGTAGACCACCCGGAAATGCGCGGTCCCCGGCCGCTGCCCGAATCCCCCGCCGTGGACGACGACGACGCCGGTCTGGCGGACGAGGTCGTGGATGAAGGCCTCCTCCCCCGCCGGGTCGATCTCGAGGCGCGGGAAGGCGTAGAAGGCGCCCTTGGGGGCGACGCAACTCACGCCCGGCATGGCGTTCAGCCGCCGGACCGTGAGGTCGCGGCGCTCCGCGATCTTCCGGCGCAGCGCCGGCAGGTGGCTCTTGTCGGCGAGCACGGCCGGGATCGCGTACTGCTCGGGGTGGTTCGAGGACAGGCGGGCGCGCTCGAGCTGCGCCATCGCGCCGACGTAGTCCCGCGTCGCCTCCTCGGGACCCGAGAGGACGCCCCAGCCGATCCGAAGCCCGGGACCGAGGTAGGCCTTGCTGAGTCCGTCGAAGCTCAGGATCGAGACGTCGTCCGCGAGGCTCGCCATCGGCACGAACTCGGCCCCGTCGAGCGTCAGCTCGCCGTAGATCTCGTCCGCGATGAGGAGGAGCCCGTGGCGGCGGCAGATGTCGACCAGACCCTCGAGGGTCGCCCGGTCGGCGACGCTGCCCGTCGGGTTGTTCGGATTGATGCAGACCACCGCCCGGGTGTCCGCGTCGATGCGTCGCTCGAGATCCTCGAGGTCCGGCTGCCAGCCGTTCGACTCGTCGAGGAAGTAGGGATTCTCGCGCAGGCCGAGCTTGGCCACGAGCGCGGTGTAGAGCGGATAGCCCGGCGAGGGGGTGAGGATGTTCTCGCCCGGGTTGCAGAGCGCCGTCAGCGCGATCTCGATGCCCTCGCTGCAGCCGTTCGAGACGAAGACGTGGCGGATCCCCTCGATCCCGCGCCGCTCGTACTCGGCCCGGATCGCCTCGAGGGCGGGCGCCGCGCCGTCGCTCGGCGCGTAGCCGTTCCGGTTGCGGTGGAGCGCGGACGCGATCGCGTCGATCGCCACCGCCGGGGTCTCGTAGTCGAAGACGTTCGGGTCGCCGATGTTGAGATAGATCATCTCCCGACCGGCGCGGCGCGCCTCCTCGGCGACGACGAGGATGTCGCGGACGGCGTACTTGATGCCGGCGATCCGGCGCGCGGGCGCGATGCGCTTTCCGTGGTCGGTCACGTCGATTCCCCTGTCCTCGGGTCCGCGCGGGCGGGTAGGGTCGCGCGGTCGATCCTCCCCCCGCGCGAGCCGGGGACATTACCAGCCGCCCGGAGCCCCGACAATCGACGCCCCCGCCCCCCTCTCCCGCGCGCTCGAGGGCGCGCGCGCGCTGCTCCTCGACGGCGGCCTGGCCTCGGCGCTCGCCGCGCGGGGCTTCTCGCTCGACGGCCCGCTCTGGTCGGCGCGCGCCGCGGACGAGGCGCCCGGACTCCTCGAGGAGATCCACCGGACCTGGGCGGCGGCGGGCGTGGACGTCCTCGAGACGGCGACCTACCAGATGACCGACGAGGGACTCGCGCGGGAGGGCCGGGACGAGGCCGGGATCGCCGCCGCGTGGCGCGCCGCCGTCGCCGCCGCCCGGACGGCCGCGCGCGAGCGCGAGACGCCGCCGGTGGTCGCGCTCTCGCTCGGCCCCTGGGGCGTCGTCCGCGCGGACGGTTCCGAGTATCGCGGCGACTACGCGCTCGCCGGCCGCGAGCTCGAGGCCTTCCACGCCGCGCGACTGGCGCGCGCGCCGGATCTGCGGACGGTGGCCTTCGAGACCTTCCCCCGGCTGGACGAGGCGCGCGCGGCCCTGCGCGCCCTGGCCGCCGACCCGGGTCGGGAGGCCTGGCTCTCCTTCACCCTCGACGACCGCGGACGCCTGCCCGACGGCACGGACCTCGAGACGGCGGCGCGCGCGCTGGACGGCGCGCGCGGGCTGGTCGCGATCGGCGTGAACTGCGTGGCGCCCGGGCGGGTCGCCCCGGCCCTGCGGGAGCTCCGCCGGGGCACGGCCCTGCCGCTCGTCGCCTACCCCAACTCCGGCGCGCGGGACGCCGACGGGGCCTGGTCGCGCGAGGCGCGCGACTTCGACTTCCGGGACGGCGCGCGGGCCTGGCGCGAGGCCGGCGCGCGGATCATCGGCGGCTGCTGCGGCGTGGGTCCGGCGGCGATCACGGCGATCGCGCGCGGGATCCGGTGAACGCCCGCGGCGCTCAGCTCAGCGATTCGAGGACGTGGAGGACGATCTCGGAGCGGCTGAAGGTGCGCAGCGGGATGCCGCTGAAACCGACGCCCGAGGACGTGTAGCCGGTCATGGCGCCGACGCGCCACTCCCCGCGCACGCGATCGCGCGGACAGCGAGAGTTCGAGACGAGAGTGAAGCCCGGAGCGAGATTGACCTGGCCCCCGTGCGTGTGGCCGCAGAGGAAGAGATCCACCTCGTGCCCCGCCGCCTCCTCCGCGACGTCGGGCGCGTGCGAGAGGAAGAGCCGGAACGCGATCGAGGGCGCTCCCTTCATGGCCGCCGCGACGTCGTGCGTGCGGTAGTAGATCGGATCGTCGCAGCCGCCCACCCAGAGCAGCGCCCCGCCCACCTCGATCTCGTGCCCCTCGTTGAGGAGGACCTTCGCGCCGAGGCTCTCGAGGGGCTCCACCATCGCGAGCGAGTCGTGGTTGCCGAGGACCGCGAAGGTCCCGAGACGCGGCTCGACGGCGTCGAGGACGCGACGCATGCCGGCGAGCGCCCGGTCGGGACGCCCGGCGACCTCGAACCGGTAGTCGCCGGTGAGGACGACGAGGTCGGCCTCGACCTTCCCCACCGCCGAGGCGAGCCGCTCCGCGAAGCCCGGGTGGCTGTCGATGTGCGGATCCGAGATCTGGAGGATGCGCAGCCCCTCGAGACCGGCCGGGAGATCGAAGAAGGAGTACCGGCGTTCGACGATCGAGAACCGCGTCGCGCGGTCGGAGAGGCGCTCGTAGAGCCCGATCTTCCCGAGACCGTGCCTCAGTCCGCGGAAGACCGGATCCAGGAGCCCGAGGAACTTGCCGGCGCCGGTGTTGCTCTTCTCGTCGAGACCCCGTTCGAGGGAACGACGCATCTCGGCGCGCTCCTCCCCGAGACGGCTCTCCGGACTCCGACGCTGAGGGGCGATGCGATCGGAGATCGCCCGCTGGACCATGGTCTTGAACACGCAGGGTACCTCCCGGGAGGGCTCATCGGCGCGCCCGGCCGCGGGATGGAGGCCTGGATCTTCACCCGGGAGGGCGATCCGGCCGCCCCGCTCGCGCCCCCCGGCCGGATCGGAGACGGAAGTCGTTTCCGGAAGGATGTTTGCGAACCGGAATTTCGCGCGACGAGGCCCCCCCGTGCCGATAGAGTGTGGGGAAGACGCGCTCGAGGTCCGGGGTCCATCGATCCCGGGCGATCGGGCGTCCGCACCACTGTTCGTAAGGGAGTCACGCAATGAGAAGTCGGTTCACGCCGCTTCTCGTGGTTCTTGCCTCGAGCGCCTTCGCGGTCGGTGGCTTCGCTCAGGACGAAGCCGGCCCCTCCGCGTCGCTCCAGTACAAGAGCTACAAGAAGTGGGAGATCATCCTCCCCAACGAGACCTTCACCCCGGTCGCCGGCGCCATCAAGCTGCCGCACTCCGAGGGCGAGGGCTTCGCGACGGAGATCGATGGCACCGCGCTGGCCATCGACAGCAACGGCGACGGCAAGGTCGACGTCAAGGCGAAGGGCGCGTCCGCGCTCGTCACGCTGAAGGCCAAGACCACGGAGGGCAACGAGTTCAAGTACTCGCTGCGCCTCGTCAACGCCGGCACCTGGCGCTGGAGCGCGGGCGGCGCGATGGTCGGTCGCCTCGACGGCGAGACCATCAAGCTGATCGATCAGAACAACAACGGTCGCTACGACGATTTCGGCGTCGACGCGATGATCATCGGCAACGGTGACGCCGCGAGCTTCCTGTCGAAGATCGTGAGCGTGAACGGCAAGCTCTACAACCTCTCGGTCAGCTCCGACGGATCGAGCGTCACCACGACGCCCTACGTCGGCGAGACCGGCCGCCTCGATCTCGCGAGCGGCTTCGAGACCAAGGGCAAGCTGCTCTCCGCCATCGTGCGCGGCAACGACGACGCGGTCTCCTTCGACCTCGCGGGCGCCTCCAAGGGCATGCTCGTTCCGGTCGGCGAGTACCGGCTCGTGTCGGGCTACGCCGCGAAGGGCAGCGAGAGCGTCCGCATCAAGGGCGGCGATCGTCGCATGAAGGTCGGCATCGACTCCGACTTCTCGCTCGAGTGGGGCGGCCCGATCCAGGCCGAGTTCACCTACACGCGCGAGGGCGACAAGGTCACCTTCGACCCGGCCAAGGTCAAGTACGTCGGCCGGGCCGGCGAGACCTACGTCGACTGGGTCCCGGACGCGACCTCGCCGCAGTTCCTGGTCTACAAGAAGGACTCGCGCAAGAAGATCGCCGAAGCTCGCTTCGGCGGGTGCTGAGGCGGCGGATTCTCACCGGTCACCGTGAGTGTGCCGGAGGAAGAAATCGAAGTCGTCATCAAGCACAAGCGCGACCTCTTCGGTGGCATCACGGGTGATGACACCGAGAAGCTCAAGGGCGGCACGACTCCCGCCAAGCCCTGACCAGGTCGTCAGACGATTCGATGGATCAAAGGGCCCCGTCTCCGGACGGGGCCCTTTTCATGCTCGAACCCGTCTCCGGTTCGGGCCCTTTCTCTTGCCCGAACCCGTCTCCGGTTCGGGCCCTTTCTCATGCCCGGGCCCGTCTCCGGACGGAGTCCCCTCTCGCGCCCGGGACTCGCGCGCCGGATCGAAGCGCTCGAGAACGCGACGACGGCGAAAGCACGCGGCCGCTCGTGCGTCCTGACCGACGGCGGCGGTTCGGCGGTTGACCCGGAAGGCCATCCCGGCGACAACGGTCGCGCTCGCCACGAACCGTTGGTCCCCCGCCGGAGTCCGCGATGTCCCGTTCGCTTCTCGCCTGCCTCGTGCTCGCCCTCGCCACGGTCCTCGCCGCGCAGGCGCCCGGCGATCCCGTGCCGATCCGGCTCGTCGACGATCCGGCACTCTCCCCCGACGGATCGCTCCTCGCCTTCTCCTGGCGCGGCGAGGTCTGGATCGCGGACGCCGCGGGCGGCGCGGCCCGTCGCCTGACGCAGCACCCGGCCGACGATCGGGAGCCCGTCTTCTCTCCGGACGGACGCGAGGTGGCCTTCGTCTCGGACCGCAGCGGTTCGCGCCAGATCTGGGTCGTCGCGACGGCCGGAGGCCGGCCGGAGCGGCGGACGCGCCACACCGAGGGCTACTCCCTGGCGGCCTGGCCGCGGGGCGGACGGGACGTCCTCGTCTCGGTGCGTCGGGACCACTTCTGGCGCCGCGAACAGCGCATCGCCCTGCGCGACCTCTCGAACCCCGACCGCGCCGAGCGGATCCTCTTCGACGGCTACGGCGATCGCCCCGCGCTGCACCCCGATGGTCGCCGCCTGCTCTACACGCGCGAAGGGACGCAGACCTGGCGCAAGGGTTACCGCGGATCGCAGGAGGCCCAGCTCTGGCTCTTCGACCGCGCCTCGGGAGAGCACCGCCTGCTTCACGAGGGCGAGGGCGGCTGTCGCTCGCCGCAGTGGGTCGGGGAGAGCGACGCCTACGTCTACTGCAGCGCCTCGAGCGGCACCTTCAACCTCGTCCGCGTCGACGGCCTCGGCGGCGAGCGACGCGCCCTGACGTCCTTCGAGGGCGACGGCGTGCACTTCCCCACCGTCTCGGCCGACGGTCGCACCGTGGTGTTCCGCCGCCTCTTCGATCTCTACCGGATGGACCTCGCCGAGGGCCGGCCGCGGCGGATCGATCTCTACCTGGCCTCCGACGACGACACGCCGCGGACCCTGCGGCCGACCCTCGAGGCGGCCGAGGACGTGGCCTTCAGCCCCGACGGACGCGAGATCGCCTTCACCGCCGCCGGCGACCTCTGGGTCATGGACACCATCCTCCGCGAACCGGTGCGGGTCACCGACACGGCCGAGGAGGAGCGCGGACCGCTCTTCCTCGACGACGGCACCCTGCTGGTCGTCGCCGACCGCGACGGACGCAGCGACGTCTGGCGCGTGCGTCGCGGCGAGGCCACCCTCCCCTTCTGGCGCAACGCGACCTTCGCGATGGAACGTCTCACCGACGATGCCGACGTGGAATCCGGACTCCGCCGGGTCCCCTCCCTCCCCGACCGATTCAGCTACGACCGCGGACGCGGCGACGTCGTCCTGGCCGCGGTGGACGGCAGCGAGTCGCGCGCGATCCTGACGGGCTGGTCGCGCCCCGACTATGCGATCTCCCCCGACGGTCGCTGGCTCGCCTGGTCGGTCTCGGACGACGACTTCAACTCCGACGTCTGGATCGCGCCGCTGGACGGCTCCCGCGAGCCCTTCAACCTGTCCTGCCACCCCGACAACGATGCGAACCCCGTCTGGTCGGCGGACGGCAAGATCCTCGCCTTCGGCGGACGCCGCTGGGGCGACGAGTGGGACATCGTCTGGGTGCACCTCGCGCGGGACGAGAGCGAGAAGGACGAGCGCGACCGACGCCTCGAGAAGGCCCTCGAGAAGATGGCCGAGCGCGACAAGAAGAAGGGGGAGAAGAAGAAGGACGGCGACAAGCCCGAGGCCCCGAAGAAGGCGGACGGCGAGGAGAAGAACGGCGAGGCCCCGGCCGAGGACGCCGCGAAGTCCGCCGCGCCCGGCAAGGACGCCAAGAAGGGCGTCGAGGTCCGCATCGACTTCGAGGGTATCCGGGACCGCCTGAATCGGATCCGGATCCCGAACAGCTTCGAGCGTATCGCGGGATTCGGCCCCAAGGACGCGGAGCTCCTCTTCAGCGCCACCGTCGACGGCAAGCGCGGGCTCTACCGCTACGAGCTTCCCGAGGGGAAGCGACCGGAGCTCGTCACGACGACGATCCTCTGGAACCAGGATCTCCTCGCCGACGGCAAGACGCTGGCCGGCGCCGCCTCCGGCGTGCCGACGACGATCGCGCTCAAGGGCGGAAAGACCGAGAGCTACCGCTTCCGCGCCGACACCGAGATCGACCTCGGCGCACGCAGCGCCGCCATCTTCGACCAGGGCTGGCGGGCGATGCGCGACGGCTTCTACGACGAGCGGCTGGGCAACAAGGACTGGGACGCCGTTCGGCTGAAGTACCGGCCGATGGCCGCGTCCTGTCTCGACGCGCGCGAGCTGGCCGAGGTCGGGAACATGATGCTCGGCGAGCTGAACGGCTCGCACCTCGGCTTCAGCGTGAGTCCCTTCGTGCCGCGGCCGCGCGACGAGCAGTGGCGCGAGCGCACCGGACACCTGGGGCTCCGGTTCTTCGCCGAGCATCCCGGACCGGGATGGCTCGTCACCGACGTGATCCGCGGCGGCCCGGCGGCGGCCGCCCGCTCCACGGTGGCCGTCGGGGAGATCGTCCTCGCCGTCGACGGTCGCGAGGTGACGCCGGACACGGATCCGGCCTCGGTGCTCACCGGTGATCCCGACCGCGAGGTGGCGCTGAGGATCCGCGGGGACGGCGGCGTCGAGCGCGAGGTGCGTCTGCGTCCGACGAGCTACGGCGCCGCGAAGGATTTGCTCTACGAGGAGTGGATCCGCGCCAACCGCGCTCGCGTGGCCGAACTCTCGGACGGTACGCTGGGCTACCTCCACATCCGGGCGATGTCCGGCTTCAGCCTCGAGCGATTCGACGCCGAGCTCTATCGCGTCGGCCACGGCAAGCGCGGGCTCGTCATCGACGTGCGCGAGAACGGCGGCGGCAGCATCGCCGATCACCTCCTGACCTGCCTGAGCCAGCCCCGGCACGCGATCACGCGCCCGCGCGACGGCGGCGAAGGCTACCCGCAGGACCGGCGCATCTACGCCACCTGGACGAAGCCGATCGTCGTCCTCTGCAACCAGAACTCCTTCTCCAACGCCGAGATCTTCTCGCACGCGGTGAAGACTCTCGGTCGCGGCAAGCTCGTGGGCGTGCCGACCGCGGGCGGCGTGATCTCGACCGGCAGCGCCTCGCTGATGGGCGGGCTCGGGCGCGTCCGGATGCCCTTCCGGGGCTGGTACCTGCTCGACGGTCAGGACATGGAGCTGAACGGCGCGGTCCCCGACGTCGTGATCTGGCCGCGACCCGGCGAGTGGCCGTCCGGCGAGGACCGCCAGCTGGCGCGCGCCGTCGAGGTCCTGCGAGCCGACTGCGACGCCGAGGAGGCGCGGCCGAAGCCCGCCCTGATCAAGTCGAGCGAGCGTTGACGGCGGGGCCGCGCGCGGTCTTCTTCGACGCGGGCTTCACGCTGGTGGAGCCCGTGCGCGCGGTGCCCGAGGTCTACCTCGAGGCGGCGGCGGCGCTCGGGGCCGCCCTCGATCGCGAGGCCTTCCTCGCCCACTTCGGCCCGACGTGGCGGCGCGTCAACCTCGACTACCGCTCGCGCCACCCGGGCCTCGAGACCTCGGAGGCGCTCGAGCGCGAGGCCTGGCGTCACTTCACGCGGGCCGTGGCGGCGCCCTTCGAGGCGCTCGAGCGCGTGCACGAGGCCTGGCACGATCGGCTCGTGGCGCACTTCGACGCGCCCGCGTCCTGGCGGCCGATCGAGGGAGCGCGCGAGGTCCTCGGGACGCTGCGCCGCCGGGGGATCGCGCTCGCGGTGGTCAGCAACTGGCACCGCGCGCTGCACCGCATCCTCGCCGGGCTCGAGCTCGATCGCGATCTCGACCTCGTCCTGACCTCGTCGGACTCCGGCCGCAAGAAGCCCCACCCCGCGATCTTCGCCGAGGCCCGACGACGGCTCGACCTCGACGCCGCCTCGGTGCGGCACGTCGGCGACTCCTGGCCCGACGACGTCGAGGGGGCGCGAGCCGCCGCGATCGAACCGATCTGGTTCAATCCGCGCGGCGACCGCGCCCCCGGCTCGCCGGCCGAGGAGATCCGCCGCCTGACGGATCTCCTCGATCGTCTCGGATGATCAGAAGGAGTACTCGACCCCGGCCGTGATGAGCCAGTCGAGCGCCTCGGCGCTGCTCGGCGGATCGTTCTGGTAGTTCAGGACGATGGAGTTGCGGACGCTCCAGCTCTCGGAGACCGGCACCGAGAGGCTCGTCTCCGAGCGCGCGAAGAAGGAGCCGAGGTCGGTGAGCGGCGCGACGAACTCGAGCGTCTGGCCGAACTGGGCCTTCCCCCACCAGATGTCGCGGTAGATCAGGGCGGCGCGCGCCGTCACGTCGTCGCGAGACGGCGTGTCGGTGGTGAAGCTCTCGTGGCGATAGCCGAGACCGCCTTCCAGCGCGAGGAACTCCTTGTCGCTCTCCTGCCAGACCCGATAGCCCACGCCGACGTTGAGGAATCCGCGGAAGGAGATCTCCTGGATCTCGTCGCGGCTGAGCTCGGCGCCGATGAAGGTGTAGAGGCGCTCGTCGTAGTGGTGCTCCCACTTGCCGCGGACGAGCTGGCTGTTCGCGTTCTCCTCGCCGTTCGACTTGCCGTAGATCACGCGCAGCGCGAACTCGAGGTGATCCTGGGTGAAGTTCTTCTCGAGGAAGGCCTCGAGCGCCGCGTTGACGGTGTCGGAGTTCCCGCCCGTCGCCGAGACGCCGAGCGCGACCTTTCCGGTCCAGTCCTTCGGATCGAGCGGCGCGTCGCCGGGGGCGGCGGGACGGGGCTCCGCGCCCGGCGTCGCGGCGGGCGTCGCGCCCAGCCGATCGAAGGGGATCGCCGTCTCGCCGAAGATCGCGTGCCGCACGATCAGCGCGTCGCCGTCGCGGCGGAGGATCCGCGCCCGCAGGACCTCGCCGCCGACGAGGTCGAGGCGGACCTCCTCGCGCGTGGCGACGTCCGCGACCTCGTTCCAACGTCCCTCGCCGAGTCCGGCGGGTCCCACGCCCCAGCGCAGGCCCTCGGCGAAGGCGCCGAGGAAGCTCCCGCCTTCGATCGCGCCGTCGCGTCGCGTGACGACGACGTCCTGCGCCGCGAGCGGCAACGCCGCCGCGACGACGAGGATGATGATGAACGCTCGGATCATGCCGTTTCTCCCCCCGGTCGATTCCGTTCCAGCTTCCGGTACACGTCGGGCCGCCGATCCGCGAGGAATCCGAAGCGCTCCCGCGCCGCCGCGACATCCTCGGCCCTCACCTCGCCCGAGACAAGTCCCTCGGTCCCCGCGAGGGAAAACACGCACGCGCCCCAGGGATCGCGGAGCGCCGAGTCGCCGGAGTGCGCGATGCCCTCGGCCTCGCCGATGCGATTCACGCCGAGCACGAAGGCCTGGTTCTCGGTCGCGCGCGCCGCCAGCAGCGTGCGCCAGGCCTCACCGCGCCGCTCCGGCCAGTTCGCGATCACCGCGAAGAGATCCGTGTCCGCCGCGGCCGCGCGGAAGGGCTCGGGAAACCGGAGGTCGTAGCAGACGAGCGGCGTGACCCGGATGCCCTCGACCTCGCAGCTCGGCAGGACGTCGCCGCCGCGGTAGTGAAGATGCTCGCCCGCGAGCGAGAAGGGATGGATCTTGTGGTAGCGGATCCGCTCCGTCCCCTCGGGGTCGTGGAGCACGGCGGCGTTCATCGGCCCCGCCGCCTCCGTGACCGCGACGCCGGAGAGGATCCACATCCCGGTCGCGCGCGCGCGGCCGGCCGCCCAGGCGAGGATCTCGCGGGCGTGCGGCACCACGCGCTCGGGGGCCATCGAGAACCCGGTGGCGAACATCTCCGGCAGCACCGCGAGACGCGTTCCCGCCGCCGCGGCCTCCTCGAGGAGCGCGCCCGCGCGCTCGAGGTTCCGCGCGGGATCCTCCCACGCGATGTCGAACTGGATGCCGCTGACGATCATCGCGTCCCTCCCGCGCCGAGTCTCCGCGCCGCCTCCTCCAGCGTCTCGTCGCGCTTGCAGAAGGCGAACCGGAGAAGTCGTGCGCCCTCCTCCGGACGGGCGGAGTAGAACGGCGTCGGCGGGATCGCCGCGACGCCCGCGTGCGTGGTCAGGTGCCGCGCGAAGGCGCGGTCGTCCCCGTCGAAGAGCCCGTCGAAGGCCGCGAGGACGAAGTAGGAGCCCTCGGGCCGGGCCGGCGCGAAGCCGCGGGCCGCGAGGATGTCGCACATCCGGTCGCGGCGGCGTCGGTAGTCCTCGCGCAGCGTCAGGTAGAAAGACTCGTCGAGCCGGTCGAGCGCGTCCGCGATCGCGAGCTGCAGCGGGGCCGGAGTCGAGAAGGTGAGGAACTGGTGGGCGGCCGCCGCGGCGGCGACCAGCGCCGGCGGCCCGACGGCCCAGCCGACCTTCCATCCCGTGAAGGAGAAGGTCTTGCCCGCGCTCGAGATCGCGAGGGTCCGCTCCCCCATCCCCGGGAGCGAGGCGAGGGATCGCGGCGGCGACTCGAACCAGATGTGCTCGTAGACCTCGTCCGTGATCGCGACGAGATCGTGGTCGCGCGCGAGGGCCGCGATCGCCTCGAGCTCGTCCGGGGAGACGACGCGGCCCGGGGGATTGTGCGGCGCGTTGAGCAGGATGCCGCGCGTGCGCGGGCCGAGGGCCGCGCGGAGCTCGGCCGCGTCGAGGGCGAAGTCGGGCCAGCGCAGGGTCACCGGCACCAGCTTCACGCCGGCCATCGCGGCCGCCGCCGGGTAGCTGTCGTAGAAGGGCTCGAGGACGAGGACCTCGTCGCCCGGCTCGAAGCAGCCGAGGAAGGCGCAGGCGATCGCCTCCGTCGCGCCGCAGGTGACGAGGACGCCGGCGTCGGGATCGACGGGGCGTCCGTGATCGCGCTCGCGACGCCGCGCGATCGCCCGCGCGAGCTCGGGGCGGCCGCGGGAGCGCGCGTACTGGTTCTCGCCCGAACGCAGCGCGGCCACGGCCGCCTCGACGATCTCCGCCGGTCCCTCGAAGTCGGGGAATCCCTGCGCGAGGTTGACGGCCCCGCAGCTCTGCGCGAGCGCCGTCATCTCGGCGAAGATCGAGGTGCCGAAGGGGGCCAGCCGGCTCGCCGTCATGCGCGTTCTCCTCCCCGCCGCCGGGCGCGAAACCACCTCCCGGCTCCGCCGCGGGATGGTAACGTATCGCGGCCTCATCGGGGCGCGAGAGGCGGCGGAGGACCGATGGACAGCGTACTCGAGAACTACCTCGCGAGGCTCCGCGCCGCCGGTCTCGAGTTCCGCGTCGCGGACGACCTGCAACGACGGGCCGACGCGATCGGACTCGGCGGCCGCGAGGAGGAGCGCTCGGACCGCGTCGCCTGGGAGGGCGTCGGCGAGCTCCGCGAGCGCGCCTTCCCCGGAGCGCGCGTCGGCGCCGATCACGCCAGCCACGACGTCGCCGCCGCGCTCGCGCGCCGCGCGTCCGATCTCCGGGGTCGTCGCCTCCTCGAACTCGGTTGCGGAAGCGGCATGGTGGCGGTCGTCGCGGCCCGCCTCGGCGCGGAGGTGACGGCGGTCGATCTCGACGAGCGCGCGGTGCGACTCACGCTCGAGAACGCCCGGGCCAACGAGGTCGCACTCGAGGTCCGACAGGGCGACCTGCTCGAACCCGTCCTCGAGGGAGCGAGCTTCGACTGGATCGTCGCGAATCTCCCGCACAAGCCCGGGGTCGGCGCCGAGGGACTCCCGCTCGCGCAGGCCGGCGGAGAGGACGGCGCCGAGGTCTGGGAACGCGCCCTCCCGGGCATCGAACGCCTCGCCCCGCCCGGCGCCCGCCTGGTTTTCTTCATGCACTCCCTGCCGGCCCCGCGTCTCCTGCGACGGATCGCGACGACCTTCGCGCTCGAGCTCGTCGCCTGGAAGCTGAGGCGCCTCGAGGTCGACGAGTACGAGGGGCTGCGGGAGCGATTCCGGGCCCGCCACGAGGCCGGCACGTCCTACCTGCATCACGACGACGTGGGCGAGGCCCTCGTCGCCGCCACCTGGATCGGCGTCCGGCGATGAGTCCCGTCGCCCGACTCGTCGTCAACGCCGACGACGCCGGCCTGGACGAGGCCGGCGACGCGCGGATCCTCGAGGCGGCGGACGCGGGACTGCTCCGGAGCGCCTCCGTCGTGGCGAGCGGGAGGACCGCCCGCGCCTTCGTCGCGGCGGCGACGAGCGCGGGTCTCGGCGTCGGCCTGCACCTCGATCTCGTCGAACTGCCTCCCCTCGGCGGCCCCTACCGCACGCTCGGACGCGACCGGGGGCGCAAGACCGAGGTCTGGGCGCGGGCGGCCAGCGGCGCCCTGGACGCCGTCGAGGTCGCCGACGAGGTCCGTCTCCAGTGGGAGCACCTCGTCTCCCTCGGCGCGGATCCGGACCACCTCGACGCGCACAACCACCTCCAGCTCTTCCGACCCGTGCTCGCCGGACTCGTCGCCGCCCTCGGCGACCGCGACGACCTCGTGGTGCGTCGTCCCTTCGCGGTGGCCGCGGGACTGACCCACGCCCCGCCGTTTCCGGCGGGGACGCTCGACGAGGCCGCCTGGGACGCCGCGCGCGGCGCCGCGCGCTGGCCGCGATGCCCGCGCTTCTGCGGCTACCGCTTCGGCCGTCGGCCCGGGACGGAGGCGCTCCCGGCTCCGGCGCCGGGGACGACCGAGCTGATGGTCCACCTCGGCGGCGGCTCGGACCGGGCCTTCGCGCACGCGCCCGAACGCGACCTCGAACTCGCCTTCGTGTGCGACTCCTCGCGTCGGCGCGAGATCGAGGCGCTCGGCTACCGGATCGGGCGCTTCGGAGACGTCGCGTGAGGATCCTCCTCGTCGAACCCGCGCACGACAGCCGCGCCCGCGGGAACACGACCACCGTCCATCGCTGGGTCGAGGGCCTCCTCCGCCACGGGGACTCGGTCCGACGTCTCCGGCCGGGAGAGCTGGACGCGGCGGCGGCCGCCTGCGATCTGGTCCACGCGCACCACGCGCTGCACGCGGGCGAGGCCGCGCTCGCCTTCGCCCGGGAGCACGGACTCCCCTTCGTGCTCAGTCTCGGCGGGACGGACCTCGACGGCGCGGACGGCGCGGGACCGGAGCCGCGCACCCTCGCCGTCGTCGCCGCCGCCTCGATCGTGATCGGACCCTTCGACGAGAACGCGAGCCGTCTCGCCGCGGCGCTCGGAGCCGCGCCGCGCTTCCAGCGCGTGCGGCGCGGGGTCGTGGTGCCGCCGCGCCCCGCGGCGCTCCGCGCCGGCGATCCGCTCCGGCTCCTCCTCGCGGGCGGGCTCCGCCGCGCGAAGGGCCAGGACGTCGCCCTGCGCTGGTGCGAGTCGGCACGGGAACAGGGGCTCGACGTCGAGCTCGTCCTCGCGGGGCCGGTGGTCGAGGAGGACTACGCGCGGGACATCGCGCGCGTCGCCCGTCGCGAGTCCTGGGTGCGCTGGATCGGCGAGGTCCCGCCGGAGCGCATGCCGCATCTTCATGCACGGATCGACGTCGTCCTCAACACCTCCGCTCACGAGGGCGCCTCGAACGCTATCCTCGAGGGGCTGGCCCAGGGTCGGGTCGTGCTCGCACGACGAGCCCCGGGCAACGAGGAGCTCCTGCGGCGCGCCCCCGACCGCGCGGCCCGACTCGCCGCCGTCGACGGGCTCGCCGCGGTGACGGGGTTCCTGCAGGACGTCGCGCGGGACGACCGCGGACGGCGCGCGCGACGAGCGGCCGCGGCCCGGGCCTTCGCGCGCGAGGAGTACGGGGCCGCCCGGGAGCTCGCCGAGCTGCGTCGCGCCTACGAGCGCGCGCTCGCCTCGGGCCCCCCGCGACCATCGTGAGCGAGGATCGGATGATGCGACTGGCGGCGCACTGGAGGACGATCGCTCCCACCGTCCGCCACCTCGTCCGCCCGCGCCCCGAGCCGGAGGGCGCCCGCGCCTGGTCGGGTCGCGTCGAGGATCCGGAGCGGGGAACGCTTCCGCTCGAGGGCCGCCTGCACCTCGTCCCCGGAGCGCGCGAGGTGCTCCTCGTCGTCCACGGCCTCGGCGGCAGTCACGAGAGCTTCTACGCCGTCGACGCCGCGCGCGCGGCGGCCGCGGCCGGCGTGTCCTCGCTGCGATTCTCCCTGCGGGGGGCGGGCGAGCGCCCCTCCGACATCTACCACGCGGGCCTCACGGCGGACGTCCACGCCGCCCTCGCCCACGAAGACCTCGCGGACTTCGAGCGCGTCTACGTCCTCGGCTACTCGATGGGAGGCAACATCGCCCTCCGGTTCGCCGCGGAGGAGACCGACGCGCGCGTGCGAGCCGTCGCGGCCGCCTGCGCGCCCGTCGACCTCGACGCCTGCTGTCGATTCATCGATCACGACGCCTTCTGGCTCTACCGGCGCTGGATCCTCGACGGCCTGAAGGCCCAGTACGGCCGCGTCGCCGCGCGAGCGGAGGTGCCGACCTCGGCCGACGAGGCCCGACGCTTCCGGTCCTTCCGCGAGTGGGACGGACGCACCGTCGCGCCGCGTTTCGGCTTCGAATCGGCCGCGGACTACTACCAGCGGATGTCCTCGGCCCGTCTCTTCGGTGACCTGAAACGCCCCGCCCTGCTGGTGCAGTCGCGCCACGACCCCATCGTGAGCGCCGCCGCAGTCCGCGAGCACCTCGACGCGGCGCCGGAAGGACTCCGGGTCTGCTGGGTCGACGCCGCGGGCCATCTCGGATTCCCGTCCGACATCGACCTCGGACTCGGACTCGAGGCGCACGGCGGCTTCGAGGCCCAGGCTCTCGCCTGGATGCGCGCGCACCGCGACTGAGCAACCGCCGTGAGCGCGCCGGCCGGCGGGCGATCACGAGCCTCGGGGGATTCGGATCAACGGGCGGCGGCCTCGCGCACGAAGGCGAGGATGTCGGCCTCCCAGCGCGCGACCGTCGCCGCCGGACCCAGCGCGCGGACGTAGTAGGCGTCCGAGCCGTCCGGAATCACGGCCGCGATCATGCGCTGACCGGGGAGGGCTTCCGGAGCCTCCGCTCCGGGTCGCATCGCTCCCGTGTAGCTGCCGGAGACGTCGACGAAGGTCACCTCGCGCTCGCCGATGCGCTCGTCGGTGATGCGCGCCGCGTCCTTCACCTTCTGCCCGTCGGCCCCGGTGAACTGCCCCACCCAGCGATCGACGTTCGCCTGCTTCGAACCGGCCCCGCCCGGGAAGAAGAACACGACGAGGCTTCCGTCCTCGGCGTCGCCCTCCGCCCGCGGCAGACCGAACTGCGCCTTGCGCATCTCGTTGTCGGGCGTCTGGACGACGAAGCCCGCGCGCGGCGCGAAGCGGCTCGGCGAGCAGGCGCGCTCGATGAACTCCTCGATCGCGCCGCTCCAGTGGTTCATCGTCGCGACGGGACCCAGGCACTTCACGAAGAAGTAGTCGTCCGGCGTCTCGATGACGTAGCCGAGGAAGCGCGTTCCGGACTGATCGATCTGTTCCCCCGTGGTCATGTCGGCCGTGGCGTAGCGACCGGTCATGTCCACCGAGTACACGAGGAACTGTCCCACCTCGCGGCTCGCGCGCTTCGCGTGGGCGTCCATGGGATCGCCGGACTCGGTCTTCATCTGCCCGATCCAACGCTCGATGTTGCGCTCCGGCGAGCCGCCGGCCTTCGGGAAGTAGAAGACGACCGCGCTTCCGGCGTCCTTGTCGCCCTCGACCGGAGGCAGGGCGTACTGACGCAGCCGCATCTCGTTCGCGGGCTTCTCGCTCACCCATCCCGCGGGGGTCTCGAACTCGAGCGGGATGTGCACGCCGCTGAAGTCGCTCCCGCCGGAGGGCCGCCCGGGCATCGCCGCCGCGGGGTCGCGCGGCGGAAGGGCCGAGGGCTTGTCGCCCATCGCCTCGCGCATGGATCCCGGGCCGGTCTCGGGGTGCGACGCGGCGGGCTTCTCGGCCGTCGCGGCGCTCGAACCGCCGGTCTGGTAGACCTTCGGCGAGTCGTCGCAGGCGACGAGCGAGAGGGCGAGCGCGAGCGCTCCGAACGTGGCGGCAGTCGTGGCGAGTCTCATCGGGTGCGTCCTCCGGTGGGAGAGCGTAGAACCCCCGCCTCGCGCAATCAACCGGCCTTGTCCGGAGCCCCGAGCCGCGTCACAGTCGGCCCGGGGACCGCCGTCGAACGGCCCGTGGAGGACCGCATGCTCAACCTCGCCTCGACGACGCGCGACCGGTGGTACGAGGTCGCGGCCGCCGATCTCGACGAGATCCTCCTCGACCACGCCCACTGCGAGAAGAAGGCGGCCTCGACCGCCATCAACCTGATCTTCCGCTACCAGCAGATCCCCGAGCTGATGCGCCCGCTCTCCGAGCTCGCCCGCGAGGAACTCGAGCACTTCGAGCTCGTCCTCGGACACCTCGAGGCGCGCGGGATCCCGTTCCGACGGCAGAATCCGAGCGACTACGCCCCCGAGCTCATGCGCGTCGTCCGTCCCGAGGAGCCGGCGAAGCTGCTCGACACGCTGCTCTGCTGCGCGCTCATCGAGGCGCGGAGCTGCGAGCGCATGCAGATCCTCGCGGAGCGACTCCCCGATGCGGAGCTGCGCGAGCTCTACGCGGGACTCCTCGCGAGCGAGGCGCGTCACCACTCGACCTACCTGCGGATCGCCGAATCGCTCTTCCCGCGCGACGAGGTGCGCGCGCGCCTCGCGGAGGTCGCCGATCACGAGGCGGCCGTCGTGGCGCGCGAGACCCGCGAGCCCCGCGTCCACTCCTGATCAACGCCAGGCGGCGGGCATCCGACCGCGCGCCTCGACCGCGCCCGCCAGCACGGCCGCGAGGGCCTCGAGCTGCGCCCGGTGGAAACCGAAGGTCGCGAGCGCGGTGACCTCCGCGGGGACGAGCGCCTGATCGAAGGGATTCCGGAGGTGCGCCGCGATCAGCCGCGGCGCGCAGGCCGCCACGAGGGCGGCGAGCAGGTTCGCGGCGTCCGCGTCGCCGCGCGCGTCCCAGCCCAGCAGCACGACGGGCCCCGGGTGGACGCGCGCCCGGGAGACGGCCGCGGCGCGCGCGTCGGCGTCCGCGGGATCACAGGCCAGCACCTCGGTCCTCCGGAGGCCGGCCGCGCCGAAGGCGCCGGCGATGGGCGCCCGGGGGTCGCGTCGGGCGTCCTCCTCGATCCCGACGAGGAGTCGCGGCCGGACCGCGATCACGAGAACCGCCGCGTCGGCCGCGAGGGGCAGGAGACCGCCCGGATCCGCGAAGAGATGCACCGCCCGTCGCGAGATCTCGCGGGCGAGCCCGGCGCCGTCCTCGGCGGCCGTCGTGCCGGGGTCGGGTCGCGATCGCTCGTTCAGCGCGAGGATCCGGGCGAGCGCGGCCTCGTGCTCCTCGCGGTCGAGACGGCCCTCGGCGAGCGCCGCCGTCAACGCCCGGGCCGCGCCGCGCTGGCGCTCGGCGGTGTGACACACCGGCAGGAGGTCGTGACCGGCGACGGCCGCGCCGACGGCGGCCTCGGGCACGCCGCCGTGCTTCACGATCGCGCCCATCTCGAGGCAGTCGGAGACGACCAGCCCCCCGAATCCGAGCTCGCGCCGCAGGAGCCCGTCGACGACGCGGCGCGAGAGCGTCGCCGGCCGCTCGGCATCGAGGCCGCGGGCGAGGAGATGCGTCGTCATGACGGTGACGGGAAGGTCTCCCGTCTCCGCGAAGACGCGCGAGAAGACCTCGAGGTGAGGCACGCGCAGATCCTCGAGCGACGCGTCGAGCACGGGGAGATCGACGTGCGGATCGACCGCGGCGGCGCCGAGACCGGGAAAGTGCTTCAGGCAGGTCGCGACGCCGGCCTCCGCGTGGCCGCGGACGAGCGCGGTCGCGAGCGCCGCCCCCCGCGACGGATCGTCTCCGAAGGAGCGGATGCCGATCCCGGGATTGACGGGATTGGTCTGGAGATCGACGACCGGCGCGAGGTTCAGGTCGAATCCGATGGCGGCGAGCTCGGCGCCGGAGACGCGACCCTGCCGGAGCGCGAGCTCGGCGTCGTCGGCCGCGCCGAGCGCCATGTTGCCCGGGAAGACGGTGGCGCCCTCGGTGAGACGGACGACGGGACCGCCCTCCTGATCCACGGCCAGGAGCAGCGGCCAGTCGACGAGCGACCGGATCCGCGTCACGAGGTCACGGGCCTGCGCGGCGTCGACGAGGTTCCGCGCGAAGAGGATGACGGAACCGGCGCCGGTCTCCCGCAGCACCGGAGCGAGCACCGGCTCGGGGTCGAGACCCTCGAAGCCGATCATGAGGCGGCGGCCGGCGGGCGTGGTCATGCGGCGGCCCTTCGCGGCGGGAAGAGGGTCGCGACGGCGAAGGTCGCCGCGCAGCCGATGAGGGAGTTCCAGGTCCAGGCGAAGGGGGCCGGGGTCCCGAAGAGGTCCGACCAGAACTCCACGACGAGAAGCAATCCGATGCCGACCGCGAGCGCGAGCACGTTCCCGCCGTCCCTTCCCCGCCGCGTCAGGACGCCGACGAGGAAGACGCCCAGCAGCGGCGGGAAGATCCAGGTCAGCACCTTGAGCCCCAGCATGAGCACGCCGAACCCTTCCCGCGCGCTCCCGGCGCTCTCGCCGCGCCAGACGAGGACGGCGATTCCCGTCAGGACGAGCCCGAACACGACGGCGAGGACCCGCGAGGCGCGCAGGGCCGCGGCCTCGTCGGCCCGCGGCGCGAAGTAGGGACGCCACACGCTGTTCACGGCGGTGGCGGAGAGCGCCGCGATCGCGGAGTCGAGACTCGACATGGCGGCGGCGAAGATCGCGGCCACGATCAGGCCGCGCACGCCGGCGGGGAGGCTCTCCATCACGTAGGCGGGAAAGACGTAGTCGTAACCCTTCTGGGGATTCGACTCCCCGGCGCGGCGCGCCAGGGCTTCCGCCTCGGCCGCGACGCCGGCCTCGCCTCCGAAGTGGAGCCAGAGCGCGGAGCCGATCGCGAGGAAGATGACCACGATCGGGAAGGCCAGCGCGGCCGAGAGCCACATGCTGCGCCGGCCGCCGGCCTCGCCCCGGCAGGTGAGCGCGCGCTGCACCATGTCCTGGTCGGTGCCGTGCGTCGCCATCGTCAGGAAGGTGATCCCGATCAATCCGGCCCAGAACGTGTAGGCATCCCTCGGATTCATCGAGAAGTCGAACACCCGGAGCTTCGCCCCCCCGTTCGGCGTGACCGCCTCGCTCAGGGTCCGGAAGCCCTCGCCGACCCCGATCTCGGAGACGAGGAAGCCGAGCGCGAGCAGCGCGCCGCCCACCAGCACCGCGCCCTGGACGATGTCGGTCCAGATGACGGAGCGGATGCCGCCGAGGACGGTGTAGGCCACGGCGACGGCGGTGATGAGCAGGATCGCCAGCGGAAAGTCGATCCCCGTGACGACGACGAGCGCGATCGCGGCGCCGTAGAGGCGCACGCCGCTCCCGAGGGATCGCCCGACGAAGAAGAGAAGACTCGCCGCGCCGCGCGACAGCACGCCGAACCGGTCGTGCAGGAAGTCGTAGACCGTCACGACCCGCGCGCGGTAATAGGCACCGATGAGGAGCCCCGCGACGAGGAAACGGGCCGCGACCGACCCCAGCGCGAGCTGCAGGTAGGTCCAGTCGCCCTTGAGCGACTGGACCGGGGCGCCGATGAAGGTCAGCGCGCTGGTCTCGGTGGCGATGATCGAGAGTCCGGCCGCCCACCAGGGGATGCGATGGCCGCCGAGGAAGAAGTCCTCCGTGCCCTTCTGCCCCCGCGCCGCGCGCAGACCGATCGCGGCGACGACGACGAGATAGACCCCGAGGACCGTCCAGTCGAGCGGCGAGAGCACGCGGCTCAGCGCCCCAGGCCGACCGGCAGCGGGAGATCGAAGACCTCGGTGGGATCGAAGACGACCTCCTCGTGCTCCCCGCGGTCGCGGAAGAGATGGAGGACCCGGGCCCGCCCGACGCCGTCGTAGTGCGGCTCGGGGTAGACCTCGGAGCGGAAGGGCTCCTCGAAGTCGAAGGAGTGGATCACCGCGCGGAGCCCCGGGATGCCCGAGAGGTCGCGTTCGTCGAGCTCGCGCGTGCCGCCGGCCATGTCGTAGACGTCGAAGACGATGCGGAGGGCGCGGCGCAGCATCGGGAAGCGGACGCCCCGCTCGACGTAGATGAGATCGATGCCGAGCGCGTCGAGCACCTTCGCGCACGTGACTGCGCGCGGCCAGGGGCATCACGCTCCGGTACTCGGGACCGATGGTCTCCGAGCGGAGCTGGAGTCGATCCTCGTCCGCATGATCACGCCCCTCGTCGCGGGTCAGCCCCGGCGAGAACCAGTGTTGCGGCGCGAGCAGGAGACCCTCGCCGTCCTCGAGCGAGGCGCGCGGAACCGACTTGAAGATGCGCTCGAGCCCGCGCAGGAAGGCGCGGCGGCGCTGCACGACGTCGCGTCGGCGGACGCGGGCGTGGAGTTCCGGCTCGCGGAGGTCCTCGGGCGAGACGACGAGCGGCCAGCGCTCCTGGAAGCGGTAGGCGCCCCGCTCCTCGGGTCGGACGAGGAGGGTCACCTCCCCGGACTCGGAGGCTCCGTCGTCGCGGCGGTAGAGCCAGCCCGTCGGCGCGAGCGCCTCCTCGGCGGTCGCGGCGTCGAGTCCGCCGTTCTCGCAGCGCAGATGGAGGCGCAGTCGCACCTGTCGCGCGGGGTTCTCGATCCGGCCGGGAATCGTCATGGAGGCGACGACCAGCAGCCAGACGAGCGCGTTTGCGGCGCCGATCCAGACGAGGGCCACCGCCAGGAAGGAGGTGAAGGGCATCGTGTGCAGGGCGTGCGAGGACCAGCCGCGCGCGATCACCGTGCAGGACGCCAGCAGCGCGACGACGAAGGGGATCGCCATCACGAGCGCCGAGTGGATGAGCAGGAACCAGGTCCAGTCCGCGCCGCGGCGCCGCCCGTCGCCGTCGGACCAGGCGAAGGTCAGCCGGGGCCCCTCGGGCCAAAGCAGGATCCCGCCGACGGCGCCGAAGGCCATGAGTCCGACGAGGATCGCGTACCAGGGCGGCAGCAGGAGGAAGCCGAAGACGGCGATCCCTCCGACCATCGCGGGGGCGAGCCAGCGCGAGGCGTGGAAGCGGCGGAAGAGGTCGGTCTGCGTGCGGAGCTCGCGCATCATCGCGATCGCGAAGTAGACCATCACGGCGCCCGTCGCGATCATCGCCGCCCAGACCGCGGCGAGGAGGCCGAGGTAGACGACGTAGATCATTCCCGCGAGGGTCTCACGGAAGTCGGAGTCCACGATGCGGCCGAGGGCGAGAAGCAGCGGGACGGAGAGGACCGCCACCGCCGCCGGCGCGAACTGACCGCGCGGGACGCCGCGCGGCAGGGCCGGCCGCTCCCGGAGGTCGACCTCGAGCGCGCACCAGCTCTCCACGACCCGCACGAGGCCGCGGTGGAGGGCGCGCCGGAGCTGTCGGAGGGCCGAGCGCAGCGTCCCCTGCGGCCGGCGCGCGGCGAAGGCGCCGAAGGCGAGGAGGACGCAGAGGAGGATCCCGTCGCCGAAGTCGCTCGTGGAGTAGCGCCCGAGCCACTCGACCGCGGCGAGCACCACCGCGGCGAGGAGGAACCTCCCCCCTCGCCCGGTCAGCCCGAGGCCGCGCAGTCCTTCGATCTGAGGGAGAATTCGCATGGAACCGGCCCGCTCGCCCCGAGGGTCGCCATCATAACCGATGCCGGCCGCGGTCGCTCGGACTCTCGGAGTCCGCGGAATCCTCCCCCGCCGGGTCTCGACGGTCGAGGCCCCCGCGGGGCGTCCCGCGGTCCCTCAGCGACCCTCTTCGGGGATCTCCGGACGCTCTCCGGGGGCCGGGGCGGCGATCTCGGGCCGGACGTTCAGCCGGTCGATCTGCCAGCGGTCCTCGTTGCGGCGGAGTCGGGCCTCGATCAGCCAGCTCCGGACGAGGGGCGTGACCTTGAGGTTCTCGTCGTTCCCCCGGGCCCAGATCACGTGCGACCGGAACCAGCGTACGTCGCCCTGCTCGCCGAACTTGTGCGGATGCGTGGCGAAGACCGGCAGCCCCTTCGGACCGTAGGCCCGTGCCAGCTCGAGGAGCGCGTCGCGCCCGTCGACGTCGACGCCCTCGATCACGAGATCCGGGGCGAACCAGTCCTTCACCTCGTCCCACCGGCCCTCGCGGGCCTGCCAGGGGAGATCCTTGTAGGCGTCGAACCAGCGCCCCTCCTGCTCGGAGCGGCACTTGAACACCCCGAAGGCGACCATCAGCACGGCCAGGAATCCGAAGAGCACGAATACCCGCCGCCAGACGCGGCTCGAGGCCCGCTGGGTGCGCTCGAAGGCCTCCAGCTTCGCCCGCGCCGAACCGGCCGGCCGCTTCTCGTCCCGCGATCCCGTCATGATCCGTTCCTCTCGAAGACCAGTAGCCGGCGGCTTCCCCCGCCCCCCGTCCCGGGGAGCTCGGCCGCCGCGATCGCCGATCGCATGCGCGCGCGCGCGACCGCCAGGGCCGCGTCCGCCGTCTCGCCCCGGGCGAGACCGGCGGCGATGAAGGCGGTCAGGGCGCAGCCCGTTCCGTGCGGCGCCTCGCCGGGCAGTCGCGTCGCGCGCTGCTCGGTCACGCGACCTCCGACGCCAACGTGCTCGACGAGCTCGGGTTCGCTCGCGTCGCCCGCGCTGACGAAAACCGTCGGTCCGCGCGACGAGAGCCGGGCGGCCGCCTCGGCGGGATCCCCCGCCTCGCCGAGCCCCGCGAGGAGACCGGCCTCCCGACGGTTCGGCGTCGTGATCGTCGCGCGCGGCAGCAGTCGCTCGCGCAGGACCTCCTCGCCCGCCGCGTCGAGGAGCGCCCGACCCGAGCTGGATCGCAGCACCGGATCCAGCACGAAGGGCACGCCGGCGAGAGGCCCCTCGAGGGCCTCCGCGAGGACGCGGGCGATCGACGCCGTGCCGAGCATCCCGGCCTTCACCGCCCGCGGGCGGATCTCGGCGAGCAGGACCGCGAGCCGCCGCGCGAATCGCTCGGCGCACTCGGGTTCGACCTCGTGCACGCGCGCGGTGTCCTGCGTCGTGAGGGCGGTCGCGACGGCCGTGCCGTGGACCCCCTCCACCGCGAAGACCCGGAGATCCTGCTCCAGTCCGGCGCCGCCGGTCGGGTCGGAACCCGCGATGGTCAGGGCGACGATCACCGCCCTTCCGCGTCCGCGGCCGGGTCGCCGTCGCCGCGCGACTCGAAGAGGAAGCCCTCGTCGCGTCGCAGGGGTTCGAAGCAGCGCCGGCAGCGCGCCTCGTAGGTCTCGGAACCGCCGAGGACCACGACCTCGCCGCGCGCCTCGAGTCGCTGGTTGCGGTGGGCCGGGTTGCCGCAGCGCATGCAGATCGCGAGGTTCTTCGTGACGTACTCGGCCTCGACGAGGAGGTGCATCACCGTCTCGAAGGGCGCGCCGAGGAAGTCCTGGTCGAGCCCGGCGACGATGACGCGTCTCCCCTCCCCGGCCAGCTCGCGGGCGACGCGCACGGTGTCGAGATCCAGGAACTGCGCCTCGTCGATGCCGACGACGAAGGTGTCGTCCTCGAGATGGTCGAAGATCTCGGCTCCGCGACCGATCGGGATCGACTCGTGGCGCGCCCCCTCGTGGGTGACGACGTCGGCCGCGTCGTAGCGGACGTCCGTCGCCGGCTTGAAGGTCTGGACCTTCTGCCGGGCGTAGCGCGCGCGCGTGAGGCGCCGGATGAGTTCGGTGGTCTTGCCCGAGAACATCGAGCCGCAGATGACCTCGATCCATCCCACGTCGCGGGGAAGCTGGTGCATGCTCACGTCGCCGTCCCTCCGTCGAGACCGGTGAAGTCGCGACGGAGGCGCTCCCAGGCCTCCGACGCGGCGCCGGCGACCTCGTCGGCCCCGAGCGGACGGACGACGCCGTCGCGCTTGACGGCTCGACCGTCGATGAAGACGTCGCGCACCGAGCCCTCGTCGCAGGCGTAGACGATCCGCGCCGCCGCGTCGCCGAGTCCGAGCGTCTCGGGGCGGCGTGGATCGATCACGACGAGGTCGGCGCACTTGCCGACCTCGAGGGTGCCGATCTCGTCCTCGAGCCCGAGCGCCCGCGCGCCGTTGACCGTCGCCATCTCGAGGACGCGCCAGGCGTCCATCCCCGTCGGACCGACCCGCGGCTTGTGGATCAACGCGGCGAGGATCATCTCGCGGAACATCGAGAGGCGGTTGTTGCAGGCCGCGCCGTCGGCCGCGAGGGCGACGTTCACCCCGTAGTCGAGCATCTCCGGCACCGCGCAGACGCCGGACGCCAGCTTGAGGTTGCTCGAGGGGCAGTGCACGACGTGGGTCCCCGTCCCGAAGAGCAGGTCGAGCTCGCCCTCGAAGAGGTGGATGCCGTGCGCCAGCACGGTCTGGCTCCCGAGGACGCCGAGCTCGCTCAGGTAGTCGATGTTGTTGCGCCCCGTCGCCGCCCGGACGAGCTCGCACTCGGCGCGACTCTCGGAGGCGTGCGAGTGGAAGATCAGCCCGTGCTCGAAGGCGAGGTCGCACGCCCCGGAGAGCATCTCGTCGCTGCAGCTCACCGCGAATCGCGGCGCCAGGGAGGCGCGCAGGAGGCCGCCCGCGGTCTCGTGGAAGCTGGCGATCAGCTCGCGGCACTCGCCGAGCGCGGAGTCGACGTCCTCGAGCAGCGCCGCCGGCATGCGACCGGAGCGGTCGCGATCCATGAGGCACTTGCCTCCCGTGTAGCGGAGGCCGGCCGCGGCCGCGCGCTCGAAGAGGACCGAGGTGTGGCGGCGCGTCCCCATGTCGAGGATCGCGGTCGTGCCGCCGGCGATGAGCTCGTAGATCCCGAGGTCCGCGGCCGCGCGCATCGCGCTCTCGTCGAGCCAGGCCTCCATCGGCCAGATCCGGCCGGCCAGCCAGTCGAGCAGTTCGAGGTCGTCGGCCGCGCCGCGGAAGAGGGTCTGGCAGAGGTGGACGTGCGGCTGGACGAAGCCGGGCAGGAGGAAGCAGCCCGTGGCGTCGATCTCCTCCTCTCCGGCGCCGACGTGCGCGACGTGGGGGGCGATCTCGACGATGCGCCCGTCGCTGACGCGCAGGTCCCCGACGAAGGTCTCGCGATCCGTCATGGTCAGGATCGTCGCGTGGCGGATGATCATCGCGGGCCGGCTCCTCTCGCCTCGTTCCAGCGTCTTGCCTCGGCCTCGTCGGCGGCGAACTCCGCCAGCAACGCGGCCCCGTGCTCGTCCAGCGCCGGCGCGCCGCGGTCCGCCGTCGGACGCGTCCCGTCGATCCGGGCCGGACCGCCGAGCACCCGCGTCGGACCGAGCACCGCGTGCGGACGGGTCGTCACGAACCCGTCGTCGCGAGTCGCCACCTCGGCGAGCGCGTCGTCGAGGCCGCGCACGCGGCCGTAGGGCACGTCGGCCTCGTCGAGGCGCCGGCACCAGGTGTCCGTGTCCGCGCCGGCGAAGACCCCCGCGAGCGCGGCCGCCAGCGCCTCGCGCTCGGCCGTGCGCCCGCCGTTGCGGCGCCACTCCTCACGATCGAGTCCGGCCGGAACCGCCTCGAGCGCGAGGAAGCGACGCCACTGCTCGTCCGTCGCCACCGCGAGCACGAGGTGCCCGTCGGAGGTGGCGAAGACCTGGTACGGCGCGAGGTTCGGGTGTCGATTCCCGAGCCGTTCCGGAGGCGGCCCGCCGAGGAGGATCGTCTGCGCGTGGAAGGAGGTGAAGGCCAGCGTCCCGTCGAAGAGGGAGACCTCGATCCGCGCTCCCCGTCCGGCGCGCTCGCGCCGGAAGAGCGCGGCCAGGACGGCCTCCGCGCCGTAGCAGGCGGCGGAGAGATCGGAGGCGCTGAAGGGAACGCGGCAGGGCTCGCCTCCCTCCTCCCCCGTCATGGCCATCACGCCGCTCTCGGCCTGGATCGCGAGATCGAAGGCCGCCTCCCGCGAGCGCGGACCGTCGAGCGCGAAGCCGCGCACGCTCAGATGCACGACCTCGGGCGCGATCTCCCGGATGCGCGCCTCGTCGAGGCCCAGCCGCTCCATGACGCCGGGACGGAAGTTGTCGACCAGGACGTCGGCGCGCGCGAGGACGCGCTCGACGAAGGCGATCCCCTCGGGGCGCTTCAGGTCGAGGACCACGCTCTCCTTGCCGCGGTTGAACGCCATGAAGTACGGCGACTCCCCGCGTTCGAAGGGCGGACCGAAACCGCGCGTGGCGTCCCCCTCCGCCGGCTCGACCTTGATCACGCGCGCGCCGAGGTCGGCGAGGCGCTGGGTGCACAGCGGCCCGGCGAGGATGCGGCTCAGGTCGAGGACGAGGATGCCGTCGAGGGGCTTCACGCGCGCGCTCCGGACATCGGCGGACCCGCGCGATCGACGTCGCGCGTCGGGACGGGACACGGATTCGGCATCAGGGGCGGCTCGCGAGCGGCTCGCCGTCGGCGGCGTCGAGACCCAGGCGGGTGAGCAATCGCCCGCGCAGGAGCTCGACCACCTCCTCGAAGACGCGGGGCTCGTCGCCGTCGAGCGGGATGCGCGCCGCGGCCATCGTGTTGTGGCCGCCCGCGGTGCCGAGGGTGCCCACCACGTCGCGGATCAGGACGCCCGCGTCGCCGTCGGGCGCGCTCGTGCGGACGCTCACCACGACGACCTTCTCGAACCGGGCGACGCAGATCGCCCAGTGGACGTCCTCCACCTTGAGGAGGAGGTCCGCGATCTCGGCGACGAGATCGGGATAGGGGACCTCGTCGAGGTGGGTGAGGACCAGCGGCCCGAAGACGCGCGCGGTGTCGATCGCCGAGGCCAGGTCGCGGAAGTAGGCGCGCGTGAGGGGCGGGTGCTCGATCCGCTCCAGGGTCTCGTGGTCGACGAACTCGGCGAGGTAGGCGTAGGCGGCGCGGTCCTCGTCGGTCGTGCGTCGGGTCAGCCCGAGGGTGTCGGTCTTGATCCCGTAGTAGAGCGCGGTCGCCACCGCCGCCGTCGGCACGATGCTGAAGAGGCGGAGGTAGCCGGTCATGATCGTCGAGGTCGCCCCCAGTCCGGGGCGGACGTCGTGGAACGGGATCGCGCGGGTCGACTCGACGAAGGGGTGGTGATCGATGCAGACCTGCAGCGGGACGTCCTGCTCGAGCTCGAGGAGATCGTCCGGATTGAAGCCGAACTCCGGCTGGGCGTCGACGAGGACGGCGGCGTTGAAGTCGAGGCACTCGACGTCCCGGAACCGCGTCAGCTCGGGCGCGAGCAGGCGCACCATCTCGCGGTTCTGCGCCCGCCCGATGATGCCTCGATAGCAGAGGGTGACCGTCTTCCCGAAGCGGCGCTCGAGCAGGAGCTTCATCGCCAGCCCCGACGCGATGCTGTCGGGGTCGGGGTTCATGTGGCAGAAGACGAGCATCGAGTCGTGCCCGTCCAGCACCTCGCCGAGGCGGCTGACCTCGGGCGGCGTCGCCTCGGTTCCGCGCCTCTTGACGTCGCCGGAAGTCATGCGCGTCTGCCCGATGGGGGCTCCCTCCAATCCCTGCCGCCGGTTCGCGGCTCCGCCGGGGGCGAGCGTCGCCGCCTCTCTCAGAGAAGCCGGCCGATGCTCTCCCGCAGGATGAGTCTGAGGGCCCCCCCGGACACCTTCAAGATCGCGGGAAGACCCCGGCCCCGGAGGCGGGCGATCCAGGCCGGGTTCACCGACCCGGTTCCGAGGGGCATACCGCCCTCAAGTCCCACGCAGTCAGAGAGATAGAGGCACGAAAGCCGACCGGCCGCGACCTGGTCCCAGCGCTCGCAGGGCTCGTCGCCGCGCTCCTCCCGGATCCGCGCCGCGGCCACGTCGAGCGCCAATCCGACGGATCGCGCCGGAAGCTCCTCGAGGATCCAGCCCGCCGCCTCGGCGTCGAGGAGCGCGGACGCGGCCGCCTCGACGCGGAGCGCGAGGCGCAGTCCGGGCTCGGCGCGGATCACGGCGGAGAGCTCGCGGCACAACCGTTCGACCGCCTGCTCCCGGCGGCGGGCGCCCCCCGGCGCGTCGGACCCGACGAGCGTTCCGGCGGAGACCGTCACGAGGGGCGCGCGAAACGCGGCGGCGGTGCGCACGGCGGTCGCGGTCTCCGCGCGCGCCTGGGCGAGGAGCCCGGGGTCCTCCGCGGACAGACTCGCGCCCGGCTCGCGCCGCCCGATCGCCGCCGAGGAGAAGACGGGAGCCGCCACCGCGACGCAGTCGAACTGGCGCCCCCGGGCGAAGGCCGCCGCCGCGGCGCCGTCGTCGAGCCCCGCCGGGGCCTCGATCTCGACCCGATGGGTGAGGTCGAGCGCGGCGAGCTCGCGCAGCGCGTCCTCGGCCCGCGGCGAGCGGGCCATGAGCGCTCCCGTCGAGAGCGCGACATCGGCCGGCGCCGGGCTCAGACGCGGAGCTCCTCGCGCTCGATCGCCTCGTCGGGATGGCGGTCGAGCAGCGGCCGGACCTCGGCCTCGACGAACTCGACGACCTGCGAGGGAGCGCGGCCGATGAAGCGCGCGGGGTCCAGCAGCTCCTCGAGGCGATCGCGGTCCAGTCCGAAGGCCGGGTCGGCGGCGAGACGCTCCAGGAAGTCCCCCGCCCCGCCGTGCTCCTTCATCGCGTCGGCCGCGGCGTGCGCATGGGTGCGGATCACCTCGTGGAGTTCCTGACGGTCCCCGCCGGCCCGCGTGGCGGTCATGAGGATCTCCTCGCTCGCGATGAAGGGGAGATTCTCGCGGACGCGCCGCGCGATGACGCCTTCGCGGACGACGAGCCCCCCGCAGACGTCGGCGAGGATCAGCAGGAGGGCGTCGGCGCCCATGAAGGCCTGCGGGATGCTCAGGCGACGGTTCGCCGAATCGTCAAGCGTCCGCTCGAGCCACTGCGTCGCCTGGGTGTAGGCGGCGTTCTCGTTCATCGAGATCACCCAGCGGGCGAGCGAGCAGATGCGCTCCGATCGCATCGGATTGCGCTTGTAGGGCATCGCGGACGAGCCGATCTGCTTGGCCCCGAAGGGCTCCTCGATCTCCCGGAGGTGACAGAGGAGCCGGAGATCGTTCCCGAACTTGTGCGCGCTCTGGGCGATCGAGGACAGCGCGCCGAGCACGCGGCTGTCCATTTTCCGCGTGTAGGTCTGGCCGGTGACGAGGAAGCGACGCGTGAAGCCCATCTTCTCCGTCACGCGGCGATCGAGCTCGCGGACCTTCTCCTCGTCGCCGTCGAACAGCTTCATGAAGCTGTCCTGCGTTCCGGTCGTGCCCTTCACGCCGCGGAACCGGATCGCCTCCCGCGCCTCCTCGAGCTCCTGATGGTCCAGGACCAGGTCCTGGATCCAGAGCGCCGCCCGCTTCCCGACGGTGGAGAACTGGGCGGGCTGGAAGTGCGTGAAGCCGAGCGTCGGGCGATCCTTCTCGCGCAGGGCGAAGTCCGTGAGGAGCCGGATCGCGGCGCGGAGCCGGCGTCCCACGAGATCGAGCGCGTCGCGCAGCAGGATCGCGTCGGTGTTGTCGGTGACGTAGCAGCTCGTCGCCCCGAGGTGGATGACGGCGCCCGCCTCCGGGCAGCGGTCGCGGAAGGCGTGGACGTGGGCCATCACGTCGTGGCGAAGCTCGCGCTCGTAGCCGGCCGCGGCCTCGAAGTCGATGTCGTCCACCGCGGCCCGGAGCTGGGCGACCTGCTCCTCGGTGATCCCCAGCCCCAGCTCCCGCTCGGCCTCGGCGAGCGCGACCCAGAGCCGGCGCCAGGTCGAGAACTTCCGCTGCGGCGAGAAGAGGCGGGTCATCTCGCGGCTGGCGTAGCGCTCGACGAGGGGATTCGAGTAGGTATCGGGGTCGAAGGACATCGCGCGAACTCCCGCGGGCGGCGTCGAAGGGATGGACGGAGCCGATCCTATCAAGCCGCCCTCCCCGCGGAAGTCGGGGGCGGGCGCGGACGAGATGCGAGATCGGTGCCAGGCACCGTACCTGCATCTGACACCGTATGAGAATTCGGACGGGAAGGGGCCGGCCGCGCGTCGCGCGACCGGCCCCTTCCGGCGGAACCGAGCTCAGGGAGCGAGGCGGCTCACTTGTCGTCGTCGTTCTTGCCCGAGTCGTCCTTCATCGGCTCGTCCTCGACGGGCTCGATCTCCTCCCAGCCGAACTCGTCGGCCTCGGCCGCGGCCGCGCTCTCGCGGGCGACGAAGGCGCCCGCCATGCCGGCGATCAGGGTCGAGTAGAGGGGCAGGTAGCCCATCGGCGAGTGGATCTGGCCCTCGAGCCCGTCCGGCTTCACCGTGTTGGTCGCGGTGAGGCCGAAGAGGTGACGGCGGAAGACGTCGCTCGTCGGGAACAGCGCCATGTCGACCGGGACCTCCGGCGGCATGTTCACGTTCTGGAGCACCGGAACGGCCGAGTCGATCATGAAGGTGAAGACGCCGCCGAGGTCGACGAAGGCGAGACCGTCGTGGCCGGCCTCGGGGCTCGTGCGACGCAGGTGGGCGAGGCCCTTCTGCAGGTCGGCGTTCTGGTTGATGTCGGCGCGCTGACCGGCGCGCGAGACGACGTAGTTCTTGAGGGTCTGCGGCGCGAAGGCCACGAGCAGGAAGTCGCCGTCCATCATGAGGGTCGGCTTGAGGCCGGGACCGAACTCGTCGGGGGCGCCCATGACCGGACCGAGATCGAACCAGCGCAGCTCCTTGCCCTTGAACTTCATGGAGCGCATCGGGACCTGCTGGCCCATCTTCTCGCCCATGCGCTTCCAGCAGAAGTCGATCTTCTCGCGGTTCTTGATCTCGAGGGCGATCACGATCTCCGGCACCATGCCGCCGTACGGCGAGGCGCCGACCCAGTAACCGATCTCGTGGTCGAGGCTGGCGAGGAAGTCGTCGATCAGCGAGAAGCCGACGTTCTTCTCGAACTCGCCGAGAGCGTTGTCGATCTCGGCCGCGACGTCCTCGTCGATCTGCTCGGCCGTCGCGATGAGACCGTCCACGGTCGCCGCGAGGTCGTAGCGGAAGCCGGCGTAGGCGAGGCAGTTCGCCGGCGCCATCGTCGTGGAGCGCAGCGGCTTCGCGGCGTGCTTCATGTTGCCGTAGAGGCCCTTGCCGCCCTCGGGCATCGAGACGAAGAAGCGGTCGACGACCGCCGGACCCTCGAGCGAGAGGCCGTAGGAGACGCTCGCCATCGAGGAGATGCCGAGGCCGTCCGCGATCGCGTCGACCGGCGCCTGCTCGGCGAGGGGCGACTTGCGGACGAGGTCGAGGACGCGCTTGACGTCGACGAAGGTGAAGGCCGCCGCCTGCGCGCTCGGAACGGTGCGCTGGAAGCCCTTGTCGAACTCCGCCGAGGCGAAGAGGCCGCCGACCGGCGTCTTGGCCTTCAGACGCGTGACGACGTCACCGACGGTCTTGGCCTTGGTGCCGGCGACGAGGTGACCCTCGGACGCGACCCAGAACATGTCGATGCCCTCGACCTGCACCTGCCAGGCGCGCTGGCCGGCGAGCTCGACCTCGCGGGGCTTCTCGCCGAGGCCCTTCTCCGCCGCCTGGCCGAGGAGACCGCCGAGCTTCGTGACGAGCTCCTTGTCCTTCTCCAGGTCGAAGGTCAGGACGACGTCGGCATCGGGCGGGCCGCTGCCGTCGCCCATGTCGAAGTTCGCGACGGTCGCGGTGAAGGTGCCCTTGAGCATGCCCTTCATCTCGTCGAGCTTCAGACCGGTCTGGTCCTCGATCTCGCGCATCGGCTCCGAGATCATGCCCTCCGCGGCCTGGAACATCGGCGCCATGAACGCCTTCATCTGCTCGTCGTCGCAGAGCTGGGCGATGGCGAGCTGCGACCAGTTGCGCTCGACGGTCGCGCCGTCGAGCCGGAGGTGCAGGAGAGCTCCCTCGGGGAGCGCGTTCTCGATCAGGTAGGGCTTCTCGGTTTCGCTCGCGGCGGCCGGCGTCATGATGAACGCGGCGGCGCCGAGGACGAGCGTCAGACCGGCGAAGGCCGTGGCGCGACGCAATCCGCGCCCGCGCAGGGTGTTCGTCGACATGGCGAGTACTCCAAATTCCAGGGTTCTCGGACTCCGGCGCAGCATTCGAGTCGCCGGAGGAAGATTCTTGGACCGATTTCCGGGGGAACGCCGACGGCGAAGGATGACCTTCCCGATCCTCGCGGGACGCCCGGAACGCGGCCCTGCGGCCAGATTGTGACAAAGCGCCGGAGCCTTCAAAGCACCGACGCCGGTTCTCACCTGACTCGGCGATCAGGACGCGGGACGTGACGGGAAATCGCGCCTAATCCGCGCCGATCGCGAAATTCAGCCATCCGTCCACCCGCGGCCACAACCGGTATCCCTGAAGCGCGAGCCACACTCCGGATACAAGGAGGGCGAGGGCCAGGACGCGCCGCCCACGGCGGCGGTCGGACGGACGGGCAAGCAGCTCGCGGGCGACCAGGACGCCGAAGGTCGCCCCGAGACCGTCGACCACGAGATCGAAGAAGGAGCAGAAGCGGCCCGGGATGAAGGACTGATGAAGCTCGTCCCCGAGGCCGAACAGGGTGGCCGCCGCCACCCCGAAGCCGAACCGCCGCCCGCGGTCCCCGCCCTCCGCGATCGCCGCCCCCCCACCGAAGGCGCAGCAGACCGCGAGGACGGCGTAGACCACGAAGTGCAGGACGTTCATCGAGCCGCTCGGCAGCCCCCCGTCCTGGATCGAGAAGCTGCGATGGCTCGACGCGAAGATCGAGGCCATGCCGAGCCCGCTGGCGGCACGCCAGAACCAGAGGCGTCCCAGCCAGGGCTCGATCCGATGACGGAAGGCGGCGCTCATGGCGCGCATGATAGTCGACCGCGCGCGCGGCGCGACGGGGTCGACGCGACACGGGGCGCGCCGGGCGGCGCGCCCCGTGGTCTCGCGGAGTTCCGACTCCCCCACCCCGTCAGGCCATCAGGCGGACGCGGTTCGACTCGAGCTGGTCCTTCAGGCGGCTGAGGACGTTCGTGTGGATCTGGCAGACGCGGGACTCGGTGAGATCGAGGATGCGGCCGATCTCCTTCATCGTGAGCCCCTCGTAGTAGTACATGATCACGATCCGCTTCTCCTTCTGGGAGAGGTTCCGCGTGATCGCCTCGATGACGTCGCGCTGGTTCAGCGTCTCGATCGGGCTCTCGCTCTTGGCGTCGGCGAGGATGTCGGCCTTCTCCAGGACGTGGTCGTCCTGGTTCTCGTCCCACTTGTCGGAGAGCGAGAAGACGGTCACCGGCTGCGCCTCCTCGACCATCTGCTGGTACTCCTCCAGCGAGCAGTCGATGGCCTCGCACATCTCGACGTCGGTGGGCTCGCGACCGAGCTGGCTCTCGAGGAGCTTGAAGGCCTTGTTGATGCGGTTGGCCTTGAGGCGGACGAGGCGCGGGACCCAGTCCTGGCTCCGGAGCTCGTCGAGGATGCTGCCGCGGATGCGGGTCGTGCAGTAGGTCTTGAACTTGATGCCGCGCGAGAGGTCGAAGCCGTCGATCGCGTCCATCAGTCCGAACATGCCGGCGCTGATGAGATCCTCGAGGTCGATGCTCTTCGGGAGCGTCGCGAGGAGGCGCTCGCTGATGTAGCGGACGAGCGGGTAGTAGTGCTCGATGAGGATGTTCTTGAGGTTCGGATCGCCGGTCGTCTTGTAGACCTTCCAGAGGCGCTGGATCCGCTCGTCCTCGGGGGCGCCGCGACGCGAGGGCGTCACGGTCGGAGCGGCGGACGGGGTGGTCTCGGCGGTGGCGGTAGCGCTGGGGTTCTCGGTCGCGACGGTCATCTCTCTCCCTCCTTCAGCCCCGCAGCGGGGGGCATTGAGAGGGGGCGATCCGGCCTCGGCACGAAAAAACCGTCTTCTCACCTCGAGAAGCCGGCCCCGTACGGAGCGCCGACATCATCCCCCGACATCTTCGGCAACTGGCTGCCTTTCCGCCAGCGGCGGGGAAGGCCCTGTAGCTTTGCGCCCCACCCTTTCGAGTGGTTTGCCCGTTCGGACGCCGACGGACGAGCTCGCTCATCTGTCGTCGACCCGTCGCCCCGGGGGGCGACTGCGACCCGGTCACCCGCGTCACGTTGCCCAGATTATACCTGGGGCCCTCCACTGCAAGCTCATTCTCGGAAAATCCCGGATTTGCTTGAGACCCGCCCCGGATTGCCGGGACGGGCCCGCCCTCACTTGCTCGGGGCCGGCTCGATCTTCTCCTTGGAGATCGCCGAACTCGAGCCGCGACCGAAGTTCTGGGTCCAGAACGGCCCGTCGGCGGCCTTCCCGCAGCCCAGGTGCGTATGACCCCGACCGAGGATGTTGCGGTGGTGCCCGGAGCTCGAGATCCAACCCGCCACGGCCGCGGCCGCGTTCTGCTGTCCGCGCGCGATGTTCTCCGGACACGCCGCCGCCCCAGCCGGCGAGCGCCGCCCGGTCGCTCGGACGCTCGCGACCCGGGACCGGTGAATCGTGCGCGAAGTAGCCGAGGTCCTTCATCTCCTGGCTGTGACCGCGCGCGGCGAGGACGAGAGCCTCGTCGATCTTCACCGGCGGCAGACCCATCATCATGCGGTAGGCGTTCGTGAGGCGGTGGCACTCGCGCTCGTCGTCCGTGATGCTGCTCTTGATCTCGGCGTTGAAGACCGCGGTCTCCTCGATGCGCCGCAGATCGGCGGCGGACCAGCCCTGTCGATCGAGGGCGATCGCCTCGCGCAGTTCGAGGTCGAGCGCCTCGACGGCGGCGCATTCCTCGCCGAGCGCGCGCAACCGGTCCTCCAGCCCGACGAGGGAGGCGCGTTGCGCGGACCAGTCCGGATCGAGGGCGAGCAGCGCTTCCTCCGGGCGGTCCCAGATCTCGCGGACGCGGCCGACGAGTCCGTCGACCTCGGCCTGGATCTCCGCCTGGTTCGCGGCGTAGGGGTAGGGATAGCGCTTCTCGTCGTAGATGAGCTCGAGCGCCGCCGCGCGACGCATCTCGAGTTCGGCCAGGAGGTCCTTGCGCGCGCGCTGCGGCTTCGCGAAGTGACCGCCCTTCCGCACCCGGGCGATCTCGTTGTCGAGGCGCGTGCGGAGCGCGCCGCGCAGCGCCGGACGACCGGCCTCGCCGAGGGCCTCGAGCTGTCCGAGGACGCTCGAACTGGCGCTCCGTCGCGCGGACGAGCTCCTTCGCGAGACGTTCGGCCTCCTCGCGCCGCTGGATGTCGAACCAGGCCTCCGGACCGACGAAGCGGTTCTCGTGGACGCGGTATCCGCCGTCCGGCACCTCCTCGCCGCGCGCCCGGGCCACCACTCGATCCGCGTCGTCCTTCACCCCGTCGCGCTTCACGGCGCGGGCCAGCATCGTCTCCGCGGCCTCCGCGGCGCCGAGGTCGAAGGCGACCCGGGCGAAGTCGAGCTTGTCGGCGGGGTCGCGGGCGACGGTCGCGAAGAGCTCGAGCAGACGATCGGAGGCCACCTCCGTCCACTTCCAGACGAGCTGCCCCTCGCGGCCGAAGCGGAGCTGGATGGTCTCGGGATCGGCGGCGAACGGACGCGCGGACATGCGGCCGACCTTGATCGGTCGGACGCTCGAATCCTCGGCGTTGACCGACGCGATCAGCGCCCGCTTCAGACGCCCGTAGGCCTCGAGGATCTCGCGGCGGTGCTGCCAGCCGGCGACGAGCTCCGGATCGGCGGCGTGGCCGAGCGCCTCGCCGAAGAGCGAGGGCCGCCTCGGCCCAGCGGCGATCGGCCGCGGCCCGGTCGGCGCGGCTGGCCAGGTCGAGGGCCGCGTTGGCGGTGGTCGGCCGGGCCGGCGCGGTCGGCGCGGTCGGCGCGGTCGGCGCGGGCGCGGCGGTGCCTCCGCCTCCCGCCGCCGTCGCGGGCTCGACCCGTCGGGTGCGCAGGGAGACGAGCCGGAGTTCGGAGCGCGCGAGAGCCTCGAAGTTCGAACCGCGGAAGCGCACGACGGCTTCCTCGAGCGCCCGGCGGGCCTCGTCGTGTTCCCCGGCCTCGGCGCGCGCGACGGAATCGCGGGCGAGATCCGCCCAGGCGTCGCGCGCGCGGCCGAGCAGATCGATGCGCGCCGCGAGCGCCTCGCGGATGACGACGCCGACGCCGCCCAGCTTGACCTCGAGGATGGTCTCCTCGAGCGCGTCGAGCGCCTCGCCCCATCGCCCGGCGGCCGCCAGCTCGTCCGCGCGCCCCCGGCCCTCCTCGAGACGCAGGCGGAGGACGCCGGCGCGCGTGGCCTCGAGCTCGAGGAGGTGTTCGCGGATCTCGCGCTCGAGCGCCGCGTCCTTCGCGCGCCGCGCGAGATCCTCGAGCAGGAAGGCGGAGTCGTCGAGGGAGCGCTCGTCCTCGCCCGCGCGGAGCTCGACGAAGGCGCGCCGCACCTCCGCGTCGGGGTCGACCGGCGGCGTCTCCGGCGTCCCCTCCGCGGCGGGCTCGGCGGCGGCGATCTCCTCGCCGCCGGGTTCGGCCGGCGGACCGTCGGGCTCGTCGCCCGCGCCGCGCCAGACGAGGAGGCCCACGAGCAGGAGGGCCGCGCCGAGAACGAAGGGGAGCGGCGAGCGACGACGCGTGCGCGGCGCCGCGGCCGAGGACGTCGCGGCGAGGTCCGAGGCGTGGAAGAGGATCTCGAGACCGCCGATCTCGATGCGGTCCCCGTCCTCGAGTCGCACCTGCGTGATCTCGGCCCCGTTGACCGTCGTGCCGTTGGCCGAGCCGAGATCGACGATGCGCCAGGCGTCGCCGCGTCGTTCGATGCGCGCGTGCTGCCGCGAACAGGAGCGCTCCGGCAGCATGATGTCGGCGCTCTCGTCGCGCCCGAGCACGTTGCGCTCGTCGAGCGGGACCTCGACCGCCACTCCGTCCTTCACGAACTCGATCCGGGCCATGCCGACCTCCGAGGGGTGCGGCGGCCGCGTCGTCCGCGCGACCGCGGACTCATCCTATCGCATCGCGGGACGGAGACGACCGTTCCCGGAAGCGCCGGATCGCGACTGTAAAGCCCGATTGACAGCCCCCGACGGATGCGATCGTCCGTCAGGTGACGAGGAAGAAGCGCGCCTGCAGGAACAGGTGGTAGAGGAAGAGCAGGCCGTAGAAGCTGCAGAGGATGTAGAGCGCCGTCCGGACGTGGATGAAGGTCTGGTGGACGAGCAGGAAGAGCAGGCAGACGCCGATCAGGAAGGTCTTCGCGGCGAGGAACCAGCCGTCGCCCATGTCGAGGAGCCCGCGCGCGACGGGGTTGGCCTCGAAGCCGCCCTTCTCGAGGTAGTCCAGGGTGAGCAGCGCGTCGAGCACGTTGAGGATCAGGACGGCGAGGACCAGGAGCACCTCGCGACGGCCGTAGATCTCGACGTAGATGTTCTGCGCCTCGCCCTTGCGGCGGCCCCGTCGACGACGCCCGCGGCCCGCGAGAGCCTCCCAGAAGCTCGTCGGAGCGCCGCGCCGATCCGGGGTGATGCGACGGTCGACCTCGGGCCAGGTCGGAGCCTCGGCCGGCGCCGCGGGCGCGCGTTCGGACGGTGATGCGGACACGGGGTCGTTCATGCCGGATCGTTTCCTCGCGCTGCGGGCCCGCTTGCTCTATCGGCCGGCGGGCGGCCCCGCTGAAGCGGATCGCCCCCCTCCCCGCCTTGCGACTGTCCCGGTCAGTCGCTAACCATGGGCTCGAAAAGGCTTGCGAACCGGCCTCGGGAGGGCGCGGCATGGCTAAGGCGACGTCGGTGGTTCTCGCACACCATGACACGGAGGTCCTCGGAGCGATCCGCGCCGAGCTGGAGGACGAGGGTTTCCGCGTCCAGGCGACGACCTCGGGGAAGGACGCGCTCGGACGCGCGCGCGACCGCGACGTGGACGCGGTGGTTCTCGAGCCGCTCCTCGCGAAGGTGAACGGCCTCGAGGTCCTGCGGCGCCTCAAGGAGGACGGCGAGGGCTTCACCGGTCCGATCGTCCTCACGCTCGACGACGGCGACACGTACACCGAGAACCGGGCGCTGATCTGCGGGGCCGACGGCATCGTGAAGCGCGACGCCGAGGGCCGGCTCCCCCGGGGAGCCCTCGCCGCGAAGCTCCGCTCTCTGCTCTCGGAGTCGCGCCTCGTCTCGGACCGCAGCGAGGAGATCGACGAGCTCCGTCGCATCCTCGATGGCGCGGGCGACGCGATCCGCAGCGAGAATCCGATCCTCTCGCACGTGACGGACTCGCTCACGGGGCTCTTCAACCGGCCCTACCTCGACCTCAAGCTGGCGGAGGAGTTCAAGCGCACGCGCCGCTTCGCGATCCCGCTCGCCCTGGTCGAGATCGAGCTCGTGACCGAGGACCCCGAGGCCCAGGAGGACGACAGCGCCTGGCGCCGGATCCTCAACGAGGCGGCGGGGATGCTCCTCTGCGAATCCCGCGACATCGACGTCATCGCCCGCACCGGCCCGCGGTCCTTCGCCCTGCTCCTCGCGCACACCCCCCTGACCGGCGCGCGGGTGATGGTCGAGCGGGTCCTCAAGAACCTCGCGGAGCGCGGCCTCTCTCGCGCCGGATCCGGCTCTCCCGTGCGGGCCGTGGCCGGAATCGCGCCCTACGAGGGCGAGGGGCTGGATAGCTGGGAGGAGCTGGCTCGCCGCGGCGAGGAGGTCCTCCGGGCGGCGCGCCGGGGGGCGGCAGAATCGCCCGCGGTCTGGGTGCCGACCATGGGAACCGACGGGGGCCGGGAGCGCGGAAACCCAACGGACGGTTGAAGTCACGGACGCCCGGCGGTCGAAAAGATTGACGGACCCCGCCTCGGCGTTAGGATCAGCGCGACACGTGTGCGCGAGTCGTGGAGGGGTAGCGACGGTCCGACCGCTGTCGTGCGTGCCGAGGGAGCCGGTCTCCTGTCGGGAGAGAGAGTATGTTCCGCACCACGAGCCCTCGCAGCGCCCCGCCGGCGCTGTCCTCGCCCTCGCGCTCCTCGCCATCTTCGGCCACCGGCGCGCCTTCGGCGATCCGAAGTCAAGGTCACCAACTCCGACCAGGTCTACTACCTCCAAGGTCAAGAAGGGCAAGCAGCTGCACCAAGCCGGCGATCCTGACGACGTCCGACGTCTTCGACGCGATCAAGGAGTGGAAGGAGATCGGGCGAAGAAGAAGCCGACCGAGAAGGACGCGGAGTACCACCTGCTCCTGAAGAAGGCGAACGAGAAGTTCGACTGCGCCCTCAAGACGGTCCAGCTCGACGGCGGTTACGACATCATCGCCGAGAACGGGCGCGATCAGCTGCAAGAACGTCAGCGCCAGGTGATCGTGACCCAGGATGTCATCGACGCCCCACCAATCGTGGCACTCCACCCTGATACCTTTCGAAGCCGCTTCGCGACGATGGCGGCCGCGCTCTGCGTTCTGTCTGCTCGCATGCAACGACGGGAACCGAGCAGGACGTCCAGGACATCTTCGACTCTCCCGTGTCCTTCGACGATCTCGGCGACTTCCAGCTCGACATCAACTCGGGCCGCGAGGGCTGGGACTTCCCCGACCACGAGAACGTGGACGGCACGATCACGCGCGTCATCTGGATGGCTGAAGGTGAGGCGGCGGCCTTCAAACCGCTCCTCGACGCCGCGCTGCCCGTCGTCGAGAAGAAGGTCGTCGTCATAACGGGCCTGTCCTGCCGAAGCAGACGGTCCGTCGGTCCTCGGACGGTGGGCCTGGCAACGAGGCTACACGCGGAAGAACCCCCTCGAATCGCTGACGCTGCGGCCGTCTCGACGACGCGTCGATTCAGGTCACCGATCTCCTCGTCTCCGTGCAGAAGAATCCCGCAGCCTGACATCGGGATCCGGGTCGTCGAGGTCTCCGAGAGCGACACCTTCAGCTTCGGCATCGACACGTCCTGGGCCAGCGTCGAGGACGATCCCAACTCGCCGACGGCCACCTTCTTCAACACCGCGGGAACCCTGCTCGGACTGCCCGAGATCCCCGGACGCGGCGGCACCTTCAATCCCGGCACCACCACCCCGCCGTTGATCGACCTCGGCACGATCTCGAACGGTGTCCAGGTGGACTTCCTGATCCGGGCGCTCAAGGTCTTCGGGCGTCTGGACCTTCTCTCCGCGCCCCACATCGCGGTCCTGGACGGTCATTCCGCCGCCATCACCGCGGGCGAGGAGATCCTCTCACCCCCGCGCTTCGACAACTCGGGACTCTCGAGCGTCACGACGACCTTCAAGTCCGTCGGCATCAAGCTCTTCGTGACCCCGAAGGTCATCGGGCGCGACCTGATCCGGATCAGCCTGACCACCGCGGTCGAGGCCGTGACGGGCGAGAGTACCTTCCAGAGCGAGGGCGCGACGGTCTCGAACCCGGTCATCACCGTCCGCGAGGCGACGACCACGATGGACATCAACGACGGCGAGACCGCCATCATCGGCGGCCTCCTGACGCGGTCGAAGTTCAACAACGAGAACCGGGTGCCCGTCCTGGGCGAGATCCCGGTCCTCAACGTCCTCTTCTCCAGCCGTTCGAAGAGCCTGCTGGTGCAGACGAACCTGATCTTCATCACGCCGAAGATCATGGATCCCAGCCAGGAACGGCGTCGTATGATCGTCCTGCGGCCCTGCCCGCGGGCGACTCCGGAAACTGATATCCGGCATGACGGGACGCGCCGTCCGTCGAAGGATGGTCCGAACGGGATCCGACCCCACGTGGAGTGCCCGTGATGATGTCGCATCGCGTGTCCGGACCCGCGGGACCGACGACCGCGGAGAGCGGCTCGGCCCTGGTCCTCGCCCTCATCGCCGCCTTCCTGTTGCTGATCGTCAGCTTCGAGGTCGCGCACACCAGCCGCATCGAGGGCTTCATCACCTACAACATCGAGGACGAGACCCGCCTCGAGGTCTCCTGTCGCGCCGGCCTGGAGAAGGCCCTGGCGGTGCTCCGCGAGGATCGCCAGCAGACCGAGATCGACAGCCAGCAGGAAGCCTGGTGGAGTCTCATCGCGGACGACCAGCTCGTGGAGGCGGACGTCGGCAACGAGGAGTTCCTCTTCGAGGACGAGCCGAACTACGGCTACGGCGACAGCGAGGAGGACGAGGGCACGCTCCTCAACATCCGGATCTACGACGAGTCCGCGAAGTTCAACGTCTACCAGCTCCTCGCCGAGGATCCGACCGAGCTGCGCAAGCGCAAGGAGCGCCTCGCGAACGTCATCGACAAGTTCCGCGAGGAGACCGACCACGACCTCACCTTCCCCGACGGGCGCGAGATCGCGGACCAGATCCACGCCTTCCTCCAGCGGACGCAGGAGTCGCCCTACGGCGACACCACGAAGCCCGCGACGAAGGCGCCGACCACGCTGATCGACATCTCGGACCTCCTCTACGTCCGCGGCATCACGCCGGAGATCATGTGGGACCTGACGGACGACGATCGCGAGGAGGTGGTCCCCGGTCTCTTCCGCTTCCTGACGATCTGGTCGGACCAGCAGATCAACATCAACACCGGTGAGCTGCCGGCGCTCGCGGGACTCTTCGAGTCGAAGGACGTCTTCCTCGCCGACCGCATCGTCGCGCACCGCCAGGAGATCCTGGACGAGAAGGAGCGGACGAAGAACTACGTCTCGGAGGGCGACGGGACCTTCGGCGGCGTGGGCGAGAACGACGAGACCGACTCGACCGGCGGCGCTCCCTTCACGCAGATCAACGAGCTGAAGGAGAAGGTCGAGGGGATGTCGGACGCGGTCTACAACGACATCAACCGCTTCATCACCGTCCGCAGCCCGGTCTTCTCGGTCTACGTCACCGCCAAGCACGGCTTCGCGCGGAAGACCAAGATGTGGGTCGTGCGGCGCAGCGAGATCGGCTTCCAGATCCTCTACGAGCGCCTGGTCGACTTCCCCTACTTCACCCCGCCGGACGAGGCGGAGGAGGCCGAGGAGGCCGCGCGCGACCTGAACCGCTGAGGGGGCCGGTCCCGCGGGGCCGGTCCGGAAGGATCAGCCGCGACGCGAACGTCCGCCGCCGCCGCCACGCCCGCCTTCGGAGCGGCCCTTGCGACCGGTATCGCGGCCGCGACCGCCCGGATTCGTCCCGCCCCCTCGACGGCCGCCCTCGCGCGGCGCCTCGCGGCCGCCCGACTTGCCGGGACCGCGACGCGCGGGAGCTTTCCCGCCGCCCTTGCCCCGCGCCGGCTCGCGCGTCTCATCCTGGGAACGGCGACCACCGCGTCCGCCCTGACCGCCGCGACCCTCGCCCGCCGGACGTCCGCCGCGCGGCTCGCCCGCCGCGCCCCCGCCCTTCGCGGGGGCCGAACGGCGATCGCCGGCCGGTCGCACCGCGCGCGGGATCCGCGCCGGCTTGGGACGCGCCGCGCTCTCGCGCTCGCGAGCGTCGCAGTCGGCGAGCAGCTCCTGGATCTCCTCCGCGCGGAGCTGACGGACGCCGCCGCGCCCGAGTCCCTTCATGCCGATCGAGCCGATGCGGACGCGCTTCAGGCGCGCCACGGCGTGACCGACCTTCGCGAAGACGCGACGGAGGACGCGGTTGCGCCCCTCCGCGATGCGGACGATGACGTGGGTGAACTGCTTGCCGCGGCGCTCGACCTTCACGAACAGGGAGGGCGACCGACCTTCGGAGAGCCAGACGCCCTTGCGCACGCGGTCGAGCTCCTCCGCCCCCAGGTAGCCGTGCACCTTGAGCGCGTAGGTCTTCTCGACGCCGTAGCGCGGGTGCGCGATCCGGTTGGCGAACTCGCCGTCGTTCGTGACGATGATGAGCCCCTCGGACTCCTCGTCGAGGCGCCCCACCGTGTAGAGGCGGCGCGAGAGCTTGTCCCGGACGAGCGACACGACGGTCCGCTTGCCGAACTCGTCGCGGTTCGTGCAGACGTAGCCGACGGGCTTGTTGACGAGGTAGTAGGCCGGCGGTTCGAGGCGGATGCGGGCGCCGTCGAAGCGGATGTCCTGGACCTCGGGGTCGACGAGGAGGCCCTGGCTGGTGACGGGCTCGCCGTCCACCGTGACCAGTCCCTCGGCGATCAGCTCCTCGCAGCGGCGCCGCGACGCGACTCCGGCCGCGGCGAGGATCTTGTGCAGCCGTTGACGCGACATGGAAGCACCTCCTTACCCGGTGCTTATCCGGGGTCCGGCGTCGCTTATCAAGGTGGTGTGCGGTTCAGGCGACCGCGACGAGCAGTTCCAGGGGCCCGTTCTCGCCCGCGACGACCTCGAGGGAGGGCGTCGCGGCCGCGGCGAGAATCGAGGCGCCGGCGGAGATTTCGGCCTCCTCGGCGCCTCCCCGGACGAGTCCCCGGCCGGTCACCGCGTGGAGGACTCGGAGCACGCCGCCCTCGACGCTCCCCTTCTCCCCCGCCCCGAGGCGCCAGCGCTCGATCCCGAAGGAGGGCATCGCCACCAGGCCTTCCCGTCGGAGCGCCCCGTCGGCGGCGAGCGACCTCGGCTCCGCGACCTCGGGCCGGAGCTCCGTCTCGAGGACGGCCAGCCCCTTCTCGTGGTGCAGGGCCCTGAGGCGTCCGTCCGGGCCGAGCCGGCCGTAGTCGTGGATGCGGTAGGTGTGGTCCGAGGGCTGCTGGACCTCGAAGACGAGGAGGCCCTCACCCACCGCGTGGATGCAGCCGGCGGGGATCGGCAGGGCGTCGCCGACCGCGAGTTCGAGGAAGCGGACGCGTTCCATCGGATCGCCGGACTCGAGCTCGCCCTCGAGCGCGGCGCGATCGACCCCGGCCGCGAGCCCGGCCCACACGCCGGCCCCCTCCTCCGCCGCGAGCACGACCCAGGCCTCGTCCTTGCCGTTCTCGGCTCCCTCGAGCTCCCGGGCGCGGCGATCGTCGGGGTGGACCTGCAGCGAGAGCCGCTGACCGGCGTCGAGCCTCTTCACCAGCAGGGGGAAGGGACGACCGGGTCGCCAGCCGGGGCCCGCGAGGTCCGTTCCCATCTCCTCGAGCAGGTCGGCGAGGCGCCGGCGGCGTCCGTCACCGTCCCGGACCCAGGACTCCATCCCGGGGAGCGTGCTCGCCTCGAGCGATTCGCCGATCGCGAGGCCCGAGACCTCGTCGCGGCCGAACTGCCGCACGAGATGCGGACCGGCCCAGATCATCGGTCGGGGATAGGGGTCGAGTCGAAAGAGCAGCGCCATCAACGGGCCTCCTCGACTCCGATCTCGTCGCGGGTCGCGTCCTCGCCGAGGGAACGCGCCTCCTCGAGCAACGCGCGGGCCTGACGTCGCGCGAGCTTGGGGTCACCGCCGCCCAGCATACTCGCGAGTTCCTCGAGGCGTCCCTTCCCCTCGATTTCCTCGATGCGAGCGCGTCCGACGCCGTCCTCGACCACCTTCTCGATGCGCAGGTGGCGATCCGCGAAGGCCGCGATCTGCGGGAAGTGCGTGATGCAGAGCACCTGCCGGTGCGCGGCGAGCGCCTTCAGGCGCCGTCCCAGCACGAGGCCGAGCCGCGGACCGACGCCGCTCTCGATCTCGTCGAAGATCATGAGGGGCATGCGGTGCCGCTCGGCGAGCACCGACTTCAGCGCGAGGAGGATGCGCGACATCTCGCCGCCGGAGGCGGCCGCCGCGAGATCGCCCCAGGGACGTCCGGGATTGGTGCGGACCTCGAAGCGGGGACGACCGAAGCCGCGCGCCGTGGGTTCGTCCTCGGATTCGTCCCGCGCCTCCTCGAGCCCGGAGACCACGCGGAAGCGCACCTTGGCGAGGGCGAGCTCCGCCAGCTCGCCCTCCACCGCCGTCGCGAGCGCCGCCCCGGCTTCCTCGCGCCTTGACGCGATCGCGAGACCGAGCGCGCGGCGTTCGGTCCGACGGGTCTCGAGTTCGGCCTCCAGGCCGGCGAGGCTCTTCGACTCGCGCTCGAGCCGGGCGACCGTCTCGTCCAACTCGTCGCGGCGGCGGAGGAGGCCCTCCTCGTCGACGCCGTGCTTGCGCAACAGGGCGTTCAGGAGATCGAGCCGCGCGCCGACCTCCTCCGGGTCGTCCTCGAGCGCGGCCCGCGCGGCTCCGAGTCGGGCCGCCTCGCGCGCGAGGTCGTCGATCTCCGCGACGACGGCGTCGAGACGCTCGCCCAGGACGCGAACCTCGTCGTCGTCGCCGAGCCGACCGAGCTCGGCGCCGGCGCGGCCCAGTCGCGACGCCGCGCCCTCCTCCTCGTCGTCGAGCAGCGACACGACGCGATCGAGCGCGCGCGCGGAGGCCTCCGCCCCGAGCAGCATCCGGTGGCGACGGTCGAGCTCGGCCCGCTCGCCGGGCCTGGCGTCGACGGTCTCGAGTTCCTGGAGCTGGTAGCGCGCCACCTCGAGCTCGCCGGCGATGCGCCGCTCCATCTCCCCGCGGTCGCGCAGGCGCCCCGCGAGCTTCTGGACCTCCGCGTGGAGGCGGGCGAAGGCCTCGGCCTCGGCGGTGGTGCCCGCGAAGAGGTCGAGGATCGCGACCTGCTCGCCCTCGTCGAGGAGGCGCTGGAGATCGCGCTGACCGTGGACGTCGACGAGGCGGGCGCCGAGCGCTCCCAGCTCGCGGCGCGAGATCATCGCCCCGTTGAGCGTCGTGCGCTGCGATCCGCCCGCGCGCTTGCCGACGCGGATGACCAGCTCGTCCTCGCCCGGCTCGATCAGATCGTCCGGCACGAGGGCGCGGTCGGCGGGTTCGAGCCGGAAGAGCCCCTCGATCCGGGTCGGTCGGTCCTCGCAACCGGCGGCCCCGATCTTGCCGCCGAAGAGCGCGCCGATCGCGGTGAGGAAGAGCGACTTGCCGACTCCGGTCTCGCCGCTCACGACGTTCAGGCCCGGGTGCAGGCTCACCCGGGCCTCGTCGAGGACGAGCAGGTTGTGGACACCGATCTCTTCGAGCATGGATCGCCCTCCCCGACCGCGCCGCGGCTCAGGTCACGCGGGTCCCCGGGGCGGCCTCGCCCTCGATGCCCAGCGGCCAGACGCGATCCACGCCCTTCACCGCGAGCATCATGCCCTGGCTCTCGACCCCGCGGAGCTTCGCCGGCTTGAGGTTGCAGCAGATAACGAGGGTGCGTCCGACGAGGTCCTCGGGCGCCCAGTCCGAGCGGATGCCCGCCACGATCTGACGGGGCTCGGGATCGCCGGTGTCGACCTTCATCACGAGAAGCCGGTCGGCCGCGGGATGCGGTTCGGCCGCCACGACCTTCCCCGTCCGCAGCTCGACGGCGGCGAACTGGTCGATGGAGATCAACTTCGGACCCTGTTCCTCGGGCGTCCCCTCCGGGGCGCCCTTGTCTTCGGCGTTCTCGCTCATGGAGAAGACGATAGGGCCCTCGGGGGACCCTCGCGAGGAGGCGAAAAGGAGCGCGGGCCGGGATCCGCCCTGCCTACATCGGATCCCGTCCCGCGCCGAACTTCGCCGCGCCCCGGGGGGCGTTGCGCCCGACTCTTCGCAAGGCGCGTTCCCTTGGCGGGGAGAATCGCAAGTCGCGGACGGCCGGAGACTTCGCGACCGACCGCGATCCGGGGCCGGGTTTCGCGGGATCCGCCGCGTCACCGCGGCGAAACGCTGGAAGGGATGCACGTACGGTGCCAGTCACCGGATGTGCATTTCCGGGCGAGTCGGTTTCGCATGCGGATGTGGATGAACGGAAATGCACATCCGGTGACTGGCACCGTACGTGCATCTCCGATCCGTTCGCCCTCGAGCGGCGTCCGAAGAGACCATGCGAGAGCGGCGCCGGGAGGACCCGGCGCCGCTCGTCGTTCGCGTTCGGGAAGACGGGATCGCGGTCAGTTCGACTGCGACTCCTTCTTCTCCTCCGACTTCTTCTCGGCGTCCTCGCGCTTCTTCTTCGCGAGGGTCACCGTGTCCTGGCAGTGCTTGACCATCTTGGCCAGCTCCTCGTCCTTCGGCGTCATCTCGAGCGCCTTGGCGAGCGGCGGGAGGGCGTCCTCGTAGCGCTCGACGGCGGCGAGACACATGCCCTCCTCGCGGAGCGTGAGGTTCTTCACGCCCTCGGGGAGGGTCGCCACCTGGGCGAGGCGGAACTCGGCCGCGGCCGCGTCGAAGCGACGGTGACCCTTGAGCTGGTAGGCCTTCACCATGCGGATGAGGGCCGGCTCGGTCAGCTTCGTCTCCAGCGGCTTGAGGCCGGTGACCTCGATCCAGGGCTTGCCGCGGAAGATGCTCTCCACGCGGCCGGTGACGATGAATCGATCGTAGGTCTGGGCGGTCAGGATGGCCTGAGCGTCCTTCTTGATCCGATCGATGAACATGTAGGGGAAGTCGTTCTTGTACTGATCCTTCACCCAGAGCTGGGACTCGTCGCCCCAGACGGAGAAGTTGACGAACTGGTCCTTCTCGAACTTGGTGTAGAAGGGATTGTCGATGCTCCCCACCGAGTTGAACTGGACCACGAAGGTGACGTCGACGCCCTTGTAGGCCTTCGGCGTCTTGACGATGTCCGAGAGCTTGACGGTCTTCTGCTCGTAGGCGTCGTCCCACCAGCTGTCGGTTCCGAAGGCCAGGGGCGCGACCAGGCTCAGGACGACGGCGATGACGATGAAGCGTGCGTGAAACATGGATTCGATCCTCGCATCCGGATGCGGAGCCCCTCTCCGGAAAGTGGAGGCCCTCTTCTCCCCTCCCTATCGGCCGGGGGCACCCGCGCGGGTGAATGAAAATCGGAGGATCGGGAGGCGGCGGGTCAGCGGGCGGCCACGACGAGGAGGTTGACCCCGTGACGGCGCCGGTCGGCCCCGGCCCAGAAGTGCGGCTCGGCGCCGGCCCAGTCGAGGTCGGACGGGACCCGGAAGACGAGCCTTCCCCCTCCCCGAGTCGCCGGTCGTGCAGGTCCACGAGCAGGGCCGCGATCCCCGCGGGGTCGGCCTCGACCAGGGAAAGGGGGATCCGCGAAGATGATCCCGGGGCTTTTCTCGTCCTCGCGCGTCAGGTCGGCGACGCGCCGGGCATCCCCCTGCACGACGCGGCCGCGGCCCTCCCAGCCGAGATTCGCGAGATTCTTCGCAACGACGGCGCAAGCGCTGCGGTCCAGGTCCACGAAGACGGCCCGTTCCGCCCCGCGGGACAGGGCCTCGAGTCCGAAGGAACCGGCGCCCGCGAAGACGTCCCACACGAGGAGTCCGTCGTCCATGGGACCCAGGATGTCGAAGGCACGCTGCTTGATCTGGTCGAGGAGCGGACGCGTCCCCCGACCCTCGGGCGCCTGGAGCTTCCGTCCCCTCGCTTCACCGCCGATGATCCGCACGCTTTCGCTCCTCCCGACCGGCCCGCGAGCCTTGCTATCATCCCACGCTCCGGCCGGGCTTCAACTCGCCGGACCGGTCGGCGGCCGGTCGGAGCGCAGACGCGCGGCCCCTGCCGGCCGCGTCCCGGGGACCGGGGAGGGACCGGATGGTCAGGCTTTTCGTCAACGTGGACCACGTCGCGACGGTGCGCCAGGCGCGCCGAGGGGCGAGCCCGGATCCCGTCCTCCTCGCCGCGCAGGCCGAGGCCGGGGGCGCCGACGGCATCACGATGCACCTGCGAGAGGACCGGCGGCACGTCCAGGACGACGACGTCCGGCGCTTCGCCGCGCGCTCGCGGACGCCCTTCAACCTCGAGCTCGGCGCGGCCGAGGAGATCGTCCGCATCGCGGAGGAGATCGGCCCCGAACAGGTCACGCTGGTCCCGGAGCGCCGCGAGGAGATCACCACCGAGGGCGGGCTCGACCTCGCCCGTCACGGCGCGCGGATCGCGGAGGTCACGGCCCGACTCCGCGGACGCGGGATCCTCGTCAGCCTCTTCATCGACCCGGACGAGGACAGCGTGCACCGCTCCCGGGATTGCGGCGCGACCCACGTCGAGCTCCACACCGGCGCGTATGCGAACGCCCGGGACGAGCGACGGGCGCGGGAGCTCGAGGCCCTGCAACGGGCCGCGGCGCGCGCCCGGGAGCTCGGCCTCATCGTCAACGCGGGGCACGGCCTGGACTACGTCAACACGCCCGACGTCGCGGCCATCCCGGGCATGAACGACCTGAACATCGGGCACGCCATCGTGGCGCGCGCGCTCGAGGTCGGCATGTCGGGAGCGGTGCGGGAGATGCTGGAGCTCGTCCGACGTCGCGTCTGAACGAAAAGTCCGCCTCCGCTCGTCCGCGCGGTGCATCTGGTAGCTTCGTCCGACGAGCCGGCCCGACCCCGAGGACCGCGACGAGGAGGTCTCGATGGAGTTGAGTCGCCGTGCCGCCGCCCGGATCCGCGACCTCCGGTCGCCGGTCCTCGTGGCGGACGCCGCCGGAGAAGGTCGCTGCCACCCGATCCCGGGCGACCGTCTCGCCATCGGATCGCAGCCGGGCGAGGGCCTCGCCCTGCCCGACCTCGCGCCGCTGGCCGCGCTCGTGCAGCGGGACGGCCGCGGCTTCGAGGTCTTCGCGCTCGACGAGAGCCTCCCGATCGAGATCGACGGACGGCCGGTCTCCGCCGCGCCGCTCCCCAACGGCGCGCGGCTCCGGATCGGCGGTCACGACTTCCTCTTCGTCGATCCCACGGCGGACGTGCTCCCTTCCGGACTCCAGCTCGCCCTCTGGGGCACGCCCGACCTCCCGCCCGATCCGATGCGCCACGTCGCCTCGGAGGACTTCGACTCCGTCCTCATCGAGAGCTTCCGCCAGGTCCCCTGGGTGCTGCTCTCCGCCCTGCTCCACGCCTCGATCGCGCTGGTGCTCTGGCTCTTCGGGGACGCGCCGACGATCCCCGAGCCCACGCCCGCCTTCGAGGCGGAGTTCGCCGACGGCGAGGAGGCCGAGATCGACGACGTCGAGATCGAGGAGGAGGTGCCCGAGGAGACCGAGATCGAGAACGTCGAGACGGAGGTTCCCGAGGTCACCGAGGCCGAACTGGCGGAGACGGCGGAGATCGCCGAGATCGAGTCCGACGATCCGGCCGCGGAGGAGGCGCCGCCCGGCGTGGCGGCGGGGCTCGCCGCCGGCGAGCTCGGCGGCGGCGGAGGCACGCCCCTGACCGGCCCCGGAGCGGCGAAGCTCCGGCAGGCCGTCGGCCGGCTGCGCGCCTCCGGCCTCGACATCGTCTTCCTCCTCGACGCGACCGGTTCGATGGACGGCGAGATCGCGGGCGCCAAGCGCCGCATCGGCGAGATGATCGGCCTCGTCGAGGCGCTGGGGATCCAGTTCCGGATCGGCGTCGTCGCCTTCCGCGACCGCGGCGAGCAGTACGTGACGATCGACCAGGATCTCACCGCGCTCCGCTACAAGGCGGTCGCCTTCCTCGATCGGGTCGAGGCCTCCGGCGGCGGCGACACCCCCGAGGCGGTGCTCGACGCGCTCGAGGTCGGCTCGCGCATGAAGTTCTCCCACCGCGCGAAGAAGGTCCTCGTCCTCGTGGGCGACGCGCCTCCGAAGCCGGACACGATCGACAAGGTCCTGCGGACGGCGACGATCTTCCAGCGGCGCGACGGCGTGGTGCACACGCTCTACACCGAGACCGGCGGCGTCTCCTCCTCGGACACGCGACGCCTCTTCGCGGACATCGCCTCCGCCGGCGGCGGCAGCTCGATGGAGCTCAAGCACGACGATCAGGTCATCGAGGACATCATCATGCTCGCGCTCGAGACCGACGACCGCGGCATCGTCCGCCGACTCCTGCGGGACCTCGAGAAGGGCCCCCGCGTGGAGATCGCCCGCAAGATGATCCGGCGCGGCGACGGGCGCGCGGTCCTCCGCCAGCTCTCGCGCAAGGACGTGCGTTCCTACGTCGCGCTCGAGCTGCTGCGATCGAGCGGCGATCGCGCGGCCCAGAAGGGCCTCCTCCCGGCCTACCTCGAGGTCCTCGCGCGCGACGACACGCCGGCCGACACGGCCTGGCTCGCGACGCTGCTCATGCGCCGCGCGGTGGGCGACATCGCGGCCGACCTCGGCCTGCGCCCCGAGGCCCGTCGGGCCCTCGCCGAGTTCTCCCCCGACCTGCCGAAGCACCGCCGCGAGCGCGCGCTCGCGGCGATCGCGAAGGACCTCTACGACCGGGGCCTCATCCTCCGAGACGTCCTCGACCGCTGATCTCGGCCCGGGTCTCCGCGGCGGCGTCGAGCGCGGCGAAGGCCGCGGGATCGGCCGCCTCGCGGCGCGCCCGGGCTCGCCCCGCCGCGCCGAGTTCCCGCCACACGGGAACGGCGCGTTCGATCCTCCCCGCCCGCAGGTGGCCGTTCACCGCCTCGATCCGCACCCCGGTCGCGTCCCGACCCAGCGCGTCCAGGCCGCGGGCCAGTCGCGCGGGGAGGTCGTCGTCGTCGCGACCGCCGCTCCGGGCGAGGAGTCGCGCCTCGTCGGACCGCCGCCCGCCCAGCCGCGGCCCCCCGAGCGTGATGTCGACGCCGCCCGTCCCGCGCCTCGCCACCGCGGCGTGTCGGCGCGCCCGCACGGCGTCGAGGGTCGCGTCGGCCCGTGCGCTCGCGGGCTCGGAGCCCATCCGCGACGAACGGCCGACCTCGAGCAGGTACCGCGCCTCCGCGGCCCGACCGATCGCCGCGAGCGCGCGGACCTCCCGCCCCCCTTCGACCGCGCCGAGCTCCTCGGGCGGCGGCCCCAGCGGCGCGAGACGCGCCGCGGCGGCGACGAGTCCGGCGCCGATCAGGACCTCGTCCCGTTCCGGCGGCGCGATGAACTCGTCGTCCCGCAAGAGCGCGCGCGCGACGAGGAGACGTTCCGCCGCGCCGCCGGCCACGACGCCCGGCGGGATCGCGAGCAAGGATCGCGCGAGCTCGCGGGCGGGACGCGCCCCCCGACGCGAGAGGGCCGAACGCGCATCCGCGACCGCCCACGCCAGCCGTCGACGCGGGGCGCCCAGGACCGCCGCCTCGAGCGGATCTCCCGGTTCGAGATGGCGTCGGAGCGCCTCGTCGCGCGCCTCCTCGGGCGCACCGAGGACGAGCTCGCGCAGCCAGGCCTCGATCTCGCGGCTCTCGGCGTCCGAGGCCTCCGCCCCCTCCGCGCCGAGGAATGCGGCGAGCTCGCGTTCCCGGAGCACCGCGAGCGCCACGCGGAGCGCGACGCGCGGGGCCGCGGTCTCGAGCGCGTCCAGCGGCGCCAGACGATCGCGATCGGGGCGCGAGGGGTCGGGCCGGAGCGCCCCCTCCACCGCTTCACGCAGGGCCTCCTCGGACGCGCTCTCACCGAGCGAGGCGGCGATCGCGTGCAGGTGCGGGGCTCCGCCGGCGCGCGCCGCCGCGACGATGGCGCGGCGGAGTCGGGAGCGCTCGGGGAGACGGCCGCCGCTCACGAGGCCCGCCGCGAGCCCGCGGGTCGCCGACGCTCGCGTGGCCAGCGCGGCGGCGAAGGTCTCCGCGAGCGCCTCCTCCTCGTTGCGGTCGCAGACCGCGGCCAGCTCCGTGAAGCCGGCGCGTCGCTCGCCCTCGTCCATGGGCTCGGCCCGCAGCAGGTGCTCCGCGAGACGACGCCGCAGGTCGAGCCCCGCCTCGGCCCCGCCCGCGCTCTCGACCCAGGCGACGAGGGACGGGATCGCGCGGGCGATCGCCGCGCCGGAATCCACCGCGGCGTGGGCGAGCGCGGCGAGGCGCGGGTCGCGAGCCTCGCGCAGGGAGCGCGCGTCCTCGACGAGGAACTCCGGCGCGGAGAGGAACGCCTCGAGCCGGCGGGAACGGATCGTCTCGTCGCCGCGCGCCAGGAGCTCGTCCTCCAGTCGCCGACGGACCCCGGTCGTCAGGCCGTCCGTCGCGTCGAGGTCGCGGAGGCTCCCGGTCGCGCCCTCGAGCACGAGGAGATCGAGGGCCTCGCGAGCCGCGGCGCCCTCGCCCGCCGCCACGCCGATGAGGCGTCGCTCGAGCGCGGCCCGACGACGCGTCCCGCCGCTGGCGGCGAAGGCCCGGCGCGCCGGGCCGCCGTCGAGCCAGACCTCGAGACGATCGGCGAGTTCCGCGTCTCCGACCGCCGGATCGAGGACCAGGGCCTCCCAGGCGGCACGGCGCAGATCGTCCGAAGGGCGCGCCGCGAGCGCGCGGAGCGCGTCGGCCCCCGGAGATCGCCCCCCCTCCACGAGCGTCCGCAGCGCGAGAGCGCGAACGCGGTCCGGGAGCGCGGCGTCCTCGGCGAGCTCCCGCAGGACCGCGGCCGCGGCCTCCGCGAGACCGCCCTCGCGCGCGAGGGCCCGGAGCTCGGCGAGCGTCGCCTCGAGGTCCAGGCTCCGTCCCTCGCCGGCGGCGAGGAGCTCGCGCCGGAAGGCGGAACGCGACCAGACGGGGGGCGTCGCGGGCCAGATGTCCGCGAGTCGTTCGCCCGGGGTTCCCGCGCCGAGGAGACGCACGAGGTCGGCGGTCGCGGCGCGATCCGCGACCTCGTCGCGCAGGAGGGCCCCCAGTTCCGGACCGTAGCGCTCGCCCTCCGCCTCGAGGAGCCCGAGGGTCCGTCGCCACCAGTCGCCGCCGCGCGGCGAGGACCAGTGAGCGAGGAGCCGCGCGAAGGGCGGACCCTCGTCGGGCAGCACCGGGGCCTCGGCTCCGTGGTCGCGCGGCGTGTGATCGATCACCGCCGCCGCGATCCGTCGACGTCGGTCGACGGGGATCCGCTCGTCGTCGAGGAGCGCCACCGCGAGGCCGTAGCCGTCGGCCGTGTCGACGATCTCGAGGACGAGCGCGAGGGCGGCGTCGGACACCTCGCGGCGATCCTCTCCGACCAGCCGGTGCAGACGGACGATCCGCGGCGTCGCGAGGAGCGCCGACGCGGCGCCGTCCTCTCCCGCCCGGGCGCCGCCGTCATCGCGCGGAGCGCCGCGACGCGAACCCGCCAGGAACCGTCCTCGAGCGCCGCGTCCAGACGCGGCTCGAGCGTCGCGGCCGCGACGCCGCGCGCGGCGATCCAGGCCGCCTCGCGCACCGTCCACTCCGGATCGTCCACCGCGCCGCCGGACGCGAGGACCTCGCGCGCGACGACGGCCGGACCACCGCGCGCCGCGAGGCGCGCCGCGCGGACCCGGAGGACCCACGAGGGCGAGGCGGCGAGCTCCCTCCGGCGCTCGGCGGCGTCCTCCGAGCGCGCCGCGACCTCCAGCGCGCCGTCGACGGCCTCGAGCCCGGCTCCCTCGTCCGCGAGGATCTTCGCCGCCCGGCGCGCCAGCCCGAGCGGATCGTCCGCGTCGCCCTGCGCGACGAGGGTGCCGGCGAGGAGCACGAAGGCGAGCGCCGCGGCCCCGACCTTCACGAGGCGTCCCCTTCCGCTCCCTCGAGTTCCCCGAGCACGCGACCGATCTCCGCCGCGAGATCCCGCGGCCCCGGTCCCGCCCGGCCCTCGCGCGCCGCGAGGCGCTCCCCCGCCCGGGCGTGGGCCGCCACCGCGACCCGGGCCGCGAGCCGGGGGTCGAGGCCGCGCGCCGCGAGGGCTCCGAGCACTCCGGTCAGGACGTCGCCGCTCCCGCCGCGGGCGAGGACGGGATCGCCCTCCGGTCCGAGAGTCACCGCGCCCGTCGGATCGGCGACGACGGTCCGCGGCCCCTTCAGGATCGCGATCCCCTCCGACCGACGCGCGAGTTCGAGCGCCGTCCCCTCGCGATCGGCCGCGACGTCGGCGACGGTGCATCCGAGCAGGCGCGCGGCCTCGCCGGGATGCGGGGTCAGGAATCGTCGCGCCCCGAGGGCGGCGAGCTCCTCGGGAGCCCCGGCGAAGGCGTCGAGCGCGTCCGCGTCGACGACGACCGCGCCCGGAAAGTCGCGAAGCGCCCGGGTGAGGAGGTCCCGCATCGCGGGATCGCGACCGAGCCCCGGGCCGACGGCGACCGCGTCGGCGCCCCGGACCGCGACGCGGAGCGCCCGGAGCCCGGCCTCGCCGAGCGTGCCCTCCCGCGTGGAGGCGAGAGCGACGACCATGACGCCGGGATCGAGGGCGCCGAGCCGGACGAGGGCGGCGCCCGGAGCGGCGAGCGTCGCGAGCCCGACCCCGGCCCTCTGCGCCCCCTCCGCCGCGAGGACGGCGGCCCCGGCCCAGCGCCGGGAGCCCGCGACGAGGACCAGCCGGCCGAGGTCGCCCTTGTGGGCGTCGCGCGGTCGCACGGGAAGGCGGAGCGAGTCGTTCATGCGGCACCTCTTCTCGATCGGGGCGCCGAGGGGCCCCGCGCCGACGAGTCTACGCCTCCCCCGCCGGACCGTGGCGTCGGTCCGGGAAGGCGACTTGTGGGCCCCGGGGCCCCGGTTACAATCGCCGCGGTTTCGCGGACCCTCCGGGGTCCGGGGAACGCCCGGGAGGGTTGGCAGAGCGGTCGAATGCGGCGGTTTTGAAAACCGTTGTCGCGCAAGCGACCGGGGGTTCGAATCCCTCACCCTCCGCTCTCGTTCGCGGCCCCTTCGGCGGTCGCGGCGGGGACGGAGCCTCCCGAGACGCGATCGACGGTCGCCTGGAGAGGTGGCAGAGTGGTCGAATGCGCATGATTGCTAATCATGTGAGCCGTTCATCCGGCTCCCCGGGTTCGAATCCCGGTCTCTCCGCTGCCAGGAGCCGGCCCCACGGGCCGGCTCCTGTCGTTTCTCCTCCGCGCGCCGCTCGCTTCCGCACTGGGGGTCGCCTCCCCTATCATCCTCCCATGTCGATGCCGCGCCCGACGATCGTCGCTCTTCTCCTGCTTTTCCTGTTCGGCTGCGCCGAGCGTCGACTCGTCATCGAGACCGAGCCCCCCGGCGCGACCGTCTATCTCGACAACGCGCCGATCGGCACGACGCCGCTCGACGTCGAGTTCACCTACGGCGGACTCCGCGAGATCCTGATCCTCCACGACGTCGGCACCGAGGGCCCGGAGGGGCGCGTCACCTACAAGCCCCTGCTCGTCCGGCAGGAACTGGAGAACTTCGCGTTCGACGTCTTCCCCTTCGACGTCTTCACGAGCCTCGTGCCGGCCCGCATCGAGGATCGCCACGAGCTCCGCTTCACGCTCGAACCGGCGGAGGAGATCCCGCTCCTGCGCGCGACCGGGGACGCCTACATCGACGCGCTCACCGACCGCGCCGAATCGCTCGCCGCGCGCTCGCGCCGCGCCTTCGAGGAGGGCTTCCCCGCCGTCGAACCGCTCGGCGCGAATCGCGAGGGCGAGTCCGGAGCGAAGCCGACCGAGGAGGAGCCGACGGAGGACGACGCGCCGCCTCCGCCGGCGGACCCGACCGCGGATCCGGAGACCGGGGAGCGCCCGTGACCCGGAGCCTCGTCGTCGGCCTCGGTCGCTTCGGGGGCGGCGAGGGCGCCCTGCGCTTCCTCGCGGACCGCGGGGACGAGGTCCTCGTCTCCGACTCCGCTCCCGAGGCCGCCTTCGCCGACGTCGTCGCCGCCTGGCGCGACCACCCTCGCGTCACCTTCTCCTTCGGCCCCCAGACGCCGGAGCTGCTCGCGGGCCGCGATCTCGTCGTCGCGAGTCCCGCCGTTCCGCCCGAGGCGCCGATCCTCCGCGCCGCCCGCGAGCGGGGACTCCCCGTCACCACCGAGCTCGCGCTCTTCCTCGAGCGCGCGCCGCGACTCGGCCTCGCGGTGACGGGATCGAACGGGAAGTCGACCACGGCCGAGCTGCTCGCGGCGATGCTCCGCGCCGCGGGACGGACGGTCGAGGTCGCCGGCAACATGGGCCGCTCGCTCCTCCCCGAGGTCGCGACACTCCCCCCGGAGACCGAGCTCGTCCTCGAGATCTCGAGCTTCCAGCTCGAGGCCATGGCCCTCCCGACGCCCCCCCTGCGCGGCGCGATCATCACCGGCATCACGCCGAATCACCTCGATCGCCACGGCGACATGGCGCGCTACGTCGAGGCGAAGTCCCGCGTCCTCGAACTCGTGGCCGACGGCGGCTCGCTCGTCGCGCCGCGCGATCTCCCCGCGCTCGCCGACTGGCGCGCGGCGGGACGCCTCGACCGGTTGCGCGAGATCGCGGTGGAGTCCCTGCCCGCGGACGTCGCGACGGCGATCGCGGCCGGCGCGCCGAACCGCATCATCGCCTTCAACGCGCGACAGGCCGCGGCGCTCGCCGGGGCGACCGGTCCGCTCGGCGTCGCCGCGGTCACGCGCGCGCTCGCCGAGTTCCGCCCCCTCCGCCACCGGCTCGAGGAGGTGGCCCGTCGCGGCGACCTGCGTTTCGTCGACGACTCCAAATCCACGACGCCCGAGGCCACCGCCGCGGGCGTCGCCGCCTTCGAGGGCCCGATCCACCTCGTCTGCGGCGGATACGACAAGGGTCTCGATCCCGCTCCCCTCCTCGACGCCGCCCGACGCTGCGCCTCGGTGCGCCTCCTCGGCGCGACGGCGGAGGATCTGGAGGGTCGGCTGCGCGGGCACGCCGACCTCGCCCGCTTCACCACCCTCTCCTCCCTGCTCGACGACGTCTTCGCGCGGGTCCGGAGCGGCTGCGTGCTGCTCTCGCCCGGTCACGCCAGCTATGGCCTCTGGCGGGACTACCGGGCGCGCGGCGAGGACTTCCGACGCGGCATCCGCGAGCGGCTCGGCGAGGGGGAAGCGGCGCCGGCGGCGACGGACCTTTGACTCCGGGCCTCGCCCCGCGCTACGCTGCGAGCGGCCGCCGAGGGAACGACCTCGCGCCCCGAGGCCCGGCGAACGGCCGGGAGGTCGCGGCGGCCGCGGACGCGCTCGAGGGGACCGGATGCTCTGCCAGCGCTGCGGCGAGACCGAAGCGACCGTCTTCACGACGAGCATCGTGAACGACGAGATGCACAAGCGCGCGCTCTGCGAGCCCTGCTACGAGGCGGAGGGGCTCGCCCTCCCCTTCAGTCAGGGCAAGATCGCCGACGTCGCGCCGGCCGAGGGGATCGTCAAGATCGACCTCGACCTCCTGAAGAACGCCTTCGCGCGCCACCTCGGCAAGGGCCGCGAGTCCAAGCGCTGCCCGAACTGCGGCATGACCCTCGAACAGTTCAAGAAGCGCCACGTCGTGGGCTGCCCTCACGACTACGAGGTGTTCAAGGAGGAGCTGGGCGAGCTCCTCCGTCGCCTGCACGCGGGTGACCACCATCGCGGAAAGCTCCCCCAGGCGATCGAGATGCGCCGCATCCGCGATCACCGTGCGCGCCAGCTCCGCGAGGAACTCGAGCGCGCGATCCACGCCGAGAGCTACGAGGAGGCCGCGCGACTGCGCGACCGGATCCGCGCCCTCGAGGACTCCGAGACGACCGGTGATTGACGAATCGCTCGCGTCGCGACCCTGCCCCTGGCTCGCGCTCGGCGCGGAGGCCGGCGACGTGGTGATCTCGACCCGCGTCCGGCTCGCGCGCAACGTGCGGGGCTATCCGATGCCCTGGAAGATGAGCGCGGACCAACGGGACGAGCTCGAGGAGATGCTCGGGACCCGCCTGGGTCAGGCCGAGCTCGAGAAGGGCATGGTCTCGGAGCGCGTCGACGCGCTCGGGCCGCGCGACCGTCAGCTCCTCGTCGAGCGGCACCTCATCAGCCGCGAGCTGTCCCTGGGGAACGGTCGGCGCGCCGTGCACTTCAGTCGCGACGAGCACCTCGCGATCATGACCGACGAGGAGGATCACCTCCGCCTCCAGGCCCTCGCCCCCGGACTGCAGGTCGACTCGACCTGGTCGTACCTGAACGGGATCGACTCGCGGATCGAGAAGCTCCTCCCCTACGCGGTCTCGGAGGAGCTCGGCTACCTGACCTGCTGCCCGACCAACGTGGGCACGGGCCTCCGCGTCTCGGTGATGATCCACGTCCCGACCCTCGTGTCGACGGGCCAGATCACGAAGGTGGCGACGGCGGCGGCGAAGGTCGGCCTCGTCCTCCGCGGCTTCCGGGGCGAGGGATCGGAGGCCACGGGCGACCTCTACCAGATCTCCAACCAGGTGACCCTGGGCCGGTCCGAGTCCGAGATCCTGGGCGACGTCCGGGTCATGGTCGACAAGGTGGTCGAGTGGGAGCGGGGCCTCCGCAAGCTGCTCCTCCGCCAGAGCCGCAACGACCTCGAGGACCGGGTCTGGCGCGCCTGGGGGCAGCTCCGGTTCGCCCGGAAGATGGGCACCGAGGAGGCCCTCGGGCACCTCTCCTCGCTGCGCCTGGGCATCCACGTCGAGCTGCTCCACCACCTCCGCCCGGCCCTGGTCAACGAGCTCTTCCTCCTCATCCAACCCGCGCACCTGCAGGCACTTGTGGGGCGTGAGCTGGATCGGGAGGAGCGCGACCGCCAGCGGGCGGCCTTCGTCCGGCGGCGACTCTCCGAGGCCGAGTGACGGTTTGGGCCGCTCCCCCGGCGCGCATATGATGAACGCGGGCTGGCCGGGCGGCGGCCCCGGAACGGGGGACCACGGGGAGGCGCGGAATCGGCATTCCGCGGATTGAAGCTCATCCCTTCCCCCGCTTCGCGTCGAAAAAAGGGCCAGTGAGCCCGTCCGACCTCCGTACTGATTCTGCGGACCGGACTTAGAGACGAGGCCGCGCGACGCGCGCCGGACGAGGGAGCGATTCATGTTCGACAGGTTCACCGATCGAGCTCGGAAGGTGATGGGGCTGGCCCGCCAGGAGGCGCAGCGCCTGAATCACGAGTACATCGGGACCGAGCACATCCTGCTGGGCCTCGTCCAGGAGGGCAGCGGGGTCGCCGCGAACGTCCTGAAGAACCTCGACATCGACCTGCGCAAGGTCCGCGAGGAGGTCGAGCGCCTGGTGAAGACCGGGCCGAGCATGGTCACCATGGGTCAGCTCCCCTTCACGCCGCGCGCGAAGAAGGTCCTCGAGCTCGCGCTCGAGGAGGCCAGCAACCTCGGCCACAACTACATCGGGACCGAGCACATCCTCCTCGGCCTGATCAAGGAGCAGGACGGCAAGGCCGCGAAGGTCCTCCAGAACCTCAGCGTCCAGCTCGACACCGTCCGCAACGAGATCCTCGACTTCCTCGGCGCCGAGCTCCCGCAGAACGAGACGGAGAAGGAGGCGCCGACCGGCAACAAGAGCAAGACGCCGGCGCTCGACAGCTTCGGTCGCGACCTCACCGAGCTCGCCAAGGAGGGCAAGCTCGACCCGGTGATCGGCCGCGAGAAGGAGATCGAGCGCGTCATCCAGATCCTGTCGCGCCGCAGCAAGAACAACCCCGTCCTCCTCGGCGAGGCCGGCGTCGGCAAGACCGCGATCGTCGAGGGCCTCGCCCAGGCGGTCGTGAAGGGCGACGTCCCCGAGCTCCTCGCCGACAAGCGGATCGTCGTGCTCGACCTCGCGATGATGGTCGCGGGCACGAAGTACCGCGGTCAGTTCGAGGAGCGCATCAAGGCCGTCATGACCGAGGTGCGCCGCGTCCGCAACGTGGTCCTCTTCATCGACGAGCTCCACACCCTCGTGGGCGCCGGCGGCGCCGAGGGCGCGATCGACGCCTCGAACGTCCTCAAGCCCGCGCTCTCGCGCGGCGAGGTGCAGTGCATCGGCGCGACCACGCTCGACGAGTACCGCAAGTACATCGAGAAGGACGGCGCGCTCGCCCGTCGCTTCCAGATGATCCTCGTCGAGCCGCCGTCCCGCGAGCAGGCGATCGAGATCCTCAAGGGACTCCGCGACCGCTACGAGGCGCACCACCGGGTGCGTTACTCCGAGGGCGCCTTCGAGCTCGCCGTCGACCTCGCGAACCGCTACATCAACGACCGCTTCCTGCCGGACAAGGCGATCGACGTCATCGACGAGGCCGGCGCGCGCGTCCACCTGAAGCAGATGACCCAGCCGCCGGATCTCCGGGAGCTGGAGCAGGAGATCGCCCGTCTCGACAAGGAGAAGGAGGAGGCGGTCGCCAACCAGGACTTCGAGCGCGCGGCGCAGCTCCGCGACGAGGCCTACAAGCTCCGCAAGCGCAAGGAGCAGGTCGTCGCCGACTGGAAGACCCAGCGCCGGGACGGCGACGCCGAGGTGACGCCCGAGATCATCGCGGAGACGGTCGGCAAGATGACCGGCATCCCGATGAACCGCCTCGAGGAGGCCGAGGCCAAGCGCCTGCTCCAGATGGAGGCCGAGCTCCACTCCTCGGTCATCAGCCAGGACGAGGCGATCACCGCCATCGCGAAGGCCGTCCGTCGCTCGCGCAGCGGTCTCAAGGATCCGCGACGCCCGATGGGCTCCTTCATCTTCCTCGGCCCGACCGGCGTCGGAAAGACGCACCTCGCGAAGCAGCTCGCGAAGTTCATGTTCGGGAGCGAGGACGCGCTGATCCAGATCGACATGTCGGAGTACATGGAGAACTTCAACGCCTCGAAGCTCATCGGCGCGCCTCCCGGCTACGTCGGCTACGAGGAGGGCGGCCAGCTCACCGAGAAGGTCCGTCGTCGCCCCTACTCCGTCATCCTCCTCGACGAGATCGAGAAGGCGCACCACGACGTCTTCAACATGCTGCTCCAGATCATGGAGGAAGGTCGCCTGACCGACTCCTTCGGACGTCACATCGACTTCCGCAACACGATCCTCATCATGACCTCGAACATCGGGGCCGACGTGATGAAGAACCAGAGCACGCTGTCCTTCCAGGCCGGCACCGCCGAGCAGCAGCACGGCAAGATGGAGCAGCGCCTCCGCGGCGAGCTCGACCGCCACTTCCGCCCCGAGTTCCTCAACCGCCTCGACGACCTGATCTTCTTCCACTACCTCACCAAGGAGGACGTGAAGCAGATCATCGACATCGAGATGCGGAACGTGTACCAGCGCGTCGAGGACAAGGGCATGAAGCTCGAGCTGGCCGAGAACGCGAAGGAGTTCCTCCTCGAGCGGGGCTACGACCGCGAGTTCGGCGCGCGCCCGATGCGACGCGCGATCGAGCGCTACGTCGAGGACCCGCTCTCCGAGGAGATCCTCCGCGGCAAGCTGGTCGAGGGCTGCCAGATCCTCGTCGAGCCGGGGCCGGACGGCGATCTCGCCTTCCACATCAAGCCCGCCGAGACCCCCGCGGCCCAGCCCTCCAACTGAGCCGACGGACGACCTGACCGGAACGAACCGGGGGGAAGGGGCGAACCCTTCCCCCCGGTTCGCGTTCCGGACCCGGTCCCCCGCCCCGGGGCCCCGGGGCGGCGTCCGTCCCGCCCTTCCTCGGGTCGGTCTCGTGGGTCATGATGGCGACCGACGCGCGAGGCGGCGGTCGCGTCGGAACCAGGATTCGGGAGCGCGGCCGGGGCCTCGGGCGTTCCCGCGGCCTCCGCGGCCGTCCCCGCGGACGATGAGCCCATGAACAAGTCACTCGCCTTCGCCCTCCTGATCTCCGCCGCCGCGACCTTCGCGCTGGCCCTGCGCCTCAACCTTCGCCCCGAGCCCACGCCCCCGGCGCCGGTCGCGGCGACGAACGACGCGGCCCACGAGACCCTGCTCGCGGCGATGGACGCCCGGATGGGGCGGCTCGAGGAGAAGCTCGAGGTCCTGCTCGGCTCGGGCGAGGACCCCGCGACCGAGAAGAAGCTCAGCACGCTGCTCGAACGCGTCGACGAGATGGCCTCGCAGATCTACGACTTCGAGCAGGAGAACCGGCGGGACCTCATGCGCCTCCAGGCGAACGTCCTCCGCGGGATCGGGAAGCTCGGCGCGCCCGGCCCCCGCGACACCCCGGCCGACCCCGCCGCCCTCAAGAAGGAGCTCGCGGAGAAGGGCGTCGAGCTCAGCGTCTCCGGCAAGTGGATCAGGGTCGAAGGCCACATGAAGCCCCCCGAACGCCCCCTCGAGGCCATCGCGGTCATGGAGGGCGGCCCGACGCACGAGACGATGTTCGTGATCGAGGCCGAGGCCCTCGCGATCCGCAACGCCCTCGTCGCGCTCGGCTGCAAGACCGGCGAGCCGCCGGACTGGCGCCGCGAGCAACCGCCGACCGGACAGAAGCTCTGGATCTACGTCGACTGGGAGGGCCTCGCCCGTCCCTGGCGCCTCGAGGACATGATCAACGACGCGCGCGACGGGACCTCCATGAAGGAGGGGAACTGGGTCTTCGTCGGGTCCCAGTTCGTGAGCGACATGCGGACCGGCGACGAGTACTTCGCGGCCGACGCGGCGCGCATCGCGATGACGCTCGTGCACAAGTTCGCGAACGTCGCGGTGATCGCCTCGGCCCACCCCGACGCGGGCAACGAACAGATCTGGGTGCGGAACCCCGACACCCTGCCGAAGGATCCCGACGCGAGGATCCGGATCACGATCGCGCCCCAGCGCCTCGAACACATGGAGTGGCGATGACGCGACCGGCGTCGCTCTCGCGGGCGCACGCGCTCGTGCGACGCGTCCGGGCCCGCCTGGCCGGCGCCCGCGCGCTCCGGCTCACGGTGAGCCTGGGCGCGATCGGGCTCGGAGCGGCCGCGATCCCGCTCGCGATCTCGCGACTCGTCCCGGTGGCGCCGGGCGCGGCCGAGACCGCCGCCCTCGCCGGCGTCGGCGCCGCGCTCCTGCTCGCCGCGATCCTCGCCTGGTGCGACCGGCCCACGGTCGCGGAGGCCGCGCGGCGGGTCGACGCGGCCGGGGACGGCCGCTCGCTCGTGCTCACCGCGATCGCGATGAGCGAGTCCGAGACGGCGACGCCGCTCGGCGCGCTCTTCCTGCGCGATCTCGAACGACGACTCCGGCATCGCCCTTCCGCGTCCCGCGTTCGGCCGCACCTTCGGCCTGCGCGCTCTCGCGCCGCTCCTCGCCGTCGATCTGCTGCTCGCCGCGACCCCCGCCGCCCTCCCCGCGCCGACCGGAGACGATCCGGCCCGGCTCCAACGGGTCGCCGCGCGGCTCGAGGGCATTCGCGACGAGGAGACGCGCGCAGAACCTGAAGGAGCTCGCGGGCGCGCGGACCGAGGCCGAACTGGCGGCTCGCGCCCGCGATCTGTGGGCGCGCCTCCAGCGCCGCCGAAGCCGCCCGCGGATCCTCGAGGCGCTGGCCGAGGCGCTCGCCCGCGGCGACGTCGAGGCGGCCCGGCGCGCGACCGACCGTATCGAGGACCGGAACCGCGCGGACGCGGTCTCCGTCGCCGCGCTCGCGAGACGGCTGCGCGAGAAGGCCGCGGAGCTGGAGGAGCGCGCCCGCACCCTCGAGGAGGTGGCGCGCGCGCTCGAGGATCGGGGCTCCCGCCCGGGCGGGGGCCGCGGGTTCGGACCGCGGAAGCGGTCGCCGAGCGCCTCGCTCCGGCCCGAGCGCACCGGATCCCCGCCGCCCGTCGACCCGACGCGCGAGGTCCTCATCGGCGTCTTCACGGAACTCGGGCAGGCTCCGCCCGCGCCCGGGTCCGCGGACGGAGGCGGCGCGGACTCGAGGACGACTCCGACGGACGACGGCTCGCCCTGGACGCCCTCCCCGAGCGCCTGCGTCCGGCCGCCCGGGACTTTCTCGCCCGCCGCCGCGCCCGGGGCGCCGCCGGCCGATGAGCGCGTCGGAGCCGAGCTTCGATCTCGAGGACTACGACTTCGAGCTTCCCGAGCGCCTGATCGCCCAGACTCCGGCGGAGCGCCGGCGCGAGAGCCGGCTCATGGTCCTCGACCGCGGCCGCGACGAGATCCGGCACGCGCGCTTCGCGGATCTCCCGGAGTTCCTGGCCGCCGGCGACCTCCTCGTCGTCAACACGACGCGCGTCGTGCCCGGCCGGCTCGCGGGTCGTCGCCTCTCCACCGGTGGACGCCTGGAGCTCCTTCTCGAGGCGCCGACGCCCGACGGCGAGCTGGCCGGTCTGGTCCGTTCCGGCGGACGGCTGCGGCCCGGCGAGCTCCTCGAGTTCGCCGGCGGAGAACTCGTCCTCGAGCTGCTCGCCACCGAGGCGCGCGGCCGGCGACGCTTCCGCCGCCGCCCGGAGATCGACGGCGGCGGCGATCTCGCCGCGCTCCTCGAACGTCACGGCCGCATGCCGCTCCCGCCCTACATCCGCCGGGAGCGGGGCGAGGATCCAGCGCGCGACGCCCTCGACCGCGAGCGCTACCAGACCGTCTACGCTCGCCGGCCGGGGGCCGTGGCGGCGCCGACGGCCGGCCTCCACTTCGACGAGGACCTCCTGCGGGAGCTGGAGCGACGGGGGATCGGCCGCGCCTCGCTCGAGCTCGCGGTCGGCCTCGGGACCTTCACTCCGATCGAGGAGCGCGACTTCCGACGCCACGCCATGCACGCGGAGCGCTTCGAGGTGGACGAGGAGGCCGCGCGCGCCGTGAACGCCTGTCGGGCCTCGGGCGGACGCGTCGTCGCCGTCGGCACGACGAGCGTCCGGTCGCTCGAATCCGCCTGGGACGAGGCGCGGGGCGAGGTCCTCCCCCGCATCGGCGAGACCGCGATCTTCATCCACCCGCCGATGCGCCTCCGCGCCGTCGACGCGCTCGTCACGAACTTCCACCTCCCGAAGAGCAGCCTCCTCCTCCTGCTCTCGGCCTTCGCGGGACGGGACCGCGTGCTGGCCGCCTACGAGGAGGCCGTGCGCGAGGAGTACCGCTTCTTCTCCTACGGCGACGCGATGCTCGTCTTGTGAGGGGGACCGAAGCGATGGAACGACCCCGCCGCGCCGCCGCCGCGCTCCTCCTCCTGGTCCTCGGCGCCTGCCACACGAGCGAGGACCTCGGGCGGCTGGACGGCCCCGAGACGACGGCCGCGATCGCGGTGATGGCGACGATGCGCGGCGACGCCGCCGATCGACGCGTCGCCGACTCGCTCCGGGAGGCGCTCGAGGCCGGACGTCTCCACCGGGGCGACGATCTCGGCGAGGAGGTCATGGGCGTCACGGACGACGAGGACGTGGTCCTCCTCCACCGCGGCCTCGAGCTTCCGGGCGCGAATCCCGAAGCGCGCCTCCTCGCGGCGAGCATCATCTACCACGAGGGCGTCCACCTCGGGCAGAGCCACGCCGAGCGCCTGCTCGGCCGTCCCGAGGAGGACGCCTACCTCGCGACGCACCACTACCAGCGCCGCCTCCTCGCGGCCTGGATCGACGGGGAGCCCGCCGCACGGCGACTCCTCGCCGCTGCGGACCTCCGCCGCGTCGTGCGGGCCTTCGCCTCGGTGCGCCCCCGGATGGGGAGGGAATTCCTCGCCGATCGCTGCCCCGCGCACCGCCACGACGACGACTCCTTCCGCGTGGCCCCGGAGGCGACGGTCCACGAGCGGCACTTCGCGAACTGGCCGGTGCGCCGCGCGACGCTCGTGCTCCGCCCGGACGGAATCGGCGCCAGCGGCACGCTGGCCTTCGCCGCGGCGCCGGACGCTCCGCCCGTGCGCGGACTCTCCTGGCGACGCGAGGGCGCCCCGCCGCGCGCCGCCGTCCCCGTCCTCGTCTCCGCCCTCGCGGAGGGGCGACCGGGCCTCGAGGCCCGCGTGTACTGGTATCTCGTCCGTCGCGAGGACGACGGGACCGACGCGACCGACGACTGGAATCTCGGCGCGGCCCGGATCGCCCTCGATCGCTCCGTCCCCGGCGCGCCGCGCCTCCGCGTCTCGGGCGCGCTCGCGCCGGGCCGCTGGGACGTCGTCTACGTCCCCGCCCTCATCCTCGAGGTCGAGGACGCCGGCTGTCTCCGTCGCGGCTAAGATCCTCGACATGGACGTCGCCGAACGGATCGCCGCGCTGCGGGCCCGCATCGAGGAGCTCAACCGCGCCTACTACGTGCGCTCGGAGCTGCTCGCGTCCGACGCCGAGTACGACGCGCTCTTCCGCGAGCTCGTCGCGCTCGAGGACGCGCACCCCGAGCTGGACTCTCCGACCTCGCCCACGAAGAAGGTCGGCGCCCCGCCCCTCGAGGCCTTCCGTTCGGTCACGCACGGCGCGCCGATGCTCTCCCTCGCCAACGCCTTCGACGAGGCAGACATCCGCGACTTCGACCTGCGCGTCCGCCGCTTCCTCGGCGACGAGGACGCCCGCGTCCGCTACACGATCGAACCGAAGATCGACGGCGTCGGCCTGAGCCTCACCTACGAGGACGGGGTCCTCGTCCTGGCGGCCACCCGCGGCGACAGCGAGACGGGCGAAGACGTCACCGCGAACGCCCGGACGATCCGGTCCGTCCCCCTCGCCCTCGGCGGCGAGGAGCCGCCGCCGGCCCGGGTCGAGATCCGCGGCGAGGTCTTCGCCGAGAAGGCGCGCTTCGCGGCCTTCAACGAGGGCATCGCCGAGGCCGCGGATCGCTACGCCAACCCCCGCAACTTCGCGAGCGGCTCGCTGCGGCAGCTCGACAGCGGCATCACCGCGCAGCGTCCCCTCGACGCCATCTTCTACGCCCTCGGTCTCGCCGAGGGCGTCGACGTCGGAAGCCAGGCCGACCTCGTCGCCCGGTTCGAGTCCTGGGGACTCCGCACCGCCGGCCCGCACTTCCGGGTCTGCGAGACGATCGACGAGGTCGTGAAGGAGCACGCCCGTCTCGAGGCCGCGCGCGACGAGCTCCCCTTCGAGATCGACGGCACGGTGATCAAGGTCGACGACTTCGAGCTGCGCCGCGTCCTCGGATTCCGCACCCGCAATCCCCGCTGGGCCGTGGCGGTCAAGTTCAAGGCGCGCGAGGCCTCGACCCGCCTCCTCGACGTCGAGATCAGCGTCGGCCGCACGGGCGCGCTCACGCCCGTCGCGAAGCTCGAGCCCGTCGGCATCGGCGGCGTCACCGTGAGCTCGGCCAGCCTCCACAACTACGACGAGATCGCGCGCCTCGACGTCCGCATCGGCGACCGCGTCCTCGTCGAGCGCGCGGGAGACGTCATCCCCAAGGTCACCCAGGTCCTCCTCGGCGAGCGCGACGGCGCGGAGACGCCGATCGTCGCCCCGACCGCGTGCCCCGTCTGCGGGACGCCGGCGCAGCGCGACGAGGAGGAGGTCGTCCTCCGCTGCCCGAACGTCGTCTGCCCCGCCCGGGTGAAGGGCGCCATCAAGCACTTCGCCTCGAAGGGCGCCCTCGACGTCGAGGGCCTCGGCGACAAGCTCGTCGACCAGCTCGTCGACCGCGAGCTCGTCCGCTCTCCCGCCGACCTCTTCCGCCTCGGAAAGGACGATCTCGTCCCGCTCGAGCGCATGGGCGAGCGCTCGGCCGAGAAGCTCGTCGCCGCGCTCGAGAAGGCGCGACACACCACCCTGCCCCGGCTCCTCTTCGGCCTCGGCATCCGCCACGTCGGCGAGCGCGTGGCCGAGATCGTCGCGGGCCGCATCGAGAAGCCCCTCGATCTGCTCGAGCTCACGGCCGAGGACCTCGAGGCCGTCCACGAGATCGGCGAGAAGGCCGCCGCCGCCATCGTCGCCTGGGGCGCCGAGCCCGACAACGCCGCCCTCCTCCGCGACCTCGACGCGGCAGGCCTCGAGGCCCGCCCCGAGGTCCGCGCCGGCGCCGGTCCCCTCGACGGCGCGACCTTCGTCATCACCGGCACCCTGCCGAACCTCTCCCGCAAGGACGCCCAGAACCTCATCAAGAAGCACGGCGGCAAGCCGGTGGGCGCCATCAGCCGCGCCACCGACTACCTCGTCGCCGGCGAGAAGCCCGGCAGCAAGCTCAAGAAGGCCGAGGACTACGGCATCAAGGTCCTCGACGAGGCGGCGCTGCTCGAGCTTCTGGGCGAACCGGACCCTCCGAGCCCGTCCTGATCCATCCGACAATCCGTCAGGGTATCGTCCGGAAGGCCCGGAGGCGGGTAGGCTCGGCGGATCAGGGCGTGGAGATGCATGGATGAGAGCCCCGATCTTGCCGACCCTCGTCGGACTCCTGGTGATCTCCACCCTCGCCGGAGCCGGTCACTCGCAGACGATCTGGAACGTCCCCACGCCGGCCTCATCGATCCAGGCGGCCCTCAACCTCGCGAACTCCGGCGACGTCATCCAGGTCGGCGCCGGCACGTGGACCGAGAACCTCGACTATCTCGGGAAGGACGTCCGCGTCTCGGGACAGGGACCGGGGGTGACGATCCTCGATGCGGGCAACCTCGGGCCCGGCGTGCGTTTCGCCTCCGGAGAGGGGCCGGGAGCGATCCTCGAGGGATTCACGGTGCAGTCCGGCCGCGCCGACCTCTTCTGCCATGGCACCAACTGCGACCACGCCGGTGGAGGGATCTTCGTGTTCGGCGCGATGATCGGCGGCGTGTTCCCCGTCACCGCTCCGACCGTCAGGAATTGCGAGATCACCGGCTGCTTCGGCGCGGAAGGGAGCGCCGTCTTCGTCTACGGCTGGTCGACGATCGAGATGCTGGACGTCGACATCACGGGCTGCTCGAATTTCGACCCGCTCGGGGTCTGGACGCTTCCGCCGAACTACGGCGTCACGATCCGCACGGGGTTCAACTCCACGGCATCTCTCAGACGCGTGAACATCGAGAACAACCTGCACGCCGGCGCCACCATCGCGGCCGGAAGCGGTGGGCCGGCGTTGATCGAGGACTGCCGGATCTCGGGCAACACCGGAAACGGTCTCGTCCTCCTCGGCGACTCTCACGTCGTCAGGCGGACGCGTATCACGAACAACTCGGCGATTTCCTCCGGCGCCGGCATCGTCGTCGATTCGGGTACACCGAACCTCCCCGTGCTCATCGAGGACTGCCTCGTCGCGAACAACTCGGCCGGTTCGTTCGGCGGCGCCTTCTACTCGGGTTCGTTCGGCTACGCCGACATCCGAGGGTCGACGATCTACGGGAACTCCGCGCCGGTCGGGTCACTCATCCGCGGCAACGGATTCGTGTCCTTCTCCTTTCGCAACTGCATCCTGCGCGGTCACGGCCCGAATCCCATCGACTTCGTGGCTCCTCCCTCCATCGCCAGCGCAACCTACGAGTTCTGCTGCGTCGAGGGCGGCGCCATCGGCCCGGGGAACTTCGATCTCGATCCGCTCTTCGTCGACGTCGTCGCGGGGGACTTCCACCTCGACCCCCTCTCGCCGTGCGTCGATGCCGGGTCCAACGCCCTCTTCTCCTCTTCATCGATTCCGCCCCGAGACGGCCTCGACAAGGATCTGCGACCGCTCTTCGGCACGACGGACATCGGCGTCGACGAGTGCTCGTTCGTGGGGCTCTCGCCCACCATGCGAGGCGACGTTCTCGATGCGTCGGGCGCCCGGGTGGACCTGCTCGCCGTGAACGGATCCTTCGGCGACGCGGCCCGACGGGTCCCGCTCGGCCTCGCTCAGACCCTGTCGTTCTCGATGGCCGCGCCTCCCGGGGCGGCCGGCTCGAAGCCCTTCGCCATCTTCGGCGCGATCGGGATTCCGGATCTCGCGGCGAAGACCGCACTCCCCTTCGGCATCGGGACCATGGCTTTCGCGCCCTGCCCTCTCGTCCCGTTCTGGAACGACGTCTTCTTCACGCTCACGAACAACGTCACGCCGCTTCCTGCGGGCAGCTCTGGCCTCCTACCCGGCGCCCTGGATCTCACCGACGCTCCCTCCTCTCGGGGTCGTCGCGGACTTCACCCTCCAGGGAGTCGTCGAGCGTGCGGATGGAACGCTCGGGGTGACCAACGGCCTCGTCGTCATGATCGGCTGAGCGGGCGAGGGAGGTGTTCGGCGTGTTCGTCAACTCACGTCATCCGGAGCCACCCGGCAATCTCGACGGCGACCAGGCGATGTCGCATGGTGGCCGCGATCATCAATCGGTCGGATCCGGCGGTTCGCAGCCGGCTCGAAGCGGAGAGGATACTCACATGGAGATTCGAGAAGTGTCGACATCGACGAGTCCTCTGATTCTGCTCCTTTCCCTGGTGGTCTGCGCGGGCGTTCGTGCCCAGGCAACGGTCCACATCGTCTCGACGCCGTCCGACTCGATCCAGGCGGCGATCACTGCCGCCAGTGACGGAGACACGGTGCTCGTCGGCGTCGGGACGTGGTACGAGCCAATCAACTTCCAAGGCAAGAACATCCGGATCATCGGTTCGGGACGCACGAACACGTTCATCGACGGGGGAGGAACGGCGTCGATCGTCACATTCGACTCGATGGAACAAGGCTCGTCGATCGAGAGCATGACCCTACGGAACGGGAGAGGGGACTACTTCAATTACGGTGGCGTCTCGAGCCAGTATGCAGGCGGAGGCATCCGGATCATCGGAGACGAACTCGGCGGGAGCTTCCCCGTCGTCTCGGTGTCGGCGATCGACTGCGACATCGACAGCTGCTACGGCAGCTATGGGGGGGGCGTCTGGGTCCACGGCTGGTCCGAGATCGCACTCGTGAACTGCCGGATCCTGAACTCGACGAAAGTCGACCCCCTGGGGCTCGTCACGTCCATGGGGGGCGGAGAAGGCGTCTACTCGCAACACAACTCGCGGGTCAGCATGACCGGCGGCATGGTCTCGAACTCGGACGGACCGGGTATCTACGTCACGGCCGGCTATGCTCCGCGCTGCGAATTCGAAGACGTCGAGGTGAGCCACAACGGCAACTGCGGCGGGATCTTCAGCAACAACACCCACCGATTCCTCAGGTGCCGTTTCCTCCACAACACGTCGTCAGGCAACGGAGGCGGCGTGATCCTCGCCAACTCGCCCGGGGCCCCCACCTCGCTCAGCACGTCCTTCGTCTTCGAGGGTTGCGAGTTCGTCGGCAACTCGGCCGCCCTTTGCGGCGGCGCGATGTACGGCAATGGATTCGCGGACATCCGACTCTTCGGCTGCACCATCACCGGGAACACCGCGGCGACGAACGGCGCGATCCACAACTACGGGATCTGCGCGACCCACGTCTCCAACTCGATCATCTGGGGCAACGGCCCTTCCGCCGTCTTCACGACGAACTCGGGCGTCGGTGGTCAGTTCGTCGACCACTCAAACTTCGAGGGTGGTCATCCCGGCACCGGCAACATCGACGTCGATCCGATGTTCGTCCCGACGACGGACGGGGGCGTCCGGCTCGACCCGATCTCGCCGTGCATCGACGCCGGCGTCGCCTCGAGCAGCGCCTTCCCCCTTTCGGCCGTCGACCTGGACGGTGATCCGCGCATCTCTTTCGCCGAGGTCGACATGGGAGCGGACGAATGCGCCTTCGTGGGCCGATCGGTCGAGATGGCCGGAGCAGTCCTCGACGGCCAGGGGAATCCCGTCGATCTGCTCGCCGTGAACGGATCCTTCGGCGACGCGGCCCGACGGGTCCAGCTCGGCCTCGCTCAGACCCTGTCGTTCTCGATGGCCGCGCCCCCCGGGGCGGTCGGCTCGAAGCCCTTCGCCGTCTTCGGCGCGATCGGGATTCCGGATCTCGCGGCGAAGACCGCGCTCCCCTTCGGCATCGGGACCATGGCTTTCGCGCCCTGCCCTCTCGTCCCGTTCTGGAACGACGTCTTCTTCACGCTCACGAACAACGTCACGCCGCTTCCCTGCGGGCAGCTCTTGGCCTCCTACCCGGCGCCCTGGATCTCACCGACGCTCCCTCCTCTCGGGGTCGTCGCGGACTTCACCCTCCAGGGAGTCGTCGAGCGTGCGGACGGAACACTCGGGGTGACCAACGGCCTCGTCGTCATGATCGGCTGAGGGCGACGTCCGGCGCATCGCCGCGAGGTTCCGACGTTCGCGGACGAACCCGCGGCACGCGAAGCGGCCGGCGTCCCACGGAATCCGCGGGGCAGGTCAGGCCCGATCGAAGGCCTGGTGCAGCCAGGCGCGCACCTCGGCGTCGACGTCGGCGGGAGACTCGAGGCGGACGCGGTGCGAGACCATCGCATTGAAGGAGCCGGAGGCCTCGAGGCGGCCCTTCGCGGGGACATCCCCGAGGTTCAGTCCGAGATCGACGCGGGTCTTCGTCGAGGGCTGGACGAGCGCGAACTGCTTCTTGCGACGCAGGCTCACGTAGGTCTTCTTCGGAGAGATCTCGAGCTCCCGGCCGAAGCGGGACACCGCCTTCAGCACGGCGTCGAGGACGGGGCGCATCGCGGCCTTCGGCCCGGCGTACTGCGCGTCGACGAAATCGTCGGCCGCCGGCGCGGCCTGACCGGCGCTGAGGTGACGCCGCGAGACGAGGCTCGCGTAGCCGTGCGTCATGCCGTGCTCGGTCTTCAGGTGCTTGACCAGCTCGCCGTGCTTCGCGAGTCCGGCCTTCTTCGCGATCACGAGCCAGGCGTCGAGGGTGCGCCCCGTCTTCTCCTTCAGGTTCGCCACCATCGAGGCTTCCATCTCTTCCGGTGTCGCCATCGTCCGTCCTCCTCGATGCTCCGGGTCCCGAGATCGTACCCCCGACGCCGATCGACGGGAACGTCCCGGCGACCGGCATGGGGAAGTCAGCGTGAGGATGCGGGTCGATCCTCGCCGCCGAGGACTCCGCGGATCTTCCCGAGGAGATCGGCCGAGGAGAATGGCTTCTCGATGAAGGGGACGCCGGGATCGAGGACGCCGTGGCGCGAGATCGCGTCGTCGGTGTAGCCCGACATGAAGAGGACGGCGAGGTCGCCACGTTCGCCGGCGATCGCCCGTCGGAGCGATCGGCCGTCCATCTTCGGGAGGACGACGTCGCTCAGCATGAGATCGATCGGGGGCGAGGCGTCCCGGGCGAGGCGGATCGCCTCGTCGGGGTCGCCGGTGGCGAGGACGTCGTATCCCGCGTCCGAGAGGATCTCGGCCACGAACTCCCGGACGCCCTCCTCGTCCTCGACGACGAGGATCCGCTCGTCACCGCGGAACCGGCGTCCGCTGGGATCGACCTTCGACCGGGGAACCGCGCGGCGTTCGCTTCGCGGCAGGTAGACCTTGAAGGTCGTTCCGCCTCCGGGCTCGGAGTAGACCCAGATGTCGCCCCCGCTCTGCTTCACGATGCCGTAGACCGTCGCCAGTCCGAGGCCGGTCCCCTCGCCCTTGGCCTTCGTCGTGAAGAAGGGCTCGAAGATCCGCGCGCGCGTCGCAGCGTCCATCCCCTCGCCGGTGTCGGAGACGACCAGAACGGCGTGGACGCCGGGCTTGACGTCGTCGTGCGAGCGGTCGTGGTCCGGCCCGAGGAAGACGTTCCGGGTCTCGATCAGCAGGGTCCCTCCCTGCGGCATCGCATCGCGGGCGTTGAGGGCGAGATTCATGACGATCTGCTCGAGCTGCCCGCGATCGAACTCCACCGGGACGACCTCGGGCTGGAGGTGCATCGCGACCTCGATCGTCTCGCCGATCAGGGGCTTGAGGAGATCCTGCATCGCCCGGACGACCTCGTTCAGGTCGAGCACGTCGGGCATGAGGACCTGGCGTCGGCTGAAGGCAAGGAGCTGTCGCGTCAGGCTCTGGGCGCGCGTTCCGGCCTCGTCGATCCGCGACACCGCCGTCTCGAGGCCGGCGTCCGCCCCGATGCGACCCCTCAGGATCGACGCGTAGCCGAGGATCACGGTGAGCAGGTTGTTGAAGTCGTGCGCGACGCCGCCCGCCAGACGGCCGATCGCCTCCATGCGCTGGGCCTGACGGAGTTGCTCCTCCGTCTTGGCGACCTTCGCCTCGTTCTCCTTCCGCACCGTGATGACCTCGTTGAAGATCACGATGCCGACGATCCGGTCGAACTCGTCGCGCCAGGGGACGACCGCCCAGCGAAGCCACTCGGACTGGCCGTCGATCGTGACGAACAGATCCTCGTCGCAGCTCGCGGGGACGCCCGCCAGGGCCTGGCGGTGGATCTCGCGCCATCGCTCCGGGATCTCGGGGAAGATCGCGTAGTGGGACCGACCGACGATCTGCTTCTCCTCGAGCCCGAAGTCCTCGCGCCACCTCCGGCTCGAGTAGACGTAGCGCATCTCGTCGTCCAGGACCGCGACCCCGACCGGGACGTCCTCGATCACCTGCCGGAGGCGGCGCTCGCTCAGGTGGAGCTCCCGGCGCGATCTCGCGCGGTCGTGCTCGGCGACGCGAAGGACCCGGGTCCCGTACCGGATCGCGAGGACGAGCAGGATGGTGTTCGAGAGCGCCAACATCGTCATGGCGAAGGGCGCGGTGATCTTCCCGGTGCGCAGACCCGCGAGCCAGATCCAGCCGAGGAGAACGGGCGCGACGATGGCGGCCGGCAGGAGGAGACGGTTGATCTGAGCGGAGAGTTCGTGGCGATTCTGGAAGAGGTGCGCGCGCGGGTCACGGGTCCGCGCCAGGAATCCGATCGCGAGCAGGGCGAGTCCCGTCGCGGTGTGGATCGCCATCGAACCGAAGAACGGATCGGCGTTGATCGAGGGGGCGCTGTAGAGGTATCCGATCAGATCCGCGCCCGCGATCGCGAGAGCGATCCCGGCGAGGAGGCGGCCGAGAGGTCGTCGAGAGCCGCGCTGGAAATTCATCGCCAGCCCGAGTGCGAGCAGTCCCGTCGCCGTGGCGGGAGACATCCGACCGCGCGCCGCCGAACCGACGACCGTCCCGTCATCGGCGACGACGAGGTCATCGAGTCCGAGATCGAGATCGAAGAGGTCCGTCGCGAGCGTCACGGTCGCCAGCGCCGCGACCCCCCCGGAGACGGCACGTCCGATCCTACAGAGCGGATGTCGGCGCGGACGGAAGGAATGGACCGTCAGCGTCCACCCGAGGATCGCGAGCGATGCCGCGGTGTTGATCTTCATCGTGGGAAGACCGGGGACGATCGACTTCATCGCGTCGATGTCCGCGAACCACGCGGCGGTGACGAGCACGCCGACGCATCCCACGACGACGCCGGCCGACGAGCCGACGACTCGCCGCCAACGGTCGACCTCGCGGCGCCGTCTTCGTGAGTCCATGTGCAATCTTCCGGTCGGATCGGTGTGCCGCGACGGCGTGTCTTCGTCGCGCTCACCGGTTCGACCCGATGCCTGAGAAACCCGCGTTGCCGCTCCCATGATAGACCGGAGTCGGACTCAAGTGAACGCAGTGGGTCGAGACACATCGCTGGCGAAGCGACGCAGGAAATCTCGAGGAATCTTCGGGTCGGGGACCCGACGAGAACTTCAGTCGTCTTCGGATTCCGCCGTCCGCGGGTAACCGAACGCCAGCAGGCCCTGCACGGCCGGGCGCTGGCTGTATTCGCGATGCGCGGTGTCGGGGCGCGCGAAGCGCGGCACGAAGGGGATCCACCAGGAGGTGGTCGCCACGCTCACCCAGGCGTTGACGAAGCGACCGGGAAAGGCCGCCTGCATCCAGGGCGGGATCGCGAAGCTGATGAGGTCGTTCGGATCGGTGACCGCGAGCACGGGCATCGTTCCGCGACCGGACGCCCCTTCCCGACGCCGGAGTTCGGCGTCGAAGGTCCGCAGCGCCGGAGAGAGCGCGATGGCGAGATCGGACTCCGGATCGGGAGCCGAGGTCTCGTAGTCGAAGTCGACGAGCTCGAGCATGCCGAGCTGGTTCGAGAGCATCGCGAAGTAGCGCAGCCGGTCGAAGACGGCGGACGCGAGCGCGCGGTCCTCGGCGAGCGGCGAGGTCGAGAGATCGTGGAGCAGGTCGACGACGATGCGCGCGCCGAGGCTGTAGCTGACGATGGCGAGGGCGCGGTCGGGCGCGCCCTCCTCGACGACGCGCTCGAAGGCGCGACGCAGTCCGCGATGGATCGCGGCCCGATGGCGACCGAGGTAGAGCGCGAGATCCGGAACGTTCTTGTCGACGAATGTCCGCTTCAACTCGTCGTTCAGCCCCTCGCGGCGGGCGCTCTCGGCGCCGCCGCGGTCGTAGTCGAGATAGAGGTCCTTCGGACCCTGCGTCACGCCGGTCCAGTAGACGACGAAGGCGCGCGCGGCGATCGGAGCGGGCTCGCCCGCCGCCGCCCCGGCGGGCCCCGCGAACTCGTGCCGTCGGATCCGACCGAAGTAGTGGGAACCCTCGGCGACGTGCTCGTCCTCGGGCTCCCCCGCCGCGAGAACGCCGGTGGCCTCGGCGAAGGCGTCGAGGACGGGCGCCGGGTCGTCGCCGTAGAAGCCGCCCATGCCGTGCAGGACCAGCAGATCGAGCGGTCCTTCCGCGGCCGCGACCTGCGCGAAACCCGGCACCGGAGCCTCGACCTCGAAGTGGTCCAGGCTCCCGCAGGCGCCGAGGGCCAGGGCCAGGAGGAGGACTCCGGAGAGGATGGCGGGACGGGACATCGGCGATTCACTCCCCGGGCGCGTGACGGGCGATCATGCGAAAGCGGGCGCCGGGGCGAAAGCCATCCCCCCGACGCGCTATCCTGCCGGACCGCGACCGCCGTTCCGGTCGCGCGAGACGAGGCGGAGAACGCGACCGTGGACCCCGAGCTGCTGCGATCCCTGCGCCTCGCCCTCGACGCCGAGCGCGCCTTCGGCGTGGAGGACCTGCCTCTCGCGGGCCCGAAACGCGCCGAGGCTCGAGACGCGGCGGCGGTCGAGGCTCCAGCGTCGATCGAGGCCCGGCCCAAGGAAAGGCCCGGGAGCACGGCCGTCCCGGGCGCTGAGCGCGCCGCCGCTCCGCGCCCGGTGGAGCGCGCGCCGCTCGCGCCCGCCGGCCCCGATCTCGACGAGGATCCCGGGAAGCGCCTCGCCGCCCTCGCCGCGCGGATCGACTCCTGCCGGGCCTGCTCCCTCTGCGAATCGCGCCGGCGGACGGTCCCGGGCCAGGGCAGCGCCCGCGCGCGGTTGCTCTTCGTCGGGGAGGCGCCGGGCGAGCAGGAGGACGCCGAGGGACTCGCCTTCGTCGGCCGGGCCGGACAGCTCCTCACCAAGATGATCGGCGCCATGGGCCTCTCCCGCGACGAGGTCTTCATCGCGAACGTGTTGAAGTGCCGGCCGCCGCAGAATCGCGACCCCGCCCCGGAAGAGGTGCAGTCCTGCTTCCACTTTCTCGAGGAGCAGATCGCGACGATCCGCCCCCGCGTCATCTGCACGCTCGGCGGTCACGCCGCGAATAACCTCCTCGAGCGCGACGACCCGATGCACCGCCTGCGCGGCCGCATCTTCGACTACCGCGGCGCGCAGCTCGTGCCGACCTACCACCCGAGCTTCCTGCTCCGGAAGCCCGAGATGAAGCGCCGCGCCTGGGAAGACCTCCAGGTCGTGATGAAGCTGCTGGGCTGAAGTCGAGACGTCGATCGCCGCGCGGGGAGATGCGCGTACGGTGCCAGGCACCGGATGAGCATCCCCGCGCACGACGCCTCGACGTCGAATCACCGGTGAGCGGGATGCACATCCGGAGACTGGCACCCCACGCGCATCTCGGCACACGACGAATCGCCTCACGCGCATCTCGGCGAAACGCGAAGCGCCGCGCGCGCCTCTCGGCGCATCACTCGGCGCCGAACGTGCATGTCGCCACGCCTCTGGCCCCTGCATCCACCGAGGTCACCGTCGCCGACGTCCTCGCGCGGAACCGACCGCGGACCGGCGGCTCCCGTCCGCTCTCCTCGACCGCGACCTCGCGAGGCTTCGCCCGCTTCTCGCCGCTGAAGATGCTCGTGGGGTGCCCGTCACCGGATGTGCATCCCGCCCCGTGACGTCGCGATGTCGAGGAATCGTCCGAGGGGATGCACATCCGGTGCCGGGCACCGTACGTGCATCTCGGCCCGCTACCGGGCCCCGAGCGCGATGAGGATCGCGCGCGTCGCCTCCCCGACGTCGTCCGCGCCGAGGATCGCCAAGGACACCGCCGCGCGCGGCAGACCCCGCGCCGCGAGCTCGAGCGCGCCGCGCGCGTCGATCCCTCCGATCGGCCAGGCCTCGCCGCCGTAGAGCGTCGCGATCTCCCGGGCCTCGTCCGGGCCGAGCGGCGCCCCGGCGTCCTTGGTACGCGTCGCCCAGACCGGTCCCACGCCGATGTGGTCGACGGCGGGATCGCCGAGGGCGCGCCGGGCCTGGTCGCGATCGTGGGTCGAGAGACCGATCCGCATCCCGGCCCCGACGATCGCCCGGGCCGCGGCGGGAGCGAGGTCCTCCTGTCCGAGGTGCAGGCCGTCCGCTCCGAGTTCCCGGGCGAGCCCGGGATCGTCGTTGACGACGAAGGGCGCCCCGTGATCCGCGCAGAGGGTCCGGAGCGCGCGACCGAGGTCCCGGAGCTCCTCGCGGGTCGCCCCCTTCTCGCGCATCTGGACCGCCGCGACCCCCGCCTCGAGGGAGGCGCGGACGCGCGCCAGGTGCTCGGCCGGGCTCCGGTCGCCCCGCCCGGCGATCAGGTAGACCGCCGGCGTCGGGTCCGGATCCCCTTCCGACGGGAGGGCGAGGAGCCCCCTCAACGGACCGCCGCCGCGCGGATCGATGAGCGGCCCCGGGGATGGTAGTCTTCCCGCGTGATGCGAACGCTCTCCGCCGTCTTCGGCATCGTCACGCCCGTGGTCCTTTCGATCGTGCCGGGATGGGGCCACATCTGGCTCCGCCGCGGATCGACGGGCCTCATGATCTTCATGCTCTTCTTCGCCGCGATCAACCTCGCGCTCCTGACCTCGGCCCGGATCCTGCCCGACCTCTCCCCCGTCCTCGGTCGGATCGCCTACGCCACCGCGGCCTCGGCCTTCGCCTTCAGCGTGCTCGACGTGCTGCGGGCCACGATCTGGTCGCGGAGCCGCCCGGTGCGGGAGCGCCGCCGGCGCATCCTGCGGCGCGCCATCGCGCACTCGATTCGCGGTGAGGACGGCCAGGCGCAGGAGCAGCTCGAGCACGCGTTGCGCATCGATCCCAACGACCCCGCCGCCTGGGCCTGGCTCGGCGCCCTCCTCGAGCGCGGCGGCCGCACCAAGGACGCCCGCCGGGCCCTGAAGCGGGCGCGCTTCCTCGGCGCGGAGGCGGGCTGGCGCGAGGTCCTCGATCATCACCTCGCCGGGGTCGGAGGCCGCGGATGAAGCTCGGGCACGAATGCGGACTGTTCGGGGTCCACGGCGATCCGGAAGCGGTCGCCATGGTCTATCACGGCCTGCAGGTGCTGCAGCACCGCGGCCAGGAAGGCGCGGGCATCGCCTCGACCTGGGGCGGCGTCATCCGGCACCACGCGGCGCCGGGCCTCGTCACCCAGGCCTTCTCCGATCCCGCCGTCCTGGAGCGCATCCGCAATCCGATCGCGATCGGTCACGTCCGCTACGCGACGACGGGCGGATCGCTGGACCCGACGAACGTCCAGCCGCTCCTCGCGCGTTTCGCGGGCGGTCCGGTCGCCCTCGCCCACAACGGCGACCTCACGAACAAGGCCGCGCTCCGGGCCGAGCTCGAGGCGGCGGGCGCGCTCTTCCAGTCGACGATGGACTCCGAGACCGTCCTCCACCTCCTCGCCCGCTCGGGTGAGACCGAGGTCGAGCAGGGCCTGCGCCGCGTGCTGCCGCGCCTCGAGGGGGCCTACTGCCTGCTCATGCTCGTGAGCGGGAAGCTGGTGGCGCTCCGCGATCCGCTCGGTTTCCGGCCGCTCTATCTCGCCCGCCGCGGACGCGCCTGGATGGTCGCCTCGGAGGACGCCGCGTTCCACCTCTGGGACGGCATCGAGGACGTGCGGGAGATCGAGCCCGGCGAGATGGTCGTCATCGACGAGCGGGGGCCGACCTCGCTCCGGTTCGCGGCGCCGCGCGCGCGGATCGCTCGCTGCATCTTCGAGACGATCTACTTCGCGCGGCCCGACAGCCACCTCTTCGGGCGCAACGTCCACCTGACGCGGGTCGCCTTCGGACACCGCCTCGCGCGGGAGCACCCGGTGCCGGCGGACATCGTCTCCGCCGTCCCCGACTCGGGGAACTCGGCCTCGATCGGCTACTCGCGCGAGAGCGGCATCCCGCTCGACCGCGCCTTCATCAAGAACCACTACGTGGGCCGCACCTTCATCACGCCGGGCCAGGAGGCGCGTCAGGTCAAGGTGCGCATGAAGCTCGCCGCGGTCCGCGAGGTCGTCGAGGGCAAGCGCGTCGTCGTGGTCGACGACAGCATCATCCGCGGCACGACGTCGTCGTCCCGCATCGCCGCCCTGCGCCAGGCGGGCGCCCGCGAGGTCCACCTCCGGATCTCCTGCCCGCCGACGCGCCACCCCTGCTTCTTCGGGATCGACTTCCCGACGCCCGACGAGCTCATCGCCGCCAACATGAGCGTCGAGGAGACCGCGCGCTTCGTCGGCGCCGACACGCTGGGCTACCTGTCCGAGGAGGGCCTCGTCGCCTGCGTGGAGGGGGCGCGCGACACCTGGTGCCTCGCCTGCTTCGACGGGGACTATCCGGCCCCGACGCCCGGGGACTTCCTCAGCGGAGACTCCCCACCACCCGCGTGATCGCCTCGCGGGTGTCGGGCGCGAGCTCGAGCTGGAGGAGGCGCGCGACCTGGTCGGCCTCCGCCGTGGTCGCGCGCGCCGCGACGTAGCTGAGGAGCTGTGCGTCCACCGCCCCGCGCCGCACCATCCGGTCGACGGCGCGCGACACGAGGTGCGGCGAGCGGACCAGGGGCAGGAACTCGGCGACGTAGCCTCCGACGGCGTCGTCGTCGCCCGCGGTCTCGAGTCGCCCCCAGAGTCGATCGAGGGTCGCGTCGTCGCCTGAGGCCAGGAGTCCGGCGACCGCGTGCGCGCGGAGGTCGCGGCGCGATTCGGTGTCGGGCCCCGCCGAGGCCGGATCGTAGAGCGCCTCCTCGTAGCCTCCCTCGACGACCTTCCACACCGTGTCGCGGGCGGAGGGGGTCCCGATGCGGGCGAGGCCGATCAGGGCCGCGCGACGCTCCGGCGAGTCCGCCGCCTCGCCGAAGATCCGCGTCAGCGGCTCCTCGGCCGCCGGGGCGCCCGTGAAGGCCATCCGCAGGAGGAGGCTCTCCCGCTCGACGGGATCGAGCGTCCGCCGGTAGAGATCCTCCAGGGCGGCCGCGGCTCGCGGAGCCCGCGGCACCATGTACTGGAGCGTCTCCGCGACGAGCTCGGGATCGGAGTCGTAGGTCGCCGCGACGGCGTCGACGAAGGGTTCGCCGCTGCCGGCGCGGATCGCGCGGATGATCCAGTGCCGGAGGGCGGGCTGGTCGGTCTCGCGGAGGAACTCCGCCAGGCGACGCTTGTCCTCGTCGCTCATCGTCTCGAGGTCCGCGATGAGCTGCGACACGAGCGTCTTCGTCCGCAGCGTGTTCGCGCTGAGGGGCGTCCGACCCCAGCAGGCGCCGGCGAGTTCGGGGACGACGCTCGGCAGATCGCCCGGCGTCTCCCGGCGCGCGATGGGGACGCCGGCGCCGTCGACCCAGTCCGGGGCGATGCTCTTCCAGTCGAAGGCCTTCACGATCCTCCCGCGCGCGTCCCGTCCGGCCTCGGCCGAGGGCTCCTCCACGCTCTCGGCGCGGCGCGGATCGACCTCGCGGCCGCCGAGCTTGGTGGAGCGCGCGAGGTACCAGATCCCGATGAGGATGAGGGCCACGACGAGGGCGGTGAGGACGGGAGTCAGGAATCGCATGCCAGTCGCTCCGGTGGCGCCCCTTCGCGGGGTTCGACGGCTTTCCTCGAGGGCCGCGGGGCGCCGCTGTCAGTTTGACAGGCGCCCCCCCGCCGCCCGGGTCGCGCTGCCATTCTGTCACCGCGAGCGGGGCGAGGAGAAGGCGTCGCAAACCGTTCCCTTGATAACAATTAGACGCCGAGCCCAAAGCCCGGGACGCTGGCCCGGACTTTGCTTCGGGCGAGGCGCGAAGCCCACGGCCCGCCTCGACCTCCCGGTCGGCCGGCGATCCGGGGCCCGACGAAGATGGAAAGACCGGATGCGCCGCTCCGCGAGCCACGGGCCGCGGGGATGACGGCGCTCCCCATGAACGGAGAGACGTTCCCCATGGCCACCAAGCTGCAACCGCTCAACGACCGCGTCATCGTGAAGCGCGTCGAGGCCGAGGCGAAGACCGCCGGCGGCATCATCCTCCCGGACTCCGCCCAGGAGAAGCCGAAGGAGGGGATCATCGTCGCCGTCGGCGACGGCCGCGTCCTGAAGAACGGCGATCGCCGCAAGCTGCAGGTCAAGAAGAACGACCGCGTGATCTTCAGCTCCTACGCCGGCACCGAGATCAAGGTCGACGGCAAGGAACTGATCATCATGGGCGAGGACGACATCCTCGCCGTCGTGAGCTGAGAGACACCCGTCGCGCGCGGCGGACCGCCCGCGCGACCCGTTCACCCCACACCCCCCATTGAAGGAGGACTCCGATCATGGGAGCCAAGCAGATCAATTTCGACCAGGAGGTGTACGCCTCCCTGCGCGCCGGCGTGAACAAGCTCGCGCGCGCGGTCAAGACCACCCTCGGCCCGCGCGGCCGGAACGTCGTCATCGCGAAGAGCTTCGGCTCGCCGCTCGTGACGAAGGACGGCGTCTCCGTCGCCAAGGAGATCGAGCTCGAGGATCCCTTCGAGAACATGGGCGCGCAGATGGTGAAGGAGGTCTCCAGCAAGACCAACGACATCGCCGGTGACGGCACCACCACCGCGACCGTCCTCGCCGAGGCGATCTTCGAGGAAGGCCTCAAGAACGTCATCGCCGGCGCGAGCCCGATCGGCATCAAGCGCGGCATCGAGCGCGGCGTCGAGATCGTCACCGAGGATCTCCTGAAGAACTCGAAGAAGATCAAGACCGGCGAGGAGATCGCCCAGGTCGCGAGCATCGCCGCGAACAACGACCGCGCGATCGGCGACAAGATCGCCGAGGCGATGGAGAAGGTCGGCAAGGACGGCGTCATCACCGTCGAGGAGGGCAAGAGCCTCGAGACCGACGTGAGCTGGGTCGAGGGCATGCAGTTCGACAAGGGCTACCTGTCGCCCTACTTCGTGACGAACGCCCAGAGCATGGAGGTCGTGCTCGAGAACCCCTACGTCTTCGTCCACGAGAAGAAGATCTCGAACATCAAGGATCTCATCCCGATGCTCGAGAAGGTCGCCCAGTCGGGCCGGCCGCTCCTCATCATCGCCGAGGACGTCGACGGCGAGGCGCTCGCGACGCTCGTGGTGAACAAGCTGCGCGGCATCATGCAGACCTGCGCGATCAAGGCCCCGGGCTTCGGCGATCGCCGCAAGGCCATGCTGCAGGACATCGCCGTCCTGACCGGCGGCCAGGCGGTCTTCGAGGACCTCGGCATCAACGTCGAGACCCTCGGCCTCGCCGACCTCGGCTCGGCGAAGCGGGTCGTCATCACCAAGGACGACACGACCATCGTCGAGGGCGCCGGCAAGAAGGCCGACATCCAGGCCCGCGTCGCCCAGATCCGCAACGAGATCGACTCCACGTCCAGCGACTACGACCGCGAGAAGCTCCAGGAGCGCCTCGCCAAGCTGTCGGGCGGCGTGGCGCAGATCAACGTCGGCGCGGCCACCGAGAGCGAGATGAAGGAGAAGAAGGCGCGCGTCGAGGACGCCCTCAACGCGACCCGCGCGGCGGTCGAGGAGGGCATCCTCCCCGGCGGCGGCTGCGCCCTGCTCCGCAGCATCAAGGCCCTCGAGAAGGCCGAGGTCGCCGGCGACGAGCGCATCGGCGTCGAGATCGTCAAGCGCGCCCTCACCGCCCCGCTGCGCCAGATCGCGGAGAACGCGGGCTTCAAGGGCGACGTCGTCGTCCAGCGCGTCCTCGACGGCAAGGCGGACGAGGGCTTCGACGCCCTCGCCGGCGAGTACGTCAACATGATCAAGACCGGCATCATCGATCCGACCAAGGTCGTCCGGAGCGCGCTGCAGAACGCGGGAAGCATCGCTTCCCTCCTGCTGACGACCGAGGCCATGATCGTCGATCTGCCGGAGAAGAAGGACGCGGCCGGCGCCGGCCACGGCCATCATCACGACATGTACTGATCGACGCGTCCCCTCCCGGGGGACTCCGCGAGCGGGCCGCTCCCTCCGACCGGGGGGAGCGGCCCGCTCCCGTTCGCGCCCGGAAGGCGGCCCGGATCCGCTAAGCCCCCGCGCCCCAAGCCCTTGAAGCCCGGCATGGCGCGTGGAAAGATGCTCGACGCGGGCGGCCGGGGTCCGCCCCCGCCGGTCGCTCATCCAGCTGCGGTCCGCCATCGTAACCCTCGACGAGCCAAGTAGATGCGCAGACCCTTCATCGCCGGCAACTGGAAGATGAACCTGACGCGGTCGCAGGCCCGCGACCTGGCCGAGGACCTGGCCGGGCGCCTCGAGGACCTCGGCGACCGCGATCTGGCGATTTTTCCGACCTTCGTGAGCCTCGCCGAGGCCGCCGACGCGGCCTCCGGACGCCGCCTCATGGTCGGCGCTCAGGACCTCTGGCCCGAGGCGAACGGCGCCTTCACCGGCGAGCTCAGCGCCGAGATCCTCGCCAGCGCCGGGGCCTCGATCGTGCTCGTCGGACACAGCGAACGGCGCCACGTGATCGGCGAGGACGACGCGCTCGTCGCGCGGAAGCTGCACCGCGCGCTCGGCGCCGGGCTCGACGCGATCCTCTGCGTCGGCGAGACGCTCGAGGAGCGCGAGGCCGGACGCACCCTCGAGGTCGTCGGACGCCAGGTGCGCACCGCGCTGGACGGCCTGGACGCCGGGCCGCTCGCCCGCGTCGTGATCGCCTACGAGCCGGTCTGGGCCATCGGGACGGGGCGGACCGCCACGCCCGACATGGCGCAGGAGGTGCACGCCGCCATCCGCGGACTCGTCCGCGAGATCGCCGGCGACGAGATCGCCGACGGGATGCGCATCCAGTACGGCGGCAGCGTGAAACCCGACAACGTCGACGCGCTCATGGCGATGCCCGACGTCGATGGCGCCCTGGTGGGCGGCGCCAGTCTCGAGGCCGACGGATTCGAGCGCATCGCGCGCTTCGAAGCGAAGGCCTGAACCGAAGGAACCGATCCGATGATCCTCGCGACCCTCTACATCCTCTTCTCCCTCGCCGCGCTCCTCCTCATCGGCATCGTGCTGATCCAGGAGGGCAAGGGCGGCGGCATGGGCGCCGCGTTCGGCGGCGTCGGCGGCGAGGCCTTCGGCCACGGGGCCGGCGGCATCAACCGCCTGACCACGATCCTCGCGGCCGTGTTCATGATCTCGTCCGTCGTGATCGCGCTCGTCGGTCGCGGCGGCTCCTCGCTGTTCTGATCGCAGGAGCGGGGCGCGACCGTGCGGAGCATGACGGGATTCGGCAAGTGCCTCCTTCGCGATGAGGATCGCGAGGTCGAGGTCGAGGTCCGTTCCGTCAATCACCGCTTCCTGAAGACGCAGCTCCGCCTCCCCTCCTCTCTCCAGGCGATCGAGGGCGACCTCGAGCGCCTGGTGAAGTCGCGCCTCGAGCGCGGTTCGGTCAGCCTCGCGCTGCGCCTCGACGGAAGCCGCGGCGCGGCGCCGGTGCGGATCGACGCCGCCGTCCTGCGGAGCCTCCACGGCGAGGCCGTGACGCTCGCCGAGGAGCTCGGCCTCGAACCGCCGCGCCGCGTCGAGCGCTTCCTCGGACTCCCGGGGGTGGTGACCTCGACCGAGGCGCCGAGCGCCGACGAGGACGCGCTCGCCGCGCAGGCCCTGTCCGCGGCCGCGAGCGCGCTCGACGACCTCGTCGCGATGCGGGGCGCCGAGGGCGCGACCCTCGCGGCCGAGCTCCGCGAGATCGCCGGGCGCATCCGCGAGGGACTCGACTTCGTCGCGTCGCGGGCCCCCGCCCTCATCGACGTCTACCGCGAGAAGCTCCGCCGGCGGATCGAGCCCTGGCTCGCCGAGCACGGCGCGACCGTCGAGGCGGCGGAGCTCGTCCGCGAGGTCGCGCTCTTCGCCGACCGATCCGACATCGCCGAGGAGATCCAGCGGCTCGGCAGCCATCTCGCGCAGTTCGACGCCCTGCTCGACGAGGAACGCGTGGGGCGCAAGCTCGACTTCCTGCTGCAGGAGATGCTGCGGGAGATCAACACGATCGGCTCGAAGGCCTCCGACCTCGACGTCGCGCAGCGCGTCGTCGCGATGAAGGCCGAGCTCGAGAAGCTGCGCGAACAGGCGCAGAACGTCGAATGAAGGCGCGCTCCGGACAGCTCGCCGTGGTCTCGGGCCCCTCGGGGGTCGGCAAGACCACGCTCATCCGACGCCTGCTCGAGGACGAGCACTTCGCCCTCTCGACCTCGGCCACCACGCGCCCGCCGCGGAAGGACGAGCGCGAGGGCCGCGAGTACTTCTTCCTCGACGACGCCGAGTTCGACCGACGCGTCGCCGCCGGCGACTTCCTCGAATGGGCCTGGGTCCACGGGAAGTTCCGCTACGGCACCCTGCGCGAGCAGGTCGACCGCCTCGTCGCGGCGGGACGGACGGTCATCCTCGACATCGACGTGCAGGGCGCGGCGAATCTCGCCACCCTCGACGCGGTGACGATCTTCATCGCGCCCCCCGACTTCGAGACCCTCGCGGCGCGCCTCCGCGGGCGCGGGTCCGAGGACGAGGAGCGCACGGCGCGGCGGCTCGAGACCGCGCGCCACGAACTGACCAAGGCGGCGGAGTACGACTTCGTCGTCGTCAACGACGATCTGGATCGGGCGCTGGAGGAGCTTCGGGCCATCCTCCTCGGCGCCCCGCGAAAGGAGAGGTCATGATCGACACCGACAGACTCGAGCGTCTCTACGAGAAGTGCGGCGGCGTGTTCCGCGCCACCGTCCTGATCCAGACGCGCATCAAGGAACTGAACCGGGGCGCGAAGCGCCTCGTGGACGGCGACCACAAGGGACCGATCGAGATCGCCATCGCCGAGATCGAGGCGGGCAAGATCGAGCTCGTCGAGGACAACGAGGAGAACCGCGAGCAGATCCGGGCCGAGCTCGAGAAGCTCAGCCCCGCCGCGCCCGCCCCGCAGGCCGAGGTGCCCGCGGTCGAGACGAGCGAGGACGAGCTCGAGCGCCGCATCATGTCGGCCCTCGCTCGCGAGCGGAACGCCTGATCGGATCGGGGGCGCCGGCCCGCGCCGGCGCCCCGTCCCCGACGCGATGAGCGGCTCCGACTCCCGACACGTCATCCTCGGCGTCACCGCTTCGGTGGCGATCCACCGCGCGCTCGACCTCGCGTCGGAGCTGCGCAAGGCGGGATACCGCGTCTCGGCGGTGATGACGCCCGACGCCACCCGCCTCGTCACCCCCCTCCAGTTCCAGGCCATCACCCTCTCGCGCGTCTACCACACGCTGTGGGAGGAAGGGCGCGACCTGGACCACGACCACATCCGGCTGGCGGAGACCGGCGACCTGCTCGTCGTGGCCCCCGCCACCGCCGGAACGATCGGCAAGATCGCGCACGGACTCGCCGACAACGTCCTGCTGACGACCGCGCTCGCCTTCGGCGGGCCCCGCCTCTTCGCCCCGGCGATGAACTGGCGGATGTGGGCCCAGCCCGCGGTGCAACGCAACTGCCGGCAGCTCGCCGAGGACGGCTGGACGGCCGTCGGCCCCGTCAGCGGCGACCTCGCCTGCGGCGAGGAGGGCGCGGGACGCCTGGCCCCGGTCGCGGACATCCTCGCCGCCCTCGCCCCGCACCTCGGGGCCGATCGGTCGTGAGGTTCCTGATCACCGCGGGACCGACCCGCGAGATGATCGACGCCGTCCGCTACCTCTCGAACCTCTCCTCGGGCCGCACCGGCATCGACGTCGCCGCGGCGGCCCGGGACGCCGGCCACACGGTCGCGCTCGTCCTGGGACCGACCCCACTGTCCCCTCCGGATGGCATCGATGTGCTTCGCGTGGTGTCGGCGCGGGACATGCGCGACGCCGTCATGGCGGAGCTGGAGGCGGCGGACGTGCTGATCATGTCCGCGGCGGTGGCCGACTACCGTCCCCAGAGCGTCCATCCGGGCAAGTTGAAGAAAGGCGAGGGCAACTTGACCCTGGAGCTCGTCCGAAACCCCGACATCCTGCTCGAGGCCGGCGACCGCAAGGGCGACCGGATCCACCTCGGTTTCGCCCTCGAGGTGCAGGACGCGGAGCTCCACGCCCGCCGCAAGCTGGAGCGCAAGCGCCTGGACGCGCTGGTCCTCAACGGACCGGAGAACCTGGCCGCCGATCGCAGCGCCTTCCGCATCCTGACGCCCGAGGGGCTCGGACCGCCCGAGGAGATGCCGAAGGCCGAGCTCGGCCGCCGTCTCGTCGCGCTCGCCGAGGAGCTCGCCGCGAACCGAGGGACGCGTTCGTGAGCCCGGCCCCGCTGCGCGTGGCGCTCCGGCGCCTGCCCCACGGTCGCGACCTCCCGCTGCCGGGCTACGCGACGGCCGGAGCGGCCGGAGTGGACCTCTACGCGGCGGTCGAGGAGGACCTCGTGCTGCGACGCGGCGAGATCGCGCTCTGCCCCACCGGCATCGCGCTCGCCCTGCCGGACGGATACGAGGCCCAGGTCCGCGCTCGCAGCGGTCTGGCCCTCAAATACGGTGTGACTTTGGTCAATGGGCCGGGTACCATCGACGCCGACTACCGCGGCGAGATCGGCGTCATCCTGACGACGCTGAAGGACGAACCGTTCCGCATCGAGCGGGGCATGCGCATCGCGCAGCTCGTCATCTCGTCCGTGACCCGGGCGGTCTTCGTGGAAGACGACCGCCTGTCCGAGACCGACCGTGGGGACGGTGGGTTCGGGCACACGGGACTCGCGGCCCTCTGAGGGTCGTGCCGCGCCTCGGCGCGGCGAAGCCAGGGAATGAGCGACCGCGGGCGGTGGTCGCAGGGAACAGACGTGCGCGGCCGGGCGGTCGGCGCGCGTCCGTCGCGGCTCCTCCGGGAGTGCGGCGACGTCATGGGGAGGGTCCGATGGCCGTACGGCGTTGGCTCGCGATCTCGACGTTTCTCGGGATCGCGCTCTACTTGTCGATCGCGTTCGTCACCTACGACGGCCTCGTCGCCGCCGACGGGGACGGCGCCTTCGCGAATGCCGGCGGTTCGGTCGGTTTCTTCCTCGCCGATCAGCTCCTCGCGACCTTCGGCGCGGGGTCCTTCGCGATCAGCTTCTTCCTGATGTTCATCGGCTACGCGCTGATGACGGACCGCCCCCTGGCGAACGTCCCGATCAAGGTCGTCGGCGCGGTGGTCTTCACCGTCGCGCTCGCCACCGTGATCCAGGCCCTCTTTCCGACCGCCGGCTACGGACGCTCCGTCTACCCGCTCGGCGGCGTCATCGGCGAGTACTTCGCCTCGTCCCTCGTCTCGTGGTTCGGGGGCGTCGGCACCTTCATCATCCTCGTGCTGCTCCTCGTCGCGAGCTGCATCCTCGCGACCGATTCGCTGGCCCGCGACCTCGGGGTCGAGGCCTGGCGCGGCAGTCGCCAGCTCGCCCGGGCCGTCGCCGGCCTGCGGGCGCCGCGCTTCGCCGCCTTCGGGGGCGCCGGGGCGGGCACCGTCGAGGCCGACGAGGAGGTGGCCGAGTCTCCCGCGCCGAAGCGCCGCGCGCGCCGCTCCCGCAAGACCGAGGCCGTCGAGGCGGAGACCGTCGAGGAGACGGGCCTCGGCGGAGCGGCCGCCGAACCGGACGAGCTCGATCTCCTGCTCGGCCCCCTCGAAGTGGACGAGGAGGAGCCGCTCGCCCTCGAGCCGATGGCCGAGGACGAGGAGGAGGAAGACGAGGAAGAGGCCGAGCTCGACTGGGAGGAGGAAGAGGACGAGGACGTCGACGAGGAGGAGTTCGCGGAGGAGGACGAGGAGGAGAGCGAGGACGACTGGGACGACGAGGTCGAGGCCGCGCTCGAGGACGAGGAGATCGAGGAGGAGGCCCCGCCGCCCCCGATCATCCACGCCCGCCGCGAGAAGCCGGAAGACGGCGTCGAGATCCTCTCGCTCGCCCGCGAGAAGCACATGGCGGGGCGCGAGCCCTACCCCCTCCCGCCGCTGACGATGCTCGAGGAGTCGAGTGAGGTCGACGACGAGGATCGCGACGCCGAGATCGCGCGCAAGGCCCGGACGCTCGAGGAATCCCTCCGGACCTTCCGGATCGAGGCCAAGGTGGTCGAGATCACGCGCGGCCCCACGATCACGGTCTACGAGATCTCGCTCGCCGCGGGCACGAAGGTGAAGTCGATCACGACCCTCGCCGACGACATCTCCATGGCCCTGAAGGCGAAGACGATCCGCATCGTCGCGCCGATCCCGGGCAAGTCGACGGTGGGCGTCGAGGTGCCCAACGACGTGCAGGAGCGGGTCTCCCTCCGCGAGCTCGCCCTCTCGGACAAGCTCAAGAAGAAGCACCACGCGATCCCGCTCCTCCTGGGCAAGGACGCGGCCGGCGGCGCGATCATCGAGGATCTCGCCGAGATGCCCCACCTCCTGATCGCCGGTCAGACGGGCTCGGGAAAGTCGGTCGCGATCAACACGATCCTCATGAGCCTGATGCTCACGAAGTACCCCGAGGAGGTGCGCCTGATCCTGATCGACCCCAAGATGGTCGAGCTCCAGGCCTTCCGCGCCGTGCCGCACCTGCTCACGCCGGTCGTCACCGACATGAAGAAGGCGCCGAAGATCCTCGAGTGGGCGGTGGCCACGATGGAGGAGCGCTACGAGCTCCTCGCGGCCGTCGGCGCGAAGAACATCAAGGGCTTCAACGAGCTGGGCGAGGACGAGGTGCGGGAGCGTCTCGCGGAGCACTTCTCCGACGAGGAGATCGAACAGCGTCCGGTCTCCCTGCCCTACATCGTCGTCGTCGTGGACGAGCTCGCCGATCTCATGATGACGAGCGCGAAGGAGGTCGAGAGCAGCATCTGCCGCCTCGCCCAGAAGTCGCGCGCGGTCGGCATCCACGTCATCCTCGCCACGCAGCGACCGAGCGTCGACGTCATCACCGGCCTCATCAAGTCGAACATGCCCACCCGGATCTCGTTCCGCGTCGCGAGCGCGATCGACTCGCGCACGATCCTCGACCAGAAGGGCGCGGAGCGCCTGCTGGGCAAGGGCGACATGCTCGTCACCGACCCGCGGAGCGCCACGCCCACGCGCGGTCAGGGCGCGCTCGTCACCGACCGCGAGATCAAGTCGGTGATCAAGTACATCAAGGACGTCGCGAAGCCCGCGTACAGCCCGGTGCTCACGCAGGTCTCGACGTCCGGCGACAGCGGCGGCGGAAGCAATCGCGACCGCGATCCGCTCTACGACGACGCGGTCCGGGCCGTGCTGCAGAGCCGGCGAGGGTCGGTGTCGATGCTCCAGCGCAAGCTCGAGATCGGCTACACGCGCGCGGCGCGACTGGTGGATTTCATGGCCGAGGACGGGATCGTCGGCTCCTTCAAGGGCAGCAAGGCCCGCGAGGTCACGATGACGCTCGAGGAGTGGGACGCACAGTCTTCGGCGGAGGCTTGATCCGGTCGGGCGGACCGGAGCGAGACACATCCCGAACGGGGAGGGACGGTTCATGGTGAAGACGACGGAAACGAAGGATATCGGGCGCATCCTCGCGCAGAGCTGGCCGCTGGCCGTGGTGGGCGCGCTCACCGGCTATCTCGTGGTCATCGTGGCGCGCTACGCCCGCGACGGTCACGCCGGGTTCTTCGCGCCGGATCAGGGCTTCGTCGACGACGCGGCGGCGCTTCCGGTGCGGATCTTCGGCGTGCTCGGAGCGAGCCTGCTGCTGCTCGGGCTCATGCAGTTCGCCCTCTTCGCCTGGTGGCGCAAGCGCCTCGATCACGTGCCTCGCCGGGCGATCGGCCTCGCCCTGCTCCTCCTCGCCCTCTCGGCCTTCCTCGGGCTGATCGGCGGCGACGGACGGGCCTGGGGCGGCGAGTTCGGCGCGAACCTCGCCCGCGGCTTCGGCCTCGTGCTGCCGACTCCGCTCGCCCTGCTCGTGGCGACCGGACTGCTCGTCTTCGCCTTCGTGCTCGCCCGCGACTGGTTCTTCTACGAGGCGCTCCGGCGCTGGATGAACGGCATGCCCGCGGCCGAGGCCTTCGCCCTCGGGATGCCCGCCGGCAACGTCGCGCCGGAGATGGACCGCGACCTCGCCCGCGTCAGCCACGACCGCGCCGCCTCCGATCGCGGGATCGACGCGGTCCGTCGGCCCGCCGTGGAGCGGCTCGGCACCGCGGCGACGGTGGACAACCGCGACATCCGCGGTCGCGACAGCTTCCCCGACCTCGAACCCGCCATCGGCGAGCTCGAGGACGTGCGTCCCGTGACGCGGACGATGACGCGGGTCGAGACGATCGCGGTGACGCCGGTCGACGACATGGACGAGGCGATGCCCCTCACGGGCGCCCCCGAGGCGCCGAGCCGGACGGAGCCGGCGCGGCCCGTCGTCAGCGGTCTCGGAGAGCCCGAACTCGCCGCGGCTCCCGCCGAGGACGAGGTCGGCGAGGACGAGGCCCTCGACGCCTTCCTCGCGGAGGAGGACCTCGACTTCGAGGGCGACGTCGACGTCGACTTCTCGATGCCGCTGGTGACCGACGACGACGTGTCGCAGGTGATCACCGAGGAGATTCCCATCGTCTCGCTCGACGACGAGGATGTCGACCTGAGCGAGCCGCTCGGCTTCGGACTGCTCGTGGACGAGGACGACGCCCAGGTCGCCACCGCGCCCGACCTTCGCGAGGCCACCGCCGCCCTCGAGATTCCCGAGGTCTCCGAACTCGACGAGGACGACGACGAGATCGCCGACTTCGGCCCGATGGAGCTCGAGGCGACGACGGCCTTCGAGGTCGGTGACGACCTCGAGGAGGAGGACGACGTCGAAGCCTCCGACGAACTCGAGGAGTTCGAGGAAGAGGACGAGATCGAAGCCTCCGATGAGCTCGAAGAGTTCGAGGAAGACGACGAGATCGAGGCCTCCGACGAGCTCGAGGAGTTCGAGGAGGAGGACGAGGTCGAAGCCTCCGGCGAACTCGAGGAGTTCGAGGAGGAAGACGAGATCGAAGCCTCCGACGAACTCGAGGAGTTCGAGGAAGAGGACGAGATCGAAGCCTCCGATGAGCTCGAAGAGTTCGAGGAGGAGGACGAGATCGAAGCCTCGGACGCGCTCGAGGAAACCCCCGAAGCCGCGCTCGAGGGGGCCGTCGAGGAGGAGTCGCTGGACGACTTCTCGGAGGCCGCCTGGAGCCTGGACGCCCCGGAGCAGCCGGCGGCCCCCGCTCCCCTCCCCCGTCCCTGGGGCGCCCTGCGCGTCGTCAAGGACGAGGAGGACGACGTCGAGGAGGAGGCCACGATCGCCGAGATCCTCGGCGCCGAGGGCCTCGAGGCCTGGGACGAGGAGCCGGTCGACGCCGAGGTGGCCGAGGCGCCGGCCTGGGTCGAGCACCAGACCGACCTCGTGGACCTCGAAGGCGTGATGGAGACGTCGATTCCCGCGGTCCCGTCGGAGACCGTCGCGGCCCCGGCGGCCGAGCTTGAACCGACCCTGCCGGAGCCGCACAATGACCGGCCCTCCGCGGTTCAGGCCGGTATTCCGGACGAGGAGGACTGGGGGTCTTGGCTCGACGACGCACCCGCCGCCGGCCCGGCTCCCGCGCACTCCAGCCTCGACGCCGACGATGCGGACGTGGACGAGGACACCTTCCGCGCCGCGGTCCGGACCTGCTTCGACCGCGACCGCTGCTCGGTGTCGCTCCTCCAGCGCCACCTCGGCATCGGATTCGCCGAGGCGGCCGCCTGCGTCGACCGCATGGAGCGCGAAGGCATCGTCGGCCCCTACCGGGGCACCGGCGACCGCGAGCTCCTGGTGGAGCTCACGGACTGGGAATCGCGCTGATCCGCGACGGACGGGCCCCGAGGGCCGCGGTCGCGGCCGAGGCGCCTCGGGGAAGCTCGTGTCGGAAACGCGCAAGGTCTCGCTGATCAGCCTCGGCTGCCCGAAGAACCTCGTCGACTCCGAGGGGATGGTCTCGGACCTCCTCTCGAACGAGATCGAGATGGTGGTCGATCCCGCCGACGCGGATCTCGTCGTCGTGAACACCTGCGGCTTCCTCGGCTCGGCCCGGGAGGAGTCTCTCGGCGCGATCCGCGAGGCGATCGCCCTCAAGGAGCGCGGCGTCCGCGCCGTCGTCGTGACCGGCTGCATGGTCGGCCACTACGAGAAGGAGATCCGCGCCGAGGCCCCCGGCGTCGATCGCCTCGTCGACTTCGCCGACTACGCCCGTATCGCGCAGATCGCGGACGAACTCCTGCCCGCCCGCGAGGCCGGCGCCTCCTTCGTGCGCCCCGGTCGCCGCGTCCAGGCGCGGTTGACGCCCGCCCACTTCGCCTACCTGAAGATCAGCGAGGGCTGCAACCACACCTGCAGCTTCTGCGTGATCCCGCGCATCCGCGGCCGGATGCGGAGCGTTCCCCGCGAGGAACTCGTGGACCGCGCCCGACGCCTCGTCGCCCTGGGCGCCCGCGAGCTCAACGTCGTCGCCCAGGACTCCACGCAGTACGGCATCGACCTCTACGGACGCCGGCGTCTCGCGGATCTCCTCCGCGGGCTCGAGACGATCGAGGACCTGCGCTGGATCCGCCTCCTCTACGCCTACCCGACCGAGGTGGACGACGATCTCCTCGAGGTGCTCGCCGGCGACGGTGCCACCCTCCCCTACATCGACGTGCCGATCCAGCACGTCAGCGACCGGATGCTCACCGCGATGCGACGCCAGAGCACCGAGGCCCAGGTCGAGGACCTGATGATCCGCCTGCGACGCCGGGTCCCGGACCTCGTGATCCGGACGACGCTGATCGTCGGATTCCCCGGTGAGACCGAGGAGGACGTCGAGAAGATCCTCGACTTCGTCTCGCGGCATCGCATCGACCGGCTGGGCGTGTTCCCCTACTCGCCCGAGGAGGGGTCTCCCGCCGCGAGCCTCGAGGACGCGATCCCGGACGAGGTGAAGCAGGACCGGATCGACCGCATCATGACGCGGCAGCGCGAGATCTCGCGGGCCCGCAACGAGGCCCTCGTCGGCCGGGAGATCGAGGTGCTCGTCGAGGATCCCGGCGAGAACGGCGGCGAAGCGCGCGGGCGGACCTGGATGGACGCGCCGGAGATCGACGGCGGCGTCCGCATCGAGGGTCCCTCGCCGGCGCCGGGCCGCATCGTCCGCGCCCGGGTCACGGCGGCGGAAGCCTACGACCTCGTCGTGCGCCCGATCGAGACGCCGGAGGCGGATCGCCGATGAACCTCGCGAATCGCGTGACGCTGGGACGGCTCCTCTTCGCCGGCGTGAGCTGCCTCTTCCTCCTGCTCGTGCAGGAGCGGATCGTGACCGGCGACATCCGGCACGACCTCGCCTGGTGGGCGCTCGCCTTCTCCATCGCGGCCACGGCCAGCGACGCGCTCGACGGCTACATCGCCCGGCGCGACAACACGGTCACCGCCTTCGGTCGCGTCGCCGATCCCTTCGTCGACAAGATCATCGTCTGCGGCAGCTTCGTCCTCCTCCTCGGCATCGAGGAGTCGGCCGTCTTCATCAAGCCCTGGATGGTCGTCCTGATCCTGTTCCGGGAGTTCCTCGTGACGGGGATCCGCGGCTACATGGAGAGCGTCGGGATCGATTTCGGCGCCGACATGGCCGGCAAGATCAAGATGGTCGTTCAGAGCATCCTCGTCGGATTCCTGATCGGCGTCGTCGCCTTCCGCGAGGATCCGGTCTGGCTCGCTCCCGCCACCTGGGCGCTCGTCTGGTCCACGGTGGCGATCACGGTCTACTCGGGGACGCGCTACGTCGCGCGCGCCGCCCGCGCGATCGGGCGAGGGAAGGACGCGATTTGACGCGCCTCGATCGGATCCTCGGCACCGTCCTCGGGGCGGGAGCGAGTCCGATCATGCCGGGAACCTGCGGCTCGCTCGTCGCTCTCCTCGTCGCCATCGTCCTCCCGGAGCGCGGCTACGCGTTCTCCTGCGCCGCGCTCGCGGCGGCGGCCACCTTCGGCGGTCTTCCCGTCGCGAGCCGCTTCATCGCCGGGACCGGCCGGAAGGACCCGCAAGACTTCGTGCTCGACGAGGCGGCCGGTCAGTGGATCGCCTGCTGGCGGCCGACCCCGCCGAGCCTCCTGGGCTTCGCCCTCGCGTTCCTCCTCTTCCGCCTCTTCGACATGACGAAGTGGGGGCCGGTGGGAAGAGCGGAGCGGTTGCCCGGCGCGCGGGGCGTGGTCTATGATGACGTCGTCGCGGGACTCATCGCCCTTCCCCTGTCATGGGGCCTCGAGTTCGCCATCCTGCAACTCGTTTGAGCGAGATCCATGCCCCGCAAACGCGCTGCCGTCTCCGCTCCGGAACCGTCGGAATCCCGGATCACGATCCAGCGTCCGACCACCCGCGGCCCGGGGATCGCCCTCAAGTTCGCGCTCCCCGTCAGCATCGTCGTCTCGCTCGTCGTCGGCCTCCTCGGCTGGTCGGTGTACACCCAGACCGAGGCGGCCCTGGACGCCTCGATCAACAGCGCGGGCGTGTTCGCCGCAACGGCCATGGCGGCGCCCGACTGGCACAACGAGGACAACGCGAACCGCCTGAAGGAGCTGCTCGACGACCGCACGATCGAGGTCGCCGTCTTCGAGAAGGACGACCAGGGACGGCCCTACATCGTCGCGACCGCGACCGGCGCGAAGACCATCGAGGTGCGCGAGCGGCGTGAGGTCGCGAAGATCGGCGAGGTCACGGTCGATCGCGGGCGCATGTCCGTGGGCGAACGGGTCGACGTCCCCTTCCGGTCCTTCCTCGCCGCGATCCGGCGCCCCGAGGGCGGGCCGCGCGCGATCGCGAGCGTCCGCGTCTACCTCTCCGAGCAGGCCATCGAGGACGAACTCGGCAGCCTCCTCCGCAAGATCATCGTCTTCTCGCTCCTCGGCATCGGGGTCGGGATCGCGGTCTCCTTCGTCGTCGCCCGGATGATCACGCGTCCCATCGGCACGCTCGTCCAGGATCTTCGCGCGGTGGCGGGAGGCAACCTCGCGCATCGCACGCGCGTGCGCTCGCGGGACGAGATCGGCGCCCTCGCCCACGCCTTCGACGAGATGACGCGGGGACTCGAGGAGGGCCGACGCCTTGAGCAGGACCTGCTCTCGAAGGAGCACCAGGAGCAGATCACGCAGGAGATCCAGGAGCGGCTCTTCCCGCGGGAACTCCCCGCGATTCCCGGGATCGAGGTCGACGCGGCCTTCGAACCCGCCGGCGACATCTCCAGCGACCTCTTCGACTTCATCGAGGTGGACGACCGCCGCACCGGCTTCCTCCTCCTCTCCGCGAGCGGTCGCGGCGTTCCGGCGGCGATGGTGCTCGCCATGGCGCGCAGCGTCTTCCGCGCCGTCGCCCCCGGAGTCGCCGACCCGGCCGCGGCGATGAAGCGCATCAACGCCCAGCTCTCGCCCGACCTCCGGCGCGGGATGTACGTCACCGCCCTCTACGCGATCTACGACCGCGCGGAGCGGACGCTCAAGCTGGTCTCGGCCGGACACAAGCTCGGCGTCTTCCATCTCGCGGCGGCCTCCGGCGAGTTCGGGACGCTGCATCCCGCCGGCATCGCGATGGGCCTCGACAAGGGACCGGTCTTCGATCGCAGTCTCGACGGGGCGCAGGTCGTCCTCGAGCCCGGGGACGGCGTCCTGATGGGGACGGCGGGCCTCCTCGCGCTGCGGCTCGAGAACGGAGAGGCGCTCGGCGAGGCCCGCTTCGCGGCCAACGCCCGCAAGGCGCTCCAGGAGGGCGGCGACGAGATCGCCCGTCGTCTCGCGAGCCGCATCGGGGCGCACCTCGCGGCCGATCCCGGCGAGCAGGACCTCACGCTCGTCAGTCTCGCCGTCGCGCGCTGAGGAGAACGCCGCTTCACGGGAGCGGCCGCCGGACGACCGATCGAAGGGAGCGAGCCGCGGTGAAGATCCAGGCCTTCCAGCAGCTCATCGAGCGCATCTACCTGAGGAAGGACGCGGCGCGCGGCCTCGAGGGGACCTTCATGTGGTTCGCGGAGGAGGTCGGAGAGCTCTCGAGGGCGCTCCGACGCGGCGATCGGCGCAACCTCGAGGAGGAGTTCGCGGACGTGCTCGCCTGGCTGGCGACGCTTGCCAGCCTGGCGGAGGTCGACCTCCAGGCCGCGGCCGAACGCAAGTACGGCGCGGGCTGCCCGAAGTGCGGGCAGGCGCCCTGTCGCTGCGCCGAACCCCTCCTCCCGGAGGATCGGGGCGCGGAATGACGCGCATCGCGGTGGACGTCGCCGTCCCGATCCCCCTGCACCGTTCGTTCTCCTACTCCGCCCCCGCCGAGGACGCCGAGCGGCTTCGTCCCGGCGTCCGCGTCCGCGTCCCCTTCGCGGGGCGCCGCCTCGTCGGCTTCGTCCTCGGGCCTTCCGACCTCGACCCGTCGACGTTGAAGGACGTCGAGGGAATCCTCGACGCCGCGCCGCTGCTCGGCGCCCGGGAGCTGGAACTCGGGCGTCGCATCGCCCGCCGGTGGGTCTGCGGCATCGGCGAGGCCCTCGCCGCGATGATCCCCGCCGGGGTCAAGAAGGGCGCCGGCGGGCGCGCCGTGGTCGTCGTGCACGCGGTGCGGCCCGCCGCCGACGAGGCGCTCGCCGACTGGCCCGCGCGCGCGAGCGTCAAGCAGCGGGAACTCCTCCGCGCGCTCGTCGAGGAGCCGGAGGGGGTGCCGCGTCAGGTGCTCGAGCGGAGTCACCGCGTGAGCGCCTCGCCCCTCGAGACCCTCCGACGCAAGGGCCTCGTGCGTTTCGATCGCGAGCGGCGCGAGGAGGACCTCTTCGGCGCCCTCGAGATCCGCCCCACGAAGGCGCCGCCGCTCAACCCGGACCAGGCCCGGGCCGCGCAGGCGATCGGAGCCTCGATCGACGAGGACCGCCCCGGAAACTTCCTCCTCTTCGGCGTCACCGGAAGCGGCAAGACCGAGGTCTATCTCGACGCCATCGGCCGCACGCTCGCGCGCGGTCGCGGCGCGGTGGTGATGGTGCCGGAGATCTCCCTGACGCCGCAGACCGTCGAACGTTTCGAGTCCCGCTTCGGCGGCGTGGCCGTCCTTCACTCTCACCTCACGGACGCGGATCGGGCCCGCCAGTGGCACGAGCTCGCCTCCGGCGCCCGGCGCATCGCGATCGGGCCGCGAAGCGCGGTCTTCGCGCCCATCCCCGACCTCGGCCTGGTGATTCTCGACGAGGAGCACGAGACGAGCTTCAAGCAGCAGAACGCCCCCCGCTACCACGCTCGCGACGTGGCGCTGATGCGCGGCGAACTCTCCGGCGCCACCGTCGTCCTGGGCTCGGCCACGCCCAGCCTCGAGACCTGGGAGCTCGCGCGACGCGGCCGACTGCAGCTCCTGCGGATGCCCGAGCGCATCGGGGGCGGCGATCTGCCGGCGGTGACGCGGATCGACATGCGCTCGCAGCGCCCGACCGGCCCCGGAGGGCTCTTCTCTCCGCTGCTCTCCAGCATGATCCGGCGCAATCTCGACCGGGGGGAGCAGGCGCTGCTCTTCCTCAACCGGCGGGGATTCCGCACCTCGATCCGCTGCCGCTCGTGCGGCTACACGAAGGTCTGCCGGGACTGCGACGTCGCGATGACCTGGTACCGGTCACGGGACCATCTCCTCTGCCATCACTGCGGACGGTCCGAGCGGACGCCCGATCGCTGCCCCGAGTGCGGGCACGGCGACATCCACTTCAGCGGCATCGGGACCGAACTCGTCGAGCACGCCACGCGGACGCTCTTTCCCGACGCGCGCGTCGCGCGGATCGACAGCGAGACGATGCGCGCGCGCGGGGCGCACGAGCGGCTCTTCGCCGCGGTGAAGGCGCGCGAGATCGACATCCTCGTCGGCACGCAGATGATCGCGAAGGGACTCGACTTCCCCGGGATCACGCTGATCGGCGTCGTCGCCGCCGACACCTCGCTGTGCATCCCGGACTTCCGGGCCGCCGAGCGCACCTTTCAGCTCATGACGCAGGTCGCGGGACGGGCCGGGCGCGGCGAGCACGCCGGGCGGGTCTTCGTCCAGACCTACTCGCCGGACCACTACGCGCTCGAGACCGCGGCCCGTCACGACTACGAGGCCTACGCCGCGATCGAGCTCGATCACCGGCGCGGGGCGGCGTATCCGCCCTTCGGCGCCCTCGCCCGGGTCGTCGCGCAGGGCCCCGACGAGGGGAAGACGGACGAGACGCTGGCCGAGATCGCGCGGGCGCTCCGCGCGGACGGTCCCGCGGCCGGCGTCTCCGTCCTCGGCCCGGCCCCGGCCCCGATCGCCTACCTGAAGCGGCTCCACCGCCGCCATCTCGTCCTGCGGACCGAGAGCGAGGACGCGCTCGTGGACTTCCTCGCCGCGCACCACGACACCTTCCGGAACCGGCGGGGCGTCCAGATCCTCGTGGACTGCGATCCCGTCGCGATGCTCTGAGGAGAGGCTCGGCGTTCGCGGGAAGAAGGAGATGCTAGTACGGTGCCAGTCACCGGATGAGCATTTCCGTTCCACCGCATCCGCATGCAAAGCCGATTCGCCCGGAAATGCTCGTCCGGTGACTGGCACCGTACTAGCATCTGGCACCGTACGTGCATCCGAGAGCGAACGAGCGGCCCCGAACGCAGTAACGAGCACGCGCGTCCTGGAAGTCCGAATCGATGCGGCGGTCAGGAACCCTGGTGCTGCCGGCTGTTCCAGTAGGCGGCCCAGGCCTCGCGACGGCGCTCGAAGTCCTGGCCCGTCAGGACGCGGAGGGACTTGTGGGACGCCCGCGACACGTCGATGGACGGGTCGTCGATCGCGTCGATCAGGCGCGGGATGGCGCGCTGGTCGCCGATGCGCGCCAGCGCGTAGGCGGCGCGGATGCGGACGAGGGCCTTCTCGTCATCCATCGCGCGGATGAGGAAGGGAACCGCACCGGGATCGCCGAGCGCGCCCAACGCGGCGGCGACGTGCACGCGCACGCCGGCATCATGGTCTTCCATCGCCGCCGTCAGCGGGAGGTAGAGCTCGCCCTGCCCCTTCTTCGTCGCGTGGACGAGGACGAGGGCGGCGTTGCTCCGGATGTCCGGAGCGCTGTGCGAGAGGAAGGGCGTCACCTTCGTGGCGTCGATCGTGACGTCCGCCTCGGCGAGCCGGCCGAGGGACAGGAGCGCTCCGACCAGCACGTCGGCGTCCGAGTCCCGCAGCGCGCTCTCGAGCGGAGCGACGGCCTGGGGACGGCCGCTGAATCCGAGGCCGGCGGCCGCGATCTTCCGCCAGCGCGGATTCGCGTGCGTGAGATCCTCGGCGATCTCGTCGAAGTGCTTGTTCACGAACTGCTCGAGCGCGGTCCCGAGCCCGTCGGACTTCGCGTACTCCTGACGCTGCACGGCGAGCCACCACTGGTCGAGCGAACGCTGGAGCTGGAGTCGACGATCGGTCCGGGCCCGGGTCTCGGCCGTGCCCATTCCCGAGGCATTCATCGCCATCTCGGGCGAGCCGCCCGTCGCCATCGACTCGTTGCCGCCCGAGGTGTCCGACTCGGCGGCCATCTCCCCGTCGGACTTTCCGCTCGTCGTGCAGGCCCCGCACACGAGGGCCGCCGCGAGGATCAGGATCGTCGCTCTCATCCGCTTCACTCCAGTCGAAGCCCGCCGTTCCGACCTTGGACGGTCGTTCTCAGGCGTCCTTGCGAAAAATGTCGTCCAGCATGAGGCGCCGCGCGTCCTCGGGAATCGGGGTCGGTCGGCCGTCCGGCCCGGTGCAGGCGAGACGCAACCACCCCTCCGCCAGCACCTTGTCCGTCTCGGCGTGAATCACGCGCGTTCCGATCTTGAAACGCACCCTCTCCACCTCGAGCAGTTCGGACTCCACCGTCAGGCGGTCGTCGTACCGCGCCGGAGCGCGGAAGGCGAGGCGGGACTCGATCACCGGCATCACGAAGCCGCGGGCCTCGAGCGCGGAATACGGACATCCGAGTTCCCGCATCATCTCGGTTCGGCCGACCTCGAAGAAGACCAGGTAGTTGGCGTGGTACACGACGCCGGCACGGTCGGTGTCGGCGTAGCGAACGCGGATCTCCGTCCGATGCACCGCCACCCGGAATCCCCCCTGCCGCTGCCCGATCACTATAGGCGGCGGGGCGCGGCGGTCAATGCGGAGCACCCGGCTTGAGGCCCTCCCCCGCTTCCCGTAAATTTCCGCCGAGCCGGGATTTCCGCCCCGTGGCGGTCTCGACTCGACCCGTCCCCGCCCGCTCCGCGGGGGCCCGATCTCGACGCGGGACGCCCCGCCGAACCAGGGAGGCCATCGCCGCGATGAACGTCGGGCTCGTACTGGGCGTCGTGACCGTCGCCCTCGTGGGGATCTTCGCCACCACGGCGTCGCCGCGACAGCGGAACGGGGTCGTCCTCGCCTGGCTCTTCCCGGGCCTCGGGCACTTCTACCTGGGGGAGCGGAAGCGGGGCCTCGTCCTCGGCGGGATGATCGTCGCGACCTTCCTCGTCGGGATGATCCTCGCGGACTTCCGCAACATCTCGCCCTTCGACCGCCACCCGACCTGGGGCATCGCCCACGCCTTCGGGGGTCTGATGTCGGGACTCGCCGCGCTCCTGACCAAGGGGCTGCTGATCAGCCGCGAGAACCCCTTCTACAACGTCGGCTGCCTCTACTCCGGCGTGGCGACGCTCCTGAACATCCTCGCGATGGTCGACGTCTGGGACCTCGCCGGCGCGAAGGCGAAGGAGCCGGCGGAGGACGCGCCCGAGATGGCCGCGGCGGGAACGGAGGCGACGTCGTGACCCTCTTCCAGAGCATCCTCCTCTTCCTCCCGCTCTGCTTCGTGATCTGCTTCTTCTCGACCGCGATGCGCAAGCGCGATCTCGGCGAGGTGACGCGAGGCTCACTGCGGCTCTTCGCCTACATGACCCTGACCATCGTCGCCGTCTGCCTCGTCCTCCACCTCGCGATGGAGTGGCTCCTCGCCGACTGAGGACCGCGCCCCCCGACGCGCCGGAGCGCTCTCCTCACCGAGCGCGAGCCGGAAGCGCAGCGACTCGTCCTTCACGACGAGTCCCCGCAGCTCGAGCGCGAGGAGCCGACCGAGCGCGACGCCCGGCGGCAGATCGAGGCCCGCGAGGATCTCGTCGAGCGTGGCCGGCTCGTGGTCGAGCAGCCCCAGCAGCCGGCGATCGTTCGCGTCGAGGCCCGCCGGGATGGTCGCGGACCTCCCGTCTCGAGGCGTTGCCGGCGCGTCGGTCGCCGCACCGGCGACGAGTCCCTCGGCGACGAGATCCTCGACGGAGCGCACGAGAGTCGCTCCGTCGCGGAGCAGCGCCAGCGTTCCGCGACTCGTCGGACTGTCGACCGGGCCCGGCAGGGCCAGGACCTCGCGGCCGAGCTCCGCCGCCCAGCGCGCGGTGATCAGCGCTCCGCTCCTCTCGTCCGCCTCCACCACGACGACGGCCGTCGCCAGCGCCGCGATGATCCGGTTGCGGCGCGGGAAGTTCCGGGCGAGGGGCGGCACGTCCGGCGGGAACTCGCTGAGCAGTCCTCCACGCTCCGCGATGCGCTCCGCGAGCTCCAGGTTCTCGGTCGGGTAGGGACGGCGGAGCCCCGACCCCAGCACCGCGAAGGGTCGGCCCGGGCCGACGAGCGACCCCTCGTGAGCGGCGGTGTCGACGCCCCGGGCGAGACCGCTGACGACGCCGACGCCCCGGGCCGAGAGTTCCCGCCCGAACTGCGCCGCCACCCGTCTCCCGTAGCGGCTCGCGCGACGCGAGCCCACGATCGCGATCAGCGGCTCCGCCGGCCCGGGCGCCCGGCCCCGGAGGTAGAGCGCGATGGGCGGGTTCGGGAGCTGCCGCAGCCGATCCGGATAGCGCGGGTCGTCGTGCAGCACCGGCTCGATGCCCGCCTCGGCACAGGCGGCGAGCACGGCGCGGCCCGCGGCCCGGAGATCGGCGCCGCCCAGACGTCGGCGGAGGCGAGCCGCGGCCGCCCGCGCGCCGGGATCTCCTTCCGGCGCCTCGCCGCTCCCGCCGCCCGGCTCGAGCCGGTTCAGTTCGCGCAGGCCCGCGAACCCCGTCGCGTCCAGACCGAGCGCGAACTCACGCGAGGCGTCGGACTCCGCGTCCCTCACGAGACCACCGTCGCGAAGGCCGGCGAGGCCGTCGCGCTGGAGAAGTCGAAGGGGTCGTCGAGGACCACGAAGGACCAGTGGAGGACGAGCCCGACGAGCGCCGGGTCGTCCGGGAGCGCGATCGGAGCGAGGAGCGTCCCGCTGCCGTCCAGCAGTCCCCACACGAAGGGCCAGAGCCCGGCCGCGCCGGCCTGATACCAGTCGAACAGGGGTCCCGGAGCGAGCGAGAATCCCGCGGCACCGGCCCCCCGGCCCGTCCGGGCGTCGGAGAGCCCGGTGAGGATCATGCGCCAGGGCCGGCCCGCGGCGCGGAAGACGAGCTGCCCCGTCGCTCCCGCGGCGAGCGGAGGATCCGCCTCGATCCCGAAGGGCGCGTCCGCGGCGTCGAAGGGATCGACGCGCCAGGCGACCTCCTCCCGCGAACCGACCTCGTCTCCGTCGGGATCGTCCTCGCCGCCGGCGCCGAGAACATGGTCCAGCGCCTGCCCGACGCCCGGCGCGGCGGAACCGGGGAGCACGGCGAGGACGCTCGTCGTCCCGGTGAGGCCGTCGTCGAGTCGTCGCAGGGTGCCGCCCAGCGCGTCGACGAACACCGGGCGACCCCGACCGTCGAGGGCGAGGCACTGCGGCTGCCCCCCCACCCCGTGCGCGATCGAGAACGCGCCGCCGGGCTCGCGAAGCTCGATGACGCCGGACCCGGCGCGCGCGAGAGCGAGCGCCCCATCGGCGCCGACGACGAAGTCTCGGACGTCCGCCGGGACGGGGCGCACCGCGACGAGTCCTCCCTGAGGCCCGTAGCGGCGGAGCTCCGGCGGAAGGGCCGTGAGGACCCAGGCGCCCCCGTCCGGCGCGACCCGGAGCGCGAGCGGCAGGATGCCGAGGGGCCAGAGTCCGAGGGGACTTCCCGCCCCATCCAGCCTCAGGAGCGTCGCCGGGGCGAGCCCGGGATCGAGGACGAGCCACGCTCCGCCGTCCGGACGCCGCGCGAGGAGATCCGCGCCGTCGGGAAGGGACGCGATCGTCGCGACCGCGCCGTCAGCCTCGATCTCGAGGAGAGAGGCCGATCCGCCCGCGGCGTCGCGCGTCACCACGCGGACCGTGCCGGAGCTCCCCGTGGCGAGGCCCCGGGGGAATCCGGGCAGGGGGATCTCGAGCACCGTCCCCGTCGCGGGGTCCGCCCGATGGAGACGCGGAGTGGCCGCATCGGCGAGCCAGGCCGCGCCGGTCCCGTCGGTTGCCCCGCGCAGCAGCTCACCGGCGCCGGAGACCTCGATCCAGGCTCCCCCGTCGGGGCCGAAGACGCGAGCGACGTCGGCGTCGGGGTCGATGAAGAGCAGCCCCTGGGCGCCCGCGGTGGCGGACGCGAGCAGGAGCGCGAAGGCTCGGAGGAGAAGGCCGTCCATGGTCCGCTCCGGACCGGGGACGAGTCGGAGTGCGGGAAGGAGGACGACGGACGTCGCTCCGGGTGACGCTCGCTCTGGAAGTGGAGGCGAGTGCTGTGTCGGATGCGAGTGCTGTGTCGGATGCGAGTGCGGTGTCGGATGCGAGTGCGGTGTCGGATGCGAGTGCGGTGTCGGATGCGAGTGCGGTGTCGGATGCGAGTGCGGTGTCGGATGCGAGTGCGGTGTCGGATGCGAGTGCGGTGTCGGATGCGAGTGCGGTGTCGGATGCGAGTGCGGTGTCGGATGCGAGTGCGGTGTCGGATGCGAGTGCGGTGTCGGATGCGAGTGCGGTGTCGGATGCAGTGCGATGGATGCGAGTGGCGGTGTCGGATGCGAGTGCGGTGTCGGATGCGAGTACGGTGCCAGTCACCCGATGTGCATTTCCGGGCGAACGTGTTCCGCGAGCAGACGCATGTGAACGGAAATGCACATCGGGTGACTGGCACCGTACTCGCATCTCCGGGCGAATCGCGCGGCGCGACCACCGTACTCGCATCTCCGGGCGAATGCGCGGCGCGACCACCGTACTCGCATCTCCGGGCGAATGCGCGGCGCGACCAACCGCACTCGCATCTCCGGACGAATGCGCGGCGCGACCGCCACTCGCATCTCCGACGGACGCGGCCCGTGGATCACGCGCGCCGGAACGAGAAGGGCCCGCGACCGGAGGCCGCGAGCCCTTCCTGCGTGGCGCTTCTTCCTCGATCAGAGGAGCGAGAGCGCCGACTGCGGAGCGACGTTCGCCTGGGCGAGGATGCTCAGCGCGGCCTGCTGGAGAATCGAGTTCTTGGTGAGGTCGGCCGTCTCCTTGGCGACGTCGACGTCGCGGATCCGCGACTCGGCGGCCGAGAGGTTCTCGACGCGGTTCGCGATGTTCCGGGTCGTCGACTCGAGACGCGACTGGGCCGCGCCGAGGTCGCCGCGGAGCTTCGAGACGCTGTTGATGGCGGTGTCGATCGCGGTGATCGCGGCGGACGGCGAGGACGAGATGTCCAGCGAGGCGAGACCGAGGGCCGAGGAACCCGACGCGCTGAAGGAGACGTCGATGGTGTCGGTGCCCGAGGTGGTGCCCTCACCGACCTGCAGCGTGATCGTGGTCGAGCCGCTCAGCAGGTTGGTGCCGTTGAAGCTGGTCGAGTTGGCGATGCGGTCGATCTCGCTGCGGAGGTTCGAGAACTCCTGCTGCAGCGTGGTCTTGTCCTGCGTGCCGAGGGTGCCGTTCGAGGCCTGGACGGAGAGCTCGCGGAGACGGCCGAGGATGTTCGACGACTCGTCGAGGGCGCCCTCCGCGGTCTGGATCAGCGAGATGCCGTCGTTGGCGTTGCGGCCGGCCTGCTCGAGGCTGCGGGTGTTGGCGCGCAGACGCTCGGAGATGGCGAGACCCGCGGCGTCGTCGGACGCGCTGTTGATGCGCAGGCCGGTCGACAGACGAGCGTAGGACTTGCCGAGCTTGGCGGACTGCGTCGACAGGTTGCGCTGCGCGTTGAGGGAGTAGACGTTCGTGTTGATTCGAAGTGACATCGAAGACCTCTCGTACTTCTTTCTTCTGCGAGCCCTTTCCCGGTGCTTCCGGGTTCCGGTTTCCGGTCGTCGGGAGGCGACCCGAATCCGCCGTGTGCTCCCCCCCTTGTCGGAGGGCCGCGGAAGCTCTTGAGAGGCCGTGTGCTCCTAAAGAATATCCACCGATCCGAAGAATATTCACCAACACAAAGGCCGACGAGGACGCGCTTTGCGTCGACGTCGGCCTCCGGGGCCCCTCGAAGGGACCCGAAAAAAGTTCCCGGTCCGTCGGAATTCCCGACGCCGGAGCCCGGCCGCGAGGGCCGGGAAGGGGCCGTCAGACCCCCGATTCCTCCTCCACCGCCTCCGTCCGCGCCGCCCGTCGCGCCACGTCGTTCAGGTCGAGCGGGCCGCGCTGCACCTGCTTCCGCGAGGCGCGGCGCTTCCGGAAGAGATCGCTGTTCTTGCGGTCGGCCCGGAGCGCGACGACGACGATCACGGTGACGAGGAGCGCGAAGCAGACCAGCCCGATCGCCAGCGACCGGCTCATGCCCGTGCTCGCGTGGATGTCGATCTTCTCGATCGGCCCCAGGCCGAAGATCAGCGGCGCCCGCACCCATCCGTGGGCCGAGGTCTTGTAGCCCCAGATCCGGTAGAAGACGCCCTGCACCATGACCTGGTCCGAGAGCTGCAGATCGAGGTCGGGCTTCTTCAGCCACACCATCGTCAGGGGGATGACGCCGTCGGTCGTCAGGTAGGTGATCCAGACGCGGTCGACGACGTGATCTCCGTCGGCGTTCTCCGGGAAGAACGCGCTCATCGGGATCTCCTCGACGCGCAGGATGCGGCCCTGGAAATGGAGCAGCTCGCCGCGGTACGCGCGCGGCTCCGCGAGCAGCTCCCGGATCTTCTTGCCCGTCATGTCCTTCCCCTCGCCGCGGTCCCGATCGGGGCGCCGGGCGATGTCGGCGACGAGCTGGAAGATCTGCTGGTCCTCGAAGGCGTGGCGGGCCGACTGACCGTCGCGGACGTCCACGACGGAGTCGAGAACGCCGAGATCGATCTGGTCCGCCTCGGGGATGCGGTAGTTCCGGAAGAGACGCTTGCCCAGCATCCAGATCCCGGTCTCGGCCTCGCCGTCGCGGGCCACCTCCTGGAGCTTGAAGAAGACGCCCTGCAGCTTCACCGTCTCGCCGACGACGATCTGCGGCTCCTCCATGTCGTCGACCATCAGGAAGCGGACCGGAGCCGAGCTCCCGTGCACGTCGGCGTCGGGGGTGATCACGCCCTGCCAGCTCCGCGTCTCGCCGCTGGCCAGCTTCAACCGGTCATAGGCGTCGAAGACGTCGACCTCCTCGAGGGAGTCCAGTCGACCGAGGACCTCGAAGGCCTGACCGCGCAGCACCTGGCTCGCGGCGAAGAGACGGGGCACGTCGAGCCGCTGGAAGCCGACCCAGCCGTCGTCGATCTTGGCGGGGACGAGGCGGAAGGCGTCCCAGGAGCGCCGGCCGACCTTCTCGACCGCCTTCTTCAGGGCCGCGACCGGGATGCTCCGCCGGCCCTCCGGCGTCAGGTCGTCGACGTTGCCCCAGGTGTCCGTCTCGGGATCCCAGGCGACCGCCTCGGTCTCGATCTCGACCGCCTCGACGGGCTCGATGGACTTGAAGGGCACGCGCTCGACCTCGTCGTCACCCAGGCCGGCGAGCCAGACGACGGTCCCGACGGCCACCAGGATCACGATGAGCATGAACGCGAGGGGACTGATGTTCAGGTTCGAGCGTGGCCCCTCCCCCCCCGGCACGATCGACTTCGGTGAACGCATCTCGCAGTGCTCCCTGGCTTTGGCGGCCTCGTTGTCCGAGGCCTCCTGCAACGTAACATCTGGCCGGAAGTTCATGGGGACCGCTTTCGCGGCCCCCGGGCGTCGTCCGGAGGCGGCGCGAGAGCCTCTTCTCCCACGCGCTGCGAGCCCCGTGTCGTGTCCGGTCCTCCCCCCATTCCGCCCCTCGAGTCCGAGGCCGACGTCATGGCCTGGCTCGCGTCCTTCACCGACTTCGAGCAGAAGCAAGCCCACCTCCTCGGCCGCAAGAGTCTCGACCTCTCGCGGATGCGGAACTACTGCGCGGACCTCGGTTCGCCCGAGCGGGGCGTCCCGGTCGCCCACGTGGCGGGGTCGAAGGGGAAGGGATCGACCTCGATCATCCTCCGTCACCTCGTCAGCGCCCACGACCGACGCTGCGGCCTCTTCCTCTCGCCGCACCTGGTCCACGTGCGGGAGCGGATCTCGATCGACGGCGTCCCCATCCCGCCCGATCGCTTCGTCGCGCGCGCGCGGCGCCTCGCCGAGGTCGCCGCGGCGCGGACGCGACGGGACCCCGCCGATCTCCCGTCCTTCTTCGAGTCGATGGCCCTCATGGGATTCCTCGAGTTCGCGGCGGAGGCGCCCGACCTCGCCGTCATCGAGGTCGGACTCGGAGGTCGCCTGGACGCGACGAACGTCGTCCATCCCGACGTCACCGTCGTCACGCGCCTCGACCTCGAACACACGCGCGTCCTCGGCGACACGCTGGACGAGATCGCGGCCGAGAAGGCCGGCATCCTGAAGCCCGGCGTGCCGCTCGTCACCTCGGCCCTTCCCGACGAGGAGGGCGGCCGGATCGTCCACCGACTCGCGGCGGAGCGCGGCGTCCCCGTCGACGCGCTCGGTCGCGAGATCCGCGTCGAGCGCGACCTCGACGACCCCGCCCCGAACCCCCGCTTCTCCCTCGAGATCCGCGGCCGCCGCTTCGAGGACCTCCGCCTCGGAAGCCCGGGCGCGCACCAGATCGAGAACGCGGCGCTGGCGATCGCCGCGGCGTTGCGCCTCGAGGAGTCGGGCGGGCCGCGCCTCGACGGCGACCGCGTCCGCGCCGGACTCGCCGCGCTGGCGCTTCCGGGTCGACTCGAGCGGCTCCGCGCGGACGAACCGAGCTGGTCCGGACCGGTCCTCATCGACTCCGCGCACACGCCCCGGAGCACGGCGGCCCTCGCCGCCGCCCTCGACGGCGTCGCGCCCGAACGGCCGCGCGTCCTGGTCGCGGGCTTCCTCCGCGACAAGGACGTCGTCGCGTGTCTGGCTCCGCTCCGGGGGCGCTTCGATGCCGTGATCGCCTGTCCCCCGGTCTCGCCGCGCGCGCTGCCGGCGGACGAACTCCTCGGCGCGATGCGGACCGCGCTCGGGCCGGAGGGCGCGGCGGCGCGGGCCGCTCCGGATCTGGAGTCCGTCTTCGCCCGCCTCGGCGCCCTCGAGGCGGGAATCGCGGTCGTCACCGGCTCCGTCTATCTCGCCGGCGCGGTCCGGGCTCGCCTCACTGGCGGGGCCGAGGCCCGAGGCATATAGTGCCCCCATGCCCGACGCGACCGCCGAGATCGAAGCCCGGATCGCCACCTTCCGCGAGCGCGTGGACCGCCTCCGGGCCGAGGTCCACAAGGTCCTCGTGGGCCAGGACGACACGCTGGAGCTGGTCCTCATCGCGATGATGGCGGGGGGCCACGCCCTGCTGGAAGGCGTGCCCGGACTGGGCAAGACGCTGCTCGTCCGGACGCTCGCCCGCGCCCTCGATCTCGAGTTCGCGCGGATCCAGTTCACGCCCGACCTGATGCCGGCCGACATCACCGGCACGAACGTCGTGGTCGAGGACGAACGCGGCCAGCGGAGCTTCCGCTTCCAGCGCGGACCGGTCTTCACCTCCATCCTCCTCGCGGACGAGATCAACCGCGCGACGCCCAAGACGCAGAGCGCGCTGCTCGAGGCGATGCAGGAGGGGACGGTCACCGCCGGCGGCGCGATGCACGAGCTGCCGCAGCCCTTCTTCGTCCTCGCCACGCAGAACCCGATCGAGATGGAGGGGACCTATCCCCTCCCCGAGGCCCAGCTCGACCGCTTCCTCTTCAAGCTGGTCGTGCCCTTCCCCGACCGGGCGACGCTCCTCGAGATCCTCGGACAGACGACCGGCGACGGCGAGGCGGAGGTCCGTCCGGTGCTCGACGGCGCCGCGATCCTCGAGTTGCGGCGCCTGGCGCGCCAGGTGCTCGTGGCCCGACCGGTGGCGGAGGCCGCGGCCGACCTCGTCCTCGCGACCCATCCCGAGGCGCCGGGAGCGACGGACTCCGTGAAGCGTTTCGTGCGCTACGGGGCGAGCCCGCGCGGCGGCCAGGCCATCCTCCTCGCCGCGAAGGTGCGCGCCCTGCTCCAGGGGCGCTACAACGTCGCCTTCGAGGACCTCCGGGTCGTCGCCGGTCCGGCACTGCGGCATCGCATCATCCTGGGCTTCGAGGGCGAGGCCGAAGGCGTGACGACCGACGACGTCGTCGCCGGCCTGGTCGCCCGCATGAAGGACTGAGACGGCCGTGCCCGAGCTGGTGCTCGTTTCGCGATCCCCGGAGGAGACGCGCGGGTTCGGCCGCCGCGTCGGCGGCGCCATCGACGGGCGCGGCATCGTCTTCCTCGAGGGCGAGCTGGGCTCCGGCAAGACGCACTTCACGAAAGGGCTCTACGGCGGCCAGGGCGGCGCGGACGAGGACATCGTCGTCAGCCCCTCCTACCAGATCATCCACCGCTACGACGGCGCGCGGCGGCCCTTCTATCACGTCGATCTCTACCGACTCGAGGACCCGCGCCATCTCCTCGGCCTCGAGTACGAGGACTTCCTCTTCCTGAATCCCGGGCTCACCGCCGTGGAGTGGCCCCGCGACGCGGCGGAACTCCTCGGCGCGGACGAGATCCTCGAGGTCCGGTTCGAGTACGGGGACGACGAGAGCGAGCGGCGGCTCCGTCTGCGGGCGGAGGGCGACCGCTACGCCCGGGTCTTCGAGGAGCTGAGCGCACGGTGAGGATCCTCGGCGTCGACACGAGTTCACCCGCGACGAGTCTCGCCCTCCTCGAAGACGGCGAGGTCGCGGCGGAGTACCACGTCCGTCACGACCACCCGCCGAGCGACGCCGTGTTCGGACTCCTCGAGGGACTCCTGCGGCCGCGCGGGATCACCGTCGCCGATTGCGACGCCTTCGCGGTCTGCGTCGGTCCGGGCTCCTTCACCGGGCTCCGGATCGGCCTCGGCATGGCCAAGACCTTCGCGTGGGCCCTGGGGCGCCCGATCCACGGCTTCGATTCGGTCGAACTCCTCGCCGCGCGCGCGCTGCGTCAGGGGGCCGTCGCCGAGGGCGAGACCTTCGACGCGCTCTTCACCGCGCTCCGCGGCAGCGTCTTCGCCGGCACCTTCGAGGTCTCGTCGGGCGTGGCGGTGCGCCGGGGCGACCTGCGATACGCCGACGACCTCGCGGGCGAGCTCGCGGTCCGGGACGCCTCGCGTCCCCTCGTCGCGCTCGATGGCGAGGCCCTCCCCCCTTCGCTCGCCCCGCGGCGGCTCGCCCTCGATCCTTCCGCCGCGATCCTCGCCGCGGAGCTCGCGGCGGGGGCGATCGCCGAGGGGCGTCCCGCCGATCTCGACGCCGTCCAGCCCACCTACCTCAAGCCCTTCAGCGTCGGGCGGCCGGCCCGGACCCGGAGCGACGAGACATGACGCTCGGACTCGGCATCGACACCTCCTTCGACGACACCGCGGTCGCCCTCGTCGAGGACGGGAATCGCATCCTCGCCAACCTCACCGTGAGCCAGTTCGCGGAGCACGAGAACTTCGGCGGGGTGATCCCCGAGCGCGCCTCGCGGCTGCACGTCCAGCACCTCTTCCCGCTCCTCGAGCGGGCGCTGGCGCGCGCGGAGCGCCGTCTCGAGGACCTCGACTACGTCGCGGTGACGAACCGGCCCGGCCTGATCGGCTCGCTCCTCGTCGGGGTCTCGGCGGGGAAGGCGCTCGCGATGGCGCGGGGGCTCCCTCTCGTCGGTGTGAACCACCTCGAGGCCCACGTCTACGCCGTGCAGATGGAGCACGAGGACCTCGTCTTCCCCTTCGTGAGTCTCCTCGTCTCGGGCGCGAACACGGTGATCTACCACCACCGCGATCACGGCGACTACCGCGTCCTCGGCGGCACGCTCGACGACGCGGTCGGCGAGTGCCTCGACAAGAGCGGACGCTTCATCGGCCTCCCCCTGCCCGCGGGTCCGCATCTCCAGAAGCTCGCGCTCGCGGGCGACGCCGCGCGCTGTCCGATGCCGCGCCCGATGCTCAACCGACCCGGCTACGACTTCTCGTTCAGCGGCCTCAAGACGGCGGTCGTCAACACCGTGCGCGCGAACCCCGATCTCCGTCCCGAGGACCTCGCGGCCGGGCTGCTCGAGGCCGCCTCGGACGTCCTCGCCCGCAAGACCTTCCGCGCGGCGCGGGACGTGGGCGTGAAGCAGGTGGCGCTCTGCGGCGGCGTCGCGGCCAACCTCCAGCTCCGCGAGGCCTTCGCGCGGCGCGCCGAGAAGACGGGCATCACCTTCCGGCACCCCTCGATCCCGCTCTGCACCGACAACGCCGCGATGGTCGCCGGCCTCGGCTACGAGCACTTCCGGCGCGGCGAACTCGCGGACCTCGACCTCGCGGTGGCCGCCACCGTGTCGTGGAAGCGCGACTAGAGCCGGGTCAGCGCGCGGCGCGCATCGCTCGCTCGTAGAGCCGGCGGTACTCGGGCGCCCGGTGCGACCACCCGAATCCGCACCCCATGCCGTTGCGGCGGAGCCGCGCGCGATCCGCGGGTCGGCTCCACGCGTCGATGGCGCGCCCGAGGGCGTCCGCGAGCGCCCCGGCGTCGAAGTCGTCGAAGAGGAAGCCGGTCCCCTTCCCCGTCGCCGCGTCGAAGGGCTCGACGGTGTCGGCGAGTCCCCCGGTGCGGCGGACGACGGGGATCGTCCCGTAGCGCTGCGCGTACATCTGATTCAACCCGCAGGGCTCGTAGCGCGAGGGCATGAGGAAGAGATCCGCCCCCGCGGTCAGCCGGTGGGCGAGCGCGTCGTCGAAGCCGATGCGGACGCCGCAGCGATCCGGGTGACGCGCCGCCGCGGCGCGCAGGGCGTCCTCGTACTCCTTCGCGCCCGTGCCGAGCGCCACGAAGACCGCGTCCGTCGCGAGCAGGTCGTCGAGGACGCCCGTGATCAGCTCCACGCCCTTCTGCGCGACGAGGCGACCGACGAAGCCGACGACGGGCCAGTCCTCGGGCACGTCCCCGAGACCGTAGGCCGAGAGGAGATCCGCGCGGCACGCCGCCTTGCCCTTCGGATCGTCGCGGTCGAAGCTCGCGACGAGCGCGGGATCGTCGGCCGGATTCCAGACGCCCTCGTCGATGCCGTTCAGGATGCCCACGAGCTTGTGCCGCTGCGCCTCGAGCACGCCCTCGAGGCCGGCGCCCTGCTCGCTCCCGAGGATCTCGCGGGCGTAGGTCGGACTGACGGTGTGGACGACGTCGGCGTAGGAGATGCCGACCTTCATCAGGTTCACCGCCCCGTGGAACTCGAAGGGCCCCATCGGCTCGAGGTACTCGGGTCCGAAGCCCATCGTGGCCAGCCGCTCGCCCGGGAAGACGCCCTGGTAGGCGAGGTTGTGGATCGAGTAGACGAGGCCCGCCCCCGCGAAGGCCGGCTCGTGCGCGTAGGTCTGACGCACGTAGGCCAGGGAGAGCGCGGTCTGGAAGTCGTTCGCGTGGATCACGCGGGGCCGCCACTGCCGGCACTTGGCGAGCTCGAGGGCGCCCTTCGCGAAGAAGACCATGCGCTCCAGTTCGTTCGGGAAGGGACGGCCGTCGGGGTCGGCGTAGATGCCGGGCGCTCCGAAATGCCGCTCGTCACCGAGCATCCAGACCTCGGCGCCGCCCGGGGTCCGCCCGCGCCAGGCGCGGAAGGGATGATCCTGGAAGTCGATGCCGACGTGCCAGTCCGCCGGCACCGGGACCTCCTCGAATCCCAGGCTCTCGGGGTCGATCTGGGCGAAGCGGGGCATCACCAGCCGGGCGCGGATCCCGACCTCCGCGAGCGCGTCCGGGAGAGCCCCCGCGACGTCGCCGAGCCCCCCCACCTTCGCGAAGGGGACCGCCTCGTAGGAGATCAGCATCGTGTCGATGCGTTCGCTCATCTCGGACTCCGGATCTCGGGGAGGCGAATCCTATCAGGCCGTCGCGGGGCCCGCCGCGCCTCGATGGCGCTGCGGCGAGAAACGGATACAATTTCCCGGGTCTGCGTCGATCCGTCGCCGGGATTCTCACCTCGTCGACGTCCGCGACCCGATCGGAGGTTCGCATGCCGTCCCACCTCGAATTCGCGATCCGTCTCGCGCTCGTGCCCGCGATGGCGTTGACCCTCCTGTCCGCCTGCGACCGCGGTTCCGGAGAGGAACCGGCGAAGACGACCGGCGCCCACGACGTCGACCCCGAGGCGGTGCTCCCCTTCGCGGCCGAGCTGCCGCCGGCGGTGGCCCCCGGGAAGGAGGGCGCGGAGCTGCGCTTCGATGACGTCACGCGCGAGGCCGGCATCACCTTCCGTTCGCGCTCCGGGACGCCGAGCAAGCTCTGGATCCCCGAGAACATCGGACACGGCGCGATGTTCTTCGACTACGACGGCGACGGCGACGAGGACCTCTACCTCGCGAACGGCGGCGATCTGGAGCGCCCCGGCCACTCCGACTTCCGCAACGCGCTCTACCGCAACGACGGGGGCTTCCGTTTCACGGACGTCACCGAGGGCAGCGGGCTCGAGTGTCCGGACTGGAGCTGCGGCGTCTACACCGTCGACTTCGACGCCGACGGCTGGCGCGACGTGTACGTCACGCAGCTCGGCCGCAACCGCTTCTTCCGCAACCTCGAGGGAAGCGGGCGATTCGAGGACGTCACGGATCGTCTCGGAGGGGACGACCCGCGCTGGAGCACGTCGGCCGCGTTCTTCGACGCGGACGCGGACGGCGATCTCGACCTCTACGTGTGCAACTACGTCGAGTTCGACATCCGGAACCCGCCCTTCGACGGCGTCCCCTGCGACTGGCGCGGACTGCGCGTCTGCTGCGGGCCCCGCGGCCTCCCGGAGGCGGCCGACCGCTTCTACGAGTTCCGGGACGGGCGCTACGTCGACGCGACGGAGGAGCGCGGCTTCACGCTGCGTGATCGTCGCGGACAGGTGCGCGGCAGCTACTCGCTCGGCGTGGTCACGGCCGACTACGACGACGACGGAGACGTGGACGTCTACGTCGCCGTGGACTCGCGTCCGAACCTGCTCTTCATCAACGACGGGAGCGGACGGTTCACGGAATCGGCGCAGCGCTGGCTCGTGGCGGTGAACTCCAACGCGGTCGAGCAGGCCGGGATGGGCGTCACCGCGGCCGACCTCAACGGCGACGACCGCCTCGATCTCTTCGTGACGAACTTCTCCCACGACACGAACACGCTCTACCTGGCGGCCGGCGACGAGAAGAACCGCTTCTTCGACGACGCGACGAGCACGGCCGGGCTCGGAGGCTCGGCGAGCTACACCTTCCTCTCCTGGGGCACCGGCATCCACGACTTCGACCTCGACGGTCGCCTCGACATCCTCGTCGCGAGCGGGCACGTCTATCCGCAGGCCGACGGCGCGAAGGACCTGGGCACGAGCTACGCCCAGATGAACCAGCTCTTCATGGGCGGCGAGCGCGCGCTCGAGTTCAAGGACCGCGCCCGGGACGCCGGCCCGGCGTTCGCCACGCCTCACGTCTCGCGCGCGACGTCCTTCGCCGATCTCGACCTCGACGGCCGGATGGACTTCATCATCACCAACGTCGACTCCTGGCCCACGCTCGCGCACAACCTCTGCCGCCCGAAGGGCTCCTTCATCGGGCTGATCCTCGCGGGAAAGAATCCGCGGAACCGCGACGCGATCGGCGCCACCGTCCGTCTGGTCCTGGAGGACGACGGTATGATGCGACGCGACCAGCTCGGCGGCGGGGGCTACTTCGCTTCCAACCAACCGCTGATCCACTTCGGACTCGACGGAAAGAAGGCGCGAGAGATCCGAGTCCGCTGGGCCGACGGCGCCGAGGCGAGTTACCCCGCGCCGGCGCCGGGCGCCTACTACCGCCTCGAGCAGGCGAGCGGGACGCTCACGAAGGTCGACGGGCGATGAGGCGAGGCCATCGCGAACTCCTCGTCGTCGGCGACCGCATCCTCGTGAAGCCCGAGGAGGGCGAGGTGCGGACGAAGGTCGGCCTGATCCTGCCGGTCGGCGCGGTCGAGAAGGAAGCGGTCCAGAGCGGACGGGCCGTCGCCATCGGCCCCGGCACGCCCCTGCCGCCGCCGCACGACGGCGCCGACGAGCCCTGGCGCGAGGCCGCCGCGGCCCCGGCCCGCTACCTGCCGATGCAGGTCCGCGAGGGGGACTACCTCGTCTTCTTCCGCAAGGCCGCCATCGAGATCAGCTTCCAGGACGAGCGCTACCTCGTCGTCCCCCACAGCGCCGTCCTCGTGATCGTGCGCGACGACGCTCCCGTCCCGGACGCCCTCCCCGAGAACCTCTGAGAGCCCCTGGGGCCCCGGAGCCGCGGCGGGGGCGTTTTCGCGGTCCGGTCGCCGTGATAAGGTCGGCCCTTCCCCGACCGAGGACGCCATGCCTTCCGAACCGCTCATCGACATCAGCGCCATCGACCCGGACCGCATCGTGCACGGGCCGGAGGAGATCCGCGCGCTCAACCCGCACCGTTTCGAGCTCGAGCAGATCCACGGCATCGTCCACTTCCAGGACGACCCGCTCCAGGCAGTCGCGGTCCGTCACATCCGCGAGGACGAGTTCTGGACGCGAGGGCACTTCCCGGGCAACCCGCTCTTTCCCGGCGTCCTCATGGTGGAGGCCGCGGCGCAGGCGAGCTCGTTCTGCTTCCACCGCAAGTTCGGCAAGCTCGACGGCATGATCTTCGGCTTCGGCGGTCTCGAGGGCGTGCGCTTCCGCGGCTCCGTCCGGCCCGGCGATCGCCTCCTGCTCGCGGTCAAGGCCCACGCCCTGCGCATGCGCCGCGCGGTGTTCGACATGCAGGGCTACGTCGACGGGCGTCTCGTCGGCGAGGGCCGCATCATCGGCGTGACGATCCCGGCCGCCAATCCCGACCACGAGACGGCGGGGTCCTGACCCGTGCCCGTCCCCTACGAACGCCACCTCTTCGTCTGCACGAACCGGCGCGAGGACGGCCACCCGCGCGGGTGCTGCGCCGCGCGCGGCGCGGAGGAGGTCCGGGACGCCTTCAAGGCCGCGGTCGCGAAGCGCGGACTCCGCGGGCGCGTCCGGGCCCAGCAGTCGGGCTGCCTCGACGTCTGCGAGTGGGGCGTGACCGTCGTGGTCTACCCCGAGGCGGTCTGGTATCGCGGCGTCACGGTCGCGGACGTGGACGAGATCGTCGACGAGCACCTCGTCGCCGGACGTCCGGTCGACCGCCTGCTCGGCCGCGACTGATCCGCCGTCCTCAGTCGACGACGACCTTCAGACAGTCGGGCGCGCCGGCGCGCGCGAAGGCCGCCGGCAGCTCGTCCCGCCGGTAGCGATCCGTCACGAAGCGCTCCCCCAGGCGGCGCAGTTCCGTGTCCCCGGCGAGCAGCGCCAGCGCCCGCGAGAAGTCGCCGCAGCGACTGGCGACGACGCGGACGTCACGGTCGATCACCGCGTCGAGCAGAGGCGAGGCGCCGCGCGCGCGCGGATCGATCAGGATCGTGCCGCGGGGCCGCACGAGTCCGACCTCGCCCCCACCCTCGACGCGGATCGCCGCGTCCACCGCGGCGACGCTCGTCGCGACCACGCCGTCCGCGCGCCCCGTCGGCGGAGCGAGGGCCGCGAGCACCCGGGCCGCGTCGCGAGGATCCGTCGCCCTCCGGACCCCGTCGACGCCGTCCGCCGCGTGCCCGATCGCCAGCAAGAGCCCCGGCGTCCCGCCGAGGCCCCCGGCGCGGACGATCCCGGCCGCGCGATCGGGCGTGAATCGCTCCGCCCGCAGCTCGTCGACGACGAAGGCCGTCGGGTTCGCGAGACCGCCCGCTCCGAGTCCGTGGGTCGACTTCAGGTGGAGTTCGCGCCGCGCGAGGGCCGCGGCCAGCGGGAGCGCGTCGGGGTGCCCGGTGGTGTCGAAGACGATGTCGCAGGCGGCGCCGGGAGCGTCGGGCGCGATCACCTCGTCCGCTCCGAGCGCGCGGGCGAGCGCGCCGAGCTCCGCCCGGCGCGGCAGGGCCGCGATCCGGAAGTCGGTCCCCTCCCGACGTCGCCAGGCCGCCAGCGCCGCGACCAGCAGCATGCCGAGACGCCGCGGGCCGAGCACCCCGACGCGATCACCGTCCCGGGGCGGCGAGGTCGCGACCGCGTGGAGCGCCGCGGCGAAGGGTTCCACGAGGACGGCCGTGTCGTCCGGCAGGTCATCGGGCACCGCGCGCAGCGCGCCTCGCGGCGCGAGCAGGACGTCGCCGAATCCGCCGGGCAGGCGATCGATCCCCAGGACGAGACGGTCGGGGCAGTGCGTCTCGAGACCGCTCCGGCAGAAGACGCAACCGTCCGGGTCGCCGCGGGACGCGTGCGAGGCATTGATCTCGACGACCCATCGGCGGTCGCCCTCGGCCAGGAGCGCCTCGTGGCCGATCACCTGCGGCAGCGGGAAGGGAAGGTGGCGGCGCGCGAGATCCGTCGCGCAGACCCCGCAGGCGCGCACGTCGAGGAGGCGGTAGCCCGGCCCCAGCTCGAGGTCGAGCGCCTCGTTCCGCCGGATGGTCCAGCCGCCCCCTTCCGTGCCCTCGAAGGCGAGCCGCACCCGATCGAAGCCGCCGTCACGGCGATGCTCCCAGGCCTCGATCTCGCGCCTCACGGCCGGTCCTCCGCCCGCGACGCGGCGACGGCCCAGGGCGTCATCCCGCGCCGCCGGGCCTCCTCGAGCACGTCGGACACGCGCGGGCCGATCGCCGCGAGCGCGGCGGGCAATCCGGCCTGACGACCACGAGCGGCGAGGACGCCCTCGATGACCGCGCCGGCGTTGGCGGCGAAGTCGGGAACCCAGAGGATCTCCGCCGCGGCGAGATCGTCCGGGCCGATCCCCGGGGCGAGCTGATCGTTCGCGCTGCCGCAGATCACGCTGCCCCGCCAGCGCTCCCGGCGCGCCGCATCGATCGTCCCGCCGAGCGCGCAGGGCAGGAAGACGCGGGCGCCGACGTCGCTCTCGCCGCACCAGGCGTCCCCCAGCGCCGCGGCCAGCGCCTCCCGCGCCTCCGCGTCGGGATCCTCGCCGGAGATCCGGTGTCCGCCGTCCGCGAGGATCCGGGCGAGGCTCCCCCCCACCGAGCCCAGGCCCTGGACGTGGAGACGCCCCGGCCGCGCCGCATCCGCGAACGCCAGCGCCGCCTCGAGCGCCGCGGCGACGCCGCGCGCGGTGGCGAGGCCCGGACGGTTCGCGACGTCGTTGACGTGACGGGTGCGCGATCGCATGCGGTCGAGATCGTCCTCGCCCGTTCCCACGTCCGGTCCGCAGACGTAGCGCCCTTCGAGTCCGCCCACGAAGTCGGCGAGCGCCTCGTAGACGTCCGCTCGCGAGGCCTCGGGGTGATCGAGGACGACCGTCTTCGCGCCCACGGCATCGAGCTCGGCGAACCGGAGCTTGAGCGCCATCCCCGACGCCAGGGCCACGGCCTCGCGACGGGCCGACTCCTCGTCGGTGTAGGGCCGCCGACGGATGCCGCCGAAGGCCGTCCGACCCCGCGCGTCCTCCTCGATCGCGAGGTAGGCCCGGAGTCCGCGGCGATCGTCGACCACCCGCAACAGCTCGAAGCGACGTCCTCGGGCATCGGCGCGGGTCTCGACCCGCGCGACCCGGAGGCTCATCGTCCCGGCTCCGCGAGGACGAGGATCGGCGCCTCCTCTCCCGCCGCGCGCGCGAGACCGAGGAGCGTCGCCGGAACGAGGCCGCAGAGCGTCGGCCGCGCGAGGATCGGACCGAGCGCCGCCTCGACGCCCCGGGCGAGGGATGCCCTCCCCTCCGGACGCTCGTCCCGGATCTTCAGGCGGAGCGCCGCGAGCCGGATCAGGGCGGCGAGTAGCGAGGCCTCGTCGCCCCGGCGCGCGTTCGCGTGCCAGACGCCCTCCCAGGCCTCGTGGGCCTCCCAGAAGAAGCCGTGATTGAAGAGATCGACGCCCTGCAGGTAGTCCGCGTGGTCGCGCCAGTCTCCTTCGGCCAGAGGCGGCGGCGGGGACGCGGACGCTCCGTGCACGCGCGGGTGCGGGCCCCGGCCCGGTGAGTAGGGCCGCCGCGGCAGCGGCCCCCTTCCGTATCTCGGGGGGCCGCCGGCCGGGTCCATCGCGCGTCTCCTCGTCGGCGGCTCCGCGGGGGGCGCGGGCCGCTCCGGCGTCATCAGCGGGCGGCGCCGCCCATCTTCGCGTCGAAGTCCGTCTTGCGCGGGAGGCGCGACAGCGCCTGGCGCACGAACTCGAGGGACGCGTCGCGCATGTTGGCCTCGACCGCGTAGCCGCCGTGGGGCGCCGGAACCGAGATCTGCTTGTCGCGGCAGCCGTAGGTCCAGAGCTCCTCGCCCGTTCCCTTCGCGCGGAGCGTGAACCGACCGCCGGCGTAGACGACGCCGCGCTGCTGGAGCCGCGAGCTGTCCCACTGCTCCATGACGAGCGTCAACTCCGCGTCGACCGGAACCGCCTTGGGGTCGGACTGGTCCACGAAGGCCGAGGTGGGCACGGCGTAGTCGCGCTCGCGGATGAGGTAGGTCCGCATCTGGTGGCGAGCCTCGTCCTCCGGGAAGGTGAAGGCCTTGTCCGGGATCGTCTCCTCGGGGACCTCCGAGCTCACCGGGAGGACGGCGATCTCGACGATGCCGCGCTGGCCCCAGTTCTCGGCGACCGACTGGGATTCGTCGGGGGCGCGGTTGTCCGGCGAGGCGCAGCCCGCGGCCAGGATCAGGCCCGCGATCACCAGGGGGGTCGTCCAACGGATCATCGATTCCTCCTTGCCTCGTACCAGCTCCGGGCGCCGGCCGCATCGAGGGCGCGATCGAAACGCCGACAGGACTCGCAGGTCCCGCAGGGCTTGTCGTCCCCTTCGTAACACGACCAGGCGCGCTCCAGCGGGAGATCGCGCTCCATCGCCACGCGGACGATCTCGACCTTGCTCATCCGCTGCGTCGGCGCCGACACCCGGACCCCGCGCGCCGTCGAGTAGGCGAGCGCCTCGTTCTGGCGCGCGACGAAGTCCTCGCCGTTGTCGGGGAAGGTCCGGGCCTCCTCGGCATTGAATCCGACCACGAGGACATCGGCGCCGGCGCTCTCCGCCCAGGCCGCCCCCACCGCGATGAAGACGCCGTTCCGGTTCGGCACCCACACCGCCGCCGCCGAGGCGCGCGCGGCCTCCGGATCGTCGAGGTCGCCCGCGGAGGGGCGCGGGAGCTCGCTCGCCGGCTCCGTCAGGGCTCCGGCCGAGAGGAGGCGGAAGAAGGGCAGCTCGACCGTGCGGTGGGCGATCCGGAGGTCGGCCGCGATGGCGTAACTCGCGCCCAGCTCCCGACGCCGGGCGCGCTGGCCGTAGTCGAAGGCGAGCGCTCCGAGGACCTCGCACTCGTCGGCGGCGAGGTAGGCGGCGACGGTGGAGTCGAGGCCCCCCGACAGGAGGACGAGCGCGCGGGGACGATCGGTCATGCGGTGTTCTCCGGCCGGATTCCCGGGAGCGCACGAGGGTGGACGATGTACCCCGCGCGGACGATAATGCGCGCCGCGGTGGGGGTTTCGGAGCCACCGCGGCCTCCCGTTCCCACCCGGCGTCTCGACCCATGATCATAAGAGCGGTGACAAATCAGAAGGGGGGCGTCGGGAAGACGACGACCTCCGTGAACCTCGGCGCGGCGCTGGCCGAGCGCGGGCTCAAGGTGCTGCTCGTCGACCTGGACCCGCAGGGCAACCTCTCGACGCACGTGGGCGTGGACATCTACGGCCTCGAGCGCTCTCTCTACGACGTTCTCACCCGCGACTACCCGCTGGCGAAGGTCGTCCAGGCCACCTCGCTGCCCGGGCTCTACTGCGCGCCGAGCAACATCGACCTCTCCAGCGCCGAGGTCGAGATGGTCTCGGCCGTCGGCCGCGAGACGATCCTGAAGGAGGCCATCGAGAGCCTCGAGACGGCCGGGAGCGACCTGCCCCGGTTCGACACCGTCATCATCGACTGCCCTCCGAGCCTCGGCCTCCTCTGCGTCAACGCCCTCGCCGCGGCGCGCGAGCTGATCATCCCGATGCAGACCGAGTTCTTCGCCCTCCAGGGCATGAGCAAGCTCATGGAGGTCGTCGAGGTCGTCAAGAAGCGGCTCAACGCGGAGCTGGGCATCCGCGGCATCGTCGCCTGTCGGATGGACACGCGCACCCGCCTCGCGAACGAGGTCCTCGAGGACATCGCGAACCACTTCCCCGACCTGCTCTTCAAGACGCGCATCCGACAGAACGTGAAGCTGGCGGAGGCGCCGTCCTTCGGACAGACGATCGTCGAGTACGACGGCGAGTCGAAGGGCGCGGCCGACTACCGCTCCCTGGCCTGCGAACTCCTCGGCGAGCTCCCCTACGAGGAGTGGCGCGACGAGGAGGACGAGGACGAGACCGACGAGGACGCGGACGACGTCGTCGCCGTCGACGAGGGCGTCGCGGAGGCGGACTCCGCGGACGGGAGCGACGAGGGGGACGGCGAGGACGACGGCGTGTCCTCGATCGAGATCCGGGGCGAGCAGGCCGGCTGATCGTCCGGAACCGGACGTGAAGGGGCCCCGTCGATCGCGACGATCGACGGGGCCCCTTTCACGTCCGCGGGACGACCGGGCCTCCCCCGGGAACTACTTGCCCCCTTCGGCGAGCTTGCGGCGCGCCTCGCGCAGCAGACCCACGAGATCGCCGCGGTCGCTGCCGCGCTCGAGGAGGGCGACGGCCTCGGCGTAGCGCTCCGCCGCCACGTGGATGCGCGCGAGGTTCAGCAGCGCGTCGTCGTAGTTCGGGTCGTACTCGAGCGCCTTCTCGTAGTGGCGGGTCGACGTCTCGATGTCCTTGATGTCGTAGTAGTAGTACATGAGGCCGCAGTCGTTCTGGATCTGGGCCTTGGTCTTCGCGTCGAGATCGCCGCCGCAGGCCTCGAAGAGCGCGACCGCCTCCTCGTAGTACTTCCGCGACTTCTCGTAGGCGGTCCGCGCCTTGGCGGCCCGTCCCTTCGGATCGATCTGCGCGCCCCAGTCGCGGAGGAAGAAGCCGATGTCCTGCTTCACGCCGCAGAGGTCGATCGGACGCCGGCAGATCGGGAGCACGTGCTTCTCCGCGATCTCGACCGCGCGGTCGAAATCGCCCCGCGCGTAGTACTTCCCGACGATCAGTCGCATCTGGAAGACGGGACGGCGCTGGTCGTCCGACCAGGCGTAATCGCCGTGACCGGCCGCGGCCTCGAACTTGGCGATCGCCTCCTTGTCCTTGCCCATCCCCGCCAGGGCGATGCCCTGGTAGAGCTGCGCCTCGGGCAGGTAGCGGCCGCCGAGCTTCTCGAGCTTCGCGAAGGCGTCGAGCTGCTCCTTGAAGTTGCCGTCGATGAAGTGCGCGTAGCCCAGCCACCAGTGGGCGAGGTCGGACTTCGGATGCGCCTTCACCCAGCCGGCCATGTCCTCGGCCAGGCCCTTCCAGTTCTTGTCGGCCGCGCGCACGGTGTAGGCGCCGCCGGCGGCCTGCCCGGCCGTCTCGTCCGGCAGGTTCGCGGAGGCGAGCGCCTTCGCGAAGCAGGCGCCGGCCCCGGGCAGGTCCTGCTTGAACTGGAGGATCGTGCCCTTGTAGTTGTGGTAGACGCCGTTCTTGCCGTCGCGGGCGATCGCGAGGTCGATCGCCTTCAGCGCGCGGTCGGCGTCGGGGAGGTCGGCGAAGCGCTGCGCCGCGAGGTAGGGATACTCGGCGTTCTTCGGGTCGATCTCGGCCGCCTTCAGGTAGGCCTCCGCGCTGTCCGCGCTCTTGCCGATCTGCCAGGCGAGCCATCCCACGTAGCCCGCGTACTTCGCCTCCTTCGGGGCGAGTCGCAGGGCCTTCTTGAAGGCGATGATCGACTCCTCGAAGGACGCCGTCGGGTCGCCGCCCGCGGCGATCTTCTCCCGCCCCACCGCGGCGAAGGTGTCGCCGACGAGGACGGCCGCGTCGAGGTCGTCCGGCTTCAGCCGCTCGGCCTTCACCGCGTGGAAGTTCGCCGTGGAGGGATCGCCCAGGCCGACGTGGCAACGGGCCGCGCCGAGGCGCGCCTCGAAGCTGTTCTCGTCCGATTCGAGGACGGCGTCGAACTTCTCGAGGGCCGCCTCGAAGTCGCGGGCCTCGAGAAGCTTCTTGCCCTCCTCGAGGAGGTCCTGTCCGAGCAGTCCGGGCGCCAGGACGAGGCCCGCGAGGAGGGTCAGCAGAAGGAGATTCTTCACCACGATGGCTCCGTGATCGTCGGGGGGCGGTCGTCGCGGGGCAGGGAAGTCGCGTGACCGCTTCGGGTTCCGGGGATTATACGTCGCCTTTGCGGTCGGCAGAAGAAATGCCCCCACCCCCCATCGGGAGCCGGGTTTCCCCGCCCTCGCGTCGGCGCCTTCGGCGCCCCAGGGCGATCCCGGGCTTCCGGGGCCGCCCCGACCGTGATATAACGCCCCGCGCGCCCGCCGCGCGTGCCCGGAGGGGGCCCGCGGCGACGAGCGCGGCCCGCCGCGCCGCCGGCGCGAGAACCGGAGGGAACGGGGGATGAGCGAGGTCCAGGACGGCAACGAGTACCGCCAGGTCCGCATCGAGAAGCTCGATCGGCTGCGCGAGATGGGGGTCAATCCCTATCCCGAGCGCTTCGAGCGCAGCCACGACATCGCCGACGCCCGCGCCCTCCCCGAGGGGACGGAAGGCGTCGCGATCTCGGGACGCGTCATGACCATGCGCGTGATGGGGAAGCTCAGCTTCATCACCCTGCAGGACGCGAGCGGACGGGGCCAGGTCTCCATCCGTCAGGACGACGTCGGCGCCGAGGCCTACAAGATGATCAAGAAGGTCGTCGACCTCGGCGACTTCCTCGGCGTCCGCGGCAAGACCTACGTCACGAAGACGGGCGAGCCCACGGTCGAGGCGGCGGAGTTCGCCTTCCTCGGCAAGACGCTCCGCCCGCTCCCCGAGAAGTGGCACGGGATCTCGGACCGCGAGCTCCTCTACCGTCAGCGCTACCTCGACCTCGTGATGAACCGCGAGTCCATGGACCGGTTCCTCCTCCGGAGCCGGCTCATCAAGGAGATCCGCAGCTACCTCGAGGACCACGCCTTCGTCGAGGTCGAGACGCCGATCCTCGCCACGAAGGCCTCCGGCGCCGCGGCGCGCCCCTTCGTCTCGCACCACAACGCGCTCGACATCGACGTCTTCCTCCGCATCGCCCCCGAGACCTACCTGAAGCGCCTCATCGTCGGCGGCTTCGATCGCGTCTTCGAGTTCGCGCGCTGCTTCCGCAACGAGGGCATGGACCCGTCCCACCTGCAGGACTTCACCATGCTCGAGTACTACGCGGCGTGGTGGAACTACGAGGACAACATGGACTTCACCGAGAAGCTCGTGCAGGAGGTCCTGCGCCGGCTCTTCGGGCGACTCGACATCGAGATCGCGGGTCGCACCATCGACTTCTCGGGACGCTGGCCGCGCGTCGCCTTCCGCGATCTCCTGCTCGCCGACTGCGGCATCGACATCGACGAGCATCCGGACGCCGACTCGCTGCGCGCGGCGACGGCCGCCCGCGGCATCGTCATCGAGGGCGCCGAGAAGCTCGGCCGGGGCAACCTCATCGATCAGCTCTACAAGAAGGTGAGCCGCCCCAAGCTGATCCAGCCGACCTTCCTGACCTGTCACCCCATCGACCTCTCCCCCCTCGCGCGTCGCAACGACGAGAACCCGCTCGTCGCGGATCGCTTCCAGCTCGTCGTGCGCGGCTGGGAGGTCGTCAACGCCTACTCGGAGCTCGTCGATCCGCTCGACCAGCGGGCCCGACTCGAGGACCAGGCCTCGCTCAAGGCCGGCGGCGACGACGACGCGATGGACATGGACGAGGATTACCTCCTCGCGATGGAGCACGGCATGCCGCCGATCTCCGGCTGGGGCATGGGCATCGACCGCTTCTGCGCCCTGCTCACCGACCAGGAGAATCTCCGCGACGTCGTGCTCTTCCCCCTGATGAAGGAGATCGGCGAGCGCTGATCCCCGGGGCGCCGGAACGACGAGAGCGGCCGCGAACCCCCGGGGGGTTCGCGGCCGGTCTCGTTTCCGGAGGACCTCGCGCGATCAGTTGAGCGCGCGGCAGATCTTCTCGACGCAGGCGCCGGCGGCGCCGCGGCTGCGGGCATGCTCGGTCGCCCGGTCGCGGAGACGGCGGAGCCGCTGGCCCTGCTGGCGAAGCAGCTCGGTCAGCAGCCACTCCAGATCCGCCGCGTCGCGCGCGACGGCCGCGACGCCGCGGTCCACGAACCAGTCGGCGCTGCGGGACTCGAGTCCCTCCGCCGGCTCGACGATCAGCAGCGGAGTTCCCGCCGCGAGCGCCTCGGCCGCGGTGTGGCTGCTCGGACGCGTCACCAGGAGATCGGCCGCGGACAGGAGATCCCGGATGTCGTCGACGCGCGACAGGGCGCTCAGGGTCACCTGACGGGGCGCCTTGAGCGCGCGCACGTCCTTGGCGAGATCCTCGCGCCCACCCGTCAGAACGACGAGATTGAAGTTCGCGCCGAGGCCGACGATCCGCTCGACCGTCTTCAGCACCGCCGCTCCGTCCTCGCCGGCCGGTCGGTAGAGGACGGTCGGCACGCCGCTGCGACCGCCGAAGTGCCGGCGGGCCGATTCGCGATCGTGGTCTTCCTCGAAACGACCCAGCACCGGCACGCCCACGACCTCGACCGCCGAGGCCGGCACGCCCGCGCGCAGGAGCTTGAAGCGCACCTTCTCGTTCGAGACGAGGTACTGATCGACGCCGTCCGCCAGCCAGTACGGCAGGAGGTCCTGGTGCGTCACGACGGCCGTGATCCGCATCCGGAGTCCCTTCTCCCGCTTCAGCTTCGCGAGGCTCTGCACCGGGAGGTAGTGGGTGAGCACGACCTGGTGCGGCCGCTTCTCGGTGACGAGGGTCTGCAGGCGACCGTCCAGCAGTCGTCCGAGCTCCTCCTCGACGGAGCTGGTGGCCGGAGCCGGGGCCGCCTCCTCGGTCTCGCCCTCGCTCGCCGCGGCCGGAGCCGCCGGCGCGATGGCGAAGCTCGACTCCCGCCGCTCGAGCTCGCTGAGGCGGGCGCGCAGATCCTCCGCCCCCACGCCCCTCGCGAGGAACTCCGACAGGTCGAGGAGTCGGACGCGCAGGTTCTGGTCGACCGACTTGAAGGACTCGAGGATCGCGTCACCGGAGCGGTGGTGTCCGCTCCCGGCCGCCAGCGAGAAGATGAAGACGTCCTTCGGCGGCCGCAGGAAGGGCATGAGGTCGCGCAGCGTCAGGCGTGGATCGAGCTCGCGCAGCCGTCGGCTGGCGGCCGCGATCTCGTCGGGGCCGGGCGCGGACTTCCGTCCCCGCTTCGGACCCTCCTCGCCGGCCTCCTCATCGTCCTCGGCCTCGGCGTCGCCGTCGGCGCCTGACTCGTCCTCGCCGTCGTCCGAACGGGCCTCGGCTTCCTCCTCGGCGCGGGTGCGGCGGCGACGACGGCGGCGGCGGCGACCGCGGCCCCGCGACTCCTCGTCGCCCTCTCCGTCGCCCTCGGCCTCGGCGTCACCGCCGCGGGACGCGCCCCGACCGGAATCGGCCTCGTCGGCGTCGTCGTCCGCGTCGTCGTCGAGCTCGTGGCCCCGACCGAGTCGCTCCTCGGCCGCGCTCGGCTCGTCGTCGTCGTCGGAGTCCTCGTCTTCGTCGTCGTCCTCGTCCTCGTCCTCGGACTCGTCGTCCGAGTCATCGTCGTCATCGTCGTCGTCCGAGTCGTCGTCGTGCGAGTCCTCCTCGTCGGCGTCGTCCTCGTCGTCGTCGGCGTCGTCGGCGTCTTCCTCTTCGGTCTCGAGCTCGTCGTCGTCGCGCGCCTCGTCCCGGGCCTCGCTCCGCTCGTCGCTCTCGTCGTCGAAGTCGTCGCGCTCGTCGCGCGGATCCTTCTTTGCCACGTCGTCGCCCTCTTCGTCGTTGGTTTCGTCTCGCGACGGCGGCGCCGCGTCGAGGCCGAGGCTCTCGTGACAGAGATCCTCGACCGCGTTCACGGCCGAACCGATGTCGCGCTTGGCGGCGCTGGCTCGCGCCCGGCGCCGTTGTTCCTGCAGGGAATCCGCATCGTCGAGCAGGGCGAGGATCGCCCCGGCTCCGCTGCCCTCGAGGTCCTCGTCGAGCACGAGGATCCCGCCCTCCTCCACGAGCGGCGCGATGCTCGCCGCGCGCGAGGACGTCACGGCCACCGCGCAGCCCATCGCCATCGCCTCGAGGAGCTCGCTCTCCGAGGCGCGGCTGTCGGGCGGCGCGACGTAGAGGGCCGCCGCCGAGTAGGCGGTGGCCAGCTCGCGCTGGCTCGGCGAACCGATGATCCGGTAGGACGCGGCGAGTCCCGCGTCCTCGAGTCCGGCGCGCAGGGCCTCCTCGTCGTCCACCGCGCCGGCGACCACGAGCACGGCCTCGGGGTGCGCCGCCGCGACGGCCCGCATGAGGGGAACGGAGGCCAGGACCGTCTCGGCCCGGATCTCCTCGCGCGCGTAGAGCAGCGCGACCTTGCCCTCGAGATCGAAGCGATCACGGAAGCCCGCCCGGTCGCCGTCCTTCACCCGCTTCGGGTCGAACAGCGAGAGGTCGACGCACTTCGGGATGACCCGGACCGGGCCCTCGAACTGCTCCGAGACGAGTTCGGCGCACCAGGCGGAACTCGCGGCCGCGACGTCCGCGTAGCCGAGCATCGTCGAGACGCGCTTCTTGAGCGCGGAGGGCGTCAGCTTCCGATCGCCGCCGATGCTCGAGACGATGCCCGAGGCGTCCGCCAGCACGCGGAGGATGGCGTTCACGCCGCCTTTCCGCGCCGCCTTCAGCGCGACGGCGGAGAGCGGGGTCAGGCCTTCCGCGAAGAGGACCTCGACCTCCTGTTCCTTCAGGAACTTCCCGATCGCCTTCGTGATCAGGGCGTCGCGACGCGCCTGCCCGCGGGCGCCGGGCGCCTCGCGCAGGCGCAGGGCGACGACGCCGTCCTCGTCGATCGAATCGTCGACCTGGGTGGTGATCACCGACACGTCGTGTCCGCGATCCCGGAAGGAGCGGACGAGCGTCTCGATGTGTCGTCCCGCCCGCTCGCGAGCGGGAAAGACGTGGTCGAACGAGAAGCAGATCTTCATCGCGGCGTTCCTCACGCGCGGTCGCTCCTCGGGAGCCGACCGCCTCGTCCGTCCGGACGCGCGACGCGAGCGCGGATGCGCCCCGGACAGACCCCGCGCCGCCCGGGCCGGGCGGGATGTCCGCCGCCGGGTCCTTCGTGACCCGGCTGATGTTTCCGTGCGATGCCCTCGGCGGGCGCTTCGCGCGGCTGGTCGTCGTCGCTTCCGGAGGACCTGGTCCTCCTGTCTCCCCTCGCGCCCGCCGGTCGAGACCTCCGGGACGGCGCATCGCGCCGCCGGGCGGGTCCTTCCCGTCGATAGACCGCGAGGTCGCGGTCGCCGAGTGCGGAGGAAAGGCCGTCGCGATCCGCGCCTTCGGGCGGACTCGCGTCGGGCGGCACCCGTGCCGCGTCTCCCGATCGTCCCCGAGCGAGGCTCGGTCCCGATCCCGGACGCCGGCACGGAGGCCATCTCGGCCCCTCGATCTCGGCCCCTCCGATCCCGCCTCGGGCGGGATCCGCAGCTCCGTCTCCGCGCCGGGGATCCCGATCGCCTCGCGATCGCATCCCTCCGGTGGGCGGGTCCTTCCGGCCGACCGGTCGAGCCCCCGAAGTTCTTGGGGGCACTCGCTTTCGGAGTCGGAGCGTCAGATCTTAAACAGATACTTCCGGAGGAACCAGAACAAGATCGCGTTGAGCACCAAGAACATCCCGAAGAGGATGCCCCAGACCTTCATCCGGAAGCCCATCGAGCGCTGAGGCGTCGAGGGGCGCTCCCCCAGCTCGCGCTCCTTGGCCTCGAGGCGCATCGGTTCGCCCTTCCGCTCGGGCCGTTCCTCGGCCCGGGTCCGGATCTCCCGGAGGCGGCGGCGGATCGCGACGAGGTCTTCGGGGCGGTCCGACGGCGAGGGGGCGAGCATCTCGGCCATGAGCTCGGCGAGGTCCTCGACCAGCCCCGGTCGCCGCTCCCGGGGCGACTTGTAGATGCCCTTCAGGGCGCGCTCGGCGATCGCCGCGTGGGTCCGGCCGTCCGCCGTCGGCAGACCGAGCAGGGCGGCGTGGGCCACCGCGCCGAGGCCGAAGACGTCGCTCCGGCGACCGAAGACGCCGTCGGCGCTGAAGGCCTCGGGCGGGAGGGCGTTCAGGGCCTTCGCGTCGCCTTCGGGCGAGCGCTCGAGCAGCCCGATCGGCAGCCCGGGCCAGGCCACGATCAGGCGGCCCCCGTCGCCGAAGCGGACGCGCTCGGGACGGAGCCCCCACAGCCGCAGCCCCTTCTCGTGGGCCCGATCGATCAGGTCGAGGAGCTGGAGGAGGACGTCGACCGACTCCTTCTGACCGAGCCGCTTCTCGGCGTCGATGCGGTCCTGGAGGCTGGTCGGCCCGGTGCGGGACTCGACGATCAGCGCCCCCTCGCCCTCGACGATCCGGAGCTCCGCGCGGGCTGCATCCGCGCCCTCGAGCTCCTTCCAGTCGCGAAGGGACTCCTCGATCCAGGTCCGGAAGCGGGGCTCGTCCCACCAGAGGGAGTCGATGCGCGTCAGCTCGCCCTCGCGTCCGTCGTCGAAGCGGAGGGCCCACCGCTCGCCGAAGAGCCCGCGCGTGAGCTCGGCGCCCGTCTTCGCGCCCTCGATCCGCGGGACCCGGGACATCGATCCGGTGAGCGGCGCGGCGGCGACCCCGCTCCCCTCCTCCGCGGTTGCCTCCGAGGTCGGAGCCGCCGCGGGGGCGGGACTCGCGGCGTCTCCGAGGAAGGTGAGCGTCGCCGGTCCGACCCGGAAATCGTCGCCGCGCGCGAGGACCACCCGCGCGATCCGATCGTCGCCGACCCAGGTCCCGTTGCCCGATCCGAGATCCTCGAGGACCCAGTGCTCGCCCCGGAGCGCCAGGCGGGCGTGCTGGCGCGAGACGGAGGGATCGTCGATCCGGATGTCGACGCCTTCCTCCCGGCCGACGACCAGCTCCCGGCCCTCGGCGTGGACGCGCTCGAAGCGCCCGTCCTGCTGGACGATGAACTCCGGCATCCCCTCGTCTCCTCGTCGCGAACTCGCCCGGATACTCCCGCGCGGAGAATCTACCCCGTCGGGCTCCCCCTCGGAAGGCGGCGCCGGGAGCCGGCGCCCGACCCTTCCCGCGCGGCGGCTCATTCGACATCCTGACCCTCGGAACGTCCTCCTCTCCGCGAGGATGGCCGGACGGAGGAGCCCCGTGTCCCACGCCTCGCGAATCGCGCCCATCCGCCTCGCCTCGGCCCTCCGGACGGCGTTCGTCGTCCTCGTCCTCGCCGCGGGGGCCCGCGCCGGCGGCCAGGACGGTCCCGCGCCCGACGTGGCCGCGCTCATCGCCAAGCTGGGCCACTCCGAGTTCGAGATCCGCGAGGAGGCCACGACCGCCCTGATCGCCCTCGGCGAGCGCAGCCGTCCCGCCCTGGAGACGGCGCTCGAGTCGGCCGACCTCGAGACGCGACTCCGCATCGAGGCGATCCTCCGTCTCCTTCCGGTCGAGACCGAGTCGTCGACGACGAGTCTCGAGCCGCAGCGCGTCACCCTGCAGGTCACGGAGCGCCCCCTCGGGGAGGTCGTCACCCGTCTCGAGCGCGACACCTCGGTGCGCTTCCATCGCCCGCTCCAGGTGCCCGAGGATCGACCGGTGACGCTCGCCCTGTCGGACATGCCCCTGCTCGAGGCGCTCGATGTCGTCTCGGAGGCGATCGGCTCGCGCTGGGTCCGCGACTACGGAACGGACCTCATCCGCTTCGTCCAGAACCCGGGGGCCCGCCCGATCTGCCGCTACTTCGGCCCCGTGCGCGTCGCCTTCACCGGCGTGAGCCGCAACGCGAGCCTCCAGTTCGGCATCGGCCGGACCGAGCAGTGCCTTCTCCAGGGGCAGATCGACCTCGAGCCGGGATGTCGCGTGCTCGGGATCTGGTCTCCGCCCGCCCTGACGGAGGTCCGCGACGATCGCGAGACCGACCTCCGGCCCGAGACGCCGCCGATCGAGCAGTTCACGACCGCGCGCGACCGGATGAGCTTCCACTTCTCCTTCGGGCTGCGGGCGCCGGCGAAGGAGGCGGAGTCGATCCGACGTCTCGCCGGGCGGCTGCGTCTCGCGATCGCGACGAGCTACCAGGTCGTGGAGTTCGACTGCCGACAGGAGAGGGTCCGTTCCGAGGGGAAGACGACCGTCCGGCTGGCCTCGAACAGCCGCTGCGCGGCGCCGAGCGGATGATCGTCGTCGAGATCGAGCGCGAACCGATCGCGGCCGACCGTCTCGCGACGCGGACCGTCGCCGACGAGGAGGTCGTCTTCCTCGATCCCGACGGGGTCGAGATCGAGGCCCTGGCCCGCCCCATGCGGGGCAGCCGCGCCGAGGCCCAGGTGCTGACCTTCCGCTTTCCCAAGGATCGCGAGCCGGCTCGGCTCCGCGCCCGCGTCCTGACGGGCGCGAAGGAGGAGGCGATCGACTTCAGCTTCGAGGACGTGCCGCTGCCCTGACGCCGGACGCGGCCCGGCGCGGGGAAGACCTCAGGGATCCGGAACGGGCGCGGACGGAGCGGGAGTCAGCTCTTGCGCGCTTCGGCCTCGGCGACCGGCTCACCGTCGTCGATCGAACGGCGGTCGCCGTAGGTCTTGTCGACGGGATACCAGAACTCCACACGGCCCTCGCCGAGGCGCCAGGTGTAGAAGACGATCCGCGCCGCGCGCTCGCCGTAGAACTTGACGATGCCGCGCGAGGCGTCCTCGACCTCGCCGCCGAGTTCGGAGAGCTCGCGCTCGCAGGTCGCGGCCTTCTCCTTCAGGGCGATGATCTTCTCGCGGTGCTCCGCGATCCGATCCTCGGACGGCGCCTCCGAGCTCTGCTCGGCGAGGAGCTCGATCTCGAAGATCGCGCGCTCGTGCCGACGGATGAGCGTCGAGCAGGCCTTGACGTCCATCACGATCCGCCGGACGAGGGGGAGCATCCGGGTGATCTCGTCGGGAGTGAAGATCTTGCCCTTCATGGTGCGTCCGGAGCTTCTCGTCTTACCGCGGATGGCCAGGATCGGACGACGGACACGGAGAAGTCCCGGACCGCCCTCGACCGGAGGTCAGTGTAATGACGCCGGGTGGCGAATTCAACGAAGGCGAAGGGAGCGCGGGCTCACCGCATCTTCATGCACCGACGAGGCGCAGGGCGCCCGGTCGGGCCGGATCGGCGAGGCGCAGGAGGACGGCGGCGGCCGCGAGGTGGTGAGCGCAGAGTTCGAGACCGCGCGCCAGCGCGACCTCGTGGGCCTCGTTCCGACCGGGGCCGGTCGCGAGTCCCTCGGCGACCCGCTGGGCCACCGCGCGGAGGCATCCCGCCGCGGCGCGGGCGACCTCGCATCCTCGCAAGCCCGGTTCGGGGGCGAGTCTGCGACGTCCGGGGTCGCGACGGTCCTCGAGGTCCGCGCGCAGGGAGCGCGCCGCCTCCGTCAGGGCGAAGAGGTGGGACGAGACGGACGAGATCCCCTCCTCCGGGCTCCAGTCCCAGAGTTCCTCCGGCAGGTCCTCGAAGACGGTCTCGCAGCGCTCGGCGATCCGCTCGAAACGACCGACCCAGTGCCGGAAGACCGGCGGGGAATCCTGAACGATCATGCAGCCCTTCTCCCTGTCCCCGTGACGCCCGCGCGGAGCGGCGCCGGAAGGAGGATCGGATGGGAGCGGGGGAAAATGAAGGCGTCGCTAATCATGCAGAGCCCCGCCCCCCGCCGTTGCGGGAGGGGCGGGGCTCGCGATCAGTTCTCTTCCTTCAGCGCGGCGACCAGGTACTCCCGGTTCATGCGCGCGATGTGGCGGACGTCGATGGCCTTGGGGCAGGCGGCGGAGCACTCGAACTCGTTCGTGCAGTTGCCGAACCCCTCGCGGTCCATCTGCTCCACCATCGCGAGGACGCGCCGATTGCGCTCGGGCTTGCCCTGCGGGAGGAGCGCGAACTGCGAGACCTTCGCTCCGACGAACAGCATCGCGGAGGCGTTCTTGCAGGAGGCGACGCAGGCTCCGCAGCCGATGCAGGTGGCGGCGTCGAAGGCCTCCGCCGCGACCTCCTGCCCGATCGGGATCGCGTTGCCGTCCGGCGCCGATCCGGTGTGGATCGAGACGAAGGCCCCCGCCTGCTGGATGCGATCGAAGGCGTTCCGGTCGACGACGAGGTCCTGCAGGACCGGGAAGGCCTTGGCGCGCCAGGGCTCGAGGGTCAGGACGTCGCCGTTCTTGAACTTGCGCATGTGGAGCTGGCAGACCGTCGTCTCTCGCTCCGGACCGTGCGCGAGTCCCTCGATCATGAAGCCGCAGGAGCCGCAGATGCCCTCGCGACAGTCGTGCTCGAAGGCGATCGGCCGCTGACCTTCGCGGACGAGACGCTCGTTCAGGACGTCGAGCATCTCGAGGAAGGACATGTGCGTGTTGACGTCCTTGACGACGTAGGACTCGAAGCGGCCCTCCTCGTTCGGCCGCTCCTGTCGCCAGACCTTGAGGGTGATCTCGAGAGTCTGCTCGCTCATCACTTGTAGCTCCTCTGGCTCGGAGTGACCTCATCGAACGCGAGCTCCTCCTTGTGGAGCTTCGGTCGCTGGCCTTCTCCCGCGTATTCCCAGGCGGCGACGTACTGGAACTCGTCGTCCATGCGCTTGGCCTCGCCCTCGTCGGTCTGGCTCTCCTCGCGGAAGTGCCCGCCGCAGGACTCGCGACGCTCGAGGGCGTCGAGCGCCATCGTCTCCGCGAACTCGAGGAAGTCGGCGACGCGCCCGGCCTTCTCGAGCTCGTCGTTGATGTTCCCCGAGTCGCCGGTGACCTTCACGTCGTTCCAGAACTCCTGGCGGAGCTTCGGGATCGACTCGAGCAGCCCCTTCAGGCCCGCCTCGTTGCGCGACATCCCGCAATGGTCCCACATCGAGAGTCCGAGCTCGCGATGGAAACTGTCGACGGTGCGGCCGCCCTTCACGCCGAGCAGCTTGTCGGTCCGCGTCCGGGCGTCGGCCTCGGCCGCGGCGAAGGCCGGATCCTCGGGGCTCACCGCGCCGAGCTTCCGCCCCGCGAGGTGGCTCGCGATCGTGTAGGGGATCACGAAGTAGCCGTCGGCCAGACCCTGCATGAGGGCGCTGGCGCCGAGACGGTTCGCGCCGTGGTCGGAGAAGTTCGCCTCGCCGAGGACGAAGAGCCCGGGGATCGTGCTCTCCAGGTTGTAGTCCACCCAGAGCCCGCCCATCGTGTAGTGGACGGCGGGGTAGATCTTCATCGGCGTCTGGTACGGGTTCTCGCCGCTGATCTTCTCGTACATCTGGAAGAGGTTGCCGTAGCGGGCGCGGATCGCGTCCTCGCCGTCGCGACGGATGGCGTCGCGGAAGTCGAGGTAGACCGCGAGGCCCGTCTCGCCCACGCCCCGACCCTCGTCGCAGGCCATCTTCGCGTTCCGCGAGGCCACGTCGCGCGGCACCATGTTCCCGAAGCTCGGGTACTTCCGCTCGAGGTAGTAGTCGCGCTCCGCGTCCGGGATCTCGGCCGCGCGTCGCCCGTCGCCCACCTTCTTCGGGACCCACACGCGGCCGTCGTTCCGGAGGCTCTCGCTCATCAGCGTGAGCTTCGACTGGTAGTCGCCGGAGACCGGGATGCAGGTCGGGTGGATCTGGGTGAAGCAGGGGTTCGCCATGAAGGCCCCGCGACGGTGACAGCGCCACGCCGCGGTGACGTTGCTCTTCTTCGCGTTCGTCGAGAGATAGAAGACGTTGCCGTAGCCGCCCGTGCAGAGCAGGACGGCGTGCCCCTCGTGGCGCTCGTATTCGCCGGTCACGAGGTTGCGCGCGATGACGCCGCGCGCGACGCCGTCCACCATGACGAGGTCGAGCATCTCGCGACGCGGGAGCATCTTGACCTTGCCGAGGTTGATCTGCCGGTTCAGCGCGGAGTAGGCGCCGAGGAGGAGCTGCTGACCGGTCTGGCCGCGGGCGTAGAAGGTCCGGGCGACCTGGGCGCCGCCGAAGGTCCGGTTCGAGAGGACGCCGCCGTACTCCCGCGCGAAGGGGACGCCCTGCGCGACGCACTGGTCGATGATGTTCGCGCTCACCTCGGCGAGGCGGTAGACGTTGCCCTCGCGGGCGGGAAGTCACCGCCCTTGATCGTGTCGTAGAAGAGCCGGTGGACGCTGTCGTTGTCGTTCTTGTAGTTCTTCGCCGCGTTGATGCCGCCCTGCGCCGCGATGCTGTGGGCGCGGCGGGCGGAGTCGTGGATGCAGAGGACGGTGACCTCGTATCCCATCTCCGCGAGCGAGGCCGCCGCGGACGAACCCGCGAGGCCGGTGCCGACGACGACGATCTTGAACTTGCGCCGGTTGTTCGGCGCGACGAGCTTGAGGCCCTCGCGGTGCTTCGCCCACTTCTCCGCGAGCGGGCCGCCGGGGATCTTCGAGTCGAGCACGTTGGAGCTCCCTCCGTTCTGATTCGGGGCGCGGTCGCCCGCCGCAGTCGTCGCCATCAGCCCTCTCCCCGCCAGAAGCCGAAGAGCCCCGCGAGCGGGAAGGCCGCGAAGCCGATCGCGAACAGGATCGCGAGGCCCCAGCCGAGGGCGCGGGCGCCCCGGTTGATGCGACCGTGGTTCGCCCCCAGCGACTGGAAGAGGCTGCGGAAGCCGTGCGCGAGGTGCACGCCGACGGCGATCGACCCCGCGAGGTAGATCAGCGCGAGGATGGGGTTCTCGAGGACCGAGACGACCTGTCCGTGGAGCTTCTCCCCGCGCAGCGCGGACAGGCCGTCCGCGAAGCGCATCGTCGCCAGGTGGACGACGAGGAAGCCGAGGACGATCGAACCCGTCACGAACATCGAGGCCGAAGACGGCGTGCTCTCACCAAAGGTCCGCTTGACCTGGTAGCGGACCGGACGGGCCTCGCGGTTGAGGATCGTCAGGCGCACGGCCATGCCGACGTGGATCGCGAAGAGCGCCAGGAGGGCGAGCTCGGAGACCACGAGGAGCGGCCCGAGATCGTGGAGCTTCTCGGCGTAGGTGATGAAGGCCTCGCCGTCCTTGCCGGCGAAGAGGCTGAGGTTGCCGAGCAAGTGCATGACCAGGAACCCCGTCAGGAGGAGTCCCGTCAGGGCCATGATGAACTTGCGGCCCAAGGAGGAGTCGAGGAATCGTCCCATGCGTTCGGAGGTCCTTTGACCGTCGCGACAGTGGCTCTCCTCCGCGACGCGCGCGTTCGCGGCGCGGCGAGGGCCGGGAAACGGCCCCGCCGGCGAGCCCCGAGGACCCCCCGACGTCCGTCGCGAGGAGGATAACCGCGGGGAGCCCCCGCGACGACCCGACGGGGAGCGTCTTTTTGCCCCATCCACCCCCCTCGCAAGGACATGTGACGCGATCGCCCCCGCGACGCCCCGCGGCCGGGGCCGTCCGGGCCGACGAATCCGCCGGCGCGGTCAGGCCCGGCCCCCTCCGGGGCCGATGGGGACGGAGGGGCGAGGGGCCGCTCGCGGTGCGCCGTCCGCCGCGTGTTACCCTCGGTGCGTCCCCGGCCGGAGCGAGACGAACTTGAGCGACGAGCGCGACATCGATTACGCCGCCCTGACCCGCGAGAACGAGCGGGCGGTCCTGGCCTCCGAGGAGGCCGCGCGGGCTCGCGTCGACGCCCTGCCGATGAAGATCACCTTCGAGTTCACCGGCGACTGCAACCTCCACTGCTTCTTCTGCGACTGCGAGTTCGGTCGCAACGTCATGCGGCGCGAGGGCGTCCACCGCTTCGCGATGGACGAGGAGAAGTTCCGGTGGATGGCCGAGAACGCCTTCCCCCGCGCGACGATCGTCAACCCGACCGTCGTCGGGGAGCCCTTCACCTTCCCCTTCTTCGACGTGATGCTCGAGTACGCCGAGCGCTACGACGTGAAGCTGGAGATCGTGACCAACGGCATGCTCCTGAAGGGCCCGCGGATGGAGCGACTCCTGCCGCTCCTGGACCGTCTCATCATGAGCTTCGACGGCGGGACGAAGGAGGTCTTCGAGCACTGCCGCACCGGCTCGAAGTTCGAGGTCGGGAGCGAGAACCTGCGCGCCTTCCGGGACCCCCGGAGAAAGCTCGGCCTCGAGCGCCAGGCGAAGTTCTCCTTCGGCGTCACCCTCATGCGGGAGAACATCGAGGACCTGGTCAAGATCGTCGAGTGGGGCCACGAGCTCGGCGCCGACGAGGTCAACGCCGGACACCTCCTCGTCTTCACCAAGGAGCTGCGCGGTTCCTCCCTCTTCGGCCACAAGGCCCTCTCGAACCGGATGATCGCGGCCGCCCAGGCTCGCGCCCGGGAGCTCGGCGTCCGCATGACGGCGCCGGCGCCCTTCGATCTCGACGGCGAGGACGAGGTCGGCGAGGCGCCGGAGACGCCGGCGGAGATCACCGGTCTCGTCCCCTCCGCGGCCCATCTCGGCGGCGATCAGCACCCCCGCCCTTCCGATTCGACCTACCTCGCGGCCGAGGCGCCGGCGCCGAGCTGGGCGGAGGGACGCTTCTGGTGCAAGTTCGCCTGGCGCGAGGTGTTCATCAATTACTTCGGCGACGTCGCCCCCTGCTGCCACCAGGGGCGCCCCGTCGTCGGCAACGTCTTCACCGATCCCTGGGACGAGATCTGGAACGGCGTCGAGTACCAGCTCCTCCGCTCGAGCCTGTACGAGCGGAAGCCGCGCCCCTACTGCGCGTCCTGCTCCCTGCTCGCCGAACAGGGGCTCGTCGACTACGACGAGAAGGGCTACATCTTCGAGGACCGCTACCCCGACCAGGATCGGGCGGACACGAGCCGCCCCGGTCGGCGCGCCCGCGACTGATCCCTCGACCCGCGACGACCCCATCACGCGAACGGCCCGGCGTCCGAGGACGCCGGGCCGTCTGCGTTCGCGTCGGATCGGGAGTCGATCAGCTCGCGGCGCCCTCGCGCTCGTAGACGACGATCCGACCGGCCAGCGCGCTCGCCGCGACGGTGAGCGGCGAGGCGAGGTACATCTGGCCGGGGCCGCTGCGTCCGGGGAAGTTGCGGTTGATGGCCGAGATCGTGACCTGATCGCGATTGGCCGAGACACCGGGGCCGGCGTTGATGCACGCGCCGCAGGAGGGCTCGATGAGCTCGACGCCCATGGCCTCGAAGAGCTTCACGTAGCCCTTCTCCTCGCAGTAGCGCTTCACCTCCTGCGAGCCGAACTGGATGAAGAACTTCACGTCGGGGTGGACGCGCTCGCCGCGGGCCTGGCCGGCGGCCAGCACCTCGGCGTACATGTCCATGTCCTCGATCTTGCCCGCGGTGCAGCTCCCGCCGTAGGCGATGTCGATCTTCACGCCCTCCTCGAGGTCGTGGACGTCGACGCCGTTGCCCGGGTCGCCCGGCAGGGCCACCATCGGGCGGATGCGCGAGGCGTCGATGGTGATGATCTTCTCGAAGGTCGCGTCCTCGTCGGAGAAGAGCCCCTCGAGCATCGACTCGACCTCGGCGCGGTCCGCGCCGCGGGTGCGGACGATGTAGTCCACCGTCTTCGCGTCCGGCCGGACGACGCCCGTGAAGGCTCCGACCTCGGCCGCCATGTTCGTCATCGTCGCGCGCTCGTCGATGTCGAGCGCCTCGACGGCCGGCCCGCAGTACTCGAGGATCTTGCCGATCGCGCCCCCGGTGACGACGTACTCCTGGCGCAGGATCTCGAGCATGAAGTCCTTGGCGGTCACGTTCGCCGGCTTCTCGCCGACGACCTCGATCTTCACCGTGCCCGGGACGCGCAGGTAGACGTCCTTGGTGACCCAGGAGTTGAAGATGGCCGTCGTCCCGACGCCGAAGGCGATCGTGCCGAGGGCGCCGCTGTGAGGCGTGTGGCTGTCCGTGCCGACGATGACCATGCCGGGTTCGGCGTAGTCCTGGCTGATCTTGCTGTGGCAGATCGCCTCGCTGCCCTTCTTCGGGCCGTCGATCTCGCCGTGGAGGCGGACGCCCTGCTTCTCGGAGAACTTCCGCTGCTTCACCTCGAGCTGGTTCGCGACGTCGAGGAGGCCGGACTTCTTCCGCTCCTCCGTCATCGCCTGGTCGAGGAAGGTGAGGTGGTCGCGGAAGAAGAAGATGCTCTCGCGATCAACGACCGACTCGTCCTCGCCGACGAGGGTCTCGAAGAAGTCCGCCGCCATCGGCGTCACGTACTCGTGGCTGAAGCGGATGTCGGTGCGGACGAAACCGGCGTCGTCGGGCTTCACGAAGGGCACCCCGACCTCGTTCGTCGCGAGGTCGCGGACCATGTGGCGCGCGATGATCTTCTCGCCCAGCGTCATCGGCCGGTTGCCGGTCGTGATCTGGGGCACGTTCGCCTTGCGCTGCATGCGCGCGACGTTGAAGTTGAAGAGGCCGCCGAACTCGACGATCTGGCGGGAGACGTCGTCGAGGCCCTTGGTGAAGGCCGCGAGCGGGATCTCCTCGCCGGCGCGGATCTTGTCGATGAGACTGAAGTCCGTGCTCGTGAGGATGCCGAGGTTGTGGCAGTTCTCGCGGTAGATCCGCTCGATGTTCTCGGCGATCACGATCTTGATGCCGGCGAGCATCTCGGCGTAGGGGCTCTGCTCGCGGCTCGAGCCCTTGCCGCGCCGCTGGCCGGAGACGGAGACCTCGAAGCCGCCGTTCTTGACCGAGCCGCGCTTCACCGGGAAGTCCTCCCCGGCCTTGAAGCCGAGGTAGGGGAACTCGCCCAGCGTGTCGTCGAAGTAGTAGCAGATGTAGGCCGGCGTGATCTCGTCGGTCGAGATGTTGTTCCGCAGCGGCAGCCCGTGGGGCCAGGGGAGGTCCTCGCCGGCGAACTGACGACTCATGGCGTCGGCGTCGTCCACCAGGAAGAGGATCCGCTTCTGGACGCGGATGTGCTCCGGGCGACGCTCGACGTCGCGCTGCAGAAGACTCTCGATCATCGCCGAAACCCTCGTTCAGACCGCGTCACGGGCACCGTGTCGACGGTCGTCGAGGAGGCGACACGGGCAACACGCGGGGTGCGGGAAGGTATCAAGGGCCCCCGGGAGCGGCAAGCGAGGCGGAGCGCCCCGCCCCCGCCCCATCCCGCCGCGAGGCGGCCGCCGCGGGCCTCCCTTTTCGCGCCGCGGCGGCGGGAAGCGAACTCGCGGGTCGGAACGGCGTTGGCCCCGGGGTCGGTCTCCCCCCGGGGGGAAGTGCCGGCGGGGAAAGCGCGATAGGATGAGCGGGACCGGAAAGTGGGAGACGTGCCGATGACGCTCGAGAAGGAAGCCGGCGACGACGCGGAGAGCCCGATCGTCTGGGTCCACATCCGCCTGACCAAGACGATGGTGCGCTTCCCCCCCTTCGCGGTGGCGACCTGGATGTTCGCCAAGCGCCTCCTCTTCGTCCTCGGGGTGCTGGGCGTGATCTACGCGCTCGTGGCGCCGCGCCAGCTCGAGCCCTCGACGATCCGCTACGTCCTCGTCGCGCTGCTCGCCTGGCTCCTCTGGGACCAGATCGTCGCACCGAAGGGCTACGGGAAGTCTCACATCCTCGTGACGACCCGGGGCGTCGTCTTCACCGAGCACAACCTCTACCTGGACTGGGACGACATCGCGAACTACCAGCTCTCCCCCGAGCTCCTGCGGCTCGAGCCGAAGCCGGGACGCGGTCCGGGGGCCCTGTTCGGGAAGCGCCGGCTCGACATCCCCGTCACGCCCCGGAACCGGGAGATCCTGCGCGACCTCTTCGCGGAGAACGTCGAGCGCTGGAAGCCGGCCTGATCCCCGATCAGCGTCGGCCCGAGACCGCGCGAAGCGGCGCCGGTCGAGGAGGCGAGACGAAGCCCGGCGCCCTCGCCGCCGGTCGAAGCCGGCGGGGATGTCTTCAGCCCTCGCGGGCCCAGTCGGGATCGAAGACGTCCTTCAGGAAGGAGATGATCCCCTTCTTGTCCTCCTGCGTCGCCCCCGCTCCGAGCGCCGCCTGGACCGCCGCGATCTCGCTCCGCACCTCGGCGCAGCTCGCCATGCGGGCTCGTTTCTTCTTGGCGATCATCCGCGCGATGAGCTTCGCCACCGGGGACGAGACCTCCTCGTTGAAGCGCGTGGGGTTCACGGGGTCGGCCTTGACGGTGTTCTCGAGCACGTCCGTCGTGCGGCGGCCCTTGAAGGGCGGCTCGCCCGTCACGAGCTCGTAGAGCATCACGCCGAGCGAGAAGATGTCGGCCCGCGCGTCGATCTCCTGCCCGCGGATCTGCTCGGGGGCGCTGTAGCCGGCCGTGCCGAGGTAGGCGCCCTTGATCGTGAGCGCCACCGAGGCGTTGAGGTCCTTGGCGATCCCGAAGTCGAGGACCTTCACCACGCCCTCGCGATCGATCATCACGTTCTCGGGCTTCAGATCGCGGTGGATCACGCCGAGGTCGTGCGCCACCTCGAGCGCGCCGGCGACGGTGTCGATGATCTGGAGGGCTTCGCCGATCTCGAGCCGGCCGCGCGCGCGGAAGAAGTCCCAGAGGTTCTCGCCGTCGACGAACTCGCTGGCGATGTAGAGCATCCCCGCCGCGCGCCCCATGCCGTAGACGCGGACGATGTTCGGGTGACGGATCGCGCTGAACTTCTGCCCCTCGAGCTTGAAGCGACGGATGACCTCGGCGTCGTCGGTGCCCTCGGAGAGGAACTTCACCGCGACGGAGCGATCCTTGCGCTCCTCGTAGGCCTCGTAGACGTGCCCCGACCCGCCGGAGCCGAGGTGGCGCCGGATCAGGTAGCGGCCGTCCGGCCCGAACTGCTTTCCGATGAGTTCGTCGTGCATCGCGTCGTCCCCCCGGCCGTCGGCCCCACCCGGGAGATCATAGTCGAAGGCGCCCACCCAGGTGAAGCCGCCCCGTCAGGCCTCGCGATCGCCGACCGCGCGCCGCAGGAAGTCGACGAGGTCGAATCGGCGGGCCTCGGTCGCGGTCCCCTCGAGGGAGGCCAGGATCAGGTGGATCTCGCGACGCACCTCCGAGCAGTCGGCCGGGCGGAGCTCCCGGTCCCGCTCGATCATCCGCCCGATGAGGCGGGCCACGGGCTCGGCGATCCGCCCCTCGAAGGCCTCCGGTTCGAGCTCCCGGCCCTGGAGGGTCTGGCGCAGCACCTCGGTCTTCCGCTCCCCTCGGAAGGGCAGCTCGCCCGTCGTGAGCTCGTAGAGGAGGACGCCGAGGGAGAAGATGTCGGCCCGGTGGTCGATGCCCTGACCGAGCACCTGCTCGGGGGCCGTGTAGCCGGGCGTCCCGAGGAAATCCCCGTCCTGGGTCAGGGCCACCGAGGCGTCGAGGTCCTTCGCAATCCCGAAGTCGAGGATCTTCAGCCGGCCCTCGCGATCGATCATCAGGTTCTCGGGCTTCAGGTCCCGGTGGATGATCTTGTGGGCGTGGACCTGCTCGAGCGCCGCCGCGACGCAGTCGACGATCTGCAGGGCCTCGACGAGTTCGAGGCGCTCGCGGGTGGCGAGGGTCTGGTAGAGGTTGAGTCCGTCGATGAACTCGCTCGCGACGTAGTAGTGTCCGAAGGCCCGGCTGACGCCGTAGATGCGCACGATGTTCGGGTGCCGGAGCCGGCTGAACTTCTTGCCCTCGCGGACGAAGCGTTCGATGTCTTCGCGGTCGCAGTAGTCGCGGCGGAGGAACTTGATCGCCACCGAGTAGCCCCGCTTGCGATCACGGGCCTCGTAGACGACGCCGGCCCCGCCGCCGCCGATCTTGCGCACGATCTCGTAGCGGTCGTCCTTGTAGAAGCGGCGACCGATCAGGGGATCCGGACTCATCGAAGGTGGGGTTCCCCGTGGGAGGCGTGGCGAAGACGTCGAGCGACGAGGATAGCAGGTCGTCCGGTCCCGCGGCCATCTTCGCGGGATCCGGGGTCGCGGCGGCGCCCGGAAACGCGAAGAGCCGGCCCCCCGGGAGGGACCGGCTCTCGACTCGGGGCCGCCCGGAGGCGGATCCGGGGATCGATCAGCCGTCGTCGCCGATCGCGTTCACGGGGCACTGCTCCATGGCGTCGCGCGCGGCCTCGATCTCCTCCGGAGTCTCGGGCTGCTTGTAGACGACGTCGTGATCGCCGTCCTCGCTCTCCTTGAAGCTGTCGGGAGCCACGTCGACGCAGAGGGAGCACAGGATGCACTCCTTGTCGACGTAGAACTTCCCGGGGACGTTGTCCTCCCACTTTTCGGCCGGGTTCGCCATGTGCTTCCCTCCTGGTCGAGGCTGGTCCGCGATCGCGGATCGGGCTGACGGCCCGGGACTCCCGCGAGCGAATAGTAGGAGCGGCCGCCGGGCGTCACAAGACGCCGGCCGGGGTCAGCGACCTTCGAGGGCCTCCCGCAGGGCCTCGGCGAGGTCGCCCACGACCAGGGGATGCCGCGGGAGATCCGACGGCGCGGGCGGACCGGGGGGCGTCGGGACCTCGGCCGCGCGCGGCCCCACGACGCGGAATCCGGGTTCCTCGCCCCGCCGGAGGTCCACGACGAGGTAGGACGGGCCGGCCGCCTCCGCGAGGAGCCCGGGAACGCCGACGAGTCCCGATTCCGCGGCGACCGGTCCCGGAACGATCACGTTCGCGGCGTCCATGCGGGCGCGACGCGCCGGATCCAGGGCGAGGCCGCAGGCGACGAGGGTCGCTTCACGGTTGAGCGAGAGCCAGAGATCGAAGCCCGGGGATCGCGCGCCCGGCTCGGGCGCCGCCGCGACGACGAGACGGTGTCCCGCCGTGACGAGCGCGGAACGGAGCGGCTGCCCGGCGACGCCGGCGGCGCCGACCTCTTCGGTCCGCTGCCGGGGCTTCGGCGACACCCAGCGGATCGCGAGGTCGCGCGCGACGGAGAGACGCGTCAGCCCCTCGTCGAGCGCCGCCACGGTCTCGTCCGCCTGCGGTCCGGGGAGGACGAGGAGCAACGAGGGCGACTCGGACTCGCAAACCGATTCGAGCGCGGCCAGGACCGGGGCGACCGCCGCGGGGCCGTCGAGGGGGCGGAAGGCCACCGCCACCACCCGGGCCCGGTCGGGATCGTCGGCCGGACGCAGCGCGTACTCGAGTCGGACCTCGTATCCGCCCTCGCGCGGCTCGACGACGGTCCACCAGGGCGCGGCGCCTCGGGGCATCTCGTGGCGGTCCGGCACCTCGAGCGAGATCGTCCGCGGGACGCCGCCCACGAAGGTCTCGGCGAAGCGCCCGGTGGCGTCGCTCCTCAGCTCACGGACCTGATCGGTGAGGCGGACCCCGGCGATTCCCCGCTCCGACGCGCCCTGGACGCCGTCCCGGTCCGCGTCGGAGAACACGCGGCCGAGCACCGTCACCGACTGCGGGCGCGGCGTCGGCGGCGGATCGACCGGATCCGGATCGGCCGGATCCGGATCCACCGGAGTGGGCGGGACGGGAGTGGGCGGGACCGGGCGCGGTTCGATCGGCTTGGGATCGACGGGAGGCGGCGGCGCGACCGACCGTCCCGTCCGCGGACGCGCGGCGATGATGCCGACGAGATTCGAGAAGAAGGCGCGCGAGAAGGCGAGCGACTTCTGGTCCTTGCAGGCATCGACCTTGTCGAGGATGACCTGGAGGTACCAGACCTCGCCGCCATTCCGGCCGACGGGACCGTGGATCGCGAGGGGACGGGTCTTCGTGCCGCGGGAGCGGACCTCCGCCCAGGCGCTCTCGACGATCCCGGGACCGCCGACCGAGCGGAAGGGGTCGAAGGCCATGTTCCGCTTGCCGCCCATCCGACGGCTCTCGACCTCGAAGTCCCCGTCCCCGTTCTTCCGACCGAGCCCGCGCCACAGGGGATGCCCGTCGTCGACGTAGAACTCGTCGGGGGCGGCATCGTTCGAGCGCAGGAGTTGCCAGCCGGAGGGCTCGAGCCGGGAGCGTTCGGGCAGGCGTTCGCCCCGGTTGACGCCGTCGGCCTCGCAGTCCCGGTTGAAGAAGACGACGAGCGCTCCCCGCTCGGCCGCGGCGAGCACGCGAGCGCCCTCTCTCCGGGCGAAGGCGTCCCAGGTCTTCTCGGCCTCGATGAAGCTCGAGAAGAGGATCGCGTCCCACTCCTCCGGACGAAAGGACGCCGCGTCGTCGAGCTCGAAGCGGACGAAGCGGACGCCGCTCCGGGCCTGCTGCCCGAGGGCCGTCGCCATGCCCGTGGAGGCGGTGCGGTCGTCGCGGACGTCGGTGTAGCCGATGACGCGGTCCTGCGCCCGAAGGGCGGAACCGAGCACGATCGCGGCGAAGACGACGGCCGTGAACCTCACTGCGGACATGCCAGGGTCTCTCCTCCCGGGACCTCGAGGCGCGGGGCCTCGCTTGCTCCTGCCGGGCATTATGCGCAAAATCCGCGACAGAACGGACCTTCGAGCGCGGAAGGTCGCCGACCGGCGATCCCGCCCTCCCCCTCGACCGCGGACGACCCGACGTGAAGCGCAAGATCCTCCTCAAGAACGGCAACGTCGTGGGTCTCGAGCCCCTCAAGATCGAAGTGGTCGATCTGCTGGTGCAGGAGGGACGCGTCGTCGAGCGTCGCCAGGGCATCCGCGCCGACGCCGAGACCGAGATCCTCGATTGTCGCGGTCGCTTCATCCTCCCCGGATTCGTCGACGCCCACGCCGAGCTGCACCTCTCGCAGTCCCTCGGACTGCCGCCCGGATCCCTGGGTGAGGTCGAAGGCGACCCGCTCCAGCGCGACCGACGGATCCGCGCCGCGGTGGAGGGAGCGCACACGCCCGAGACGCTCGTGACGGCGGCCTTCGCCGGCGCCCTCGAGGCGGTCCGCAACGGCACGACGGCGGTCATCGATCTCCACCATGCGCCGGGAGCGTCCGCCGACTCCCTCGCTCTCGTCCGCGACGTCCTGCTGACGGTCGGACTCCGCGCCGTGGTCTCCTTCCGCTCCGAACCCGGCGACGACGGACTCGAGGGGAACGCCGCCTTCGCCCAGGAGAATCGCAGCGACACGATCGCCGGTCTCGTCAGCCTGACGGCCGAGCGGGTCCTCGATGCGGAGTCGCTCCGGACCGCGGCCGCGCGCGTCGCGGAAGACGGCGCCCGGCTGCTGGTCGCCCTCGAGTCGGCCGATTCGACGAACCGGGCCGTCTCGGCCCTGGAGGCGGCCGGGCTGCTCGGCCCCCAGACCCTCGTGACCCGCGCGGTGGGACTCGACGAGGCGGCGCGCGAGAAGCTCGTCGCCACCGGGACCTGGCTCATCCACTGCCCCAGCGTCGACGCGCGCGAGGGTCTGCCCCAGCTCGAGCTCCCCTCGCTCGGCGAGATGGTTTCCCTCGGTTCGGGCTCCTCGCGCAGCGACGTCCTGGGCGAGGCCCGTCTCGCCTTCTACCGCGCCCGGGGTCAGGGACTGCGCGTGAGCGCCGAGGACGTCCTCCGGCTCGTGGTCGGCGGTCAGCAGCTCGCCTCCGAACTGCTCCAGGTCGAGCTCGGTTCGACGCGTCGCGACGCCGGCGCCGACTTCACGATCTTCAAGTACCACCCGCGCACGCCGATCCGGACCGACAACCTCGCCGATCACATCCTCTTCGGACTCGGAGTGCAGCACGTCGAGACCGTGATGATCGACGGCGCGCTGGTCTATCGCGACGGCCGGTTCCCCGACGTCGACACGCGGCACCTCGCCCCCCTGATGCGTCGCGGCGCCCGGCAGCTCTGGGAGGCGCTGGGCTCCGGGACCGCCTGAGGACGCCCGGGGTGCTCGGCCATCTGCTCGCCCTCCCCTTCTGGGTCGCCGCCGTCGTCGGGCTCGTCCTGACGAAGAAGGTCGGCTCCGAGGAGACGGCGCCCCCGCCGGTCTGGCCCGCGACCCGCCTCGCCCTCTCCGCGACGACCTCGACGGCCACCGTCGCCTGCACCCGCGACGGCGAGGGTCGCCTCCGGCTCGCGGTCGGGCTGCCCGAGAGCAGCGCGGCCCTCGCCGCCTTCGAGGACTGGGTCGCTCGCGGCGCCACCGCCACGCTCCGGATCGAGGTGGAGGATCCGGAGGACGCGCGCGGGAAGACGACGATCGAGGTTCCCGGCGCGGAGTTCGCCCTCCTCGGGAACCACCTCGGCGCGACCGCCGACGACGGGCGCATCATCCTCGCGGAACGCGGGGTGACTTGCCGCGCCGGCCGCGACTACGAGATCCGGGCCGCGCTCTCCGGTCGAGACGACTTCCTCGAGGACCTCGATCCCGTCCTGCTCGTGGGCGAGGAAGCGGAACGCGTCCTGATCGTCCATCGGGACGCCCGCCCCGGGGCGCTGCTCGCGCTCGGGCTGATGGGGGTCATCGCCCACCTGACGCTGATCCTCGGTCTCATCGTGGTGCCCTTCCGACCCGCTCTCCCGCCCGATCCGATCCTCGCCTGACGGGATCGCGCGGTCTTTTCGCCATTCTGGCGCCCCGCCGTCGTCCCAGGGGGACGCACGGCGCGCCCTGGCGACCCCGGGACGCCCGAGACAGGATGTCCGGGGAGGCCGCGCGCCGGGATCACCCCGCCGCGCCGCCCGCTCCGAAGAGGATCGCTCCATGAAGAGTCGCCGGCTCCGCGGCCCCGCTTCGCTGCTGACCGCCCTCTGGTTCCTCCTCGCCCCCGGGCTCGCGGCCCAGGAGGAGGCTCCGTCGCGGCCCGAGCCCGCCCCGGCCCCGGCCCCGGTCGAGCCGCGCCTCGGCGCGCTCTACCGCTACGACATCAAGGTCTTCGCGCGGGGAGCCGAGGGGAAGCTCGAGACCGAGCCGCTCGCCCTCCATTTCCCGGGACGCGAGGTCCCGGCCCCCGCCGACGAGGCCTGGCACCGCTCCCAGCTCGACGGGATGATCGAGGCCGAACTCGACTTCGCCGCCGTCCTCTTCGCCGGCCGCGGCGCGGCCGGACACGGCGAGGACGGACTGCGCGCCCTGATGGCGGCCCGGACCGGGATCGAGGAGCTGGGCGGAGAGCCGCCGCTCCTCGCGCTCGTGATCGACACCGAGCGCCTCCTCGCCCCGGGAGTCGACGAGGCCGGACGCGATCTCGATCCCGCCCACGTGGCCGGGCGCCTCGACGGCGTCATCCGCGACTTCTTCGCCATCGTCCCGCCCGAGGCCCGCCTCCGGCTCGACGACTTCGAGGTGGTCTTCGTCGGCCCCTCGTTCGGCGTGCCCCACGCCCGCGACGTCTTCGAGTCGCTGGACGGCCGCGGATCCCCGGCGACCGCGGGCGCCGATCGCCGCAAGATCTTCTTCGTCGCCGAGCGCTCTCGGCAGGCGCGCCGACCGGCGACCTACGATGCCGACGCGGCGCTCATGGGGCCGCGCGGCGACACCGTCGTCCGCTTCCTCGGCCCCGGCTACGACGACTCGCAGATCCCCGGTCGCGGGAATCCGCTCCGCCACCGGGAGGACACGCGCTTCTTCGCCTGGTCCTTCGACCGCGTCCTCCTCGCGGCGCCGACGCTGGTCGTGATCGACTGGAACGACTTCCGGGCCAGGGAACGGGCATCGCGCCTCCGAGGAGTACGGGAAGGCCTACGTCGAGGTGACGCGCCGTTACAAGAAGCGCCTCGTCGGTCGCGTCGTGCCCGATCCCTCGCGGCCGGTCCGCCTCGCCTACCCCGACCCGGTCCCCCGCCCCGACACCGGCTGGTTCACGCCCTCTCCCGATCGGAGCGAGGTCGCCTTCGCGAGCGACGGGCGCGGCGGGCTGCTCGGCGAGGGCCTCCGCCTGGCGCGTGCCCGACGGCCCCTTCCGCTTTCGCGCGTTCCTCGACCGGCCGGCCGTGACGAGCCTGGGCCCCGGCGTCCGCTACCTCTACTTCGGCGTCGCCGACGAGTTCGCGAGCCGCGTCGCCGGCCCCTCGAGATCGAGCTCGACTGCGTCGACGCCGGCGGCGTGGAGATCGCGCTGCAGTACGACGCCTGGGACCGCTCCGGAACGCTGGACGGTCGCTACAAGAAGGCCCCCGCGCACCGCTGCGGGGAGCTGCCGCGACGTCGACGCCTCGTCTGGACCCTCCCCGACGCCCGCTTCTCGAACCGCCAGAACGGCGGCAGCGACTTCCGTCTCTCCGTCCGCGGCGCCGACCTCGAGATCCTCGGAGTCAAGGTCCGGCGGCTCGATAAGACCGAGCTCGAGCGACCGGCCCTTCGGGTCGAGGACTGACGCCCGGTCACCGCCCCGACAGCAGGAGCCGATCCAAATGCTAGTACGGTGCCAGTCACCGGATGAGCATCCCCACGATCACCGCCGCGACGTCGAGCGCTGATTCGCGGGATGCTCATCCGGTGACTGGCACCGTACTAGCATTCTTCTTCGCGCCCCCCGGGTCGCGCGGCTCGAGGCGACGACACGCAGCCGGTCTCCCGATGAGCGAGCGGTCGAGAGCCGGTCCGGATGCACGTACGGTGCCAGTCACCCGATGTGCATCCCCTCGATCGCCGCCGCGACGTCGAGAGCTGGTTCGCGGGATGCTCATCCGGTGACTGGCACCGTACTATCATTCTTCTTCGCGCCCCCCGGGTCGCGCGGCTCGAGGCGACGACACGCAGCCGGTCTCCCGATGAGCGAGCGGTCGAGAGCCGGTCCGGACGCACGTACGGTGCCAGTCACCCGATGTGCATCCCCTCGATCGCCGCCGCGACGTCGAGGAGAGTCGGTTCGCGGGATGCACATCGGGTGACTGGCACCGTACGCATCTTCCGCGCGAGAGGCCGGAACGTGAAGAAGGGGGAGCGGCCCGGGCCGCTCCCCCTTCTTCATCGGGTCTCGAGTCTCGCTGCGATCAGCGGTTCGAGGCCGCGCGGCTCCGGGCGTCGCGCATCTCCTCGGCCGTCTTCATCATCCAGCCCATCCGCTCCGCCGTCTGGCGGTTCGGGGTGCCGTCAGCGTTGAGGGTGCCGTTCTCGATGAGGAGCGGACGCAGCGGGTGCTGCGGCGCGAGGAAGGGACGATCGCTGACCGTCGGCTTGAAGTGGGTGTTCGGGGCGATCGGGTCGTAGCCCGAGAAGCCGCGACGCACGCCGAAGATCGTCCACGAGAACTCCGCCGTGCTCCGGCCCCCCATCAGCTCGCGCACGATGAAGGTCGAGGGCGTCAGCGAATCGCGGACGACGAACACGCCGTTGCACTCGTCGAGCGGCGTCACCTGGACGGTGAGGCCCTGCTCCATCGCCACGAGCGCGAAGCTCTCCGGCACGCTCACGACGACCTCGCCGTTGACCAGCTTGGCGGTGCCGCGGGCGTAGACCGCGCTCTCCGGACCCTCGAGGCAGACGTAGTTGATCTGCTTGTCAAGGTCGAAGGGGTGCGGGTGCGTGAACATCTTGGTGGTGCCCATCACGGTGCCGGTGCTGCCGACGAGGCTGATCACCGGCGTGCCGCCGTCGAGGACCTCGACGAGGCCGGCGTCGGTGGCGCCCGAGGCGGTGTCGAAGCCGGCGGAGACGAGGCGGTTCGTGGCGGTGTCGTCGAAGATGTCGATGCGACCGCCGTCGGCGTCCGCCGTCATCACGGCGAGGGTGCCCATGGCGCCGTCCTCGACCGCGACGCGACCCGCGCTCGCGGCGACGACGTCACCGGAGGCGACGACGTCTCCGGCCGCGCCGTCGATCGTGACCATTCCCGTGCCGTCCGTGGCGGTGATCATCGCGGTGGACGAATCGAGGCTGACGACGTTCGTACCGCCGTCGGTCGCGCTGACGACGCCGGTCGCGCCGTTGATCGTCGCCGAGGCGGTGCCGTTGGTCGCCGTCACGGTGCCCGAGGCCGAGGCGATCGTCACCGTGTTGGTGCCGTCCGTCGCGGTGACCGCGCCGGTCGCGCCGTCGAGGGTGACGCTGTTGGCGCCGGTCGAGGCGACGATGCTGCCCGACACGTTGATGCCGCCGGTGGTCGGATCGAGGGTGATCGTGTTCGTGCCGTCGGTCGCCGAGATGACGCCCGTCGATCCGTTCAGGGTCACCATTCCCGTGCCGTCCGTCGCGGTGACGACCGCGGTCGCGGCGTCGAGCGACACCGTGTTCGTGCCGCCGTCCGTGGCCGAGACGAGGCCCGTCGCTCCGAGGGAGGACATCGCGGTTCCGTCCGTCGCGCTGACCGCGGTCGAGGACAGGGTCGCGGTGTTCGAACCGTCGGTGGCGGTGACGCTGCCGGTGCCGCTCATCATCGCGGTGTTCGTGCCGTCGGTGGCGGTGACGCTACCGGTGCCGTTCATCATCGCGGTGTTCGTGCCGTCGGTGACGGTCACGGTGCCGGCGGCGGCGACGGTGGCGGTGTTGGTCCCGTCCGTCGCGGAGAGCGTGCCGGCCGCGGCCGAGGCCGAGACGGTCGTCGTCGCGCCGTCGGTACCGCTGAACGAGCCGGCCGCGCCGTCGAGGGTGGCCGAGGCGGTCCCGTCGGTCGCGATGACCGTCGCGGCGCCGATGCCGTCCAGCTCGACGCTGTTCGTGCCGTCAGTGGTCTCGACCGTGCCGTCGGTCAGATCGGCGTCGATCGTGTTCGTGCCGTCCGTGATCGACAGCATGCCCGTTCCCGCCAGCGAGGCGGCGGTCGTGCCGTCGGTCGCCGAGAGCGTGCCGTTGCCGTTCAGCGTGGCCGAGTTCGCGCCGTCGGTCGCCATCACGGTGCCGGCGACCGCGTCGCTGGTCAGGGTGTTCGTGCCGTCGGTGGCGACGACGGTGGCCGCCGCGCCGTCGAGGGTGACGCTGCTCGTGCCGTTGGTCGCCGTCACGGTGGCGCCGCCGATGCCGTCCAGCTCGACGCTGTTCGTGCCGTCGGTGGTCTCGACCGTGCCGTCCGTGAGGTCGGCGTCGATCGTGTTCGTGCCGTCCGTGATCGACAGCATGCCGGTGCCGGCGAGCGAGGCCGCGGTCGTCCCGTTGGTCGCGGAGAGCGTTCCGTTGCCGTTCACCGTCGCGGAGTTGGCGCCGTCCGTGGCCGACACCGTGCCCGCCACCGCGTCCGCGGTGATGGTGTTGGTGCCGTTGGTCGCGGTCGCCGAGGCGTTGGCGCCGTCGAGGACGACGCTGTTCGGCGCGCCGTCACCGGCGGTGATCGTGCCGGCCGCGTTGAGCGCCGCGGTGTTCAGGGCGCCGGAGAGGTCGACGTTGCCGGTCGCGCCGCCGAGCTTGACGCCGACGTTGCCCATGGCCGCCGTCGGATCCATGCCCGCGATGACGTCGCCGCCCGCGGTCAGAGCGGCCGAGACCGCTCCGCCGGCGCCGGAGGTGACGGTGCCGGAAGCGTCCACGTCGCCGCCCGGGGTGAGCGAGACCATGCCGGGCGCCCCGCCGAAGCCGGCGATGATGCCGCCCGTCGCGGTCGCGTCGCCGGTCGTGCCGTTGAGGCGGACCTCGGCGGCGCCGTTGCCGGCGGTGACCATGCCCGAAGCGTCGAGCACGGCCGAGTTGGTGCCGTCGGTGGCCGTCACGGTGCCCGCACCGGCGTCGGCGACGATTGAGTTGCCGCCGTTCGTGGCGGTCACGGAGGCCGCGGCGCCGTCGATGGCGACCGAGTTCGTGCCGTCGGTCGCGTTGACGGTCGCGCCGCCCACGCCGTTCAGCGACACCGAGTTCGTGCCGTCGGTGCTCGAGACGTCTCCGGTCGCGCCGTCGAGGGCGACGGTGTTCGTGCCGTCCGTCGCGACGACGCTGGCCGCGCCGGCGCCGTCGACGGTGACGGAGTTCGCGCCGTCAGTGGCGACGACGGTGCCGCCGGCGCCGTTGAGCGCGACCGAGTTCGCGCCGCTGGCCGCGGTCACGGTGGCCGCGCCGACGCCGTCGAGCGCGACCGAGTTGACGCCGTCCGAGGACGAGATCACGCCGCTGACGGCGCTCGCGGCGACCGCGTTGCCGCCGCTGGTCGCGCCGAGGCTCGCCGAGGGGCCGTCAACGGTGGCGGAGTTCGCGCCGTTCGTGGCGACCACGGTCCCGGTGCTCCCGTTCAGCGCGAGGTTCGTGCCGCCGGCGTCGCCGAGGAGCAGGTCGCCGCCGTTCGCGTCGAGGTTGACCGTCGCGAGGCCGTTGGCATTGGTGAAGGTCGCGCCGAAGGGATCGGCGAGGCTGCCGTCCTGGTCGAAGTAGGTGATGCCGTCCGGCCCGATCGCGACGAAGACGATCGAGTTGTCGTTCGGATCGACGACGGTCAGGAGTCCCTCGGCCTGGATCGGTCCCGAGAGGTTGTTCGTCGTGACCAGATCGCCGAGCGCGCGCGAGAAGGTCACCGGATCACCGAGCTGCCCGTTCGGGAGCGGCTCGCGGATGATCGGCGGCAGCGCGTTGTCGTTCGCCATCAGGTCGAGCGTCGTGTCGGGGCTGAGCGCGGAACCGCGCGAGAGCTCCGGCGACAGCACGACGTTCAGGCGGTTCAGCGCGTCCTGGACGTTCGTGACGCCGCGCAGCACCGGCGGCACGCCGACCGGCAGCATCTGCGGATCGGGGATGACGTCGTCGGTGAAGGGGTTGTCGGGAATCGTCACCGTGCCGAAGTTGATCGGCACGAACGAGATCGTGGACGCGGTCGAGGTCGGGATCGACTGCAGTCCGCTCCCGCCGCCGCCGCAGGTCACGACGAGGCCGATTCCGGCGAGGAAGCCGAAGAACAGCAGGCAGAGTTGACTGTATTCGCGGAGGGTCTTGCGCACGCTTCTCTCTCCCCAAGGCGGCTGACCAGGGCAACTGGCGGGGGACGGAACCGCACGCGAGCGAATCGCGGGACGAAGACCGCGCGAATGACCTCCTCGGCCGGCGCGACCCGGTTCTCTTCCTCCAGCCGCGAATATAGAGGTGGCCGGGGGACCGTCAAGCGCTAAGCCGCGCTCATCAGGGATCTTGCGGGGACCCGGCGGCGGGCTTTGCGCTTGCCAGCGTGGGAGCCTCGTGGTACGAAGCCGCAGTCCGCCGGATCGGCGGCGGGGAGCCGGCTCCGGCTCCGGGAGAAGAGAGGTGGAGCCGTCGCCCCCCGAGGGGGCGCGGGGGATTCGGGAGAGTGCCGTGACTCAGTCCAGGCTCGTGCTGCACGCAATGTTCGTGGCCGTCGCCGTCGCTCTGTCGAGCGCGACCGCGGCGGGCCAGGGATGGGAGGAGGCCTTCAATCGCCTGAAGGCCGAGGTCGATCAGCTCCGTGAGGAGAACCAAGCCCTCCGCGGGGAGATCGAGGGGATGGTCGGCGGCGAGGATGGCCTCGCGGCCCAGATCGGCAAGATCCAGGCCGACCTCGGCGCCCTCAACCCCGGCCAGAACCTCTGGGGCGGCAAGGTGTTGCGCGTCGGCGGCAGCGGCTTCGCCGACGCCGTCATCTGGGGCGGCGAGTGGCGCACGCGAGCGGACTACCGCTTCAACGCGTCCGACCTGCTCGACGACGTCGACGACGCCGGCTTCCGCCTCGACTACCGCTTCAACCTCGGCCTCGGCTTCGTCTGGGGTCTCCGCGACGGCGTGGAGGACGGCGGCAACGAGACCCGGATCAAGACCTGGTTCGAGATCCAGTCCGCCGGTCGCGCCGCGAACAACACCGCGGAGAGCATCGCGTCCTTCCAGGGCGCCTCGATCGGCGACTTCGCCGCGCGCGACAACGACCTCGATTTCGTGCGCCTGTACCAGGCCTACATCCTCGTCGAGAACCTCCTGCACATCGACGGGCTCCAGCTCAAGATCGGTCGCCAGGAGCTGAAGTACGGCAGCAAGCTCATCATGGGCACGAACGAGTTCTACACCGGAACCGTCCACGACGCCGTGCGCCTCGACCTGCCCCTCCCCTTCCTCGGCGACAACGCCAGCGCGAGCGTCTTCTACGCGAAGGAGGCGGCCAGCGACGGCCAGTTCCCGCCCGGCATCACGACGGGAAGCCTCCTCTCCGCGCAGTTCCGCGCGAGCGGTGACGAGGACGAGCTCTTCGGCCTCTACGTCTCCGACATGGAGCCGCTCGACGGCATCGCGCTCGACTTTTACTACATCTACTTCAACGCGCGCAGCGGCAACGGCGTGAACGTGCCGAACAACATCACCTCGGCGAACGATCCGCTGATCGATGCCTTCGGTCGCGCCACCCTGGGCGGTCGCATCAACACGCTCGGCCTCTGGCTGCGCAGCGACGAGCTCGTCGACAACGAGGGCACGCTCTACACCAGCATCGAGTCCGCGATCCAGCTCGGCTCCTCCGAGAACGACCGCGACCTCACCGCCTGGATCATCGAGGTCCTCGTGGACTGGCGCCTGCCCTTCAACACCGGCGATCTCAAGGAGCTGCGCATCCACGGCGGCTACTACTTCGCCGAGGGCGCCGACGCCGCCAACGACGCCGGCTTCTCGCCGCTCTTCATCTCGCGGCACGACAACCAGCCGGTCCACGGTCGCTACGGCGCGCCCTCGCGCTTCGGCAACCTCGACCTGATCCCGCAGACCAACGTCCACGTCTTCCACGCGGGACTGAAGTACAACGACTTCGAGAGCAAGTGGACCGTCGGTCTCGCGTACTACTACGCGGTGCGCCAGCACACGACGGGCCTCGACGACCCGCTCACGATCTCGCTGCTCGGCAACATCTACACCGATCAGCGCCAGTTCGGTCACGAGTTCGACCTCTACGCGGTGAAGCAGCTCAGCACGCAGATCGAGCTCTTCTTCAACGTGTCGCTCTTCCTCCCCGCCACCGACTTCATCATCCAGCAGTCGAACGGCGGCAGCTTCCAGGAGGTCGACACCGACCCGGCCTTCGGCGCCTACGCGCAGATCCAGGTCCGCTTCTGATCCGACGCGGCCCCGAGCGGGCCTGAACCGAGAAGGCCGCCGCGACCCCGGTCGCGGCGGCCTTTCTCGTGGCGGGCCGGCGAACGGCGCCTTCGCTCGCCCGCCGCGGTCATCGCGAAGCGGCGTCAGGCTTCGTCCGGCGTCCCGGCCGCGAAGCGACGGGCGGGGTCCTGCCCGTAGAAGTCGCGGAGCAACGCGTACAGCTCGGCGTGACGCCGCGCGAGCGCCCGCGGCTTCTCGAAGAAGGTCTCGGTCGCGACCGCGAAGAACTCGGCCGGATTCGTCGCGCCGTAGCGATCCATGACCGTCCGGTGATCCCGCTCGATCTCGTCGAGGAGCTCCGCGTACTCCGCCGTCATCACGCGCGCCCAGCGGGCGAGCGCCGCCCGGTCCGGAAGGAGCGGCGCGCCCTCCATCCCCCCCGACTCCGAGTCGAGCTGATGCGCGAACTCGTGGAGGACGACGTTGTGGCCGTCGTGGACGTCCCGCGCGCCGCCGACGACCGCATCCCAGGCGAGGACGAGCGCTCCCCGGTGCCAGGACTCGCCGAGGCGCCCCTCCTCGCCCTCGACGACGGTGCCGTCCGGCTGCGGTCGCACGGTGTGCGCGCGATAGGGGTGCGGGTAGACGAGGATGCGTCCCAGCATCGGATAGACGTCCGACTCGCGACCGATCAACAGGAGGCAGGCCTGGGCGGCGATCGTGACCCGGATCTCGTCCGTGATCTCGAGCCCGCCGCAGCCGACGACTTCCTTCTCGTCGAGGAACACCCGGACCTCGCCGAGGAGCCTTCGCCTCTCGTCGTCGTCCAGGAGCCGGACGTAGGGGACGTTCCGCGCGATGATGTCGTTCCACGACGACGGGACGGGCGTCGCTCGCAGTCGCGCCCGGCGTCGTCGGCGGAATCCGAACATCGCGTGCTCCTCGAGGTGCGCCGGTCGAGCGACCGGGACGACCGGAAGCGACGACGCGCGTCGCCGCCGACTCCGCGCCGGGACGGCTCCCGGCGGCGGAGTCCGGTGTCCGCCGGCGGTTACTTCGGCTGGAGCGAGAGGCGCAGGCCCAGGAGCTCGTTCGGCGAGGTCGAGGAGACGGCCTCGGCGAGCTTCTTGACCCGGAGGTCCTTGGCGTCGTTCCGCTCGGTCAGGAGCGCGATGCTGCCGCCGCACATCTTGCTCGACGAGAACTGCTTCACCATCTCCCAGGCGTTGCCCGCGAGCCCGCGGAAGAGCCCCGGATAGGCCTCGTCGACCGGGAGCAGGCGGCTCGCCCACTTCTCGCCCTTGCCGAGGTTGCGCAGCGACTTGAGCGCGGTCGGAACCGCCGAACCGCTGACGCCCTTGATGACGTACTGGCCCTCGCCGTTCATCTCGCCGGCCGTCTTCCACTGATCGAAGGTCGGGACCGCGAACTCGAGCGCGACCCCGGCCTTCTTGCCCCACTCCCCGTTCGCCGCGAGCTGCGACGCGAAGCGGGAGTTGAGCTCGTCGATGAGCGCCTCGGCGTCAGAGGGACGGATCGGCACCAGCGGGACCGCGTCGCTCGGGTTCTCGGGCGAGACCCGGCGGGCCGCGCTCGGCGCGTTCGCCTTCGCGAAGCCGGCCGACATCTCGACCTCCGCCAGCCAGCAGGGCGCGCGGCCGTCCTTCACGAAGAGGAAGTTCACGCCGGCGACGTTGATCGCGACCTCGTTGTACTTCGGTCCCGTGGGCGTCGGCGTGACCGGGGTCGGGATCACCGGCGTGGGAATGACCGGGGTCGGGTCGCCCGGCGTCGGATCGGTGGCGGCCGCGAGATCGTCGAACTCGCCGCGGAGCGATCCGAGATTCGCGGCCGTCGCGCCCCCGGCCCGCGCGAACTCTTCGGTGGCGCGGATCGCGGCCATCAGCGTGTCGCGACGGCTCTCGAGCTCCTTGCCCCGCGGCTCGCCGGCGAGCCAGCTCCGGAAGCGCGCCGTCAGGCGGGCGACGGCCGATTCAGCCTCGCGCGCGGCGGCGGCGGTGTCGTGCGTCCGCAGTCCCTGGAGCCGGCTGCGCATGCGGTCGAGGACCGCGGGCACGCCGCTCAGGCCGCCGGGACCGGTCGTCGTCGTGAGGCCGTCGAGGGCCTCCTCGAGGTCGCGACGGACCCCGTCGCGTTCCCGCTGGACGAGGACGGAGTAGGCATCCGAGACGTCCACCGACGCGACCGCGGCGGCGTTGCCGAAGGCGTCGGACAGCTCGACCGTGATCCGCGGCGTGCCCGCCTTGCGGGCCGCCGCCACGTCCGCGAGGGCGAGATCGCAGCGGTACTTGCCCTCCCCGAGCGCGCGAGGCTCGAGCGCCTGCCCCCCGAGACGGACGCGCGGCGCCTCCTCGATCGCGAGGTTGTCCTCGACGGCCAGTTCCAGCGCTCCCTCGGCGTTGAGTCGGACGCTGCCCGGGCGGAAGCGCGGGACCTCGACGTCGAAGTTCGGCGCGTCCGCGGGCGCGAGGACCGGAGTGACCGACGCCAGCTCGCGGCCGTCCGCGCCGAGTCCGACGCGGAAACGGACGGCGACGTCGCCCGCCCCCTTGCCGTCCGCGAAGAAGGCCTGCCGCGGACTCGTCTCCACGTGGAGCATCCCGTCGCGGAGGTTGATCGTCGAACCGTCCTCCATCGCGAAGGTCGCGATGCGGTCGTCGATGAGGAGCGCGCGATCGACCTCGGGGAGGCGGAAGTCGAGCACGATGACGTTCTCGGACGACTGGCTCCAGGCGTGGTTGGCGCGCGCCGAGGACCCGGGACCGAAGTAGCTCGCCCGGGCGATCGCGTCCGCCTTGACCACGTCGTCGAGGTAGCGGCGGGCGGCGCGCTGCACGAAGGACGTCGTGTCGCCGGCCAGCGATCCGCCGCGCTGGGCGAGGAAGAGGACCGCGAGCGGACGTCCGGCCTCGTCGCAGCGCCGGAGGGCGTCCTGCGCGAACTTCACGAACTCGCCGCGAGCCGGGTTGAACTCGTTCTCGGGGCTCGCCGCGAAGGCCCGGAGGCGCTCGAGGAGAGCTCCGAGCTCCTTGACGTCGGCCGCCGCGAGATCGCGATCGGCGTAGGCGCCCACCGCCCCGCGCAGCTCGGCGACGAGCTTGTCGACGCTGCCCTCGAAGCGCGGCACGAGATCGGAGAGACGGGTGCGGAGATCCGCCGGAAGGCGCGGGACCTCGGAGAGGACGCCGTTGACCGAGCGCTGGACCGCGTCGACCTTCTTCGCGTCCGATCGGATGTCCTGTGAGAGGCGCGAGCTCAGCTCGGGCGTCGCGAGCCGGCCGAGCACGGCGGCGTACTCCTCGGCGAAGCGCGGCGCGGTGAAGCCGAGCTTGACGAGAGCATCGAGCGAGGCCTTCCAGGTGCTCGGGTCGGCGGCGTCGAAGCGCGACGCCAGCGCATCCCGGAATCCGGGGCCGGCGACCTGGGCGGCGACGGCGAGGGCCGCGGCCTCGTCGAACTCGCCGGGCTTCGCCTTCTCGCCCTCGTCGGTCAGGCGCGAACGAGCCAGATCGAGCAGGTCGAAGACCGAAGCCGGGGGACGCGGCGCGAGCGAGAGGATCGGCTGGAGATCGCGGTTCGCGACGGTGACGAGCTCGTCGAGCGTCGTCGCCCGTTCGAGCCGGGCGACGCAGTAGGCGCGCGCGGCCTCCAGCAGGCCCGGCATCTCCTCGAGGCGGAGCGCGTTGCGTCGGAGGTCTCCGACGACGCTCGCCACGGTGGCGCGCGTGGCCTCGTCGAGCCCCGTCTCGGACGTCGCCGCCTCGGCGAGGCGAGCGGCGACGCCGCGGACGTTCTCGCGCAGGACCGCCGTCCGCTGGCCGTCCGCGAACTCGCTGAGGATGAAGGGGTCGCAGAAGACGCGCTTCAGGAAGTCGCGCTGTCCCTCCATCTCGGCCAGCCAGGCCTCGTCGAGCCGGGCGAGACCCTTCTCGCGCACGATCGCCGCGGGGGCCTTCGCGGCGGCCGCGGCGTAGGCCGCCGCCTCCTTCGCGAAGGTGTCGTCCGGGTCGATCCCGGCGACGACGGCGCCGAGACGTCCCACGAACTCGCCGTGCGCGACGAGGGCGGCCGGATCGGCGAAGCCCTTCACCTGGAGCCGCGGGGAGCGATAGTCGCGCAGACTGGCCAGGGCCTGGTCGCGCGCCGACTGGACGTTCTCACCCTCGAGCGGGCTGACGTCGATCGCGGCGAGGGCGGCGAGATCGTCCTTCTTGACGAGGGCGTCGATCTCCTCCGCCAGGGTCCGCGCCTTCTCGAGGGCGGGATCCACGACGACCTCGCCGTTCCCCCGGTTCGGATCGGGCGCCGGGCCGGGATCGACCGGCTTCTCGCGGAAGGCGAAGAAGCCGGCGACCGCGAGGACGAGCAGGAGCGGCATCACGACGAGCGCGATCTTCATCCCGCGGTTCGCGGGCGGCATCGGGACCGGAACGGCGTCGTTCGTCGAGGTCCCGCCCCTGCGCTGCTCGCTGCCGAGGGTGTCCGCCCCCGTGTCCATGACGACCGCCTTGTGGGTCTTCTTCTGCGGCTGCAGCTTGCTCACGCGGACGATGTCCTGCGCGAGCTCCTTCATGGACTGGTAGCGCTCGTCCTTGCGCTTCTTCATGCAGCGCTCGACGATGTGGCAGATCTCGTCCGGGTTCTTGTAGTCGCCCTTCACGAGCAGCGGCGGCGGATCGTTCTGGAGGTGCTGCAGGAGCAGGATGCCCTCGGTGAAGGGCGGCTTCCCGGTGAGCATCTCGTACATCACGCAACCGAGCGAGTAGACGTCGGCGCGTCGGTCGACCCGTCCCTCGAGATCGCACTGCTCCGGCGACATGTAGGGCGCCGTGCCCTTGGCCATCACGGTGTTGCGCGAGCCGACGTCTCCGGTCTCGGAGGACTCGAAGCGCTTCGCGATGCCGAAGTCGGCCATCTTGATGCGCCCGTCGAGCGTCCGGAGCATGTTCTCCGGCTTCACGTCGCGGTGCACGATGTTCGCCTGGTGGGCGTGGTGCAGGCCCTTGCAGACGTCGATGACGATGCGGAAGAAGGCCGATTCGGGCAGGCCGTCCTCGCCGTAGTCCTTGACGAGGTCGGCGACGGTTCCGCCGGGGATGAACTCCATCACCAGGGCGGGTCGGCTCTCGAAGAGCCCGAAATCCGTGATCTTCGCGATGTTGTCGTGGTTGAGCGCGCGATCGGCCTCGTTGACGAGGGTCTCCTCGTCCCAGTCGCTGCTGCCGGCCTTGACGATCTTGAGCGCGACGGAGCCGCCTTCGATGAGGTCCTCGGCCTCGAAGACCTCGGAGTTTCCGCCTCGCCCACCTTGCGGAGGATCCGGTAGCGGTTGTCGATCGACTTCTTCGGCTGCTCGCGCTTGATGAGGTACTTGAGGACGTCCTCGAGCGCCTCGCGGAACTCGGTCGCGGTCTGGTAGCGGGAGTCCGGCTTCTTGGCGAGGGACTTCTCGATCACGCTCCAGAGGCGGTAGGAGAGCGGCCCGCCGTCGACCGTCTGATCGATGGCCGGCGGCTCCTTGTCGCGGTGCTGCTTCAGGATCTCCTGGAGGTAGATCCCGCGATAGGGCGGCACTCCGGCGAGGAGCTCGTAGAGGATGATGCCGACCGCGTAGAGGTCCGTGCGCCGGTCGACCTCCTTCGGTCGGAGGAACTGCTCCTCCGGCATGTAGTGCGGCGAACCCGGGATCTCGCCCGCCTTGCCGCCCTTCTTGCGCGTGACGCGCTCGTAGCCCGACCCCTCCTGGAAGGGCTTCGACAGCCCGAAGTCGAGGAGCCGGACGTTGAGCGGGTCCTCGTAGAGGCAGATGTTGTGGGGCTTCAGGTCGCGGTGGATGAACTTCTTCGTCCGGTGGATCGGCTCGAGGACGATGAGGATCTCGATGACGATCTGGACCGCCCGCATCTGGGGGAGACCCTTGGGGTTCTCCTCGATGATGTCGTTGAGCGGGCGCCCGGTGATGAACTCCATCACCAGGAACATCGAGCCGTCGGGCGCGCGGCCGACGTCCTCGATCTGGACCACGCCGCGGAAAGCCTTGAGGTCGCGGAGGACCTTGATCTCGCGCTCGAAGCGCTCGCGGGACGAATCGCTCTCGCTGGCCAGGTCGCGGTGGAGGAACTTCACCGCCACCCGGCGGCCGGTCCCCTCGGTCTCGCCGAGGCAGACGACGCCCATGCCGCCGGCGCCGATGATCTCGAGGATGCGGTAGCTGCCGATCTCGCCCTGGTAGGTTCGACCGAGGTGCTCCTCGCCGCTCTTCTCGACGGTATCCGCCATCTTCATCCCGCCTTCGTTGGGGCGCGAGCCCTGCGAAACGACGCGGCAAGGGTCGGTGCTCGTGACCCCCTCGCTGGTCGAAAACCCTTCCCGTGAAGTAGGATATACCATCTCACGGTGATATTGCGAGCGGCCCGGAGGGCATAATCACCCTCCTCGCGAACCCCTCGGAACGATTCGGAACGCCATGACCGCGCGCATCCGCCTCTGTCTTCTCGGCATGATCGGGGTCGCGACCTCCGCCATCCTCGTTCTCGGGCCCGGGTTCGGCGGCGGCGGGCCCCCCGGACTCGACGGTTTCGGGGCCGGTCCCGCCGACCTCCGGCTCGCGACCCGCGACCTCGAGACGCTCGTCGAGCCGCTCCGGGAGGGCCCGGGCGCCGCGCTCCTCGGGGCGCTCGCGGGCGAGGACGCGCTGGGCCGCGTCGCGGCGGGCCTTGGCGACCTCCTCGCCGATCGAGGACCCGGGGCCGGGTTCTCCGGGCTCCTGGAGGGCGAGCTGGCGGTCACCTGGGCGGCCGCCGTCGACGAGGCCGCGCTCGACCCCGGGCAGCGCTCCCCCGACGCGCGGCGTCCCCTCCCCTTCCGGCGGCTCGTCGTCGCCTGGCGTCCCCGCCGCTTCACGCACCGCCTCGCCCTCGCCTGGGCCTTCGAGCCCCCGATCCTGCGGGGCGTGGCGGAGCGCCTGAACCGGTCCGGGGCGGGCGCCGAGGCCTCGACCGGCCGCCTGCTCATCCGCGAGCCGGGGCGACTCTTCGGCGCGGAGTTCCGGGCCGGCTGGCGACCGCTTCCGCCCCTCGAGATCCGTCGCGAGGGCGACGCGCTCGTGGCGCGGCTCGAAGGGTCCAATCGCGGCCCGGCTCCCGCGGCCCTCGCCCCGCCGCCGGCCCGGGGGCTGCTCTCGGCCCGGCTCTCATCGGGCCTGGCCGCCGAGCTCTCACCCGTCCTCCGCGGGCTCCTGACGGAGGTCGGAGGCCGCGCCCTGGCGCGGCTGATCGCACTCGATGCGAATGCCGAACCGGTGCTCGTCTGGGGGGAGGACGGGGAGTCGGGGCTGCGAGCGAGCTTCGCCTCGCGCGCCCTCGGCCGCCTCCTCCCCGATCCGCCGCCGCTCGGGGGCGCCTTCGCGACCGCGGTCGTCGCCCTCCGCCCCCGCGAGGCGCTTCATCGCCTCGCCGAGGCGGCCGACGCGGACCTCGAGGAACGAGCCCGGGCGTCGGAGGACCTCCTCGGACCCGACGGAACGCCCCGCCCGCTCGTCACCCCCTGGCTGACCGAGCGCTTCCGGCCGCCGCCGCTCGGGATCCTGACCGCGACGGACGCTCCGCCGGTGCGCATCGCCGTCGCGATCCCGACGGACGCGACCTCCCTCGAGCCCGACCTCCGTCTCGACCTTCCCGCCGCGCCGGAGGAACTGGCCGCCTGGCGCGAACTCCGCCGGAGCTGGCCGGAACTCCGCGCGACCGACGACGCCGCGGAGGACGTCCTCGCGGTGCCCCGCTTCGCCGGTCCCGACGTCCGCGGGGCGCCCTGGCGCCTCCTCTTCTCCGCCGACGCGGTCGAGGTCCGGATCCCCGACCGCGCCTGGCCGTCGGACGAGGGCGCGGAAGGGCGAGCACCGGCGAGGCCGTCGAGTCCTCGGCCGGCCGTCCTGCGGGCCCGGATCGATCTCCCCGCCGCCCTCGAGTTCGTGTCGCGAGGAGCGGCGACGCGGATCGCGCGCGACGGGATGCCGGGCCTCGCCCAGCGCGCCCGCTACGAGGAGGAGACCCGACGGGACCTCGCCTACGCCCTCGGCCGCGATCCCGAACCCGGAGAGGATCGGGAGTTCGACGCGCTCGTCGCCGAGCGCGTCGCCCGACGACTCTCCCACCATCGCGATCTCCGCGGCGCGGAGAGCCGGCGCCGCATGGCGCGGGTCGAGCGACTCCGCGACGTTCTCCACGGAGAGTGGCGCCTCGACGTCGAGATCGAGAGCGACACCCGGCGCGTCCTGGTCCTCCGCCCCGTCGCTCGCTGAGCGTCCCCGAGGACACCCCCGCCGCCGCGAACGCCGCCGCCGCCCCTCGAGTTCGAGGGGCGACGGCGGCGTCCGGAGCCGCGCCGGGCGGCGTCTCGCCGGGATCGCGCGCGAGCGCGCTTCAGCTCACTTGGCGACGATGTTCACGAGGCAGGCGTGGGACGCCTGCGTGCCGGTGATGATGTTCTCGCGCACGAGGAACAGGAAGTTGCCGCCCGTCGGGTTGGCCGGCGCCGCCTGGAAGTCGATCAGGGCCGCGTTCCGCCCGATGCCCATCGGGTTCGGGAAGAGCGGCGAGGGCACGATCCCGTCGTTGTCGTTGTAGGGGCCCGAGATCAGGAGGTTCGGGTAGAAGACGTTCATGATCGGGTTGTACATGCCCGTCCCGACCCCACCCGTGGCGGAGAGGAACTGCGAGGTCGAATCGAAGAGATCGGGGAAGGTCGAGTCGATCGCGAGCGCCTCGGCGTACAGGATCGACCAGGGCGCGCTCGGGACCATTGCCCGGACGAAACCGTTGCCCAGGGCGCCCGCGGTCGTGGGACCGAAGACGACGCTCTCCGCGTTGAGACTCGCGATCTGGGCCGCCCCGCCGATCGCCGTCGCCGCCGTCGCCGTCTGGACGTTCAGCCCGCGGATGCAGAGGAGATCCGGCAGGACGCCGTCGGCGGGCGAGAAGACCGAGTTGTCCCAGTTCAGGCCCTCGTAGAGCGTGAGGTTGTCGCGGATCCGCACCTGGTGGAGACCGATGTCGAGCGAGGAGGACGTCGGGACGGTGAAGCGCAGGAGGCCCGGCGCGGCGATGATCGTGTTCGCGATCAGGGTCTCGGTGAAGGGCGCGCCGGCCTTCGGCGAGAGGATGACGGAGTAGTTGCCGCCGACCTGGACTCCCGGTGCGACGACGACCGCGTTCGTCCCCTGGCCCGCGATGTTGACGCGAGCCGCGCTCGTGTTCTGGAACCCGACCACGGCCGGCACGCCGCTCTGGACGCGGAGGTTGAGGATGTACTCACCGCTGACGAACGCGGCGGGATTCGAGTCCGTGACGAGGATGTTGTACGTGCCGGTGTAGCGCGCCTGCCAGCGGAGTCGCGCGTTGTTCTTCGGCCCGGAGTCGTCGTCGAAGTGGAGGTTCTGGGGACCGATCGAGGTGTCGAAGACGAGCTGGTCGGGGTTGCCCGCCACCTGCAGCGTGACCGAGGGATCGAAGCCGCTCGTCGCGAAGGGATCCACCGCACTGCCGAAGCCGGGGAGGATGGTCTGGAGGGCGGCGTCCGTGTTGTAGACCTCGATGTCGATGATGTCGCCCGCATTGAGCGAGACGGCCCAGGTGTGCGACCCGCCCGCGGTCGGCAGGGTGCCGAATCCGGTCGCCCGGCTGGAGTTCAGGAGCGGGATCATGGGATCCGGCGTCAGCGTGAGGATCGCCGGGCCGGGCTGGAGGGTCTGGTCGATGACGGCCAGCCAGTCGGAGATCCCGTCGTCGCTCGGCACGGAAGCGACCCCGCCGAGGATGATGTCGACCGGACCGGAGACCGAGCCCGCGGGCACGTTGGCGAGGCCGCCCGGCAAGGTCCCGGTCGGGAGCCCGGGCTGGAAGATCACCGTGTCGCCGCCGCCCGCGGCGGCTCCGCCGGCCGAGATCTGCACCGCGGTGCCGGTGGGCGCGAGGCTGGGAGTGACCGACCGGATGCCGGGCCGGATCCCCAGCGCGACCGGATTGGAGAGCGCGAGGAAGAACGGCGCCGGGGCCGCGGGATCGAGGACGATCGCCTGCACGGTGAAGCAGGTGTTCAGGATGTTGGCGTCGTTGCCGGTGTTCAGGAAGAAGGCGTTGGCGAGATCGGGCCCGGCCGTCGTTCCGAAGGGGTTCGGCGGTCCGCCGCCCAGCGCGAGTCCGTCGATCAGGGTGTAGATGTTCTGGGGGTTGGCGATGTCGAGCCAGACCGTGCCGTCGATCGTCGCCGGGTTCGAGATCCCGCTCGGCACGACGCCGAGGCTGAAGCTGAGCGTGAAGGGCGAGCCCGCCGGCACGCGAGCGTCCGCGAACTGGACCGAGATCGGCTCGAGCAGGCCCGCGTGCGCCGTGTTGTCGCCGTTCACCGGATCCGAGGAGTCCTCGAGGGTGAAGACGTTCAGGATCGCCTGGTTGTCGGGATTCGGCGTCCCGTTGCCGTTCAATCCGTCGAACCCGAAGGGCGTCGGATTCGGACAGACCTGGGCCGCGAGGGACAGCGAGAAGGCGAGGAGGACCGACGCGGACAAGATGACGAGTCGCATGGTTTGGATCTACCCCTGAGTGTCCGGGAAGGGGCCGCGGCGGGTCGCGGCGGCCGGTCGGAGCGAACCCGGAGTATGGGATCGTGGCCCCGTCAGGGGCAAGGAATATCGCCGGGAGCGCGCCGCGCTCGGGCGCGATCGCGCGCCGCGACGGACGGAAGTCGGTTCGCCATGCCGCCGAGCGACGACGGAGGGCAAACCTCCTCCGGATTCACTGCATGAAGACCAGCGTGTAGTAGGCGCCGAAGGTCGCGGCGAGGAGGAAGCCGTCGCGGCGACCGATGGTCCGACCGCCGAGCATGAGCGGCAGCACGAGGAGCGTGATGCCGATCATCCAGGGGAGGTCGCGCGACACCACCTGCGCCGCCACCGGGATCGGATGGATGAGCGCGCCGCTTCCGAGGACGAGCGTCAAGTTGAAGACGTTCGAGCCGACGACGTTGCCCAGCGCGACGGCCGCGTTCTTCCGCAGGGCCGCGACGCCGGACACGAAGAGCTCGGGGGCGCTCGTGCTGAAGGCGACGACGGTCAGGCCGATCGTGAACTCGCTCCAGCCCCACTGGCGCGCGAGCGCGGTCGCCCCCTCGAGGGCGAAGTCTCCGCCGATCTTGAGGATGATCGGACCGGCCACGATGAAGGCGACGATCCAGGGGACGTTCAGGCGGCTCGGCGGCACGTCGCCGTCGTCCTCCGAGACGACCCCGGCGCGTCGATCGCGATGGGCGCGGACCACGAGGAAGAGGACGAAGGCCGCGGCCCCGCCCAGCAGCACGATGCCGTCGAGAGCGTCGAGGAGCCCCCCGCCGCCGTCGAGTCGGACGAGGCCGTAGAGCAGGAGCGCCGCCGCGAGCATGAAGGGATACTCGAGGACCACCGTCCGGTTGCGGACCGGCACCGGGTGGATGATGGCGGCGATGGCCAGGACGACGCCGAGGTTGAAGAAGTTCGAGCCGACCATGCCGCCCACGGCGACGTCGCCTCCGCCCTCGCGGGAGACGTCGGTCAGGCCGATCACGAGCTCGGGGAGCGAGGTTCCCAGCGCGACCACCGTGAGGCCGATGGTCGTGGCCGAGATCTTCATCCGGAAGGCCAGGGCGATGCAGCCCCGGACGAAGACCTCCGCTCCGAAGAGCAGGAGGAGGATTCCCGCGCCGAACTGGAGCCAGGCCGTCATGGGAGACCGTCCTCCGGGTTCGCGGGAAGAGGTGGCGCCCGGAATCGAACCGGGTTACACGGATTTGCAATCCGTTGCCTAACCATTCGGCCACGCCACCGCGTCGCATCCGGGGGCGGGCCCCCGGTCGCGGCGGGCCATGATAGGGGCGTCCGCCCCCCCCATCAAGCGAGGGAAGCCGGCCCTCCGGGACCTCCCGGGCCGGGCACTTCGGCCTCCTTCCCTCCGCCGTTATGATCCGGCATGGAACGAGAGAAACTCGAAGTCGACGTGCTGTTCGTCGGGGCCGGCCCCGCGAACCTGGCGGCCGCCTGGAAACTCGCGAAGATGCTCCAGGAGCAGGGTCGCGAGGCCGAGATCGCGGTCATCGAGAAGGCCCAGACCGTCGGGGATCACATCCTCTCCGGCGCGATCATGGATCCCCGGGCGATCGCCGAGCTCCTCGGGCCCGACTGGGCCCGCGAGTGCCCGGTCGACGCCGAGGTGACGACCGAGAAGGTCTTCCAGCTCAGCGAGACCGGCGCCACGAAGTTCCCCTTCGTCCCCGGCCCCCTCAAGAACCACGGCAACTACGTCGTGAGTCTCTCGAAGGTCGTGGCCTGGATGAAGGAGAAGGTCGAGGAGCTCGGCGTGATGATCGCCGAGGCCTTCCCCGGGAACGAGATCCTCTACGAGGGCGACCGCGTCGTCGGCGTGCGCACGGTCGACATGGGGGTCGACCGGGAGGGCAACCCCACCGGGGCCTTCATGCCGGGCACCGACATCATGGCCCGCGTCACCGTCTTCGGAGAGGGCTCGCGGGGCTCCTTGACCAAGTCCCTCGTCGAGAAGCTCGGCCTGCAGGGTCAGAACCCCCAGGTCTACGGCACGGGCATCAAGGAGATCTGGGACGTCCCCGCCGGCCGCATCGGCGCCGGCGAGGTCTGGCACACGGCCGGCTGGCCCCTGAAGTCCCGCCACTACGGCGGCTCCTGGGTCTACGGCATGTCCGACACCCGGGTCTCGATCGGTTTCGTGTCGGCCCTCGACGGCGGCAATCCCGACTTCGATCCGCACGCCACCATGCAGCGCTGGAAGACCCACCCCCTGCTCCGCGGTCTCCTCGAGGGCGGCACCCTCGTCAAGGCGGGCGCGAAGACGGTGCCCGAGGGCGGGTTCTTCTCGCGCCCGCGATCGCACGGTGACGGTTTCCTCATCCTCGGCGACAGCGGCAGCCTCCTGAACATCGCGCGCCTGAAGGGCATCCACACCGCGATGAAGTCGGGACTCCTCGCCGCCGAGGCGATCGCCGACGCGCTCGCGGCGGATGACGTCTCCGCCGCCGGACTCGAGGGTTACGAGAAGCGGTTCCGCGAGTCCTGGCTCCACGACGAGCTCTACGGCACGCGGAACTACCGCGCCCACTTCCACGGCCGCGGCCTGATGCTGGGCGGCTTCGTCTCGAACCTCGCGATGATGTTGGGCGGCAAGATCTTCGGCGACCGCCTGCCCCTCGAGACCGACGCGAAGGCCATGCGCCGCCGCGGCGAGCTCCCGGCCGAGCCCGCCTTCAAGCCGGACGGCACGCTGACCTTCGACAAGGCGACCGCCGTCTACAACGCGGGGGCGATCCACGAGGAGAACCAGCCGAGCCATCTCGTCATCGCCGACACCGACGTCTGCGCGACGCGGTGCGCCGAGGAGTACGGCAACCCCTGCGAGAAGTTCTGCCCCGCCGCGGTCTACGAGATGGTCGACGTGGCCGACTCGGACCGGAAGCGGATGCAGATCAACTTCTCGAACTGCGTCCACTGCAAGACCTGCGACATCGCGGATCCCTACGGGATCATCACCTGGACCGTCCCCTCCGACGCCGGCGGGCCGAAGTACTCCGGACTGTGACGGCGCGATGATCGACTCGCACGCGCACCTCTACTTCGATCGGTTCGACGAGGATCGCGAGGAGGTCTTCGCGCGCGCCCGCGCGGCCGGCGTCGACGCGTTCGTGGTGATCGGGATCGACCGGGCCTCGAGCGAGGCGGCCGGGGCGCTGGCGCGCGAGCGTCCCGACGTGCGCGCGACCGCGGGGATCCACCCGTGCGACGTGAAGAAGGCGGAGCCGGGGGACCAGGAGCGGATCGAGGCCCTCCTCCGCTCCGGCGCCTACTGCGGCGTCGGCGAGACGGGACTCGACTACTACTGGGACGCGAGCGACGCGGACGACCAGAAGGAGATGCTGCACTGGCATCTCGACCTCGCCCTCGAGCTCGACCTTCCGGCCGTCCTCCACTGCCGTGACGCCTGGCCCGATCTTCTGCG